>CALSBI010000010.1:0-257239 GCA_943373145.1 Chitinophaga pinensis
CCCTGTTCCATTTTAACAAAGTGAATACCCCCGTGGTGATTATGAGCAACGACAATGATGGCGCTGTGCCCTGGTACCAAGGCATTGAAATGTTTACGGGCCTACGCAGGTTGGGCAAAAAAGTGTGGCTGCTCAACTACAACAACGAAGCCCACAACTTGGTGGAAAGGCGCAACCGCAAGGATATCCAAATAAGGGAACAACAGTTTTTCGATTGGCTGCTCAAAGGCGAAAAACCCGCCAAATGGTTAACAGAAGGGGTTCCTGCCACACAAAAAGGCATTGATTGGGGGTTGAAAGTGGAGTAAGAGCCTGTTTAAATTTCATTGATGAGATTTCCCTATAGTCAATTTTTGAGCGAAACAAGGCGAATTTTGCAGCCCTAGTCTAAACGCCTAAGGCGAAAAATTCAACGCAGTTGCAGCCAAAAAGTGGCATAGGGAACCCATTGAATGAATTTTAAACAGGCTCGAAGGTCACAATTAATTAGTAGCGTAAGGCTGCACCTTTTTAATACAGCAAGTTTCGGGTTGCCCGCTTGGTGTAGTTGCTACATTTTTGCACAAACGAGTAAGCAAATGGACATTTTCAACAGCAGCATACAAGATATAGACGCCATCTTTGAGTTGTATGGCATGGCTGCTGCGCATCAAAAAGCACAAAAAACGGTAGTGGTGTGGCCCAACTTTGACAGGGATATGGTTGCCACAGAAATTGCTGAAAACCGGCAGTGGAAACTGGAGATTGACGGACAGATTGCTTGTGTATGGGCCACCACTTTTAGCGATGCACAAATTTGGGAAGAGCGCAATGCCGACCCTGCCGTTTACATTCACCGCATCGCCACCCACCCTGCCTTTAGGGGACGCAATTTTGTATCCCTCATCGTGGCATGGGCACGGCAATATGCACAAGCGCAGGATAAACAATTTATCCGATTGGATACCATTGGCAACAATACCAAACTGATTGAGCATTATGTAAACGCCGGCTTTACTTTCTTGGGATTGTTTCAGCTAACACATACCACCGATTTACCAGCGCATTACCAAGAAGGGTTACCGGCCTGCCTGTTTGAAATAGTCTTAGACTAGGGTTAATGTGATTTTGGACTGTGATTACCATGATTATGTGATTACTGTGATTTTTAACACGGATTGATTACAATGGCACGGACATTATTAATGCTATTTCAATTAATACCACTTTCAACTCTCCCCTTTCAACTTTCAACTCTCCCATCCATTATTTTACTATATTTGGCTACAACCAAGCAACCGCCAAGCCAAAATGAACCTAAACCTGATATATTATTACCTACTTGCCAATGGATTGATACTGCTGCTGCTCAGCCTGTACAAGTTTAAGCGCAAGCCGGTAATCAAATATTATCTTTGGCAATATTTGGTGCTGTTGCTCTTGGCTTTTGAGTTGTACAGCATGGATTATCTATTTGAAAAGCTACCCTTCTTCTGCTACCCCAACCTGCCCATCCGCTTCCTGCTTACCCCCTTTATCTATTTATATGTAGCCACTTATACCAATCCCCAATACCGCCCCACTCGCCAAACCATGTTGGTGCTCTTTATGCCCGCCGCAATAGAGTTAGTGGTGTTTGTGGGCTTTTGCATCTATTATTACCTACATCCGCACCCTTTGGCCGAGCGTAGCCTGATAGTCAAAACCACGGTATTCCATTATGTGCGCACCGCATTGGCCTTGGCTTTTAATCTTTGGATCATCTTACGCTCTTATACCAAAGTCCAGCGCTTTTCTTGGAACCTACTCAAAACGCTTTCCAACTTAAAAAAACTGCGCTTTGGGTGGTTAAAAACCATTTTGGGTATCACGGTCGTTTTGTGGTTGGGTTGGTTGGCAGCTTTTGTGGCAGAATGGTGGTACGGACCAGAACCGCTTACCACTACTTTGTACGGTATCTGGTATGGCCTCATAGCCCTGGTGATATTGGTTTTTGGCTATTTTGCCCTGCTAAAGCCCTATGTGCCGGAAGCCTATCTGAAAGCACGTAACAATATTGCCGCCATACAATTGGGGCCAACAGCAGCTATGCCTGCAGACGGTGCCATGGCAACCGGCGACCAGCCTTTGGCAGATTTACCTGTGGCCGACAATACTGCCTTGGCCGCCTGCTTTGATCAATTCCAAACCTATATGGAGGCCGAATCGGCTTTTGTGAACCCCGATATTACGTTGGCCGATATCAGTAAAACCCTCAACAGTTCCTCCTTTACGCTCTCCAAAGCCATCAAAGCCTGCTCGGAAGAAGGCAGTTTTTACGAATACATCAACAAAAAGCGCTTGTTCTATTTTCTGGAATTGCTAACCTTGGCAGAAAACGCTTCTTACACACTTGTTTTTCTGGGCCAAAAAGCCGGATTTTCGTCCTTTACAACCCTCGCCAAATACTGTAAAAAATATACGGGCAACACCCCGGCCAAGGCCAAATTATTGCTCCAAAATGGACAAACACCCGCCAGTCTGCTCTACAAAAGTTAAAATATCTCTCCGTAAAAAAACAACAAGCCAGTAATAAGCAATTAATAATCAATTACTTACAACATCATCTAATTAAATGCCCCTATCCCTAATTAGCTGTTGTTATTACCCAGCCATAAACTTGGAACTAGGTAGTCCCCGTCCCCATCTTTACGCTGTGGCCGCCATACCATTTGGCTGCCCGTTTAACCAAAAAATGTTATATGAAACAAGTACGTAAAACAACCCCGTTGGTGCGAAACCTATTATCAGTGGCCGGCTTCATCGCCCTCATTTACCTAAGCAGTTGCGAAAAAAGCCCGGTTCAGCCACCCCCCTCCACCATTACTTCTGAGGTCAATAGCGCCAACAGCGCCTCCGCTCTACCGGCACAAGTGAGGCCAAATGTGGCGTATGGTACAGGCGCTTTGCAGGTAATGGACATCTATTTGCCCGCTGGCCGCAACCATACCACCAAAGTGATGGTGATGATACATGGCGGTGGCTGGGAAGGTGGCGACAAACGGGACATGGCGCACTTAGTGGCACCCTTGCAGGCCAAATGGCCCGAAGCAGCTATTGTAAACATCAATTATCGCCTCACCAGCAACCCTGCTGTACACCACCAAGAAATCATGAACGATATCAAGGCGGCGGTAAACTACATCATCAACAACAAGAACAGTTTGGCCGTATCCGATACCTTGGCCATGATCGGTGCCAGTGCCGGGGCACAATTGGCGCTATTGTACACCTACACACAAAACAGCAACAATGCGGTAAAATGTGTAGCCGATGTATTTGGCCCCTGCGTAATTGACGATTGGAGCTGGTACAACAGCTTTAACATTTTTGCAGGTAAATCGGTAAAGGAAATTTTAACCAAGTACAATGGTGCTACTTGGGAAACCAACCCTGCCATCTACGCGGCCAATAGCCCCTATCGCCAAGTGCGGGCCAATTCCAAGCCCACCATCATTTTCCATGGTGTGCTCGACCCCATCGTGCCCCTATACCAAAGCCAATGGCTGAATGCCAAGCTTACGCAGTTGGGCGTACCGCACGAATATTATGAATATCTGGGTTTTCATGAGTTGAACCCTACACAGGTGTCAATTTTTGCTGATAAAACGGTCAACTTTTTTAAAAGATACATACGCTTATAACTTACCCACGCCAGCAAGGGCAACTACTGGGCGGCAAAGAGGCTGCCCAGTTTTATTTTGGATAAATGGCCCGCCCAACTTACCTTTTTTAACTACTTTCGTTGCACAAAGCCTCATTAAAATAGGAAAATGAAAAAAATATTATTTGCAATAATTACCATTGCCGCCCTATCCGCACAGGGCCAAAACCCTTCGTTTATTACAGACAGTTTGAACAACTATATTACCAAGGGTTTGCAAGACTGGCAACTGCCGGGCCTGAGCATTGTGATTGTGAAGGATGGCAAGGTAGTGCTGCAAAAAGGTTTTGGCGTAAAAAACGTGTTTACACAAGAACCTGTAGATGAAAACACCTTGTTTATGATTGCCAGTAATACCAAACTGTTTACCGGCACCGCACTGGCCCAATTGGAGTACCGCAAAAAATTGTCGCTGGACGATAAGGTGACCAAATATTTTCCCGGTTACAGCCTGTACGATAAAGATGTTACCAAAATGGTGACCATCAAAGATATGTTGACCCATCGCATCGGTACCAAAACCTTCCAAGGCGATTTTACTTTTTGGAACAGTAATCTTACCCGTGAGCAGGTGATGAACAGGATGCAATACCTAAAACCTTCCGCCATTTTTAGGCAAGATTATGGCTATTGCAACAGTTGTTACCTCACTGCCGGGCAGGTGGTGCAAAAAGTAACCGGTAAGGCTTGGGAAGATTATGTGGCAGATAGTATCATCAAGCCACTGCAAATGACCAACACCTATACATTGTCTACCGGAGTAGAAAGACGCAAAAACGTGGCCACGCCCTATACCACGGCATTTACCAATAAGTTGACCATTGTTCCTTACGACAACTGGAACAACCTGGCCCCGGCCGCCAGTATCATCAGCAATGTAAAAGATTTGGCCAATTGGTTGATGTTTCAGTTGGATAGTGGCCGCTACAATGGCCAGCGCATCATGCCCTTTGCCGTACTGCAACGCACCCGGGATGTGAATATCATCACCGGAAGCCGCAAGTCCAGTGCATTCCCCATTCATTTCCGTGGCTATGGCTTGGGCCTATTTGCCGCTGATTACAATGGACGCCAAATATACTGGCATACGGGCGGTGCCGGGGGCATGGTAAGCAATGTTTGTTTTGTGCCAGAAGAAAGACTGGGCATTGCCATATTAACCAACAACGACAACCAAAACTTTTTTGAAGCGCTGCGCTATCAGGTGCTGGATGCCTACTTGGGTGTACCGTATGTAAACCGTAGCCAACAGCAATTGGGCGGCTTTAACCAAGGCCAAGCCGCAGCCGTAAAAGAATTAGCCGCATGGAAAGACCGCATCGGTAAAATGGCGCCTCCTCTATCTTTGGCGGCTTATGTAGGTACGTATACCAACCAAATTTATGGCACCCTTACCATTACCCAAAAAGAAGGAGGGCTTACGGTAAAGTTCAATAGCCATCCCAACCTCAGCGCCCACCTAAACTATATGGACAACGACGAATGGTTGTTGGAGTACGATAACATTGAGTATGGGGTTTTCCCTATAAAGTTTACTTTGGGTAAAAACAAAGTGACATCGGTGGAGATAAAGGCCAATGATTTTGTGGAGTACGATTCTTATATTTTTGTAAAGAAATAGGCAGGTATTGATAAGTTGGCTTGCTATTGCTTCAGTATAGAAATCGTATACTAGGCTTGGTCATTTGTGCGTTTATGCAAGCATACCTTCGATGGGTAGAATTATGAAAACAGGTTTGTGTTTATTATTATTCTTTGCCGTCAATGGTTTGTTTGCCCAAACAGACATAGACACCCTGTTTTCGGGTGCAGTAGGCAGTGAGGGCAAACTGATCAAGAAGGATAGTACTGGTTATTATTATAGTTTAAAGCACTATCCCAACCGTATCTATTATTATAGCAACAAGGGGTATTTTAAACTGTTTAACAGCCGCTACCAATTGCTGCTCGGTGGCCAGATTACACAGCGGGTTTGTTCGCAACTAGTGTACAAAGGCGATAAGTGGACCAGTTATTATACCAATGGGCAAATAAAAACCGAAGGCTTTTACGAAAGCAACCAAGCGGTAGGTACTTGGCGCCATTATTACAGCAATGGACAGTTGGCCAAAACCTATACCATTGTAAAAATTGAAACAGATACCGTAACGGCCAATTGCCGAAAGGGGCCGTATGAGGAATATTATCCTAATGGCCAAGTAAAACTGGCAGGCAATTTCACCGTAACATTCGACAGTATCGGCCAATACATTGCCAAATACGATCCCTTGTCTGATAATATGAGTTACTTGCCATGCCGCATCCCTGTATCCCGCCCTAGCGGTACTTGGTTATACTATAAACCCACAGGCGAATTGGAAAGAAAGGAAACCTATTGATACGGTTTACTGATGCAAGGGATGTAATAAATAATAATAAAAAAAGGATGCAGTACCTACCGCATCCTTTTCAATATGTTACTAGCAAACTGTTTTATACCGACGCTACTTATTAAATAATTCAATCATTGCTGAGCTAATCCAAAGTAGGTCGGCATTATACCACAAACAGTTGGACTAATTCATATGTATAATTGGTATTATTCAAAAGAATCCGTGTTCAAATGTACTTTGGTCAGCTCATAAAAATGGTGCTGTAATTGGTGCAAGTTCAGGGGCTGTACAATATGGCGGCG
Source organism: Chitinophaga pinensis (assembly GCA_943373145.1). Classification (GTDB taxonomy): domain Bacteria; phylum Bacteroidota; class Bacteroidia; order Chitinophagales; family Chitinophagaceae; genus Ferruginibacter; species Ferruginibacter pinensis_H. Next base: position 6,357 of record CALSBI010000010.1, read on the forward strand.
TTCATCCCGGTACCACAGTTCCATTTTGGAAAAATCCCCCGGCCCCGGTATCAGCATCCTAAAAGCCCCTTTTTTGTACTTCACCGTACCGTCGGGCTGTTGCTCATGCGTAAATTTTAAGCTATCCAGTTCCTCATCGTTAATGGGCAGCGGGTGCAATTGGGTTTCATCGTACCAAAATTCCTGGGCCCCGTTGTCAACCATTACCTTTTTTTCATCCCGCTTAACATTGGTGATTTCGCCACGGCGAAGATCGCCCTCAAAATCAGCTATTACGTAAGCGCCTTTGTGCAATTCCTGAAATTTGATCATAATTCGTTTGGTTTTGATGATTAAATATAAAAAAAATTATCGAACATGAGCAAAATGTTTGATAAGGAATGACGAAGTATGAATGACGAAGTACGAATGCGGAGTGATGCCATGCCTTCGCCCCGGTGGCATGCTGCGCCAAATGACGAATAGCGGTTCCTCATTCAACATTCCTCATTCGTCACTCATCATTTAAAACGGCAAACGCCCCGTTGCCGGGGCGCTGTTGTTGTGTAAACTAACTATGCCAGTTAATTGGTACTCTTTTTTACTATTCGTTTGCTAATAGCTTCGTTTTGATACTGCACTTTTAAGGTGTACAAACCCGCTGCCAAACTAGCCGGAAGGGTCAGTAACGCATTGTTCAAACCCTTTTTGCCCATTTTTTGCTCTTGGTACACCGACTTACCAACGGCATCAAATACCACCACATTTATTATCCCCTCTAGTGGCAAAATATATTCTATCGGCAGGTTGCCCGTAAAAGGGTTTAATCCCGGTTTTACGCTAAATACATAATCATCAATACTCAGCAGTACCGTTTTGCTGTATTGATAGGCTCCATCGTTGTTCACCATCTTCAGCCGGTAATAAGCCGATCCATTCAACGCATCTGGGTCGGTAAATCCATACGTCATTTCATCAACACTCCCCTTTCCGGCCAGCTCCCCTATTTTGGTAAAATTGATGCCGTTGTAACTCCTCTCTATTTCATAATGACTAAAAGTGATTTCGGATGTAGTGCGCCAACTCAATGCGGCATTGTTGCCCACCATCTTTCCAGCAAACGATAATAGGTTGGTCATTAGTATGGCATTGCACCGAATAAAACGCAAATACGTATAGCTATTATCGCTAAAAGCACAGGTGCTGCTATTGAGGTTGGCCAAGGTAGTAGCAACAATTACCCGATACCGATGCCCACTATCGAGGCCACTAGCCAAAAACTGGTGATTGGTCGTGTATTGCCATTGTCCCGCCACAAAAGTGGGTACAGCAGGTCCACCCGTAAAAATATTCGTCCATGTAACACCGTTATCGGTACTGCGTTGCCAGCGGTAATATACATAGCTGCCATTATAAGCATAGCGAACGGTGCAGATCAGGTTTACGTCTACACTGGTCGCATCGCTACAGCCCAATACAAACGGCGTATAGTTCATGCCCAAGGAAGGTACGCAGGCCGATACGCCCACATCATCCATCACCCAATCGTTGCCACCACCGCCCGGCGAATTGTTGCGGATGGTAATACGGAAGCTGTCCATACTATTCAGGAACAAAAAGCCCCGCTTCTTCCAAGGATTGGTCTGTGTTTTATCGTAAGGCAATACACCCGAGGTATAATAAGTGGTATCATTGATTTCAAAAGACAGATTGGGGCGTACACCAGCGGAATCATTGCCCGGCCAAGATCGATAGGCAGGGTTAGCAGGCCAGCCCGTGCCCCAAGTGGTGCTGCTATTGCCCAGTGAATCGGCCCCACAACGGGGACATATATTGCGGAACCAAGCACTAAATTCGTAATAGGTATTTTTGCATACATCCTTAATGATTTGCGTAACAGCTGCATTGGTTAAATAACTGGCATTTACCAATAACATATACCCTCCGTCCGGTCTATTGACGGCCGTATCTACTGGCGGATTGCCCACAGCCGGATTGGTGGCACCCGTATGATCGCCAATGATATCGAAGACGTCAAATATTTTAGGACTGTAAAAAGTACCGTTGAAACTGGTATTGCTCGAGCCTGCATCACTGCTATTGTTAACAACTGAATAGAACCCATCGTTGGGATTGTTGGCCGCAGCATTGATAAATGTATAGCCAATGGCCCCTGTAGGTACAATGGGCGAAGCCGTGCCCCTGTTGCGGGGCTTGCCCGTACCAAAACTGCCATTGGTTTCAAACACATTGCTGAGCGCCAAACCACTGTTACAAAGCCCAGGGCTTTGGAAAATGGCTATTACGTTGGTGGCAAACCTAAATTTGGGTTGAACGGAAAAATCGGTGGTACCCCTAAACCAAAGTCTGCTCCTGTTAAAAGTCAAGAACTGACCATAGGCAGCGTTTACAGCCACCCGATAGGTAATCATGCCAAAAGAGTTGTTGGAAAATTGTGGCGGCGTGGCATTGTTGTTATAGGTCCAAGCACTACCGGTCCAGCGCCATGTACCGCCGCTCAGCGTATCGGTACCAACGCCCGTAAACGGTCTGGCACGGATGTTCACAATACGGTTGGCGCCTACAACAGAATAAGTACCTTGGTCGGCATCGGCCCCATCGGTAAAAGCACCCTTATACAAAATACCCTCGTTGGTGGTTATACGCATAGAACCGGGCACAAAATTTACATTGGCCGGTAAAGTATCGATGATTTGTGCTGATTTTAAAATATGCCGCACTTGTGCCGCTCCCGAGCCCCCGGTAGGCTGTGGGCTTTGAGGGACCAAGATGGTATAACGCACTTCGATGGTATCTGTTGGATCAAATACACCGCCATTGGGTTTGGTGATATTGGCAAATGTGCGGGAAGCCTGATAATTATTTACATAGGTAATTTGTGAGAACAGTTGGCTACAGTACAGCATGGCGGGCAAAAAAAACAGTACCGTAGAAAAAATACGTAAATTTTTTCTCATAAACATTGGAATTTGAGGTAATCAAAACGATTGCTGGGTTCGACTTCATTATTCCATGTTAAGCAGGATACACTCTATGTACTTTCAGAAATTCTTAAATGCGCCTAATAAAAAACGCCTGTCTAGAAGTAAGCTGTTAACGAAAACCTGCAAAAAAACAAGTTATTCCTACAAACAACGTACTAAAGTTGTGTTTATTGCATAACCTCAAATCTTTTTATAAACATGTTGAAAATAAGTCAATCTTAAGATAATTTATTGGCTTTTTTACCGTTAGTTAGATAAATGAGCCACTAAACAGCAAAAGTTTTTTGTTTACACTTAAATCCTTTTGTATGAAAAAATTGTACTTAAGCCTAGTGATAGCACTTACGGTAAATAGCTTTGTGCAAGCGCAGGCGGTCACCCCCTCGGATTCTTCCAATTCATTTACGTATAGGGTATTGGCCAGCAACCTCAGTTATCCTTGGGAGGTGAGCTATGGCCCCGACGACAGCCTTTGGGTAACGGAATCCCGTAGCTATAAAATAACCAAAGTGAGTACCATCAATGGAGGCAAACGCACCATCCTTGACCTAAGTGGCAACAAAAATTTTTATCAGTTTATAGATGTGGGCGGCAACCGTTTTGCAAGGGTAGGCGCCAGCAACAAACCTTGGCCCCAGGGCGGTATGCAGGGTTTGGCCCTACACCCGCAGCTACTTACGGGTAAGCCTTATGTTTATGTGGCCTATGTATATCAGTGGGACAGCACTTCCGTCAACACCAATGGCGGCGAGTTTTTTAAAACAAAAATCGAAAGATATACTTACAACACCGTTACCAAAACCTTGGGTAGTCCGGTTATTATTATCGATACATTGCCCGGCAGCAGCGACCACAACTCAGGGCGGTTGACCATTGGGCCCGATTTAAAGCTATATTATTCTATCGGCGATATGGGTGCCGGACAGTTTGGCAATAAAAACCGGACCCACTATGGGCAAAACCTCGACTGCTACCAAGGAAAGATACTACGGTTCAATACCGAGCCGGATGGGGATTTGATTAATGTGGCCGATCCATTGAACCAGTGGATACCCAATGATAATACTTACTTTAATTCGGTAACGGGCAACCGTAGTGCCATTTATAGCCACGGCCACCGCAATGTGCAAGGGTTTGTATGGGGCGAAATAAACAGTGGGGACACATTGTATGCCAACGAACATGGACCACAAACGGATGATGAACTGAATACCATCAGCCGGGGGCGCAATTATGGTTACCCCTTTGTTACCGGCCTTTGCGATGGCAATATGAACGGCATCAGCAATGGACCATTTACGGCTGCTACCAGCGGCGCCAATACCGAACAAAACCGTTGTACGGCCCTGAATGTAAAAACCCCCATCAGCACTTTCGGTACCACGGATCTATCCCCCGCTACCAACCCAGAAGGCAGTAATGCCACATGGCCAACCGTGGGCCCTTCCAGCATCGATTTTTATGGCAATAGCAATGTAGCCAATCAAATACCCAATTGGAAGAACTCTATCTTAATGACAACTTTGCGCAGTGGCCGCATCATCAGGCTAAAGCTGAATGCCAACGGCAATGGTGTGGTAGGCAGCCCCATTGAGTATTTTAAGGGCAGCGCCAACCGTTTCCGCGACTTGGCCATCAATCCCGATGGGTTGACCATTTATGTGGCAACCGATAGTGGTTACAGCACTTCCGGCCCTACCGCTGGCATTCCGCCCAGCAGCTTGCCCGCTTATGCCGGTGTGATCCTCGAATTTAGGTACAGTGCAACAGTATTGTCGGCTCATGATACACCGCCCAATCCGCTCAACTATCGGCAGTATTTTAAAGTATTCCCCAACCCGGTTACAGGGGATAGGCTGTATGTAGAAAGCAAACGGAATGTGGGCAAGCCTCTCACCTATCAACTGTACGATGCAACGGGCAACTTGGTAAAAAGCGGCCGCACCACCAATAACAATTTTGGTATAGAGATGAAGGGGCTATCCAAAGGCATGTACATTTTGAAAGTTTACAATGGCGCCGATGTAAATGTGGTAACGGAAAAGGTGGTAAGGAATTAGTTAATGTGCATATATGCAAATGCCAACGGCCAAGCCTGCCCAGCATGGCGGGGCGGAACGCATGGTGCAAATGCACGCCCGGATGACCTAGTCGGATGGGTGCAAAATATCAACCACTCAGCGTACTCACTCTATCCAAAGGAATAAGCTAATTATCCTATTAGCCTATTAGCACATTACTTTAAAGCCGCTTCCAGCGACCCTTTCAAGCTGCTTTTGCTTATTGCTGCCATAGGGAGGCCAATGGTAAGCCCATCTTTAATTGTAATTTTTTGGCTGGCGAAAAACAAGGAATCGTGTTGATAGGCCACGCCTACGATAACAGCTTTTTGGCCGATGGGTAGTTTGATATAGCGGCCGCCGGGCTGGGTAAAGGTATAAGTGCCGGGTTTATCAAGATGGCCGGATAGCCTTACATTCAATTCAGGAATCACTAGAGAGCAATCAATATAATCCAGTTGCTGATTGCTGATATTGCTTACATAGATATCCGCTTTGCCCGCCTTGGGGTCATCGTAAAATTGATCGCAGTTGATCCAACCCAGTTTGCCAACGGTAAATATGGTATTCTCATAAAACTTCGTTGTTGCTTCAACCTTCGCAGCTATTTCTTGTTGCCGTTGCAACAACTGCATAAAAACTTTTCGGTTAAAATGCGCTGTCAACACCTCATTGATGGTTGCAACCGGTAGTTTTTTGCGCTGTAACTGCTCAAAAGCATCTGTAGCATTTAAATCAACACCGTAATCGTCCAGAAAAATAATTGCTGGCGTATCCCACAGGTTGATTGTATCGGTAGAACCATCGGACCCCCACGACGAGTGATGGTTAAGGTTGTACATATAGTATTGCTCGAAACTCATTTTCCGAAAATCGAAGTAATAATTACTATCGGTCCACTGGAAAAAATGTTTACGGGCTGCTATGTTCACTTCATCCATCAGTTGCAATATCTTTTCCTTATTGGATTTAAAATAGGCGATGTATTGCTGCTTTACAATGGAATCCGTAATCTTGAAAGGACGGCGGGGATGGTCGAAATACTCCCGGTACAGGGTATAGTTAAACGACCTTTCTACGCAGCTATTAAATTGCAGTAAATTCTTCCGATCCATTAAGTAGCTCATCGCATAACTCATGTTATATAACCAGTAATGGCGTCTTTTGAATTCATAGGTGGCAATATTCGTATTTTCAAAGCGTGGATTGGTTACGGTAACCATGTTGGTATCCATGTAATGATACTTTTCATTTTTCCCACCATAGTCTTCCAGGCAATGGTAAAAGAATTTATTGCCTTGGGGGTACAGCAACTTCAACGGTACCGTGAAATTATATGCCGTTTTCATCATAGTGCTATCCACCCGCCACCCGGTACTATCTGCCGTAAACATTTGGTAGCCGCCCTCGCCGCCGCCCTGCATCAAAGGCATGGATACACTCAAGGGCCTTGTACTGTCTATTTGCAATTGTGCCCCATCGGCCTTGGCATTGATATACAGCATCCCACGGGACATCAACATTTTATCGCCTGCCACCGTGGCCAGCCCGGCACTCATAAAATCGGACAAAGTAGCCACTTCTACCATTTCAAGTTGCACCTTACCTTTAACTGCCTGGCCATTGGCCTGCACAAAACAACCCGCTGGCAGCAAAACTTCCGTTCCATTGACCGCTTTTAGGGTATTGGCACGGCTATTGTCAATGGTAAAACTTTGCACGCTTGGCCGCAACGGGGCGTAGGCCGAGTCGGTAGGACTTGGTTTAAAAGGCGACAACAGGGCTAATTTGTTACGACTGTCTTTGTCGGAGCAGGCTACTAAGATAACCGTAAGGGTAACAACTATCAGGAGGATACGCTTCATTTTCATGATATTTTCAATGTACAATAATGATGGGACTATATTTTTAATCTAAGATACCCATTTTACTTACACAATTGTAACAGTCTCCTCCCCCTTGCCTAATTGGCCGGCAAACACCCCTACCCCCACGTATTGGTAGGTACCATTGCCTAATGCTTTTACCAGTAGGCCCGGTGCGCCAAAGGTCCAATGGATGCCGGTGGCTACTAGCACTTGTATATCGCTTAGATCATCTATCTGTTCCTGCGGAAAAAAGTATCCCTTTTCCAGTTCAATGGCTTGGCCACAACCCGTAAAGCCGACTTTGCGCATACAGGACAGTATATGGTCAATAGGCTTGCCAACAGGCGCTTCGCCGTTGTACCGCATGATCCGCATTGTATTTTCCACCACATCGGCACCTATAGTACATGGTGCGAATAAGCACATCTTTTGCAGTTCCAGACCTTCGGGCAGTAGCTTACCTGCTTGCCCTTCGCCAAAGCAATAGAGCCAAGGCAATACGGGCCTAAAACTGCCATCGGCCGGCCGCCAAGTTTTATGCGCATCGGTGCTGCGGGCCGCAGTAGCATATATAAACGAAAAATCGCCCTTGGCTTCGCATGTCTGCATAAACTGCTCGGCCGGTGGTAATGCGGATGCCTCCTTGGAGGGCTGAATACCAGCAATACTGCCAATCATGGCAAGTATTAAGCCATCGGGTTGATAAGTGCTGCGGTAGCACATACTAGTCATTACCTGATAGGCTGAGCGTTCCCCATAATTGGCAAGGTTCCAATCCAACACTACGGCTTCAAAAGCAGTTAGACCGGGCAGTTTTTCTTGCTGGGTAAAAGCATCGTAGCCTGCGGCTTTGCAATAGGGTTCAATCGCATTGGCAATGGCAGAAAAAAAAGAAAAACCATTAATAGGAGCTCCGCTATCTCCCTCGGTCACAAAAAACAAGCTGCCGCTGTTCACAATTTCTTGATAGGGCCAGGCACGGGTAACCCATTCGTCGTTATTCAGCAATAGCAGCAGTTCATTGGGTATGGCCGTTCCATTTCGGATGGCCTGTAGCAGCGGCTGCAAGGTGGGCGATAGCACTACCAATACCTGTGCCGCTTGGGCATAAATATTACCCATCCTGCCCAAGTACAATTGTTTGAGTTCCTCATCATTGGGGATGCAAAAAGTATCCATCCACAGGGCAAAGGGCGCGCCGTTTTTGGTAATATGTCCCATGGCCTTAATAGCAGTATCCAATACCGGTAGCGCCCTGACCGTCATGTGATAGGCCGGTGCCAAGGGGTTGGGCATCTTGGCCTCGCCCCAGGCAAAAGACACACAGGTATAAGGTTGCTTTGTCCACTCCCCTTCGGGCAGGGTAACCGTTTGCAATAAATGCCCCTGGAGATTGATGGCGGCGGGGCTATTGGCTGTAGCGGGCTGTAAAAGGGTTAGTTCCATTTTGATATTTTTTTTTGTACACGAATTATAACGAATTGCACTGATTACACGAATTGCTTTTCGATACTGACTGTAACTTATTTCACTGACCTGCCTCATGGCAGTCTGGTTATACGAATTATTCTTTGGACACTGATTATAACTAATTGCACTGATTACACGAATTATTTTTTGTACACTGATTGTAACGAATTACACTTATTACACGAATTATTCTACTCTTTCTTCCCAATACCCAATTCCTAATACCCCAATTCCTTAACCACGGATTTAGAACGATCGCACCAATTACACAGATTCTACATCCTAATACCCAATTCCCTTACCACGGATTTAGAACGATTGCACCAATTACACAGACTCTACATCCCAATTCCCAATACCTAATACCCAATTCCCGAATTTCTTACTGGCAAAGGTTTACGATCTTCTCCACTGCATTGATCAGGTCCTTGGCAGATTGGGTGCGGTCGTTCAACAGGGCAAATGCCTGCTGCATTTCCTCACTGATATATCCATATCCGATCAAATCTTTTGATACCATGTGCCAAATGGTCTCTGCCGCATAACCCGTAGCGCCAATGGGAATGGGCAGGGCCCCTTTATCCACCGCAAGCTCAAATTCTTGTATCACTCCCCTCGATTCTATCAATTGGTCATTTTCCAATCGGTTGCCAAACATAAAAACGGCAATGCCTGCTTCCGCTACCATGTCGCTCCGGTAATCCGTCCACAGTTGTTTTTTATCGGCGCCCGGCGGTACCAACTGCGGAAAGGGCCGCATGATGATGGACTCATCCAAGTGCTGGTATTTGGTAGAAAACACATGCGACAGCACGCCGTTGATAACCGAACTGCCGATGCCCTTGCCAAAACCTGTAATGAGCCGGTAATTATTTTTATTGCCCACCAATTCTTTAGACAGGTCATACACCAGTGCATTGGCCGCTTCTGCCCCCCAATGGCCGTATTCATGGGCTGCACCCGATATGAAAATATTGCGCCGCTTTAGTTTTTTGTTCAGCAACTGCAGCACTTCTGTTATTTCGTTATATTCATCTATTACCAAGGCTTGGATGGCGTACCGCTTCAGGTCCCTAACCCGATAATCCAACTTTAAACGGTCGTACGCACATTGTTTGGCCGCATCTTCAGGGCTATGGCCTTTACTGGTATAATCGGCTTCCTGCGGCTGCCTGAAAAAGCAATAATGTGGCCGTTGGTTTTCGCCCAGCAGTACCCGGATGCGGCTAAGGATATAGCCCAGGTTGGGATCATCAAAACTAAACCCTATGAACAAAAATGTTTTGGATACAAGATCGCCCTGCAGAGCCGTGGTAAACAATTGTCTTGCTGCATTATAATTTTCATAATCGTCTTTGGTAAGCACGGCTTTGTGGGGCTGGCTTATATCGCCATGCATTTTATATACCACCGCATCCCGCCGGGGTTTAGAAAGGGAGAGGTTTTCAGGTGCCAGCTTTGCATCCACCGATTTATTGGCCGCATCCAATGCCTTTTCAATCAGTGTATCATAATTGGTGGTCCAATAATACTGTATCGGAAGCTGGGCCAGCAGTTGGTGGTTGATGGTCAGTTGTGCAGACTTGCTAAATTCATCTATTAATTTTTGGTTGATACCGCCCCGGCCTGCCGTTTTATTAACATGGTATTGGGCCAATGCAATCAAATCGTCTTCTTTGTCAATCTGCAGCCCTAACTCATCGGCAATATCCTTCAGCAGCCCTTTCCAATTGACGTAGCCAGCAGGAATAGATAGGCCCGCCCCTGCAAAAACCGCAGCATTATTGTCATCAAGCGCCTTTAAGTATTCCTTTACAAATGAAAGCAGTTCTTTTTTCATGTTGCCTGTTTAAGGGGGCGATAAAGTTATACATTTTCTTTTGATGTGCCCTTAACCTAACGCAACCGGTCAGGGCAAACGCATCCAAATTAAATTTAGGGAAGCCGCCCCATTTGCCTTGATATAACAATGCAAAAAGTGGGTAACCCCCAACAGTTCCGAGGTGAACCATCTCGTCATTAATGACGAGACCGGTCCGCCGTAGGCGGATTTTCTGGGGCGAAGGGGTCTCAGAAAAAGGGCTAAATGCAGTGGTGAACCCGGAACGAGGCCCGCCGGCCCGAGCCTGCCTGCCGGCAAAGGCAGGGCAAGCACAAGCAAGCGGTCAATAGAATGCATCTATACGGCTTGTTCAGCAACGATTCAAGCACAATAAAATTAGATGCGTTTGCCTTGCGCAACCGATGTATCCCACCACATTTCTGCAAGAACCCATTACCACTCCCTCTAATAACCATTACATTCCAACGACATGGAATTACTACCCCCGTGATGTCCTCCGCAAATTTGCAGCGACGAATTACTACCCCTGTTATTACAAGCCTCTGGAATGTAACGATGCTTTGCAGTAATGAAGGGGTTGGCGACATTTGGTTAAAGAGTTGGGTATTGTTAAAACGCTACAATTTTAACGTGACGAGCGCTGCTCCTCATCACATGATATCATAACGGATTGTACTGCTATTTTTTACCGTTAATATAACTTTTTCTATATGTACTATTTGCTCGTCCTACCCTACAAATTCCTATTTTTATAGCAAAAAAATATGCGACGAATAATTACTGCATTTTGCCTCCTGTCTGGCCTTTATACAACCGCCCAAAATGTAGGCATCAACACACCAACGCCGGATAACTCTGCACAGTTGGACATTGTAAGTACCACCAAGGGCTTGCTGGTGCCACGCATGACACAGGCCCAACGTTTGCTCATCCCCAACCCCGCCAATGGATTGCTCATTTACCAAACCGATGGGCAGCCGGGTTTTTACTTCAACTTTGGCGGCCCCTCAACGCCCAATTGGGTAGCCAGTGGTGCGGCCTATAATACCTGGACTATTTTTGGCAATGGCTTGTTGAGTACGGGTACCTTGGGCACTACGTCCAACAATCATATCGACTTGATCAGCAATAATATAATAAGGGGTAGGTTGAGCAACCTGGGCGAGTTTTTTATTGGCACCACCAATACCACTATACCGGGCGACCTGATGGCTGCGGTTGGCAACGCTACTTTTCCCTTTGCCACCAATGGCTATTCCAGCTTTAATGGGGCGGGTGTTTACGGGGCCGTACAGGGTGGTACCACGCAGTACGCCGGCGTACAGGGCGAGTACCAAAGCACTACAGCAGGTATTTTTAATACAGCGGGCGTAAGGGGCCTCAACCAATCCGGTACGGCAGGCACTGGTTTTCGTACGCAGGCAGCCACAGGGCCAAGGGCAGGCGTAATTGGCAATACCACGGCTACCAACGGGCAATACACTTTTGGGGTACATGGCACTATGGGCAGTACCGATACACGCTGTGGCGGTGTTATGGCCGATGATTTTGGCATAGCGCTGGCCTCATTGGCATATTATGCGGCCAATTTAAACGATTACAGTGTGTATGGTTTTGGTAGGGCCTTTGAACTGGGCGGAATCGGTGGCCGCAGCAGCGCACCCGAAAGCCCCAACACCCATATTGGCATGGGTATTTATGGCGGCGTGATGGGCGGTTGGATGCGTGGCTTGGTATATGGTACCCATGTAAAAGGCGAGCGTTATAGTTTGTATGTAGATGGCAAAGCCTATACCAACGAACCCATGGCCGAACTGGTACCCAATGCCGATGGCAGCCGTACCCCCGCCTATGGCTTGGCTACCCTCCAACCCGAAGTGTATGCCAAGGGCAAGGGCAGCCTGCAAAACGGGCAACAGTACATCCCATTTAGCGAAATGTTTACCAACATGGCCAATGCCGATGATATAGTGGTAACCGTTACCCCCACCGGTCCATCCGCTGGGCTATACATTGCCAACCAAGATGCCAAAGGTTTTTGGGTAAAAGAAAATGGTGAAGGCAGCGGTACGGTAGGTTTTGCTTGGACGGCGATTGCTGGCCGGAAAGGGCTTGAGCAAATGGGCCATGCCCCCGAACTCTTGCAAAAAGATTTTGATCAAAAGATGAACGGCGTGATGTTCAACGACAATAACAAAACCGGTACGCCGCAATACCTTTGGTGGGATGGGCAACAGGTACGCTTTGATGCGCCGCCCGCCAAAAAAGTGGATCCGCAGTACCAGCCGGTGGTGAGAGCTACAGTAATGAATAATTAATAATGAATAATTATTGGGGAGCTATAACTGCTGCAACAGTTCAAATCCCAGCGGCCAAGGCCCAAAGCCTGCCACTGCATTGATATGCCCGGCCTCGCCGATATTCACCAAGCGGCTGCCCCATTGGCGGGCAAAATAAGTGGCCCTTTCCAAACTCACCCATTCATCATTGGTACTTGCCACCACAATGGATGGAAAAGGCAAGGTCGCAGTAGGGATGGGTGCAAAACCCGTAGCGGGAAAATCATATTGGGGCTGTTCGATATCGCTGGGGGCTACCAACAAAGCCCCTTTGATAGACAGCTTTTGTTGTGCCGCCCAATGCGCAATGGTGGTACAGCCAAGGCTATGGCCGATTAGTACCACCGAACTCAAATCAACCCCTTGCAGGGCTTTGATAATATTATCTACCCAATCTTGGCAATGCGGGGCATCCCATTCCTTTTGTTGGATGCGGGTAAAATGGGGGCCGCTTTGTTCAAAATGGGTTTGCCAATGATCGGTACCGGAGTTGCCCAAGCCGGGGATGATGAAATGATTTGTCATTTTTTACCGCTGTATGGTTTAACCAATTAAATGTTCTTTTAATCACTATACCCTATTTCAAAGCATTTTTTCATCCACTATCTTAAACAATCCATCAGTAATGCGATACTTGGTTCCCTTAATTTCAATCAGTTCACCCTCCTTCATTTTTGAAAGCTCATAAATATCCTGCTCCATCAAGTGCAGCGAGCCACCGGTTTTGCGGGCAATATTCAAATAATCGGTGTGTATTTTGTCATATACGCCACACAGCACCACTTTTATGGGCTTTTTAATACTGCCCAGTAATGATATGTCTTTTACCGGCGCCCAGTTATCGGCAATCATCACTACAGAGTCGCAAGAAACGCAATTGCGTTCGGCTGCTAGCAATGCCTCAATATTGTTTTCAGGTGCATCGCCACCACTACCATTGACCATAGCTTTTTCAATTGTTTTCAGCACTTCATTGTAGTCAGCAGTAACTATTTTATAGATACCCCCTGTTTTGCCAATCACTTTTTCTGCATCTGTTTTGGCATCACCATCATTAAAAAAAACAAACTGCCGTTGCACTTTGTCGGTCATGGTGAGCTTTAGCCATATCAGCAATTGCCCGGTATAAGGGTACATACTGCCGGTAACATCGGCAAGTATCATAGCTTTTGCCCATTTTTGCCGCCTGAAAACATTCGATACGGTTGAGTCAACCATTGTATAAGAATATACATCCCCCCAAGTGTCACAATTGTCTTTGTTTACATCCATCATTAAGTACACAGAGTCGTACCCGTCGTAAAACTTATAGTATTCCATCATGATCAAGCTATCGGCAACTGCATCTTTTTTCGACATTTTAATCATGCTTCTCGTATATCCTGCCAGTGTATCGTGTATGGTGGCAGTGTCTTTTTGTACCCACCATATGGAGCAATATTTAATGGCACTGTCAGTACCTGCCACGGAGTCAGGTACTGCAACAGGCATATCCCCACGTATCATTTCCTTTAATCTTTTTATTTCACGGATGGCCCCTTCTTTGCCCGGCAACTCTCGGTAATAAATATAAAATCCATGCGATAGATAAGAAGCTTCTTCCTTATTGGCAGCTTCCGTTTGCCTAATACGCCTGAATCGTATACTTTTATCAGCAAATAATGTTGGTAAAATCTTGTAGAGGCTTTCGAACCGCTTTCTGCTCAATGAGGTAAAATCACTCTTAGCCGGGTAATCAGAATACACTAAGTCAATGCCCGCTATATTGGCATTTTTCAATTCTTGTACAAATGCAGACTGATTTACAGTAAACTTAAACTTACCATACTCCAGCGGTAGGTACATCACTTTGCAGCCTGCTTCATCCATCAGGTAAACGGGCTCTTTTATTTCCCTCATTTTCAGGATACTGTCAATTTTCTTTACCTGTCCTATTGCAGTCAGCGTAAAAAACACAATCGGTACAAAACAGTAAAATATTTTCATCATACTGATTAAGGGATTAAATACAATATTTCATTCCATCATATTTCTCATAAAGAGTTGGCAGACCACCCATCACCAATCTACCTCCCTGGTCGGTGGGACACCTACCAAGGTATTAAATTTGCATACTTGCACCATGCGTTCCGCCCCGCCATGCTGGACAGGCCCGCCTGAACGTCGCAGTCGGGCAGGCTTGGCTGTAGGCATCTGCACATTAGCACATTATCCCATCAGCTAATCAGCACATCAACTACCTCCCCACCATATTCCCCGGAATCACCCATTGGTCAAACTCTTCAGGGGTAACATAACCCAGTTGCACCGCCATTTCTTTCAGCGTGGTACCTTCTTTATGGGCTTTTTGGGCAATTTCAGCCGCCTTGTAATAACCGATTTTGGTATTGAGCGCCGTTACCAGCATCAAAGAATTGTCCACATGCTTTTTGATATTGGCATGCAAGGGTTCAATGCCCACGGCACAACGGTCGTTAAAGGAAACACAGCCATCGCCAATCAAGCGTGCACTGTGCAGGAAGTTGTAAATCATCACCGGCTTGAACACATTCAGTTCAAAATGGCCATTGCTACCCGCTATGCCAATGGTAACATCGTTGCCCATTACCTGTGCGGCAATCATGGTCAACGCCTCGCATTGGGTAGGGTTTACCTTGCCGGGCATGATAGAGGAACCGGGTTCGTTGTCGGGGATAAAGATTTCGCCGATGCCGCTGCGGGGGCCGCTGCTCAGCATACGGATATCGTTGGCAATCTTCATCAGGCTTACGGCTACGGTTTTTAATGCGCCATGTGCCGCTACCACCGCATCATGTGCGGCCAATGCCTCAAACTTATTTTCAGCCGTTACAAAGGGCAGTCCGGTGAGGTTGGCAATATGTTGGGCCACGTTTTCGGAGTAGCCGGGCGGTGTGTTGATGCCCGTACCCACGGCAGTGCCGCCCAACGCCAATTCAGACAAATGAGGCAACGCATTTTTAATCGCTTTCAGCCCATGGTCCAGTTGCGATACATAACCGCTGATTTCCTGCCCCAAGGTAAGTGGCGTGGCATCCATAAAATGGGTGCGGCCGATCTTTACCACATCCATAAATGCCTTGCTTTTGGCGGCTAAGGTATCCCGTAGTTTTTCAATACCGGGGATGGTTACTTCTACCAATATTTTATAGGCCGCAATGTGCATGGCCGTAGGGAAAGTATCGTTGCTGCTCTGCGATTTGTTCACATCATCGTTGGGGTGCAAAAACTTCTCTTTATCGCCCAATTGGCCACCCTGCATTACATGGCCACGGTAGGCCACCACTTCGTTCACGTTCATATTGCTTTGGGTACCGCTGCCCGTTTGCCATACCACCAGTGGGAAATAGGCATCCAGCTTGCCTTCCAGTATCTCGTCGCATACTTGGCCGATCAGGTCGCATTTTGCTTTGGGCAGCACACCCGCATCAAAATTGGTAAGCGCCGCCGCTTTTTTCAAATAGGCAAAAGCCCGAATGATTTCCTTGGGCATTTTGTTGATGTCCTGCGCAATTTGGAAATTTTCAATACTACGCTGGGTTTGTGCGCCATACAAGGCATCCACAGGCACTTTTACCTCGCCCATGGTATCTTTTTCAATCCTGTACTCCATATACTTGCTTATCGTGGTTTTTTAATACGGCAAAGGTACAGCACCGGATAGATTATTGATTATAAATTATTGGATTAGGGATTATTTGACCACGGATTGATGGAGATTGCACGGATTACACGGATTGATAATGGATACTGGATAGCGGATACTGGATAGCAGACACTGGATAGCAGATACAGGGTAATTGATATTTATTACTGAAATGCATTGGAAATAAATTTATCCAGTATCAAGCATCCAATATCCAGCCATACCTACGGCCCGCCTAAATAACGCAATCGGGCAGGATCTATGTCGGCAAGAAGCCCTCCATATCCAATATCAAGTATCTAGCAACCAGTATCCACCACCTAAAATCAATTATTCATTATTAACTATTCATTATTCACACTATCCACTATCAATTATCCATTATCAACTCTCAACTCTACCCTAAACCAGCCCCGCCAGTTCCAAACTCCGCTTTTTTACATTGCGGATCTCCACATCTTCAATGATCGGGTCGGGCGTTAATATCAGCGATGTGTTGTTTTCCTTCCACCAATTGTTTTGCTGCAGCTCGGAAAAAGGCAACACGGCAATCAGGTATTTACGGCCCTCTTCGGCATGCCATTCTTCCACCCAAGCCAGTTTTTCACGGGGGATATACTTCCAATCGTCAAAACTCAAAAACACCCGCAGGTAAAAATTATCCGTCAGTTCATTGGGCTGATGGTTGTAGCGTTTGCGGTATTCGTAGCGGTAGCCATAGCGCAGGGCTGCAATATCGCTCAGCACAGCCGAAGCCGTAGGAAAGCTGCCGGCCCCCTTTCCATAAAAAAACTGTTTGTCGGAAAACGAGCTTTCAATCACTACCCCATTGTATTCATTCTTAACAAAAGCCAAATGATCGTCTTGCTTCACAAATTGCGGCAGTACAAAAGCAGCCACCTTGCCATTGTGCAATTTTTTGGCCTGCGCCACCAACCGTATCTCATAGTTTTTTTCAAAACCATAAGCCGCATCCCCGGCATGGATATTCTGTATCCCCGTGAACAAAACGCCCAGTGGGTGCGACAAAATACCGTAAGCATGGCAGAGCAGTATCACCCATTTGTTCAGGGCATCCAATCCATTTATGTCCAACGAAGGATCTGCTTCGGCAAAGCCCAATTGCTGTGCCTGCAACAGTGCATCCCTAAAGTCCAGCTTTTCTTCAAACATCTTGGTAAGGATATAATTGGTACTGCCGTTTACAATGGCCCGCAGCGAGTGCAGCAGGTCGTTATCGTAGTATTCTTCCAAGTTGCGGATAATGGGTATGGATGCACAGGCAGCAGCTTCGTACAAAAAGGAAGCACCGGTTTGTTGTTGCAAAGCCAATAATTCAGGCAGGTTTTCGGCAATATTCTTTTTACTACTGCTCACCACCTGCTTGCCCCTTTTAAGGGCTTCGCTCACAATTTCGAAACCCGCTTGGCTATCGCTGATCACTTCCACAATTACGTTGATGCTATCATCGTTGAGCAATGCATGGCGGTCGGTGGTAAACAGCTCGGCCGGGGCATTGCGCTGCTTGTCGGGATTTTTGATGCACACTTTTGCAATTGTTGCATTGAGCGATGGTGTGCGTTGTAATACTTTGTACAAGCCCTCGCCCACTACCCCAAAGCCAAACAGCCCAATGCGCAAAGCTCGGCTATCCTTATTGTTTGTTGTTCCGTTTAATGGTTTTTCATTCAATGCGTCCATTTGATTTTTTTAAATTGTCAATTAATTGATTAGATGTTCGTTAACCATGCTGGCCATTATTACTAGCCGCCACCGCAACATCTTGTCGAGTAGCTGCTAAAAAACGGGTTATGATTTGTTCAATGGCCGCATACTCTACCAAAAAACCATCGTGGCCATAGGGCGATTCGATGATTTGTAAATGACCATTGGCCACATGTGCCGCTATCCATTCCTGTTCGTTGACGGGAAAAAGCATATCGGTTTGTATGCCGATGGTGAGTACCTGAGCTTTGATGGCTTTGATTGCCTTTTCGACACCGCCCCTGTTTCGGCCGATATGGTGCGCATCCATGCCCTTGCTCAAAAAATAATAACTAAAGGCATTGAAACGGCGCACCAGTTTTTCGCCTTGGTAACGCTGATAACTTTCTGCCCGGTAATCTTCCAACAAGCCATCGCCCTCATCAGCTTGACTTTCGCCATAGGCCAGGTAATGGCGATAAGAAAGTAGGGCCACGCTGCGGGCTGCCCGCATACCTTCCAAACCTGCTTCGGGCTGGCGCTGTTGCCAACTGGTATCGGCTTCGATGGCCATGCGCTGTGATACATTGAAAGCAATGCCCCAGGGCGAATGTTGCACATTGGTGGCAAGAGGCAGCACATATTCAAAAAGCGCAGGCTCTTCTATAGCCCATTCCAGCAACTGTTGCCCGCCCATGGAGCCGCCAATACCGATATGTATTTTTTGGATGCCCAACAATTGGCGCAAGGGTTGGTAAGCCCGTATCATATCCCTGGTGGTAAAAAAAGGAAAATCATGGTACCAACGCTCTCCTGTTTTGGGATTGATATCCAAAGGACCGATGCTACCATAGCAACTGCCCGGCATGTTGACACATACGATGAAATACTGGGCAGGGTCAAACAGTTTACCCTCACCCACCAGTCCCGGCCACCACTCCGCCGGGTCGCTATTGGCCGTAAGCGCATGAAAAATCCAAACCACATTACTGCCCTGCGCATCCAACTGACCATAAGTAGTATACGCCAAGTGATAGCCGGATAGTTCAATTCCGCTCTCCAGTAAAAAAGGCTTATCGTATGTAAAAACCTGTGTAGACATTTGGTTTATGATTGATTGTTTATTGTTTGATGCTGGATCCTAGATGCTGGATTCTAGATACTAGATTCTGGATACTAGATTCTAGCATCCAGTCCCCAGCCATACCTACTGCCCCGTTTTGCTGGATATACTTGGTGTCGGCAAAGCCCCCACATCCAGTATCCAGCCACCAGTATCCAGTCCCCAGCCCCCAGCATCTAGCATCCAGTATCCCCTCACCCTTCCACCAACTCCTCCGCAAATACCTTCGCAAACGCCTGCTCAAAATCAGCTTTGATATCCTCTATATGCTCAATGCCCACACTCACCCGTACCTGATTGGGCTGTACGCCGGAAGCCAATTGGTCTGCCTCGCTCAATTGCTCATGCGTGGTGCTGGCAGGATGGATGGCCAAGGTTTTGGCATCGCCCACATTGGCCAAATGACTTACCAATTGCAAGGAATTGATGAATTTGGCCGCATTTTCCTTGCCGCCCTTAATGCTTACCTGCAACACGCCGCCAAAACCGTTTTTCAGGTATTTTTTTGCCAAATCATGATAGGCACTGCTTGCCAAGCCGGGGTATAAAACCTGTTCCACGGCAGGATGTTGCTCCAACCATTGGGCCAGCGCCAATGCATTCGCTACATGCCTTTCTACCCGCAGCGACAGGGTTTCCAAGCCTTGCAGCAATAAGAAAGAATTGAAAGGACTTTGAGAGGGACCAAAATCACGCAGGCCCTCTACCCTAGCCCGGATGATGAATGCTATATTGGGGAGGCCCAAGGGGTTGCCCTCGCCAAACACTTCCCAAAACTTAAGACCGTGATAGCCTTCGCTGGGCTCGGTAAACTGCGGAAACTTGCCGTTGCCCCAATTGTAATTACCGCCATCGATGATTACACCGCCGATGGTAGTACCGTGGCCGCCGATCCATTTGGTAGCCGATTCCACCACAATGTTGGCCCCATGCTCCAATGGTTTGAAAAGATAGCCGCCAGCACCAAACGTATTGTCCACAATCAATGGCAAATCGTATTCCTTGGCAAGTGCCGCAAACTTTTCAAAATCGGGGATATTCAAGCGGGGGTTACCAATGGTTTCCAAATAAATGGCCTTGGTGTTTTTATCAATGTGTTTCACAAAGCTTTTCACATCATCGCCGTCGGCAAAACGGGCTTCGACACCCAAGCGCTTGAAAGCTACTTTAAATTGATTGTAGGTGCCGCCGTACAGAAAACTGGTGGAGATGAAATTGTCGCCCGCCTGTAAAATATTGTTGAGTGCCAAAAACTGTGCAGCCTGTCCCGATGCGGTGGCCAAAGCGGCTACACCGCCCTCCAATGCTGCAATGCGTTGCTCAAACACATCGCTAGTGGGGTTCATGATACGGGTGTAAATATTGCCAAATTCCTTTAGGCCAAACAGATTGGCAGCATGCTCACTGTTATTAAAGCCATACGAAGTAGTTTGATAAATGGGAACGGCCCTGGCATTGGTAGATTTGTCTATTTGCTGGCCAGCGTGTAACTGTAAAGTTTCAAAACGAAGATTGCTCATACTATGATTTTTTTTAAAAATGATTAATGCTACTGCAAGTGCAGCGAAATAATAATGCTAATTAATTGAATTACCGGGATATGCTGGGCCGGCGCCCATTCGGGGTGTAGATAAATATGATGCCCTACGGCATACAACAACAGCAAGTAGCTGCAATGGGAGAAGAAATGATATGTGCTGTTGGCGACATGAATAAATGTTATACCCTACAAATTTAGTGGGCTTAATGCCATATTGCCAAATATATTTTAGCAACGGATAGGCAAAAGGCACTGCAATTGACTTTTTTTCCTGATTTGGTAAATGGCTCATTTGTACATTTCAATTGTAATTGACCGTTTATTGATTTACCGTCAAGAAAGTGCAGGCAAGGGGGATGTAGGCAGGCAACAGCAATACGCTGTACCAGTTTTGGGCATAAAAAAACCCACCTGCATCGCCAAGTGAGTTTACAATATCGTTGTGTACAATTTGAAAAACTAACGCTGGCTTATCTGCCTCCCGCCAGTGGCGAGAGATGGAAGTGGCACCTTCTTACAACCGAATGTGTTGTAGGGGTTGCCAAGGCTTCATCGGGCCATAACCCTCTGCCTTTCTTGATAAGTAATGTTAAATCCGGCACAAAGATATAAGGGGCAGCCTCATTTTACCAAAAATATTTTCAGATTATACAAAAAATTAACAAATGCAATTGCTCAAAAGGCTCTATAAACCGTTATGCACCGGTGTTGAAAAAAAATAAATCCTTTTTTTTATGCAAAACAAACATCGTAATAGTATAATTCCTAATTTTGTCCATCAAACAGATAGACTAATGACATTGCAATTTCACAACCCTGCCTCTCATTATATGTGCAACCGCTGTTGTTGCTAATGCCTACGCTTTATCCTAACACCGTTTTCAATTTACTTATTTATTTTTCATGACTACAGAACAAATACATACGCTTGGCGACATACTCTACCAAAAAGATAGGGAAACTAGTTGGGGAGGTTTGCAACACATGTCATCGCTCTACCCACAGTCGGCCGTATTCTCTACCAGCTTTAGTTTTGAAGATCAGGCCATCGCACATGCCATCTATAGCAATGCACTGCCCATTCGTGTGTTTACATTAGATACAGGGCGTTTGTTTGCCGAAACCTATTCGGTATGGAGCAGTACCAACGCCACCTACCAAACACCCATCCAAGCCTACTATCCCAATGCCGATTTGCTACAGGCTTTTGTGGCCGAAAAAGGGCCCAACTCCTTTTACGAATCGGTGGACAACCGCAAAGCCTGCTGCCATATCCGCAAAGTGGAACCCCTGCAAAGGGCCTTGGCCGGGCAGCAATTGTGGGTTACGGGACTGCGGGCCGAACATTCGGCTGCCCGACAACAATTGACACAATTGGAATGGGATGCCACCCACCAAGTATTAAAATACCATCCCCTGCTACATTGGACAACCGAGGAGGTGAAAGCCTATATCCAACAAAACAAAATCCCTTACAACCCTTTGCACGACAAAGGTTTTGTAAGCATCGGCTGCGCACCCTGCACCAGGGCCATCAAACCCGGTGAAGATTTTAGGGCCGGCCGTTGGTGGTGGGAGGATGCCGACAAAAAAGAATGCGGTCTGCACGAAACGGCCCCAGCGGCACAGCAATCATAACATTATCATACTTTTGAACTCACTATACAATCAAAAATGGAACAACAAAACGATAGCACAGCATTGGTTTCGGAAGGCATCGGCTATTTAGAGCAACTGGAGTCGGAAAGCATCCACATCATGCGGGAAGTAGCGGCACAGTTTGAGCGTCCTGCCCTGCTGTTCAGCGGTGGCAAGGACTCCATCACCTTGGTGCATTTGGCCAAAAAGGCTTTTGCACCGGGCAAGATCCCCTTTCCGTTGGTGCATATTGATACAGGGCACAACTTTCCCGAAGCACTGGCCTTTCGTGATTGGTTGGCCAATGAAGTGGGCGCCACATTGATTGTAAGAAGTGTAGAAGATACTATCCGCCAGCGCAAACTCACCGAAGCCAAGGGCAAATTTGCCAGCCGCAATTGGCTGCAAACCTATACCCTGCTCGACACCATTGAAGAGCAGGGCTTTGATGCCTGCATCGGCGGTGCCAGAAGGGATGAGGAAAAAGCAAGGGCCAAGGAGCGTATATTTTCGGTGCGTGACGAATTTGGACAATGGAACCCGAAGCTGCAGCGCCCTGAGCTGTGGAATACCTACAATGGTAAAATCAGCAAGGGCGAAAATGTAAGGGCCTTCCCTATCAGCAATTGGACAGAGCTGGATGTATGGAACTATATCCGTAAGGAAAACATTCCGCTGCCTTCTATTTATTTTGCCCATGAGCGGCAGGTAATTGAACACGAGGGGCAATTGGTGGCTGTATCCGATTTTGTACGGATTGATGAATCGGATGTGCTGCTTACCAAACAAGTACGCTACCGCACCGTGGGCGATATGACCTGTACCGCTGCAGTGGAGTCAACAGCCGCAACATTGGACGAAGTGATTGAAGAAATCATCGCCACCCGCATCAGCGAAAGGGGCGAAACCCGCATAGATGATAAGGTAACTGAAGCGGCGATGGAGGATCGGAAGAAAGGAGGGTATTTTTAGGAATTGGGTATTAGGGTATTGGGTATTGGGTATTGGGTATTTGAGGAGTTTCCCAGCTTTGAACTTCCAACTTTGAACTTTAGACTTTAGACTTTAGACTTTCAACTTTGAACAGTGAACAAACGAACAACCAAACAATGGACATACTACGTTTTATAACAGCAGGCAGTGTAGACGATGGCAAAAGCACCTTGATAGGCCGCTTATTGTACGACAGCAAGAACATACTGATCGACCAGTTGGAGCAATTGGAGAAGCAGACCAAGAACCGGGAGGCGGGTGAAATAGATTTGGCACTGTTGACCGATGGGCTACGTGCCGAAAGGGAGCAGGGCATAACCATTGATGTGGCCTACCGCTACTTTTCCACCCCCAAGCGTAAGTTCATCATTGCCGATGCGCCGGGCCATGTGCAATATACCCGCAACATGATTACGGGTGCCAGCAACGCCAGCCTCATCATCATTTTGGTGGATGCCAGGCAGGGTGTGGTAGAGCAAACCCGCCGCCACTCCATCATCGCTTCTTTGCTGAATATACCACATGTGGTGGTGGCCATCAATAAAATGGATTTGGTAGATTATTCGGAGGATGTATATAACAATATTGTGATTGAGTATGCCGCCATGGCCCAATCGCTGGGTCTAAAAGATGTACACTATCTGCCCATCAGCGCATTAACGGGTGACAATATTGTTGACAAAACCGAAAAGCTACATTGGTTTAATGGTGAGCCTTTATTGTCATTGCTGGAAACGGTGCCGGTAGCCAATGATATCAACCTCACCGATGCCCGCCTACCGGTGCAATATGTGATCAGGCCGCAAACCGAGGAACTGCACGACTACCGTGGTTATGCAGGCAAGATTGTGAGCGGTATTTACCGCAAGGGCGATGCCGTTACCGTACTCCCATCAGGACTCAGCAGCACCATCAAGTCGGTAGAGCTGGGCGGCGTGGAAGTGGAAGCCGCTCGGGCACCACAAAGCATTGTATTGCAATTGGAGCATGATATCGACATCAGCCGCGGCGATCTGATTGTGAAAACAGGCCAGCAGCCGGTTGTTGAAAACGAATTGACCGCCCTGCTTTGCTGGATGGACAGCAAACCCTTGCTCACCGGCAATAAATACAGTTTACAATTGAACAGTGCCGTGGTGCGGGCCATTGTAAAGGAGATTGAGTACAAATTGGATGTAAACACATTAGAGAAACAATACAATCCCGATTCGGTGGGGCTGAATGATATTGTAAAAGTAAAAATCAAAACGGCCAGCCCGCTCCCCTACGATCCCTACAAGCAGCTCCAGGGTAATGGCGGTGCCATCTTGATAGATGAAACCAGCCATGTAACGGTGGGCGCTTGTATGTTACAGTAAATTTTAACAAAATAGCAATGAGGTTATTTTTCATGCCTTATTAATCTACTAAAATAATAGACTACAATGGAACAAACACATATAGGTAAAGTAACGATTGCCGGAGCAGGGCCCGGAGACGCAGAACTGATTACGGTAAAACTGTTGCGCAGTTTGGCCAAGGCCGAAGTGATCATTGCCGATCGGTTGGTAAACCCAGCCATCTTGGAGCAATATGCCAATCCCCAGGCGGAAGTAATTGCAGCGGGCAAAGAAGGCTACAATGAGCTGTCGGCCACGCAGGAAAGCATCAATCAATTATTGGTAACACATGCGCTGCAAGGCAAATCGGTACTGCGTTTAAAAGGTGGTGATGTGGCTTTCTTCAGCAATGTATTGGATGAGTTGGAAGCATTGGTAGCACATGATATTCCCTTCGAAATTATACCCGGCATAACAGCGGCCAGCGGCGCATCGGCATATACTGGCATACCGCTCACCGCCCGTGGGCATGCGCAGGGGGTACAGTTGATTACGTATAACCCCAACAGCCATTATAGCAGCGACAAATGGAAGTATTTGGCCAATTGCAACGAGACATTGGTATTTTATATGACATCCAAAAACATACTGGATGTGGCCGAACTGTTGCTGCGTTACAGCAAAAAGCCATATACGCCCATGGCCGTGATAGAGCAGGCTGCCACCGTGCACCAGCAGGTACACATATCATCGTTGGACCAATGTGCCATTGACTTTGCGCAGAAAAAATTCAGTTCACCTTCCATCATCGTGATAGGCGATGTGGTGAACCTTTACCAACGCTTTCAATGGTTGCCGCAGCAAGCCGCCGGAAGCGTATTCAATGCATTAACCACTACTTAAAAAAAGAGCCATGTTAGCGGAACCACGCTTAAAGGAATTGCAAAATTGGGTAGCTTCTTACAGCAAAGAAGAGCTGATATGGATCAATGGGTACCTGAGCGGGCTGTTGGCAGAAACAAAAACGACCACCGCAGCCAAGAATACCGTCGCCAAAAAAGTCACCATTGCTTATGGCACCGAAACGGGCAATGCACAAAAACTGGCCACTACATTGGCGGCGCAAATAAAGAAAACCGGGCTCCCGGCCAAATTGGTGAGTTTGGAGCAATACCGTTTGGCAGATTTTGAAAAGGAAGAATTCTTTTTTGCCATCATCAGCACACATGGTGAGGGTGAGCCGCCAATCGCCGCTAAAAAGTTTTACGAACATATCCATCAAAACGGGTTTAAAGTACCACAGATAAAATATGGCGTATTGGCCCTAGGCGACTCCTCCTACCCCCTATTTTGCAAAACGGGCGAAGAAGTGGACAACCAATTGCAGCACTTGGGCGGCACCCGTGTGGTTCCCTTACAAAAATGCGATGTGGATTATGAAAGTCCCGCTGCTGAATGGTTCAATGCGGTGTTGCAACAGTTGCAGCAAAAAGAAGCGGTAGCCACTGCCCCAACCGTTGCGCCAGCAATTGCTAAAAAGCCAGCAACCAAAAAAATCTATACTGGCACTATTCTTACGAATATCAATTTAACCGCCCAAGGTTCTACCAAAAAAACCTATCATATCGAAATAGCAGCCGAAGCGGTGGATTATCAACCGGGGGATTCCATTGCCATTATACCGGAAAATGATGCGGCCATTGTAGAAGAGATTTTGTTCCGTACACAGACCGACGGAGCGCAAACGGTGCAATGGAAAAATGAGTCTGCACCCTTGTACAGCTTGTTAAGGGAAAAAATCGGCATTAGCTATCTTACAGAAAAGGCGGTACAGCAATATGCCACCATCACCCAACAAACCATTGCCCCACAAAGGGCGGACCTGCTGCATTTGCTGCGCCAATACCCATTACCAGCCGGCACACCGCTATTGGATGTATTGGCGCAGCTCAATCCCATCGCACCACGCATTTACAACATTGCAACCACTCCTACTGCCCATGCAGATGAAGTACATATCATTGCCCTGCAAGATGTATTTGAAGTAGATGGGCAGCAGCAAACAGGGCTTTGCACCTGCTATTTCGAAAGCCTCCAAGAAGGTGATGCCATCCGCTTTTTTGTACAACCCAACAAGCGGTTTCGGTTGCCCGCCGCCGATAAGGACATCATCATGATCGGTCCCGGCACGGGCATAGCCCCCTTCCGCTCTTTTGTGGCCGAACGGGATGCCACGGGTGCAACGGGCCGCAACTGGTTGTTTTTTGCAGAAACGGATTTTACCACCGACTTCTATTACCAAACCGAATGGCAGGCTTGGTTCAATACTGATGTGCTCACCAAAATCAGTTTGGCTTTTGATAACCATCACACAGGCATCACAACCATACAGGATAAAATAAAAGAGCAAGCCCATACATTATTTGAGTGGTTGCAAAGCGGTGCCTTCCTCTATCTCTGCGGCCAAAAAGACCCGATGAGTAAGGAGGTGGAAGCGGCTTTATTGGAAGTGATTGCCCAAGCAGGGAATATGAGCGCCTCGGATGCGCAGCAGTATTTTGAACAGTTGAAAAATGAGGGAAGGTATATGAAGGACGTTTATTAGGGAATGACGAATGAATAGTAACTAATACAAAATTCGTGTAATCAGTGCAATCCATTTTTAATTCGTGTAAAAAAGAAATTCGTGTAACCTGACTGCCGTCAGGCAGGCCCAAAGGGGTGGCACAATATAAAGAGCATTGCATTTGGCAAAAGAATAGCAAAACCTGCCAATGATTAGATAGCAAACAATAATAAATAATGAATAATAAATAATACGTATTACATATAATGCAACTAGATAATAAACCATCTCCCATAGAAAAGATAAAAACAGCCAGCGATGGGCTCCGTGGCACCTTGGCCGAAAGTCTGCAAGATGAAATAACCGGTGCCGTAAGGGAACCCGACCATGCCCTCATCAAATTCCACGGCATGTACGAGCAGGACGACCGTGACCTGCGGGAAGAACGGGCAGCCAAGAAACTGGACAAGCTCTATTCTTTTATGATACGCTTGCGTATACCGGGCGGGTTGATTACGGCCGATCAATGGTTGGCAGCGCACCATATTGCCGGCGAATATTCAACCGGCGTTATAAAGATTACCACCCGGCAAACCATACAGTTGCACGGCATCTTAAAAGGTCAAATCAAACCCACGCTCAAAAGCTTCGACAAAGCCAAACTAGATTCCATTGCCGCCTGTGGCGATGTGAACCGCAATGTGGCCTGCGCCTCTTTTGCACCGCAAATGGCCGCCCATGAACAGGTGCAGGCTTTTGCCGATACCATCAGCCGCTTACTATTGCCCAAAACCAGGGCTTACTATGAAGTATGGCTGGACGAAGAAAAAATTGAGGAATATGATGAAACCGATCCGCTGTACCAAGACCGCTACCTGCCCCGCAAGTTCAAAATAGGAATAGCGATACCGCCCAACAACGATGTGGATGTGCTCACCAATGATTTGGGCCTTATCGCCATCATCGAAGCAGGTGAATTGAAGGGCTTTAACCTAGCGGTAGGCGGCGGACTTTCTACCACTTACGGTAATGCAGCTACGTACGCAAGGTTGGCCACGGTAATTGGGTTTGTAAGCGGAGAAGAAAATATATTGAAAGCCGTGTATGAAGTATTGACCGTCCAACGGGATTTTGGCAACCGCAGCGATCGCAAACTGGCCCGCTTAAAATATACCTTGGATAATATGGGTATAGCGGCCTTCAAAGCGGAACTGGAAAAGCGTTGCGGCTTTGCATTGGAACCCATACAACCTTATGTATTTGAGGAGCGGCAAGATGTGTGGGGCTGGCAGCCAGATTATAAAGGACGTTGGCATTATACCTTATTTGTAGAAAATGGGCGGGTAACCGATACCGAGCAACTGCCCCTCAAAACGGCACTGCTGGAGATTGCCAAAACGGGTAAAACCAATTTCCGCTTTACCAGCAACCAGAACATCATAATATGCGATGTGGCGGAAGCTGACAAGCCCGCCATTGAAGCGTTATTGCAACAGTTTAACATCACGGCACAGCAGCAAAACCTCAGTGGCCTGCGCAAAAATTCCATGGCCTGTGTGGCCCTGCCCACCTGTCCCCTAGCCTTGGCCGAAGCGCAACGTTACCTGCCCGAGCTCATCAGCAAGGCAGAAGCATTGTTGGCCAAACATGAGCTGTTGCAAGAAGAAATTGTGCTGCGCATGACGGGTTGCCCCAACGGCTGTGGCCGCCCCTATGCCGCAGAAATCGGTTTTACCGGCACCGCAGCGGGCGAATACAACCTGTACATCGGCGGCGATCGCCAAGGGCAAAGACTCAACAGCCTCTACAGAGAAAAATTACAAGAGCCTGCGATACTAGAAGCATTAGATTTTTTGCTGGGTCAATACAGCCAACAAAGGCAGCCAGCAGAAAGTTTCGGCGATTTTGCCATCAGACAACAATGGGTTTCAGCTTGATCAACTATCAACAGATATTACAGACAAAACTGGGGCAACTCAAGCAATCGGGTAGCTACCGCTATTTTTTGGATGTGGACAAAAGTGCGGCTTTGTTCCCCCGCTTTTTTTATACCAATGAAGCCGGCGTAACAAAAACGGCCATCAACTGGTGCAGCAACGATTATCTGTGCATGAGCGTCAACAGCGCCTTGGCCGAAACCTTGGCCAAAGTAACCAAGCGCAGCGGCACGGGCAGTGGCGGCACCCGCAATATATCCGGCACCACGGTTTATCATCGCCAACTGGAAGCCGCATTGGCCAACCTGCACCAGAAAGAAGCGGCCCTGCTTTTCAATGGGGCTTATTTGGCCAACCTCACTACCTTACAAACCTTGGGCAAACTGCTGCCCAATGCCCTGTTTGTGTCGGATGAGCGCAACCATGCTTCCATTATAGAAGGGATCAGGGCCAGTGGTTGTGAGAAGATTATTTTTAGGCATAACGATACACCGCACCTCGAACAAATATTACAAGCACAGGCCGGTAACCGCCCGGTGATTGTTGTTTTTGAATCGGTATATTCCATCAGCGGTACAGTGGCCCCCATAAAAGCCATACTGGATTTAGCAAAACGATACAACTGCCTTACTTATATTGACGAAGTGCATGCCGTGGGGTTGTACGGCCCAACCGGCGGCGGCCTCACCGAAGAATTGGGTTTGCAGGATGAAGTGGACATTATTAACGGTACACTGGCCAAGGGCTTTGGTGTCATTGGCGGTTATATCGCTACCAATGCCACCATGGCCGATGCCATCCGCAGCTTTGGCAGTGGTTTTATTTTCACCACTTCCCTGCCGCCTGCTATTTGCGCCACTGCCTTGCAAAGCATCAGCTTGTTGCAACAAGATGATGCACTCAGAACGCATTTTCATCAAAACGTACAACAGTTGCGGCAGGTGTTACAATCGTATGGTATTGCATTCGGCGGACATGATTCGCATATCACCCCCGTGCATATTGGTGATGCCGCTTTATGCAAACAATTGGCCGACCGCTTATTACAGGATTATGGGCTGTACCTGCAACCGGTCAACTATCCCACCGTGCCAATCGGCGAAGCCTGCCTGCGCATTGTGGTGAGCGCCAAACATACCATGGCCGATATGCAATACCTGGCCGAAAGCCTTGCCGCTATATTGGCTACCACTCTTCAACCCATTGCACAAACAGTATCTTGATAGTGCACGGCAACGATATCGCCCCTTCTTTGCACCAGCCCAATCCTGGGGAACTGTCAAAGCAAACCTTTACCGTGGTATGCCGTGGATCTTGGTTGTCCTTGGCACAGGCCGAAATATTCAAGGCCAAAGTACAACAGCATTTTCCCGAACTGACCGTGCAGGTAGCGATCAGGGAAACGGCGGGCGACAAAAACCAATCCACCCCACTCCATTTAGTGGAAGGGCAGGATTTTTTTACCAAGGATATCCAGCGCAGCTTGCAGCAAGGCGAAGCCGACTTTGCCCTGCACTCGATGAAAGATGTGAGCAGTGCCGACTTTTTTGATAACAGTTGTTATGCCATCATTGCCAGGGATGCCCTGCAGGATGTGGCGATATTCAATAGCGATGTATTGGACAAAATCAAACAGGGCCAAACCATCCGCATCGGTACTTCATCGCCACGACGTTCGGTAATGGCAGTGCATTTTTTACAAAAAGCCCTGCCGCAAATCAATAACAGCCAACCGCAACTCACCGCTTTGCCCGTAAGGGGCAACGTAGATATCCGTTTGCAAAAGCTGAGCAATGGCGAATATGATGGCTTGGTATTAGCAGCAGCAGGACTCAACCGTTTGTTGGCATACGAACCGGCAAGGCCCGCCCTGCAACAACTATTGGCCGATAAAAAAATAATGGTGTTGCCCTTGTTCGAATGCCCACCCGCCGCGGGCCAAGGTGCGATTGTAGCGGAAACCGACCCCCACAATACGGAGGCTGTTGCTTTGCTCAAAGCCATTGAAGACAAAGCCCTTACCCAATTGGTACAACAAGAGCGGGACATTGCCCATCGCCACGGCTATGGCTGTTCGCAACCCTTTGGGGCATTTAGCTTAGCGGGTGCTTTCGGCCATTTTGCTTATGCCCATGGTCAGCATGCCGAGCAGCCCAGTTTTACCGAATGGCATTTTGAAGCACCTATTGCCAAGGGGCTGTATCAAATTCTCAATACGGCACAGTACATGAAAGACTTTTTTTCTTACGAATACTTGAACCATGCTGTAGACCGTGAAACCAAAGCCGTATTTGTATCCAGCCATAAAGCGGTACACAGCGATGTGTTGGTGCAAGGCTTGCAAAACAAAGCGATATGGGCAGCAGGCACCAAAACATGGTTTTCGCTGGCCCAGCAAGGGCTTTGGGTGAATGGCTGTGCCGATGGTTTGGGGCTACATACTTTACTGCCTTTGTTGCAAAGCCCTTTATTTGCAACGCATAAAAACGATATACAAATCATCACCAACATACACAGCGCCTTGGATTGGCAAGAAAAAGGTTGGCAGGCCACGGGTACCTATGCACTAAAGCCTACGCATCAACCCGCATTGGTAGCAGCCCTGCAAAAAGCCGAAGCTGTTTTTTGGACCAGCTTTCAGCAATACCAGGCTTATCATCAATACTTACGCCCATCGGTAGTACATTGCTGTCCATCGGGTAAAACAGCTACCCTGCTGCTGCAACAGGGCATCCAACCCAAGGTATTTCCCACCATCAAAGCATTTG
This sequence comes from Chitinophaga pinensis, assembly GCA_943373145.1. Lineage (GTDB taxonomy): Bacteria > Bacteroidota > Bacteroidia > Chitinophagales > Chitinophagaceae > Ferruginibacter > Ferruginibacter pinensis_H. The sequence goes on from CALSBI010000010.1 coordinate 38,173, forward strand.
CACAATGGAACCAATAAATTATCCCATTACACAACGCCGTTTGCGGAGTTCGGCCCATATCAGGGAGTTGACGGCGGCCGTAAAAATATCGCACCGCAACTTTATACAACCCTTGTTTGTAGAAGAAGGGATCACTGATCCCAGGGATGTACAGGGCCTATCGGGCGTACAAGTAGATACGCCCACCACCCTGTTGCATAGCATTGAAAACTGTTTGCAAAATGGGATTACGAAGTTTTTGTTATTCCCCGTGCCGGCCAAAAAAGCCATTGAAAATTTCGATTTTTCCTTTGCGGTACAAACCCTGCAAAAAATAAAGCAACAGTTTGGCACCAATGTTTGGCTAGCGGTAGATGTATGCCTGTGCAGCTACACTACCCATGGTCATTGCGGTATCCTCAACCAAGCACATACGCAATTGTTGAACAACGAAACGGTACAAGTGTTGGGCCAATACGCCGCCGTGCTGGCCGCCGCCGGTGCCGATTGCATTGCCCCCAGCGACATGACGGATGGAAGGATTGCCGCCATACGCAAACAGTTGGATGCGCTGGGCCACGACACCGTTAGTATCATGAGCTATGCGGCCAAATTCAGTTCGCAGTTTTACGGGCCCTTTAGGGATGCCTGCCATAGTGCACCCAACCCCCAAATGAATTTAGGGGAAAGTTTACAAAACAGAAAGACCTACCAACTATCCCCCTTTAACCTCAAGGATGCACTGGCCAGTGCATTGCGGGATGAGCAGCAAGGTGCCGATATACTGATGGTGAAACCGGCAGCCTTATATACCGATGTAATTGCGGCATTAAAGCAACGCACCCTCAAACCCATTGCCGCCTACCATGTAAGCGGCGAGTATGCGGCCATTGAAGCATTGGCAGCAGCGGGACTGCTGCAACGGGAAGTGGCCCATATGGAAGTGTGGACGGCCTTGCAGCGCAGCGGTGCCGATATCATTATTTCTTATGCAGCCAAACATGCCAAACAGTGGATAGAACAAATGGTCTATTGATGCGTAACCAGCTCTTTCGGCCTTCATAAAATAAAATTAAAAACGATAGTCTATTAAATTGGTGTACTATTTAAATACACCTACCTTTGTCCCACTCACAGCAGTAAAACAGTATATGCAGATTACGGCGATTAATAATAAGAACAAGCTCTATCCGGTTTTTTTAAAGCTGGACAGGCTTTCTATACTGCTGGTAGGTGGCGGGAATGTAGCCGCCGAAAAACTGCGTTCCATCTTATCCAATGATGCCGAGGCACAAATCACCATTGTGGCACCGCTGATCAGGCCGGAAACCGCTGCCTTGGCCGGGGGCCATCCACGCTGCACCATTGTACAAAGGGCTTTTGAACCCGAAGACTTGGAAGGAAAAGACTTGGTACTGGGTGCTACCGATGACAAAGACCTGCACCTGCAAATCAAAACCATGGCCAATCTAAAAGGCCTATTGGTGAACATCGCCGACACACCCGAGCTTTGCGATTTCTACTTGGGCAGCATTGTGCAAAAAGGGAATCTTAAATTGGCCATCTCCACCAATGGCCAATCCCCCACCGCTGCCAAACGCATCAAGGAAGTACTCAATGAGGCTTTACCGCCCGAATTGGATGCAGTAATTACCAATTTGAACCAACTCCGTAACCATTTGCAGGGTAACTTTGGCGACAAAGTGAGAAAGTTGGACGAGATTACCAAGACATTAGTAGAGAAAGAAAATACCAAAGAAATCAAGTGGAAGCGCATTGCCAGTTATTCGGTCATTGCCTTTGCCCTCATGCTTGTGGGTCATTTTATCTTTTCCTATATACCCCTTAAAGCCATTGGCAATGATACCTTGCAATGGATCGGCACCCTCGACAAAAGTTTTCCCTATCTCGTATTGGCCGGTTTCTTGGCACAATTGGTAGATGGTGCCTTGGGCATGGGTTACGGTGTTACTTGCTCGGCCATCTTGCAGTCAACCGGCGTATCCCCCGCTGCCATCAGCGCCAGCATCCATACCGCCGAAATGTTTGCCAGCGGTGCATCGGGCTATAGCCACTATAAATTTGGCAACGTCAATAAAAAAATGTTCAAAGCGCTGGTGATACCCGGCGTCATCGGTGCCATTGCAGGGGCCGCCCTATTGGTTTTTTTGGGCGATAAGTATGGCAGTTACCTCCGTCCGGTTATTGCCCTATACACCATGTTCTTGGGTATCAAGTTCATCATCAATGCATTCAAGCAAAGCAAAGTGGCCAAAAAGTTTAAGCATTACCGCATACTGGCGGCTACGGGTGGCTTTTTCGATTCCTTTGGCGGTGGCGGCTGGGGCCCCATCGTAACCAGCACCCTCATCAGTGGTGGGCGGGCGCATAAGTATGTAATCGGCACCGTAAGCCTTACCGAGTTTTTTGTAACACTGGCCAGTGCCTTTACCTTTTTTGCCCTTATACAAATCACCCATTGGCAGGTAATCATTGCCCTGGTAATCGGCGGCTTTATTGGCGCTCCCATCGCTGCCAAGTTAGCGGGTAAGTTGCCAAAAAGAACGGCCTATCTATTATTGGGCACCTTGGTAATCATTTGGAGCCTCAATATCTTGTATAGAATTTTTACATAACCATCTATCCATGCGCAGGGCTTACCGCCGATGTGGGTAAACCGTATAGACAGTAGTCTCTTTAATTGATTCATTCACTACAACAATAGACTTACAACACCGCCTTTTTTACTGCGTCAGCGTCGACCACTCTTTGAGAGTGGTCGACGCTGACACATTTGCATATTGGCAAATTCACTTCATCATTTTTATGATTTTTTTAACATTTCACTTTCACTATCGTATCCATTTGCTTTTTAATTTAGTGTTTTCAATTACATTAAATTAAAAAAGTATGAAAACAAGCAAACAGTTCGCACCCTTAGCAGGTGAACAAACAGCAAACGGTAACACAACCCTTGAAGAGAAAACAAAAGCCAGAAAAAAGATGATCCCCAGCAAAGACGACGACTTTGGCGATTTGTGCGAAGCAATCAATGAAAGTTGGAAGCAAAACCCCGATTTGACCCTGCGCTTTATCACGCAGCCAGAGTTTGAAGTACTGGTAAACAGTTACAACGGCAGCTTGGGTACCCGGCAGGAAGCGGGCGGCGGCCGCCCCACCCTTACGGGCCAGTTGGAGCAAGCAGATGTCGACATTGACAATGGGGTGGGATTTATCAAGCTATACCTCAAAAAAAAGTATGAAAAAAGCGCCACGGACCATTATGCGGCTTTCGGCATAGTACGTGTGGGCAAGCGTTTGGAATTGCCTAAAAACAGGGAAAAGCGGAAAAATGCGTTGAAGCAAATAGCCAAACAAATTGTTACTGAAGGTTTTGCCAACGAAAAATATGGCAAACAATTTTGGAACGATATGAGCACCCAATACGCCAGTTTGCTAAAGGCTGCCAAAAATACGGATAGCACGGTGAGCGATAGTGTAGGCGATAAAAACCTGCTGAAGGAAAAAATCACCCAGGTACTCAATTCATTGATCGGCATCATCATCCACAATATGCCCGATACCTACCCCGCCGAACTCCGCAAGTGGGGTTTCCAAAAAGAGAAATATTAGTACTAAGTACTTAGTATTAAGTATTTAGTACTAAGCATTGTTGGCCATTTTTATATAGGGCTGCCCTCCAACGTTGGGGGCAGCCTTTTTTTATGTGATGCAGATAGGCAGGTGCAAGTGCATTGGGGGCATCTGTCAATGTCGGAAGGCCAGGGTGCATGTGTACTGGGGGCATTTGACAATGTCGGAAGGGCAAGGTACACGTGCACTGGGGGCATCTGACATTGTCGGAAGGGCAAGGTGCATGTGTACTGGGGGCATCTGACAATGTCAGAAGGGCAAGGTGCATGTGTACTGGGGGCATCTGACAATGTCAGAAGGGCAAGGTGCAAGTGCACTGGAAGCATTTGATAATGTCAGAAGGGCAAGGTGCAAGTGCACTGGAAGCATTTGACAATGTCGGAAGGGCAAGGTACACGCACATTGGGGGCATTACAGGCGATGGTCAGCACCGCACCCCCAACTTGTTGGGTAGGTAAGGTCAGACCATTGCTTGCAGGGGGTAAGGGCATAGTGGGGTTTTGGTGGGCATAGCTACCAATGGCGGATTGGTACTGACCTTTTGCGCCCCGGTTAGTACCGACAGTAGGAGCCTGCAAACCCTGCCTGCTGAAGGTACGGAGGCGGTGCATGACATTATCCACTATCAATTATCCCCTATCAATTTTCCATTAAAAAACCCCTAACTTTAGCCACACAATACACTAAAACCTAAACCAAGCTGATGGAAAAGCAAATACAAAAAGTGACCCCGCCGGACTAGTCTTTTACCAACAAGATTATATCCCGTTCACTTTCAACTTTCCCCTTTCAACTTTCAACTAAAAACCATGTCCCAACTAGCTTTAGACCTCATCGCCGAAAACATCCGCACCAAAAACCCGGTATTGGACTTGGGCAATTGCGGCCTTACCGAACTATATCCTGAATTGCTGGATGAATTGGCAAAGACGGGGGAATGGTTGGAGGAGTTGATATGGAGTAATAAATGGTTTGATTGGGAAGCAAGAGAATGGAAGTATAGCCTTAATAAGGGTAATAAAAACCGTTTATACCAGTTGCCGCCCGCCCTCCCACCCTTTCCAAAACTGCATATATTAATTGTATCGGAACTGAACATCAGCGATTGTGCACCACTAGCAGCACTCTTACAACTCAACACACTGGATATTTCCCACAACCAAATAACCGACTGCGCACCACTGGCCGCACTCGCACAACTCAACAAACTGGACATTTCCCAAAACCAAATAACCGACTGCGCTCCACTGGCCGCACTCGCACAACTCAACACACTGTACATTTCCCAAAACCGAATAACCGACTGCGCTCCACTGGCCGCACTCGCACAACTCAAGGAACTGTCCATTTACAACAACCAAATAACCGACTGTGCTCCACTGGCCGCACTCGTACAACTCAAGGAACTGTACATTTTCGGAAATCAAATAACCCACTGCCCACCATTGGCGGCACTCGCACAACTCAACAAGCTGGACATTCGCAATAACCAAATAACCGACTGCGCACCACTGGCGGCACTCGCACAACTCCACACACTGTACATTTCCGGAAACCAAATCACCGACTGCGCACCACTGGCTAAGCTAGCACCACTCCACACACTGGACATTTCCGGAAACAAAATAATCGACTGCGCACCGCTGGCAAAGCTCGCACAACTCAACATACTGGACATTTCCGGAAATCAAATAAACGACTGCGCACCGCTGGCAAAGCTATCGGCACTCCAATTACTGTCTATTTATAGCAACCAGATTACTTTGCTCCCCTTTACCTTTTTAGATAACTTTCCCGAATTGGAAATCTTATGGTTATGGAATAACCCTCTTGAAAATGTTGACAAAGCGGTGTACAACAAGAAATACACAAATGTATTAGAAGCCGTAAAAAATTTTATAAAAGACCTGCGGCAGGGCAGTAGTGCCGTATATGCCAGTAAATTGGTAGTAGTTGGGAATGGACGGGTGGGCAAAACCTGTTTGGTTAAGCGTTGGTTGGATGATGGTTTTGATGCTAAAGAAAACTCCACCCATGCCGTCCAATTGCGGCGGTACTCCTTGGATAAGTTGGCGCAGGCCATGGAGTTGGAAAGCCTGCAATTGAATATTTGGGATTTTGGTGGGCAGGATATTTACCATGCCACCCATCAGGTTTTTTTAAAAACCAATGCACTATTCCTGCTGGTATGGGATGCGGAAACGGAGGCCCAACCCTTACAAACGGAAATCTTGGCCGATGGAAGCAGCATTATTTATACCAATCATCCCCTGCGCTACTGGCTCAGTTATATCAAAACCCTCAGTAACAATAGTCCCGTATTGCTGGTGCAAACCAAGGCGGGCAAAACGCTGCTCAACCCTGCTCCGCTACCGGATATTACGGCGGCAGATTGGGAGCAGTTCAATATTTGTGGTTCATTGGCAGTGGAAAGCAGTTGGGAGGAGGATAATGGCTTTAAAACTTTGGAGGAAAAACTGCGAATATTGTTGCGCCAGCAGATAGCGCAACAATGCACCCAACTGCCTACCAGTTGGTACTCGGTACGCCAGCAGATAGAGCAATGGCAGGTCGGTCAACGCAAACAAGTGCCATTGGATAACTTTCAGCAATTATGTGCCGCCAATGGGCTGGATACAAGCAGTACCCAAACCCTATTACAGTACCTGCACGATACGGGCACCCTGTTTTACCGTGAGGGCCTGTTTGGCAACCAATTGGTGATAGACCAGCAATGGGCCATTGATGCGGTGTATGCGCTATTTGACCGCAGTAAGGCGTTTTATGGCCGGTTCAGGAACAACGGTTTCTTTACGGGGCAGGACCTGCAAACCTATTGGCAGCAATATACCGAAGCAGAGCAGGAGCTATTTGCAAGTTTTATGCAGAGCTGTAAAATATGTGTGGAAATCAACCCCAGCAGGCACAATGAGCCGGAAAAACCTTTTGCCAAGCGGCAATTTTTAGCCCCGCAGTTATTACCGCCCGACGGTGAGCGAATAAAGCATTATGCATTTTATGGGGGTAAGGGACCCTGTATTTTATACAAATCCAGTTTTTTACATGCTGCGGTGATACAGCAGATTATTGTGGAGTTGGCCTTTTTGTCCACCCAATATGATATGTGGGCCAATGGTATCATTATTACCACCAATGAGGGTATTGCAGCGGTGGAAGCCCATGATACAGGAAAGGAAATGTGTGTACTACTGCACCCGACAGCCAACCTTCGTTTATTGGAAACCTTGCAAAAAGCCATTGGCGAAACAATGCAGTATGATGCTGGACTAGAGACTTTGGTTTCATTAGATGGTAAAATCTATGTAAGTCTGCAAGAACTGGCGAAATGGCCCGCTGCCAATCCACAAATACAAGTAGGTGAACAGTGGGTAGACACTGCCCCTTACCGGCGGTTTTTGCAAGAGCCTGATAAAACAGTAGCGGAAAAAGAAAACCCCTTGGCGCATTTGCGGCCTGTGGCAACCGAGAAGGCGGCGGTGTTTTTCTCGTATGCGTGGAAAGATGACGAACACCCCGAACTAGAATTAGTTGTAGATAAACTATATGATAGCTTAAAATCCGATGGCTTTGAGGTGATTAGAGACAAGAAGAGTATTGGCTACGGCGACCTCATCAGTTCCTTTATGGATGAACATGCCCAATCCAAGCATATCCTTGTTTTTTTGAGCGACCGATACATCCGTTCTTCCTATTGTATGTATGAACTCTACAGAGCCTATCTGCATTGCGGCTTTGATGATCAAAAGTTGTACAAACGTATTTATCCGATACGATTGGAAAAGTTGAATTTGATGCAAACCGATCAATACATGGACCATTGGCTTGCCCGTCAAAGCGAACTCGAAGGATTTATTGCTAAGTATGGCTTTGCAAACAGCAAGGGCAAGCGGGATGAACTTGATAAAGTTGTAGAAATTTATCCCAAGATAGACCCGCTACTGTCACTACTAAATGACATCAACGCTTCTACCCCAGAACTCTTATTGGAAGGTAATTTTGCCGCCATCAAGCAAAAGATACAGGAGCGGATGCGGAAGTAGTTGGGGATTGGGGGTTGCTAGCCTACCCTTTACAGACCTCACCCCAACCCCTCTCCAAAGGAGAGGGTACCCTCACTGGCGCAGGACTCTGTCCTGTGTCTCAGTGTTACTGAGGTAGCCAACCGTAATAAGCATCCAACTATGGATAGGCAAATAAAACGAAATCGTTGCTTTAGTAACAGGAGGCAACAGGACGGAGTCCTGCGCCAGACGACCAATGGTCAACAGGTCACTCATATAATTAAAAAATTTATTAAACCCCTAGATGTTAACATCCTCTTATTTATATATCCTACTATTTAGATAGACTTATATACTTAAGAGAATGAAATAGCATTGTTAAATTGGCTGTATGTGCAAAACATATCAACAAAGTCCAAATCGCTCCAACACGCATCACCAATATACATCCCCAATGGGGTGCTTTCTTTAAATACTACGCTAAGAAAGGCCCATCCGCAGCCAAATTCCTCCCCATTCAATTATCATCAGCCTGTTATCAAAACACCCACCAACAACATTCCCAGCTATATTTACCCATTACAAATACCCAGTCAAAAGCATCTTACAAAACTTGTTAAAAAATATTACCCTATTATTTTGGTAGACTAATCATTTTGCCTGTATATTTGCACACAGATTATACATGAGCACATTATCATATATGCAAAACCTGCTTCGCATGCAACGATGTTGTTGCATGCATAAACAGACCGCCTGATTTTCCGGGCTTCATAGCTTACTGAACGGTAGGCGCTATTTCTTATAACTATACAAATATCAATTTAACAATATGAAAAGAAGTATTTTACTCTTTATCGTTTTATTACCGCTGTACATCATTGCACAGGAGCCTGCCTCGGTAACCGTAAGAGGCCGTGTGGTGGATGACAAAAATAATGGGCTGCCCTTTGCAAGTATCATCGTAAAAGGTACGGGCAATGGTACGGCCAGTGATTCTGCCGGTAATTTTAGCTTAACCACCAACCGGAAACCATCTTTTACGCTCAGCATTTCTGCAGCCGGATTTGTGTCGCTGCAATTTGTTGTAAAAAGCAATACCAATACGACCGATTTATTATTTCCCTTGCAATCCATTTTCCAAACGGAAACCGTAACCATTACCTCACGCCGTCGCAGGGAAGTATTGCAGGATGTTCCCATTCCCGTTACGGTTATCGGCGGTAAACAGGTCGAAGATGCCGGTGCGTTCAACGTAAACCGGGTAAAAGAGTTGATCCCCTCGGTTCAATTGTACACTTCTAACCCCCGCAACACGGGTGTAAATATCCGTGGCCTTGGCTCTCCCTTTGGTCTTACCAATGATGGTCTCGACCCCGGCGTGGGCATTTACGTGGATGGTGTTTACAATGCCCGTCCCGCCGCTGCTACATTTGATTTTATTGATGTGGAGCAAATTGAAGTATTGCGTGGCCCGCAAGGAACCCTTTACGGAAAGAATACCACTGCCGGTGCCATAAGCATCACATCGCGCAAGCCGAGTTTTAAACAGGGCGGCACCTTTGAAGTAAGCTATGGCAATTTCGGATACCTACAGGCGAAAGCTTCCATAACAGGTGCCATCAGCAAGCGGCTGGCCGGACGTTTTTCTTTTTCGGGTACGCAACGTGATGGCTTGGTTGAAAATGTACGTACACTGAAACGTACCAACGATATTAATAACCTGGGCTTTCGTGGTCAATTATTGTACAAGCTATCAGACAAAACAGCTATTACGGTAAGTGGTGATAATTCCCGTCAACGTCCCGATGGTTATGCGCAAGTGATAGCGGGTGTTACGCCGACAAAACGCCCGGGTTATCGCCAATTTGATTCCATCATTGCGGCCCTTAACTATCAACTGCCCAGCAGGAACGCTTTTGACAGAAAAATTGATCATGATGTGCCATGGAACTCCAATACAGATTTGGGCGGTGTAGCATTGAATATCGACAGCAAAATCGGGCCGGGTACCCTTACTTCCACTACGGCATGGCGCTATTGGAACTGGGATCCTTCGAACGACAGGGACTTTACGGGTTTGCAGGCATTGGCAAAGTCGCAAAATCCGGCCAAGCATACAAACTGGTCGCAGGAGTTTCGGTATGCCGGTGAATTTTCACCCCGTTTAAGTGGCGTAGTGGGTGTATTCTTTATTGACCAAGAAGTGAAAATTACGGGTACGGAAGAAGCAGGAAAGGATCAATGGCGTTTTTCACAAAGCTCCACCAGTAGTTTATGGCAAACGCCGGGTTTGCTAAATGGATTTGGCATTAAAACTGACGCTTCCATCAAATCAAAAAGCGCAGCGGTTTTTGCTAACGTAGATTGGCAGATAACCGATAAACTACATGTATTACCGGGCGTACGTTACAATTACGATGAAAAAGATGTGAATTACCAACGGGTTACTTACGGCGGTTTGGATACGGCTACTTATGCGGGTACCAGTGCCCAGAAAACAACCCTGCAAGGATTTAAAAATGGCGTGTACACTAGTCAGGCGTATGTAGCGAATGCCAGTGAAAACAACCTTACCTACCAGTTAACGCTGGCGTATAAACCCTCTAAACGTATCAATGCTTTTGCTACGTATGCTACCAGCTTTAAACCGGTAGGCGTGAATGTGGCGGGCTTGCCCAACCTTTCCAATGGCAGGCCGGATAGTACCGTAGCGGTGATAAAACCAGAAGATGTGAAGAGCGTACAGGTGGGTATTAAAACCACGCCGGTGGATAATTTCATTTTGAATTTGACTTACCACAACTCAGACATCAAAGACTATCAAACCAATGTGCAATCGGCGCAATTGGGTGTTAACCGTGGCTATATAGCGAATGCAGAAAAAGTGAATGTAAAGGGATTGGAGTTAGATGCGAATTACAAGGTGAATAATCATTTTTCCTTTAGCGGCGCATTGTCTTACACGGACGCCAAATATATTACCTTCACCAACGCTCCCCTACCCTTGGAAAAAACAGGGTTGAAAACAACTGTAGGCAACCTCGATTCCGCGTTTGTAGATATTTCCGGAACCACACTGCCCGGTATTTCCAAATGGGCCGGATCAGTGGGTGGCGAATTCACCACGCCGGTGGTTTTTTTAGGTAAGCCCAGTAATTTCTTTGTGGCATTGGATGGTTTCTATCGTTCTTCTTTTTCTTCCGCCGCAACACCCTCTACGTATTTGAATATTGATGGCTATACGTTGTTAAATGTAAGGATTGGCTTTAAATCGGCCAATGGTTTATCGGCCTATATCTGGGGACGTAATTTGTTCAATAGAAACTATTATGAACAACTGTTGATTGCTGGTGGTAATGCAGGGCAGATTGGTGCTGTTTTGGGCGACCAGCGCACTTACGGCGTAACCTTACGTTACTTATTTTGATTGTTGGATTTAATACGAAAGGTCCAACCTAGGGGCGTTGGCCATTATTCGTTGGCCGTTATTCGTTGTGGAGGCTTTGCCGACACCACGATATAGGCCTGGGCCGTAACAAGCCGCCATCAGTTACCGAACCACGGCCAACGGTCAACGACCAACGGTCAACGACCAACCAAAATAGCTCTCCCACATCCAACTCCTCTAACAAACCGAAGGCTTTTGCATATTTGCACATCTGCACATTTGCACATTCTCACAACCCCATCATCTCCTTAAACACCACCGCCTGCCGCTGCGATATTTCCACTTGAAATTTTTTGTTGATTTCGGCCAACATGCCGCCCTTGTAATAAGTATCAATCTTGGTAATATGTTGCACATTGATCAATTGCTTGCGGTTGGCACGGAAAAAAAGTGCAGGGGGCAAACGGTCTTCCAATTGTTGCAGGCTCCGGTGCAGCAGGGGTGCAACGCCATTGAAATGGACTTTGCAATAATTGTTCACCGCTTCCACCAAGGCAATGTCCTGCACCGGTACCATGTAGCAGCGTTCCCCATCTTTGATAAATACCCGGCTGTCGTTGTCCAACGAAGAACCGGGTTGTTGAGCGTTTTTTTGTAGCTCCGCCTTCACCGTTTGCAGGGCCTTGCGCAGTTTTTCGGGTACTACGGGCTTTACCAAATAGGCCAATGCATCGGTTTCAAAAGCTTGTACGGCATGGTGATCATAAGCGGTAACAAAAATAACAGCCGGTGGGTTGGGCAGGGCTTCCAACAAATCAAAACCCGACTGTGCCGGCATATTGATGTCCAAAAAAATAAGCTGCGGGTTCAGTTGGTTGATCTTTTCAATACCCTCCTTTACATTTTGGGCCTCCCCTACTATTTTAACATCAGGTTCCCCTTCCAACAAATAGATCAGTTCCTTCCGGGCCAATTTTTCATCGTCCACAATCACCGTATGAATAGCACTCATATATTACAAGCTTTCTTTTAATAACAATCATTACCTGTCATCATCCCATAAATGTTGGCGTTGCCGTAATAGCATGCACCACGCCATCTACATGGCTACAGCGGTATGGAAACGGTGGCATTTACCAAACCGTTGCTTCCATTTTTTATGGTAAATACCCCTTTGCCGGGATAGACAAATTCCAATCTTTTTTGGGTATTGAGCAGGCCTTTGCCCAATTCGCCCTCTAAAAAATACATAAAAAAGCCACTGTTCTCCACTGTAATTTTTATTTCGGTGGCCAGTTTGGATACTTTGATGTTCAGTTGCCCCCCTTCTATCAATTTGCCAATACCGTGCTTTACCGCATTTTCTACCAACGTAAGCACCAACACCGGTGGCACCTGGATATGGTCGGTACCCTCCGCTGCTTCGATGCTGTACTGCAGCCGCTCTTCAAAGCGGAGTTTTTCCAACTGTAAGTATTTTGCTGCCATCCGTAATTCTTCTACCAACGAAACGGTTATCGTTTTTTCGTAATTGAGCGTATAGCGCAGTACTTCCGAAAGCATGGTGGCCGCATCCCTGGCTTTTTGGGGACTGGAATTGATAAGGGAGCGGATGCAATTGAGGGTGTTGAACAAAAAGTGCGGGTTGATCTGCGAACGCAGCACTTCCATTTCCAACAACTGCTTTTGCACAACGGCTTCCTTCTTCTCCACTTCTTTGATAATGCCCCTTTCAAACAATTTGTAGGCATGGTAGCAAAGCATCCATACCAATATGTAACGGCTCCAGTTTACAATGTACATCAAGGTGCGCCCATTGATCAAATCCAATTTATCCTTGGGGTTGAACATAACATCCACCAGCGCCGATAGCACATACATCATAACCGATATAACCACCACAAATACACCAAAAATCAACAATTGCCACCACATGGCCCGGTACCAAAAATTAACCTGAAACAACAGCTTTCGGTAATAATGCGTAAGCACAATACCGATGATACCAAACAACAAAAACTGTTGTTGTATTTGCCAGCTCCAATTGTAGCCCATACCCACAAAGTTGGCTAGCTCATACAGTATCATACCGCCCCAACCGAACAGTTGGCAGCAAACATATACCAGTCGCTTGTTTTTGAACCTGCGCATGTATAAAACTATCTGTTGTGAGCAGCAAAACAACCGGTTGTTTTACTGGTTGGGTTAAAACTGGGCAATATTGTTGAACACCAAAATCTTATAATCCCCTAAAGCTTACACAGCTTTTAAAAAAACATACGGCCAACTGTTGCCGCCGATAGGCCCAATGCCAACAGCAGCAGCAGCAACAGCCAATGCCCATTACGGGTAATAAAATTGGGCGGCCGCCGCATCACTTCGTCAAACTCCTTGGTATGATTGTCTTCTGTTATCATGATTAATCCCCCAGTTCCAATTGGTTTTTAACTAAATTGAAATACACCCCTTTTAGCGCCGATAGTTCGGCATGGGTGCCCTCTTCCACTATCTTGCCCTTTTCCAATACAATGATCTTATCGGCATTTTTAACCGTACTCAGGCGGTGCGCAATTACCATCACCGTGCGGTTTTGGTAAAACTGTTGCAGGTTTTGCATAATTACTTTTTCGTTGTGGGCATCCAGTGCGCTGGTAGCCTCATCAAAAAACAAAAAGTCGGGGTTGCGGTACACGGCCCTGGCAATGAGGATGCGTTGGCGTTGCCCCGCACTGATGTTGATGCCCGTACCGCCAATTTTTGTTTGATAGCCCAACGGTAGGCCCTCGATAAACTCCTGTATATTGGCAATGCGGCAGGCCTGGCGCAATTTTTCCATATTGGGCAACTCGTCGTTGATGGCAATATTGCGCATGATGGTATCCGAAAAAATATACCCATCCTGCATCACCACGCCACAGCGGCTGCGCCATTCCTGCGGCGACAGTTGCTGTAAGGAGCGGCCGCCTACCCACAGATGGCCTTCGGTGGGTTCGTAAAACTTGAGCAATAGTTTCATCAAAGTTGTTTTGCCACTGCCACTACTGCCCACCACGGCCGTTACCTTTTGCAGCGGCATGGCCACCTGCGGGCCATCAAATACCGGCGCACTCAAGGGGCCGTTGTAACTAAAGTGCAGGTGCTGCGCTACAATGGCACGGCGGTCAATATCCGGCGGCGGCAACTGGGTTTGTAGATTGGCCACAGCATAGCGGTCTTCCTCATCCTCCTTGATGTAAATATCATTCAAGCGGTTAACACTGATACGGGCATATTGCAGGGATTGGAAAAATTCGATGCAAGTTTCCAAGGGCTGGTTCAACTGCCCCACAATAAGGGTAATGCTCAGCATTTCGCCCAGTGATAATTGGCCTTTTACTACCAAGGAAGCCGCCAAAAAAGTAATGAGCAATGTTTTTAAATGCGTAACCGCCGTGCTGCCCGCCTGCAATGCCTGCTGCACCGATACATTTTTTTTGTTGGCATTGTACAGCTTTACCTGTTGCCGCTCCCACTCGTACCGCTTTACTTGTTCGGCATTGTTGAGTTTTATTTCGCTCATGCCATATACAATTTCAAACAGGCTGTTGCGGCTATCGCCCATCAACTCCAAGCGGTTATAATTGATGTACTTGGTTTTTTTGATGCAGTACAAGGACCAAATAATGGACAAAGCACTGCCTGCCAAAAACAGCAGCAACAACAGTGGACTGTACACAAACAGTACTGCCGACAACACCAAAAATGTAATGGCCGAAAACAGCACTTGTAAGGAGGAGGATGATAAAAAATGCTCAATACGGTCATGATCGTCGATGCGTACCATGATATCCGTCATTAACCGGGTATCAAAAAATTGAATCGGTAATTTGATGAGCTTTATTAAAAAAGTAGAGATGATTTTGATGTTGAGCCTAGCATTTACATAGAGGATGGTCCAGTTTTGTATCAGCGTAACCAGTAGATTGCCTGCAAACAAAGCCAATTGCGCTATGAGCAGCAACGCAATAAAGGATAAACTTTTTTGCTGTACGCCCCTATCTACCAACTGCTGGGTGAGCAAGGGAAAAAATAGGTTGATGGCCGCTGCCACTATCATGCACAAAAACAGTTGGATAAAATATTTCTTAAAGCCGAGCACAAAATTCCAGATGGGCAGGTTGCTTACTGCATAGGTTTTACTACTGGTGGTGGGCTGCGAATAAAAGGTATCTGTGGGTTGTAAAATAAGGGCATGGCCAACCTGGGTGCCCGGTGTGTACCATTTTTGCAAGAGCTCGGCAAGGGGCAAGGTGATTTTACCATGCTCGGGGTCGGCTATAACATAATGGCTCTTGGCCCTACGGCCTTTGGCCGGTCCGTACAGCACCACAAAATGGTTTTGCTTCCAGTGCAAAATAGCGGGCAGTGGGGCTTCGGTAATCAGCTCCTCCCAAGTAAATTCGGCAGCGATGGTATCAAAGCCAATGGTTTCGGTCCCCATTTCCAATCCGGCCATGGTAACGCCTGCCCTATCGGAGTGACAAATCTCCCGCAAGCGATGATGGGTAAAAAACCGTCCGTAATAATTGGCTATCATTTGCAGACAGGTAGGGCCACAGTCCATCCGCTCCAACTGGCGAAAGAAAGCCCTTTTGTAACGCTTTTTATTGGGCACTTGTTGGTTGTCGCTGAGCGGCGCATCTGCAGGGGGCAAAGGCATGGTGATATCGTTGTTGGGTAGCATCATGCGTTTTGTTCATTTGCGGTAAGGGCCCATGCGGCAGGCTCCTCTCCTGCTGCGGTTTCCCAAGTAGCGGTGTAGGGGTTGTATTGGCAGGCCGCTGGTTTGCCCAATGGATCGTTGAACCCTTGGGTATAGGCCCTGCAATCGGTACATACATACCTAAACTCGCAATCCTTGCACACAGCAATAGCATCCTTGGTAATATGCCATTGGCTGGTAAAGGCAGGTTGGTCCAACACTTCCCGTAGCCGGGTAATGGCTACATCGCCAAAGCTTTGCGTCATCGAAGGACAGTTTTTGATTTGCCCTTGCTTATCAATGCTGATTTTTCGGTTGAGGCAACTGTTAAAATGATGGGATTCGGTAAAAACGGACATGTTCAAAGTAAAATAATCGGCAAACACCAGTCCGCAATGATGCTCGCTGGTTACCTTTTCTGGCGTAAATACCACACGGGTCAACCGGTTGTTGATATCGTCGATATAATCCGTGAAAGGGGCACTGTGCACAACGATGCTGTTGATGCGCAAATACTGTTCGGCCAATGTTACCAAATCCATTGAACTGAGGCCCTGGAACCAAGGGAACACCAAATCAATCGCCTTGATGCGGGTGGTTTTGGTAAACAGCAATACATCTTCAAAAAAAGAAAGCGGTTGATGGCTATAGCAGCGCAATTGCAGGGCAGCACAACCCAGTTCATCCAACTGCGTAATTACCTGCTTTATATCAAAGTGGCTGTTGTCGTCCCAATCAATGATGCTATTGGTAACGGTATAGGGTGCCTGCCAATCGAGGCTCAGCGGCGGAAACAGCGCTAACTCGTCGGGGCTTGCCCAAAAACCATATTCGGCATCGGTTAAAAAGGTATAGTATTCTAGTATCGTAGTTGCGTTGTCGGCACCATACTGTTCCAAGATATCGGCCAAACTATCTTGCCGGTTATCTGTGAGCAATTGATAGAGGGCATTGGGTATAAAATCAAAATGTTGGCGCTGCACATCGCAGATCAGGGAGCGGCTGGCCCCCTGAACCGGTATGCAACAGGCAAAAAGCGTAAATATTTTTTGTGGATCAATAGTGGTGGTGTTTGCAGCGGTAGTTGGCTGATGGGTTGGCTCTGTTGGTATAGGCGCTGCAAAAGCTGCCACGGGGCGTATGAACCGGCTGATGGGTTTGGGTACATAGCCCACCATTTCGGCATTGGTTTGCAAAGCGGCCACCGTACCGGGCTTATAGCTGATACCATTGTAGTTGCTGTTTTCCTCCTGTTCCTTTACGGCACCGAGGTAGCCAAACGAAAGGGGCAACCTCGTCAGGTTTTCTTTGATTGTATGTACCAATTCCTTTTTCTCCATCAGCATCGTTTTATCAAAAAGCGGCCATGAGGTAATCAGCCACTTTTGCTTCTAAAAAATAATTGCAGGGCTCGCTTACCATGCCAAATTGGCCAATGGGGTTTACCTCCAAAAAGATATATTCATCTTGTTGGGATACCAGCATATCGATAGAGCCCGTGGTGAGTTTGAGTTGTTGCATCAACAAATGCAACCGGTTAGCAACGGCCGCAGGCAAGGCAAAGGGCACTGTTCGGTTGGGACGGGTATAATTGTATTTTCTAAAATCTACTTGTGTTTGTTGATCGTTTTGCGAAAAGATCGCCGAGCTGTAACAGGTGCCATGCAGGTAGAATATGCGTAGCTCATATTTTTTTTGCACTTTCTTTTGCAACAGTATGGGCATGGTATCATCCCCATAAGCGGCAAGGTCTTTATGATGGGCAGCTTCCGTATAGCTTACCACAAAACCCTTGTCAACTTGTATAAAAAAAGTTTCGCTGATGGCCTTGGTAATGCAATCATTGTTATGCTTTTCCAAAAAAGCAGCCAGTTCTTCCTTGCGGGTAGCAATGATATAATCTGGTATTTGCAGTCCTAAAGCACTGGCCAATTGGTTCACTACCAACTTGTTCATGGATGCCGTAAACTGTACGGCCAAATTGGGTTTTTGCGAAAGCAGGTAATGGAGGTAACTGGCGGCCACCCCAATTTCCCTGCCGATGTATTGCTCAATGTCTGCATTGTTAAACAATTCCCCAATCCATTGCTGCAGGTTAAAACTGCGTTTGCGAAACCAAAACATAGTTACCGCATCCGTATCAATGGTAATTGTTTGTTGGGTACTCAATTGAAAAAATTGCAAGTGGGCCTTCCCGTTCACAATGGTAAAGGCGGTCATCTTGTCGCATTCGTTCAGCCGCACCACTGGTTTACCAGCAGCCAACAGCCATTCCATTACGGAAGAGGTAGTTAAATCGTTGCTTTCAGATAATATGAGTATCATAATGTAAAACAACCCGGCAGTTACCCACCGGGTCGTATTTTTCTTTTTTGATTCAATACCCTTAAGCGTCGAAAGCAACAACGCCGTTGATGATTGAAACACTAGAAGTACCGCTGCCACCAGAAGAATCAGCATC
The DNA here is from genome assembly GCA_943373145.1 of Chitinophaga pinensis. GTDB lineage: Bacteria > Bacteroidota > Bacteroidia > Chitinophagales > Chitinophagaceae > Ferruginibacter > Ferruginibacter pinensis_H. The sequence continues at coordinate 56,421 of CALSBI010000010.1, forward strand.
AGCATAAGCGTCTTGACGTGTACCGAAGTTGGTAACGTTTTGGCTTGTAGTTGTAGCACCACCGAACAATTTGTTCAGGTTGGCATTTTCTGAAGTTTGGAACTTCTTGGCTTTTAATGCTTCAAATTTCATATCCGATTCTGTTTTTCAGAAAAACAGCAAACTTTTGGTTATTTAATGCTGCTAAATTAGCATCAAGGCATATTGTCCAAAAGCAGAAATTGGCCGAACGAAGAAAAAGAATGAAGAAAGCAGAAAAATGATTGAAGGTGCTAACAAGTGTTAGTTTTTATAAAATGATAACCGATAATAGATAGACTGGTATTGCATTTCATCATTTTACCCTATCAATTTGATAGAATAATAACAATACATCCATTTGTTGAAATTTATATACAGGTTTGTGTATTTTTATTGAATAATTTTTAACGCACACGGCTCAGCTTTCTTATGCAAAAGCTATACCTTTGCTCCCTGTTAAGAAATTCTCATCATTTTAATTTTATTTGCATCAATATATGTCGCAAAAGCCTGAAACAAAAGCCATCCGTACACAAACGGAACGCACAGCCCAAAAAGAACACAGTACGCCCCTGTTTTTAACCAGTAGTTTTGTATATGATTCCGCCGCCGATATGGCTGCCGCTTTTGCCAGTGATGCACCGGAAGTAAATATCTACAGCCGCTTTTCCAACCCCTCGGTGGATGAGTTTGTAGACAAGATTTGTGCGCTGGAAGGTGCCGAAGCGGGTGTGGCCACGGGGACGGGCATGGCAGCCGTTTTTTCCACCTTTATGGCGTTTTTGAGCAGTGGCGATCATATCATATCTGCTGCCGCCGTATTTGGCAGCACCCATACCATTCTTACCAAGTACTTGCCCAAATGGGGCATTGCGCATAGCTATTTTGATATGGCCAAGCCCGAAACGGTGGAAGCCTTGATACAGCCCAATACCAAACTGTTGTATGTAGAAACCCCCAGCAACCCTGGGCTGGACATCATCGACTTGGAATGGCTGGGCGGACTTTGTAAAAAGCATAATATTTTATTGGTGGTTGACAATTGTTTTGCCACCCCCGCCGTGCAACAGCCCATGCAGTACGGGGCGCATTTGGTGCTGCACTCGGCCACCAAGTTTATTGATGGTCAGGGCCGTGTGCTGGGCGGTGTGGTAGTAGGCCATAAGGCGTTGATACATCAATTGTATTTGTTTATCCGCAACACAGGGCCCAGCATGAGCCCCTTTAATGCCTGGGTGCTGAGCAAAAGCTTGGAAACCCTGTACCTGCGTATGGACAAACATGCGGAGAATGCGATGCACTTGGCTACGGCCTTAGAAGGCCATCCCAAAATCAGTTGGGTAAAATATCCCTTTTTATCTACCCACCCGCAGTATGCCATTGCCAAAAAGCAAATGCGCAATGGTGGCGGTATAGTTACTTTTGAATTGGCAGGTGGCTTAGCGGCTGGTCAACAGTTTTTGGATGCGCTGCAAATGCTATCCATGACCAATAACTTGGGCGATAGCCGCAGCATTTCCTCCCACCCTGCCAGTACCACCCATAGCAAGCTGAGCAATGAAGAACGAGCGGCCGTGGGCATCACGCCGGGCCTTATCCGCATATCGGTTGGGTTGGAGCATGTGGATGATATTGTGGCGGATATTATGCAGGCGTTGGGGGGGTGATGCTGGAGGCTGGAGGCTGGAGGCTGGAGGCTTGATACTAGATACTTGATACTAAGTACTTAGTACTAAATACTAGCAAACAAACAACCACTGTACATCGAATAACAAATATTGAGCAATGAAAAAAGCAGTCATTATTGCCTTCGACAACTTTACAGACATTGATGTGTTTTTGCCTTGGGATTTATTGAACCGGGTAAAAATTCGGGACAAGTCTTTTGAAGTAAAAATAATCGGAACAGCCCCTTCGCACCGCTCCTCTTGTGGTATTGACGTAGCTACCCATGGTTTGTTGGAAGAAGCGAACGATGCCGACTTGGTATTTGTTGCCAGTGGGCGTGGTGCCCGGGAAGCCTGTAAGGATGCGGCTTTTTTACAAAGGCTGCAACTGAACAGCGATGAACAATTGATCTGTTCTATCTGCTCCGGTGCTTTGATATTGGCCGCTTTGGGGCATTTGAACGGACTCACTGCCACCACCTATCCTTCCGCTGCCGAAGCGTTGCGGGGCTTTGGAGTGGAAGTGCTGGAGGATAAACACTTGGTGACGCATGGCAATATCGCCACGGCTGCGGGTTGCTTGGCTGCGGTAGATTTGATGGGCTGGGCCATTGAAAAAATATACAACACCGAAATGAAAGAAGCAGTGATTGCTTCGGTATTACCAGTGGGGCAAGGGCAGGTTTGTTTGTATTAAACCTTATCAATAGTCAGCATTGTATGCTTGAAGTGTTGCAACAACATATTATCAACCGGCTGGGCAATGATATTGACCAATTGGACTTGGTGCTCACCAAGTTTAAACCCATTGTGGCCAAGCGCAACCAATTGCTGGTGCATTGCCCATATGTTTACTTTGTGGCCAAAGACAAAAGGGTTATTGGATAGTTAAGCGGCTGCCATCCTAACGGCCAAAGACAACCTCACCTTTGGCTGTTGGTTTGGTTACTTAGTATTTTTTAATGAGATAGAGTCCACCGATAAGTAATACCAGGCCCATTAACCGCTGCCAATTGATGGGGTGTACTGCAAAACCCATCAGCCCGAAATGGTCAAATACCATGGCCGTAAACAATTGTCCCGCTACTACAAATCCGGTTGCATTGGCAATCCCCAATTGCGGTGCCAAATAAATGAGCAGGTATATATAGGCTGCACCCAATAATCCGCCGCCCAGCCAAGCATGCCAAGGTGCGCCTTGTATTTGTGCCGCAGTAGGAAAAGCCTGCCGCTGCCATGCAATTACGATGAGCATGGTTATGGCTGCTACGATAAATACGACCAAGGTTGCATAATACCCATTGCCCAGCGATTTGGTGAGCGCTGTATTGCTCCCGGTTTGAAACGGCACCAAGGCACCTGCCAACAAAGCAAGGAGCATCAACCACAACTGTGTTTGCATCTTCATGGATGTTTATGTTTGAAATTATAGGCAAGCCCAAAGGTCAGTATCCTGTCTTCCCGCTTGATATTGGCAATGGTTACCTGCTCATGCGTAAAGGTGTACAGCATATTGAAAGACAATCCCTTCCAAATGGGCAAATCGGCACCCAAGTCAAATTGGCTTCGGTAATTATTACTGTTGTTAAAAGCAGGCTGCCAGTATGCATCGTAGTATAAGCGTAAAGCAGTATGGAGCAATGGATAATGCCAACCGCCCAAAAACAGCGTACCCCGCCACAAATCAATTTGATCACTACCATTGTAGCGGGTATCATTGTACACCGTGCCCTTAAAACGACTGGTTTCATATACTGCATTGGCAGACAATTTTATTACCTGTCTGGGTTTGTTCAATACCTGCCAAGTAATGCCAGCCCCGGCAAATAGCCGCAGGTCAATTTTGCGCCGGTAATTCGTGGATATATAAGCAATACCAAATGGGTACAGTCTGTTTTGCGGTGCATAATACAGATAGTTTCTGCTAAAAATATCATTGTCGGCCTTTACCCCAGCAAAGGATTGGTACAAACTGCTGTTCTGTGATTTGAATACCCATTGCCGTACCGGCGCATATAGTAACTCAACACGTCCCCTAATGGTCAATATGTTTACATTACCCTTTTGATAATTACCTGCCAAACTGCTCCTTATTTGCAGCTTTACCGTATCGCTTTCGTTCAATTGGGCAAACAATGTTGCCCAACTGAACAATAGCATAACCAATAGCAGCCTTGCTTTCATGTTATTTTATACCGATAAGTATTTGAACAAAGGCTTCGGGTTGTACCACAAAGGGCAAATGCGAGGTAGCCATTTCAAAAGTCTTTTTAATGGTACCATTATCTTTCACCATTTGTTTTTGCAAGTTGTAGCCCACGGTCACATCGTGTGTAGTATGGATATAGTATTTGGGCACTGCGGCAAATTTAGCCCCCAGTACTGCTTTTTCGCCCAAGGGTTTGGTGGGCTCGGCTTTGTGGTATTTCACCAACACTTCCTTCATATAAGCAGGGCAATCGGCGCACACAGCATCGGCCAAAATATCTTTTTTAATGGTAGCCGCTGTATAGTCGGCATTAAACTCCAAGGCAACACCGGCTTTACTTTCCGCATCTTTCTTGGCCAAGCTCAACAAATCCTCGCCATTTTTGGGCAGGTAGGCCGATACATACACGAGCTTATCAATTTTGTTGGGAATGGCTTCCGCTACTTGGCTCACCACTACCCCCGCCATGCTATGCCCTACGAGTATTACTTTACCGGGCTGGGCATTAATAGCATCGGTCACCGTTTTTACATAATCTTTTAACGATACTTTGTTGGCAGGCGTTAAATCAATGCCATGTGCAGGGAGGTTTACCACTACCACATTGGCTTTTTTGGCCAATTCGTTGCGCACAAAGCCCCAAGCGCTTTCATCCGACCAAGCACCATGTACCAATACATAGGTTGGGTAGCGTTTCCTATCTTCCTCCAATGCTTTTACCACCAACTCAGCAGCGGCTGCACCACTGTTTTGTTGCTGGCCGGTTATTAAATTACCGTCCCGAACGGCAAAGGCCGAAAAAGGCGCCCCCGTTACAAATTGGGTATTGGGCAGTTTCTTGGCTTCGTCCTCAATGCGAAAAGGCTGAATTTTCATGCCCACATAATTGTCGGCATACTGTTCTTCGCTGCTGGCAAAGCCCGTCCACTTTTTGCCTTGCACCAACAATTTGCCATTGGGCAACTTGGTTTGCAGCAAAATGCAAGTGCCGTGGCAAATGGCTGCAGTAGGCTTGCCTGTTGCATAAAAGGCCGCAAAAAACCGCTGTATCTCGGCATTGTTGTACATGGTGTACATGGGACCTTGGCCACCGCATACAAAAATGGCTTTGTAGTCGTTGGGGTTAACGCCTGATAATTTTAAGGTATTTTTGGTGAGGGCCATCTTGGCTTCATCCTTTTTAAAGCCTAGTGAAATATAATCGAATGCTGCGTATTTGCTGGCATCTTCGGGGTCGCTAAACCCATCAAATTTTATTTCGCCACCTTCTAAGCTGGCAATATCTACCGTGTAGCCTGCCTCGCTGAACACCCAATAGGGATGTGTCAGTTCTGCATACCATACCCCTATGGGCCAACCTGTTTGTTTGCTTACCGAAGGGTTACTGGCAATCATCAATACCTTACCATTGTTGCCCGCATTGTGCTGGGCAAACAAGGTATTGGCCGATACCATTATCAGCGCCATTAAAACCCATTTTGCAATACGTACTTTCAGTGCCATAATATTAGTTTTATAATATGGCGCAAAGTTCTCATATAATGCCCGGCGGGTTATGGTAGTATTTATTCCATTTGTGGTATCCTTACTGTTGCTTACGATACAGCAAAGGGGTAAGTCCGGTACTTTTTTTAAAAAACTTATTAAAGTAAGAAGGGTCGGAAAAGTCGAGCTGCCAAGCTATTTCTGCAATGGAAAGTTCCGTGTGGCGCAGCAGGGCCTTGGCTTCCATCAAAATCATTTCGTCTATAAAGCTACTGGCCGTTCTGCCCGCCTGCTCCTTGATTGTTTTGTTGAGGTGGTTGGGGGTGATGTTCAGCAGGGCGGCATAATCGGCCACTTGCCTTTTGGTAATAAAATACTGGGCCACTAACTTTTTATAACGCACCAATAAAGTGCTTTCTTTTTTAGGATCTACTTTGCGGGCCAGTTGTTGGCGCAGGTAACTCCTATTGGCCGCTATCAAAATGAGGTTGGTGTACAATTGGATGCTTTGCTTGAGGCCCGGCAGCCCGGCTTTTATTTCATTGTCAATTTTAAAGATGAGGTCTTCCACCTGTTGGGCCTCCGTATCCGTAAGCTGAAAAAAAGGTATGCCGCCATAATCTAAAAAAGGGAATTGTTGTTGCATGCTTTGCAAGGGCAAGAGGCCTTCGATAAACTGCTCACTAAAAATCATGTAATAGGCCATCATGTCGTCGCTCTTGTTGTACAGCGAAAACAATTGCGAAGGGAAATTGAAGTGGATGGTATTGCGTTGGTGGGTAAAGCTTTCCAGCCCACAGTCAACGGTAACAAAGCCGCGGCGGCAAAGGGCAATCCTAAAAAACTCCGACTTCAACGGCCCTATTTTGCCCCTGACCTTGGCAGATGAATACAAACCAAAGCCACCGGCCACCAACTCGGTACTATTGTCCAATCCAAAATCGCTGTCCACCAGTCCCTCTTTGTGTACAAAAATGTACTGATTGTCCAGCTTGTACACCGGTATGTCTTTAGCCTGCTGCTTTTTCAATGCTTTTTGCGAGAAAGTTAATCCAAATTGTGCAACTGTAAAATCTTCGTTTAACATAAGTCCCTAAAAAAAGAATACTGGTTATATTGCTTAACCAGTATTCCATCTAGAGCTATTTACTATCATGGCCGCTATTGTAAGCTAGACCAGTATTGTTTGTTATGCCATTACACATTCTCAATCACCATAGCACTGGCACCACCACCGCCATTGCAAATGCCCGCAGCACCATATTTGGCCCCATTGGCCTTTAATACGTTGATGAGCGTAACGATGATCCGGGCCCCGCTACATCCCAAGGGGTGGCCCAATGCTACCGCACCGCCGTGTACATTTACCTTGGCAGGGTCTAAGCCCATGCGCTTGCTGTTTTCGATACCCACCACGGCAAAAGCCTCGTTCAACTCCCAGTACTCAATATCTGCCATGGTAAGACCAGCTTTTGCTACGGCCTTGGGCACTGCCAACGAAGGCGTAGTGGTAAACCATTCGGGCGCCTGTTCGGCATCTGCATAGGCCTTTATTTTTGCTATTGGCTTGAGGCCCAGTGCGTCGGCCTTTTCCTTACTCATCAGTACCAAGGCGGCCGCACCATCGTTCATGGTACTGGCATTGGCTGCTGTAACGCTGCCATCCTTGGTAAAAGCGGGGCGCAGTTCGGGTATTTTGTCAAATTTTACGTTGTAAGGTTCTTCGTCTTTGGCAAACAAAACCGGTTCGCCCTTGCGCTGTGGAATGCTTACGGGCACCACTTCATTGGCAAACTTGCCAGCTTCCCAAGCTGCTTGGCTACGTTTGTAGCTCTCAATGGCAAAAGCATCCTGCTGTTCACGGGTAACGCCGCAGGTACTGGCGCAAAGCTCTGCCGCAAAGCCCATGGCCTTGCCATCATATACATCGGTCAGGCCGTCCTTGGCCAAGCCATCAATCAAACCGGCATTGCCATACTTGTTGCCCCAGCGCATGCTGTCTACATAAAAAGGCACATTGCTCATGCTTTCCATACCGCCCGCCACTACAATATCGGCATCGCCCAGCATGATACTCTGCGCAGCTTGCGAAATGGCTTTCATGCCACTGGCGCATACTTTATTTACCGTGGTACAGTTCACTTCGTTGGGCAGTCCGGCAAACTTGGCCGCCTGACGGGCAGGAGCCTGGCCCAAATTGGCCTGTATCACACAGCCCATCAGCACATCCTGCACCTGATCGGGCGCAATGCCTGCTTTTTCCACGGCGGCTTTAATGGCCACGGCCCCCAATTGTGTGGCTGAAAAATCTTTTAAGCTGCCGCCAAAACTACCCATGGGTGTGCGTACGGCGGATATTACATATACTTCCTTCATTGCAATCGTATGTTTAGGCCGCAAAGGTAAGCAGGAGAGTTGAGAGTTGAAAGGGGAAAGTTGAGAGTGGATAATTGATAATGCCCGCCCGGCCGAAGCCGTTCGGACGGGGATAGTGGATAATGGATAACGTGTTGTGCTATTAAAAAACAAATGTCAGCCATCAAAACACAATGTCAGGGAACCGAATCTGAGTTTACAGTAGTACGAAAGCTTAATCAGGGTACCCTCCGCCAACGCGATGTAATCCCCCGCCTGACCGGCTGGGCAGGGTTGGCGGGGCCCTTTTTGGTTCCTTTTTGGGCAAACAAAAAGGAACATAGTAAAAGTTTGAAGTGCTTCTAATAAAATATACCCTTCGGTAGATGGCCTAATAGAACAACACGTTAATGGATAATTGAAAGTTTGTGGGATTGACTACACCTCTTTGTTGGCATGGGGAATGGGCAGGTCCTTTTCCTTTGATCGAAAAGGCCATCTCCCCAAAAATTTGGCCTGCAACAGATAGACGATAATCCCGCTGCCGAGCACATAGGCAAAATACTGGATCACTTCCCGTCCGGTGCTATAAAAAACAAATAGCCAAATGGCAATGGCCAAAATAACCGGCAGTGGATATAGTGGCATTTTCCAAGGCAAGTGTTTGCTGCCGTTGCGACGGCGCAGCAATACTACGCCCACTGCCTGCCCGATAAACTGTACCACGATCCGCATGGCCAAAATACCATCTATCACATGCTTCATTTTAAACAGCATACTAAATATAAACGCCAACCCGCCCAATACCAGCAGCGATACATACGGAAACTGTTTGGTGGGGTGCAGCTTGCCAAATACCCTAAAAAAAGCGCCATCAACAGCCGCTGCATAAGGTACCCGGCTGTAGCCCAGCATCACGGCAAACAGCGAGGCCAAAGCCACCCACAATATCATGATGGTGACCAAGGATGCTGCGCCCTTGCCATACAAACGTTCAATAAAAGTGCTTACCACAAAGGGTTTCACGCCGGCCAGTTCCCATTGCTGTATTTCTTGCCAAGAGATAACGCTGGTTACGCTCAGGTTCATCAGCAGGTATAAAATGGCAATGCCCCCCACTGAAATAAACATACTGCGGGGTATATTGATGCCGGGCTTTTTGATTTCGCCGCCCAAATGGCAAACATTGTAATACCCCAAATAACTGTACACCGTTTTTACCGAAGCATGGCCCAATGCCATAAAAAACAGACCGCCATTGGCAAAGCCATCGTTCATTTGCGCTATGGGCATGGAAAAATCGCCATTGCTCAAGCCGCCTACAATAATCCAGCCCAGCGTAAGGAGTACACCGCCCCAAAGTAGTACGCCTATTTTGCCAATGCTATCAATTTTTCGATACAACAAAAAAACAACCAACAGTATCACGGCACCGGATACCGCTTTTTGCGCCCAAGGGTCTAAATGCACCAAGTAACCCAAGTATTGTGCAAAGCCAATCGCTGCAGAAGCGGCCACCAACGGGGCTTGTATCACCGTTTGCCATACATAGAGGAAGCCCATCATACGGCCAGCGCCATTTTTGCCATAGGCTTCCTTTAAAAAATTATAGCTGCCACCGGCCAAAGGATAGGCGGCCCCCAGTTCGCTCCAAATCATGGCGTCTATAAAACTGAGCACGGCCCCGGCCAGCCAGGCATACAAAAACCCTCCGCCCATATAACCAATTACAATGGGCAGCGTAATAAATGGGCCAATGCCCACCATATCGATCATATTGAGCACCGTGCCTTGAAACAGGCCTAGGTTACGCGGCAGTTTATGTTGTGCAGTTGAATGTGCGCCTTGATTGGCCAATATACAGTTGTTTTATATCACAAAGATAGTCCTAAAGGGACAGCCGCTAACGGCCAAAATCGTCATAGAACTCGGCAGCATACTTTTCGTACCGCTTGATCAATGCCTCGTTCTTTTTCTCTATCTCGGTTAAATTATTGCGCACATCGGTACTTACGGGCATGTACCATGGTTCCTTGTCGAATTGGCTGCGCATGTCTTTCATTTTGAATGAATAGCCATGGCGGGCATAAATGCTGTTGCGCATAAGCCGTAACTCCGACTTGATATAATTGGCCACATCATCTTCTTTTAACAAGCGCTCAGATGCTTCGGGAAAAATACCTGCGCTGGGTTGATAAGCAAATTCTTTTTTGGCTAACGTAAAGGGCTTTGCCTTTAAATTTTTGTCGTAAGGGACCCAATTGCCCTCGCAAACCATGCCGTTCTTTTTAATGGTGATGGTAAACTCGCCATCGTATTTGTCATCGCCGGGCTCTTTTAGTTGCAATTTGTATGCTTCTGGGCTTTCTTCCACAGTACCGTTGATGGCCCTAAAGTTGCCAGCCGCTACACTCCTGCCGTTTACGGTTTTGCCTTGTACGGTTTGTATCTGCACATTCAACCGGTTATCGCCCAAAAAACCGACCCAATTACCGGCAATGGGATGCGGTGCTGCCGGAACCTCGGCGGTAGATGCCGGCATGGCAGTTTCTGTTTTTTCCGCTTCGGGCTTGGCCGCTTGGTTGTTGCCGCAGGCCGCTAATAAGCAAATGCTTCCTAAAAAAATCAATTGACGCATAGTGATGATGGTTTATCTTTAAGCCAATATAGCAATAATTTCAGCAATGGCGGCTACAAAAGAGAAAAAAATTACAAACTGGGTATTGGTTGCCTTGCTGGCCTACTTTACTGCTTTAATGGTGCGGATTACCGTACAATACATTCCTGTACAAACCGACGTGGCTTTTTTGCAAATCAAACAAAGTTATATCCATATCCAGCCTTGGTTTGTGAGTTTTTATATCCATGTGTACACCAGCATGTTTGCACTCGTTGCTGGGTTTACTCAGTTTTGGCCCTGGTTATTGCAGCGGTACAAACGTTGGCACCGGCGCATGGGCTATGTCTATATTATAACCGTGGTATTTATTTCCGGCCCTGCGTCCTTGGTAATGGGCTGGTATGCCAATGGGGGGCTGGGTTCCCGCATTGCCTTTTTATTGTTGGGCGTAGCGTGGATTTTTTTTACGGTAAAAGCTTGGCAGAAAGCCATTGCCAAAGACATAGCTGCACACAAGCGTTTTATGATCAGGAGTTATGCCCTAACCTTATCGGCCATCACACTGCGTGCCTGGAAAGTACTGATTATTTATGCTTTTGAACCCAGACCCATGGACGCCTACCGTATTGTGGCTTGGTTGGGCTGGGTGGGCAATTTGCTGGTGGCCGAATACATCATTTACCGGCAACTCAAAAAACTGGCCCCCACTATTGGCCCGGTAACATAACCGCCAACGTGATGTTCCTATTTTCTACTGACCGGCAACCGCTAATTGCCGAGCTAGCTTTTTTCCTATAATGAGTGTATGTTTCCGATTTTGAGAAAGGGATAAATGCAAACAGGCCCCCAAAAGGGGGCCTGCACTAATCAAAAAACCATTAACCATTAAACCTTATCCTATGAAAAACCACAATATAGTCGGTTTATGCAAAACTTAGGTTGCATTTTCACACATTTTTTTTTCGCTAATAAGTTTATGCTTGTATTAGTATATCCGCAAACGTTTGCGCTCCCTATAACTAAGGCTTATCCGGAAGCAGTGGACCATAAACTGATTGGCCAATTTTGCAAGTACCGCCTTGGTGGCCTGTCCCCTATCCATACGGCTGGCCATATTGGGGGGAAAGCCATTCATTTCAAACCAACTCCCCTATTTTTTGTTACCTTAGTTACATGATGCAGCAAACAAACAAAATACTCATTGCCATTACAGGGGCCAGTGGCTCTATATACCCCCAATTATTGCTGCAAAAACTGTTGGCCATGCCCGAACAATGGACCGAGTTGGCGCTGGTACTTACGGAAAATGCCAAAGCCGTTTGGGAAACGGAACTGGGCAACCAAGATTATAAAAACCTTCCCATTCATTGCTACGGACTGAATGATTTTTCTGCCCCCTTTGCTTCCGGCTCGGGCCAGTTCAATACCATGATTATTGCGCCTTGCAGCGCTGGCACTTTGGGCCGTATTGCCGGGGGCATTTCCAACGACTTGATAACGAGGGCCGCCGATGTAGTATTGAAAGAAAGGCGCAAGCTGATCTGCCTGTTGCGGGAAGCGCCTTATAACCTCATTCATATCCGCAATATGGAAACCGTTACTTTGGCCGGTGGTATTATCTGCCCGGCCTCGCCTTCTTTTTACAGCAAACCCGCTACCATTGAAGCGGTGGCAGCTACGGTGGTAGATAGGCTCATTGATCTAGCGGGATTGGATAGCAAGGGCTTTCGCTGGGGCTCCTAACAAACGTTTATCATTTATATAAGGCGGCCCTGTAAAAACAGGGCCGCTAACTAATACTTAACATAAAATGAAACAAAAAGTAGGGGTTATCTCCACTTGTTGCAGCCTATACTGGTTATTGCAACAGGCCAGATGAATTATTTAAACCCAGATTGCACAATAGAAATCGTTACGAGAGTTGAAAGTGCAAAAAAGACGGGGTTTCCCGCAAGCATTTTCTTTGAAATCGTAGTAAATCCTACGGTGAGAAGAAAATGCGAGGAAAAATCCGTATTTGCAGCAATTTCAGCTCGGAGTAGATTTGCTATTGCGTAATCTGGGTTAAAAGGAGCAACCATAAGTAGTCGCCCCTATGTGGTTTCAAAAGAAAATGGATCTAAAACGGGACTGCGGGATTTTACCCCTCATTCTATTTGAATGCAAAAATAGCACTAGATTCAGTGTTGCAACAACCATTTTGGTTGTAGTGATAACTGCTGAAGGTTTTTTTATATATATAAATGATTACATGCAACCGATTGGGGTAAAATTGCATCGGGATTTTTTTGGCACAAACACTTGGTAAATAATAGTAAAAACTATTTAGTTAATCATTGATATGCGGCTAGCGTTTCTTGACCAGTACCCAAACTAGTCAAAAAACTGAAAAAATAAAGCTGCAAATTTTGCATCCTTAATCATATCCTGATTAGCTTTGTTTTGATTAGGGGCTTATCTGCGGAATTCACCAACAACTCCACATTATCATTACTGCCTCCTTTTTTTGCGGATAACCTATTATTGTTAACAGTTAAAACATTTATCATGAGAAAGATCAAGTATTTTTTAATGGCTACACCATTGCTATTACTGGTGAGCCTTGCAGCCTGTAAAAAACAAGGCAGCCAATTGGAGGATCAACAACCCAAACTGATTGCCAGGGCCTCCGACATCAACGATCCAGTTCTAGATGACATGGACGTTTCGAAAGATGTAGGTACTTTTTTTGCCAAAAGAGGTCCCCAAGCACAGTACTTTAAATTTACCACCAAAGATTTACCAGTACTTATCAAAACGGAGAAGGGCACTGCCATTACCATCCCACAGGATGCTTTTACCGTTAATGGACAACCTGCTAACGGAGTAGTATTGTTTGCCGTAAAAGAATTTACCGACCGCGGCGATGTACTTACGGGCGGCATCAATACGATGGGTGAAGCGGGTATGCTTATTACCGATGGTTCTTTTAATTTAGATGCCGAAGTAGATGGCGCTAAAGTGGATGATAAATTGGCCAAGCCACTGGACATCAACGTACCGGTTGGCAATGCTGGTGTAGCCAATACCGGTCTTTTTGAGGGTGCGCCCCAAGATGACCCTGCAGCAGATGCGCCTTTTTTATGGAACCGCCCGGCAGGTAATAACCCACCCGCCGCAGCAGCAGGAGGTGGTACTTTCAACTTCAACTGGTCTACCATGGGCTGGCTCAACTGCGATCGGTACTGGAATTTGACACCTTCCACTACCATCACCGTTAATTTAACCAACAACCCCGGAACATTGGCCGATTACATGGGTTACAATGGTGGTAATACTTATGTATTATTTGTACCACAAGGTATCAACTCCATTGCGCATGTGTACACGCACACCACCAATACACAGGTAGTAAGTTATCCCAACAGTATTCCAGTGGGTGTAACGGCAAAATTGGTCGCTTTTTCCAATGTAGGTGGCAATTGGCACTACACCGAAAAAGTAGTGACCGTAACGGCCAATATGGTGGAATCACTTACATTTAGCCCCAGCACTGAAGCCACCGTGCTTAGTAACTTAAACGCCTTGAGTAGCTACTAACAGCTATTAACCAGTAGGCAGTAATGATACAAAATGAAAGCGGGCGCTCCTGTAGGAAACGCCCGCTTTTGTATTGCTCAATGAAAGTTCTTGCTATCAACGCAGATCCACTACTTCCACGCCGGGATATTTTTTAACATCAAATACAAACGTGGCATCGGCTATTACCGAGGTAGTGTTCATACCGCTCAAAGCATACGTGAGGCGGTTGCCTGTTTTTTCAAATACTTTGGTAGAAGCGATTTGCTGCCCGGCTTTATCTACATACACCAATACTTTATGAAAAGGCTTGGTTTTGTCAATGGGTGTCAGTTCCACTTCCTGTAAGGTTTTACCACCTACTTTGCTTTCGCCGTTCAATTTGTACAAAAAGTCTTTGTCGTAAAAATTGGTAAACAGCTTTTGCGGCGTAATGGTATTGTTGGAACCATCTAATTTGGTGATGGTAACTTCGTTGGCCAATTTCTCGTAGGTCCACAAGTTGCTGCCATCGCAAAAAATCTCTTGGCCGTTGGCTGTAATACGGTATTTGGTACCTTTCATGTACACCGTACCCGCTTTACTGCCCATCACTTTACCACTGGCATTTTCCACTTTTAAGGAGAACTTGCCTTGGATCGATTTATAGTTTTTAAACTTAGCGCTCACCGCATCCAATATTTTTTTGGCATTGGGGTCGCTAGAGCCCATCCCCTTCGGCGGCTGCGCTAAGGCGGCTACCGTGGCCATTACTAAAAAAATACCAGTTACCAAATGCTTCATATTGCTTTATTTTATTGAATTTGCCCGCTTTTTTGCGGTGCAAAGATATACAAACAGACCGTTTCTGGCAACAATGGTTTAAACGGCAAATCACAAAGAAATGTTAAAATAGATGGTTGGCGTAAATTAAATGCCTATCCGCCATACACATTCAGCGGCATTTAGTATTTTGCACTTGCTTCAACTCAATTTTAATTTACCTGTATCATGCGCTGTCCTTTAGGCAGGCCGTTACAGGTATGCCCCTACCACACATAGGGGGAATAGGCCATTGAAACGGTTATTATTTACCGTTAATACAGTATAGCATGTTAAACAAAACAGAACCGTCGCCCACTTGGCCACAGCATCGCCCCAGTGCCTTTACCCGCTTTTTGTGGTGGTTGGCCACCGCCGAAAAAGAATTGCTCACCGGCTGCTTGGTGGATGGCAACCGGTATAGTATTGTAGGCATGACGGTGCTGGCCACTTGGATTTTTGCCAGTTTGGCCTGGACTTATTTTTTTAGCACCGTGATGCCGAGCCCTTATTGGTCCATTTTGCCCGGCCTGCTCATGGGCGGCATCGTACTCACCATCGACCGGGCCTTGATCAAAACCATCAACAAGCAAAACAAAAAGCAATTGTTACCCCTGCTCTTTAGGATGTTAATTGCCCTTACCATCGGCTTTTTTATGGCACAGCCTGCCCTACTCTACCTATTTGATAAAGAGATACAAATGCAGGCCTCACTGGACCATGAAAAACAGCGGCAACAAAAGCGGACCGAGTTGGATGTGCTGTACAAAAACCGAAAAACGGAGCTATTGCAAACCCAGCAGGCTTTAGCGGCGGATGATGCTGCCCGTTACGAAGCGGTGAACAAGGCCCGGCAAGCTTTTATTGCCGAAACAGACGGTAGCGGCGGTACGGGCAAAGTGGGTATCAAAGACATTGCTTTGGCAAAAAAAAGGGAGTATGAAAAACTGGATGCGGAATACCAAGCCCTATCAATACAAAACCGTCCCCAAAAAGACAGTATTGCGCAAGCCTTGATAACCATAGAGCAAGATATACAAAAGGCCGAACAGGTTTTTACCAGCTACCTCAACAATGGCTTTTTAACCCGTGTAGCGGCACTCCAGCACTTATTATCTACCAACAGCGCCCTACAATGGCGTTATTACTTGATCGTTTGCCTGTTGATTTTGATAGAATTGATGCCGGTAATAGCCAAATACATGTTGCCCTACGGAAACTATGACCAAAAAGTGGCCTTGCAAGAAGCCATGGAACTAGCCCTGGCCCGTAGCAATACGGCACAGCAACAGGAACTGAAGCAACTGTACAACCAACTGGCGCATGACAGCGACAGCGCTTCCCTGGAGGCATTTTTTAAGGCCGGGCAATCGGCCAAGGATCAACGTGTACAACAAATGGCGACCCGTTGGCAGCAGGACGACAAACAGGCTTTTGATGGCTTATGGGGTGAAATGCGGGATAAAATTTTAACCAAACAAGAGCCTTAGTTGGTTGACTCAGGGTGCATTTCAAATTTTCGATTTGTATAAAATCAAGTTTTCAGGGTTTTCAACCTCCGCTTCGGTATGGCCTCATAAAAAAGCCGTTAAGAAAATTGAGGCCAAGGGCGCAAAAGAAAAACAGTTGTTACAGAAGCTTGGCGGTGCAATCAGTTTGTAAGTCCTACTAAAGCTAAGCTTTGTACTACAGATTGAGCTTGTTTTTCTTTAGCCCGAGGGTTCAATTTTTAGGCTTTTTTATGCAGCCTTGATTTTTTGCTCCACTTTTGTATCAAGACAAAAGTGGAAAAAGCCGCCATAAGAGGCAACATCAAGCAGGGATAAGAGCGAAAATTCGAAATACACCCTTTGACAAATGCCCCCAATTTGATACATGCCATAAAAAAAGTGGTGCCCCAATTACGTAAGGCACCACCTATTACTAAAAACACTATTGCGCAAGTGCCTTTTACAGACTGCTCCATAATGGCATTGAACAAAACGGTGTATTCGCTTGAACCAGTGGTTTTAAAGTAATATTTAATGGCTTATAGCGCCATTTCATTTAACGAACGTAGGGTTTTGCTTAACGAACGTAGCAAAATGTCCATTTGAATGCAAAAAAACAGGCTGCTAACCTAATAACAACCTGTTTGCCATTGCTTGCATTTGTTTAAGCAGCGGAACGGTGGGTATCCAATTAAAAATGGGGCCCGGCGTACCGCTGGGCCCCTATTTGAAAATATTATTGCACGATCACTTTTTTGCGGAATATGCCATAATTGGTATTGAAAACAACAGTGTAAACACCTTTGGCCACTGTGCCCAAACTCAATTTAGTATTGAATTGGCCGCCTTTGTAGGTATTGCGGGCAATAGTAGTAACCCGGCTACCCTGTGCATTCACCACATCCACAGAAAGGATCAAATCGCCGGGTGCCTGCAGGCTCAGGGTCATATCACCATTGTTGGGGTTGGGGGAAACGATGGGCGAAAGCAGTGGCTTGGTTTCAACATCGCTGTTCTTTACCATGCTCCTCAACAATACGCCACCAGTGCTGCCATCTTCCACGCCGGGCGGGCAATAGTAGCATTTCCATTCTGACCAATTGCTGTTTGACCCATTGGCACACTTGGTCATTACCCGCCAACGGAAGCAATCGTACTTGGGCGTAGCGATTGACCAAAGCGGCAAAGATGAGCCTGAAACTTCGTACCGCATGCCAACGGGGGCATAAGACGAACGGCAGCAGGCAGGATCGTTATAGCTGATTTCTACCGTATATCCAGTGGCCCCTGGTACAGGGTTCCATACCAGCACCCTGCGTGAGCAACTGCCAAAGAGGCCGGTAGGTATGGGACATAAAAGTGAGTCTAAAATACTGCAATCTGTAACCGCATCTATTGCATCCAATGAGCGACAATTGGAGCAATCACTTGCTGCAAAGCAGTAGGTGCCACAAAGCGTTTTAATCCTATGTATTACTTTATACTGTGTACCATACTTAGCATTATTATATAGCAATACAGGTTTTTGCGAAGTAGATGTAACGCTAGTAACCAGCGTATATGGCCCCCCCGAAGGATTGGGGCTGCTTAGCACATACCATTCATGTACAACACCTATGGTATTCCAATACGTATTGAAGCCGGTAGCCCATAATGTGTTACTTGTTTGTGAAGGGTTAGGCTCTGGGTCTAACTGAAACTTGGCACTTATAAAGTCTTGGCAGCAGTTTACATTAACGGTGCCCTCCACTATGGTATTGGCATAGCATGGATCGACAGGGTCAATGGTTACCCTTACCAAATACTCATAATTAGGCTCAAAATAAACCGGCGTAGGCAGTCCTGAAAAAAGATTGGCCAAGTTTACGTCGGAAGGCAGCGGCCCAGCAATAGTGCCCGAATTTGCATAAGGCACAAATGGTACGCTTGGCGAACTGAGGATAGGCCTACGCAAGAGGCTGATGGAATATGATGAAGCGGCAGGGCTTCCGTATGAAGACATGGTAATAGGGAAGCCATAGCAGAACCAATTGCTAAATGATAAGGGCGCTTGTGCAGGGAACCAAATCTCATACTCCGCTTGAGGTAAGTTTACCACCTTCCGATCTTCCCGCCATCCATAGCAAGGAGGATCCCATATACCATGCTTGATATAGTAAAATTTGGTAAAATCAGTTATGGTAAAAGTAGCTGTAGCCGGTCCTCCAGCACCCCCTACTTCGGCAATCATCACTCCTCCGTTAATGCCAGGAGTTGTGGTTTGGTGCAGCGACCACACATGATTGGCCGGGTCTGTATCAGTAGCGGTAACCGTTACGGTAAGTACACCATTGTTACAGCTCGTTTGCATGGTAAACCAAGGTACGTCTGTTACATCGCAACAGGGGTTTGCCGTATAGCAGAAGTTATCTATGCCAATTATCTCTGTAGGGCCCGCCTGCGGGTCAATATCCGTGCCAAAGGAAACCCCTGTAAAGCTGGCAATCAACTGATTAAATTGTGCTGCAGTACCATTATTGCCCATTACCCAACCAGCAGGCAAAACTCCATTTACGGCCGGCGTTATTGTGGCACAAATATTATGTGCCCAAGCCGAATTTTCGTTAACAGTGATATTAGTTGCCCGGAATGTAGCAAAAAGTGTTGGAGCATTAGCCGGCCCCGTATAAATCCTAATAGAAGGATTCACATTGATGGTTCCTGAACTATTGTCATCAAATATTTTGTAGCTCCAACATAGTTGGCCCCCACATGGGAACATACTGCCACGATAGTCCACATCATTGTGTATCAGGGAAGCATGATCATCGTCTCGGCCCTCCAAAAAACGGGTGCCGTTAGATGGCGTTACATCCGTAACAATGGCAACATCCGCATTGGTACCTGTCCAGTTGCCAAGACCCTGCGAAAAATTATCGCAAACAGGCTGTGCCGAAGCGGCACTTAACAAGAGCAGACAGCTCAACGACCAAAGGAACCGTTTAAATAAAGATTTCATTTTCATGTTTTGATTGTGTTGTTTAGTTAATGAATATTTTCCAACCAAGGTTTATTACTGCATTATCCCCGGTTATGCAATGTTTATATGATATATCAATCCAATTTTATACCTCACAGTATTGTTGCATTGTAAAATATACAGTTTGTCAGCAATCCATCATTTCTTTTAACCAACGTTGGCTTTGGCTTAATGAACGTACCCATAAAAAAACAGGTTGCTATTTTCATAACAACCTGTTGGTCATAACTTGTATTTGTTTAAGGAAGTTTTTGTTTGAAGCAAATTGAAAAAGGGCCCGACATATCTGCCAAGGCCCTTTTTATCAAAATACTATTGCACTATTACCTTTTTACGGAAGGTTCCAAAATTGGTATTGAACACGATGGTGTAAACACCTTTACCCACTTTGGCACCCAAGTTCAGCTTGGTGGTAAACAAGCCTCCCTTGTAAGTATTCCGCGGAATGGTTGTAACGCGGCTACCCTGTGCATTTACCACATCAATAGAGACTATGAGGTCGCTAGGAGCCTGTAGGCTAAGCGTCATAGCACCATTATTGGGGTTGGGAGATATGCGCGGCACCAGTGCATTCATTGCATCCGCTTGCAGATTTGTTGCACTAGCCTTTAGCGTAATAGGGCTTCCGTCCGTTGCAACGCCGCGGCAAGGCAATACGCATTTCCAATCAGACCATACACCTTCGCCGTCATCGCACTTGGCTTTTACACGGAAGCTGAGGCAATCCCATTTTACTGAGCTAAAGCTTGCAAACAATACATAAGGGTCTTTTACATCGTTCCACATAAATCCACTGGGAAGATTGGCCGACCTACAGCACCTTGGATCGTTAAAGCTCACTTCTACTGTATATACAATTGCATTAGGAACAGGATCCCATACAAGTGCCCGCTTATCGCAATCGGCTGTTAGGTTGATGGGGGTGCCGCAACCTTTGAGCAAATTGTCGAGCAATGCACAATCAATGGGTCCGCAGAGTTCACAAGGCGCATCCTCTGTGAGTCGGCAGTTTTGGCAAATGCTTTGGCCATAGCACAAATCACCGCAAGGGCTTTTTACCCTATGTATCACAAAATAATACAACGCATAATCTGCCGGCGAGTAGGAGAAATTGGCACCAGTACCCTGAGCAACATAAGTATAAGGGCCGCCACTTGGATTGGGACTGCTGAACACATACCATTCGTGGGTTATATTGGGGTTATTGCTGTATGCATTGCCAAGATAAGTGTTGATGGTATAAGTACCATTGCCATTAGGCGTGGAACCCAATTCAAATTTGCCCGTAAAGTCGCTGGGCTGAGTGCCAGCCCCATCGGGCCAGAACTGGAAGGCAAGACAGCAATCCACCTGGCTTTGTGTGGAAACACTGGCGTCGGTGGCCCTACCAAGCCCTGTTTGGTACTGTGTCCGCTTGATACAAACCTCGCCGCACTTGGTTATTATTTTATGTATCACCGTATAATACAAACCATATTGTGCATTGTTATATAGCGGCACCGTGGTTTGCGTGGTGGATGTAAGACTGGTAACCGGGGTGTATGGGCCACCCGATGGATTGGGGCTGCTCAACACATACCATTCATGCAAGGCATTGGCAAAGGGATAGGTATTGAAATCAATAGCAATAAGTTGGTAATTGCTTACCGCAGGCGTAATGTCCAACAAGAAATCTGCTTTGATATAGTCTTGGCAGCATTCTACTGTAAATCGTCTCTTTATCTCTGTCCATGCAATACATTTTTTGGGATCGGACACAGCCAATTTTACCTCGTACTCATAGTTGGGGTCAAAATAAACGGGCGGGTTCTGTCCGGCAAAAACTGCGGTAAGATCAATCATGGTAGGCTGTCCGTTTGTCCAGCCAAGGCCCGCATACCAACTAAAGTTTCCAACACCAATGGGTCGGCGCCAAACATCCAAGTAATAATTGGTGTAGTTGCTCAATCCAGAAATTATCATCTTAATGGTATCGCCCAAGCAAAATTTAGTTTTGGGATTATTTTGTCCGTCCACAAAATAGTAGTTAACATTGGTCGCCTGTGGCAGGTTGATGGGTATCCTTATCTCACGCCAGCCATAGCAAGCATCCCATATACCGTGCTTGATATAGTAAAACTTACTAAAGTCGGTAATATTGAAGGTAGCAGAAGTACCGCCCTGTACTGGCGCAATGGGTAGACCGCCATTGAGGGTTACGGCATCAGTGGTTTGGCCAGCTACCGATGTTTCCATCAGGCCCCACCAATGGTTGGCCGGATCAAGGTCGGTGGCTGTGGCCGTAACTACCAACACGCCGTTTACACAATTGGTTTGTATGGTAAAATTGGGTGAGTCGGTTATATCGCAACAACCTTCGTCGGTAGCCGTGAAATCGTTATTGATGCCAGGATTTATTTCGCTGACGACAGTGCTCGTGCCAGCCCCGGGAATATTAAATGTAGCCACTGCTATTAAATCATAATTGGCACCATTGGTAAGTAATGCAGCAGGTACCGTTCCGGTGAAAGTGTTGCCTGTGAAGGTAACCGGCACATTCGCAATAAAGCTACCATTCTGCCAAAGCTGTACGGTTAAACCCAGCAAGCTAGAATTGGGTCTAGTGGGCAAGGTAACCGTTCCACTAAAAGCAACACCGTCGGTATAACAATCATCATTGGATGCCAAGGTAACAAAACCAATATCTCCGGGCACATTACATTCGATACAAATATCATCTACATAAGCATAACCAAAGTGGCCCTGTGCTCCACAATCGGCCGCAATAAACTCCAATGTTACCCGATGATTACGCGACTGGCTCAAGTCAAACGTGGCGCAACGCCAAGGTTGCCAAAGAACGGGTTCTGCACACAGCGAATCTGAAATCAACATATTGTTTTGTGACGGATCCAAGCAAATGGTTTGAACAACACCCGTTACTTCATCCCTGATACGGGCCGTAAAAAATGGGTTCTCACCATTAAAATTCGTATGGCTTGGATCTTGCATTACCACTGCAAACCAAAATGACAGTGTGGTAGCATTGTTGCTTACCGTAAAGTTTGTCGAAGCCTTATCAACCTGAGCACCAAACCTTGCAACAGTTTCAGAACAGGGTTGTCCAGCCGCATTGAGATGTGAGTTGATACGCAAAGCACCACCACCGCTGCGGGTACGCTGTAGGCCCGGCACAACAGGGTCGGAGCCAGCAGCAACCAATTCCATCCTATTGCTTACATTGGCAGTGGAAGCTCCCGGAAGAGTAGGATTAAAAGGAATGCCCCCGGCAAATGCACAACTATTACTTCCGCCCCCACTAAATATTGAACCAGAATGTGTAAAAGCGGTATTGCCCCCTACATTGTCGAAGCGTCCATCTGCGCACAAGTTTGTCATAGCCCCTACATCACGTTGGGTTACATAAGTTTCATAAGTAGGATTCGCCTTCCAAAACTGATTTTCCCAGTAAAATGTATATAATTGTTCGTACCGCTGTTTTTTCTGCTCGGCCGTTACTGTATGCCCCGGCTCTTGTACATTCAACTGTTGCTGTATTTGCTTTTCAATAGCGGCCGTATGCGGTTGGCCCTTTTTAGATGCCATGAAACTATTCAGCTCTTGCCGGATAGTTTCAATTTTAGCAGCCCGGTTGTCTTGTGCATAAAGGCCCAGCGCACAGACAAGTAAAATAATAAGTGTAAGAAGATTCTTTTTCATACTGAATGTTTTAGGTCCCTACTCTGTTTACAAAATTGGCTTTTCGGGTTACGCCTTTCCTCCATGGTTAAAAGTGATAGTGGCAGTTAAGTAAAGCCGGATGTGTGCATAAGCTGTGTCATTTAAGTGTTATAGCAAAATTGCCCTATCAAGTTACAGCCTTGATATCACTAACACTTAACTAGTTAACCAACGTAGGAGTTTGTTTAACAAACGTAAACGGGGAGGAAAAACTAAGCAGGGAAACGTAAAAGTACGGTACAGCCTATGTCAGATGGTGGGAATAAAAGCTCAACGGGCTTTTTATGCAGGCTATTATATGCCTGTATCCGCTCTTGTATCAGCCCTACCCCCCTTACATCATCTGCACGGTTCGTCATCAATTTGGCAGGGTCGCAGCCATTGCCGTCATCTTTTATAGCAATCTCAATGTATCCGTCCGGGGCATCGGAAACGGTGAGCGATACATGCCCGCCCTGCTTGGGTAAAATCCCATGCCATATTGCATTTTCTACAAAGGGCTGCAACATCATCGAAGGGATTTTAATATACTGGGCCGAGCGGGCGCTCTGGTATTCTATGGAAAAATCCAATGGGTGGCGGATAAAACGGTGTTTCTCAAATTGCACATACAATTCAATAATTTCCAACTCCGATGCCAAGGTCACTTTGTCTTGATAGGTATTGTTCAAGTTCAAACGGATCAATCGGGAAAGATCGGTAAGCAGCCGGGTGTATTTTTCTTCCTCGCCGTTGTGAATATAGTAGTTGATGGAATTGATGGAATTGAACACAAAGTGCGGATTGAGCATGGCAGCCATGGCTTTTTGTTTCAAATCCAACACCTGCTGCTTTACCTGCAATTGCTGTACCGCCCTTTTGTTTTTTTCTTTGGAATACCGCAAAAACAACAGCCCCGCCAACAACATGAGCAGCATTACGATGGATACGATGAAAAACACATTTCGGTACCAAGGTAGCTGGATCCGGAACTCATAGTTGGCCAGTATTTGAAATTGTTGCTCATTGCGCAACTTGGTGCGTACTTGTAAATGATACTTACCGGAGTTGAGCGAAGGCAGCTCCACTTGCCGGTTCAGGATGTCCGACCAATTTTGCCCACCATCCAATGAGTATTGTAGTATGCGTTGCCATGGATGATAAAAATCAGCACCAGTAATGTTAAGTTGTATATCATTTTCATTGGGCGATAGTTCCATACTGTTATCAATCCGCTTAACCGTACTATCCTTTACAACCGACAGCGTAACATGTAGCAAGCAGGGAACGGCTGGGCCAAAGCTGCCATACAGGGCGGGTAGGTCAATAACGCTAAGCCCTTGCGTAGTACCTGCGTACAATTTGCGTCCATTGGCAAACACTTCCGTTACGTCATTAGATATCAGCCCCTCGAATTGGTCAAATTGATAAAGCCGATCCCTGTAATCGAGGTAAAGGCCATTGCCGGTAGCCATCCACATCCCGCCCCAGTTGTCCACCGCCAGTCCTATAATGCTGGTACTGCCCGCTCTTATTTTTTCGTAGGTGCTTACCTTGCCTTCCCTATCAATAATAGCCATACCACTGCGGCCTGCAACATATATTTTTCCATTAACCACGCCAAAATCCTCAACAATATTATCGGGTAAGCCACTTTTCTCGTTGTAGTGATGCCATTTACCAAAAGAACGCACATAAAAACCAGAAGCCGTACCAACCAAAATGCTATCCCCATTCACCAACACTTTGTTAACCCGTTGATTGCCTACCGGAAAATGTGCATCAAACTCTTCATAACGGTTGTTAAGCACCCGCAGGCCCCCAAAGCTGCCCAGTAAAAAACTGTCTTTATGCAACTTGGCAGCATCATATATTACGGAGTTATTGTGATAATACTTTTTCCCCTGCTGGGTAATTATCGCATCTGCATGTAAAAAACCCGTGGAACCATTTTGCAACAAAATGCTTTTGTTATAAGGCTTACGGGCATCCGTTTCCAGCAGCACGGTAAACCTGCCCGATAGCG
The DNA here is from genome assembly GCA_943373145.1 of Chitinophaga pinensis. Taxonomy (GTDB): domain Bacteria; phylum Bacteroidota; class Bacteroidia; order Chitinophagales; family Chitinophagaceae; genus Ferruginibacter; species Ferruginibacter pinensis_H. The sequence goes on from CALSBI010000010.1 coordinate 81,371, forward strand.
TATCAAATTGATAATAGGATTTAAGGCAGGAAACATATAATTTATCACTACAGCCTATATGGGTTACATAATTATCTTTAAGCCCCTCTTGGGCATTGTAGTTTACAATACCCACCTGCGGAAATTGAAACAAACCATTACCGTAAGAGCAGCACCAAACATTGCCCATGCCATCCGGAAAAAGATGGTTAAAATTTACCTCGGGCAGGATGCTAAAGACTGGTTTTTGCGTTTCCTGTAAGGTAAATATTTTTATCCCGCCCGTTTTATCGGGTAGCCAAAAAAAACGGGTGCTAGGGTCGTACATAAACAGTTCATAATGCAAGCTACTGCCGGCAAACCGTACTTCCTTTTCAACTGTTTTCTTTGTCTTGTTAAAAAAAAGTAGGCTGTTCGGTGTGGCCAGTAAAAAAGTTTGTCCATCCAACTCCATTATTTTGGTAATGCTCCGCCCTTGTGGCCCGCTAGCTATGGGTACTATATTGCCCTTACTGTACTGGCATAGCCCTTTGGTGCTGCCGATATAAGTAGTTTTGGCGGCAACATCTACATATACCCAAAAATAAATGCCCGGCCGCCAGTCTTCTTGTACTGTAATCTTATTGCCCTTAATAGTCAACTGCATTAGGGCACGGCTGGCGGTAATGGCCCATACACATTGGTTAATGGCATCGTAGGTAAGTGTGTACAATGCTTTGATCCCTGCCGCTGCATGTTCAAAACCGTTGGTATCCACCTCCGCTTTAACCAAAACCCCTTTTTCCAAAAAGCAAAGCCCCTGGCGGTAAGCATTAACCAACAAACGCCCATCGGGTAAAAAAACGGAGTACAATATATAATTGCTGGTGGTAACAAGTTTAGGGTTATAATTACGGAAACTGATGCCATCGTAATGCGAAAGCCCATTGTCGGTACTGATCCAAAGTGTTTTATCTGGCCCTTGGCAAATAGCATACAATTCGGAGTGCGGAAGCCCTTCATTGATGCCAAAATGGCGATAGGCCAATTGCTGGGCACTGAGCAGGTTATTGCAACAGCAGATCAGGAACAATAAAGCAAAGCGGGTAAACAAACTCACTGATTATTTATTGATATGCGACATAAGATCGGGCATCAACCTAACAGAAACGGGGAACTGCTGGTTATTCGTCATCATGATGGTGCGCAGGGCCTTATCAATCTTTGCAATTTGGGTAATGTTCACCATATATGATTTGTGTACCCTACAAAAAGCCTCCTTGTTCACCAACTCCTCATAATACCCAATATTTTTTGAAGAAACGATTTGCCGGTTATTGCCCGTATATATTTTGGTGTAGGCACCTAGGGCCTCAAAAGCGGTAATATCATTGCAAGGCAACAATTGGTATTCGCCATTTACATATACGCCAATGGTATTGGGGTAGGCAAAAGCATGTAGCGCTTCTTGTACCTTTTTTCCATATCCCTTGGGCAGGCTATTGCTTTTTTGATAACGCTGCACAATTTTAGCTTCCAAGGCCACCAGTTCATCCGGATGTACCGGCTTGAGTATATAATCCAAAGCACCCACTTTGATGGCCCGGATGGCATACTGATCGTAAGCGGTAACAAACACCACCATGGTATTGACAAAAAAAGCTTCGTTAAAATTATCCAAGGTATTGCCCTCGGGCATTTTAATATCCAAAAAAACCACTTGGGGACTCGTTGATGCAATAAGCTGCAATGCCGTATCAAGCGTATAAGCCTTGGCTGTTACCGTTAAGGCAGGACAATACCGTCCAATCAGCCTTTCGAGGTTTTCGGCAGCATGAAATTCATCATCAACAATAATGGAATTGATCATCATGTAGTGGTTTTATTTGGTTGATAAAGTGCACTACAAGATAGTGAAAAAGCGGTTAAAATATTTAAAGAAAACAGATTTGTGTTTTTTTTAACATTTGGCAAACCGATAGGCCAATGGGCGGCCGCTGTTACAACCAAAAATGCCTGCCCCTACTCTACTGCTACCCATTTGGGAATAAGGGCACCATCGGCGGCTTCGGGCAAAAAACGGCGTTCTTTTACCAAATAGCCATTCCCATTTTCGCAAAAATGTACTTTCATGTTTTCGATACTAATCGGGTTGCCATCTGGTATATCGGCAATATTGCTGTGCATAATGTCGTGCCCATCAATAATAATCACCAATCCACTGCCGATGGCCTGCATCCGATTGCCGCCCGTAATCAGCATACCGGTATCTTCGCCCAAGCCAATGCCGATGCAGGATGGGTTGGAGGCAACGGCTTGGGCCAACCGGCTAAACCGTCCCCTTTTCTCAAAATGACTATCGAAAATTACATCGTCCATAAAACCAAGGCCGGTGGTAATTTTCACTTCCCCTTTCAAATGTGCACGGGTGGCGTTGCCTTCGTATATCATGGTATTGCTCATGGCCATGGCGCCTGCGGATGTGCCGGCAACCACAAAGTCGGGCTCATCGTAATACCGATCCATGATGGTTTGCAAAAAAGTGGTTCCGCCAAAAGTGCTGGAAAGGCGCATCTGGTTACCGCCGCTAAACATGATTGTACCGCAGTTTTTAATGCGTTCCAAATACTCGGGGTCGTTGGCATCGGCCCTATTGCGTACATGCATGAGGCCTATATTGGTACAGCCAATTTTGCCAAATGCGTTCAAGTAGTTTTCCCCCACTTCATAAGGAATGGTGCTGGCAGTGGTGATTACCTCTATACGGGACATAGCGCCCCCGCCTTCTTCTACAATCCGGCGCAGAATGCCAAGTTCAAAAAAATTAAGGTTATTGCGATGGATTTCTCCTTTCTCCAAGTCGGTCCCTTTATCTTCGGCACCGCCGATGGCAATTAATTTTCCTTTAGCCAATTGCATCAAGCTTTATTGTTGGTTATTACAAAAATAAGGGAATTAGCAGGGTTTGTAACGCCACTATTTATGCACTTTTGCATTTTATTTGTGGAAACCTTTGCCCAAACACATAGCTGCTTTTGCCCATATCATTGGATGGCGATGCCTAATTTATATAGACTGGTGTTACTTTTTATGCCAAAATACCATACAATTGGCACCTCCCGTGTCAAATTTCCTTTCGCCTACGCATACCATTTTATTAGGGTTTTCGTTATATTGCAACCTTTCAACTATCCTCAAAACGGGGCTGCTCCAAATGCGCTTTTTTCATATTTTCCGGTTATTTTGTTTGCTGCTATTGGCGCCGGTGACCGTATGTGCCCAGCCCAGCCCCACTGCCATAAAAGGTTGGCTCGATTTGCGACAAGCCAACCTACAGCAAAGCACCGTAACCCTATCGGGCGAATGGGAGTTTTATTGGCAGCAGCTTGCCGATCATAGCAGGGCATTGCCACTACGGCCCGATACCTATTCAAAACTGCCACAGCTCTGGAACAATATCAGCATCAATGGCCAGGCCATACCTGCGCAAGGCTATGCTACCTATCGGCTGCGCATTGTGCTGCCAGCAGGCTATACGGCCCCCGCGGCATTACTGGTGCCCGACTTTTATACGGCCTATCGCTTATATGCCAATGGCAACTTATTGGCCAGCGATGGCAAGGTAGGTATCAGTAAAGACAGTAGCTACCCCCATTGGAGCAGCCAACTGGTAAAGTTGCCCAACAATGCCGATACACTGGAGCTCCTGCTGCAAGTATGCAACTTCGTACACGCAAAGGGCGGTTGCATGAAACTCATCCAGTTGGGCAGTTATGAGCGCTTGCAAAAACGCCAGCAACAGCACATGGCGCAGGACATTTTTTTGGGCGGTTGCCTTTTTATGGGGGCCATCTTCTTTTTGGGGCTATTTGTGTTCCACCGCTCGGAAAAAACGATCTTGTATTTTGCCCTGTTCTGCCTAATGTACAGCTACCGTATCGTGGGCACCGAAATATATACCTTGCATAATATTTTCCCTTCGCTCGATTTTTATTTTACGCTGCGGCTGGAGTATATTACCCTTTGCCTAGGGGTTAGTTTCTTTATTTTGTATGTGCGCAACCTGTACCCATTGGAGGGCCGCACGGTTATTTCCAAAATATTGCTGGGCGTAAGTATTGCCTACGCAATATTGGCCTTGATAACCCCCGTACGCATTTTTACATCCGTCATCAATTATTTTATTATCGTACTGGTGGTTTATATCGGCTATGCAATATTAATTTTCATCAAGGCTTGGCGCAACAACCGGCCAGGTGCCAAATATGGTATATGGAGCGGCGGGGTGATAGCCGTGCTCTTCCTGTTTAGCATTTCCAGTTATTTTGGCGTGTTGCCCTTGTTTAAAATAACCGAATTGTTTGGGTACATCGCCTTTTTTTTCCTACAATCGCTCATACTTTCGTACCGCTCATCCTACCGGCTCAACCAGGCCCGGGAAGCAGCCGAAAAGGGCCTCAAGGCCAAAACGCAGTTCCTCAGCACCATGAGCCACGAAATCCGCACCCCGTTAAACGCGGTAATCGGTATTGCCCAATTGCTCCAAAAAGACAATAAAAACCTTAGCCCACAACAGCAGGAATACATTGATGCGCTCGATTTTTCGGGTAATAGCCTCTTGGCCATAGTAAACGATATTTTGGACTATGGTAAACTAGATGCCAATAAATTGCGGATTGAGCTGCTGCCGATGAACCTGCGTGAAATTGCCACCAAGGTTACCGCGGGCTTTATCAAATCGGCAGAAGACAAACAGATTGCGCTGCTGCTGCATGTGGATAGCAACATACCCGAATCACTGCTGGGCGACCCTACCCGTACCACCCAAGTATTGTTCAACCTCATGAGCAATGCCGTAAAGTTTACCAAAAAAGGGTCGGTAAAGTTGATTTTGCAGCGCACGGGCAACCCTAGCAACAACCATTGTACGGTACATTTTTCTGTGGTAGATACCGGTATTGGCATCAATCCCGAAAAACTCCAACTCATTTTCGAACCCTTTACCCAAGCCGATTCCTCCACCAGTCGCAGTTATGGCGGAACGGGGTTGGGTTTGGCCATTTGCAAAAATATTTTGGAAATGCAGGGGCTGAGCCTGCAGGTGAGCAGCGAAAAAGACAAGGGCTCTGTATTTAGTTTTGTGCAAACATTCCCCATTGCAAGCGTACAAACACCAATAGCAGTGTCAACGCCCGCCACAGAAGCAGGTAACCGCTTTGCCAATAAGCATATACTGTTGGTAGAAGACAATACCATGAACGTGATGATTGCCCGGCATTTGTTGGAAAAATGGGGCATTACAACCGATGTGGCCGTTAATGGCCAAGAAGCCGTTGATATGTTCGATACGCAAAAACACCATTTGGTGCTGATGGACCTGCACATGCCCGTAATGGATGGGTACGAAGCGGCCCGCCATATCCGCAGCACCAATACCACGGTGCCCATCATTGCTTTAACGGCCAATGTGGCCGAGGATGTGGAAACAGAAGTGCAGCTAAGCGGCATGGATGGCCTGATTACCAAACCCTTTAAACAGGATGAATTAAAGGAAATACTGATGAAATATTTGCAGTAGTAATTGGGCAAGAGGAACCTAACACCCCTTTTTGATACCGTCATACTATTGTACACCCAACGCCTTGCTAATAGCATACTCTACCCCACGCAATTCGGCCAGGCCCCGCAACCTGCCAATGGCCGAGTAGCCGGGATATGTTTTTTTTGTCAGATCATCCAGCATTTGGTGGCCGTGGTCGGGCCGCATGGGAATAGAAATAGCTTTCCGCTGCTGAAGCAACACAATTTCTTTTACCACTTCGTACATATCTGTATCGCCCGCAAGGTGGTCCGCTTCAAAAAAATTGCCCGCCGCATCCCGCTTGGTATTGCGCAGGTGCAAAAAATGCACATGATCGCCAAAGCGCCGCAGCATGGCCGGTAAATCGTTATCCGCCCTGGCCCCAAAGGAACCGGTACAAAAACAAAGTCCATTGTTGGGCGAAGGCATGGCATTGATCAAGTCGGCCACATCCTGCTCCGTACTTACCACCCTGGGCAAACCCAATACCGGATAGGGAGGATCATCCGGGTGGATGGCCATTTTTAACCCGCAGGCTTCAGCCACTGGCACTACCGCTTGCAAAAAATAAAACAAATGGGCCTTTAGTTTGGGGGCATCCATATCCTTGTAGGTAGCAAGCCCTTCCAATACGGCAGCCGGGGTAAATGCATCATCGCTGCCCGGCAGGCCCAACAGTGCATTCTGAAATATTTGTTCCCTTTCCGCTGGCGGCATGGCATCAAACCTTTTTTTGGCCGCTGCCAATTCTTCACTGCTGTAATCCTTTTCGGCACTGGGCCGCTGTAGCATAAACAAATCAAAAGCGATAAAAGCGAGCCGTTCAAAATACAAGGCCTTGCTGCCATCGGGCATGGTATAAGCAATATCGGTACGCAGCCAATCCAGTATGGGCATAAAATTATAGGTGATCACTTTAATGCCACAAGTGGCAAGGTTATACAAGCTTTGTTTGTAATGGGCTATATGCGCTAAAAAATCACCGCTTTGCTTTTTAATATCTTCACTTACGGGCAGACTTTCCACCACGGTCCATGTCATGCCAGCCGCTTCTATCAAAGCTTTTCGTTTTTTAATTTCATCCACAGGCCATACATTGCCCACCGGAATATGATGCAGGGCCGTAACCACCCCGGCGCAACCCGCCTGCCGTATATCGGAAAGGCGCACAGGGTCCTGCGGTCCGTACCAGCGCATGGTTTGATGCATCAACATATTAATTCACCTGCTTTAGTTTGATTGTTATTTTATCCGATACTGGCCCACCATCACCGTAAAGTCGCCGGGGTCGGCAACCCATTGCATGCTCACCTCGTAAAAAGAAAGCACTCCCACGTCCGCACCAAAGATAACCGTTTTTACTTTTCGGGCTTGCACCCGTCGTGGTCGGTGCCGTCTCCCCACGAACAGTGGCGGCGCCGTGCCCCACTAAAGAAACCCGCCAATGGCGGGGTGACATTATTATAGCATGATTCAGGCGGATTGACCAATTCAAAGGAACCCGCCAATGGCGGGATGACATTATTATTCAGTATCAATGTTTCGAACAGTTAGGGTGCCCCCACGAACAGTAGCGGCACCCCACCGAACGCAACTAATGAAAAAAACATTACTTTAGGGGTTAAAACAAGCTAACATGCATAAGTTAACCCGACAGCCTATCCTTTTTTACAGAAAAGGCTTTGCGTATATAGATATAAGCAGTAGATGGATATGGTAAATATACCAGAAAAAAGACAGCGCAACAGAACCGCTATAAGCAACGCCCAGTAACAAAAGTAACCAAGCTGTCCTATTTCCAATACTTATTAATTTGCTATCGCCACCCATGCCAAAATGCTTATTACAATATCAATTATTGCTTTTTGTAGCACTATTGCAGGGCTACGAAAGGGCTAGCGCACAACAGCCGCAATTCAATTATACCCAATACAATATTAGGGACGGCTTGGCCGGTTCGGTGGTACATGGTATTGACCAAGACAAGGATGGCTTTCTTTGGTTTGCCACCGAAACGGGACTGAGCCGCTTCGATGGCAAATATTTTAAAAATTACACCACAGCCGATGGCATACCCAGTAACGAAGTATTGGGGGCAATGGAGGATGCCAGCAACAAGGTTTGGATACAAACTTTCAAAAATACAGTGGCCTACTATTACAAAGGGCATATTTACCGTGCCGCCAACCATGCCGGTTTGGCAAAGTTGAACTTACCCGACATTTTACGGAAACAGGGCACAGATGCCATTGGTCAAATGATATTGCATACCGATAACAACATCTTGACTTTTAGCTTCATGGGTAACCTGCTCCAAAAGGATACAGTCATTTATTTCGAGGATAAAATTCAGTATAATATGGATTCACTTATTGTTGCCATGCGCAACAATACAACGGATTTTATTTACGACAATCCCTATTGGGCACACCATAAAAAAAACAATGCGCTGAAAATATTTAAAAGCATAACCGGGGATATAGTAATCCAGCATGACAACAGCCTATTCATTGGCAAAATAGGTGTACCGTATTACCATTTGCCACTGCCAAAAGGATTTTCGGAATTACTTACCCTCAACGACAATATCATTGTATTGAAATTGCATACAGGGGGTTGCCGCTTGCTCAATATCCATCATCCCCAAAAAATGGTGCACTGCCTGCCACAAGAACGGATAAATCAAGTCTATGCCGACACAGAGGGTAATTTTTGGTTCAGCACCCACGGATCAGGTGTGTTTAAACTGGGGTCATTAGCCGTAAGGAATTATCAGTTATTGCAAGCGGCACTACCCCATCAGGTAATCAATATCAGCAAATACAACGGCCAAATGTACATTGGCGACGACGACGGTCAGTTTTGGCAAATGGACCAAGCATCCGCCCTATTGCAACCTGCGAAAAATGGATGGCAACTAACGGGGTTAGGGGCTTATGGGCGTTCCGTTAGACCGTTATTACAACCAGGCCGTGTTTTCAATCCAGATCAACAACTTTATAATAAAATCAACTCAACGAATAAGAAATTAGGCCACCATGTCATTAAAACCCTCTCACTAGTAGACAAGGATATGCTAGCTGCCACATCCACAGGCGTATTTTGTTATGAACCCAATCCCAATGGCCCTATAAAAATGCGCACCATACTTCTCGGCAGAAGCACTTGCGCTCTACAGGTGGGCACACAATACTTCATCGGCACCTTAAATGGACTGTATTTATTGGGCAATGACAAGTCCCTATTTTTTGCAGGCAATATTCACCCAGCCCTAGGCGGCCGTATTGGCTCCCTTGAGCTTTCCAGCAATGGTACCCTGTGGATTGCCAGCTACAGCGACGGCATGATTGGTTGGAAGAACGGAATGGTAACGGCACACCTAACCACCGAAACGGGTTTGAGTAGTAATAACTGCCGATCAATTTGTGTAAACGGTAATACCCTCTGGGTAGGCACCGAAAAAGGCCTGAATAAAGTCGATATTTCAAGTAACAAACCGATTGTATTGGAACAATATGGCACACAAGATGGTTTGGCATCAGATATGATCAACGCCTTGTACATCGATGGGCCGACCATATACGCCGGTACCTCAGCCGGGCTCAGTGTATTTAAAGAAAACGAGTTAAAACGCCAAGGCTTTTGCCACCTCAACTTAACCGGCATGTATGCTTCGGGAAAGCCTATAACGGTGGACACTCCCCTACTGGCACTGCCCCACCCCGATAACAATATCAGGTTTGAATATGCGGGCATCTCCTTTCGCTCCGAAGGTCGCATGCGCTACCGTTATAGACTCATCGGCCTAGACTCCATTTGGCAGCAAACAACCGAAAATTCTTTGTCATTCCCTTTCTTAGCATCAGGCCATTACCAATTGGAATTACAGGCCATCAACGCTTACGGCCTAGCCAGCAACATCATCCACCGGCCTTTTCGCATCCAACAATTGCTGATTGAAAAAACCTGGTTCCGGGTGGGCATTTTACTATTGCTGGGCCTAATCCTCTGGTTATTGTTTCATTGGCGGTTACAACGCCTTCAAAAAAAGGAAAGACAACAAATGGCCATCAGCCAACGGCTGGCCGAACTGGAACACATGGCACTCCGCTCTCAAATAAACCCCCACTTTATCTTTAACAGCCTCAATGCGGTTTACCAATATGTAATGGACAAAGACTTGGCAGGTGCCAATCGGTTCATTACCGATTTTTCGCAATTGATACGCCTTACGTTTGAACTAACGGCCCTGCCCAAAATTACTGTTGCGGTAGAGCTACAATACCTACGCACTTTTTTGGAATTGGAACGTACAAAATACGAGGGTCAGTTTAACTATACCTTTTCCATCATGCCCGGCATGGATACACATGTGTACTTTTTACCGCCCTTGTTGCTGCAACCCTATGTTGAAAACAGCATTCGCCATGGCTTACGTACAACTGCTACAAAAGGGCAAATCACCATAGCAATGGCCACAGAAGGCGATCATTTTATCTGTACAATTGATGATGATGGTATAGGCCGAAAAGCCGCCCAAGCAGCCGCCCGCCACAATAGCCAACATCACTCAAGGGGCATGTCGCTCACGGCCGAAAGAATTGCTATTTGGAGCAGACAGGCCGGTGTGCCCATTGAAATAAAAGTGATAGATAAACCAGATGGCCAAGGCACTTGCATTCGGCTGTCCATCCCCATTCAAGAAGCATTAAATCCATATTGATATGTTGCAAGCAATACTAATTGACGATGAGCCAAAAAACAACCGTATCCTAAAAGGTATGCTAGAACAGTTTTGCCCGCAGGTACAAGTAGTAGGCCAGGCCAATAATACCGCTGCGGCCCAATTGCTTTTGCAGCAGGTGGCACCCGATTTGGTTTTTTTAGATATACAGATGCCTGGTGAGGATGGCTTTGCACTACTCGATACATTCCCATCCGCACCTTTCGACATCATTTTTGTTACCGCCTTCGATAACTATGCACTCAAAGCCATTCGCTACTGCGCCTTGGATTATCTGTTGAAACCTCTCAATATCAAGGCCCTACAAGAAGCGGTTAAACGGGCCGAAGAAAAACAACAGTTAAAAAAGACCCATGTACAAATAGAACACCTCATGGCCAATCTACAAAAACCAGCGGCACAGCAAAAATTGGCCCTGCCTTCAAAAGAAGGGCTGGTATTCATTACCGTTTCGGATATTGTAAGGCTAGAATCCAACAAGGGTTATACTTTCATTTACTTGCAAAATGGACAAAAAGTATTATCCGCCCGCAACATAGCAGAGTATGAAGCACTATTGCCCATGGAAATGTTCTTCAGGGCGCACCATGCACATTTAATCAACCTCAACTGTGTAAAAAAATACCACCGTGGTCGTGGCGGTTATCTAGAAATGGAAGATGGCAGTACAGTAGAGCTGGCCATCCGCCGCAAGGAAGCCTTTTTGCAACGATTTCAAGTAGGCTGAACCTGCGCAGTTAAGGGTTAAATCCGCACAGTTATCGGTAAAACCAACACAGTTAAGGAAATGTAGTAGGCACTAGGGCGGGTGCAAGTGTATATTTATACCGTAGCTTATGCGCATCACTACACAACAATAGCAACTTGTTTATGCTAAACAGGTAGCCTATTAGGTATCCATTTCTTTTAACACTTAAAATTTCTCACCATGAAAAGTTTACTATTTTTTTGCTGTTTTTTCGTCTATGCCCTCGCTAGCGGGCAAGGCATCATTTCCCACACGCCGGGTAAATTAAGAACAGTGCCAGCCACAGGCAGCCTTAGCTCCCCCCTTGTCCCCAAGTTTGGTATTAACCTCGACCCCACCACCAACCTAGATGTAGAAGGTGTGCCCGAAGAAGGTTTGTTAAGCAATATCCGCTTTCGCAACCTACCCCCTACCATGGATACCATGGTATTGGTAAGAAATAGGGATGGCTTTGTAACCTGGCGGGGAGCTTCTAGCCTTGGTGGCGGCAGCGCAGCGGGTGCTAGCTGGTTGTTAAGCGGTAATACCGTAAGTGGTACCGACTTTATTGGTACCCTGAACAATGATGATATGCGCTTCCGCTCCAACAATGTAAAGCGCATGCGCCTGCTAAGCCAGGGCAGCCTTTCCATAGAGGCACCCGCAGGCAGTAATACCGCCGATGACATAGCCAACATACTGGTAGGGGACGGCAACAACATCAGCACGGGCAATTCCAATATTGTTGGTGGCTGGAGCAACCGGCTTACTAACACGGCCGCCTGTATTGTTGCAGGCATGCAAAATCAATCGGCCAATCCTTCTGGCGCATTACTCTCCAAATCGGTAATGCTGGGCTGGGGCAATACCATTAAAGACCACAATGAGTACATTATCGGCGCCGCCAATACAGCCTCTCGGGAATATTCAGGTGCCTTTGGCGTTGGCTTGTCCGTCACCAAAGAAGGCTGTTGGTATTTGGGCGGCAACACAGGCACCAGCTTAATAAATGACCTTGAAAATTCATTGGCCATTGGTTGGGCAGGTACCCATACCGGCTTGTTTGATGCCAACGGGCTTACCCTAGGAACAGGCGTTGGCAATACCACCGGTGCCATTGACCAAGCCACAGCCCGCATAGATGTAAACGGACTACCATTTAACGGTTTTCCCTCTGGTGTGCGTTTCCGCGATTTGCCAGACGGTGCCGGTTATGTTTTGGTAATAGATCCAGCCGGCTATGTATATAAAACCCGTACAAAACTTGGATCGGATGCCGACGACGGAACGCTTAAAGCAGATGTGCAAGACCTGAAAGCACAATTGGCACAACTACAGCAGCAAGTACAAACCTTACAAGGTTATAGTAATAGTGTTACCCCTAAACTGGGTGTCGCCAACAACAATAGCCTGAGCATTGTGCCAACCCCTTTCCACGATAGGGCTACCGTGGCCTACGCCATTGACAATTTCAAGGGCAATGCCGTACTGCGGGTAACCGACAGCAAAGGGGTGTTGCTCAAAGCCACCCCGCTTACTCAGGCCAAGGGACAGGTAGAAGTAAACCAGCTTACCACAACCGGCGGTATGCTGGTATTTAGCATTTTGGTAGATGGCCAAATGGTTGTTTCAAAACAATCAGTAAGTATGTAATTTTTTTATTCATAGCTTTTTACAAAACGCCCGTACTGTTGTTAACGATACGGGTGTTTGTTATTTTGTTATTGTCGGCTTGCCCAGACAGTAAAATACTATGGCGTTCTTTAGAACGAAAAGTATACATCAATAGCAACCATGCAACGATTGATACCAAACAAATGGTAATTGGACGCTAGCCTATTGCTAAAATGTAATTCAGTTTTAGGTAAGCAATGCTTTTAAATCTTGAAGGGTATTGATATCATCCACCGTTTTATCATGCCGCCAACGGCTGATACGGGGAAAGCGAAGCGCCACACCACTCTTGTGGCGCTTGCTTATGGAAATACCCTCAAAGGCAATTTCAAAAACGAGTTGCGGCTTAACCGTTCTCACAGGCCCAAACTTTTCTACGGCATTCCGTTTTACAAAAGCATCCACTTTGGCAATTTCCGCATCCGTTAGCCCTGAATAGGCTTTGGCAAATGCCACGTAACCATCACCATCTTTCACTGCAAAAGTGTAATCGGTATATAAATTACTGCGTTTGCCACTGCCTTTTTGGGCATATATCATTACGGCATCAATGGTGAGCGGATCAATTTTCCATTTCCACCAGTCGCCCCGCTTACGCCCTGCTTGGTAAATAGAAGATTTTCTTTTCAGCATCAACCCCTCCGACATGATTTCCCTGCTGCTTTCCCTGATGGTATGTAATTCCTCCCAACTATTGCCACGCACAATCGGGCTGGCATGTAGCAAAGGGTGCTGTACGGCACTTACAACTTTTTCCAAAACGGCCCTTCTTTTGTCAAAAGGTTCCTTACGAAAATCCATACCCTCGTATTCTAGCAAGTCGTACACAAAAAAAGCAACCGGGCTTTCCGTCATGGCTTTTTGGCTAACATTTTTCAGCCCTATTCTTTTTTGCAGCACCGCAAAAGGCAAAGGCAGCTTGTCTTTCGCTGCAATGATTTCCCCATCCAATACGATATTATTGGGCAGCAAATCAAATATCGGTTGGTATTCAGGAAAGCGGTCGGTTATTAATTCCTCCCCACGGCTCCACAAAAAACAGTCGTTTTGCCGCTTAATCATTTGTCCACGGATGCCGTCCCATTTCCATTCCGCTGTCCATTCATCAATATTACCCAGTGCTTCGGGTAGGCCTTCTATGGGATAGGCCAAACAAAAAGGGTAAGGTTTGGATACTTCATAAATATCATCACTCGCTGCCATCAATGTTTCAAATTCGGTAGTAACAGGGTTCCAATTGCCGCTGATGCGATGGGCAATAACAGATGGCTCCATCCCCGTTACCTTGCTCAGCGCCTTAATAACCAGTTGCTTGGATACGCCAATGCGAAAAGTACCGCTTAACAATTTGTTAAATACAAATAGTTCATCGGTATTGGATAAGTCGTGCCAACACTGTAGCATAAAAGCTTTCTTATCATCTTCCGGCTTTTTATCTAAAAGGATAAACTGTTCAATATAATAATGAAGCGGGAGGTCGCTGCCCACACCATGCTGCTTTTTATTCAGCAATAGTGCGACTGTTTCAGACAGATCGCCCACCGTATGGTAACATTCATTAAAAAGCCAATCGGGTATACCCACTGCTGTCGCACACCATTGCTTGACCAATGTGGAAGATACGGCACGCTTAGGCCTTCTACCAATGAAAAGGGCTATCACCCATACCTTATCCTTGTCGCTAGCTTTTTCAAAATAAGTTACCAAGGCACTTATCTTTTCATTGGTTTTTGTTTTGGTACCCAATGTGGCAATTAAGTTGGCAAAATTTTTCATAGGGCAGCGGCAGTTTCTTTTTCACCAATCGGATCGTCCGTTTCATTGCCATAAGCCGTTTTCACTTCTTCCGCTTCAATGCCCCTTTCATTCAGGTATTTGCTAAAAACTGCCTGAAATCCATGGGTCACATACACTTTTTTTGCCCCCGTTCCTTCCACGGCACTGATCAATCCATTCCAATCGGCATGATCGCTCAATGCAAAAGCCCGATCGGCATTTCTCCTGCGCTGATTACCCCTTACCTGCATCCATCCACTACAAACGGCAAGATTATAAGGGGCAAACTTTTTCATCCAGGGCGAATTTTCTGCGCCTGATGGGGCAATTATCACCGCTTGCTGAAAAAGTTTTTTATCCATCTCCGGCACCACCTTGGTTACAGTGGCAAGAGGTTCGCCATTTTGCAAAAAAGCTTCTTGTACATTCCATACCGCTCCGTGTACAAAAATTTTGTTGGTTATTTCACTAATGGCATCGATAACCCTTTGTGCTTTGCCCAAGCTATAAGCAATAAACACAGAATTCTTTCCTTCCGCCATATTATCCATCACCCACTGCTGCATAGCTGCATATATGGCTGCCTGCGGCTTCCAGTTATAAATAGGTAACCCAAAAGTCGATTCGGTAATAAATGTATCGCAGGGTACGGGTTCAAAAGCGCCGCTTAACCCATCGTTTTCGATTTTGTAATCGCCACTTACTACCCATACTTCTCCTTTGTAGGCTACCCTTACTTGTGAGGAGCCAATAATATGACCGGCCGGGTGTAAAGAAACCTGCACGCCATTTATGGAGAGCGCTTCATTCCATTCTACACCTTGCACCGCAATATCACCCAGCCGGAGTTTCATGATAGGCACCGAACGCTTATGTGTCAAATAATCGGCACTTCCGTACCGAGCGTGGTCGCTGTGCGCATGGGTTATAATAGCCTTGTCCACAGGTTTCCAAGGATCGATATAAAATCCACCAGCAGGACAAAATAGCCCGTGATCGTTAAATTCTATTAATTTCACCCGGTAAATGTAAGATTATTATACCACTAGCTTACCCTCAACCCCTCCATCATCACTACTCTTTGAGTTGGTAAGTGCGTGAAAAGACATTTTGATAAAACTAATAATTTTTCCATCCTTCGTATCCCAATAGTCGCTGTCGATAGGCGCTATACCAATAACGGTCACATTGGGGTCGTCTTTGCCATCAAACCAGGCATTGGCGAGATTATTCCAATACTTGTCAATCAACACCTTATCGGTATAAATAGTGGCGATTCCGCTTACCACCAAAAATTCATAAGAGCCATTGTTCTGGAAATAGAGCGTTACTTTATTGTCCGATTCAATTTCAGCGTTTTTATGACTTTGCTTGCTGCTGATAAACCATAGATTACCTGCCGCATCCACTTCCTGCAGTGCCATTGGTCGGCTGGTATGTGGAAATTGGCTTGGATTGGTGGTAAAAAAACAATTCCTTGCTTTTTCTGCCAATTCTTTAAGTTTTTCTACGGCTTCCCTATCGGATAAATCCACACGGTTCATTTCTGCTGCTTCTTGCATAATTTTATTTTTTTATTGATTAACAAATGTGTTTGTTAGGATACCATTTTATTTTTCATTAGAAATGGGATTTGTACTTTGTTGGATACTTTAAAACCAACCGCAAGGTCATCTTGCCCTACTGATGAGATTAATGATAACAAGGATAACAAGTGCCCCAAGGGCTCCCGTTAAGATTACGCCTAAAAGACCAGCCCCTAAGCTAATACCCAGTTTGCCCAACAACCAATAACCTACAAAACCACCGAGAATACCTACAACGATATTTCCCAATAACCCAAGGCCACTGCCTTTGAATATTACGCTTCCCAGCCAGCCTGCAAGCGCACCAATTAGTAAAGTGATTAAAATATCCATATTATTTATTTTAAAATAGGAATTAAAAAACTGTGCCGGATTATAGCTGTGTATTTTTCATTGGATAATATTATTATTAGCAACGGCAGTTTAAATAATTGGGTAAAAAAATACCCAAACTTCTCAAAGATGCGCCAATTCCGCATGTTGGGGTTGGCAAATCTACGGGCTATAAATGACCGATCAATAAATAGGACGTATTTCAAAGATGTTCAGCTATAAACTTCGCTTCGGGCTCCGCTTCGTTGTAGCATTACCGAAGTTGAGTTTACAGTAGTACAAAAGCCAACCCTGTCTGACGACAGTCAGGTCAGGAAACCGCCATCATTTAAAACATACAATCAAAAGGTTGGCTTTATTGCAAGCCAACCTTTTACCTTCTAAGTTAAAAACATCCTAAAACAAATAATAATCCTACAAACAATCCATCATCCTTTATTTTTTTACATAGCTAATGTATTCAATGCCGTATCAGCAATACCAGTAAGCAACTCATCGCATTTTTTCTCTTCATCCAAAGTGGTCAATAAATTTTTCAAACACTTTTTCTCATCCAACACTTTTGCAAAAGCTGCCAATGTGCCATAAGAAGCAATTTCGTAATGCTCTATTTTTTGCGATGCATAAATAATGCCAGCATCACGAACTGAGCCTGGCTTGGTTTCCGCCATAATACCATTACCCTCTTCCAACAAACCAACCATTCCATCACATTTTTTGGCCTGTGCTTTTATGCCCAACGACGTAAAACACTCTTCAAGGCGCAGAATTTGATTCAAGGTTTGCTTTTGATGATCATCAATGGCTTTTTTCAGTTTGGGAGAAGTTGCATTCTTACTCATCTTGGGCAGCGCTTTGGAGATAGCTTTTTCGGCCCAGTACAAATCTTTTAACCCATCTTCAAAAAGATCTTTCAATTCTTTAGCAGCATCTTTTTTGGCGGGGATCTTTTTTGAGTCAACTGTTGTTTTAACTTTCGTAGCCATTAGTTTTTAATTTATTTAATTTAATGTTTAGTTTATTGCGTAAGTAAAATTGTTCTTATCACGCACTTATATTAACATAAACAAATGCCATGCCCTATACCATATCCCTTTTGTTGCTAGCAACAGGTACGCTAAAAGTTTCTTACTGTAGCAATTTTGATGAATTGTGTGCAGTTAATTACCCATATCGGGATACAATGTGTGAAGAAGCACCGCAATTCACACAAGCAACATACTCCCGTGAAGTATACACTACCGCCCAAATCTGTAATAGCCGGCCAGTTCATTGGTTTTACCTTCCAGTAATGCTGGAATAATATCCATTGCCTGTAGGGAAAAAGTAATGCCGTTGCCACCAAAACCCAAAACAAATAGGGCGTTATCATATTCAGGTGATTTTCCGATAAAAGGTAAACCATCTTTGGTAGTACCAAAAGTGCCTCCCCAGTTGAAATCTGGTGTAAACGCAATGTTGGGCATGAGTTTATTCAATTTATCCAGTAGTTTATCCGCCTTTCTTTCCTTAATTTTTTGCTGAAAGAAGGGGATATTGTTAGCGGAGTCCTCGCCGCCTATCAGGAGCCGTCCGTCATCCGTTGTACGCATATACGTATAAGGGTCGTCCGTGTCCCAAACCAAGGTATCCTTCAATTTTTCAGGTATTTTTATACCTTGCTCGCTAACACAGGCATAGGTATAAAACAGCTTGGCCATATCCTCTTTAAGCATCTTGGTGCTTTCAAAGCCGGTGCAAAAAACTACCTGCTTGCAAGTGATAACGCTACCGTTTTGTGCAACAATGGTTGGTTGCTCTTTATCCAGTTCGATTTTTTCCAGTTCGGTTTGGTCGTACACAACCATACCCCGTTTTACATTATACTGTATCAGTTCGTGTGCCAATTTATAGGCATCCACGCTAGCAGCTGTTTTGGATAATATAGCCCCATGACATACCAGTTGGTAATTGTCCATAACCTGATCGGGACGGAGCCATTTTACACCAAGCTTATGTCTGTGGCGGATTTCAAACTCCTTGTACAAGTCTTCAGCAGCCTCTTCGCTGTGGGCGAGGTAAAGGGATTGTTTTTTTTCAAATCCGCATTTTATTTTTGTTTGCTTGATAAGATGGCCCAATTGCTTGATGGCTTCAATACCTGCCTTATAACACACGCTGGCCCCATGCTCACCAATCATGTCGGCCAACTCATACATCGGCACGTCAATTTCGTATTGCAGCATGCTGGTGGTAGCAGCCGTACTACCCTGCCCAATATCCCTACGGTCCAGCAAAGTAACCTGAAAGCCTTTCTCCATCAGTGCGTGGGAGGTTAAAGCCCCCGTAATGCCGCCGCCAATTACCACAATTGTTGTCTCAATATTTTCCTTTAGCGAGGGATAACTGTAAAGAAGGCCATTTTTAAGCAGCCAAAATGATTCAAATGTTCTAAGTCGCATATAAATGCCTAATAGAAAATAACGTGCCGAGCTTATAACAGCTTTTAAAACAGTAGAAAGCAATTGTACCAAGCGCTAATGCGTATGGTTATAGCTTCAGCCACAATACCGTTCCGCCCTCCGCATCAGGTTGCGTGCTATCAGGGTCGATGCCGATGCCATTAACCGTTTCAGAAGCATGTTGCACCATTTGATAGCCCCGGGTTGGGATTTGGGGTACATTGCTTAATGATTTCCAATAGTGTTGAAATTTTAAATCATACAATTGTTGGCCATCCAAAATGCAGGAGGCACCCACGTAAAGTCCGGGTACATAACCGGCCTTCTCCGCCGCATCATACCAAGCATTGCAATAATCAATCACATCCTGTGCAGCTACCTGTTCCGCTACGCCCTCTAGGTCGCACCAAATATTCATGCCGGCCGGCAATCCGATGGAAAGGGAGTTGTCAGCGGCATAAGTGCCATACTCCGTGCCCAATGATGCACTGGGTTCCCAGCCAGATGGGGCAACATGCTGCACTGCCATCAGGGCCAAGCCGCCATTTAAAATGTCAAGCGCTTCGTTGTAGCTCAAATCGCCAGACTGCTGGCCGTTGCCCCTAGAAAGATAACGGACGCAAAAAGCATAGCCACTGCTGGCAAATTCGGCAGCGGTACCTGCTGTAATAACGGTGTCGGCATCAAAACCTTTCAGGCCGTTTGCCGCAGGTTGAACGGTGCCGGGTAATGTAACATCTTGGCTCATAAAAATTGATTGTTTAAAGTGATAAGTTAGAATAGATAAGCTAGCCTATTCAATAGTAGCAAAATTCTATAGCGAATTTATTATGATTTTTTCAAATACAAAACATTGTTTGATACAGACAAGACCAAAGTGTAAATTGAAAGGTATGGCAATATTTAATTTACCATGCTGAGCGCAGCCAAACATATCCGTATAGGAAGGGCATGAAAAAGCCCCAACAAAATTGTTGAGGCTTGAAAAAGTGGAGCTGGCGGGAGTCGAACCCGCGTCCAAACATATCCCCCATAAGCTTTCTACATGTTTATTTGCGCATTGCTTGTCGGGATACAACCGGGGCACAACAAACCAATCGTATCCTTAGCTGGATGGTCTTAAGCAACAGGCACAGCCTACTGTTGCAGCATCCCGTTTTTGTTTTGAGTCGGCGGAGGAACTAGGTAACAGGCGAACCCGTTCATCGGCCCTAATGGATACCTAATCTCTGATTAAGCAGCCATGGCATACTGAGTATTGCCATTTAAATTGTTGAATATTCAGATTTAGGTGCTAATTATCCAACGCACCACATGCTTACACTTACAAAGAACTATGCTGTCAAAACCGGTCAGCCCCAGTTAGAGTTATGAATGATGAATTAAGAATGATGAATGTGGGCAGTATGCTATTGGTGTAGCGTTCCGCTTTCAATCAACCCGCTTATTTCCATTACCCATTTTCCATTATTATTTATTACTCAATTTATTATTGCAGGCACCCTCCACTTTCAACTGCCTATTACACAAACCCTAACAAATTTATTTTTGCACATCTGCACATTTGCATATTTGCACATCCCTCATTAGCACATCAGCCAATTAGCTAATCAGCACATTACCTTCCCTTCCCCCATCCAAACCAATCATTACCATTGGCGTACAACATCAGTGCCAACAATAATACCATGCCCACAATCTGTGCGTATTCCAAAAACTTTTCGTTTGGCTTGCGGCCGGTAATCATTTCCCCGAGGGTAAACATCACATGCCCGCCATCCAAGCCCGGAATGGGCAGTAGGTTCATAAAGGCCAAGATGATGGAGAACAGTGCAGTCATCGTCCAAAAGCGCTCCCAGTCCCATTGATGGCTATCAAAAACGCCGGCCATGGCTTTAAAACCGCCCAAACCTTTGTAAGCTCCCGAACTGGGCGTGAGGATTTTCTTAAACTGGTCAATATACCATACCAGTTTTTCAACCCCTAAGCTTACACCGGCCGGAAAAGCGGCGAAGAAACCGTATTTTTTTACGGTGTACTTATATACCCCTGCACTGTCCAGCGACTCTGGCAAACCGATCATCTTCATGCCGGTTACCGTACCATTGCTGTCCAAAGGCCACACCATGCTGATTTGTTGACCGGCCCTTTCCAATACCACGTTTACTTGGCCGTTCTTTTTCTTATCAAATGCCTTGGCCACATCACTTACAAAAGGCGTAAGCACCGAATCCACGCTGATTACCTTATCCCAACGCTGAATGGGCAATTTGGTTGCAGCGCCCGTATCAAAGGTACCGCCCACCCAAAAAGGATGACGGATGCCCATCAAGGGTACATCATTGCGCTTTTTAACCGATAGCTGCCCCAGCAAGTCGTGCGGCAATATCAATTTCTCCTGCTTACCGTTACGCTCCACCGTGGCCGTAGCTGCTACCAACAATTTGGGTATAAAATCGTAATAATCCTCTACGAGCTTATCATCCACGGCAACCAATTTGTCGCCATCTTGAAAACCCATTTTTAGCATCAGGCTGTCCTGCACTTCAATGCCGTATTTCAAAGAATTGTTGTGTATCTTTTTTTCGCCCCATACCATCAATATCATGGCATAGATCAAAAAGGCCAAAATCACGTTTACCGTAACACCACCCAACATAATAATCAAACGCTGCCAGGCCGGTTTGGTACGAAATTCCCAAGGCTGGGGCGGTTGCTTCAACTGCTCTTTGTCCATGCTCTCATCCACCATGCCCGATATTTTTACATAGCCGCCCAAGGGCAACCAACCGATACCGTACACGGTTTCGCCAATCTTCTTTTTAAAGATGGAAAACCAAGGATCGAAAAACAGATAAAATTTCTCCACCCGGCATTTGAACCATTTGGCGGTGATATAATGTCCAAACTCGTGTAATATTACCAAGATGGAAAGCGATAACAGCAATTGCGCCGCCATCAGGCCTACCCCACCCCAATCAATAGCTAATAACATTGTGTTCATATATACTTATAACCCGCCTAAGCGGTTTTGTTAATCATTGTGTTGTATCCCGCCCTTGCGATAACTACAACTGCATCAACGAAGCGGCAAAATTACGTGCTTCGCCATCGCTATCAAAATATTCCTGTAAAACGGGTTTTTGGATAAATGCCACGTTCTGCATGGTTTTTTCCACCACGGCCGTAATGTCCAAAAAGCCGATGCGGTTGCGCAAGAAGGCCCATACGGCTATTTCGTTGGCGGCATTGAGGATACAGGGCATGTTGCCGCCCTTTTGCAGGGCCTCTGTGGCCAGTGCCAGGTTGCGAAAGGTTTTGATATCGGGTTCCTCAAAGCTGAGGTTGGGGTATTTGCGAAAATCAAGGCGGGGAAAATCGTTTTTGATGCGCTGCGGAAAGCCCAATGCGTACTGGATGGGCAGCTTCATATCGGGCAGGCCCATTTGCGCTTTCATGCTACCGTCCTCAAACTGCACCATGCTGTGGATGACGCTTTGCGGATGGATAACCACCTGTATTTGCTCGGGCTGCAGATTGAACAACCATTTGGCCTCGATCATTTCCAGCCCCTTGTTCATCAGTGTGGCCGAATCGATGCTGATTTTGGCGCCCATGCTCCAATTGGGGTGCTGCAGGGCATGGTCCCGCTTTACATTCACCAAAAAATTGGGTTTTTTGCCCAAAAAAGGTCCGCCGCTGGCCGTAAGGATGATTTTTTCTATTTTATTGCGCCCTTCGCCCACCAAACACTGAAAAATGGCCGAATGCTCGCTATCGACCGGCAAAATGGGCACCTGCTTTTCAATAGCTTTGGCCATTACGATATCCCCGGCGACCACTAGGGTTTCTTTGTTGGCCAAGGCAATCAGTTTGCCTTTTTCCACCGCTTTCAGGGTGGGTTTCAGCCCGGCAAAGCCCACAATGGCTGCCAACATCACGTCGTAGGTGTCGAAATCTGCCGCTTCCACCAAGGCATCCTCGCCTGCAAATACCTTTACATCGGTATGTGCCAAGGCTGATTTTACTGTATTGTACTTGGATTCGTCGCCAATTACCACCGCATTGGGGCTAAATTCCAAGGCCTGCTTCACCAACAGTTCATCGTTGGTTTGAGCGGTCAATATTTCAGCCTCAAACAATTCGGGATTGGCCCTGATTACATCCAAAGCTTGGGTACCGATGGAGCCGGTTGACCCAAATATGGCAATTCGTTTTTTGTTCACGTATGGTTATTACTGATGCTATTAAATCGTTGAGGGGATAAAATTACGGTTATTTGTTGGATTGTTAACTGTTCGATTGTTTGGTTGTTTGGCTGTTCGGGTGTTCGGGGTTTGAGGTTAAAAGTTTAAAGTCTAAGGTTGGAGGTTGGTGGAGACACTAATTTCTTTACCAAGGATTAAGACGAATTTCACGGACCTGCCTAGACGGCAGTCAGATTACACGAATTACTTTGACCACGGATTAAGACTGATTGCACGGATTACACGGATTATTTTACCAAGCATTAGCACTGATTTCACGGACCTGCCTAGACGGCAGTCGGGTTACACGAATTACTTTGACCACGGATTAAGACAGATTGCACGAATTACACGGATTACTTTTTCCTAGATTAATACAGATTTCACTGACCTGCCTGACGGCAGTCGGGTTACACAGATTGGTTTTACCATGGATTAAGACTAATTGCACGGATTATTTTACCAAGCATTAGGACTGATTTCACTGACCTGCCTAGACGGCAGTCGGGTTACACGGATTGGTTTTACCACGGATTGAGACTAATTGCACTGATTACACGAATTTGTCCATGGACAATGGACCATCGACCATGGACAAAAGCCGGTTACATTTATTTCAAGGATGTTTTGGGATTACCCGCATTATGAATAAACCGGGTCATTCCAAATTCGCAATTCCATATTCCTAATTCCCCAAACAGCTATCGTCTAAAAAATTTATTTACCGCTTCCACCCGGTTGTTGACGTGCAGTTTTTCGTAGATATGGTACACGTGCTTACGCACCGTTTCTTGGCTAATGGAGTGTTCTTCGGCAATTTCACGGTAGGTCATGCCTTTGGAGAGGCTTTCCAATATTTCTTTTTCACGGCCAGAAAGGCTTTTCAACGATTCCCTATCGGCGGTATCGGGCACCGCTACCAAGGTTTTGTTTTGAAAGGCAGCCACCACTTTACGGGCAATTTGGCTGCTCATGGGCGAACCGCCTTCGTACAATTCTTTAATGGCGTCCAGCATCTTGGCAGGCGCTGTCTTTTTTAATATATAACCGCTGGCACCGGCATTCAAGGCTTCAAAAATCTGTTCATCTTCTTCATACACCGTACACATCATAAAGAGGATTTCCTCATTGGTCTTTTTCAGCTCACGTACCACTTCTATGCCGGTGATGCCGCCCAAATTGATGTCCATCAGCACCACTTTAGGGTGCATACGGGGCAGGCTCTTGAGGGCCGATTCACCACTGGTGCAAGAACCACAAAGCTTATAACCATCTGCTGTATTGATGATTTCCTCCAGGGCCATCCTGATGTCGTTGTTGTCTTCTACTATTGCTACTGGTATGTCCATATCAAATGCAAAACTGATAAAAATAAACTACATGTGCAATACCACAAAGAGGGTATAGGCATAGCAACAAATCGCAATATTTACGGCTGCGGGGTTTACAGGGGTACGTGTAACAGATACTTTTCTTTAAAAAAGTCCAGCCCTACAAACATTTGTTCAATCGGTGCTACCCTGGGTTTGCAGCGGCTTTCCAGTATCTCATGGGTAAGATCGCCCCCTTTAAGGCAAATCAGGCCATTGGCAAACTGCTGACCGGTAAGCGGCAATTTGAGCAAAGGCTTGCTCCACTGCCACAGATTGCCCAAGGGCGCCACGGCACGGGATACCACGGCATCAAACTTGCGGCCCTTGATGTCTTCGGCACGGCTATACTGCACGGTTATATTGGCAAGACCCAGCGCATCGGCCACGCCCTGTACCACTTTCAATTTTTTATTGATACTATCCACCAAGTGGAAATGCACACCCGGAAAAAAGATGGCCAATGGTATGCCGGGGAAACCGCCCCCACAGCCCAAATCCATCACCTGTAAGCCATTGGCAAAATCGAATTGCGTGGTAATGGCCAGGGAATGCAATACATGGTGTTCGTAAAAATTATCCATGTCCTTGCGGGAAATCACATTGATTTTTTCGTTCCATTCGCTGTACAAACCCTGCAAAGCGGCGAACTGCTGCACTTGTGCAGGCGTAAAATCAGCAAAAAAACGATTGATTATTTCCACGATGCAGTTGATGGTTTTTTAATGACCGAGATGGCAAAAATAAAGTAATAAAAAAACATCCAGATATCCATTAGCCAAAACCAGCCGATGAGATCGTTTTCGTCTAGTTTCTTGAAGCAAAAAGTATATACGATGGCCTGCGCCAAAAAGCGTACACCAAAAGCGGCCAAGGCCCAAGGCCAAGGGCAAAAAACAAAGCAGGCGGCCAGCAATGGATAAAACAGGAAATGACTGATGGCATACAGGCCCAGCAAGGATTTATGCAAGGGGCGGTAATATTTGCCCGTACTGTAATGCCGCCTTTTTTGTTTGGCCCATTGGCCCCAAGTGGCAGCCGGTTCGCTTAAAGTAAAGCTATCTTTATCAATACAAATAGTTGTGTTCTTTTTGGTGGCCGCCATATTGATAAAAAGATCATCATCCCCGCTGGGGATATGGTTGTGCGCACTAAAACCTTTGTGGCGGAAGAACACCGTTTTTTTATAGCTGAGGTTGCGGCCAACACCCATATAGGGTATGCGGGCCAGGGCATACGACAGGTATTGCATGGCCGTATGTGCCGTTTCCCAGCGGATGAGCTTGTTTAAAAAACCTTTCTTTTTGTGGTGGGCACCATACCCCAGCACAATTTCTGTATCCGGGCCATAGGCCGATTGCATGGCATCTATCCAGTTTTCGGTGGCTGGCACACAGTCGGCATCGGTCAACAATACAATTTCGTATTTGGCCGATTTGATGCCGATGCTCAACGGGAATTTTTTGCCCGGTATCAGTTTAGCTTCCTGCTTCAGTTCGATAACGTTCAGTTGCTTAAAATCCTTTTGAAAGGCTTCTAACAGGTAACGGCTATCATCAAAAGAGTTGTCATCTACCACAATCACTTCATGGGTGGTGCGGTATTGCTGTACCAAGGCCCCCGGCAGGTTTTTGGCCAAATTGGCCGCCTCGTCCCTAGCACAAATGATAACAGAAACCGCATGTGTTTGTGAAACAGGTTTTTCCTTCGCCTTGTAAAAGGCCAAACGGGCGTAAAAAAACAGATAGTAAAAAAGCTGGATGCAGGTGATGGCACACAAAGCAGTTATCCACCATTGGCTAAAACTCATGGCGCAAAAGTAGGAAGAACGGGTGAGAATGGATAATTGAGAATGGATAATGGATAATTGATAGTGGAGAGTTGATACTGGGGGCTGGAGGCTAGATGCTGGATACTGGAGGCTGCCTATGGACCATCGACAATGGACTATGGACGCTGCTACCCCCTGTCAACCGTCATCTGTCAACTGTCAACCGATAACCTGGCTATGGACCATGGACCATCGACCATGGACCATCGACTTTCAACCTTAAACTTTAAACCCCAAACCTTGAACTTTAAACATAAAACCTTCACCTTTGCGCCTCAAACTCCCAACATGGCAGCTTTACAGTTTCAATTGCAGCATACCGATACCGCCACCAAGGCAAGAACGGGCTTGATTACCACGGACCACGGCGATATTTTGACCCCCATTTTTATGCCCGTGGGCACGGTGGGCAGCGTTAAAGCGGTAACCCAGCAGCAATTGGAAGCAGATGTAAAGGCCCAGATTATTTTGGGCAATACCTATCATTTGTATCTGCGCCCAGGGCTGGAAGTGCTGGAAGCGGCGGGCGGTCTGCACCAATTCAACGGCTGGCACCACCCAATTTTAACCGATAGCGGCGGCTACCAAGTATTTTCCTTGGCGGCCAACCGCAAGCTGACCGAAGAGGGGGCCCTTTTCCAAAGCCATATTGATGGGAGCAAGCACCTGTTTACCCCCGAAAACGTAATGGACATCCAGCGTACCATCGGCGGCGATATCATCATGGCTTTTGATGAGTGCCCGCCCTACCCCAGCGACTATGCCTATGCGCAAAAAAGCATGGAGCTGACGCACCGCTGGCTGCAACGCTGTATGGATCGGTTCAACAGTACGCCCGACAAGTACGGCTATACCCAAAACCTCTTCCCTATTGTGCAGGGCAGCACCTATAAAGACCTCCGCACGGCTTCGGCCCAGTTTGTGGCGGCGCAAAATGCCACGGGCAATGCCATTGGCGGCCTCAGCGTGGGCGAACCCATGGAAATGATGTATGAATACACCGAACTGTGTTGCGATATTTTACCGGTGCAAAAACCCCGCTACCTCATGGGCGTGGGCACCCCTTGGAATATTTTGGAATGCATTGCCTTGGGCGTGGATATGTTCGACTGTGTGATGCCTACCCGCAATGGGCGCAACGCCATGTTGTTTACCAGCTACGGCGTTATCAATATCGACAATAAAAAATGGGAAAAAGATTTCAGTCCCTTGGATGATGGTATCGACTGTGCCCTGAGCCACTATTACAGCAAGGCTTACCTGCGCCATTTGATGAAGGCCAAAGAGATATTGGGCTTGCAGATTGCCAGTATCCACAACCTGGCATTTTATCTTTGGTTGGTGGGCCAGGCGAGGCAACACATTGTGGCCGGCGATTTTTTGAGCTGGAAAAATGAGATGGTGCCGCGGTTGCAAACAAGGCTGTAGTTAATATGATAATTGGCTGATTAGCTGATTTGCTAATGTTCGAAGCTGTCTGCATGACTTTGGGGGCAAATCGTATGCCTTTGGGGGCAGAATGTATGCACTTGGGGGCAAACGTAATGCCCTTGGGGGCAGACCGGATGGCCTTGGGGGCTGACCGGATGGCCTTGGGGGCTGACCGGATGGCCTTGGGAGCAGAGCGGATGCCTTTGGGGGCAGAGCGGATGGCCTTGGGGGCAGAGCGGATGCCTTTGGGGGCAGAGCGGACGGCTTTGGGGGCAGAGCGGATGCCCTTGGGGGATGATTGCACTGGCTTGGGAACCGATTGCATGCCCTTGGGGGATGATTGCACTGGCTTGGGAACCGATTGCATGACCTTGGGGGCTGATTGCACGGACTTTCCTAACTTGTCTACGAATATATATATAGAAACAAAAAGATAAAAAGTGCCAAATGGCATTTCCCGTAGCAATTTTCCGCCCCAACTTAGCGGAAAATTAAGATATGAAAGCAAAACTAGCAACTACGGCAGCACTGGCCACCCTACTCTTTACCCAGTGTAAAAAAGAAGTGGTAATTCCAGTATCGGATAAAAAAACAGCCTTTTGGGAGAAAGCCCAGCAATTCGTGAAAACCGCGATACCTGCTGCCAATTCACAGTTACTTCATTGGCTAAGCGTGCCATAATAGCATTGGCCATTATGTGTACGGGAAACTAGCTTATCATCTGATGTTGCAATTTAAATTTAATGTATATGAATAGCTTAATAGAACAAAGGATTGTCAGGATGCTAAAACTCTTCTCACTCATTTCCTTTTTATGTATAGTGATAGATAATGGCAAATTTGAAGTACCGATGGCATTCATCATATTGGTAGCAGGGTTAGCAGGATTTGAAGTGATAGATGGGAGTAACTCATTTGCTTACATCGTATCTATTATATTGGGGCTACTTTACTGTCTTTTGCTTTGGGCCAGCTTGGCGTATCTATTTATTACGGCCATTACAAGCGAATTGCCAAAAAGAAGAACCACTTTGTCTCTCGTGGCCATTTCGGTTTTGTGGGTGCAATTGGGGTTTACGGTAGGTACTTCATTTGCTTATCCTTCGTTAATTGTATTGATAACACATGGCATATTTGCTTTTTTATCAATGGCAACAATATTTTTTATATGCATTACTGCAATGCGAAAAAGAAAAATAGCCCCCGATTTGTAAGATGGCGAAAATGATATCACCTGATATCTTTGTCAACTTTAGTTGGTAATTTCACACCAAAACCCTACAAACATGAAAGAACAAGTAATACAATTTCTCAATCAAATACACCCCCTCTCCGATGGCCTACAAGAAGCCTTACTTACATTACTGAAAGAAGTACATTTAAAAAGCAAAGAGATCTATCTGCGGGAAGGGGAAACCAGTAAAAAAATAGCTTTTAACCTACAAGGGTTAATGCGTTCTTACTATATCAATGCCAAAGGCGAAGAAATCACCAATTGGTTTATGAAAGAGGGTAACGTTACTATATCTGTAAAAAGTTTTTTTGAACAGGTGCCGAGTAAAGAATTTATGGCTGCCATTGAGCCAACAGTGTTACTGTACGTTACTTATGATGAGCTGCAACAGTTGTATAGCAACTATCCGGAGTTTAATATCGTTGGCCGGCGGCTCACAGAAAAATATTATACCCTCTGCGAAGAGCGGCTGTTGGGCATCCGCAGCCTTACCGCCAAAGAGCGGTACCATTCACTACTTGCATTGCACCCCGAAATAGTACAGCGCTGCCCAGATAAATACATAGCCAGCTATTTGGGTATAGGTGTTCGCACATTGGCCCGTGAAAAGTCGAATTGGTAAGCGGCATTGGTACGGATTATTGAGCTATTTATAAAGATGTGGACATACCATTACCCGCCCAATCGAATCCCCTACCCTCACCCCTTCTTCACCACCACTTTCAAATCGGGGAAAATAGCCGCTGCCATGATCAGCAGGCAGGAACCGAGCATCAGGTAAATACCGAGCTGGGGTTGCGGAATAACACTGCCATACACACCGCTGTACTCAAAAAATGCTTTGAGGGCATAGGCCATGCCTAGGGCACACAAAAACAAATCCACCCGCTTGGCCCAAACCCTGGGCGCCAGCTTCAATACAAAGGAAACGGCAGCGAAAACGGTAAGGAACTTGCCGGGCTTGCCATAATAATTTTGAAAGCTGTAATAACCCGTAAAGGTACGCTGGGATACATCGGTTATCGACGGATCATTATAAAAAGCCCAGGGCATAAAGCAGCTTACTGCCAGCAAGATGCAAGCAGCAAGGCCTAAATAGTGTAAAATTCTGTATATTGTCATAATGTAAAAATCCCTCTCCAAACAGAAAAGGGATATTTAAAATGGAGGTCCCGAGCGGATTCGAACCGCTGTAGAAGCTTTTGCAGAGCTTTGCCTAGCCACTCGGCCACAGGACCGTATTTTGTACCATCTAAAAACAAAACTATGAAGCTTATTTTTAAACGAACGCAAAAATAGGGTATTTTTATCAAAAATTAAATATGCAACCCATCGCCGCATCAGAATTAATTATAAATAACCGGGGGGCCATTTATCATGTAAACTGCCGCCCCGAAGAAATTGCCCATACCATCATTACCGTGGGCGACCCCGACCGGGTACAGGAAGTAAGCAAACATTTCGATGCCGTTGAATCTACCAACCAACACCGGGAATTCATCTCCCATACGGGCACCCTTGCGGGCAAGCGGCTAACGGTCATCAGCACCGGCATTGGCCCTGATAATATCGATATTGTGGTAAACGAACTGGACGCCTTGGTAAACATCGATTTTGAAACCCGGCTGATCAAAAATGAACTGACCAGCCTCAATATCATCCGCTTGGGCACTTCTGGCTCTTTGCAAATGGACATACCGGTAGACAGTTTTGTGGCCAGCAGCCATGGCCTCGGGATCGATAACCTGCTGAACTTTTACCGCCACGACAACAATGAGGAGGAGCGGCAACTGATACAGGCTTTTTTAACCCAAACCCAATTGCAAAATACTTTCTCGCTGCCCTATATCAGTACGGCCGGCGCCTCACTGCTGAAGCATTTTACCACCGGCTTTCACCAAGGTATTACGGTTACCTGTCCGGGCTTTTATGGTCCGCAAGGGCGGGTACTGCGCATGGGCCTTACCAACCCGAACCTGATCGACAGGTTAACGGAGTTCAATTTCGGTAACCACCGCATTACCAATTTTGAGATGGAAACCTCGGCCATTTATGGCATGGGCCGCATCTTGGGGCATCAGTGTTTATCGCTCAACGCCATTGTGGCCAACCGCATCAGCAAAGAGTTTTCAAAAGATGGGGGCAAAGCGGTAGAAAATTTAATTACAACGGCCCTACAAATAATTGTGGACAATGTCGCTTAGGCATAATATTTTCAGTATTGAAATGCAAGAGCGGCTTTGCCCATACTCGCCTTCAAATACTAATTTTTCAGGCGGAATTGGTCTAATATTGCAGTATGATTGTTGATTTTTACAAATATCATGGTACCGGCAACGACTTTATCATTTTGGATAACCGCCAAAACCAATATGATGGGTTAACGCCAGCCCAAGTACGGAAGCTGTGCCTTCGCCATTTTGGTATCGGCGCCGACGGACTGATGTTGCTGAACAAAAAAGACGGCTACGATTTTGAGATGAAGTATTACAACGCCGATGGCAACGAAAGTACCATGTGCGGCAATGGTGGCCGCTGTTTGGTAAAATTTGCCTGGCATAGGGGCATCCACAAAACCGAATATCGTTTTTTGGCCATTGATGGTGCACATGAGGCGGAAATAGAAACCGATGGTACCGTAAGCCTTCGCATGGTAGATGTACAAGAACTCCGCCAATACCAACATCATTATATTTTGAATACCGGGTCGCCCCATTTTGTGAAATTTGCCAAAGACATTATGGAGGTAGATGTGGTAGCTACCGGCCGTGATATCCGCTACAGCAAAGAGTTTGCGGCAGAGGGCATTAATGTAAACTTGGTAGAAACCACGGGGGAGGATTCTATTTATGTACGTACGTACGAGCGGGGCGTGGAAAATGAAACCATGAGCTGCGGCACGGGTGTAACGGCTGCGGCATTGGTATGCGCCCATAACGAGCGAGGTTTTAACCGGGTGGAAATAAAAACGCCCGGCGGCGAATTGAGTGTGGAATTTGATAAAATAGACGACAACCATTTTACCAATATCTGGCTCTGTGGTCCGGCGGAGTTGGTTTTTCAGGGAAGCGTTACAGTTGAGAGTTGAAAGGTGAAAGTTGAGAGTGGGTAGCCTTTGCCAACAGTCGGAAAGATGTATTATTGATTATTAAATTATTAATTATTGGTTGCCAAACAGATGGTATATCACAATAAGCAACGAACTTTACGCAGCAAACTCATTTACAAAAAAAATCGTGTAATCAGTGCAATCACTCCTAATTCGTGTTAAAAAAATAATTCGTGTAATCAGTGCAATCAATCATAATTCGTGGTACAAAATTCGTCATTCTAAAACTCATCATTCAACATGGTTCAGTATTTCAAAAACGTTGACCACCAAACCATAGCGATAGCCACCCCTGAAGCAGGTGCTTGGGTAAATGTGCTGCCGCCATTGAAGCAGGAGGAGTTTGACGACCTGAGCGAGCAGTTGGATATCCCGCTGGACTTTTTAAAGGATTCCTTAGATATTGACGAAAGGAGCCGTTATGAAATTGACGACAATGTAAAACTGATCGTTATCAAAACCCCTACCGAAAACAATTCCTTTAATGAAAGCGATGCCTACTATATCACCATCCCGATTTGTATCATTTTAACGCACAACCAAATTGTAACCGTTAACTCCTTTGAAAACGAAGCCATCAAAAAATTCCTGAACAGTTTTCAAAACAGGCACCCCGACAAAAAGAACATGATGGTGCTAAAGATATTTGAAAAGATTACGACCAATTTTCAAGAATACCTGAAGGAAATCAACCAACGTAGGAACCTGCTGGAGCAAAAGCTGTACGATTCCAACCGAAATGAGGAGCTGTTGCAACTGATGCGTATCCAAAAAAGTTTGGTGTATTTTATCACGGCCCTGCGCAGCAACGAACTGTTGATGATGAAGCTGGCCCGTACCAATATCATGCAGCTCAACGAAGATGAAAAAGATATTCTGGATGATTTGGTGGTGGAAACATCCCAAGCCTTGGAAATGGCCAACACCTATACCAATATCCTCAGCAGCTCGCTCGATGCTTTTGCCAGCATTATCAGCAACAACCAAAACGAAGTGTTGAAACGGCTTACCACCCTCACCATTTTTGTAAGCGTACCGGTACTCATTGCCAGCATTTACGGTATGAACGTGCCCATCCCCTACAAAGACAGTCCCTATGCCTTTTGGGCCCCGGTGATACTATCGCTCATCATATTGGGTGTGGTGATGTACAATTATTACAAGCGCTATAAAAAATAAGGATGATCAGCATTCGGGTGTACGGCATTTTAATCAACGAACAACAGCAAGTATTGGTGAGCGACGAATATATACGTGGTGGCTACTACACCAAATTCCCCGGTGGTGGGCTGGAAGTGGGCGAAGGCACCCGTGACTGCCTCAAAAGGGAGTTTATGGAAGAGCTGGGGCTGGAAGTATCCATCGGCGACCATATTTATACCACCGATTTTTATCAGCAAAGTGCTTTCAACCCAGCGTATCAGATATTGTCCATTTACTATTATGCCCATGCCCTCGCCCCTATTGCTGTGCCGCTGCGTAGCCAACCTTTTGATTTTGACGAGCAACAATTGACCATTTACCAAACCACGCAGCAAATAGAGACTTTCCGCTTTATTGATCGGGCTGTTTTTGGGCCGGATAGTGTTACGTTGCCGATTGATAAGGTGGTGGCGGGGATGGTGGTAGGAGTTTAAAGTCTAAAAGTTTAAGGTTTAAGGTTTTTTATTGTTCAACGTTCGGTGTTCAATTGTTTAGTTGTTCAATGTTTGGCTGTTCAATATTTGTTATACATCAATCGTAAACGCCGGCTCCCGGCCACGGTTGCTTGCCCCAATCATCAACCTATTACCGGTAACACGAATGGTACGGATTACACCAACCTGCCGACGGCAGTCAGGTTACACAAATTATGTCACAATGCTCCCCAATTTTTTGTCAGTAACAACCCGAATTTTGCACCATGCGTTCCGATAGGCCAGCGGAAATGCTAAAAAACAGCTTTATACCGCCAATCAACCCAAAAACCGCTAGCCCCACTGGACCGCCCCTTCTTATTAAGAAAAAATCTATATCACAAAAACCCGATGAAAGACAAAGAAAAAAGGCCTCGATATGTCATATCGGGATGCCGATATGTGATATCGAGCCATCGATATCACATATCTAGCTATCAATATCGCATATTGAGGCCCCGATATTGGATATCGGGCTGCCGATATAGCATATCGAACTATCCATATAAGATATTGGGCCATCGCTATGGGATATCGGGCTAACACAATAGCATATCAAGCCTTCGATATAGGATATAAGGCTACTGATACGATAGGTAGTTTTAACAATATCATATATAGCTAACCCGATTGGGGATGAAAAGCCACCGATATAAAAAGACAGCCCCCCATTAGCATGAAGCCTGCCCCGTCAGCCTACCTCTCGTCTTGCTAGAGAGGTCTTGCCCACGGCATCAGCACATCAGCACATTATCCCATTATCACATTAACAAGTATCTTTGCACCCTGATGAGTAAAAAAGGAAAAGTGTTGATGGCCATGAGCGGCGGTATAGACAGTACCGTGGCCGCCCTCATGCTGCACCACGAAGGCTACGAAGTAGTGGGCATTACGATGAAAACATGGGACTATGCCACCAGTGTGGGCACTACCGGCAAAAAGGAAACGGGCTGCTGCAACCTCGACAGCTTCAACGATGCCCGTGCCGCGGCAGTGCACCATGGTTTCCCGCATTTTATATTGGATATCCGGGAGGAATTTGGCGATTTTGTAATCGAAAACTTTGTGGAGGAATACATGGCGGGCCGTACGCCCAACCCCTGTGTGATGTGCAATACCCATATCAAATGGCGGGCCCTGCTCAAACGGGCCGATGCCATGGGCTGCGATTTTATTGCCACGGGCCACTATGCGCAGGTGCACCAGCATACCAATGGGCGCCACTTTATCCGCAAGGGCATTGATGATACCAAGGACCAAAGCTATGTGCTGTGGGGCCTGCAGCAAGACCTGCTGGGCCGCACCCTGCTGCCGTTGGGTACCTACCACAAAACGGAAATCCGTCAAATGGCGCACGACTTTGGCTACCCCGAACTGGCCAAAAAAGCCGAGAGCTACGAAATTTGCTTTGTGCCCGACAACGACTACCGGGGCTTTTTGAAACGCCGCATCGACGGGCTAGAGGAGCAAGTGGCGGGCGGTCATTTTGTTGATAAATCGGGCAAGATACTGGGCCAGCACAAGGGTTACCCCTTCTATACCATCGGGCAGCGCAAAGGGCTGGACATTGCCTTGGGCAAGCCGGTATTTGTAACCCAAATTGTGCCGGAAACCAATACGGTGGTGCTAGGCGACGAAACCGACCTGAACCGCAGCACCATGAACGTGGCGAAAATCAACTGGATCAAATACGAGGGTATTACCGAGGGGCAGGAAGCGCTTACCAAGATCCGTTATAAGGACAAAGGGGCCCTCAGCAACCTCTACACATACGAAAATGGGGTAAATGTGCGTTTTTACGAGGACGTAAAGGGCATCGCACCCGGACAAAGTGCCGTATTTTATGAGGGCGACGATGTAATGGGCGGTGGCATCATACAGCGGGATACGACTTTAATATAGCAGTTGGCCGCTGTAGTTTAAGTAGAATGGGCGTAAATATGCAGCCTTTGGGCCTTTTGCAGGGTCTACTAAATAACAAATTGTTTATGAAGAAAGTATTGTTTTTGTTCTGTGTAGGTTTCAGCGCTTTGCTCGTATCCTGTAGCAAGGAAACCGAGGAACTGGATTTGGGCAATGTGGCCGATTACAACCTGCAAAAGCCGGGCAAGTACATCATTTATCAATTGGACTCGCTGCTGTACATCAATTTTGGACAAAAAGATACGGTGGTAAGCTACCAAGCCAAGGATTCGGTGGCCGCACAGATTACCGACAACCTGGGCCGCACCGCCTACCGCATCTTCCGTTTTGTACGTAAAAATGCCACCGATGCCTGGCAGCCCAACAATACTTTTATGACGGTGCCCACATCCAACGGTATTGAGTTTGTAGAAAACAATTTGCGCTTTAACAAACTGCGCCAACCCCTGCGGGATGGTTTCTCTTGGAAAGGCAATACCTACATCGATACCTACTCCCTCGGTTCGGAATTTAAGTATTTGGACGATTGGGATTATTTATATGAAAATGTAAACCAGCCCTATACTTCGGGTACGCTTACGGTGGATAGCACCATTACCGTTAACCAACGCGACGAAGTAATCGGTAATATCAACGACCTCAACAGTTTCAGCGAAAAAAACCTGAGCATCGAAGTATATGGCAAGGGCATTGGCCTAGTCTATCGCAACTTTTTACACCGTGAGTACCAGCCCCCTACCCCCGGCCGTGCCGGATACAAGTTGGGCTATGGGGTTACGATGAAGATGCTTTCGCACAATTAGAAAACAATGAATAGTGAATAATGAAGAGTGAATAGTGAAGCATGTTTGCTATTAGCCCCCGTATTCAGTAATATTTTCTGCATAAAGCCAAATACAAAACGCTATTTGATTTAATCGAGTTAATACCCAAGGAGGTAATAGGTTATTACCCAGTGCATGAAAATGATTATATTTGATTAAAAGATTTTTATGGCAAAAAACACTTTGATACCACAACAAAAAAAGACTGATACGGTATTGTTGGTTAATACGAAAAAGAGACTAGCCACAATGCCCTTAGATATAAAAACATATTTGAGCAATATAAAAACGGCCTTACTACAGGGCGAAAAAAGCGGGTTTGTCAATCCCTTTAACCGGCGCAAGCATTTACGACGGCTGCGGTGCAGAACGTTTTAAAGCAAATATTACATCAAAAGAAAAACTTGCGGGGAGGCACGGACAGTCAGTCCCAGTGCCGCCGCAACCTGCGGGGAGGCACAGACAGCCAGTCCCAGTGCCGCCGCAACCTGCGGTGATACTCGGACAAACCACCGCCCCAACTTTCAACTTTCAACTTTCAACTTTCCACTTTCAACTTTCCACTATCTTTGAAAGCATTGTGCCAAACCCCATCAGTTATATCAAAAACAAATTCAAAAGCCTTAGCCGAAAGGCCAAAATAGCTTTAGGGGTTATCATGGCCCTATTGGTTTGGTTTGCCCTTTGCCTGCCCCGTCAGCTTTTTACCGCCCCCACCAGTTATGTAATAGAAGATGCGCAGGGCAACCTGCTCAGCGCCACCATCGCCGCCGATGGGCAATGGCGCTTTCCGCCCAGCTCAGCAGTGCCGCAAAAATTCATTGACTGCATCACCCAGTTTGAAGACCGCCGTTTTTACGACCATCCGGGCGTGGACATTACGGCCATGGGCCGGGCCTTGGTGCGAAATATGCAGAAAAAAGGCGTGGTACAGGGCGGCAGTACCCTTACCATGCAGGTGATGCGCATGGCGGGCCAAAACAGCAACCGCAGCATTTGGAACAAAATGAAGGAAAGCATTTTGGCCCTCCGGCTGGAACTATCCTACAACAAAAAAGAAATCATGGCCCTCTATGCCGGCAATGCCCCTTTTGGCGGCAATGTGGTAGGGCTGGAAGCCGCTGCCTGGCGCTATTATGGCCGCAGTGCCAATAAGCTCAGTTGGGGCGAAATGGCGGCCCTCGCCGTGTTGCCCAACGCCCCAGCACTGGTGCATCCCGGCAAAAACCGAGCGGTACTATTGGCCAAGCGCAACCGTCTTTTAACACTGTTGATGCAGGCAGGAAAAATGGATGCCAATACCTGTCAATTGTCGCAATTGGAGCCATTGCCCTGCGAACCGCTGCCCCTGCCGCAACTGGCGCCCCACTTGTTGCAACGCTTTAAAAAAGAAGCCGTGGCCAAAAACCTCATTACGAGGGCAACCACCACCATTGACGGGCCTTTGCAGCAAAACCTCACCCGCATTTTGGCGCAGCACCAAGGCATTTTAAAGGGCAACGGCATCAACAATGCCTGCGCATTGGTGCTGGATGTGGAAACCGGTAACACCTTGGCCTATGTGGGCAATGTGTACAATACCACCGATATTGAAATGGAGAGCTTTAACGATGTCACGGCCGCTCCCCGCAGCCCAGGCAGTACGCTAAAGCCCATCCTATATGCAGCCATGCTCAGCGACGGCCTGATATTACCCAACAGCATCATACCCGATGTACCTACGCAAATCGGCAGCTATACCCCCCAAAATTTCGATTTGGGTTACGATGGGGCCGTGCCTGCCAGCAAGGCCTTGGCCCGAAGCCTCAATGTGCCTGCTGTAAAAATGCTACAGCAATACAAATACCCCCGTTTTTACGAAACACTCAAGCAGTGCGGCATTACCACCCTTAACCGGCCCGCCGATCATTATGGCCTCAGCCTCATTCTCGGCGGCTGCGAAGTAACCATGTGGGATATGGCCGGCCTCTACGCTTCCCTGGCCCGCACCCTCAACCACCAAAGCAAAAACAAAGGGATCATCAACCCCGCCGACTTCCATCCACCTCTCTACATAGCAAACACCCCATTCCAAATTCCAAATTCCAAATTCCCCATTCCAAATTCCCAATTCCCCCTCGACCCTACTTCCATCTACTTCACCTTCCAAGCCATGAACGAAGTAATGCGCCCAGGCGAAGAAGGCCTATGGCAACAGTTTACCGCCGCTCAAAAGATTGCTTGGAAAACAGGTACCAGCTTCGGTTTCAGGGACGGATGGGCCATCGGACTGACGCCCAAAAATGTGGTAGCCGTATGGGTAGGCAATACCGATGGCGAAGGCAGGCCCGAGCTAACGGGTATCAAAACGGCAGCCCCCATCTTATTCGACATTTTCCGGTTGCTGCCAGCCGCCAATTGGTTTGAGAAACCGCAGTACAATTATAGTTATGTGCCCGTTTGCCGCCAAAGTGGTTACAGAGCCAACACCGATTGCCCCGATATAGATACTTTATTTGTACCACCAATGGGCAGCCGGGCACCACAATGCAGCTATCACAAAATCATTCATTTGGATGCCACTGGTCAATTTCGGGTAACCGAAGCCTGTGCCACACCCGCTACCATGCTGCACCAAAGTTGGTTTGTACTCAGCCCTGCCATGGAATTTTATTACAAGCAACGCCATGCGGATTATAAAATACTGCCGCCCTTTAGCCCAGATTGCGGCTTTGCCGAAACGGGCAAGCAAATGGAACTGTTGTACCCGCAACCCGATGCCAAAATTTATGTTCCGCTGGAGATAAGCGGCCAACGGGGCAATACCGTGTTTACAGCAGCGCATCGCCGTAGCAGTGCCAAAATCTTTTGGAGCTTGGATGATACTTTTTTGGCCACCACGCAAAACTTTCACCAAGTAGCACTTAACCCCACACCCGGCAAACATATCATCACCCTTACCGACGAAAACGGCAACAGCATCACCCGCCAATTCGAGGTATTAGAAAAAACCCATTGACCCTGTGCTTGATAACAAATAGCTATTCCGTAATAGATTAACACCCTGCCCCCATAACCCTCTCTCACAAAGTAAATACACCAATCACAAAATCATATAATCATAAAAATCCCCGTAACCACACCAATCACAAAATCACACAATCACAAAAATCCCCGTAATCACACCAATCACATAATCAAAAAAATCATAGTCAATCATAATTAAAGAGGCCGCCCCTTTCGGTGCAGCCCCTTTGTATTCACACGTTTCCAGATGTGCTTATTGACTTTTAACAACCCGGCCCGCAAATACCTGTGTATTATTGCGGTCATTCACTTTCACCACATAATTGGCCGATGCCAGCTTGGCAAGATCAATGGCATTGTAGCCTTGCTTTACCACGCCGCTGTACACCAATATACCATTGCCGTTAAACACCTGCAAGGTTCCGGTTTGCGTTTTGAGCAATTGTACATTCAATACATCGGTAAATACAGTGGGTGATATTTTTACCGCTTGTTCGGCTGGCTTTACCACGGCTGCTTTACCCAAGTTGATGGAGAGCCCGTTGGCTGCATCCCTTACCTGTACGCTATAAACAGTTTGATTAACAGCCATACCATTGTCCACGCTGTACTGTCCCAAGCTAAGGCCTTGCTTTTGCGGCAAACTGGCCACTTTAACAAATGAAGCCCCATCTTGGCTACTGTATACATCGCAGCTTACGCCTTCCGATTGGGCATTTACCTGCCAGCGCAGTTCACCATTGCTTTCGGCAACCGATTGCAACTGCAGCACAGGAGCGCCGAGTGCAATGTAGTAAGCCGCACCTGCGTCACCTCCTTTGGTAGGTCTGATGCGGTTGAGCGCAAAAGCATAATGGGCTTTTTGGGGTACTTCCACCAAGGCATTACCCTCCCCATCGGTATTTACAGTGGCCAACAAACTGCCACCAGCAGGCTTACTGTAAAATTCTACCTGCGAGTTGGGCAAGCACCCACTCACTTGGTAAAAAAGCACCCCATCTTGGGTGTAGCCAGCCGCTTTTCGCCCCTGCCCACCTTGTGCCAAAGCCATGCTTGCGGGCAACCAAGCAACCAATGCTATCATTATTATTTTTTTCATATAAAAATTTTTGAGTGATGAATTTTAGTGTGTGCGTGCATCTTGCGATACGGCTACAATGGCCACCATATCGAATATCATACCCGAACCAGAGCATGCGTTGCAAAGCAGGTTTTTCATAAACATTTCGCGGCGCAACAAATCATTAAAGCCCCTAATGCGTGGCGAACCTGTGGGCCTACCCGCAACATCCGATACAAAGAATAACCCATTGGGGTCATTGTCGTTATCCGTGCCTACAGCGTCGGAGCCCAAACCAGTTATGAAGCTGGAAATATCACGCAGACCGCCAGAAAGTGAAGTGGGTGTAATATTGTGACCAAAACCGATGTAACGCACATGGGTAAACACGGTTTGTGTTTCGCCACCATGGCAGCCCGAACAGGTGTTCAGCGAAAACATAAACCGGGCAGAATCATCGTTTACAAAAGTAGTGGCACCCGAGCTACCAGAGCCGTTCCAATGGTGGTTGGTGCTACTGGCAGAAGGCGAATGTAGGTCGGACCGGCCAGCCAAGAAATTGACCGCAGTACCCGGCAAACCAGTGGCCGCTACCGTTAGCGGAACTGTATAGTTGTTGGCTTGGATAGCGGCGGTATTGTTGTTGATAAAACCGGCCAAAGTAGTAATATCAGCAGCCGTATTGCCCGTATTTAAAGGGAACAGCGGTGCGCCGTTGAACTTGCGCATGGGCTCTAGCTTGGTAGTGGTATTAACCAACAACTGCGAGTTGCCAAAAACAAATTCCCGCAACTGCCAAAAAGGTGCGCCACCG
Organism: Chitinophaga pinensis; assembly: GCA_943373145.1. GTDB lineage: Bacteria > Bacteroidota > Bacteroidia > Chitinophagales > Chitinophagaceae > Ferruginibacter > Ferruginibacter pinensis_H. The sequence goes on from CALSBI010000010.1 coordinate 122,716, forward strand.
CTCAACAAAGAGGAATTGGCGATTTCGTTGGTACGCAATTGATTGAGTGCGCTACCGCTTTTGGCGGCAGGGTTCACATTGGCCAACGTAAACACATCGGTAACCCCTTCTAAGTGTTTGTTGAAATCAGAACCAAAAGGCAAATCGCTCAAGTCGCGCCATTGGTTTTGAAACCTCACCAATTCGGTGCAATTGTCGATGGGAATACCATACTCAAAAATGACATTGAAACCCACAAAAGGTTGCGTAAGCGACGAAACGGCCGTGCCGCAATCGGTAGCTGGGTTTTTTATGATGCTGTACACAAAACGGCCCTCACCACCGCTGGTAACGGTATTGGTAGTACCGCCATAGCCACCACCGGTAGATGTAATGGTACTCAAATCTATCCGATTAACGATAGCGGTTAATTTTAAGGGCGCAAATTTCATTACGTCAACACCCCGCAGCACCAAGCGGTTCCAAACGGTTTTCCAATAGTTGGTAGAGGTGGTAAGGCTATCGATCACCTGTGTGGGCGATCCTGCCGCGGCCCTAAGCCAAGGCCGGATAACCGTATGCATAATGGAAGAAGCCTGTGTGGTAAGCGGTGACACGGGATGCACCCTACTATCCAACACTTGGGTATTCACGATAGGATTGGTGGTACCCGGTGTAAGCCTAGGTGTGCCTAGCATCCAAGTGTCCAGCCATTCTTGGGTGAAAAAATCCACCGTATTGCCCGTTATAGGCAGGTTGGCCATATTGCGCATCAATGTTTTAAATGTCCAAGCACCATCGGGGTTACCTATCCCGGTACAAGGGTTAAATGTACGTGCCGGATCTTCGGTTACAGAGATATCGGTGATGAACAGCGACTTAAACCGATCGATAAAAGGGTCGCAAGGCGGTGGGGCAACCACTTCTTCGCTAGGATCAACTTGCTGTTGTGTGATAGTGGCACCCATACCCGTTTCGTCTTCGCTACCAGCAGCAGTTCTGGCATTGCTATTTTTGAATGGAACGTCGAAAATGTTCCGGTCAATGGCCACTTTCTCAAACCGCTCAAAAGCAGCCATGTCAAACAGTCGCTCCCTGTTGCTTACAGAAGCTGACCTGCCATTAAATTCAATAATCTTGCCCTTGGCCAACTTGAGCCGCTGCTCAACCTGGGCCATGGCCCCTTTGAAAAGCCGAACGTCTTCGTTAAATGTTGCCGTAAATACATGGTCGCCAGCTCTTTCATCGCCGTTGATACCATCGTCGTGCAACACTATTTGTTTCCTTTTCTCACCCTGGGGACTGTTTAAAAAAACGGAAAACTCCCTGGTTTCGCCAATGAGTGCCGGTTCGTAGGTAGCCATAAAGAGGATATTGCCTTCTTTAGTGGGCTTCTTCAACAATTGTACCGTCATACTTTGGGCCTTGGGTGGGGCGGCCAGTATATCGAACGGCAACTGTTGCTTAACGGGCATGTTCTCCAGCATTTTGCCCGCTATCATGGCCGCTGAAATAATCAGCAGTACCGCAATCAGCGATAGCTTGTGTTTTGAATGAAATTTTTTCATACATTTTAAGTTTGATGATGAATTTTTTGTCAGTGATATGAAGCATTGCTTTACTGGTTGTATTCGATATAGGCAAAGGCATTACACGCAGCAAAAAACCAAGGTAATGGCGAACACAATCAAATCGGTGGAGGGGTAAAATTTGTTGTGCGTTAATTGTTGGGCAATACAGTTCTACTGCCCTTCAATAATGAAATTGACATTTTAGATGTTAGGAAATAAGCACTGCGCACTGCCAAAAGGCAATTGCTATGTTAGCTGCTGTTAGGATTTTTGTTAAAGTGGTTGTTATCAGTTTGTCTTGTCAGCTATGCGCTTGTCAGGTTTTGGTAGATGTTAAGTAATAAGCTTAACTAAATGCTAATCTACAATAACAAAATGGAAAAAGCAAATTTTTATTCAACAATAAATTGCTGCTGCGTAAGGCACTCGCCAACCATGATAAACTAATACCAAAAAAGTGAGATGTATTTCAAATTTTTCGCTTTCAATACAATCGAGTTATTTGGGTTCTCAACCTCCGCTTAGGTACGGCCTCATAAAAAAGCCGTTAAGAAAATTGAAGCTGAGGGCGCAAAAGAAAAACAGTTGTTACCCAAGCTTGGCAGTGCTATTGGCCGGTAAGTCCTACTGAAGCTGGTTTTTGCATCACAGATTGAGCTTGTTTTTCTTTAGCCCGAGGGTTCAATTTTTAGGCTTTTTTATGCAGCCTTGAATTTTTGCTCCACTTTTGTTTCAAGACAAAAGTGGAAAGAACCGCGGCAAAAAGTTACTTCAAATTGGGAAAAGAGCGAAAATTTGAAATGCGCCCAAAAAGTGCAAAATAACCGCTTAATTTGTATCATTGTGTATATTTAAGTATTGAAATAATAACCCCCGCTGGCAAGCCCTTACAAACGGTAGCCCAGCGGAACAAATTTTAGCATTATGGCGCTACGCATGGTAGACGATCCGCAGGATCAACAAGACTACAACGAAAATTCCGACGACAGTGGTGGTGGCCGCGGCGGTGGCGGGGGCTTCAACTTTCCGGGCGGCGGCGGTGGTGGCGGCCTCCTGAATTTTTTACCCCTCTTGCTCGGTTTGTTCCGTGGCAAAAAAAGTATTTTACTGCTGGTAGTAGCTGCCGCAGCCTACTTTTTCTTTTTCCGAAACAACAGTTGCAACTTGGCCAGCACCGTTTCCAAATTTCAAACCGGCGGCAAGTTGGACCCCCAAGAGTTCAGCAAGGCCAGTGTGTATGAGGGCTTATCCGACGATGGCGGCAAAAACCCGCTGCCCGAAGCAGTGTCTTTGTTGAAATTTGCCCCCGAACGCAAAAACCAAGGCAAACAGGGCAGTTGCGTGGCCTGGAGCAGCGGCTATGCGGCCCATACCATACTTAAAAGTGCCAGCACCCGCACCGACCCCAATAGCAATGCTTTTAGTCCCGCTTTTTTGTACAACAATATCGGGCTAGACGGTTGCCAAGGCTCTTACATCATACGTGCCATGGAGTTTATGCAAAAAACCGGCGCACTCCCCTATCAACAATTCCCTTACGACGAAAATGATTGCAGCCGCTCGGCTTCCCAATCACTGGTACAGCAAGCGGGCAGCAATAAAATACATGGCTTCACCCGCCTTACCGACGACGATGGGGTGAGCAGCCTCAACTTCAGGGCCATCAAAGAGCACTTGGCCAAAGATGCCCCCGTAATCATTGGCATGATGGTGGGCGGCACTTTTATGCAAGAAATGATGGACCAAAAAGTATGGCACCCCACCAGCAGCGATTATGCGCAAATGGGCTTTGGCGGCCATGCCATGTGCGTAATCGGCTACAACGATCGCATCGAAGGCGGTGCCTTTGAAATCATGAACAGTTGGGGACCCGAATGGGGGCAAAATGGAGTAGCTTTTGTACGCTATGCCGATTTTAAAAAGTTTGTACGGGAAGCTTACGGCGTGGACCCCTTGCCCAAGCAAGGTGCCGCTTTGAATGTGGATTTTGAAGTAAACATTGGATTGGTCAACAACGAAAACCGCCAATACATTCCCCTCAAAGCAACGGGCGGCAATACCTTTACTACTACCAGCCCTATCCGCAAGGGCAGCCGTTTTAAAATGGAAGTTAAAAATGCGTTGGAATGCTATGTATATATTTTCGGACAAGAAGCCAACGGCAGCAGCAGTGTGCTGTTCCCTTACAAGCCCATCCACTCGCCCTATTTTGGCATTACCGGTTACCGCCTCTTTCCCCGCAAGGAATCCATTATGGCCGACAGTGTGGGCAACCGCGACTTTATGGCCGTGGTAGTGAGCAAGCAACCGCTGGACTACAATGCGCTGAATAGTAAAATGAGCCAAAGTAGCCAAGGCACTTATGCCGGTAAACTGGCCGAAGCCATTGGCGCAGCAGCCATCAAAAATGTGTCGTATTCCAACACGGGTAATGGTACGATGTACTTTAAGGCCGACGCCACGGATAGAAACAATGTAGTAGGTTGTGTAGTGCAGATTGATAAGAACTAAGGACTGGATGCTGGATACTAGGGACTGGATACTGGATAACAATATCTAGCATCAAGAATCCAGCATCTAGGATCTAGCATCTAGCATCTAGTATCTAGTATCCAGTATCACACTTCAACCCCCAATCAATGAAAAGATTATTATTCATACTCATCATGCTATCGGCCTGTGTCGCCAAGGCGCAGCACAACGGCAAATTATACAACCCCGCAGCCAATGCCGATAAGGACATTGCAGCGGCCATCAAAACGGCCAAGGCTACGGGCAAATATGTACTGTTGCAGGGCGGCGGCAATTGGTGCAAATGGTGTATCGAGTTTGCCCGTTTTTGTAAAGAAGACAAACAGCTCGACTCTGTTATCAACGCTAGCTTTGTGTGGTATCATCTCAACTGGAGCAAGGAAAACGAGAACAAAAAAACCTTTGCCCGCTACGGCTATCCCCAACGGTTTGGTTTTCCGGTCTTCATCATTTTAGATGGCAACGGCAACCGCATCCACACACAAAACAGCGTTTATTTAGAAGATGGCAAAAGCAGCTACGACCAACACAAGGTGCAGGAGTTTTTGGAAATGTGGAGCCCTAGGGCGTTGAACCCGAAAATGTATGGGCAGTAATTATTGATTATTCATTATTGCAAAGCGCTCCCATCATCAGTCCCCACAATCATGGCAATCACAAAATCACAAAAATCACAGTAAGTCATCATGGTAAACGGTTTCATCAGTCTCGTATCACACCCCATCAAGTTCAGGCTTTTTTTGCTCACCAAATTGCCCGCTGCCTTTTTCAGCCGGGTAAGGGTGAGGGCCATTAGCGAGCAAAGCTGCACGGTAACCGTACCCTACCGCTGGTTTACCCAAAACCCCTTCCGCAGCACGTACTTCGCCTGTTTGGCCATGGCGGCCGAAATGAGTACCGGTGTACTGGCCATGGCGCATATCTACAAACGCCAACCCGCCGTAAGCATGTTGGTATTAAAAGTAGAAGGCAATTTTATCAAAAAAGCCGCCGACCTTACCACTTTTACCTGCAACGATGGGGCCCTCATCCAACAAATGATTGCCGAAAGCATCGCCACGGGCGAAGGACGTACCGTAACCGCAAAATCAACAGGCGTAAACAAAGCCGGCGAAACAGTGGCCGAGTTCTTGGTTACTTGGAGCTTTAAGGCGAAGGGATGAGGCTGGGGACTTGATACTGGGGACTTGATTCTGGATGCTAGATAGCAGATACTAGAAATACATTCTGGATGCTAGGAGGCAGATGCTAGATATTTCTGTTCCGCTATCCAGTATCAAATTCACAATTCATTACCCAGCCCCATCACTATCCACTATCCACTATCCACTATCCATTATCAATTATCAATTATCCACTATTCATTATCCAACATCCAGCATCTAGCATCCAGTATCTAGCATCCCCCCTCCACTATTTTCCAACCCTCCCCATAATAAACCTCCTTTACTCAGCCCATTTTATGTAAATTGCATCCCCTTACTACGGACTTTGAGCTGTCCTAGTTTTGTAACTTGGGTTATCCTGGGTTTGCAACCTTAGCTGTCCTGGGTTTGTAACCCAGGACGGGCGCTCATTAAAAAAAAGATATGCAAAAAGAAGATTTAAGAAAGCAACAAGCACTGGAATATCATGCCAAGGGCAGGCCAGGTAAAATAGAAGTAATACCCACCAAAGAAGCCAAAACCCAACGGGACCTATCGTTGGCCTACAGTCCAGGTGTGGCCGAACCTTGTAAAGAAATTGCCGAGGATGTGGAAAACGTGTACAAATACACCGCCAAGGGCAATTTGGTAGGCGTTATCAGCAATGGTACGGCCGTATTGGGCCTCGGCAATATCGGCCCCGAAGCCGGTAAACCGGTAATGGAGGGCAAGGGCGTGCTCTTCAAAATTTTTGCGGACATTGATGTATTCGATATCGAAATCAATGAAACGGACCCTAAAAAGTTTGTGGAAATCGTAAAATCGCTGGAACCCACATTTGGCGGTATCAATTTGGAAGACATCAAGGCCCCTGAATGTTTTTATATTGAGCAGGAACTGAAAAGACAGCTCAAGATACCCATCATGCACGACGACCAGCACGGCACTGCCATCATTTCGGCCGCCGCCCTGCTGAATGCACTGGAAATACAAAAAAAGAAGATTGAAAAAGTAAAATTTGTAATCAACGGTGCCGGAGCCGCGGCCATGGCCTGCATCAGCTTGTACGAAGCATTGGGCGCCAAGCACAACAACTTTTTGGTGTTCGACAGAACCGGTGTGCTGCACAAGGGCCGCCCCGATTTGGAAGATTTTAAATTGAAGTTTGCCAATGCCACTGGGCCGATGACTTTGGCCGAGGCACTCAAAGGCGCTGATGTGTTTGTGGGCCTCAGCGTGGGCAATGTGGTAACCGGCGACATGGTTAAAAGCATGGGCAAAAACCCCATCGTATTCGCCATGGCCAACCCCGACCCCGAAATTGCCTACGAAGAAGCCATTGCAGCCCGTAAAGATGTAATCATGGCCACCGGCCGCAGCGATTATCCCAATCAGGTAAACAATGTATTGGGCTTCCCCTACATATTCAGGGGCGCATTGGATGTAAGGGCCACCCAAATCAACGAAGCCATGAAACTGGCTGCCGTAAAGGCTTTGGCGGAACTGGCCAAAACACCGGTACCAGATATCGTAAACATGGCCTATAACGAAAAGAGCATTTCTTTTGGCCCCACCTATATTATACCCAAGCCGCTCGACCCCCGCTTGTTGGCCACCGTGGCCCCAGCCGTGGCAAGGGCTGCCATGGAAAGCGGCGTGGCCAAATATCCCATTACCAATTGGGAGGATTACACCTTGCAATTGAACAAAAGATTGGGGCTCGACAATCAATTGTTGCGGGTAATCGGCAGCAAGGCACGCAAAGACCCCAAGCGGGTAATTTTTGCAGATGCCGAAAACATCAAAGTGCTCAAAGCGGCGCAGATTGTGCTCGATGAAGGTATTGGCTTCCCCATTTTGCTGGGCAAGGAAAACAAAATACTGGAAATTGCAGAGGCCAACGGCATCAGCTTGGAGGGCATACCCATCATCAATCCGCAAGACGATAAGCACGAAGAGGTACGCAAAAAATTTGCCGACCTCTATTTTGCCAAGCGGCAACGCAAGGGTGTAAACCTGTACGAAGCCAACAAATTGATGAAGGACAGGGTAAATTTTGGCTGTATGATGGTGGAAACCGGTGAAGCCGATGCCCTTATCAGCGGTTTGAGCAAAAACTATCCCGATACCATCCGTCCCGCCATACAAATCATTGGCACAGAAGATGGGGTGAACAAGATAGCCGGCATGTACATCCTGCTCACCAAAAAAGGGCCGCTGTTTTTGGCCGATACCACGGTGAACTTCAACCCCACCGCCGAAGAACTCGCCGATATCACTTTATTGGTAGCCAAAGAGATACAGCATTTCAATATCAAGCCACGCATTGCCATGCTCTCCTACTCCAATTTTGGCAGCAGCAAATCACCAGAAGCAGAGCTGGTGGCCAAAGCCAGGGAGTTGGTAAAACGCAGGAACCCCTCGCTGGTGGTTGATGGCGAAATGCAGGCCAATATTGCCTTTAACAAAGAAATACTTAAGGAAAGCTATCCTTTTAGCGATCTTTCCAATGGCGAGCCCAATACCCTTATCTTCCCCAACCTAGCGGCTGGCAATATGGCTTATGGCCTGTTGCAGGAAGTGGGCGGTGCCGATGCCATTGGCCCGGTACTACTGGGGCTCAAAAAACCCGTGCACGTATTACAATTGGGCAGCAGTGTAAGAAGCATCATAAACATGGTGCTGATAGCCGTTGTGGAAGCCCAGGCCAAACAAAAAGGCATCAATACCGAAGAATTGGTAAAAAAATCCAAGTGGTGGAAGGGTTTTAGAAAAGTAAGCAGGGATATGTAGTAGGTTAAAAAACAATCTATTGCTCAATAAAAGGGCATTGGGGCACTAAATCCGCTTCCAATGCCTTTTTTTATGATTTTTTCATCAGGCTGACAGCTATATTCGGACTCCCATGGTCGGTGGCGCCATGGTCGGTGTCTTCACTGTCGCCATGGTCGGTGTCCTCACCGACCATAATCAAAACAAGCTGCGAAAACTTTAAATACCCCTTTTTTAAAATGCCTTGCCTACAATTAGCCACGCTTGTTTATCTTTGACTTAATATGACGGTTTTCACCCATTTCGGACGGTACCTTTTGATGCTCAAAGGCATGTTTTCCAAGCCGGAAAACTTCCGCATGTACTGGAAGGAGTTCATGCACCAGTGCGTAGAAATCGGCATTGGCTCACTGGGCATCGTAACACTTATCTCTATTTTTATGGGTGCGGTAAGTGCCGTGCAAACGGCCTATCAGCTGGTAAGTCCCATCATCCCCAAATCTACCATTGCACAAATTGTTAGGGACACCGTGATACTGGAGTTTGCCCCTACCCTCGTGTGTATCGTACTGGCGGGTGTGGTAGGCAGCAAAATAGCCAGCGAACTGGGCAATATGCGGGTAAGCGAACAAATCGATGCCTTGGAAATCATGGGCATCAACACCAAATCTTACCTGATCATGCCCAAAATAGCCGCCGCCCTGCTCACCATTCCCTTACTGGTCGTGCTTTCCATGGCCTTGGGCATTTGGGGCGGTCGCTTGGCCGGTGCCGCTGCAGATATCTTGCCCACCGAAGTGTACGACCGGGGCCTCATAGAGAATTTTGTGCCCTACAACGTCATATTTGCCATCACCAAGGCCTATACTTTCGCATTTATCATCAGCAGCATACCTGCCTATTATGGTTATTATGTAAAAGGCGGCGCATTGGAAATTGGCCGTAGCAGTACCAAAAGTGTGGTGGTAAGTTGCGTAATGGTGCTATTTGCGGATTATATCTTGGCACAATTGCTGTTAAATGCATAGTGGGGAATTGGGAATTGGGAATTAGGTATTAGGTATTGGGGATTCGTGTAATCAGTGTAATTGCTCTAAATCCGTGGTCAGGGAATTGGGAATTCGTGTAATCAGTGCAATTAGTCTCAATCGGTGGTCAGGGAATTCGTGAAATCCTTAAAAATCCGTGTTAAAAAGAAATGATTGAATTCAAAAATATAAAGAAGAGTTTTGGCGAAAAAGTGGTGCTGGACGATGTAAGCCATGTAATGGAAACCGGCAAGTGCAACCTCATCATCGGTACCAGCGGTAGCGGTAAAACCGTGTTACAGAAGTGCTTGGTGGGGCTTTTTGAACCCGACCATGGCGAAATCGCCTATGATGGCATCAGTTTTACCGAAATGAACGATGAGCAGCGCAAAATGCTCCGCCAGCAGATAGGCATGCTTTTTCAGGGCGGCGCCTTGTTCGATAGCATGACGGTGGAACAAAACGTAATGTTTCCGCTGGACATGTTTACCAAAAAGAGTTTTTCGGAAAAGCTGAAACGGGTAAATGAAGTGCTGGACCGGGTAAACCTAGTGGAAGCCAACAAAAAATTCCCCTCCGAAGTAAGCGGCGGTATGAAGAAGCGGGTGGGCATTGCCAGGGCCATTGTGCTCAACCCCAAATACCTGTTTTGCGATGAACCCAATAGCGGCCTCGACCCGCAAACCAGTATGGTAATCGACAAATTGATCTACGATATCACCAAAGAGTTTGGCATGACCACCATCATCAATACCCACGATATGAACAGTGTGATGGAAATAGGCGAAAACATCCTGTATATGTACCAAGGCCAAAAAGAATGGTCCGGCAACAACAAGGAAATCATTTTTTCCAAAAACGAACGCCTCAACGAATTCATCTTTGCCAGCGAATTTTTGCAAGATGCCAAGGATATGCGCATGCTGGAAGCCCGTGGCAAAATCAGCGATGATAGGGATATGGACGCCATGCTGAAATAATCTGCTTTTTTTAACATAATCATAACAGTTTTGGGCATAACCTTTGATTTCGGTTATGAAAAAAGAGTTATGAAAAAATTATACGCAATCTTGGCTGCAACCAGCCTCTACGCCTGTTCGCCCGATGTAAGTTATGTAGGGCAACGTTACGCCCCTGTAAGCGATGTAAAAGTTTTTGTGGATGAAAAAGCCATCGATCGGCCCTACACGGTTATTGGGCGTGGCTATGCCCAAACAGCCGGGACATGGCCGGCCACCCGCTTGCAAGAACGGTTAATGGCCAAATATGTAGCAAAAGCCAAACAAAATGGAGCCGATGCTGTACTGTTCCGAGATATGATTTGGCTGTACAATGGCACCAGTATCTATACCAACAGCCGTACCGACAGCTTGCCCAGAGCTGTAATTACCACCAGCAATACACAAATCGGCCCCATTAACAACCGGGAAACGGAAGTGTTGTTTTTAAAATTCAAATAGGCTGATAACATAGGTTGTTTTGGTTACGACTTGTTTTGGTTACGGGTTGTTCTAGTTACGGGTTGTTTGGTTTTTAATAACCATTGGATAACCCGAACCCGTAACTCGCAACCCATAACTCGTAACTCGCAACAAAAGCAACCCGTAACCCGCAACCAAAAACCCGTAACCCCCTAACAAAAACAACAAAATAACCCGCAGCCCGTAACTAAAACAACGTTCTAAACCCTATCTTTGCCGCAATTTTAAAAACTACTATTATACCATGTCAGTTTTAGTAAACAAAGGTTCTAAAATAATCGTACAGGGCTTTACCGGTACAGAAGGCACATTCCACGCCACACAGATGATCGAATACGGAACCCAAGTAGTGGGCGGCGTTACCCCCGGCAAGGGCGGCAGCACCCATTTGGACAAACCCGTGTTCAACACCGTGGCCGATGCCGTGGCCCAAACTGGGGCAGATGTGTCCATCATTTTTGTACCCCCGGCTTTTGCCGCAGATGCCATCATGGAAGCTGCAGATGCTGGTATCGCCCTAGTGGTGTGCATCACCGAAGGCATCCCCGTACAGGACATGGTAAAAGTAAAACACTTCCTACAGGGCAAAAAAACCCGCTTGGTAGGCCCCAACTGTCCCGGTGTAATTACCGCCGACGAGTGCAAAGTGGGTATCATGCCCGGTTTTATCTTTAAAAAAGGCCGTATCGGCATCGTTTCCAAATCGGGCACCCTTACCTACGAAGCTGCCGACCAAGTGGCCAAAGCCGGTTTGGGCATTTCCACTGCCATCGGTATCGGCGGCGACCCCATCATTGGCACCACCACCAAAGAAGCCGTAGAACTGTTTATGAACGATCCTGAAACCGACGCCATCGTAATGATCGGCGAAATCGGTGGCGGTATGGAAGCAGAAGCTGCCCGCTGGATCAAAGAAACGGGCAACAAAAAACCCGTAGTAGGCTTTATCGCTGGCCAAACAGCCCCTCCCGGTAGGCGCATGGGCCATGCCGGTGCCATCGTAGGCGGTGCAGATGATACGGCCGCTGCCAAAATGAAAATCATGACCGAATGCGGTATCCATGTAGTAGCTAGCCCTGCCGATATCGGTAGTACCATGGCAGCCGCTGTAAAAGGTTAATCACAAACAACATTGCATAAGAAAGCCCCCTGAAAAAACAGGGGGCTTTTTATAAAACAACACCCAACTTATACCAATGTGATTTTTAAAATATGTCAATATTTTGAAAATCTTACAGTGGTATAATGCCGCTATCAAAATTTAATGTTATTATTATTCCTTAGCGGTATAAAAATTATTTCTTTGTACGTATATAATTGTTCAACTCTTCCTTGCTATTGCTAAAGCTAAAAGCATCGTTGATCATAAAATAACTACCCTTATCTACGGTATAGTCATACGCATATTTGGCAATCTCCAACTTATAACTCTCAAAACTGAACACGTTCACGATATCCTTTACCTGTGCAGCGGTAAAAAAGTTGGTGGCAATGGTTTGCTTGGCCAAGGTAACACGGGTATTCTCAAAAGATTCGTTGCGCAAGGTTTGCTTAAACTGCTCAAACACCCGATCGCTCATAACCTGCTGCCCATTGTTCCAATTGCCGTTGTTATTGCCGCTCCAGTTACCATTATCACCCCAATCCTCGTCATCTTCATCATTGTTGTAACCCACGCCCATCTGTTGTTCATCTACCATAACCTTGCCAAAACGGTTAATCGTAATGTCGGTATGCGTATTAGCTTTCAACAGTACCTGTGCGGTATAGATAGACTGGTAGCTACCGTTGTTGCCATAATTACCGCCTTGGTTGTTTGTGAAACTGCGGCCATTCTTTTTAACAAACACTTTAACCGTGTGGTAGCCCATTGTCAAGTTTTTCAGCGTAATGCCTTGACCATTGTTACTACTGTACCTGCTTCCATCTACCATTACCCGAATGGGGGTATTGCCGGTAGAACCGATGGTTAATTTGTTTGTCCTAAACTGTTGTTGTGCAAAGCTGCTAATTGTAAGCGCCGTTGCTGCTAAAATTGTAAAAATCGCTTTCATTATTTGTTTCCTCCTTTGTGTTATTGTTTTCAAATGTTGTGCCACTATGCCAAAGTAAAATCATAATAAAATGTTAAAAAAATAATTTCCCCGTAAAAAGGCCACTGGATAAGATAATAACTAACCCAATTATGAAAAAATACCGTCCTTTGCATCCTGCATTTGGCAATAGTTTTGATAACTTGTAAAAAAAAAGAGAATATGTACGCTAACAAACTCAAAAGCTTGTTTGCATGGGCAGCAATCATTGTTTCACAACTAACATACGGTCAACAGAAAATGAACGACTATATAGCACAGTGGAAAAAAACAGAAGCTTTCGAAGCCAAGGGGCTTACCCAATCGGCCAAGGCAAATGTAATAGCCATTTACAACGAAGCCGTAAAAGAAAAAAATGATGCACAGCAGATAAAAGCTTGTATGTACCTCATCAAATATCGTAACATGGTAGAGGAAGACAGCCATGAAAACAATATTTTTTATGTAGATACTTTAATAGATAAAGCCCAGGCTCCCGCAAAAAACATCTTGCAGAGCATGCAAGCACAAATGTTTTGGCAATACCTACAAAACAACCGTTGGAAATTTTACAACCGTACGGCCCTTACCGAAGAAAAAAGCAAGGACATCACTACTTGGAGCTTGGCCAAGCTGCACCAACATATTGCCAAGCTGTACAAAGCATCATTAGCAGGTACCCCATTGCTAAAAGCAACCAAGTTGGAGGGTTTTGATGCCATCATCATCAAAGGCGAAAATACAAGGCACCTGCGCCCCACCCTGTTCGACTTTTTGGCACACCGGGCTTTGGAATATTATACCAACGATGAGAGGGACGTAAACAAACCCGCTTATCAATTCACCATCAACGACAACAATGCATTTGCCCCCGCTGCCAGTTTTGTTACTGCCAAATTCACCACCAAAGATACTACCTCACTTTACCACAAGGCCATTGGACTGTTTCAAGAATTGCTACAGTTCCATTTGAACGATGCCGATCCAGCCGCCTTACTGGATGCCGATATCATCCGCCTCAACTTTATGAAAAATAAGGCGGTGATGGAAGACAAAAACAAATTATACGAAGCAGCGCTCAAACAGATAATAGCCAGTTACCCCAACAATGCCCATGCGGCACAGGCCAGCTACTTATTGGCTTCGCTGTACTATGAGCGTGGGCTGGAGTTTGACCCATTGGGCAAAACCGATAACCAGTACGAAATAAAAAGGGCCAAAGAGTTGTGCGAAAAAGTGGCCCAGCAATTCCCCAATAGTGAAGGCGGTATCAACTGTTACAATTTGCTATCAAGTATTCAACGCCCCTCACTGGATTTACAAGCAGAGAAAGTAAACGTGCCCAATCAACCTTTCCGTTCACTCGTTAAGTATAAAAACCTACCTACGCTGCACCTGCGCATCATCAAAACCACTGCGGCAGCCATTAAAAAGCTGAACGAAATGGAGTATGCCAAGCTTTGGGAAGAAATGGTAAAACTCAAGCCGCAAAAGCAGTGGAGTGTAGCCCTGCCCGATCCACAAGATTACCAAGAACACAGTACCGAAGTAAAAGTGGATGGCGTGGAAACTGGTTTGTATTGGATTTTGGCCAGTAATGATGCCCAATTTAGCACGGGCAAAACCTTGCTTGCAAAAGCATTGGTATATGTAAGCAATATCAGCAGCGTTTCATTGGGCGATGACTATTACATCCTCAACCGTAGCAATGGCCAGCCCCTGCTCAATAGCAAAGTGCAGGTATGGGAAAACAAATATAATTACAACACCAACCGCTATGAAGAAAACAAAGGGGAACAATATACCGCCGATGCCAACGGACATTTCATCTTGCAAAAAAGCAAAGAGTACCGCAGCATCCGTTTGCAAATTACCAATGGCAACGATGAACTTTTTTTAGATGATAACCTGAACGGCTATGGCTATAACGATAACGTAGAGCCGGAAGCCAAACCGGTTACCTTTTTGTTTACCGATCGTGGCCTCTACCGCCCCGGACAAACCGCTTACTTTAAAGGCATTGTGGTAAAAACGGACCGCAAAACCGGCAAAAGCAGCATTGTACCAGGCTTTAAAAGCACCATTGAACTAAAAGATGCCAACTATCAAAAAGTAAGTACGGTATCGGTTACCAGCAACGAATATGGCTCCTTCAGCGGCACATTCAAACTGCCCGAAGGTGGCCTCGGTGGTCAGTTTACCATCATGGATATGGTTACGAGCAGCAGCGGCCATTTTAGCGTAGAAGAATACAAGCGGCCCAAGTTTATGGTAGAAGTGGAAAAGCCCAAAGGCACTTACCGCCTCAACGATAGTATCAAAGTAACCGGTACGGCTAAAGCATACGCCGGCAACAATATAGATGGCGCCAAAGTGAAGTACCGGGTGGTACGCCAAGTGCGCTACCCCGATTGGTGGGGCTATGGCTACAGTAAAAGGGGTGGCCGTTACCGCCCATATCCAGATGCTGGCGGCGGCAGCCAAGAGATTACCAGCGGCGAAGCAATTACCGATGCCAAAGGCGAATTTAAGATAACATTCAAGGCCCTGCCCGATGAATCGGTGGACAAAAAAGGCCAACCGGTGTTCCATTACGAAGTAAGTGCCGATGTTACCGATATCAACGGTGAAACACGCAGTGGCAGCACTTCGGTGGCCGTAGCATACCAAGCCCTGCAACTGGCTATTGTATTACCCGCCAAACTGCCAGCCGATAGCCTGAAAAAACTATTGGTACGCAGCACCAACCTCAACAATATCGAGGAAAAGACAACGGCTATCGTAAGCATACAGCAGCTCAAAAGCCCTGGGCGCATCTTTAGGGAACGCTATTGGGAGCAACCCGACCAGTTTACCATGAGCAAAGACGAATACTATGGCTATTTCCCTTACGATGTGTATAAAAACGAAGACGAGGTAGGCCATTACGAAGAAGGGGCCAAATTGTTGGAAAAAACGGACAGCACCAACAAACCGATGGCCCTTGGCAATACCACGCTAGCCGCCGGTTGGTACAAAATTACCGCCACTGCTGTGGACAAATACGGCCAAGAAGCTAAAGCCATTCAATATGTTCAACTGACCGACAATAGCGGCAACAACAGTACCGAAGCCATCACGGTAACTGCCGATAAATCCACCGCTGAGCCCGGCGAAAATGTTCGCTTTACGCTGAGCAGTGGCTTACCCAAAATTTGGGTGGTACAAGAGTTGCGCAAAATGTACAATAACCAAACCCTCAGTTACCAAACCATTGAAGCAGGTAAACCCTACAACAATACACAAGCCATCACCGAAACCGATCGTGGCGGCATGTCGCTACAATATTTATTTGTACACCACAATCGGATATACAGTGGTACCGAGAGCGTGTCCATTCCTTGGAGCAATAAGGAACTGGACATTAGCTACACCACATTCAGGGACAAGCTACTGCCCGGCGCCCAAGAAAAATGGAGCGTAAAAATCAGCGGTAGTAAAGGTGAGAAAGTAGCCGCAGAAATGTTGGCCAGTATGTACGATGCCTCGCTGGATCAGTTCAAACCCTTTAGTTGGAGTGGCCTATCCGGTCTCTGGCCCTATTTGTACAGCGGCAATGAGGCCACTGGGCAAGGATTTTTAGCCGTTGATGCACAGCAATACAGCAACTACGATTATCGGAGCAAAGATTACCCCAAATCCTACGATAGGTTGGGCACCCGAACCACTAACAACGACGAAGAGCCGCTTTGGTGGTTGAACCCCATGGAGCACGATACCCGCCACATGAAAATGGCCAAACCCGCCATGGCAGGAGCACCTGCGCCCGTGCAAGAAAAGGGAATTGCCCAACGAGATGAGGTAGTGGCACAAGGCTATGCCAAACAACGTGCAAAGAAAGATGGAGATTTAATGGTACCCGTTTACGATAGTTTGGGAAATATTTCAGAAGATACAGAAGCGAAAAAAGAGCCCCAATCCACCAACGACGCCCCCGTGCAGGTACGCAAAAACTTTAACGAAACGGCCTTCTTCTTCCCCGATTTAAAAACGGATGCCGATGGCAATATAAGTTTTGAATTTACCATGCCCGAAGCATTAACACAATGGAAGCTGCAAACCTTGGCGCATACCAAGGAACTGGCCAGCGGCATGTCGCAAAAAACCGTAGTTACCCAAAAGCAACTCATGGTGCAACCCAATGCCCCACGCTTTTTGCGAGAAGGCGACCGCATGGAGTTTACCGCGAAAGTGGTAAACCTTACCGATAAGGAAATAACCGGTCAGGCCATGCTGGAACTGCTGGATGCCGCCACCAATAAACCCGTTGACGGTTGGTTTAAAAATATCTTCCCTGTGCAATATTTTACCGCACCTGCCGGGCAAAGTGTAGCCGTTAACTTCCCCTTGGAAGTGCCCATCAATTTCAACTCGGCCCTCACCTACCGCATCATCGCCAAAGCACCCGGTGTAAGCGACGGCGAAGAAGCCGCCCTGCCCGTGCTCATCAACCGCATGTTGGTAACCGAAACCATGCCGCTGAACGTACGCAAAACCAATACGAAGAATTTCACATTCGATAAATTGCTCAATAGCAAAAGCCCCACGCTCACCCACCACGCCCTTACGCTGGAATACACCAGCAACCCGGCCTGGTATGCCGTGCAGGCCCTGCCCTACCTGATGGAATATCCCTACGAATGTGCCGAGCAAACATTCAACCGCTATTATGCCAACACACTGGCCAGCTATATCAGCAACAGTGCGCCCAAGATAAAAGCGGTTTTTGAACGCTGGAAAAATGTAGATACCGCAGCGCTGTTGAGCAACCTGCAAAAGAACGAAGAACTGAAATCGGCTCTGCTGCAAGAAACCCCTTGGGTAATGGCGGCACAAAACGAAAGTCAGCAAAAGAAAAACATTGCCCTATTGTTCGACATGGTAAAAATGGGCAACGAAATGAGCAAAGCCATGGCCAAACTGAAAGAAATGCAGAGCCCCAACGGCGGTTTTGTATGGTTCAAAGGTGGGCCCGACGACCGTTACATCACGCAGTACATCGTTACCGGCATCGGCCACCTGCGCAAACTCAATGCCTTGGGCAAAGAAGATTGGGCAAAGCTAAAACCCATTGCCGATAAAGCCATCCCTTACTTAGATAGGAAGCTAAAAGAGGAATACGATTACCTCATCCGCAACAAAGTGAAGTTGAGCAGCAACAACCTCAGCTACACGGCCATTCAATATTTGTACATGCGCAGCTTCTTTGATGAGTACAAAATAAATAGCGATGCCACCACGGCAGCCGCTTACTACAAAGGGCAGGCGAAAAAATACTGGCTATCGCAAAGCAAATACATGCAGGCCATGATCGCTTTGGCACTGCACAGGGACAATGACAGCAAAACCCCTGCTGCCATCATCAAATCCTTAAAAGAAAATGCCATTGTAAAAGAAGAAATGGGCATGTACTGGAAAGAATTTGCCACCGGCGGATACTATTGGTACCAAAGCCCCATCGAAAGCCAGGCCATGATGGTAGAGGCTTTTAGCGATATTGATAAAAACATAGCTACGGTAGATGATCTTAAAACTTGGTTGCTAAAAAACAAGCAAACCACCAATTGGAGAACCACCAAAGCCACGGCAGAAGCCTGTTATGCGCTGCTGCTGGGCGGTAGCAATTGGTTGGCAGAAGAAAGGGAAGTAACCATCAGCTTGGGCAACACGGTAGTAAAAAGTACCGACAACCCAACCGAAGCCGGTACCGGTTACTTTAAAAAGACCTTTACCAGCAACGAAGTAAAACCCGCCATGGGCAATATTACCGTAACGATGCAACCCACGGCCACTAATAGCACCAGTTGGGGTGCGGTTTATTGGCAGTACTTTGAAGATTTGGACAAGATTACAGCCGCAGCCACACCGCTGAAGCTCAACAAAAAAATCTTTAAAGAAACCATGGGCGACAGAGGCCCCTTGTTAAAAGCCATCAACGACGGGGATGCCCTCAATGTAGGCGACAAAGTAAAAGTGCGCATTGAACTACGGGTAGATAGGGATATGGAATATGTACACATGAAAGATATGCGGGCCGCCAGCATGGAACCTGTAAACGTACTGAGCAGCTACAAATGGCAAGGCGGTTTGGGTTATTACGAAAGCACCAAGGATGCCAGCACCAACTTCTTCTTTGGTTGGCTGCCCCGTGGCACTTACGTATTCGAATACCCCTTATTTGTAACCCATAAGGGTAACTACAGCAATGGCATTACCACCATCCAATGTATGTACGCCCCCGAGTTCAGCAGCCACAGCGAAGGCATCAGGGTAAATATCGAGTAGGCAAAAACTAAAAAAAATCACTAAAGAGTCGACCACTTTTAAAAAGTGGTCGACTCTTTGCGTAGCGGCAGTTTTGCAAACTGCCAAACGACTTTAGCAACACCAGTTGAGTCTTCCGAAACATTAGCCGGGGCTTTAGAAGCTCCAGTGCACCCGTTAGGAAGTTCAGCGGCACCGTTCGACAGTTCAGTTGAGGCTTTAGTAATTGATGCGGGGCCTTTCGAAGCTTTAGCGGGGCCTTACGCAATTGCTGCGGGTGCGGTCGAAGCTTCAGTGCAACCCTTAGAAAGTCCTGCGGCACCGTTCGACAGTTCAGTAGAGGCATTAGTAATTGATGCGGGGCCTTTCGAAGCTTTAGCGGGGGTTTCAGTAATTGCTGCGGGTGCGTTAGAAATTGGGAATGCGTTAGAAGTTGAGAATCCGTTAGAAAATGAAAATCCGTTAGAATTTGGGAAACCGTTAGAAATTGAGAATGCGTTAGAAATACAACTTATTCACATACATACCATAACATCTTGTGTTATGGAGTAAAAAGTACGTAACTACCTGTTCAAAAGAAAAGAAGTTACAAGCCAAAAAGAAGCCACTCTCCCACCAGTTCCCAGGTGAACTATCTCGTCATTAATGACGAGACCGATCCCCAACTTGTTGGGGCTTTTTTGGGTAGGGGTCCAATGTCATTAAGTTAAGCAGTTCTTATACCCCAGCGGGGTATCTCGTTGGTAGTTTTGGGTTGAAAAGTGGTCGTTACGTTCCCTAGGAACGTTTGGTGCCCGAGTTTTGCAGCCCCGCCGAATGGCGGGGTTCCGATGGAACACTTGCCCCCAACCGGTTGAGGGCAACCCACCAGTTGTTCCGCTGGAACAAACCCTTAACTTAACGACATTGGGTAAGGGATCCCAAAAAAGGGGTAAATGCTAGGGGTGAACCGGGAACGAGGCAGCATGTCAAGCCGAAGGCATGGTCGGCCGGCAAAGGCAGGCCAGCACAAGCGTTTGTTCAGCAAAATCCCGCATTATTGGTCTGAAACCCCAATGATGGTCTTAAAGCGTTTACCCAGCGCCCACCCTTATTTTAAAAGAAAACAATAACTTTGTGCTTTAAAAAACAAATATGAAACAATTGATATTCGTACTCATGGCAACCATCGCCGCATTGGGTGCAAAATCACAAAAAGATTTCGAAGGCAAAGTAGTCTATTTGATGGAAGCCGATAAAGACGAAAAAAAACCCGAATTAACGGTATTATTTGCACCCAATAAACTTAAAATCAGTTTTAAAGAAAACACAGAACCCGATGCCGAATACGTATTGGTACGATTGGATTCCGGCAAGATCTTCACCATCAATACCACCAACCAACAATTCAAAACAAAAATCTTGAAAACCAGACTGGGCAATGCCTTTGTACCAGAAAAAAAAGACATAATGGGCTATCCAACCACAGCGGTACTATTGGAAAGCACTTCCCCCGGCAACGGCCTCGGCGGCATTTTGTCCATGAACGACATTATATATAATTTGGCCGACAACCTTTCTTACACCATCCCCGAACAGTACAAGGGCAATCCTGAGTTAATGATGGTATACCAAAACCGTATTGCACTGGGGGCTTCCATGCAAATAAGCACCCTATTCGACGGTATGGCCGATGAAGGGAACGAAAAACCAGCCACCAGAATAACGGCCAAAGCCATTTCGGTAACGCCTATGGCATTCGATGCAGCCGAATTTGAAATACCGGCGGGCTTTATACCTAAACCCAAATTCGACCCGCAAGCCGCTGACTCTATGGTTTACGATACAGCCATGTCGGTGATGGCAGATACGATAGCAGTTGCCCTCCCCAAAAAACCAACCAAAAAGCCCACAAAAAAACCGGCCAAGAAAAAAACGGCCCCCAAATCCGCCGCATACCGCAAACAATAAAACATGACAAAACAATTTTTTATAACCCTAGCAGTAGCGCTGCTAGGGTTTATTGCAACCAAGGCACAAGCACCTTTTACGGGCAGGGTGGAATACGAGTTTATTTTTCAAGAAGAAGTACCCCAGGAGCAACCAAGAATGATATTAGAGTATAGGCCCCGGTACTTGAAATTGATAGCATTTGCGTTAAAAGATACCATCACGGGCCTATATGAACCTGAAACGGAAATGGTGATAGACTACATAAGTGGTAAAACATACCAAGTGAGTCATGATGCAAAAAAAATTATCAGTCTCGAAAAGACCAAGACTACGCTGGTGTTACCACAACTGACCCAACTGCCCGGCGAGCAAACCATCATTGCAGGTAATAAGGCCAATCTTTATCAAACCAAGATAGATAAATTCCAATCATACAGGATATGGTTTGCTGACAGCATTACAGTAACGCAAAACGACGTGCTGGCTCAAAACAGTGACTTTTTCATATTTGGCACAGGAAAACTACTGCTTCGGGTTGAACCTGATACAATTGGCGGAAAGAAAAAGAAAGGAGAAGATGTTACTATCAATGCTGTTAAAATCACACCCCTTACATTCAGCGACAGCAGCTATCAACTTCCTGCCAACTATGCTATTGAAGATGAAGCCGCCCTTAACCGTTTACAAGATTCCTTATTACGTCAATTCCAAAATGTAGATAGTGTGCTTGCCCAACAAAAGTTAAATCAAGACTCGGCCAAATGGGCAGCCGATGAAATAAATAGCTATGTAAACAAAAAGCCCACTTCACCCAAAAAACCTACAAAAAAACCGGCCAAGAAACCGGCTGCAAAATCCACAGCTTACAGAAAACAATAAAACATGACAAAAAGATTTTCCATAACCTTAGCAGTAGCGCTGCTAGGATTTATTGCAACCAAGGCGCAAGCACCTTTTACAGGTACGGTGGAGTACCACCTATTAGTAGGTGATAGAGAAGCGGCACCGCCCAATTTTATAGTACATTACAACAAGCAGTACATTTTGCTGGAAGCCAAAATGCCTGATAAACAAGGGCAAATGGTAGAAGAAAATCTTGTGATAGATTTTATTACAGGCAATACTTACGAAATATCGCATAAGAAAAAATCGATCAGACAGAAATATTTTAACGTAAGCGAAGCAAATCAAATACAATTAACCGATACCCCTTTCAACTCGGGCAAAATAGCCAATATACCATCCAAGGCCTATAAAGCAAAAATAGCCGAAGAAACGAGTTGTACCATTTGGCTGGCCGATTCCCTGCCTTTAGCAGTACCGGCCAACTTGAAAAAAACAAACGACCTCTTTATGTGGGCTACCGACAGGTTAATGCTAAAAATTGAAGTACCTGGTACAGACTCCTTTTCCAACCCATTCAGCATCTCGGCAATCAGCATCAAACCAGACACGGCATCAAACAAGCCCTTTCAATTACCCAAAGGTTATTCCTTTACAGATGAAAAAATTTTGGCGAAAGCACAAGATTCTTTATTAAAAGCCTTTAAAACAATCGATAGCAACTTGATACGGCAGCGGTTTAATGAAGACTCGGCCAAATGGTTTGCCGATGAAGCAAATAGCTATGTAAACAAAAAGCCCCCATCACCCAAAAAACCACAAAAAAAGGCCCCTGCCAAAGGCAATAAGCCCTTGGCACGCCGTCCCAAGCAATAAACCACTAAAAAAATGTCGGCCTTGAGGCAAAAGCACCGTTAAAACGAACATAATCTATATATTTGTTATTGATAAGCCCCTTGGGCAAACGGATATTTATGAAGAAAATAGAACTGGAAATAGTGGCGCTATCGCACAGCATTACACAAACGCACTCCTATGCCGTGGTACTGGGTGAAATAAACGGTTTGCGCCGCCTGCCGATCGTTATTGGAGGTTTTGAAGCACAGGCCATTGCCGTAGCGCTGGAACGCATGCAACCTAGCCGCCCGCTTACACACGACCTGATGAAAAATTTCATGTTGGCATTTAATGTGGAGCTGCACGAAATTGTGATCAACGACCTGCAAGAAGGTATTTTTTACAGCAAATTGGTATGCAGCAGCGAAAATGACACCGTAGAAATAGACAGCCGCACTTCCGATGCACTGGCATTGGCCGTGCGTTTTGGCTGCCCCATTTATACCTACGATAATATATTGGACCAAGCAGGCATTTTGATGGAGGACGATGGCAAAAAGAAAAAAGCCGCCGCACCCAAAGCCGCCGATTTGGGCAGCCGCGACGATTTAAAAAGCCTGTCATTGGAAGAGCTGAACAATATGCTCAACGAAGTACTGGAGCAAGAAGATTATATCAAGGCCATTTCCATTAGGGACGAAATCAAGAGCAGGGAAAGTAAGTAACGCTTCCCGCCCCATCTTTTTCAACGCATTAAAGCATACCGCAACCAATGGTCGTATTTCCCCATTGCAAAATAAATTTGGGCCTGCGCATCTTGGGCAAAAGGGTCGATGGGTTTCACGACCTAGAAACGGTATTCTACCCCGGGTATGGCCTCACGGATATATTGGAAATCATACCCAATACTACCCTATCAATCAATGATTTTGTGTGTTCGGGCCTACCCATCCAAGGAGATGCGGCCAATAACCTTTGCCTAAAAGCTTGGCATTTGCTCCACGCCGATTACCCCAACCTACCGCCCGTAAGTATGCATTTGCACAAAGTGATACCCATGGGTGCCGGACTCGGTGGCGGTTCCTCGGATGGTATGTTTGCCCTGCAATTGCTCAATATCAAATTGCGGCTGCAACTGGACAGGCAGCAATTGCTGAGCTACGCAGCAAAGCTGGGCAGCGATTGCGCTTTCTTTGCGCATAAAAAACCCTGCATAGGCAGCGGCCGTGGCGAAATACTCCAACCCATCGAATTGGACCTCAGTCCCTATCAATTGGTACTCGTACATCCCGGTATACATGTCAATACCGCTTGGGCTTTTTCCGCATTGGTCGGTGTCTCCACCGACCAACCAACCGCCATGGTTCGTGTCCCCACGAACCATCCGAACCATCAAAAACCCATCGCCCAAATCATCCAACAACCCATCGCCACATGGCGGGCCGAGTTGCACAACGATTTTGAGCAACCCGTATTCGAAGCGCATCCCGAAATGGCCGATATCAAAGCACAACTCTACCAATCCCAAGCCCTTTATGCCGCCATGAGCGGTAGCGGCAGCACGGTCTTTGGCATTTTTTCCAAAGACCAAACGCCCAAGTTTGAATTTCCCGCCCATTATTTTGTAAAAACCTTGCCCTTGTAATGGCAGGAAAACAAAAAAATTAAGAAAATTTTCACATTTAAAATTTGGCAAGTACCATTCGCTTGTATTATTTTTGCATCAGTTTTCATAGGGTACGGATTAAAAACGGGCAGAGGTTTCCACCTCAGCCTTTTTTTTGGCCCTACTTGAAAATAGAAAACACCCTATCTTGCCGACTCATTCAATTCATTAGCATGACAAAAGCGGAACTGTTGCAAGAACTGAGCAACAATACATGGTGCATGATCAAGCCCTCGCCCTTACACGGTATTGGGGTTTTTGCCATCAGGGATATACCCAAGGGTTGCAATACCCTTTTCTCCACCGGCGTGGGCAAATGGATTCCGGTACCCAAAAAAGAAGTGGAAACATTGCCGCAGCACAGCCAAGATTTGATAGAAAACTATTGCTTATACGATGCCGACAATTATTTTATAGCCGATTATGGCTTTAAGGTGATGGATTTGGTGAATTTCCTCAACCACAGTGATACGCCCAATATCGCTTCGCAAAACGAAGGGGAAACTTTTGTGGCCCTTCGGGATATTGCCTGCGGAGAGGAGTTGTTGGTAGATTATGGAGCAATTGTGGATGAATGATTTACATAATTGCAGCAACAGCTAACAGCAGATTACAATACAATTTGGTGGCTATGCCGAAATATATTGCGTTATAACAGCTTAGAAGTTCAATCCAAAATATACACTTATATTATCGGTATGGTTCAACCCAGTTGACAACCGGATTTGTTTGGCCATGTACTGATTGTATTCACCTTTGGCCGCCAAATAAAAATTGTTTTTGAAAGTGTATTCCAAGTTCAAGCTGGTGCCCATAAAGTTTACACTGGCCTTATCAGTACCATAATAGGCTTCATTAAACTTGGCGCTGGCAAAAGCTGAAAAAAGTTTGTATTCAATAGCCAAGTTGTTGATTTCCTTTTCGTAAACCAAGCCTGTGGCATTATAAAACGAGCCTTTATAGGAGCCAATATCCACTACATTTTCGGTAAACACTTTGGTATTTTTCCATACAGGGTATTGCAGTTTATTATAGAGTTCACCGGTGTTGGGGGTTTCAATCTGGTTAAAATAAAAATATCCCCAAAGCAAAAATTGATATTCTAGTTTACCAATTGAATTTTGATATCCCAACTCAAAATCCTGCTCATCAAACACAACCTTCTTTTTATAGGCTTCGTTGGGCAAGTTTTTAGGGAGCATATTCAAATTGGGGGTAACCGCAAAAGAAAAATTACCGTAATCTAAATGCAGCTCCGGTTGAGACACATCGTTATTGCCCCAAAGGGCGCCCCGCCATAAATAATGACGGTAATAGTTCATCTCAATATAACCGCTCAATTTATTGGACGATTTGGTTTTTTTATCAACCATATTACTGTTAGAGTCAGCTACTGGCAAATTAATACCCTGTGCATTTGCCGCAGTAAAAGGCTGGAAGCAAATTATCATAAGCAAAAGCACAATGGCCAATAGTTTTGGTTTGTTAGTTTGTATGTATGTCATAATATTTTTTTAAAAGCCGGAAAAGCGCATCAGGGTTAAATGGTTTGGCCAAGTATTGACTAAAACCATATTGGTCAATAGTGCTTTGGGTTTCTGAGGTAGCGTCTGCCGTTAGGGCGATGATGGGGATATTGCAGTAATCCGTTGCCTTTTCATTCCTGATTTTCAACGTGGCCTCTTTTCCATCCATTACGGGCATTTGCAGGTCCATCAATATCAGGTCGTAGTTGCTAAAAGCCAGTTTCTGTACAACTTCGCTGCCATTACCCACGATTTCAAAATTCACTTGCCATTTTCTTAAAAAACCGCTCAATACCTGTGCATTGATCTTATTGTCTTCGGCAACCAATACTTTAAGCCCCTGTAGGTTTTTAGGATACTTAGTATGGCCAGGCAAAGGCAAATTATCAACATATACATGTTTTTCAAAGCTGAGGTAAAAGGTAAAAGTTGACCCTTTGCCCAATTCACTTTTGGCTACCATTTTGCCGCCCTGCAGTTCTACCAATTTTTTAGAGATGGTAAGGCCCAGCCCGGTACCGCCATAATTGGAGGAGGTGGAAATATCCGCCTGTGTGAATTTTTCAAAAATGGCATCCATTTTATCGTGGCTTATACCGATGCCCGTATCTTTTACTGTAAATTCTAGCGTGGTTTGTGCGGTAGTTTCACTGATGGTTTTGTATCCCAAACTCACTGTCCCTTTATGCGTAAACTTAATGGCATTATTCAACAGATTGGTTATGATCTGGCAAAGCCGCACACTATCGCCATGCAAAGA
Organism: Chitinophaga pinensis; assembly: GCA_943373145.1. Lineage (GTDB taxonomy): Bacteria > Bacteroidota > Bacteroidia > Chitinophagales > Chitinophagaceae > Ferruginibacter > Ferruginibacter pinensis_H. The sequence goes on from CALSBI010000010.1 coordinate 149,163, forward strand.
AAATGGCACAATAGCTTCGGGCTCAAACACAAGTTGTATATGCTTTTCAACCGCCCTAGGCTCATATAGCTCTATCATGTTGCGGCAGGTTTTTAACAAATCGAAAGATGTTTTTTCAAACTGGAAATTGCCCGATTCAATTTTTGAAAAATCCAATATATCCGATACAATAGACAATAAATGCTGGGATGAAAAATTAAGGATGTTTACATACTCCCGTTGCTGCTTCGTCAATTTCTCTTCCATCAACAGGTTGCACACACCAATTACACCATTGATGGGTGTCCGTATTTCGTGGCTCATAGTGGAAAGAAATTCCGTTTTGGCCAAATGGGCCTGTTCTGCCCTTATTTTATCAATGGTTGCCTTTTCCAGTTCGCTGGCAGCTTTTTTCAAGGCTTCTTCAGATGCGATCCGGGTATTTATTTCCATTGTAAGCAAGTCGTTTTGCTTAAAAAAATTGGAAATTAAACCTGCCAATTCGCCAAACTCATTTTTTTTGGGCTTCAGTTTGTCAAGAAAAGTATCCTTCTTCAATTCCAAAGCAATCGACAAAGCGTTGAGGGGGGAAATAATACGGCCTTTAAAATAGATATAGAGCGCCATTGCAATAGCAACCACCACGGCAATAAAAATTAATAGGTAAGTGAGCAAGTCCTTTTTATAGGCCGCTAATACCTCCATTTTTTTGGTTATCTTAAGCAGCTTCAGTGTCTTACTATTGAAACCATGCAAGGGAATATAATGGTTGATGGTAACCTCATCTTTAATAATCTTATCGTTGCTTGCAGTATTGGCAGGCATCAATTGGTACAATGCCTTTTCGGAAACATGGCCCAAGCCTTGCAAGTAGTTTTTGTTAAGAAATTGAGCTGCTATCAAATAGCCATTGGCTTTTGTAATCCGGAGGTTATCGGTGCCTACTTGTATGGGTGCCGTATATACTTCCAACACTTCATTGTTAATCTGCGCATAAAAATGGGCAAATGGCTTTTTTTGCAAAGAGTCGTACAAAAGAGGAATATCCATAAAAAAATCCTCTTTGCGCACTTCCGTACTACCGTTGATTATGGAATAAAATATACTGCCCTTGGCGTCCATAACCCATACGGCATCCGAATTGAATTTTTCCATGCCAGGGATAAGGTTGTTTTCAAACCAAGCCGTATCTTTCTGTTTAACCGTGGCTACCAGTTCGTTCCAAAATGAATTATCATAAACCCAGTTTCCGAGTACACTCGATTTCATATCCACCACCTTGGTCGCTTCTTTTTTCAAATCTGCATAACCGGCCTCCAATAACACATTATTCTTTTTTGTAATAGCGGATAGGAGTACAAATGTGGTGATTAGCAAAATGCCTATTGCCGATAAAAAGATTACCAAAAGCTGGTTTCTTACCTTCATTTACTGCTGATGTAGAGTTTTATTATTGCTTATAACTGGTTTAACCTCCCAATAACGGCAATACAGATACGATATTGCGCAAAATGTACCATTATTCGTTTTTTACGCAGTGTAATATGGTGGCTTTTCAACATATCTCGGTGTATTAGGCAGCTTTGAAGCGATTGGCAGGCCTATTAACGGTTAACGGTAAACGTACTTACTAACGGTCTTCGTGTGCTTTTACAAAATCACTCACTAAAAAACTGATGAACTTGCCCGTACTATCGTCGCGGCGACCATCGGCCAAATGGGTGGCACCTTCGCAGATATGGAGGTAGGCCGGCTTAGCGTCGGTGGCTGCAAAATTGATGTACTGCCGGGCCTGTAAAGTACTAATACCGGAGGGTGTAGCTGCGCTGCTCAATATGCCTTCCACACAATCAAGGTCAAGCTCAATACCCGTATAACTGTTTTCGGTAAAACCCGTAGCATGGGCAATGGCCTGTATAAAATTCTTGCGTTCGCTGATAAAAATTTCTTCGTAGCTCACATAATCGATAAAGGGGTTGTTGTGGATGTCCATCAGTACATTTTGCGGCACATGGTTTTCGTGCAGTCCTACAATGCAATACTTGCCCAAATAACCATCTTCCGCCGCATAGCGGAACCCATTGCCGCTATGGCGCCCTTCTGTTGTTTTATAATCGGCATGGGCGTCCACATTAATCACATTGATTTGGGTAAGGGGCAATAATTCAGCCTTGTGCAGCCCTTTGGCTGCCCCTTTGATGATGGGGTAACTGTTGTTGTGGCCGCCACCTATCACCAGCGGTATTTTTTTACAAGCCGCAATCACCTTAATTACCTGCTCCACATTTTCGTCGATGGTATTTACGGCATGGCGATAAGCTTCCACCTTTTCATCGTCGCTGGCAGCATGGTTTTCGATCAGGTACTTGATATCGCCAAAGTCGAAATGCCCCAACAAAAGGATGCTTTCGCCACTGAAAAACTCATTGCTCTGTACATTTAAAAAAGCGGCTAAAAAAGACAACCAGGCCGTATCGGCACCGCCAATCCCCATATTCGCTTTTACGCCAATATCTTCGGGGATACCCAGCAACACATAACGGGCATCGCTTTGCTGGAGGGCTTCCGCCCAATCCCCACCGGGGCGAATGTATTGCAGCCGCTCCCCTATCTTGGTTTCAAAACGGCGCACTTTGGTGAGCGACAATATATCTTCTTTGGTGTAGAATTTAAAATGTTTCATACCTGCCTGCAATTGTAATGGATAATGGATTGAAGGTAGGGAATTTATTGATATGTGCGGTGGGTCGTTGGTCGTTGGCCGTTGACCGATGGCCGAGCGTAGTCGACAGTTGACGGTTGACAGGAGGGACAAAGCCGTTGGCCGCAACTCATAACCCATCACTCATAACTCATAACTATATCCAGGGCCATAAAAAAAGAGCCCCCGACCTTACGGCCGAGGGACATCCTTTGTTTGTGCTTGGTTATCAAACCTCTTTATGATTATTTCATCAATTGTTTTGTTAACACTGCATCACCTGCGCTTACCTGTATCATGTAAGATCCGGCAGCCAGTTTGCTCAAGTTATTGATGCTGATGGTATTGATACCAACCTGCATCATTATTTCATTGCTGTACACCAGTTTGCCTGCATTGTCGAACAGTTTGATGCTCGCTTTTTCAGCAGCGGCCGATGTGATGCCCACGTTCACTTTATCGATGAAAGGATTGGGGTAAACCGCTGTAATCACCAAACCTTTGATGGTTACGTTCAGCAATACGATGTTGCTGTATGTGTAGCGGCCATCCCTATCTACCATTTTCAAACGATAGTAGTTGGCACCGGCAACGGGTTGCAAATGGTTGAAGCCATAATCAATACGGTTGTTGCTGTTGCCATTTCCAGCTACATTGCCCAAATGGTTAAAGCCTACACCGTCTTTGCTGTACTCAACTTCAAAGTGGCTGAAGTTTTGTTCGCTCAACGTAGCCCAGTTCAATTTAGAAATACCGTTGTTATATACACCGCTGAGCTTGGTAAAGGTTACAGGCAATGGTCCACCACCATCTGTAATGATACCGGCATCAATGGTCAAGTCAACCTGACCGGGCAACAGCGTAAAGGCATCTGTTCTGCCACTTGCAGGGTTGGCATTGCTGTTGTTGGCAGCATTGGAACCGGGTGCATTTTTGATGGTATAACCTACTGTATTAACGGGCAAATCTTTAAACTCTATGATAAAGCTGGTGCCACCTGCAGGTACCGGTATGTTGTTGATGAAGTAACGGCCCTTGCCATCAGTTACCGCAGAAGCAACTACCGCACCAGTTGCAGCATTGATCAAATTAACCGTTACACCTGGCACACCGGGTTCGTTGGCACCTTGAATGCCATTGGCATCCACATCGTACCATACATAGTCGCCCACGGCAGCAAAGTTGGAGATAAGGCCTGCATCAACGTCTGTCCTTACTTGGCCAGCAGTTAATACAACCGCATCAGTCCTTCCAGTGCCTACGTTTACATCACTGTTGTTGGCAGCAGTACTTCCCGCAGAAGCCTTGGTAGTGAAGGTCGTATTTACAGGCAGGTTGCTGAATCCTACTGTATAAGTACCTGCATTCAGGTTATTGAACATATAGAAGCCAGTAGCATCAGTTACCGCAGAAGCGATGGCATTGTTGCTAGCATCGTACAAGGTAACCGTTACACCTGGAGCACCTTTTTCAGTAGCATCCTGTATACCGTTGTTATTGGCATCCAACCATACATAGTTGCCCAAGGCAGCTTTGGTGGTAGATACGATACCCAAATCCCAGTTAAGGTCGGTAGTAGCGGCTGGCAAAACAATGTTACCTGTCCTCAGTGAACCAATGTTGGCATCACTGTTATTGGCGGCAGTACTTCCAGCAGCGTTGGGCGTGGTAGCTGTGTAACCAGCAGGCAAGTTGCTAAAGCCTACGGTATAAGTGCCCGCATCCAAATCAGCAAACAAATAAGCGCCATTGGCATCGGTTACCGTGGTTGCAATGGCCGTACCGGCAGCATTGTACAAGGTAACGCTTACACCGGCTGCACCATTTTCGCCAGCATCTTGAATACCATTGCTATTTACGTCGTACCAAACCCTGTCGCCCAAGGCAGATTTAACGGTAGCACCTTTAATACCCGCATCAATGGTAAGGTTGATTTCGCCAGCAGCCAAAGTGATAGGCGCTGTTTTACCTGTTCCAGTATTGGGGTTGCTATCTTTTGTAGGATCGGTTCCTGCATTTTGCGTAGTGAAGGCAAATCCAGCAGGCAGGTTGCTAAAGCCAACCACATAGTTACCCGCATCCAAATTGGTGAAGATATAGTTACCAGCACCATCGGTAGTAGTAGTTCCAATTACGGTAGTACCGTCACCAGCATACAGGGTTACTGTTACACCAGCTACACCGGGTTCACCCGCATCTTGTACACCATTTCCGTTTACGTCGTTCCAAACTTTATCGCCAATGGTAGCTTTTGCATTATTCACATTAGGCGTTGCAAAAATACCCGCATCAACAGTTAGGTCAGTACCGGGAGCTGCAATGGTGTAAACACCTGTACGTCCGGTAGAAGGATCCACATCGCTATCAGCGGCATCAGTTGTAAGGTCTTTACCAGTGAACACATAACCGCTGGGCAGGTTGCTAAAGCCAACAGCATAAGTGCCATTGGGCAAATCAGTAAACAAGTAGCGGCCATTGGCATCGGTAGAAAGGGTTTTGATAACGGCACCTGTAGCGGCATTGTACAGCGTAACGGTTACGCCTGGTACACCTGCTTCGCTAGGATCTTGGATACCGTTTTTATTACCATCGTACCATACAAAGTCGCCCAAGCTGCTCAATGCGGTGGTATTGCGGATACCAGCATCAACTGTTACCCTGGTTTCGTCGGCCAACAGGTTGAACCATTGTGTTGTACCGGCACCGAATGTACCCGTAACATCACTGTCGATTGCACCATTGGCTGCGCCACCTACATTAGGGGCTACCAGTGTGTAACCAGCGGGCAAGTTGGTGAACCTGATATAGTAATCACCAGCGGGCAGATTGTTGAACATATAGTTACCGAATGCATCAGTAGTTCTTGTTCCAATCAAAGTGCCTACGCCGCCGATATAAGTGTACAATTGTACCGTTACACCTGGCACACCGGGTTCGCTACCGTCTTGCAGGCCATTGTTGTTCAGGTCGTTCCAAACCTTGTCGCCTACGGCAGCCCTAGTGGGCGGTGTTACGTTCAAGCCACCATCAAAGCTAAGATCGGTAGTACCGGCCGTAACCGTGAAGGGCGCTGTACGGAAGGTAGCAGCATCAAAATCGCTGTCCTGATCATCGTTGGTGGTATTGGCACCAGACAGTACATAACCTACTGGCGGTGTAAGGCCAATGGTATAAGTACCCAAGGCCACATCGGTAAATTGATAGTAACCATTGTTGTCGGTTATGGTAGTGCGCAATGGGTTGCCCGCATTGTCGTACAAGGTAACGGTAACACCAGCAATACCGGGTTCGCCAGCATCTTGTACACCGTCTTTATCCAAATCGTTCCAAATAAAGTCACCGATACGTGCAGGGATCGTATAGTAGATACCCGCATCAATATCTGTCCTGTCTTTATTAGCTGTAGTAAGTGTTACATTACCAGTCCTTCCAGTTGTTATGTTGGCATCGCTGTTATTGGCAGCCGTGCTTCCCGCAGCATTTTGTGGAGAGAAGGTAAATTCGGCAGGCAGGCTAAACCTTACCTGATAGTTGATACCGGCAACAGATACGGGCAAATCGCTGAAGAGATAGTTACCCAAGGCATCGGTAAAGGTAGTAGCTACCAAGCCACCGGCATTGTTGTACAATGAAACGGTAACACCGGCAACACCTACTTCTCCGGGGTCTTGTATACCATCACGGTCGGTATCGTTCCATACCCTATCGCCTATTGAACCAACCACTGGTGGCACAAAGCCTGCGTCGATGGTTGTATTGTTTTCGCCAGCCGTTAAGGTAATACCGCTTACGGTACCGCCAACAGGATCACTGTCTTTGGCATCATCACCACCTTGGTTGGCAGGTGAAGTGGTATAGCCGGGAGGCGTGGTAAAGCTTACGCTGTATGATTGACCGGCACCAGTTGGAGGCAGGTTGCTGAATAGATAAGCACCATTGGCATCAGCCGTAGTAGTTACGGTAGCACCACCGGGATAGGTTAAGGTTACAATAGCGCCGGGCATGCCTGGCTCACTTGGATCTTGAACACCGTTACCATTCAAATCTTTCCATACAAAGTCGCCGATAGAACCTGTACCACGCAGACCAAAGTCCAAAGTAAGGTTACCGTTGTTGCCGTCACCATCGGTGGTGGGCTCGCCTGAATTGGAAAGTGTAATGAAGTTGCTGCGCAGTTCGCCAGTCACAGTTGTTACACCATTATTGTCGGTATTATTGTCGTTATCGGGCAATGCGCTGGTAGCCGTTGTAGCGGCAGCAGCATAGCCTGTAGGAATCACCACACCTACGATGTAGTTGCCCTGTTGCAAGTTGGCAAAACCATAGTTGCCATTCAAATCAGTATTAGTAGTGGCAATAGAAGCGCCATCAGGGGCATTATCGCCATTGGCATCACGGTAAAGGTTTACAGCGGCATTGTTGATACCGGGTTCGCCAGCATCTTGTGTACCATTGTTGTTCCTATCGAACCATACATAGTTGCCTAAGTTCAAGCAAGCCTGAACGGTAACTTGTACGGTAGCTGTATCGGAGCAACCAGTAGCCAACGTATAAACAATCACTTGATAGGTATAGCTACCTGGCGTAGTGAGTGTTAAAGAGGGGTTGGAAATGGTTGAACTGTTTAAACCAGTAGAAGGCGACCAGCTATAACCCAAGGCAGCACCGGGGCTGGTAAGGGGAGCTGTACCGGTAGGATTACCACCCAACAGAACGGCAACACCTGCGCAAGTGGTAACATTGTTACCTGCATTTGCAGTAGGATTGTTGTTAACGTTGGTTGTAACAGTTACCTCATCGGTCCTAGTGCAACCATTTTGTGTAACTGTTAAGCGGTAAACGGTGGTAACCAATGGAGAAACCAACACATTGGCTTGGTTGCCGCCATTGTCAATAGAAGTAGGATCACCAGAAACAACTGTCCAAGTGTAGTTGGCACCAGTAGGGCCAGTACCGTTGATGGTAACATTACCACCTTGGCAGATTTCTTTATCAGGACCAGCAGCAGCAAATACCGATTGGGTAATTACGATGGTCCTGTTATAATTTACAGTACAGCCATTTAAAGTAACTGATAGGGTAATGGCATACTCACCTGGTGTGCTCCAAGTTGAAGTAGCGCTTGAACCTATAGCAGTAGCAGGTGTACCGCTGGCAAATGTCCAATTGTAAACAGCACCTACGCCAGCACCAGTAGCCGTAAACAGGGCCGCTTCATTGGCGCAAATGGTAGAGGGGCCATTGATGCCTGATGTTGGTGGCGTATTTACTGTAACCGTTACAGCAGTACGGCCACTAGCAGGGCAACCCGCAACTGTTTGCTGTACATAATAAGTGGCATTGGCTGTTAATGTTGGCGTGGTGTAAGAAGCTGTTGAAGACAACAGCAAACCACCAGTGGAAGCGCTGTACCAAGCAAAGCTGGCACCCGTTACACCTGTAGCAGTTAAGGTAGTACTGCTACCAGCGCAAATGCTAGCGCCAGGGGCAGTAGGCGCACCGGGGCAAGTCCTAAAGCCTGCATCGATTGTCAAATTGCTTTGACCGGCCGTTAATGTAATGCCGCTTACCACACCGCTAACAGGGTCACTATCTTTGGCATCGTCACCGCCTTGGTTGGCAGGAGAAGCGGTATAACCAGCAGGGGTAGTAAAGGTTACGGTATAGCTTTGGCCAACACCTGTTGGAGGCAAATTGCTGAACAGATAACCGCCAGTACCATTGGTAGTCGTATTTACCGTGGTACCATCGGGATAAGTTAAAGTAACGGTAGCACCTGAGATGCCGGTTTCGGTGGGATCTTGGATACCATTGCCATTTGTATCATTCCATACAAAATCGCCGATAGAACCAGTACCACGCAAACCAAAGTCCAAAGTAAGGTTACCATTGTTGCCATCACCATCTGTAGTGGGTTCGCCACCAACGGAAAGGGTAATGAAATTACTCCTCAATTCGCCAGTTACCGTGGTAACACCGTTGTTATCGGTATTGTTATCATTATTGGGCGATGCACTGGTGGCCGTAGTAGCTGCGGCTGCATATCCGCTTGGGATTACTACACCCACGATGTAGTTGCCGGCAGACAATGAACCAAATCCATAAGCACCACTTCCATTGGTAGTAGTAGTAGCGATGGAAGCTCCGTCAGGGGCGTTGTCGCCATTGGCATCGCGGTAAAGGTTCACCGTAGCGGCTCCAATACCGGGCTCACCGGCATCCTGTGTACCATTGTTATTTCTATCAAACCATACAAAATTACCCAAGTTCAAAGTGGTGGGTGTAAAGCCAGCATCAAAAGTATGGTTCCATGTACCGTTGGGTACATTTACATTTGTAATCACACCGCCGATAGGGTCACTATCTTTCGCATCATCGCCGCCTTGGTTGGCAGGAGAAGCGGTATAACCAGCAGGGGTAATAAATTCTATGTTATAATTATTAGTACCGTATTCGGCTGGGTCGTAGAAGAAATAGTAACCGTTGGCACCCGTAGTAGTGGTGGCCAAAAGCGCACCTGCCGTATTGCGCAGGTTTACGGTTACACCCGCAATACCATTTTCACCTGGGTCTTGAACACCATTGGCATTGGCATCCAAGAAAACAAAGTCGCCCAAACCATTGGTTTTGAAGATACCAAAATCGTAGGTGTTGTTGGTGTTGCCACCGCCTGTTTCGCCACCTGTACTCAATGTAATGGTACCGCCTTTAATGATGGCAGTCGTTGTATTTTGTGTAAGACCGTTGTTGTCGTTGTCAATGTCGTTATCGGGGTCGCCACCGTTAACCGTTGTTTTAAACATCCAAGTTGGCACACTTTCAATTTGTACAAAGTATTTACCTGGCGCCAAATTGGTGAAATTGTAAAAGCCACCGCCAGCAGTTGTTTGTGTGGCCAGTGCTGCACCGTCTGCAATACCGTCATCATTATTGTCGGCGTACAACCTTACAACGGCACCATCATAACCAAAGTCACCAAGACCAGGTTCAAAAAGGCCATTATCGTTCCTGTCTATATATACTTGGTTGCCCAAGGATACAGCGTTGTTAATAACAGTAAATGTAATCGTGGTATCGTGGCATTGTATGCCGGTAGCATCAGCGGCATAGAAAGTCTTCAAGTTTACACTATAGGTGCCGGGTGTATATGTCCAAGCACTGCCACCAGTACCAGGGCTGTTATAAGGAGCCGTATTTTCAATATTGCTGCTGGCTGTAGGGCCTGTAATGGTGTACTTAACGCTACCCACGGTACCCGTAGTAGCAGCCTCAAAGTTGTACAAAGCACCCAGTTGGGTGGTAGTAAAGGTTGCTCCATTGGTGATGGGTAAATCGGTACCACCGTCCAACTTATTAAAGTACAAACTGGTTACACGGCCGGTACATACAGGTGCAGTAGCAGTTACGCACCACTGATCTGTTTTTATCCAATCGCCGCTACCGCTAAAGCCCACTTGTGTGTACTTGGCACCGGCAGGTACAGTAGCTGAAAATGCATAAAGTTGCGGACCCACCGGAGCCGCAGACAGTACTTTTTTCACCTCTACAGAAACTGAGGTACTGAGAAAATTCCAGTTGGCATCGAAGAAGTTGATAGAAACAGCGTGGTAAATGGTATTGTTGTGCGTACCAGCGTACACTTTAGCATTTATCACTGTACCAACCGCCAAATCGGTACCGATGGTTTGCGATACCCAATTGCTGGCCGTATTGGTAATTTGGAAATCACCTGAAAAACTACCACAGGCAACAGCACCGCCGCCAGCGCTCAAAGTACCACCGCTCCAGCTCCAGCCGGTTGTACCGCTTTCAAAACTTGGGTTGGTTACCAAGTTACCTGGGCAGCTACAAGCTGTGACAGAAGCACAAGGCGTACCTGAAATATTAATAAAATGGTTAACCGAAGAAGTCCAAGTGTTACCCGCTGGCAAGTTACAAGGGTTAACCCCGCTGCCATCAGATATCACCATACGGATTTCCAGCCCTTGCAAACCGCTACCGGGGTTGGTAAACACCAATGGGCCGGGGGTTGTGGTTAGGTTGTACACTGCGCCACTTACGTTGTAGCTGGTACCATTAATAGTATTGGCACCATTTACAAAACACACCCATGCGCCGGATGTGTTCTTCCATTGCCAACGGTAGTTGGAGGAAGTATTTACACTGCTCACCGTTGCGGTTACCGTGTACTGCGGGCCTGAACCACAAACCGCCGAATAACTATCGACGCTATGTGCAAAACCAATGGTGCAGAGTATCATGGCAAAAGCCAAAAGCAAAAACTTTTGGTAGGCCCTAGACAATACACCTAATGGCCCTTTGGGCTTCGTAAAGCAGGAAACCAAGCACGGTTCAATGGCTGCTTTTACTTTTGTAGAGGTTTGTTCCATTTTTATGTTTGTTTAACAATTTACGTTTTGGCACAGTTTTGGCAATGATATTGCCGCAACCTATGCGGAATTGTCACAGTATAGCTACTGTTTTTACAAACGATAATGGATGGACATGCAGAAAGTGTTACACTTCTGATAAAGTATTCAACAGATAAAGGTTCGGTTATTCGAGAGGATCTTTGTGGTTTAAGATAAGAGAATCACTGTTCAGATGTATTCATACTTGCATTCGTTGCATTGATAGCAAAAAATAACTATAAGCTCGTGGTTTAGACTAGTGATATTGTGCTGTTAGAGAGGTTTTGTCTTTTTTAGGGACAAGGCAGCAAAGCTACCTATTCTTTTCAATAAATGCAAAACTTGCCAAACAAATTTGCATTAATATATTCATAAAACTTTGTTGCCAATTAGGGTAGCTTGAACCCACTATTGGAGCTGAAAGGTTAGATTAGTGTGTAAGTAAGAAACTGTTAGGACTGTAAAAATACTTTCTTTCTTAACACTTCCAAATTTTTCAGCGCTTTTTTTAAAAAAATCCGGTCATTCACATATTGGGCATTCAACAGCCCTGTCGTCCACCCCAAAGCGCTAGTACCAGCATAAAATTGGCCTTACCCCCAACCCAACCCTTCCCCTATCCTATTTGGGACCTATATGCTAGCTAAGCACATTATTAAACCAAACAAAAAGGTCCGGGGCAGGGCCCCGGACACCTATCATTTTACTTGATCATTTGAAAATTAAACCTGTTGTTGCTCTCCAATTCTGTCAACTGCACAATGTAAGTGCCTTTGGCCAAATTGCCCAAATTGTTGATGGTTAAACTGGATGTGCCGCGGCTTACAGCAAATTCTTTGGCCAACAGTTTTTTGCCTGCCATGTCGAAGATGGCTACGCTCACTTTACCGTTGGCGGTAGCTGGATAGTTGATAGTAAGATAATCTGTAAATGGATTGGGACCGAATACGATATTGCTTACTTTACCCAGTTTTAGGTTGGCAATGCGTGAATAACCCACACGGCCATCCTTGTCAACCATTTTAATACGATATATTACGTTGGCAGCGGTCATTTGCACACCATTGTCCGTAATGCGATAGTGGCCATCACCACCATTCTGTACCAAGCTGTACACTATTTGAACCGATTCAAAATCTGTATTGTTATAACTTCTTTCCACTTCAAAGTAGCTGGTATTTACTTCGTTAATAGTTTGCCAGTTTACCTCTACCAAGTTGCCGTTTACTTTTGGCATCAGTACAATATCCTGCACCGGCAACAAGGTAACGGTTTGGTAACCCGCATCCATGGAAATATTGTTTTCGCCAGAAGCAATGGTTACGGTAGCAATGCCCGTGCTGGGGTGGGCCTTGCTGTTGATATGCATGTTGCTGCCCACATTTTGTGCCGCACGCAGCATGCCGCCAATAATGCCAAACTCCAATGTGTAAGTGCCGGGCATTAAATTACTAAACAGGTATTCGCCATTGGTATTGGTAACGGTAGTGCCCACAATGGTACCGCTTGTGTTTTTCAGTACCACAGCTTTGGCAGGCAAACCTGGTTCACCAGCATCTTGCAGGCCATTCTTATTGATATCGTGCCACACAAAATTGCTGATAGATCCCAGTTTGTAAAAGCCTGCGTCTAAACTGTAGTTCCATGTGCCATTGGGTACGTTTACGTTGGTGATGACACCGCCAATAGGATCGCTATCTTTGTTATCGTTACCACCTTGGTTAGGGGTAGACGCTGCATAACCGGCAGGCGTAACAAATTCGATATTATAATTGTTGGTGCCGTATTGGGCCGGGTCGTAGAAAGCATAGAAACCATTGGCATCTGTAGTAGTAGTTTCCAGCAGCGCACCACTTGTTGAGCGGAGATTAACCTTAACACCACTTAAACCACTATCGCTACCGTCTTGTATACCATTACCGTTTGCATCTAAAAATACATAGTCGCCCAAGCCATTGGTTTTGAAGATACCAAAATCGTAAGTGCCATTATAGTTGGTACTGCCAGGTTCGCCGCCAACCGTAAGGGCGATGGTTTGGCCTTTGATAATGGCAGTGGTTGTATTTTGAGAAGTGGCATTGTTATCGTGGTCAATATTGTTGTCGGGGTCGCCACCATTGTTGGAACATTTGTACATCCATGAAGGCACGCCTTCCAATTGTACAAAATATTTACCGGGCGTTAAATTGGCGAAATAATACTGTCCGTCAGAAAAAGTAGTAGTGCTAGCTACGGCAGCACCATCGGCAACACCATTATCATCGTTATCGGCATATAACTTAACGTTCAACCCGTCGTACCCCCAATCATTGGCGTCTTTTTTACCATTGCCATTGCGATCGATGTACACATTGTTGCCCAGCGCCACCGTATTGGCTGCGGCCTTGGTTACGCACCAGTTTTCGGCTTTAATCCAATCGCCATTACCAGAAAAACTTGCTTGTGTATATTTGGCACCTACCGGCACAATGGCTGTCCATGTGTACTGCTTTGGGCCAGCGGGGGCAGCAGAAAGCACTTTGTTCACTTCTACCCATGCATTTCCAATCCAGTTCCAGTTGGCATCAAAAAATTCAATGGCCACTTCATGCCAGTATGCATTGTTGTGTGTTCCTGCATATACTGATGCATTCAATACCGTTCCTGCGGGCAAATCGGTACCGATGGTTTGAGATACCCAATTGCTGGAGGCATTGGTTATTTGAAAATCGCCAGAAAATGAGCCGCAAACTACCGCACCAGTGCCAGCGCTTAAAGTACCGCCAGAAAAACCCCAGCCGGTTGTACCGGTTTCAAAACTGGGGTTGGTTACCAAGTTGCCGGGACATGTACATTGTGCGAAAGATTGCTGGGTAAATACTGCCAAAATTGACAATAAAGCGATCAGGCGGATAAAATGCACCCTAGAGGTAGTAGAGTTACGTTTCATTTTCTTTGTGGTTTAATTTTTTTTCTTTGAGATAAACGAGGATTTCCAAAGCAATCCTAATGCTTGTGAGGGAGATTCGTGTAGTAAGTAAGTATTTGTTCTTAGGAAAGCCGTATAATTACGTTAGGGATGGCAAAGATTAAATAAAAAAAAGATTCATGCAAGTTTTTACTCGATTTTATGCGGAAATTACTATCGAGTATTTTTGCTTACAAATGTAATTGATTGATTTTCATCGACTTAAACCTTATCAAAAACAAAATAGAAAAATGAACGTAATTTTACGGTAACGGGCTTTTACTTTATAAATTATCACCTAAATAGCCAAATTGATAGATAAAATTTAACAAAATAGACATAATAGTAGATAGATTAAATAAAACGGTAATTTTTGAAAGTTTTTCAGAAAAAATGCGGTTTTCCAGCCCTTTTTGCGTGTTTTCCGCAATTTCGGGTCCCGGCGCCTGATGATTTTGGCCCTCAAAATGCACACTTAAACGATATTAAATTGTATTCATCCGACATTATTGACCATACAACGATTACTATTTACACCGTATGCGAAAACCCCAGAATGGGCTTTCAGGTCATTAAAGATACCCCCAATCGGAGGTGCCCAGCTTGGGGCTATCATGTTTAGTGGGAATTTGCCAGGAATTTATTGGCTAATTTTAGGGCAATGGCGAGTTGTTCTTCAATGCTCAGGTTGGTATTGTCGATAACGATGGCATCGGAGGCCTTACGCAGGGGACTCACATCACGGTTGCTATCAATGTAGTCACGCATTTCCAGGTTGTTCTTTACTTCCTCTATGGTGATATTAGGGTTTTTCTCATACATCTCTTTAAAGCGGCGTTCCACCCTGGTGGCAATATCGGCCTCCATAAATATTTTCAGCTCGGCATCGGGAAATACGGTGGTGCCAATATCCCGCCCATCCATTACAATGCCCTTCCGCTCCCCCATTTTTTGCTGCTGGTCAACGGCAAAGGTCCTAACTTCTTTGATGGCGGCTACATCGCTCACTTTTTCGGCTATTACCAAATCACGGATCACATATTCCACGTTTTCGTCGTTGAGGTATATTTCCGACTGCTGCGACTTTTTGTTGTACTGAAACTCCAGGTTGATATTCTGTAGGGCTTCGTTTACTTCATCGGTATCCGTCCAATCAATATGGTTACGCAAAAAATAAAGCGTAATGGCCCTGTACATAGCGCCACTGTCAACATACACGTAGCCCATTTCTTTTGCTAGTTGCTTGGCCAGCGTGCTTTTTCCGCAACTGCTCCAGCCGTCGATGGTTATAATGATTTTTTTGTGCATGGATACACAAAAATCTATCAAAATAATTAGCGAAAAAAATTATTGAGGGAATAATTTTAAAATCACCCCAAATTTTGCTGCTAGGCTTAACCTAGTTTAACTAAAAGTTACCGCTACGGCCAAATAGCGACGACTGTTACAATACAAACCGGGATGAGACCTACATCCCATCCCGGTTAATTATATCGCTATTAGGTAAATGCCCCAATACTGTTTATGGATATTTTGACCTTACAATGGCAATATCATTGGCAGAAAGCGCCGAGCGCTGTGAGGAGAAAGTGGTTCCGTTTACCCTTACAATGGTAGGCTGCCCATTGGATGAAAAGGCATATGAATCGTACATCATAATGGAGCCAAAATCCAGCGTGCCATTGGCGGTGCAGCTAGAACATTTGGTAAAATTGTGCGAATAGCCCGATGTGATATTGGCCGTATTTACACGTACATAGGTATCCCTGTCGGTCCTTGTATGCTCGTGGTACATGCCCAACGCATGGCCAATTTCATGTATGCCATTGCCCGATGAGCAACCTGCCGCCAAGCTAAGATCCTGTGCGCCACCCACCATACCAATGCTGGAGTAGCAGCCAGAACCTTTGATTACATTGATATAATTCGCTTGCGTAGTCCTTACCACAAAGTTGATACCCAGCTTATTTTTCCATTCGTTGGAAGCGGTAATAAATTTGTCCTTGGTGGCTTGGTCTAAACCCGTAGCAAATTTGTAGTATACAGTTTTGTTGGGCCAGTAACGGGTGGTAAGTGTGGTAATAGTGCCTTCGGTAGAAGGTATTTTGCCCAATTGTTGGTCGGTGAGCAAAATGTCGCCTTCCAATACATTCAGGCCATCCACACGGGTGTAGGTAAATTCACGGCCATCAAAGCCGCCGTTTTCAAGTACCCCTACTTGGCCATTGGGCGATACATACTTTTCGGTAAGGCATTCCCTGCATCCATCTGATGCTTGGTCTGTAATGGCTTCACTGTTTTGTTTTTTACAACCAAACAATACAGCTACCAAGGCGGTTGCGAGCAAGAATTTGTTTCTTTTCATGTTAAATGTTTTTTATACTGTTAAAGAAGGTCAAGTTATACTTAATAAAAAACATTAAACATACTATGGGTACATTATGCGGCCATGCTTAGTACATTTTCGGTTGCTGGGTTGTTAGCAATGGTATGGGACAAAAAAAACGCTTGGGCAATGCCCAAGCGTTACTTATATAATAGTAAGATGGATTACACTTCCGTGCCGGATGTGGCCGAAGTAGTTGCCTCTTCCGTTTTTAGCGTAAAAATCAACTTACCGTTCTCTTTATCTAGCGTAGCCATCATGGTTTCACCGGCCTTAATGCTTACGTTGAGTATTTCCTCTGCCAAGGGATCTTCCAGGTATTTCTGGATGGCCCTGTGCAGTGGCCTGGCACCAAACTGGCTATCGTAGCCCTTTTCGGCAATAAAATCCTTGGCTTCGCCACTCAACTCCAAGGTAAGACCCAAATTGTGGAGGCGCTTTGTTACACCCTTCATCAAAATATCAATGATGGAGAAGATATTTTCTTTGGTAAGTGTATTAAAGATAACCACATCGTCGATCCTGTTCAAAAACTCGGGGCTGAAAGTACGCTTAAGCGCCTTCTCTATAATCGCCTTGTTGTTTTCTTCGGAGTTTTGTACGCGGCTTGCCGTAGCAAAACCTACACCATCACCAAAGTCTTTCAACTGACGGGCACCGATATTGGATGTCATGATGATCATGGTGTTTTTAAAATCCACCTTACGGCCCAAACCGTCTGTTAACTGACCATCATCCAATACTTGCAACAGAATGTTATAAATATCGGGGTGCGCTTTTTCAATTTCATCCAACAAAATTACCGAGTAGGGTTTGCGCCTTACTTTTTCGGTCAATTGGCCACCTTCTTCATAGCCCACATAACCGGGAGGCGCACCTATCAACCTGCTTACAGTGAATTTTTCCATGTACTCACTCATGTCGATGCGGATCAGTGCGTCATCGCTATCGAACATGTGGCGGGCCAATGCACGGGCCAATTCGGTTTTACCCACACCGGTAGGACCTAAGAATATAAAGGTACCAATCGGCTTTTTAGGATCTTTCAAACCTACCCTATTGCGCTGAATGGCTTTAACCACTTTTTGTATGGCATCATCTTGCCCAATTACAGCACCTGCCAAATCGCCGGCCATGCGGCGCAGCTTATCTGTTTCGGCCTGTACCATCCGTTTCACCGGTATGCCCGTCATCATGCTTACCACTTCGGCAATGTCTTCTTCCTCAATGGGGAAACGTTTGTGCTTGCTCTCTTCTTCCCAAGCATTTTTAGCCTTTTCCAAATCTTCTTGCAGGCGTTTTTCTGTATCCCTCAAAGAAGCCGCTTCTTCAAAGCGTTGGCTTTTTACCACTTTGTTCTTCTCTTGCTTTATCTCTTCTATTTTCCTTTCCAACTCTACAATCTCTTCCGGCACATTGATGTTTTTGATGTGCTTTCTGGCACCTACTTCATCCAACACATCAATGGCCTTATCGGGCAATAGCCTATCGGTCATGTAGCGGTCGCTCAGTTTTACGCAAGCATCAATCGCATCTTGGCTGTACAATACATTGTGATAATCTTCGTACTTGCTTTTAATGTTGTTGAGTATTTGAATGGTTTCCTCCACGCTGGGCTGTTCCACCATTACTTTTTGGAAACGCCTATCCAATGCGCCATCTTTTTCGATGTGCATACGGTATTCGTCCAAGGTACTGGCGCCAATGCATTGCAGTTCACCACGGGCCAAAGCGGGTTTGAAAATATTGCTGGCATCCAAGGAACCACTGGCACCGCCGGCACCTACGATGGTATGTATCTCATCAATAAACAAAATCACATCGCGGTTCTTTTCCAGTTCGTTCATGATGGCTTTCATCCTTTCTTCAAACTGGCCACGGTATTTGGTGCCTGCTACCAAGGCCGCCAAGTCGAGCGATACTACCCTTTTGTCGAATAGCACACGGCTCACTTTGCGTTGTACGATGCGCAGGGCCAAGCCTTCCACAATGGCGGTTTTACCCACACCGGGTTCGCCAATTAAAATAGGATTGTTCTTTTTGCGGCGGGAAAGTATTTGCGATACCCTTTCGATTTCGTTTTCACGACCTACGATGGGATCCAAAGAGCCATTTTCGGCCAAGCGGGTAATATCCCTACCAAAATTGTCCAGTACAGGGGTTTTGGTTTTAGGAGGTGCTGTGGCGCCACGTTGGCTGCGTTGTTGCGAATACTGCTTTTTTTCCTCATCAAAATCATCCTCATTTTCATCGGAATATTCGGCAGTGGGCGGCGCACTGGTTACAAAGCCCAACTCATTTTTGAACACATCGTAATCCACATCAAATTGGTTTAAAATTTGGGTGGCTACATTTTCTTTGTTCTTTAAAATGGAGAGCATCAGGTGCTCGCTTTCTACCAATGGGCTCTTGTATGCCTTGGCTTCCAATACCGTAATACGTATCACTTTCTCTGCCTGCTTGGTAAGCGGCAGCGAATTGATATTGGCTATATTCTTTCCGGTTTTGTCTTTTACCGCCATCTCTATTTCCTTTCGGAGTTCATAAAGATCAATATTGAGCGCTTTTAAGATTTTAACCGCATTGTTTTCGCCATCTCTTATCAGGCCAAGCACCAAGTGTTCGGTCCCGATAAAATCATTGCCCAAGCGAA
This sequence comes from Chitinophaga pinensis, assembly GCA_943373145.1. GTDB lineage: Bacteria > Bacteroidota > Bacteroidia > Chitinophagales > Chitinophagaceae > Ferruginibacter > Ferruginibacter pinensis_H. The sequence continues at coordinate 168,240 of CALSBI010000010.1, forward strand.
GCGCTTCCTCACGGCTGTAAGAAATGATCTCCTTTACTTGAGCTGAAAAATTGTTGTCCATCCTTCGTTGAATTTAACTGTACAATAATAACGATAATTTCCGGTTCTATAGTTTGTAGAGAATGTTAAATGTTGATATGTTGAAAAAATGGAACCTGTGGGGACCGGGCGACAACAGATGTGTATAACCCATTGCGCTGCCGCACTATTGCACTGGTACCCGGGCCTTTGCTAATTTTTTTACCCTTTATTTTATACTTTTACGGCCCAATACCAAATTTATTACTACAAAATATATCGATTACATGATGCGGGTCAAAATAGATACCAAAGAGAAATTTACAGTCATTACGCCGCTTGATGCCCAAATAACTGCTATTATGGCAGATGAATGGGGCAAAACCCTACTAAATTACTTACAAAACGACATGCCGCACCTGGTTATCAATATGCAGGAGGTAAAAGAATTGGAGCTCCCGGCCGCCAAAGTATTGGCCGATGCCCAACAATCTTTTTATGAGAAAAACTGCTCATGTGTTGTATGCTGCCTTAGCCCTGAAGTAGAAAAAGCGTTAGACGAATGGGAATTATTGGAAACCATGAACACCACGCCCACCGAAAGCGAGGCTTGGGATATTTTGCAAATGGAGGAGATTGAACGGGAATTGATGGACGGCGGAGAATGGGATAGCTAGCGCAAACCACGAGTACTTGTTGCAGTTTTTCCATTCTACTAAAAAATTGCAGCAAATCTGTTGCAAAAAAACTGTTGCATTTTATTTTGCAACAGGAAAAATTGCAACAACATTCCCCAAGCGATACCAAACACCAATAAAGCGGGTGGGTTTAATTAAATAGCTTTGCCGCTTCCCATTTTATCCAAAAAAACTATCTTGCGTAGATGAAAAAATTGATCGGCAAATCATTTCTGTCCGCCCTATTGGTATGCTGCATGGCTGCTTGCAGTGCGCCCAAAGAGTTGGTATATAAAGACTTCAACAGTTTTTCGCTGAACAAGCTGGGGCTGGGCAGTTCATCGGTAAAAATGAATTTGGTTTATTACAACCCCAACAATTTTGGGCTGCAATTAAAACGTACCGATTTGGATATATATATAGATGGTACTTATTTGGGCCATACTAGCCAAGATCACCAAATTACCATCCCCAAGCTAACCGAATTTTCTTTGCCCATTAGCATGGAAGTGGATATGAAGAACGTTTTTAAAAATGCCCTCAACACACTTTTAAGTAAGGAAGTAACGGTAAAAGTTACCGGTAGGATCAAGCTGGGCAAGGCGAATGTGTTTTTTGGTATGCCTGTTAATTATGAGGGCAAGCAGCAATTGAGTCCGTTGTTTTGATGGATTGGAACACGGATGGGATGGATTACACGGATTACACGGATTATGATTCGGTTACACGGATTGGACTGATTACACGAATTACACGGATTATTGTCGATAGTCCATAGTCCATGGACCATCGACAATGGACTATGGACCATACGCCACCACTATCTAGTATCCAGTATCAATTTATTCACTATCCATTATCAATTTATTCACTATCCATTATCAATTATCAACTATCCATTACCAATGTGTTTCAGCATATCCGCCGTCATCCCCGCCAGATCGTATTCTTCCTTCCATGCCCAGTCGTTGCGGGCCACGCTATCGTCAATACTGGCGGGCCAGCTATCCGCAATCTGCTGGCGGTAATCGGGTTGGTAAAACATTTTAAAATCGGGCATATGGCCTTGAATGGCAGCACCGATTTCTTTGGGCGAAAAACTCATGCCCGACAGGTTGTAAGAAGTACGGATATTGATTTTGGCCGCATCGGCTTCCATCAGTTCAATGGTGGCCCGGATGGCATCGGGCATATACATCATGGGCAAATAGGTATCTTCTTTTAAAAAGCAAGTGTATTGTTGCTCTTCCACCGCTTCATGAAAAATTTCCACTGCATAATCTGTAGTACCGCCACCGGGCGCCGACTTATAGGAAATCAAACCGGGATAGCGGAGACTACGCACATCCACACCAAAGCGATGGTGGTAATAATTGCACCAAAACTCACCCGCATATTTACTGATGCCATATACCGTAACCGGTTCTATCACGGTTTGCTGGGGACATTGGTGCTTGGGCGATGTAGGGCCAAAAACGGCAATGCTGCTGGGCCAATATACTTTGTGCAGTTTTTCCTCCCGGGCAATGTCCAGTACGTTCAACAAGCTCTGCATATTAAGGCTCCAAGCCAAGTTGGGATTTTTTTCGCCGGTGGCGGAAAGGATGGCCGCCAACAGGTACACTTGGGTAATGTTCTGCCGGATAATCTGAACGTGCAGCATTTCCTTGTTCATCACATCCAAGCTCACATAAGGGCCTGTACCGTGCAGCAAGGGGTTTTCTTCACGCAGGTCGGAAGCCACCACATTGGCACCGCCATATATTTTACGCAAGGCAAGGGTCAGTTCCACACCAATCTGTCCACTGGCGCCTATTACCAGTATTTTCTCTTTCGCCATGGGCAATCGTTAATTTATGCAAACCTAATGAAAAAACGGATTGAACGTGGGGCGGCGATAGTTGGCCGATGACCGATGACCGATGACCGATGACCGTTGACCGTTGACCGATGACCGTGAGCCGAGGATAGAAAATCAAGTATCTAGTACTTGATACTAAGTACTTAGTACTAAATACACTGCACCCATTATCCATTATCAACTATCCATTATCCATTATCCAGCATCCAGTATCCAGCATCTAGCCCCTCCAATCCCACCTACTGCGGGATGTCGGCAGCGCCTCCATTTGGAACCTGTCCCGAGTTAGATTAACTTCGCTGCCATAAATAGTACAATGGCCCATTTTCCAAAAATCGATCCCAGTTCCACGGCTGCTTGGAAAGCGTTGCAGCAACACTATGCCCTTTTTGAGCAGGTGCATATCCGCCATTTGTTTGAGAACGACGAAGAACGTTTTGAGCGGTTTTCGTTGGGCGTGCAGGATATCCTTTTCGACTATTCCAAAAATATCATTACCGAAAATACGGTAGCCTTACTAATCGATCTGGCCAAGGAATGCGGTTTGCCCGATGCCATCGCTGCCATGTTTGCGGGCGAAAAAATAAACGAAACGGAAAACCGGGCCGTATTGCACACGGCACTGCGCAATTTTTCGGGCCAACCCGTTTATACAGATGGCGCCGATGTGATGCCGGGCATAGCAGCGGTAAAAAATCAAATGCGGCAATGCTGCGAAAAAATACACAGTGGCGCTTGGCTGGGTTATACGGGCAAAAAAATAAAGTACATCGTTAATATCGGTATTGGCGGCAGCGATCTAGGGCCGGTAATGGTTACCGAAGCGCTGAAACCTTATTGGGTAGCGGGCATTCAGTCTTATTTCGTAAGCAATGTGGATGGAACGCATATTGCCGAAACGTTGAAAAAAATCACCCCCGACGAGACCCTCTTTTTAATTGCGAGCAAAACATTTACTACGCAGGAAACCATGACCAATGCCCATACGGCCAGAGAATGGTTTTTGAGCCATGCGGGCGATGAAGCTTTTGTGGCCAAACATTTTGTGGCCCTCAGCACCAACGAAGCCGAAGTGGTGAAATTTGGTATTGCACCAGAAAATATGTTTGTTTTTTGGGACTGGGTAGGCGGTCGCTATAGTTTGTGGAGTGCCATTGGTTTATCCATTGCCCTTACGATTGGGTATGACCATTTTGAGGCTTTGCTGCAAGGCGCCCATGCGGTTGACCAACACTTTGAGCATACACCTTTTGAAAAAAATATTCCTGTGCTGATGGCATTGATCGGTATCTGGTACGTAAACTTCTTTGGCGCCGCTTCGGAAGCCATTTTGCCTTACGATCAATACCTGCACCGTTTTGCTGCCTACTTTCAACAAGGCAATATGGAGAGTAATGGTAAATACGTGGGGCGCAACGGCACGGAAGTGGATTATGCCACCGGGCCCGTTATATGGGGTGAGCCGGGCACCAATGGGCAACATGCTTTTTATCAATTGATCCACCAAGGCAAGTTGCTGATACCTTGCGACTTTATTGCCCCGGCCATCAGCCATAACCCGGTAGGCGACCACCACACCAAACTGCTCAGCAATTTCTTTGCACAAACGGAGGCCCTGATGAATGGCAAGACCGAAGCCGAATTGCAGCAGGAAGGCGTAAAGGAAAACCTATTGCCCTTTAAAGTGTTTACCGGCAACCGGCCCACCAATTCGTTTTTGGTAAAACAGCTTACCCCCTTTGTGTTGGGCGAACTCATTGCTTTGTATGAACACAAAATTTTTGTGCAGGGCGTTATCTGGAATATCTACAGTTTCGATCAATGGGGCGTGGAACTTGGCAAACAATTGGCCAACAAAATTCTGCCGGAACTGGAAAGTGCTGCGCCTGTGGCCACACATGATAGTTCTACCAATGGGTTGATTAATGCGTATAAGGCGATGAGGGGGAATTAGGAATTGGGAATTAGGTATTGGGTATTGGGTATTTGTAGGGTAGACAGTAGGCTGTCTTTTACTGAGTGGGGAGTTTATTGATAAAGGTATTATGGTATTAGGTATTAGGTATTGGGTAATTGTAGGGTATTGGGTAGAAAATCTTTTACTGAGTAGGGGGCATATCATTTTTGTTATGCAGCAGTGAGCAGCAATAAAAAAAGTAGTTCAAATACCACATTACCCAATACCCAATACCCTTTATTCAACCAAAGGCTTAACAGTCCGTATCGTAATCAACTCTGGTCCATCGTTGCCTGCCATCATTTTAAAGCGTTCACCCGTCTTTTTGTACACCACTTCCATCGCAATGGGCTTGCCCGCTTTGTCAAATGCGCCACTTTCTTCGTAAAGAATACCATTTTCGTTCTGCATTTTATATATCGTGCCGCCAATCTTTATTACACAACCAAGGCCATCGGCCGCTACCATCCCTTCGCAATAAAACTCACCTTTGGCGGTAACAAAACTATCGGCAACAGCTTGCTTGGGCGTTGGTTTTGGAGGGTCGGTAGGCTTAGGCGCTGTACCTTCATTACAGGCCATCAACATAGCCAAAAGGCCGATTGTAAAAAGTTGCTTCTTCATATTAGTATCATTTGTGGGCTAAAGTACGGCTTTTGTGCGGATAGCTATCGTTCATGTAGGGGCAAAAAAAAGGACCTGGGTGGAAACCCTGGTCCGTTTTTAATCCGTACCCTATGAAAACTGTTGCAAAGATAATGTAATATTTTTTTAATTCACAAATCCTTTGTTCAATTTTTTAATACCATATCTGGGTGATTAATCCACAATTGTGGATTACCCGTCAACAACTCGTGCCCGCTATTTATCAATCGGCTGACCCATACGCGGCGAAGGCCGTAGCCGGGCTTTGGATTTGTTGAAGATATGGCTGCCCTTATCGATGTTTCTGCGCAGTTCCACCTGCTCTTCTTCGGGCAAATGCAGTACTGCCTGGCACTCGGCACTACAGCAACCCTCATATTGGGCGCCGCAGCTAGTACATTGTATAAAAAGCAGGTGGCAAGCCGTGTTTTTGCAGTTGGTATGGGTGTCGGCAGGCTGTCCACATTGGTGGCAATGGGCAATCACTTCTTCTGTAATCCGCTCCCCTAGCCTATCGTCGAACACAAAATTTTTACCAATAAAGGCGCTGGACAGTCCGGCTTCCTTTATCTGCCGGGCATAATTGATGATGCCGCCTTCCAAATGGAACACATTTTTGAAACCATGGTGCAACATATAGGCACTGGCTTTTTCGCAGCGGATGCCGCCCGTACAGTACATGATGATGTTTTTGTCCCGCTGGTCCTGCATCATATCCACCGCCATGGGCAATTGCTCCCTAAACGTATCGGAAGGTATTTCCAGCGCATTTTTAAAATGGCCTACTTCGTATTCGTAGTGGTTGCGCATGTCAATCACCACGGTTGCCGCATCGTTCAGCAGTTCGTTCATTTGTGCCGCATTTACGTACCGGCCCTTGTTTTCCATGCTAAAATCCGGGTCGGTAATGCCATCGGCCACAATCTTTTCCCGCACTTTTATCTTCAGCACCCAAAAGCTTTTGCCATCATTGTCTACCGCAATATTCAGGCGCAGGCCATCTAATGCCGGAATACTGTACAAATAGGCCTTCATGGCTTCAAAGTTGCCAGTGGGCACACTTGCCTGTGCATTAATGCCTTCATGGGCCACATAAATACGCCCAAAAACCTGTAAGGCATTCAGCGCCTTGTACATTTCGTCCCTAAACAAATGGGGATCGGCAATGGGGAAATATTGGTAAAAGGAAACGGTGGTACGGGGTTCTGTTTCTTCGTATAACCGTTTTTTGAGTTCCGCTTGGGAAACCCGGTTGTGTAGTACTGCCATCTTGCTTTGAAATTTGAACCCGCCTACGGCGGATAATTAAAAAATAAATTGGACACTTGCAGGGTGAACCAAATTTCTGGTGCAAAGATAAGCAAATGTGCTGATGTGCTAATATGCTGATCCACGCCTTTGGCGGGACAAGTTGTGCTAATGATTGGAGGTGGCAGTTGGAGCGGATAGGTTGATGCTGGATACTGGATACTGGATACTTGATACTTGATACTTGATACTTGATACTTGATACTTGATGCTGGATACTAGCTACTAGCTACTAGATCTCAGCCACATCCAGCCACGCCATGCGTGATGTCGGCCCTGCCCCACATCCGCTATCCAATCGCCGCTATCGAGTATCCAGTATCCGCCCACCAGCATCCAGTATCCCCCTACCCCCTAATCCCCAGTACACATTTTCTTTCTATCGCTAAAGGAATTTACATAGTTGATGGCATCATCATCTTGGCGAACGTTGATGCCATACTCAAACAATTTAAGCGCCAGCAAGGGCTGCCCATCTTTATAACCCATATTGGCCTTGCCAATGATGAAATAGCTATTGCAATTGTTAACAGCCCCACTAAAGTAAAAGGCTTTGCGCCCATCGGCATAATTATCTACCCGAACGGGTGCATTTTGACAATACATTTGCTGGTATGTGGCCCGGTTGTTGAACGCCGTGGTAATGGTTTGCTGCAGGTTTTGTTCCTGCATAGCCAATAACTGTACTGTGCTGCCCTTTTCAAAAAAGCCGGGATGCATGATTTGCAAAAACACGGCCCGCAGTTTATCGGCATTGCCATTGCGGAACAGATCGTGCAGGTAATGCGCCATGGCAGCTTCATCGGCAAAAGCGGGCAGGTTGATTTGTGGCAAAGCGGCTTTGGCCTGCTGTGCTTGTTGTTCGGCCATGGTGTACTGCAGCGTTTGCCTTTGCAGTACCGCCAACTGCTCCGGTGTTTGTTTTACAAATCCGGTTACTTTAATATCTGCCGCTTCCTCGCTGCGCAGGGCCAGCATATTGTTCCAGGGGCCTTTTATATCATCCCGGTACAGGCGCACATCCCATATGCAATCCACCGTTTCGATACCGCTGTTGAAAATGATATGGTCGAATTTTAGTTTCATTTTAAAGCTCACCTGCTTGGGGCTATGCCAAAACCATCGTGGTGTATCGGCCAGCACAGGTGGTTGATGAATTTTGGTAATAACGGTATAGTAAAAATTGCCGTAAAACTTTGCCCAGTCCTTGCTGATGAAGTCTTGTATTTCCTTGGCCGTGGGGTTGGGTATGCCGCTGTACTGATTGTCCAACACCCTGAATTTCCAATAACTGTATTTGCCCACACCAGTATATTGATACACCACATCCCCCGTTACCAGCAAGTCAATACCGGGATATTCACTGCCGCGTACTACTTCCACGCCCCGCACATATTCCCAATTGCCGATACCGCTGTTCCACTGCCGGGTACCGGTGCCCTTGGTGAGCCGCACTTCTTTTACCCCGCTCCCACCCTGCCCTATGGCATCTTTTTTTACTTGGGCATCGTTGGGTTGTGCCAACGCTGTTATGGCATATAACCATCCCCATAACAATATGGCTACTTGCTTCATCCTGCTTTTGATTTTGCTACTACTAACTTGTTTCATTGATCAGTCGATTGTTTTTTACAGTGGAATGATTTCAAAATTCACCAACAGCACGGAGCCTTTCCTTCTAAACTCGAATGTTTGATTGGTGGTACCTTCCATTAGCATCTGCCGTAAAGTCTTTTTCAGTCTGTTTTCGGTGGTGTAGTCATCATCACCATTAAATCCATTGTCTTTCTCATGCACAAAGGGAAGGATTTCAAATTTTGTATCGAGGTTGCTGATAAGCATTTCAATGTATTTGCCCTGCTCATTTACATCATACACTTTAGATTTTCCTTCGGCTAGGTTGATGGGTACCTCTTTTGATCCGAAAGCAATGCTACCGGTTGGGATGGAGGGAGGCGCAGGCGTAATACCATTGGCCAACACCACTCTGTTTTGTGCATCGTACATATTGATTCTGGCAGAACCATAAATCTCTTCGTTCTTTTTGCTGTCATCTGCCTGCTTGCATTCAATACTTTTCAAACGCACTTTCACCTTTTCTGCATCCAAACAATTTTTACCATCCAGATAGGCATTGGAAACCAGTGATACCAAATCACCGTCCATATAGGTAAGTTTGTACGATAGCGGTACAATGTCCATAGACCGAAATGGCGTGTTGAAGTATTTGTCAATTTCCTTTTGCAACTGCGATTCATCGGTGATGGCCAAGGGCTGCCCACCTTGTGTATATACCCTTATGTTGACTTCTTTTGTGAATTTAGAGCCTTTTACATCTGCATTGAGTTTGGCTGAAACAACGCCCCAGCTTACTTTGCCGCCCAGTTCATTGGAATACTTTTCCAAATCGTATTCACTTTCCATCAACACATATAATCGGCGGCCATACGTTACCTCTTGTACGTAGAGCCAATTGTTGTTCAGTGGTGTGGGCTCTGTAAAAATATCATCGGGAGAGGTAATGCTGTTGGCAATTACCGGCAAACAGGCTTGCTCAAATGTGTACATATACATGTAATGATACTTCTCAGCAGAAAAATTGAAGTTGTTGGTGGCTTTGATGCCCATGTAAAAAAAGGATGCCCCAATGTTCATGCCCGTTGATTCATGCAGGGTAGAAATTTTCGCCTCCGAAGAAGAGCTCATATTGGGCATACCCCGAATATTGGATGGACTGGTCAATGCATGCGTTTTGGTACGCAGTTCATCGGTGATATCATTATTGTTGCGGGCCGTGGCGGTTTGGCTTACTTTAACCGCCAAGTTGGAAGTAGTGGTGAGCGTTATGGGCTTCCGCTTGGTCATATTCATAAACTTAAACTCGCCGCTATTCAACAGCACGGACGCATCAATTACACCGCCTGGCAAAATCTGCACGGCTTTGGAGCCATCGGCAATGATTATCTCGTTCTCTATCTTCTGGCCCCTTACTTCTTCCTTTGTTAGGCACATGGCGCTATTGGACGCTTCGGTTTTGGTATGCACGCCATCTTTGGGCTTTTTTCCTTTTTCAAATACAACATCTACATTGCCATTTTTGCTTTTGTAGCTTTTTGAAATCGTGGTATAGGCCGGGCTGAGCTGTGCGGTTGTTTTTGGCACACCTGTTAAAGCTGGCGCTTTACTTGCCGGCAGGGCCGTTTGCACGGTTGGCCCATCGGCGGCTGCATTGTTGGCTTGCCCTTTTTTGCGCCGCTTGCCCGCTTCATTACCTGCAGCAGTTGCTGGGGCTTTGCTTACGCTTTTTGCCGTATCAAAAGGGTTTTTTAAATCATCCAGCTTTACGCCGCTGGTAGTTTGTGTGGCTTCCACTGGCCGGTTTACAGTCAATTGTTTACGCTGCTGCATTTGCTTACGGGTTTGTGCCTGTAGCAGCATACCATAAAGCATCAAGCCTATTGTAATTACTGATTTCATATTTATTTTGTTTAATGCAGTGTAAAATTGGTAAGCTTGTTGGGGTATTTTATCACCCGCTTGGGGGATTTTGGGGGCGTTGACCGTGGGTCGTTGACCGTTGACCGTTGACCGTTTTTCGTTGGCCGTTGATCGTGGGTGCAAAAGGGTGACAGTTGACAGATGTGGAGGCTCGGCCGACACCACGCAGTAGGCGTGGACGGTTGACGGTTTTTTGAATTGCTACTGAGTGCTTATTTCGTGGCCCCTTGACCGTTGAGCGATAGGGAAGCTTATCGCAAGCGTTTACTGCCCATGCAGCGTCAATACCACGCCCGGCCGCACGTTGATACTTGCCCCGGTTTGTAGGCGCAGGCTGCGTATGGTTGCATTGCCAAATACAATGGGCATACGGATGGCCCCTGCGGGAATGACCACAATACTGTTGATGCCGGGCGTACTACCACAGTCCCAGTTGGCTGCATCTTCCCATACCACGCTGCGGTTACCATTCCATATCAAAGTGTCGCTACAGATACCAAGGTTCAGTCGATCGCCCTTCCATGCGTCCTCACCCTTACCCGTACCACCATTATATAAACTGTCCAGCATATATAAAGCAACATGGGTTTTCACTTGTACAAAACCATTGCCTGTTCCGCCATTGTACAGGCTATCGCTGATGTACAAAGCTGCTTGTAGGATAGATGTTTTTGCAAAGCCATTTGCCATGCCACCATTGTACATACTATCACTGATGTATAAAGCCGCTTGCGGAATGGACGTTTTGATAAAGCCATTGGCCATGCCACCATTATACATACTATCACTGATGTACAAAGCCGCTTGCAGTGTGGAAGTTTTGGTAAAGCCATTGCCCATACCACCATTGTACATACTATCTGCCAAACCCAGTATATTGCCCATGGCCGTAACCTTACCAAAGCCATTGGCCGTTCCGCCATTGTACAGGCTATCGGTTACCGATAGTGTTATACCCATGGTATTTGCATGGCCGTTACCATTGGCCATGCCGCCTAGGTAAGGCACTTGTGCATCTGCCGATATGGGCAGCAACAGCAGCATATATATAACAGGGTAACGCCACATATACATCAATTAACATTGCGCACTCCCCTAATGCCCAATTCATACCTATAAGCAGCGGTTGCGGTGCCGGCGCCGGAATAATTGTCCCTATACGATGCCCGCATTTGAACCGTACCGCCCAAATGGCTACCGCCCCTAACGGTAATGCCACCATCGCTGGTTACGCCGCTGCCACTATTGTATAAGCCAGGGGGATTATCCCGGCCCGTGTTGCCATTAACGCCGGGCCAATTGTTTTCGTTGGCATTGCCCTGTATTGTTAATATACCATCGCCATGCCTGCCCGTAAATGAGCGGCCGGCCGCATTGCGTGTGGTGATCACCGGCTCTTCGGCATTGCCCGACAGCTCCATCACCCCATAGTAGCTGGCACCCGAACTGGTGCGGGTGGAAAAAGCCGTGGCAAAACCGCCGCCCCTAATCAAGTTGATATAACCGGGTGTAAAGCCGCCCGTATAGGGTGCGCTGCCATAGGTGCCATTGCCCACTGCTGCCGATACATTCGTTGCCCGTTCATTTATTTCGCCACGGTCGGCCATCTGCAGCGCAATAACAGTACCTGTTCCGTTTGAATTAGGTATTGCCCAAGTATTCAGCGTATTGTTGCCCCAGGCATACTCGCCCAATTGTGGGCTCAAGGGCCCCCGGCAGGCTTTCTCGTATTCCAGTTCGGTAAATGGCCGTAGGCCCGACCAGTCTAAATATGCCGCCACATCGGGCCAACTGAGTATCAACGCTGGCTTCCATTCGTAAGAGGCCGTATCGTTGTTGCCACAGCGTACAACGGCCGGTTTCATGGTGCCCGCTGCGGTATCCACAACTAAGTAATTATCGTGCAGGGTTTGGTTAAAGCTCATGATGGGACTGTTGGCAGCGGAATTGATATCCACATGAAAACGGGATTCCTGCTGTTGCTTGGTGAGGGTGTTCAAAAAATCACGGTAGGCCCCTTGCGACACTTCGTATTTCATGATCCAAAATGCTTCGTAGCCGGTGGGAAAGTTGGATAGGTTGCCGCTAAAGGGTGACTGCAACTGTCCATCGTATAGGCTACCCGTAGCAGTGCCTATTTGGATGGTACTACCCAACCCCGTTACCTGATAGGGCGTGCCCGCCGTTGAATCGCTAAAGTAATTGGCGGATGTATTGCCATCGCCCAAATAAAAACTGCCTTGCGGTATATACACCATTTCGATGGCAAAGCCCCGCACATCAAATGTGCCGGGATAGCTTTGAATACCTGCCCGGATACCGTTGAACACCGTATTCCCAAAGCCGTTTTGCGAACGGTAAACAAACATGCCTACCCCTGTTATGCCGGTATTGTTGCCCATATCGAAACCGGCGCCTGAGGGCATGGTGATATTGGTGCCGGTAAAGTTGAGGTGGCGCCAAGTACCGTCGGAGTCCTTAAACTTGAAGAACACCCATACCCCATCCAAATTGCCGGTACTGGTGGTCCGCCAGCCATTTTCCCAACTGAGGTCGAACTGGATGATTTTGCCCGTATTGGCCAAATTGTTGGCAACGGACACATTACTGATTTGCACATTGTTGGCCCTTACAACTACCCCTGAAAACAAGAGCAGCAAAAAAATGATACGCATATGTGGGATTTAATGGCCGAAAGTTCCGGCTTAGATGGCGGTTGCTTATCACCCGTTTGGGGGATTTTTGGGTTCGTTGGCCGAGGGTCGTTGGCCGTTGACCGTTGACCGTTGGCCGTGGGCCGTTGGCTGAAGGTCGTTGACAGTTGACAGATGACGGTTGACGGTTTTTTGAATTGCTACTTATTGCTTTTTTTCGGTTGCAGCTTTTTGGATGGATGTTGACTGTTGACGGATGACGGTTGACGGGTTTTTTTAATTGCTACTGATTTCTTTGTCGGTGGCTGTGGTCCATGGTCCATGGACTATCGACCATGGACCGTCAGCCGAATACCTATACCCTTCAGCAAATCGCCCAAACTATCCATTATCAATTATCCATTATCCACTCTCAACTTTCAACTCTCCCCTTTCAACTTTCAACTATCTCGCCCCCCGCAATTTGTTCATCAGCTCCAATCGGCTATTAACGTCTAGCTTGAGGTAAATGTTTTTGAGGTGTGTTTTGGTGGTATTAACGGAGATGAACAACTGCGCTGCAATTTGATTATTGGTAACGCCCTGGTAAACGAGTTGCAGCACATCAAACTCCCGCTGGCTGATGGGAGATAGCAGGCCTTTGTTTATTTTGTCAAGTGACAGGGCCGGCAAGCCATGGTTCATATCCGCGGCATGGTTGCTAATGGCAATTTCCAAAGAAGCCAACAGGGTGCGTTCGTTAAAGGGTTTTACAATATAGCCTGCAGGCTGTACTTGCTTGGCCCTTTCCAAAGTCGTTTTATCGGAATAAGACGTAAGGAACAAAAAAGGGATATGGTACTGTTCATTAATCTGCCGGGCAATATCAATACCGTCTTGTTCGCTCTCTAGGTTGATGTCCAATATTACGGCATCGGGTGTATTGTTTTGCAACTGCTCCAGCGCCTCTTCGGCATCATAGGCAATGGCGCTCACTTCAAAATCGTTGTTGTTGAGGTAAATGGAAATGTTCTCGGCAATGACGGGTTCGTCTTCCACTATCAATATTTTCAGCATGCTCATGCAGTTTTAAATTTGGTGATTTGCATTTGTACCACCGCTCCGTTTTGGTTGTAAATATGCAGTTGGGCCTTTAGTTTTTGTGCAAAAGCCTTGATCATTTTTATCCCAAAAGATTGGGCAGTCTTCAAATCCATCGTTTCAGGAAAGCCAACACCATTGTCACTTACACTAAGGTGCAATTTTGTTTCCTGTTGTTTGAGCAGGATATCCAGTGTACCGGGCCGGTCTTCGGTAAATGCATATTTAAAACTATTGCTCACCAGTTCATTCAGCACCAGCCCCAAGGGTATCATCGTATCTACGTCTAGATTCAAGTCGTCTATATCCATGGTAACCCGTACTTTATCGTTGGTGATATTGTAGGATCCGCACAGGGTGTACACCAAGTTTTGTATATACTCCCGCACTTTGATGCCCTTAATATTGCCTTCGCTGTACAGGTTTTGGTGGATGAGCGCCATGCTTTGCACCCGGTTCTTGCCTTCCTTTACGGCTGCACTGGCCTGTGCATCGCTGATGGTATGGCTTTGGAGATCCAGCAAACTACTTACCACTTGCAGGTTGTTCTTTACCCGATGGTGTATTTCCTGCATCAACACTTCCAAATCGGCAGCTTGCTTTTGTATCAGTGCATTTTTCTTTTTTTGCGAACGGTACAGGCCAAAGATGGCAAACCCCATTACCAATAGCAAGCCCGCTGCTATACCCAATTGCCATATCGTAGCCCTGTCCCGTTTTAATTGAAGGGCTTTTAATTGGTTTTCCCTGCCCAAGGCTTCACTTAGCGCCTGTTGTTTTTCTTTTTCCTGCCGAGCAGCAACGCTATAGGCTTGTTCGCTTTTTAGTACCGAGTCCATCAGTTCGTTTTCACGGAGCAAGCCATCCCGTTTCAGCATTTCCTGCGTTAACAGCAATTGCGCCAATTGTTTTTCCGAACCCATCAGGGCCAAGCTTTTGGCATCCAAACTCTGTTGGTAGGTGAGCACTTCAATTTCTTTTTGCTTTTTCTGCGTTTCGTAGCGGGTTTCAATTTCTGTTACCTGACGGCGGTTCTGTAGCTTCAAGATGGAATCTTTTAGGCCAAACAACTCATCGCTCAAATTGGCCGCCGCCTCATACCGGTTCATTTTTAGCAATAAGCCATAGCGGATTTTTTTTGCCGAATACACATCCTCTATTTGCCCCGTGGCCTTTACCAAGCTCTCGTTTTCGCCAGCCAAATGCAATGCTTTTTCCAAATTGTTTGTTTTCTCGTAGTGGCGGATCAAGTAAGTATTGGCCACAATGGCTTGGTAAGGTTGATTGTTTTGCAAAGCACTATCTTTTAGCTTTTGCATAAAACCCACATTGCTTTCCAAGCGTTTGTCCAACACCCCCCGTAGCAGTTCCCTCATGGGGTCATCAAACTTTTTACGCTCCCGCTGCTCCATCAGCGCTTCATACTCGGCAATAAAAGCGGCTGCCTGTTGCGGCAGGTTTTGGGTCATAAAATAGTTGATGATCAACACCAATATATAGCCATGCTCGGGTCTTTCAGTTCGCTTTGAAGTGAGGTTGTAGGTTTGGAGGTAATAGTATTTGGCCTTGGCATGATCGCCGGTGCGGTTAAAGAGCTCGGCCATGGCAATATATACTTCGTATTTGCGGTAGGGATCCATTTTGTCGGCAAAATTCTCTGCCAGTTTATATTGATAAATGGCCGAGTCTTTTTTCCCGGTAAAATTATAGAGGTTGCTGCGCAGCATCATATTGGTAAAAATGATATCGCTGTGGTCAATTTTTTTCAGATAAGGTTCTGCTAGGTGCAGGTAGTGCCAACTCTGGGCGTACCGGCCCTGCATCAGTTGCATGATGCTCAGGCTGTTATAGCATTTGGCGATCATGATGTCGCTCTTTTCCTGCTGGGCCAGTAGTAGCGACCGTTCCAGTAGTTTGAAGGCACTGTCGTGTTTACCTTTGAGCATATAACGGGTAGCGTCCATGCTCAGCGTATCAGCCCGTAGCAGCGCAGCCGAAATGGGCACAGCCTTTTGGGCCCACGCAGAGAGTGCCAAGCAGCCGAGCAATAATATGGGCAACCAATGTTTCAATGTCGGTAAGATAAAAAAAAGGCCGTAACGGTGGTTATTTTTTATCGGCACAAATTTATGCCTGCCAGTTTTTGCCCAACTCACCCAAATAGGGGATTTTGAAAAGAACAGTACCCATATAAAAGACGGCCACCGAAATACCGGTGGCCGTCCCTTTGTATCATCCAGCTACGTACTGTTAATTCGTTCCATTCAACTTCAGCTCAATGCCTGTATTTACCGTAACCGTAGCGCCCTGCTGGAGTGTAAGGCTCTTGATTTCTGTATTTTGACCAACTACCGGATAATTAGATAGACCAGTTGGGATTACCACATTGGTCGTAAGCGTAGGTATGCCGCCACAGCTCCAGTTGGCCGCATTGTGCCAATCGGTGTTTACCGTACCCGTCCAACTAACGGTGGAAGCAGGCAGCACGGTAACCGTAACGGTATTGCTACCGGGGCAGCCACTACTATTGGCCTGTAAGGTATAAGTGGTGGTGCTGCCGGGTTTGGCATACAACTGCGCAAAGCTGCCGCTGGTATAGGGTACCGTTAGTGCGGCATTGGTAAACAAGCCGGTGGTGGGCGACCAAGTGGCGGGCAATGGCGACAAACCATAGCCGCCGTTGTAGGTGCCAATGGTTTGCAAGGGCGATGGGCTATTGGAGCGAACCCAATCATTGGGTCCATTGGCATCCGGGACAGCAATACGGATAACCCCAGCAAAACCAGATGCGTTGGTCACCATGCCTGTCCAATCCGTAGCCGTAACCCCTGTCGCCACGGCAAAAACATAGCTACCCGTATCGCTGCCGCCAAGGCCCACAGCGTCTGCCACATTACCGTTGGTATCCCTTATCACAAACCCTACTTGACTATTGGATAGGTAGAAGTTAGTAGTGCCGCCTGTGTTGAAATAGCGGTTGACCGGATCGTCGGTGCCCGTGCCCAAGTGCAATACCAATACCTCGTTGGGCGGTATTACCGTACCTGTTGGAATACTGTAACCATGGTTGCTGGTACTGCTGCCGGTGAAGTAATCATCAAACCGGTAGCCGCCTACATTGATTGGCTGTGCCGAAATATTGCTGATTTCCACAAAATCGTCATCAAGCAAGCCGATAGAGGTAGGATAAACCGCTGTTTGGCCCGTGCCGATTTTAAACAGCGTTACTTCCGTTATTTTGATACTGCCATTACCAGCGAAGGACGACAGTTTTACCGAATCGCAGGAAATAGTGGGCACTGACGGTGTGATAACTATATGGGGAGCTGCCAATATGGTAACCGCCATGGTGCCGGAAGTATCGCTACAGCCGGTAACCCCATCCGTTACCAACAAGCGGTATTGGCCCGTGGTATTGGCCGAAATACTTGCATTGGTGGCTCGCACGATGGGTGTAGCACCATTAAGCCATTGATAACTGGGCGAGGCTGCACTGGTAGCGCTTAACGCAATGGATTGTGCGGCCGGGGCACAAAGTGAAATGGAACCCGTGGGGGTAATGAATACATTCGGCGGGGCATTAACGATAAAGGTAAAATCGCTACAGCCTGTGGAAACGCCCAAGGTATTGACAGATTCTACCCGCCAAGTGTACGTACCTGGGGTGATGCCCGAGGCCAGAAAGCTGGTATCGGCGCCGGTAAAGGCCAACGAAGTAGCCGGACCTGCGCCAGCGTTGAGGTATACAAAGTATATAGTGGCATTGGGCACCCGGGGCCAACGTAGGCGTAGGGAACCGGGGCAAGCCTGACCACCATTGACGGGGAAAACAGGCGCCGCTACACAAGGGGGCCTAGCCGATGAAACGCAAATGCTAAAATTATCGTTGATTACCGCACCCGTGCCCGCATGATACACCCTAATAAAATACGTATTACCAATGGTGGTGGCCAATGTAATACTGTCCAACTCACTGGGCAAGGCGGCGTTTACACAAATCACAGGGATTTTGGCACCACAGGCACCCGGGGCGGCACCGCCGTCAAATACCTGAAAAGCGGTATTGAGCAACCCAGTGGCCTGTACTTTGATAAGAGTTGATGCTTCTGTGGCGGTAAACTTGTACCACAAATCATCATCGGGATTACCACATGCTGTTCCTTCGGGGGAGCCGGTTGCCCCCTTGGTATTGCCTACGATGGCGTTTTGGCCAACCACACAATCGGGATTATTGAGGTTGGTAAGCGCAAACGCCCCACTGCATTCATCATTCTCTGGTAGCGAAAACAGCACAATGCCAAACTCACCCGTAATACCCCAATCGGGGCTTTCGATGGTTACCGTAGGGGCCGATGTATAACCACTACCACCTGTAAAGGCAATATTGGCTCCCATTAGGGTTTGTACCGATGTAGCTGTAACAGGCGTTGTAAAAGCTGCTGCGGCACCACTGCCACCACCGCCGGCAAAGCTGATCCTTGGTCCTTGGTTTTGGGGCGTGTAGCCGATATAGGCGGTTGCCGGTATCGAATAGTTGGTGCCCGGTGTAATGCTCAGCCCCGTAACGGCACCATTGTTTACCGTGGCAGTAGCCGTAGCCTGGGTACCCGTTGTTTCGTGGTGTACCCTTACAAAATAGGTTTTGTTAACAGTAAGGCCTGTTGCAGTGGTAGTGGCCGTAAAGCCCTGTGTGCCTACCGTACAGTTGGGCAGGGGCGCCAGCAGGCTATCGTACACCGATAGGCGGGGTATAAAGCCACCCGATCCATAAATCCGCACACTTACAGTTGGGTTGGGCGCAATAAACTTAAACCACACATCTTTGGCATTGGTGGCACCGCCACAAATGGCGGGTGTGGCCGTATTGGTGGCAAAGCGGGTGGTAAATAAATTGGAAGTATTGGTAATGGTATCCCAAGCGATATTGCTGGGGAAGGCTGGCAGTGCAGGCCTGAGTATGGCCCCAGCGGGCTCATCGTTGGCCGGTGGTAGGTTGGCCGGTGGCGCTACAGGCACATAAGTTCCCGGTATAAATTTGATGGAGCTCCGGGGCATTGGCGAAATGGATAAGCCATTGGCACCCCAGTTGGCCGTCAACCCATTCTCATGCGTAAAAGAGGCGGTGTTTTCGTATTGCTGCTGCATGATTTGGCCCGGCTTGGGTATGGCATTGATAAAACCACCGCTGATACCACTACTGTAAGAATAGCGGATATTTTGTGTACCATTGTACAATTGCATATTGCCATAGTTGAACGTAATGCTTTGGTCGGAACCATCCAATACTACTTGAAAATACAATTGCGGCCCGGTTAGCCCAAATAGCGTGGTGTTAAACCACTCCACCGTTACCTTACTGCCCGCAATGCTGTAGTAAATAACGGGTGTTGTTTTATTCAAATCATCATAAAAAGGCGCAATGATATTACGCTTGTCGCCACCGATCACGCCAGTGCTATGCCCATTGCTGATGGCAGCCAAGGTATTGTCCCATGAATTTTCCGATACATAAGTAGCATAGGCATTGTGGAGGGAAATGTAGCCATTGGGATTTATGGAGATGGCAGTAACGGGCGAGCCTTGGTACACAAAACCTGCCGAGCTGATATTAATGCCCGTTTGTGCGGTTTCATCACCACTGGCCGAAGAAAGTGTGCCCGTGCCATCGCCGCCTTGCGCAACAGGAGCGATGGACTGATAAACATTGTTAGTGGTTCGGGTAACCGTATAGTTCAGTGCCGGTGGCGGCGTGTACGTACTGGTCCAAGCAAAATAATCATCTCCCGTAGGAACGATGGGGCCGGGTGCGGTAACGAGTGACGTGCTTTTGGAACCTGTGGCAGGCAATGCGCCTGTACCGGTAGCAAGGCTCCTAACCGTCCATGGGCCAGCCGATGCGGCAGCTTGCGAAATGCGCAAGCTCGCATTATCCGACACCAAGGTATCACGGCCATTCCAGTGCATCGTAACATTGGGAGATGTACCGTAAATAGCGCCGTTACTGCTGCTTACCCGATAAGCCCTGGTACCAATGGCCCCACCCGCAGGTGCTGCCGTTCTGCTTACGGTAAGGGAGGTAACCGTAGAGCCGTCTGTAGCACCGGAGGCCGTACCCGGATAGATGGCAAAAGTAGCATCGAAAGGATAGCTTGCACCAACGCCCCCATTGGAACCGCCCCGCAAACTGAGGGTAATGGCACCATTGGTCACATGGGCAGTTTCTGTACCAAGTGCACCAATATAGAGCGGCGAAGAACACAACAGCGTATTACCGCCCATATTCAACACACCGCTGTTGAGTACTAATGGACTGGAAGAGCCAAACAATTCGAGGTTGCCGTTGAGGTTGAGGCTACCGGGAGCGGTAGTGCTACCGCCCAATGTTAGCCGGTTCAGTTTTCGGTTGGCAGGTATAACCGCATCGTCGGTATTGGGTATTAAGGCATTACCGGGCGCCACCGTAGTAATGGTAAGGTTGTACAAGGCAATGGTGCAGGACAAAGCCGAGGCCACCGTGGTAAAGGTGCCGCCCTGTGCCGTGCCGCTGGTGGTACCTACTGTTACCGCTGGGGCAGTTACATAACCATAGCCTGCATTGGTAACCGTAAAATCGTTCAACTGTCCATTGCTGCCAATGATGGCCGTGGCCGTGGGCCAGCAACCAGCCGGAAAAGCCAGCGTGGCACCAGATCCGCCACCGCCCGTAAAACTCAAGGTTGGTGGTACCGAGTAAAGGGCCGTTGTATTGGTATTCAGATAAACGGAAATCAGTTTACCTTGCTGAACTATTATGGAAAAATCGGCACTTGTCAACGCAGTACCTGATACCAAGGTACCACCGGTAACCGTAATGGTAGGTGCCGTGGTATAGCTGCTGCCACCGGCCGTAACCAAGTTGATGCCGGTAGGACCGCTAAAGCCCACTGTGGGCGCCACCGTATAATCAACGCCGCCAACACCCGCTATGATATTTCCCACCCCTGATTGTGATAGGGCCGATTGATTGCTGTTGATGGTAAGGCCACCATCTATATTGGCAGCACCGGATTTTTCTACTGTGCTTACAGCCGGGCCGGTAACGGGCCGGATATATATAGCTGTGGCCGCCGCCGCCTGCGTAAAGGAACCACTGAACGTGATGGAGGGTGCTGTATTATAGCCACTGCCCGCATTGACCAAATTGAGGCTACGCACCGTTTGCGTGGTAGCATCATGATTTACCGTAACAGTAGCAGCCGTACCCGCATAGCGGAAGGCCGCTGTACCGGAGATAAGCACACCCGATACATGCACCGGCGGAGCAGCCGCATCCGGCACACCAGCAACGGTACAGGTGTACAGGTTGTTGCCATAAAAATATTGTGTACCCACCGTGGTGGTGCCTAAAGAAAAGGGATTGCCAATGGTACCCAAGTTGCCCAGCCACAACAAAGTGGCCGTGCCATTGGTAGCGGTACCGGTAGTATGGCTAGGTGCCGTAGTGGCGTTAAATGTACCGCTTACCGTGCATAGGTACACCCTAGTGCCCGTGTAATAGCGCAGACCCGAAGTAGCGCTACCCGATGCCGTCCATGCATTTACACTGCTGCCAAATACAACCGGTGCCGTGGCAAAACCTGCACCCATGCCCGTTACCACCACATTGGCCACCTGCGTATTTAAAGCTTGACCGGCTACTTGGGCCGTATTATCAATGAATAATTTACCATTTGTATTGAGGTTGCCCAGTGTAAGCCCAAAATTACCGGTAACCAAGTTGCGGGAAGTGGTGATGGAACTATTGCCCGTACCGTGAAAACTCAAGCCATCTACAATAGCATGGGTAGCATTGCCGGCAAAAGTACCCACCCCGCTAAAATTTTGATTGGCGCTCCCACCGTTCTGCAGGGCACCATTCATTTTGATGGCAGTAGATCGCACTGCGAGGTTGCAAAAACCATTGTTTACAAAGTTGCCCCCGATGTTTATGGTTTGCCCTGTCAATGAACCTGATGTATAGGGCAAAAACTTGGCGCCGGGGTTTACAGTAAGGTTGCCAATGAGCGTCATGGTATTGCTCGCCGTTCCCCATTGCAGTACACCCGAGCTGCCCTGCCCAATGGTAAGGTTACGGATACCCGTTACGGCTATATCCACTGTTACGGTAGCCCCATCCGTTATCACCACATCATCGCCCGCCAAAGGCAGTACCCCACTCTGCCAGGTAGCAGGGCTGCTCCAAAGCCCACCGCCGGGCTTACTGGTTACCGTGGTGGATACATAAGTAGTAAAACTATTCACCACACAACCCGTGGGCGAACCCAATGCGTTGATGGGCACCACTTTCCAATAGTATGTGGTACTGTAATTGAGGTTGGTGGGGGCATAGTTGTTGCTCGACACAGTGGCTACCCTTACAGATGGGTTTTCCGCCGCTACCAAAGCACTGTTTACACCCAAGTAAATATGGTAGCCCGTTGTAGATGGCGTGGCACCTACCGAAGACCAAAGCAGATTTTGTGCAATAGGGATACCACTGGAGCCATCGCTGGGAGTAAAACTGGTTGGACAATTGGGTATAGCCTGCGCAGGCATGGTGATGGTGCCGAAAAGTGGATTGGTGGTAAGATAGGCAGGCGTACCGATGCAATTGGTATTGTAAGCATACACATAAAAGTCGTAGCTGGTAAGCGGAACAAGACCTGTGAGTGCAAAACCGGTAACGTTGCTTGGTTGCGCAAACATTACCGTACCTGCACCCAATGTAGTACCCGCAATATAAGTGGTGCCAGATACGGGGTTGGTGGGTGTGGCCCCTGCCGGATAGCGTACAATCAAATGACCGCTGGGCGAACCCGTGGCAGCGGTAAAGCTGCCATTTATTTGAGAGCCGTGGGGTGCCGCCAATACCAAATTGGTGGGTTGGGCACTGGGGGTTACACAGGGTGCTGGTGAAAACCAAGTGAAGGTAAGGCCATTGCTAGGCATCAGTGTATTGGATGAGCTACAAGTGGATGTATTGCTGGAACCTGCAACAGTGTTAGACCAATTTGAAATGATTGCCCGGTTGTTGAAATCTGCATTGCTTGTACCCCGCAGCCCCACTTGGAGGGAATAACTGTTGGTATTGGTGGCGGTGCAGTTGCCATACACCACTTGTACGGTTTGATTGCCAGCTACACCCCCGCCCTCTTGCAACGTGATTTGGAAATTCAGCACATCGCCAGTAATGCTGCCCAAATTGTAACGCCGGGCATTGCTCCATTGAACAACATAAGATCGGTTGGGCGCCGTACCCGTTACGGCAGCTTCAATGCCAGTACCATTGCTTATCAGGTCCCGGGCAAAAGCGGCCACACAACCCGCATAGGCCGTGCTGCTGGATATAGGTACATAACCCGTAGCGCTAGAGATGGTAGCGCCAAAAGTGATGTATCCATTGGTGTTTACCGATATGGAATTGTAGGCTGTACCATTGAATGTAAAGGTAAAAGGGAGCGCTACGGTTGACGTGGCATCATCCCAACCCGAGCTATGTAAAACCGTACCGGAAATGGGTGTATAAGTGCCTGCAGCTTGCGCAAAGCTGTAGTTGGATACCTGCGCTTGGCCGGTGCTAATCAATAAGAAAACAGTGACCAACAGTGTATAAAATCTTGCCATAGTATTTCGTTTTGCCGTTTTGTGGGCTTTTTATCAACGATGGGGGCCTTTCCGAAACCCTTTGAATAAAGTTGGCAAAAGTACAATTATCACTTTATAGTATTTATGCTTTTTTAAAGCCGAAACGGTTGGGTTTAAATACAGTCCTTTTGGGGCAAAATTCGGCTGCGGACTGGGGACTGGATACTTGGATACTGGGGACTTGATACTTGATACTGGGGACTTGATACTAGATACTTGTATCTGCTATCCGCTATCCAGAATCCAGTATCCAGTATCTGCTATCCAGCCATGCCTACGGCTTGGTGTCGGCAAAGCCTCCACATCCCCGTCCGAACGGCTTCGGCCGGGCGGGCAGCATCCAGCATCCGCTATCCAGCATCCAGCATCCGCTATCCACCCATCCCTACCTCCCCCTTACCAACTGCCAGTATCCATCCGTCAATTCGTTCAGCACCGCCAGCAGTTGCGCCATTTCTGGCGAAGGGTAAAGGGTTTGTTGTGCTTGTATGCGGTTGGCCAGCAGTTGATAGGCTTCGGTAGCGCTGGTCCGCAGTTGGGTAAAGCTTTTATCCGGCCGGGCCGCCCGTTCATCCGAGCGGTTGAGCCAAGTGGTTTCAAAAGCGAGGTTGGCCCGCTGCAGTTCTTGTGCCCAGCCTTTTACCAGTGGCAGGGTGTTGGCAGCATCGGCCATCGGGCCATCACCCTGCATCAGGCTTACCAATGCCTCAATCACCGTGGTTTTAGCCATATAGTTGAGCAGGGTGAGTTTTTTACCATAGCGGCGCATGCCATGCAGGATGGCTTCGCCAGCTTTTACGATGGCGGCATCGTAATGGCGGGTACAGGCACTGGCCAATAGGTGCAAGCCGGTAAGGGCCTTGTCACGTTGATTGTTGAGGGCTTTCAGTTCTTCCGTTAGCGGTTCCCGCCGCCATCTAGACAGCCGCCCCAGCAAGGGCTGTATGGCCGTTTCCAATCCTTCGAGTGCCGCTGCAATCGGCGGCGGCAGTTCATACTGTTTACAAATGTCGATGTGCTGCCGCAGCAGGTGCAAAAACTCCCCCTTGCGCAGCGGCCCGAATGGCGGTACTGTTAACATGGCAATGTTATTTTGTTAAGTAGCTTGCAGCAACAAAATTAGGCGGGGCTTTTAAACCGAAATGTTAAAATTGGCCCATCGGTGGCAAAAAAATAAGCGTCTACTTGGTAGTCGGTTATTTTTATTCCAAAAAATTATTGGCTACTAAGTAGCCTATTATTCTTTTGGAAATAATTATGTGCTTACTAGGTAGGTAACTATTTTTTTGTATAAATTATATGTCTACTAAGTAGGCAACTATTCTTTTGTAATAAATTATGTACCTACCATGTAGACACCTATTTTTTGGAATAAATAGGCTTCCATCAGGGCAGTTGGAGGCTTTACCAGTACCAAGAAGTGTTGGTGCAGCGTGCATTGGGGATTTGGGAATTGGATATTGGGTATTGGTTCACGCCTGCGGCGTGATGTCGGCTGCGCCTCCAATTGGGAACGAGCAATCCGTGTAATCAGTGCAATTCCTCTTAATCCGTGGTAAAGGAATTGGGTATCTGTGTAACCTGACTGCCGTCAGGCAGGTCCTTGCAATCCGTCTAAATCCGTGGCCCCCATGTTAACAAAACATTATCTCTATTTTAGGCATCAACAATTATGTTGATCTTGTGTTGAAGACCTGATAGGCGCCTATACTTTCCAAACCAGACAACTTGTATCATCTAATAACCTCGCTTGGGGTTGGGGCTCATTGCTAGCTAACGGTAATTATCTACCATCAACGGGCTAACCAACGTACCATGTTATTGCTTGATACAAGCGGTCTATCATTTTAACCAAATTAAAAATTAAGAATTATGAAAAAAATCAAGACTACATCCTTGTGCCTAACCATGTTGCTAATTGGCATGGGCGCACATGCCCAAAACACTTTTTCCAAAGGTGCTGTAAACACCGCCATCCCCCTCGGTAATTTTGAAGTATTCCGTGCCGAAAATGGCTTGATTGCGCATCGGGTGGCCGGCACCATTGGCGCTTTTAATGCGGGCGACCAGTGGATTGGTATTGGACGGCCCCTATCCCGCTTATATGGTTACCGGGCACAGTGGGCCGGTCAGGCACTTACGCTTAGTTTGCAAGACCGCGACGGCAACTTGGTCACTACCAACGACAAGGATGCAGAACTGCAATGGGGCAACCAAAGCGGTACGCAGTTTAATTTTAATTACATCAACAACCCTAATTTAGCCACTGGCTTTACCAGGGTAATGCAACTGCGCGACAATGGCCAGATATTTATGTCGAACGACCCCAATGAATTTGGCAGCACATTTGGCAAATTGTATGTAAGGGCCGGTGCTGCCGGTCGCAACATCGGTATCAATGTGTCGGCCAATGGCACCAGCAGTGATGGCGGTTATGGGTTATACACTTCAGTAGGCGGTACCAGTCCGCTGGGTGTTTACGGTGTATATGGATTTGCAGGTGCCGAAAATTCACCCATCAATGCAGGCATTGTGGGCCGCTTGAACTTTGACCCCTCTATTGAAAGCAATACGGCCAACTATGCCGTTTTTGGAGATGCCGGTGGCGCAACCGCCTCCAATTTTTGGGCGGGCTATTTTAATGGCCGTACTTTTTGCAATGCGGGTGTATGGACAAGTTCTGATGCCAAATTAAAAACGAATGTAAAAAGCGAAACAGATGCATTGACCAAAATCATGCAGTTGCGCCCAGCTACTTACAATTACAAAAAAGCCGATTTCCCCGGCATGTCTTTGCCAACAGAATTACAGCATGGATTTATTGCACAGGAAATGGAAGCTGTTTTTCCTGAATTTGTAACCGATGTTAAAGGGCCCAAAGGTTTTGACAAGGCCGGTAAATTAGAGGGCATGATGGATTTTAAAGCCATTAACTACACGGCCCTGATTCCGGTGCTTACCAGTGCCATACAGCAACAGCAGCAGCAGTTGGAAACACAAAAGCAGGAATTGGCGCAATACCAGCAATTAACCGAAAAGCTATTGCAAAAAGTTACTGCCATGGAACAGGTACTGAGTGCCAAAACAACCAATGATAAACCCGCCGACAATGGTAACGCTGCTTTTTTGATGCAGAATACACCCAACCCTGCTAGCGGCAATACGGCCATCCGCTACTTTATCCCTTCCGATAAAGCGGGTACAGCGGCCATTACCGTTACCGATGCCGGCGGACGTCAAGTAATGCAGTTTGCTAACCTTACCAAAGGCACACTCGCTACCATCAATATCAATGCGGGTAATTTAAAACCGGGCACTTATGTTTATAGCCTATTGCTCGATGGCGCTGTATTGGAAACCCGTAAGTTGGTGATTGCAGAATAAGGGATTGCAACAGGGGATGAGGCTGGATACTGGATACTGGATGCTGGTTGCTTGATGCTGGATACTTGATACTGGATACTGGATATGGTTAGGCAAGTATCTAGCATCTGCTATCTATTATCTGCTATCTAGTATCTGCCATCTAGTATCCGCCATCCAGCATCTGCTATCTAGTATCCAGCCCCCAGCATCCGCTATCAAAAAAAAGAGGCTGTCTCAAAAGGACAGCCTCTTTTTTATTATATCACCGGAGACGTTGGTCGTGGGTCGTTGACCGTTGGCCGTTGGCCGCTAACCGTTGGCCGTGGGCGCAAACTTTCAACTCTCCACTTTCAACTTTCAACTCGCAACTCTCCCTAATTCGTCCCGTTCAGCTTCAGCTCAAACCCTGAACCTACGGTAACCGAGGCACCCGTTCTTACGGTAAGGGTTTTGATTTCCACGTTTTGGTTGATCACCGGATAGTTGGGAACACTGCTCCTGATGATTACGGTTGAAGTGGCAGTGGGCACATTGCCACAGGCCCAGTTGCCGGCCGTATTCCAATCGGTGTTTACCGCACCAATCCATTCGCTGGTAGTGGTAGGCCGCACATGCACGGTAACAAAAGCCGTATCGGTACAACCCGTTGCCAAATTGCTAAATACTACTTGGTAAATGCCCGAATCCAATGAAGATACATTGGTGAGTGTGGGGTTTTGCAAGGTGGAAGTAAAGCCGTTGGGGCCTGACCATGCATAACCTACTGTGGCAGGCGCAAAGCTAATGCACTGACCAGCAGTTAACGATGCTGTATTGAAAGAATACTGGACGGCAGCGGTACTGGTCCACTGTAAGCCCACAGTGGCAGTTACACCTAAATCTTGGGTTGCGTTGCCAAACAGCACATCATCGTACACATAGTGTATCAGTCCACTCGCAGTATCCAACTGTATTTGGAACTTCACGGTACCGGTTAAGAAATCATTGTGTGCTGTATTGCTGTATTGGATGATGAACTTGGTGCCCACCGTATCCAGCTTGATATTGGTTGCGGGGCCAGTTGTGGCAATATCCAAATCATCCCACCAAGGCATCAACAAAATATTACCGGCTGTATTGGCCGTAGTAGGCAATGCAGCGTTGGCGGTTGTAATATCCCCACTGGTAGAACCCAATGCTACCGCACCGTTCATGCCTACACGGGCCGTGGTATAAGTTACCCCGTTGAATGTAAACTGTGGCATACCGATATTATGCTCCGAATCATCCGACAGCACTGTAATGCTGGTGACTGTAGGGTTGGCATCAATATCAATGAAAGCTTCCGTGCCCGCAGGGTTCATGCTATACCCTACACTAGCCGATGAAGTAAGGTTCACATTGCCGCCGATACAAACCGTATCGGGTGTGGCCGTGGCCGTAATATTGGCCGGTTGTGGGTTCACGTTCAACAACACAATAATCGATGTGTCGAAGCAACCTGTAACACCATCAGTAATTTTTACCCTATAAGATCCCGCTGTACCCGTTGCATAAGTGGCGCTGGTGGCACCGCTGATGGCCACATTGTTGCGCAGCCAAGCAAAAGCAGGTGTGGCAGCATTGGTGCCGGCGGCACTGAATGTTTGCGTACCCGGCGCACAAATGGTAAGTGGACCAGCAGGCGTAACAGGCACCGTTGGCTTGGCCACAATGGTAATGGCTATCACCGAAGAAGAATCAACCGATGCACTGGTTGGGCAAGCCACAGCCAGTCTGTAATAAGTAGTGGTGGTAATGGCCGGGCTAATGGTATAAGCGGAAGGCGTTGTTGCACCACCGATTGCCGTCCATGGGCCAGTGGCGCTGGGGCCAGATACCCATTGGTAAGTGGTGCCCACTCCGGTAGAATATCCTGAAACGGAAATGGTACCGGTATAGCTTACGCAGCCAAAAGCACTGCCCACTCCCAAGCCGCCAATGGCTTCCGAACAAGGAATTGAAGCAAATTCATCCACACCCATATCCGGCGTGGTAGCACTCCTGGTATCGCCGTCAATATCCGTAGTTACAGCGGCCAGTGCTGTACCCAAATTGTCCAATGCTACGTTATTGCCGTTATCCAAATGAAGGTCGATATTGGAGATAAAGGTTGGTAACACATTGATGGAGTTGGCCTCCTGTGCCGTAGCCGCTTGCCATGCCGCCAACGTGGTATTGTTTACCGCATTGAACCTACCGATGTTGTTGGTAACATTGGTGGCATTGCAATAGAGGTTGTTGTAATTGAGCGTAGTACCTGCCAAAGTAGTAGCTGGGGTGTAGTAAGCCCAGAAGTTACCGCCCGCAGTACCACTCGATCCGGTTATGCTGAAGATATTGTTCCGTACATCTATATTGGTGCCAATTGCCGTGATATTGCCATCGCCATTGGCAAAGGCTGCTGCCAAACCGCTTGCGCTATTGGCCAATTGGCCGGCAAGATGCACCGTGTTGTTGTAAAACCTATCGCCATAACCCGCACCGGCCAAGATACCTGTTACATTCCAAACAGCACTGGTGCCGGTGGAAGTGATATTAGAGATGGCGTTGTTGTAAATCAAAGCATTGGATGGATTGCCCACCGTTGTATAGCTGGAGCTGGTTAGTGCAATACCATAGTACTTGGGTGAGGAAGTGCCCGTGTAGCTCATGCTATGTATCTTGTTATTATAAGCTTGGCCATTTTTAAAGTCCAGCAGCCTGATACCAAATACATTGCTCGCTGTAGTAGCATTGGTTATGTTCCGTATTTCATTACCCGATACAACCATGTTTTCTTGCCTATCGGCATAAATGCCAGTCAGCGCAAATCCTTCACCTGCTGTAGCCGTACCAAAGTTGTTGTTGCTCACCACATTGTTCTGATCGGGTGATGCAGCCACGTAGCCAAACAAGGCCAAACCATGCTGCGTTTTGCGGAACAGGTTATTGGTAATGGTATTGTTGTTGTTCCTTTCCGCACCTATAGCCGAAAGGCTGATGGTGGTATTGCCGCCCACATACATACCCAAGAACGAAGTGGTAGCTGAATTACCTTCAATAACGCAGTTCTTAACTGTGTTAAAGGTACCGCCATTGCCCGTAGCAGGCGCAGCGATCCAAACTACGGCATTGCCCGTTGTAGTAGCGGTAGTATTTTGGATGGTCAGGTTCCTGCTGTTGGTATTGTTGTTGCTACCTTCGATGGTAACATAATCCGCACCGTTCAGTTTAATGATGGAACCTGCACCCACAGCACCGGTTATCAATGGGCTGATACCCGTAGCCGGTTTAATGGTCAATGTATTGGTAGCACTGGCCGATGCATTGGCATTGATGGTGATGGGGAAAGTTTCCGATGTGCTATAGTTGGCATCGGTAAGGTTGAACACCACCGGACCACAAAGCGCACGGGTATTGTACTCGGCCACCGCTGCCGTTAAAGTAGGGAAGTTGCCGCCCACACCTACGGTAAATGTACCGGTAATGCCCGTTTGCAAGTTGTTCTGTGTAAAGGCATCATTGCCCGGCACGCCATCTGCACCGCCGTTGGGGCTGCTAGTGGTGGCCGTAATACTGTAAATAGTACCCGCTGCAAAAGTGAAGTTGCCCACCACAAAAGTTTGTGAAGCACCGGGCGCCAAGCTAATGGCACCTGGGTTGAACTGTGGTTGCGCACCACCGGGGGTTACCGACCAATCAATCAATAAGCTGGTAATGGTTACGGTACCCAAGTTTCTAACGGTAACCGAAACAGGATTTGAACCAACGCATAATGCGGGCACTACAATGGCAGTTGCCGCTGCATCCGTTACCGTTGGCGCTGTAAATTCATCCACACCCATATCAGGGGCGGTGGCGCTCCTAGTGGTACCGTCAATATCGGTAGTAACCGCCGCAATGGGCGTACCAAAATTGTCCAACAAGAAATTGCTGGCTGGCACCAAGTGCAGGTCGGTATTGGAAACAAATACTGGCGCAATATTGATGGAGTTGGCTTCCTGTGCAGTGGCCGTTTGCCAAGTTGCAAGTGTGGTATAGTTTAATGAATTGAACCTGCCAATATTGTTGGTAACATTGGTAGCGTTGCAATACAGGTCATTGTAATTGAGCGTAGAGCCTGCCAATGTGGTAACCCTTGAGTAATAAGCCCAATAGTTACCGCCTACCGCTCCATTGGAGCCAGTAACACTGAAGATATTGTTCCTTACATCAATATTGGTACAGGTAGTGGTTATGTTGTCATCGCCATTGGCAAAGGCTGCTGCCAAACCAGCGGTGGTATTGGACAACTGTCCGGTTAAATGCACCGAGTTGTTATAAAAGCGGTCGCCATAACCTGCGCTCGCCAAGATGCCGGTAAGGTTCCAAACCGAACTGGTACCTGTAGAGGTAATGCGGGAAACCGCATTGTTGTAAACCAATGCATTTGAGGGGTTACCCGCAGTGGTAAAGGTTGAACTGGTGATAGCGATACCGTAAATCTTGGGTGTGCTTGTTCCAGTATAAGCCAGATCGTGTATGTTGTTGTTGAAACACTGTCCGTTTTTGAAATCAAGCAAACGGATACCGCCAAACGGTGTAGATGAAGTATTGGTGGCATTCACCACGTTTTGCACTTCATTGCCCGAAACAATAAAATTCTGCTGGCGGTCGGCGTTAATCGCCAATAGTGTAAACCCTTCACCCGCAGTAGCCGTGCCATAGTTATTGTTGGAAATAACGTTATTCAAATCGGGCGATGTAGCCGAAAAACCAAACATGGTAGTACCATACTGCGTTTTGCGGAGCAGGTTATTGCTAATGGTATTATTACTATTCGCTTCATTGCCCGCTGTGGCTAAACCAATGGTGGTACTGCCACCAATATGGATACCGGTAAAGCTGGTAGTGGATGAGTTACCTTCTACAATACAATTCTTGATGGTATTGTTACCAGCACCATTGCCTGTTGCTGGCGAAGCCAACCATATTACAGCGTTGCCCGATGTGGTGGCCGTTGTATTTTGTATGGTAAGGTTACGTGTGTTGCTGCCGTTGTTGCTGCCATCGATGGTAACATAATCGGCACCGTTCAACTTGATGATGGCCCCAGCGCCCACGGCACCGGTAAGCACAGAACTTACCCCGGCATCGGGTTTGATCAGTACAGGGTAAGGCCCTGCTGCGCAACCGTTATTATTTATGTTGTTAAGCGCAACAGTACCGGGTTCGGTTATGCTCGCATCCAAAATATTTGCCGTTAAAGATCCCGACAAGCCATTGGTATTAATGGCTTCAAATAAACCGCCCGTTCCGGTGATGGTGGGGTAAGTACCCGCCGCGCCTACGGTAACCGTACCAGATAAACCGGCTGGCACAAATGTGTAACTGTTAATGGTACCACCAATGGGGAAGGCCGCGGCCGTTAATGCCACAGAACTTGGGTTGGCGGTAAAAGTACCGTTATTGATACCCACGTTGGGGGTTCCGGCATTATCCTGTGCCACTACAAAATACTGTATCACATCTCCGGTTGTAGCACCGCCACCACCAAATAGTAAGGTATAATCAGTAGTAAAGCTAAAGGGGCTACCACCCGCACCAGTGGCCTCTACATATTTCCAGCCATCGGTTCCGTTGGTATTATCGTTAAATGTATTAGCGTTGGTCGATTTTTTGTAATACAGCCTAGGGCGTGTGCCGGGGGCTATATTTACACCGCTGGCATCGCTAACGGTTACCGGTGCTAATACCGCATTGGCTATGCAGGATGTATTTGTAAGCAGTGCATAAGCAATTGATGGCCCTGTTAAGTCGGCCGCTATACCGGTAAACTCATCGGCGCCCATATCGGGTGAGGTAACATTTCTGGTGTTGCCATCATAATCATCTGTTATACCCGCAACAGGGATACCACCGCTTTCAATTTGTGTGGCCGTGGCAGGGTCAATATGCAAAAAGTCGGTGGCCGAACCCGTTGTGCTCAAGAAGAGCGGGTTTTCGGAAACCGAAGCCGATTCAGCTGGCGCAATACGGGCTTTAAAAGCACCCATCGTTTGATCGCTATTGGTGCCATCGTAAAAAATAAGGTTGGAAGCCGAAGGGGCACCGGCATAGAATAAATTGTTATTGGAAGCCGAAGCATAGTTGTTTAAAGCAGTGCCCGAACGCTGGTAGGCTACTGAAAAACCAGTGCCGGCAGGCAATGATTGGTTTACCAATACATTATTCTTCAGCGTTAAGTTGCCCGAAGTAGCGGTAGTTGATACCGTGGCATACAGGGCCGCCGTGCCAAAGTTGGCACCCGAAGAAGAGGCGTTGAGGAAAACGCTGTTGAATGAAAGATTAAAATTGGATGTGGTGGTAGTGCCAACCACATTAATACCCCTAATAGTAGGCGCCGTAGTGGTAACAGCATTGGGGGCTTTTAAATCGCCAATCAGGTTATTGTATATATTGGCCGTGCCCGATGTAGCCGTACTGGTAAGCAAAATACCCGAAACGGTAGGCGCTCCCGATGAGCTGCTTTCAATATCATACACTTTGTTTTTATATACATTCGGTGAGCTATTGGTCATATTGATGCCCGCAATGGTCGTACCCGCTGTAAAGAGGTTGTAAACCAAGTTGCCCGTAGTTGTGCGTGTACCTGCAGCAGTGTTGGCAAAAATACCATACACCGTACCTGTTCCATTGTGTATCAATGCATGAACATCATTGTTGTTATAATTTTCATTTACTGGTGAGGATATATCGTAAATGCCGTACAAGGCACCAGTACCCGTGGTTTTCAAGCACTGGAGGTTGTTTACATTGTTGTTGTTAAT
Organism: Chitinophaga pinensis; assembly: GCA_943373145.1. GTDB lineage: Bacteria > Bacteroidota > Bacteroidia > Chitinophagales > Chitinophagaceae > Ferruginibacter > Ferruginibacter pinensis_H. The sequence continues at coordinate 201,776 of CALSBI010000010.1, forward strand.
GGAAATAGTTCCGGTGGCGGCTTGTATGCCATACATGATGCTGGCAGTTCCAGCCCCATCTATCGCCATATTGGAAACCGTATTGTTGTTGATATTTACCACCATGCCCGTTACGCCCGAAGAAACATATATACCGATGGTAGTGCCACCTGTACTGCCTGAGCGGTTGATATTGTTTACCGTGTTGCCGGTAATATTTTTTGTGGTAGTCGCACTGCTGGCCGTGCTGTGAATAGGGTAAACCGTACCCGTACCCGTAAGGGAGGCATCGCTGTACACCACGTTATCTACCGTGTTGTTCTGCATGTTTAGTGTGGCGGGCGTGGCCGTATTATATATACCTAAGAAAGCACCGGTAGTGGCGGTTAGGTAATCGCCGGTACAGGTATTATTATTGATATTTACGGTATTACCGGCCGCGGTAGAACCAAAACTGTTTTCGATAAAAGAAACCTGACTGGTGGTGGCGCCACTGTGTATGGTAATATTATTATTATTGCAATTTACACTGGCACTGGTGGAAGAAGCATTGAGAAAAATGCCCCGCAGGGTGCTTACATGGTTCACACCGCCACCATCGTTATTGTTGATGGTGTTGTACGAGCAATTGAAGCCCCATTGGTTATTGGCAAAAACGCCATGGGCCGGGTTGGCGGCAGCAGCGGCACCGCCAAAATTCTTAATGGTATTACCGGTAGTGGCCGATGTGCCGCCCACATCATTGTTGGTGTCGCCCAGGGTAAAGGGCGATGGAGCTGCATAAGCTACAAAAGCAATACCCACATTACAATTTTGTATGGTATTGCTGTAAAATTTATTAAATGAGTTGGAGCCAGTGGCTGCCGTTATGGTTACAGCACCGGTAGCGGTATGCAAAGCGTTGCTTATGGCTATACCCACCGAACCGGTGTGGCCAGGGGCCGTCCATGTGGTATTTTGTAACCGGTTCAGCGTAATCACACAATTTTTAATGGTATTATTCTGGCTGCCATTGGTAGCACTGGCCAAGAATAAACCAAAACCATATTCCATAACCGTAGCGGTGGTAGTATTAGCGGCCGCTTCCTGTAGGTCAATGCCGTCGAAAGTAACATAATCACTGCCGGCCAACACAATCATACCATCGGCAATAACCGAAGGAGTGGCTACCGTTCCCGTATAGGATGTAATAACCGGATTGGCACCGCCCCCACTTTTCTGAAACACAATGGGATTGGCGGCTGTGCCAGTAGCGGTAATGGTTTGTTTGCCGGCCAAGGTTTCCGTATGCCCAGCGGCTACATTAAAGGTAACCCCGCCTGCCCCAACACCTTGGGCGTTCAGATCGGTAATGGCGGCCGCAACCGTGGCGTAATCGCCTGGAATGGCTTTAGGGCCTGTTAGTTGCGCAAACGAAAACCCAGCAGCGCATAAAAAAATGACAAAGAGAATAAATTTCCTCATTTCAGTTTTGTTTTGTTAATTGATTTAAAAGAACAGTCTGGGTGTTTGCGTTTAGCTGGTCAAAAGCGTACTTCCCCGTATTAGAGTGTGTATGAACTATGCCAGTGGCAGCCTTAAAATCCACATGCGCCAGTAAGGCTGTAGTAATGAAAATTACCGACAGCAGCAGTATAGTATCCATGCTCATAAACGAACTAGTTTCGGTTTGGGCGTGAAAAATACAGAATTTACCGTTATTAATAGCTTTTTTCTTGGAAAAAATCATCCTATGGTATTGATTTATTTCTCGTTTTAGCCATTTGCGAAAACTGGCGCACAAGGAACTAGCAAATAATGGCCAGTTTTATGGCGACAAGTCGGCTGGAGGATTGGTACTAAAACCCAAACACAAATTTTTAAACTATCCCATAAAAGACCTACTAAGCCCAATAAGCCCAATGAGTGGGAATTTCGGGGCGTTAGAAGGGCCCGACAGTCAATTTGCAACCGTATGCAAGTAAGCAGGGGTTTGAACGAAGCTTCCGTTCAACGCAATTTCCCATCATCAAAAAACTGTTTCGTATCCACAAATCATTCCTTAATTTCACCCCTCAAATAAACGATATGCGTAAAACAGTAGTAGCCATCGCCCTTTTGATATCGGGCAGTGCTTTTGCCCAAACAAAACCCGACTTTTTAGCCGCCAATATTGACCCGAACACCTCGCCCCGGGTTGACTTTTTTCAGTATGCCAATGGTGGCTGGATCAAGCGTACGCCAATACCCACCAGCGAAAGCGGTTGGGGTATCGGCAATATGGTGCAGGAAGAAATTTACAGCCGCATCTTGGCCATTAACAAAAATGCAGCAGCGGCCAACGCCGAAAAGGGCAGCACCACCCAAAAGATCGGCGACTTTTGGTTTGCCGCCATGGATACCGTGGCTATCAACAAAGCTGGGCTCACCCCCCTCAAAAGGGAAATGGAGGCTATTGATAAAATCGCTTCTTACCAAGAGCTGAGCAAAGCCATGGCCTCCCTACATTTTGCCGGCGTGGGCGGCTTTTTTGGGTCTTATGCCACGCAAGACGATAAAAACAGTGAAGCCATCATTTTTAGGATGGACCAATCGGGCCTGGGCCTGCCCAACCGGGAATATTATTTTAAAACGGATGCCCGTACCTTAAAAGTAAGGGAAGCCTATAAGAAATACCTTACCCAAACCTTTGAGCAATTGGGTATGAACAAGGGCTTGGCCACCAAAGCCATGAATGCCCAATATGAGTTGGAGAAAAAACTGGCTACTTCCAGTCGCAAAATGGAAGACCTGCGTGACCCTTACGCCAACTACAACAAAATGACTTTTGACCAACTGCAACAGCAGGCGGGCAATATCAACTGGGCGGAATATGCAAAAAATATCGGTGTTAAAAATTACAACGACTCTATTATTGTAGGGCAGCCGGAATTTTTCAAAACCTTGAGCCAAGAAATCAAGGCTACACCGTTGAATGTTTGGAAAAACTACATGAAATTCAACATCATACGTTCTTATGCTGCCTATTTGGACAATACCACTTACATGAACGCTTTTAACTACCGCCGTTCGCTTACGGGCGCCTCTACCCCTCGCCCCCGCTGGAAAAGGGTGCTGGATGCCGAGGAAGACGCCATGGGCGAACTGCTGGGGCAATTGTTTGCCAAAGAATACTTTAACGAAACGGCCAAGGCCCGCTACAACAATTTGGTGGAAGCCATCAGGGACGTATATGCCGAACGTATCAAACAATTGGGTTGGATGAGCGATGCCACCAAGGCCAGGGCCATGGAAAAACTGGGCCGCATTACCAAAAAAGTGGGTTACCCCGACAAATGGAAGGATTTTTCCAATTTAGAGATTGACCGTACTTCTTATTTAAAGAATATGACACGTGCCAATATTTACTGGCATATCCGCAACATCAGCAAATTGGGCAAACCGGTTGACCGTACCGAATGGGACATGACGCCGCAGACTTACAATGCCTACTACAATCCCAGCAACAACGAAATTGTATTGCCTGCCGGTATTTTTGCCGTGCCCGGCATGAAGGACGAAGAGCTGGATGATGCTTTTGTATATGGTTATGCCGCCGCCTCTACCATCGGCCACGAAATAACGCACGGCTTTGATGACCAAGGCAGACAGTTTGATGCTGCTGGCAACTTGACCGACTGGTGGACCAAGGAAGATGGTGAGGAGTTTAAGAAAAGGGCCAAGGCTATTATTGACCAGTACAGCGAGTTTAACCCCGTGGATACCTTGCATGTAAACGGCGAAGTGACTCAGGGCGAAAACATTGCCGACTTGGGCGGTATGTTGCTGGGCTTGGAGGCGTTTAAAAAGACACAACAGTACAAGGAAGGCAAGCCGATTGGTGGCCTCACGCCTTTGCAACGTTACTTTTTGGGATATGCTTATGGCTGGATGTACCAAGAGAAAAAAGAACGGTTGGCCAATCAGGTAATGACCGATGTACATGCCCCCGCTAAAGAAAGGGTAAACGGTCCGGTGGTGAGCATTCCCGAGTTTTACGATGCCTTTGGCATAAAGCCCGGCGATAAAATGTACCGCCCAACTGAGAAAAGGGTAAATATTTGGTAATTGTATTGCGGTTCGTGAGGACACAAACCAGGGCAGACGCGAACCGGGCGGGAACATGGAACAACCAAACAACAGAACAACAAAATAATTATGAGAACAGCGTTAAAAAAAGACGAAAAGATACAGATCATCATTCGGCAGCACTGGATAAAACTGGTGCTGCCCATTTTGGTTTGGCTGCTGTTGAGCATTTTATTGATAGGTGTGTTCAGCCTAGGTGTAACGGGCTTTGTCATCAGTTTGTTGTTGGCAACCGTACCGATGTACATATACCTAGAATGGAAGCACAATCTATGGGCCGTAACCAATTTGCGGGTGGTTGATGAAAGCGGTTTCTTTAGCCGCTACTCCAAGGAGAGCCCGCTGGATAAAATCAACAATGTGGAATACGACCAAACCATTTGGGGCCGCATCCTGGGCTTTGGCGATGTGGATATACAAACCGCAGCCGAAATGGGCGAAACCACGTACAAACTCATCCACCATCCCAAACTATTGAAAGATACCATCACCCATGCACAAGAAGAATACAAACGCAACCAAATAAATCAGCAAGCTACCCAACTGGCCCAAGCCATTGCACAAAATGTAGGCATCCCCAAGTCAACCGCCACACCACAAATGGTAGCCGACGAATTGCAAAAACTGTTTGATTTATTGCAGAAAGGCGCTATTACGGCGGAGGAGTATCAGGCGCAGAAGAATAGGTTGTTGGGGAATTAGGAATTGGGTATTGGGTATTAGGAATTGGGAATGATGAATGACGAATGTGGAATAAAAGAATCCGTGTAATTCGTGCAATCTGTTGTAATCCGTGGCAGCGAAATTGGAAATAAAGAATCCGTGTAATCAGTGCAATTTATTGTAATCCGTGGTACAGGTATTAGGGTATTGGAAACTATCAACTGTTCCTCTCATTATTCACTATTCATTATTAACTATTCATTAAAAAACCGCCGGTAAAGGTAGGCTGACATTTTTTTATACAAGGTGCTGTTGCTAGGATGTCAGCCTATTTATCCAATACCGACATAATATGATGCTTGCCTTTCAGCATGAATTTTTTGCTCTGTTCGATGGCGTCCATCACTTTCTCCAAAATATTTTCGTTGGTATCATTGTAGTCAATTTCAAGCGGTGGCTTAAAGGTAACGGAGAGCAGGGAGCCCTTCTTTTTGAAGCTGAGTCCTTTTTTGGTAAAGGCCCGCCAAAACCCACTGATGACAACAGGTATCACCACGGGTTGGTTATGTTTGATAATAAAAGCGGTACCCTTGCGCCCAGGGGCAAAAGGCTTGGTAGTACCTTGCGGAAACGTAATCACCCAATTTTTTTTGAGCGCCCTGTTGATATTGCGGGTATCGCTGGGATCTAGATTCCTGCGTACTTCTGTGCCTTCCTTGCGCCAGGTACGCTTTACGGTGATGGCACCCGCCAAAGCAAATAGTTTGCTCAACCAATTGTTCTTCATCGTTTCTTCGGCCGCTACAAATTTTACCCTCGTAAAGGGCCACAGCAAATAATAAGGAATGCCCAATTTGTTTTTCTTGCGCCATTGCCTGGCACAGAAAATATGTAAAAAAGTAATAACGTCGGCAAAATAGGTTTGGTGGTTGCTTACAAAAAGCACATTGTTCTTGGGCAGGTTTTCCAAATGCTCCATACCATGTATCGACAGGCGGTTTACCATATTCAGTCCGGGGTAGGAAAAAGCCCCCACCGCGGCATACACCGTACCCTTCACCAGTTTTGATTCTTTAAGCCAATCCCAAAAACTTCCCATGCAACCGTGGATTTTAATATATAGCATTTGCAAGATACGGTAATATTGTAAAAAATCCTTACCTCAACAACGCTACAATATTTGGGCATAGGTTGGCCCAAATTATATACTGTTTGCAGTCGGTGATACACCAACCACGGTTTTGTTAAAAGCCATCCTTTCCATAACCATTTATATCGTATTTTGCGCCTCATTGAATTTCAATCAACCAATCAACCAATCAACCAATCAACCAATCAACTATTCACTATTAACTATTCATTATTCACTACCAAATGTCCCTCAACACAGTAATATTCGATATGGACGGCCTATTGGTCGACAGTGAGCCGCTTTGGAACGAGGCTGCTACCGAAGTGTTTGGCCGTTATGGCATGGCGCTCAGCCCCGCCGACTATGCCATTACCACCGGCCTGCGCACCAAAGAGTTTGTACAGTGGTGGTTTAACCGGTACCAAGTAGACCTGGCCCATGCACAGCAGGCAGAAACTGATATTGTAGAGGGGGTCATCAACCGGTTTTTACACAAAGGAAAAGCCCTGCCCGGCGTGGAATACATCGTGGATTTTTTCGCCAACCGGCAGTTTAAGATCGGGGTGGCTACCTCTTCGGGCATGCCCTTGGTAAATGCCGTGATCGACAGCTTGGGTATCCGCCACCGCTTGCAGGCCATTACCTCCGCCGCGGCCCTACCCTATGGCAAGCCGCACCCACAAGTGTATTTGGATTGTGCCCAAGCCCTTGGCGTTCACCCCACCCAATGCCTCTGCTTTGAGGATTCTTTTAACGGCATGATAGCGGCCAAAGCTGCCCGCATGAAATGTGTGGTAGTGCCTGCCCACCACGATGCCCCATTGGAACATTGGAAGGCGGCAGACTTAAAGATTTCGTCGTTGCAAAACTTTAATGGTTTATTGCTCGAACGGCTCAGCGGGTAGAAAGCTGGTCGATGGTCCATGGTCGATGGTCCATTGTCCATGGTCCATGGCAACAACCCCAATTACCCACCCCTATAGCGTAAAACCTACAAGTTTAGAACAATCAGCACATCAGCAAATTATCATATTAGCACATCAAAATCGCCCTTTTTTGCCCCATTTACCCTATTTTTGCCGACCAATAAAAAATCTCACTAGATAACTACTTATGGACAATTTGTTATTTTATGCCGTTCCGGCAATGGGTGTTATAGGGTTACTATACACATTTTGGAAGTTCAACTGGGTTAGCAAGCAGGATGCGGGCAACGACCGCATGAAGGAAATCAGCAACTACATCGCTGAAGGCGCCATGGCTTTTTTGAAAGCCGAATGGAAGATTTTGGCCTACTTTGTAGTTATTGTAGCCATACTGCTGGGCTTTATGAGCCAGAGCAATACCCATAGCCACTGGAGCATCGCCATCGCTTTTGTGATTGGCGCGGTGAGCAGTGCCTTGGCCGGTTATATCGGCATGCGGGCCGCTACCAAGGCCAATGTGCGTACCACACAGGCTGCACGTACCAGCTTGGCCAAAGCCCTGAATGTATCCTTTACCGGCGGTGCCGTAATGGGATTGGGCGTGTCTGGCTTGGCTGTGTTGGGCTTGGGCGGACTCTTTTTAATATTCAAACATTTCTTTGCGCCTGAAGCCGATGCCGATGGTATGTTGCGTACCATTGAAGTACTCACCGGCTTTAGCTTGGGTGCCGAAAGCATTGCGCTTTTTGCCCGTGTGGGCGGTGGTATTTACACTAAGGCTGCCGACGTAGGTGCCGACTTGGTAGGTAAAGTGGAAGCGGGCATCCCCGAAGATGATCCACGCAACCCTGCCACCATTGCCGATAACGTAGGTGATAACGTAGGCGACGTGGCCGGTATGGGTGCCGATTTGTTCGGTTCTTATGTGGCTACCGTATTGGCTACCATGGTACTGGGACAAGAAACCAAGGCTGCAGGTGACGCTTTTGGCGGTCTCTCCCCCATCCTACTGCCCATGCTCATTGCTGGCGTAGGTATCCTCTTATCTATCATAGGTACTTTCTTTGTAAGGATTAGCGAAAACGCCGGTTTGAATACCGCTACTGTACAAAGGGCCCTGAACATGGGCAACTGGGGTTCCATGATATTGACCGCTGGTGCTTGTGCTGGCTTGGTATATTATATATTGCCCGAAACCATGGTACTGCGTGGCCATACCTTCACCAACAACGGTGTAATGGGTGCCATCTTGGTAGGTTTGGGTGTAGGTGTGTTGATGAGCATTATTACCGAATACTATACGGCCATGGGCAAACGCCCAGTAATGAGCATCATCCGCCAAAGTGCTACCGGACATGCTACCAACGTAATCGGTGGTTTGGCCATTGGCATGGAAAGTACTTTCTTGCCCATTTTGGTATTGGCAGGTGGTATTTATGGTTCTTATGCCTGCGCTGGTTTGTACGGTGTGGCCATAGCCGCTGCCGGTATGATGGCTACTACGGCCATGCAATTGGCTATCGACGCTTTTGGTCCTATTGCCGATAACGCTGGCGGTATTGCCGAAATGTGCGAACTGCCCAAAGAAGTACGTGAAAAAACAGATATCCTCGATGCCGTGGGCAATACCACTGCCGCTTCTGGTAAAGGCTTTGCCATTGCCTCTGCTGCATTGACCGCCTTGGCTTTGTTTGCCGCCTTCGTAGGTGTGGCCGGTATTGATGGTATTGATATTTACAAGGCCGATGTACTTTCTGCCCTGTTTGTGGGCGGTATGATCCCCTTCATCTTTTCTTCATTGGCCATTACGGCCGTGGGCCAGGCCGCTATGGCCATGGTGGAAGAAGTACGCCGTCAGTTCCGCACCATCCCCGGTATCATGGAAGGTACGGGCAAACCCGAGTACGACAAATGTGTGGCCATCAGTACCGAAGCTTCTATCAAAAAAATGATGTTGCCCGGTGCCATCGCCATCATCTCTCCCTTGATCATTGGTTTTGTATTTGGTCCGGAAGCCTTGGGTGGCTTTTTGGCCGGTGCTACCGTGAGCGGTGTATTGATGGGTATGTTCCAAAACAATGCCGGTGGTGCATGGGACAACGCCAAAAAATCATTTGAGAAAGGTGTGGAAATCAACGGCGAAACTTTTTACAAAAAATCTGAGCCGCACAAAGCTTCTGTAACAGGCGATACCGTAGGTGATCCATTTAAAGATACATCAGGCCCATCCATGAACATTTTGATTAAGTTGATGAGCATTGTATCGTTGGTAATTGCCCCTACCTTGGCTATCATGCACGGCACTACCGGTGGCAACCATAATGCTGCTGTTGTACAAAAAGTGAGCACCGTAGCTCCGGTAACTGCCCCCAAGGCAGAACCCAAAGCCGCGGCCAGCACTACTACCACAACGGTAAGTATGCCTGCTGCTGCAACCACTACTGCTGCCCCGTTGGAGAAAGCAACGGGCAAGGCTACCCTGCCACATAACGCAGTACGGGCCGTCCAAAAATAATTTTTTTGGGATATCCGTAAATGTTATATGTTTGCAGCAACATTCAACGGAACTAAAGTTTTCTAATCAGAACCATTATAACCAAAAGTCGCGGTATTTCTATGCCGGGGCTTTTGTTTTTTGGGGGAGGCTGGATACTGGATACTAGATACTTGATATTGGATACTTGATACTGGATACTAGATACTTGATACTAGATACTTGATACTAGATACTAGATACTAGATACTAGATACTAGATACTTGATGCTATAGAGTGAGTACTACCATCCAACAGGCCTGTATCCAAAATCCAGTATCCAGTATCATGCCCTCACTTTCACCTTTCAACTATTCATTAGTGATTATTTGACTGATACTAGATGCTAGATGCTAGATACGGACACTAGATACTATGGAGTGAGTACTAGCATCCAACAGGCCAGTATCAAGCATCCAGTATCAAACCCTCACTTTCACCTTTCACCTCTCCCCTTTCAACTCTCAACTATCCACTATCAATTATCCATTATCCACTTTCAACTTTCACCTTTCAACTCTCAACTATCAAAACTGTCCACAATCATCCCCCGCAATGACAAAATACCCACTGCCATCAACCGAAAACGCCATTACTTTGCGCAAAATTCATGATATGGTCCACCCCTTTCAGTATGTATCGGCGCAAGAGGCATTATCGGTTATTCAAAGCGGTTCACGGGTATTTGTACACGGCAGTGTATGCACCCCCTTGCACCTGTTGGATGCATTGGCCAAAGAGAGCCACCGCCTACAAAATGTAGAGCTCGTTTCCATTACGCTCAAAGGCGATATTGAACCCGCTAAGCCACAGTACCAACAAAACTTTCATATCAACTCGCTGTTTGTATCGGCCTCTATCCGCGAAGCCGTGGCAGCAGGGCGGGCAGATTTTATACCCGTGTTTTTGAGCGATATCCCCGACCTCTTCAAGAACCGCATACTGCCCTTGGACACGGCCATTGTGCAGGTATCGCCACCGGACAAACACGGGTACTGCTCCTTGGGATTGTCCATCGACATTGCCCGTGCGGCGGTAGACAGTGCCCAACAGGTGATTGCCTTGGTAAACCCACTGATGCCCCGCACCCACGGCGACGGCATGATACATACCGACCGCTTTACCAAAATGGTACTGCACGAAACGGCCCTGCCCGAAGAAAGTTATGGCAGCAAGGTAACCGATACCGAAAGGACGATCGGTAAACATATTGCGGCATTGGTGGAAGATGGCAGCACCCTGCAAATGGGTATCGGCACCATACCCGATGCCGTACTGGGCCAGTTGAGCGGCCATAAAAACTTAGGCGTACATACCGAAATGCTCAGCGATGGTATTATTGAATTGGTGGAAAAAGATGTGATCAACAACAAATACAAAGCCGTACACCCCAATAAAACGGTTACCTCCTTTGCCATGGGCACCCGCAAGTTGTACGACTATGTAAACGATAACCCCTCCTTTGCGTTTTTGGACATTGATTATGTAAACGACCCGCATGTGATACGCCGCAACCCCAAGGTGGTGGCCATCAACTGCGCCATTGAGGTAGACCTTACCGGGCAGGTGTGCGCCGACAGCATTGGCGAGCTGCAATACAGCGGCATCGGCGGCCAAATGGACTTTATGCGGGGCGCCGCCTTGAGTCCAGGTGGCAAGCCCATCATTGCCCTCAATAGCCGCACGGCCAAGGGTATCCCCCGTATTGTGCCGCACCTTAAGGAAGGCGCCGGTGTAGTAACCACCCGTGGCCATGTGCACTATGTGGTTACAGAGTATGGGGTTGCGTACCTGTTTGGCAAAAACCTGCGCCAAAGGGCCAAGGCGCTGATCGATATTGCCCACCCCGACGACCGGGAGGCGTTGACGGCATATTGCTACCGCAGATTTAAGACTTTGCTGCCGGATTGACGGTTGCGGATGTCAAAATGTCGGTTTTTGACCGTAGGGAAGGCATGTTTCGTTGTACAGTGGGTTCCCATCGGCCGTAGGGAGGCCATGTTACATTGCGCAGTGGGCAGTATATAGCTTGATACCACCTATGTTTTCCCACGCAGTGGGCAGTCTACAGCTTGATACTGCCTATGTTTTCCCACGCAGTGGGTAATATATAGCTTGATACTGGCCATGTTTTCCCACGCAGTGGGTAGTATATAGCTTGATACTGGCCACGTTTTCCCACGCAGTGGGCAGTGTATAGCTTGATACTGCCTATATTTCTCCCGCACACCGCTGCAGCCTATATGTGGGATGCTCGGGACAGGCCCCAACTTTATCCCAACTCAGTAAACCACCAACCCAGCATCCTGTTCAAATACCTTATTACCTATTACCCTAATACCAAAAGTTGTATTTTTATACCTGCAATGCACACAGACAAACCAAATATCAACAGCGCACTTTTGTGGGAGTACAACTTGCAAACCTTTAACTGGGTAAAGAGTTATAAGATTGTGATTGAACGGGTGCTGCAACTGGGCAACCTACAGGAGTGGCAGGAAATGTACCGGTTTTACACGACAGAACAAATAAAGGAAACCATTGCCTGGAGTGCCCAATTGGACAAGCGGGATAAAGATTTTAGTCTTATGTTTTTAAATTCTGATTTTTTACATGCTTCACAAGGATGAATTCATCATTGCGCCGCAAACACTTGCACTGATTAAGGAAATACAGGGATTTCCTGAGTGTAACAACTTCTCATTGGTAGGCGGTACAGCACTGGCCTTGCAATTGGGCCATCGAAATTCAATAGACATCGATTTATTTTGCACGGCTGAATTCGATACAGAAACCATCATACGGCTTTTGAGCAGCCGCTATACCGTTAAAGAAATATTCAGGCGGGAAAATACATTCATCAGCTTAGTCAACAACATAAAAACCGATTTCATCCGCCACGACTACCCCCTTTTGCAACCACCCATTACTACGGAGGGCATCCGGATGTTGGGTCTGCAAGATATCGCCGCCATGAAAGTACATGCCATTATACAAAGCGGCAAAAGGCTCAAAGACTTTATTGACATCTATTACCTGCTAGAGCAGTTTTCCATGCAGCAGGTGCTGGAGTTTTTTACGGCTAAATATACCTACAGCAACGAAATGGTTGCGCTAAAAGCATTGACTTATTTTGAAGACATTGATGAAAGCATCGACCCACCCATAACCCGGTACCCGCTGCCATTGAAAACCATTAAAGCCCGAATTGTGAAGGCAGCGGTACAGCGAAATATGATTTTTCAAAAAAACTGATAGCTGCAAAGAGTATTGTATACTGGGAAGGCCTCGCATCCCAATACCCAATTGGAGGCACAGCCGACATCACGCCCGCCCGGCTGAAGCCATTCGGACGGGCCTGCCCGACTGCGTCATTCAGGCGGGCCATAGGCGTGAACCCCAATACCCAATTCCCAATTCCTAATTCCCCAAGAAATCCTTATCTTTAACCCACTATCACACTATGAGCATAAAACTAACAGCCCAGCAAAAGAGCAAACCGATTTACACGGCCCAAGACGTTTGGGACATCATCCACCCCATCCACATGCGGGAAAACAGACAGCGCCGCTTACGGGAATACTTTTGGGTCTTTGCCATTGACAGGGAACGCTATTTGCAGGTAGCCGAATTATTGGCAATCGGCAGCGACAACCGGGTACACATCAAACCCTCAGATGCCTTGCGCTTGGCCATTCAAAAAAATGCCGACTATGTTATCTTCATCCACAACCATCCCAAGGGCAAGCTAGAGCCCAGTGCCTCCGATAAAGACGCCACTGACCGACTGATAAAAGCGGCAGAAGTAGTGGAAATTAAAGTGGTGGACCATTTTATTATTAATGAGAAAGCGTTTTATAGTTTCGCCGAAGCAGGACTGATGAAACAACTGCGGGATAGCAGTACATATAGGGTGCTCCATGAAGATGAAGTGGAATTATTGAAGTTGCAGTTTGCGGCGGAGGGGGAAGCGAAGGGCAAGGAGGAAGGGTTGAAAGAGGGTTTGGAGAAAGGTGAGGCTAAAAAAGCTAAAGCGATTGCCAAGCGTTTGCTGGAACTGGGGCAGTCGGTGGATTTGGTGGTGCAGGCTACGGGGTTGAGTAAGGCGGTGGTGGGGAGATTGAAAAAGGCTAGTTCGTGAGACACAAACCAAGGCTGAAATAGGGTGTTTTAACGGTGGGAATATTGGTGAAGTTTGGGTAGGTTTGTAATAGCTAAAACCTTTTGTAAGCATTTACAAACGACTACAAACGTTTAAAAACGGATATTGGCGCAATAGGTTTTTGTGGCGACAATTTTAATAAATGGCTGATAATCAATAAAAAAACTTGCGTATTTTGTACTTCAATAATTATTAACCTGCGGCAATACACACGTTGTGTGTTATTTTATTGGACACAGCGGTAGTTTCAAATCTTGACTTCTTATTTTGACAAACCGTATTTAGTTCAAACAATAACTAAACCAGGGACGCCGAAAACTGCATTTTGAAAGAGTAGGCAAAATTTAAATCATGTAATTATGGCAAAGAAAAAAACTTGTAATTCATGTGATGGCACAAAGAAGTGCTATTCCTGTAAAGGGACAGGTAAAGGGTGGATTCCAGGAACTTATTGTTCAACCTGTGACGGAAAAAGAAGATGTCCAACTTGTGACGGTAAAGGTTATTATTTTAGTGACAATTGAGTTATTGTTTTTAGGGTTGACTTAATATCAATCTACTTTAAATTAGAACAATTGCTCAATGAAATTTTCAAAAGCATATTTTTGGACACCCCACAACAGTTAGGTCAACTATTCTGTTGTGGGTTTTATTTTTGCAATAACAAACTGTTCGGAAAGACAACACAAAGCACGACAGTCCACTTTATATTTAAAACTTACTGACATATTTAAAATACGATTTTCGACACAGCACATCAAATAAGTAACTAATATGTTATGTTTTTTATTTTGACAACAACAAACATTTGAGAAAAACAACGCACAACAATGCGTTTGGCAATATGGTGGCAGACGGAAGCCCAATGAGCATTTAGTTCGCTATTGGGCTTTTGTTTCGGCTTGACAAACATCGCTGAACATTGGTAAGTTATATTTATCTTTGGTACATAGCCAAGCAGCGGTTACGGGCGGAAGAATTTCAAATTCCACCACATCGCCAAGCGCTACCGTTAGCGGCAACCTTATTGCCGGTGCCAAAATAAACTGACAACTTAAAATGATAAATAGCGGAAAATACACTTTTGAATCGTATGCCATTGTTCTTAATGCAGACAGAACAGTATTAAAGTTGAACCCAGCACTTGAAAAGTTGGGCTACAAATTTCAATGGATTGACGAAACAGAACTTGAAGCTAACTTTTCTGAAATATTTAATGTCCCAAAGAGTAATGACAGACTTCTCACAATAATGATTGGAAGGGAATTTAAAGGAATATCTCACGAACTGCATAATGCACTTGTTCATACACCGCCATTTGGAGGAATTATACATATGGAGTTTCCTGGAATCCTTTTGCTGCGTAAGTTAACCGATTTCAATGTGACTGGAGACGCAATGGATTTTGTAATAGAGCAAACTTCTTTTATGACCTTTTTTGATTATGCTAATGACTTGTTACTACAAATGAGGCTTTTTAAAATTGGAGAGATTCGATTTTCTCAATTTTTCAGTATAACATCAGAAACAAGACAAGTTGGTTTTAGGAAAACAGGGATTTCAATAGGTTCAAGAGGAGACTACACATTAACAGACGATGAAGCAGAAAATTTATCTAACATATTGATAGCAAAATATGAAACGAATAATTTGACAGAACTTGCAATAAAAAACTTTAATGTGGTTTATGACTTACCAGACGGTCGGTTACGTTTTATTACTTTGGTAACTTGCTTAGAAAGTTTGTTCAATCTTGGCAAAGACCAAATTGCTCATACTATTTCAAGACACTTATCAATCATTCTTTCAGACAACAAAGAACAATTCAAAGAAAACTACAAAAAAATTAAAAAACTCTATAATATAAGAAGTTCTATTGTTCACGGTGGCGAATATAATGGCGACATAATCAAAGATTACCTTGAACTTTCGGACAAAGTGAGAGCAGCAATCAAGTATTGCAATGTTACTGACCTGACAAAAGAAAAATTATTTGAAGATTTAAACTCACGAGGATTTTAAAAAGCAGAAAGGCTGCCGCTAACATTAGGTTTGGCATTATTGGGGCTTGACGTTGAAACAATCATCGGCAGTACATATCCAATCTTTATATTCGGCGGACGTAATTCTGTAGGGCAGTAGTTCTAAACTTCGGCTCCTAGTTATAAATTTAGCTTCAGTTCCGAGCGGATAGTTGGATAATTCCCCAACCTGCAGAAAAGCTTGAACATTACCCTCACAATCGCCGCATCACCCCCGTCACCTTCTTCACATTTCCCCCTTTACAGGCACAGGTATATTCATAACCGGTATCCCCCAAAGGCTTGGATATGATAACGCCGGTAGTACTGCCATTGTATTTGCGCTGGGCCTTGCTGTTGCTCCATAGCTGTTTTATCTCGTAGGCACAATCGCCCGTCCAGTGTATGCGGAACTTAGTTGTTATGTTGGTGGCGCTATTGGTTTCAGTTTGTTTGTTTTTGGTACGTTTTACCATCACCACATTGCCCACGGAGTCGGTGTAGGAGAAATTGCCCTCGTGGTATTGGCCACAATCGTTACTAGGCGTTGGCTGTGCCATAGCAGCGCAACTAAAACCAAGGGCCATACAAAAAAGGAATAATGGCTTCATCGTTGGGTATTTATATAAAGTTTCCATTGATCATTACTTTATCTATCAGGTTGCTGCCAAAAGCATAAGGCAGGTAAGCCAATGAGGGAATGGGTTGGGTAAAAATGCAATTGGCCCTTTTGCCTACCGCAATGCTGCCACACTCCCCTTCCAACTCCATAGCATAGGCCCCATTGAGGGTGGCCGCATTGATGGCTTCCTCGGGCAGCATCTTCATTTGGATGCAACTGAGCGCCACCACAAAATTCATATTGCCCGAAGGCGAGGAACCGGGGTTGAAATCGGATGCCAGGGCAATAGCGGCACCCGCATCAATCAACTGACGGGCCGGCTGATAAGCCATGCGCAAAAAGAAAGCCGCCGTGGGCAACAAGGTACCAATGGTATCCGATGCGGCGATATCCGCCACATCTTGCTCGGTCATGGTTTCTAAATGGTCAACCGATACCGCATTGAGGGCAATGGCTTTTTGCAGACCGCCAATGCTGTTCAGTTGGTTGATGTGCAGCTTGGGTTTAAGTCCGTACTGCATGCCCGCCCTACAAACCTGCTCCATTTCTTCCGGTGAGAAAAAGCCCGTTTCGCAAAACACATCTATATAATCGGCCAGCTTTTCTGCCGCTATCACGGGCAACATATCATTTATCAACAAATCAATATAGCCCTGATGGTTATCCTTATAATCCTGCGGATAGGTATGCGCCCCCAAAAAGGTAGCCCGTATGGGTATGGGCGATTGTTCCTTCAGCCGTTTGATCACCCGCAGCATCTTCAGCTCGCCTTCCACCGTTAACCCATAGCCGCTTTTTATTTCGATGGCACCGGTGCCGAGTTGCGTCAGTTGTTGCAGCCGCTCCCATGCCATGGCAACAAGGGCATCTTCCGTTGTATCGTTCAATACTCTTGCCGAGTTGAGGATACCCCCACCCTTGGCCGCAATCTCAGCATAGGTAGCACCTTTTAATTTATCGGTAAACTCCCCTTCCCTGCTTTTGGCAAATACCAAATGGGTATGGCTGTCGCACCAAGCGGGCAATACAAACTGCCCGGCCGCATCCACCACCGTTTTGGGCCAGTGCGGCACCCGCATTTCCAGTTCGTACATCGGGCCAAAATCGGCAATCAGTCCGCCTTCTATCAGCAAAAAGGCATCCGCTATCACGGGCAAATCGGCCAAAGCCGCACCCTTCAGCAGACTTTGTTGCTGCCGTACATTCACCAATTGCGCAATATTGATAATCAACACCGTATCCATGCTTATACAAACCCACCGTTTATGGGGCATTTGCAGGCCGAAATTATGCTTTTATCGGAATTTACTGGTACGGGTGCTCTCTAATTCGTGTAATTCGTGTAATCCATTTAATCCGTGGTAAAGAAAAAGGGCCAACAAAACTGCCGACCCCTTACTGAAACTGAAAAACCACTTAAACTTAATCGTTTAGTTGATTCCGGTAAAATCAACCCCCTTTATATGTTTGTACTGTTTGCTTTTACTTTAGATAAGGTGATTGTATTAAGATAAGGTTTAATGGACACCACCTTTCCCATGATAAACCCATGTCCTTAGGTTCATCATACTACAAAGTAAATGCATGGGGAGCGGTGTGTATAGCGTAGTTGTTACGGAATTGATGGCAGGTAGTTCTACGTGGAAAACAGCCAATGGGCAAATAGGCAAATCTGCAGATATGCAAATAATTGGAGGGTGGGTTAAATAGAATAGCTTGCTAACGTTCTAGGAAAAGAAAGTGGTTACCTACGAATAACACTTTACACAACCAATAATCAATAATAAGTAATCAGTAATACCCTTTACACGGACATTTGCAAATTTGCACATCTGCACATTTGCACATTACCTAAAGTTCGATATTAAAAAACCCATTCTTAATCGCAAATATCACCAGCCCGGCGGTGTTGCGGCAGCCGGTTTTGGCCAACAGGTTGTTGCGGTGGCCCTCCACGGTACGGGTGCTAATGAACAGGGTTTCGCCAATTTCGGCATTGGTGAGTTCCTTGCAAAGCAGTTGCAATATTTCCGTTTCCCTTACCGTCAGCTCAATGGGTATATTGCTCAGGTTGCGCATGTCGGTATCCTTGTACTGGGATGCCTTGCGCATGGCCTGTAAAGTGCTGTTGTTAAAATAGAAACCCGCTTTGTGCGCTGTTTGAATAGCCGTAACCAATTCCGAAATTTCGCAGTTTTTGGTAAGGTAGCCGCAGGCACCTGCTTCTATCATTTTGCTAATAAACCTTTCTTGGTCGTACACCGATAGCACAATCACCTTGATAGAGGGGTAGTTTTTTTGCAGTGCATCGTTCAGTTCCACACCGTTCATTTCCGGCATGTGCATGTCTATCAGCGCAATATGGGGCAGTTCGGTCAAGGTTTCCAATTTCTCCAGCATCACTTTCCCATTCTCGGCCTGGGCCACCAGTTCAAAGCTTGGCACAGATTGTATCAAGCCGGCAAGGCCATGCCTAAAAAGCTCTTGATCATCTGCCAATGCAATCCTAATCCTATCCATATTGCAAATCTAAACGATATGTTTGTTTTTTGGCAATAATATTGTCATTACAAAGCCATTTCCCTCGCTGGTTACTACTTCATAGCTTGCTTGTATCATGCGTAAGCGGCCTGCAATGTTCTGCATGCCCATACCCGACTTTTTGGCTTTTTCTGCCGGCATGCCCTTTCCATCATCGGTATAGCGCAATACCAGGCCATTATCATTTTGCAAAAAAGCAACTGTTACTTTTTTGGCTTCGGCATGTTTCATGGTATTGGACAGCAGCTCCTGTATCACCCGATAAAGGGCCAAAGCCGTATCCTTGGGCAGGGCATCTACCCTATCTCCTATCTCATTGATAAATTGTAGCTGTAATTGTCCAGCGCCATTAAAAGTATCGCTCAGTTCGTGCAAGGTATGCTCCAAGCCAAAGAGATCGAGACCTGGGGGCGATAAGCTATGGGAGATATTGCGCACGGTGGTAACGATATGGTCGATCAATGGTTTGTAGCCGGGCGTATCAGCCGCAGTGGCTACCTGCCGCGACAATACCATGCGCAGGTTGGCCAGTGAGGCACCTACATCATCGTGCAGGTCACGCCCAATGCGTTTCCGTTCCTCTTCTTGCGATTGCAGGGCCGCATTCAGCAGGTTTTCGCTATAAGTAAGTTCGGCCTGTTGCAGTGCTTCCCTTTGTTGCTGCGCCTTGCGTTGGTAACGCAGGAAGAAGAATACAAAGGAAGTGGCCAATATGATGGTGCCTAACATGGCAAACAACACCAGCAGAAAGATATTGTCGGTTATTTGTTGCATTTAATAAAGCCTATGGTGAACAATATATACATCAGCAGTACTAATGCCGCATGTATGTTCCAAATAAGATCAAAGTTGCTCCTCGATTCACGTAGCATGAAGTTAGAAAAAATAAAGAGCATAAAACCACCGGAATAGTAGAGGAAGATGGCAGTATTGAACCAAAAACTAGGCATTGCCGTTACGTTTTGTTCGGATTGGGTTGCCGCAATTTTAGCAAAATAATTGATGGCCAATAGCATGATGATCAAAGCACCCAAAGAACGGGAATAGCTGTTGAAGGTAAATATATTTTGAAAGAAAAGAGTATTGGCCACGCAGGCCATAAAAAAGAATAAGGGCAACAATTGAAAGGTTAAAGCGGGTTTTTCCTTATACAATAAGCGCCCATAAAAAAGTGCGAATATTAAAAATTCCATTACTGCCAGCAAATGGGTGAGCGGAAGATTGTTGGCATGGTACACTTTGGCCATTACAGTAGCAGTATTATTGATAACACCCGACACGATGAGGTACAACAATACAAACTTGGCATATACAGGCAGCGACCTGTATCGATAAATCCCAATAAAAATTGGGAGTAATATTGACAAAGGCACTATTACTCCCATGAAAACTGCGTTCATTGTTTACTCATATAGTTATGGTAGATACAAATTACTCGGCCATTAACCGCCCGTGAAAAGCGGACTGCTGAAATCGCAGGACTGTGGACAAGGATTTGTAAAATCGAAAATGGTACTTTCCAAGTCATCATTTGGATCATCCAATACATCCTGACCGGGTGTAGGCCCGCTTGTAGGAACCATCGCCAGCTTGGCCGTGGAAGGATCATTTTCCTTTTCTAGGCCAACATACGCCCTCACCCCTTCCCCGCCATACTTAATCGTTAGTTCATATAAGTACTGGATATCAGCAATGGGAATGAAAAAGGCCCGAATGTAATCGGATGGTTCGTCTTGGCTTTGCATGTAATTGCGCCAATTGGTTGTAATGGCAATCCCTTCTTCCAATGAAATGGTATTGGGATACGGCACACCGCCTTCGTTTAACTGATCTGACATAAATGGAGGTTTTAATGAATAAAATTTGTTTGTTCAAATATAATCAAATCAGTTTAGTAAAACGATATAGAATGTTATGCCATCGTTTGCAGGCCCATTAACAGGGTGTAAGTGCATTAAAAAAACCGCTTTTTTGATGAGCGGTTTAATCCTTTGTATTATGCCAGCGATGCCGCTGCTTTTTCTTCCATCCATTTATTGCGGCCCCAGCCGGGTATCACATGCTTCTCGCTGTGGTAAGATGAGCGTACCAAGGGCCCACTCTCCACATAATCGAACCCAATTTGATAACCAATCTCCCGCAGTTCGGCAAACTCATCGGGATGAACAAAGCGCTGTACTGCCAAATGCTTTTGCGTAGGCTGTAAGTACTGGCCAATGGTAACCACATCTACCTCGCTTTTGCGCAAATCGTGCAGGGTTTGTACAATCTCTTCCTTGGTTTCGCCCAAGCCCAGCATGATGCCGCTTTTGGTACGCATACCGCCCTGCTTTAATACCGCCAAGGTTTCCATACTCTGCCAATATTTGGCCTGTATGCGTACCTGCCGGGTAAGCCGTTCTACGGTTTCGATGTTATGGCTCACCACTTCTGGCGCCGCCTCAATGATCCGTTGTATATTTTCCTTATTGGCCTTAAAATCGGGCACCAAGGTTTCCAAAGTGGTATCGGGGTTCAATGCTTTTACCGCTTTGATGGTATTGTGCCAAATGATGCTGCCCCCATCTTTCAGTTCGTCCCTATCCACCGAGGTAATCACCGCATGCTTTACCTTCATCAAATGGATGGCTTCGGCCACCCGCTGGGGCTCGTCCCAATCCACCGGCAAAGGCCTACCAGTGGCCACGGCACAAAAACCGCAACTACGGGTACAGATATTGCCCAATATCATAAAGGTAGCCGTACCTGCGCCCCAGCATTCGCCCATATTGGGGCAGTTGCCGCTTTCGCAAATGGTATGCAGCTTATGCGTATCTACCAAGTTCCTTACATGCCTGTACTCCTCCCCAATGGGCAATTTCACCCGCAGCCAATTGGGCTTTTTGGGTCTTTGTTCCAGCACTACTGCTTCTTCCATCCTATCGGTTTGATTGTTCAATGTTTGATTGTTCGATTGTTCAATACTCGAAGTCTAAAGTCTCAGGTTTAAAGTTGGAGAGGGAATGTGGGTTGACAGTTGACGGTTGACAGTAGACAGTCCCTTGAAATGTTACCTATTACTGCTGCACCAACTAGTATCCATCAGCACATTAGCACATCAGCTAATTAGCTAATCATCACATCACTTTCGTCGCCCAAACATAATGGCCACATAAGCCGACAAAAACAGGTTCTTGTCTTTTTCGTACACCATTTGTTGCAGTTTTTTGCTGTAAAACTCAGCCATTACGCCTACTTCAATGGCAGACACCATTTCGTTGTAGCGGCCATAGTCGAAACGCAGACCCAGTTTGCCGTAAGCGCCGGGGGCCACTTTTAAGCCACTCCACCCTTCGCTAATGCCGGGGTTGCGGGTATAAGGACCGCTCAAAAACAGTATGCTATCGGGCGAATCGTATTGTACAAAGCGCTGCGTACCGGTGCCGTCGATAATTTCTAGGCGATAAGGGCGCAACAAAGCCAAACTGAGGCCGCCGCCGCCATTGGCCGATACACTCACGCCGTTTTTATTGCTTTTATTGCCCAATAAGTATTGATATTGCGCACCCAGCCTTACCGGATACACAAAATTGCGCTTACCATAAAACAGGCTAACACCGGTTAAAAAATCAATGGCTTTTTCCTCCCGGGGATGTTTGCGCTCGGTAATCTCCAATTGGTACAGGATAGCCGTGCGGATAGATTGGGCCCGGCCTATTTCCAAAAAAGCACCGTACCCATCATTGGTAAGCTTTCCGCCATAAATGGTATGTTTCCTGTAAGCAATGACCCCCTCTTCTTCTTGCTTAATAAGGGCAGCAATACGCATTTTCTTTTCTACCTTTTTATCTTTTTTGGTTGGCTGCGCCAGCAAGGGCAAAGCGGCGGTTACACCCAATAAAAGCGAAAATAATATCTTCATGTATCGGTTTTACTTATATAAATTTACACAAAAATAAGACAATGACAGCAACTGTTGTATATAAAGGCAATTTAAGGTGCGAATGTACCCATTTACAAAGCGGAACGGTAATGGAAACGGATGCACCCACCGACAACCGTGGCAAGGGGGAGCGCTTTTCGCCCACGGATACTGTTTGCGTAGCATTGGCCACCTGCGCCATTACCACCATGGCCATGAAAGCGGGCGATATGGGCATCGAACTGGCCGGCACTTCTATTGCGGTAACCAAACACATGCTATCCGATCCACGCCGGATAGGTAAAATTGAGGTGATACTGAGCTTTGATGCGGGCCTGCAATTGGATGAAAAAGACCGCCAGATATTGGAACGTACTGGCAATAATTGTCCGGTTATAAAAAGCCTGCATCCCGATTTGGAGGTGAACATGACCTATCAATGGCCATAGTCGGCCTACACTCACTATCAATCACAACATTTGCTTTTGCGCAGCCAGCAAATGGTTGCCCACCGCACAATCGAGGCAGCGCTTTTGGTTGCAATACTCATTTTTCAACTGGATCAGGGCTTGCGAATCTATAGCCGATTGGTTAGCTATGCCCAATGCTTCAAAACCTTTGGTGATGCTGTTTTTTTCTGCCGCAATAGCTGCCATCCAATCGATGGCTTTTTCTGTGTACCGCACTTGGCCATGATAGGCCCCATAAGCATATACAACGGGGATAACTGTATTGATTAACAGATTGTTGACCATTTGTGTGCCTGTTTTTTTAGGCATGTAGGGAGATGGTTCATCTAACAGATAGTGGGTATCCCAATAATCCCCAGCGGTAACATTCAGTAACTCCTTTACGGCATCCAAGCTGTCACTGTCTTTTAGCTTGGCAAATAAATGTTGACTGTGATGGATGAGCATGGCCAGTTGCGCCAGCCGCACCGTAGGGAAATTGGCCGGACGCATGCGGAGAAAATGCAATTGCACAAAGGCGATGGGCAGTTGGTGTTTGTGGTGCAAAAATTCAAATTCCTTGGTCAAAAGGCGGGGATAGCTTTCGTTAAAATCCTGTTGCAACAGCCCGGCCTGGCCCAACAGCAGGGCTTCGGTTTGCTGCAATTGCCCCTTGGTTCTGGCCAATAAGGTAATGGGAATGGTTTGTGCAATCTTTTCAAAAGCGCTACTATTAACAGTAGCCCCAAAGTTGCGGGCCAACAGCCACCAAAAAGCCGTTTCCCAGTGGTTTTCAGTTTGCTTGAGATAAGCCTGCACTTGCTGGGTTTTCTGCTGGAGCCGCTCCAACAGCAGCCGCTCTTTCCACGCAGTAAATACCAAGGAATTTACTGTATTGATTTTGTGTCCACAGGGCACAAATGCAGCCGAGAGCATCCATTTTTCATACTGCCCCAACAGTTCAGTAGCTACCCGATTATTGAGCACCAGCGTGTATAAATTATTGGGCAATACCGTATCCTCCCGCCATACCACATGTAAGATTGTATTTTGGTAGTTTTTGTCGCTACTATGGCCATGGTACAGCCAATCGCTGGCCAGTACATGTAGTTCTATACTGCCAGCCCACACCGTATGGCCCACTTGTATCTTGGCGTTCAAAAAATCGGGGCCTTGGTTGTGGTTGTGTTGGCCGGGATGGAGGATTTGCAAGGCTTCGCCAGTAGTACAAACCAAGTCTATTTTGCTAAAATGTTGAAATTGCCAAATGTATTGCAGCAAGCGTTCTGTCATAAAGTACGAATTGTAAAGGGTGATTAAAATACACTGCTAATTTAGGGCAGAATACTAAAAAAACAAAAAGATTAACCCCATATTTGGCCGATGCTACTGTATTGCCATATTGCTTCGGATTGCCAATGGGATGTAAAGCCCAATTCCTTTATATGTATGTGTGGGTATTGCTTCAATAAAGCAAAAATGTCCGATTTGAAATGGCAATCAGGGCTTGCGATATCGAGCAGGTAGGTCATACAACTTAAAGCACAATACAAACTGCCAGTGCGCACCGCATCGGCTTCCATTAAAAACCGATGCTTTTGCCTTTGCGGCAGCATCAACTCAATGGGCAACGAACGGTAAACGATCCGTTGGTGATGGGCGCACCTGTTTCTAATAAGCGAAAAGCCATGCATCCAAGACACCAATATATTTTCGGGCATCCTAAAATGTCCGCAAATGGATTGCTTCACCTCCCTTGCCGTCAAGTATTTGAATATTTTGGAAATGGTGCCAAATGTAATCAACTCCATGGCCATCCAAGATGGGGGAAGTGCCGGTTCATGGTAATACTTTTTATACGCTTTCGCACTACCCTCTTCGGCATTGTCAAAATCAAGTTTTAACGAATTCAAAAAAACAAAGTGATCAAAATCAGGTGAAAAATGAGCTTTTTCCATATACCAATGCGCTCCAAAAGCCAATGACATTTGGTTGGAAATCAATGCTTTTACAGCTACCTCTATAACTTCCAAGGCCTCAAATAAAATGAATTTAAGCGTCCTATCAAAATTGTACAGCTCGATAATTTGACCAAAACCGGTATTGGGTATAAAGTTTCGGCTTTCGTCCTTAAACTTATAGGTATAATGCTTAAGCCGATGATAACCGATATGGCTCAAACAACATTTGGCCTCATCGGGTTGTTTAATGATGAGGTTCTTTGATAGCAGTAGCTGCATTTGCGCTTCAATGGTAAGCGCTTTTTGGGTATAGATTGCCATACGCCAGGGTCGGATTGTTACAAAAAAAATAGCCTATCCAATTTGCACCGATACTTTGAGGTGGGATAGACTGTGTTACCACAAAATTACACATTTTTATATTTCATCCAATTTTTTTTCCCGCAAAGGGCAAAAGGTTGTAAAAACCAACCAAAGCCCTTATGCAATGATTGTCCAATTTTACCCTACTTTTTTTAAACATTTGTACAAATACCAAGCATAAAAGCCATTGGGCGCCCACTAAAGCTTAATTTTGCCGCATGGATACAATCCCGTTCGATACAGCCCCCTTTTTGATGAACCTGAAGATTGAAGCGCTCAATGCCATGCAGCAAGCAGTATTGGAAGCAGCGGAACAGCACCCCAACTTGGTGGTATTGGCCAATACGGGTTCAGGCAAAACCATCGCTTTTTTGCTGCCCATCTTACAACGCATGCAACCCGACGTAAAGCACACACAAGCCTTGGTGGTAGCCCCTTCCCGTGAGTTGGCCCTTCAAATTGAAGAAGTATTTAAAAAAATGGGCTCCGGTTATAAAGTTACCTGCTGCTACGGCGGCCACAAAAGGGAAACAGAAGAAAATAATCTGCAGGAAGCCCCTTCGCTTATTGTGGGTACCGCCGGCCGCTTGGCCGACCATATCCGCCGCGGCAATATCGCTACCGACGGCATTACCACATTGGTATTGGACGAGTTTGACAAAAGCTTGGAACTGGGATTTGAAGAGGAAATGGCTTTCATCATCGGCTCACTCAAAAACGTGACGCACAAAATGCTTACTTCGGCCACGGTTGCTGCTGAGATGCCCGATTTTTTGAACTTGGAAGACCCGCACACGCTCAATTACATTGTGCCGGGTGCCCAGGCCACCGAAAGCAGGCTGGGCGTACAGGTATTGCATACGGATGATGTAGATAAAATTGGTACCCTGTTTAATTTGCTCTGTGATATCAATAACAAACCCACCATTGTATTTTGCAACCACCGGGATGCCGTGGAGCGTACCAGTACCTTGCTAAAAGACAAGGGCATCTTCAACGTGTTTTACCATGGCGGCATGGAGCAGCGTGACAGGGAAACGGCCCTGTGCAAGTTCAAAAACGGCACTTCCACCGTATTAATTACCACCGATTTGGCTTCCCGTGGGTTGGACATTACCAAAGTGCGCTATGTGGTGCATTATCAGCTACCTGCCTCGGAAGATGTATTTACCCACCGAAATGGTCGAACCGCCCGTATGGAAGATTTTGGCACCGCCATATTGCTATTGGCACCCGATGAAATAATGCCCGATTGGATAACCGGCGAAACCGAAACCATCCAATTGCCCGATACCGCCGTTTTGCCCGACAAACCCAAGTGGACCACCCTATTTATTGCCGCCGGAAAAAAAGATAAAGTGAACAAAATTGACATTGTGGGGTTTTTATCTAACAGGGGCAAGTTAAAAAAGGATGACATCGGTATTGTAGAAGTTAAAGATTTCTTTTCGTTTGCAGCCGTGGTGAAAAGTAAAGTTGGCCATGTGCTGGAATTGATAAAAGATCAAAAAATAAAAAATAAAAAGGTAAAGATAGCAGTAGCCCGGTAACACAAAACCCTTGCCACTCAAGCATTCGGCGCTTCTATCACAACTGCATAACCAGTTTGTGGTATTGTATTATAAAAATACAAGATATAACTTGTAGCTTTATTTACATTAAAACCATTTTTTATGTCAGTTAAAGTAACCATCGACATCTTTAGCGGGCGGCCAAACCCCGAACTGGTATTGACTGCAAAGGAAGCCAAAGAACTATTTAAAACGCTCACGCCTACCGGTGCCCTTCGCAAGGCAGGAGCCAAAACCTTGGCAGAACCCACCCACCTAGGCCTGCGGGGCATTCAAATTGACCAACTGAAATCAGTGAGCAAAGAAATGCCCGAATCTTTTTTTGTAGCCCATGAAACCATGTACAGCGGCGGTAAAGCAGCAGCATTGCAAGCCGACGACACCATGGAAAAATTGCACAAATTTATTGTGAGCAAGGCCAGCAGCCTTACCAATGCGGGCAAAGTGCGTGAGTTTTTGAAGCTGTACAAAGAATCGTTGGTACCTGCTGCCGAAACTAGGGCCAAAACTGCGGCCCCCATCGGCCCCATTATCGTTGGGCCCATCCTTCCCCTGCTCACTTGTACCTGCGGTCCCATTTACGAACCCGATTGGTGGAACCTGAACGCTACCATTAAGGGCAACAACAACTGTTACAACTATGCTTGTAACCAACGTACAGACAGCTTTGCACAGCCAGGACGGGCCACAGGCAACATGTACACATCACTATCGGGCTGTAGTGTAGCCGCAGGACAAAAAAGTGCCAAGCAAGGTGCCGTAAGCGATGCCTTGGTGGATACACCATTGGCCAACAACCAATGTCCCGCCAAAGGACACTTGGTAGCCTTGGTGATTTGGCCCGGTGTAGATTTCCATTGGTACCGCAAAGGTGTAAATACCATGTGGAGCCACAAACCCGGCAGCACATCTGTTACCAATCTGGATAACTCCGGTGTGGTAATCAGCGATCCACGCACAGCCAACCGCGGAGGGTACACGCAGTTCTGTACATTTATGAACGTATTGCCTGGCCATATTAACATCAAATAAAAGGGGTAAGTAAGAAATATGTATCATATAACGGCTTTGGTTTTTTCAGGAAGGAAAAACCCTTCATGGGAAGTGAAGGCAGAAACATTGGAAACTGCTTTTACAATTTTTGAAAAGGCTGAAACCGATTCGAGCGACAGCCCTGCACCCATTGTGCTCGGCTATAATGGGCTGCAGGTAGAGCAGGGGAACAAATTGTGGCATGTTTGCCGTGGGCGCATCTTTTATAAGATGAACGACAAAACCATACTGGTAAAACAAGACAAGGACCATCAATTTGAAAACCTACTACTGGAAACAGCCCCGCCCGATGTGGCTACCTTTTTGAGAGCCGTTATGGAATGACGAAATACGAATGATGAGTGTTGAATGACGAATGACGAATTTAGAGCAGTACTGTACTCAATTCGTCATTCAACATTCGTAATTCGTAAAATAAAAAAAGCCGCTCCTTTTGGAAGCGGCCTATATGTTTGTTCTCAAATATCTTAACCCAAATATGCTTTCAAAGCACCACTGTAACGGGCTTTTTGCAAACGTTTGATCGCCCTTTCTTTGATTTGGCGGATACGCTCCTTGGTCAAATCATACTTTTGGCCAATCTGCTCAATGGTAACACCGTTTTCGCCATCCAACCCAAAATAGGCATTTACAATTTCAGCTTCCCTTGGCGATAATGACTTGAGGATGCGGCGGATTTCGTTGCGCAACGAGTCGTGCATTACATCTTCGTCCGTATCAGAACCACCTTCCAACAAATCGCCCATGGCCACATCTTCTGCCTCATGTACAGGGGCATCCAATGAAGTATGACGGGTATTGCTTTGGAAGATATTGTTGATTTCCGTTTCGCTCATTTCCAGTATCTCGGCCAGTTCTTCGGTACTTGGTTCTCTTTCGTGCTCTTGCTCAAAAGCCATATAAGCCTTATTGGCTTTGTTGTAAGTACCGATTTTATTTTGTGGCAAACGCACCAACCTACCCTGCTCGGCCAAAGCCTGCAGGATACTTTGACGGATCCACCATACCGCATAAGAGATAAACTTAAAGCCCTTGGTTTCATCGAAACGCTGGGCAGCTTTGATAAGGCCCAAATTGCCTTCATTAATCAAATCGCTCAAGGAAAGGCCTTGATGCTGGTATTGCTTGGCCACAGACACCACAAAACGCAAGTTGGCTTGCACCAATTTGTCCAATGCCCGCTGGTCGCCCATCTTAATCTTTTGGGCCAATATGGTTTCTTCTTCAGGTGTAATCATGGAAATTTTAGAAATCTCCTGTAAGTATTTTTCTACTGCCTGTGAGTCCCTATTGGTAATCTGTGTAGCTATTTTTAACTGCCTCATCTTATATCTGTTCTGTTTTTATACCTATTAAGACACTTTTTGTAGGAGAAATGTTGCAAGGGTAGTGCCACTATAATGCAAAATCCATGTAAAAAGTATGCAAAGGTAACTCAGCGCAGCCGTATTTCATAGCTTTTTATGGAAAATTGGGATAGTTGGTGTATAAATATGCCCATTGCAGCCATTTTATTGGCGTTTTTAATGATACGCAATGGCCGAGGTTCGATGACCGTTAACCGTTGGCCGATAGCCGATGACCGCTGACCGAGGTTCGATGACTGAAAAAGGCCCCAAAGCATTGTACTGCTCTCCGGTCAACCGTCAACGGTCAACGACGAAAAGGGAGATTTTAAGTACGGAAAAGGCCATACCCCACTATATTTGCAGGATGATAACAGACCTCCGCTCCGATACGTTTACCAAGCCCTCGCCCGCCATGTTGCAGGCCATGTTTGCAGCCCCCGTGGGCGATGATGTTTTTGGCGAAGACCCCAGCGTGAACCAACTGGAAGCCATGGCCGCCGAACTATTTGGCATGGAAGCAGCGGTTTTTTGCCCCAGCGGCACCATGACCAACCAAATTGCCATCAAATGTCACACCCAGCCCGGCGATGAAGTGATATGCGACAAGTTTTCGCATGTGTACCAGTACGAAGGCGGCGGTATCGCTTTTAACAGCGGGGCCTCCGTGCGGCTGGTGGAGGGCAGCCGGGGCCAGATTACGGCCGAGCAGGTGCAGCAATCCATCAACCCCGATGATGTGCACAAGCCCCACAGTACTTTGGTGAGCTTGGAAAATACGGCCAACAGGGGCGGTGGCAGTTGCTACGAATGGGCCGATTTGGAAGCCATCAAAACCGTATGCCAACAGCATGAACTGGCCTTGCACCTAGACGGTGCCCGCCTTTTTAATGCCTTGGTGGCCAAAAACGAAACGCCCAAGCAATACGGGGAATTATTCGACAGCATTTCCATCTGCCTCAGCAAGGGCCTCGGTACACCCGTGGGCAGCCTGCTATTGGGCAAAGCACCCTTTATCAAAAAAGCCCGCCGCATCCGCAAAGTGTTCGGCGGTGGCATGCGCCAGGCCGGTTATCTGGCAGCGGCCGGTATCTATGCCCTCGAAAACAATATCGAAAGGCTACAAACCGACCACGACCATGCCAAACAGATTGCCGCAGTGCTGCTGGAAAAAGATTTTATCGGCGCCATGCTGCCCGTGGAAACCAATATCATCATCTTTGAAGTAATAGACTGCCACACGCCGTTGAGTTTTGTTGAATACCTTCATAAACGCAACATACTTTGCCTGCCCATTTCTGCTACACAAGTAAGGATGGTGCTGCATTTGGACGTAACGGACGAAATGGTGGCGCAACTGGTAGAAACGATAGGCGAAATGTAAACGCCAACTTTTACCATGTGCATATCTTTTGCCTTTTTTGCTTGCAGCAGCGCAAAAAAGACAGTACATTAGTGTTGAAATTTAACATAGTTTTCTCCTGTGCCATACAGGTAAAAAAGGTTGCCCCGTAAGACAACCTTTTTTATTTGTCCGATGCGCTGATGTGTGTTAAATTTTCGCTCTTGTCCCTGTTTGTAGTAGCCTTTTGCGGCGGATTTTTCCACTTTTGTCTTGATACAAAAGTGGAGCAAAAAATCAAGGCTGCATAAAAAAGCCTAAAAATTGAACCCTCGGGCTAAAGAAAAACAAGCTCAATCTCTATTGCAATTCCTAGCTTTAGTGCGACTTACAGGCTAATTGCATTGCCAAGCTGGGGTAACAACCGTTTTTCTTTTGCGCCCTCAGCTTCAATTTTTTCTCAATCCCGCCATTGCGGCGGGACAGGCGGCTTTTTTATGAGGCCGTACAGAAGCGGAGGTTGAGATCCCTAGTAACCCGATTGTATTAAAGCGAAAATTTGAAATGCCCCTAGCCTTTTTCGATAAAAAAACCTGCGGATTGTTAATATCTTCCCTTGATTTTGCTTGCTATTTCTTAAACTTATTTCTATCTTGGTAAGGCTTATTTTAAACATTTATAACCTAAAACATTTATTATGAAAAAGACAAGATGCCTTCTCGTCTGTCTGGCTTTTTTCTCCATCACATCCAAAGCACAGAATGCAGACAATCTCTACTTCAATTCGCAACTGAGCGGCTATGATTATCAAGCAGCCAGCTTTGTTATCGACACGGCGCTCCCTGCCTATCCTTTCAAGCGGGCCATGTTGCTATGGTCTGCCAACACGGGTCCCAATGCCGTTAACCAACGCGCCCTTTCCTTGGACGAAACATTGGACAACGGACAACCGGTTACGCAGCACCGTAACCCACAGGCCAATGCTATTTTCAGGAACCTACAGCCCAAGAAAATCATCCGCAGCCGATTTACCAAGCATTATTATTTATTGGCGCATGTGGTCAACTCCAGCCACCTCATCAATAATATTGCCGTGGCTTCTTCGGCCTTTGTATTGAAATTGGATGATAACCTTGGCTTGGTATGGTCGTCCAAAATCCATTTCAATGCCGTAAATATTAACAATGCCGGGGCCTTGATTGAGTACAATGACATTATTGAAACGGCCAACGGCAATTTGGTGATTGTAGGCCGCTATGCCCGCAACCAAACAGATCGGCAGGCGTTGCAATTGGCCCGCTTGAACCAGGCCACGGGCGGTATTAATTGGGCATTCCATTATTATTTGTGGAGCTGCCATGCCAACGGGCTTTCGGTAGTGGAAGCTACCAATGGAGAATTGGCCGTTACGGGTTATGCCGAGCAATGCAGTCCGCCTGCCTTTAATGGCAACCGACAATTGCTGTATGCCAGAACAACAGGTGCCGGCAACCCCTTGCAGTTCCGTAAGTTTTTAAACCCCAGGGCATTTAGTGGCGATAAGATCACCCGATTTATCAGCGTGGCCGGTGCCGATAGGTTCTTCATCACCGGATTCGTTGACATTTACAATACCGCCTCGAATGTTACCAACAGACAGAACTTGGCAATGGACATTTCGCAAAATGGGGTGCTCAACCGGGCAGTGCATTTTGGCGAATCGCCCTTGAACGAGGAAGTGAACGACCATATCTTTAGCCGCCTCACCATTGCCAACAACTACGAGTTGTACCTTACCGGTTATACCAACAGTTATACCGCCAACGGCTCATCCGAAGCCTACTTCAATGTGCTGCGGTACAATTCGGCCACACTCACGTTTGCCATCGCCCGCTATGATGTGCTCCGCAATAACTATCCGGGTAATGTCAACTTCCTCAACCGAAGGGGTATTGAGGTTAAGAATGCGGGCACTCGGCGTTTTGCCATCCTGACCAACCCCAGTTTCCAAACGCTGAACCCCACGTATAACCATGCTTTTACCACCGTGTTTGTGCGTGACCTTGCAGTACTAGCATCCGACACGGTATGTTATAGGCCCAAAACGCCACCATTGACGGTTTTCTTCCCACCACCATCCGACACGGTGGCTGTATGGCAGGCACCCAATTATGCGCAGTATGCCGAACCATGGATCGATTCGCCCAAGATACCGTACAAGCCTGTGTGCGGCACCAATTGGAAAATCATCCCCGGACAGGCTGTATTGGCCATCGTGGTTCCGCCCGATCAAATTGAGCCAGACCCCACCAGCACGGCAAGACCGGCTACCATTGCCCCCTCTTTTGCCGACAATGGCCTGTTCCCCAATCCCGCCAACAGCGAGGTAACTATTGCATTGGACAAACAGTTTGCACAACTGCCCAAGCCCATTACCGCCCGGCTGCTATCGCCCGAAATGCGGCAGCTCAGCACCGAAAGCTTTGGCTACAAACCTCGGCATACCATCGGCCTAAAAGCGTTGGCACCCGGTGTGTATTTTATCGAATTGATACAGGGCAATATTAAAAAGTTGTTCCGGTTTGTGAAGGAGTAAGCCGTTTAATAACCCATTAAAAGAAAGGCTGCCCGAATGGGTGGCCTTTTTTAGTGAAGAGTGAATAATGAATAATGAATAATGAAAGGGTTCCCGCCTCTGTCAACTCACTATTCACTATTCATTATTCACTATTCATTTCCAAAACTTCCTACCTTTACGAAAACAACCCAACCGCCTATGGCCCGTTTGTTCATCTCCTGCGTCAGCAATGAATTTGCCCATTACCGGGATGCGCTACGCCATGATTTTACCCGCCCCAATTTGGATACGAAGATTCAAGAAGATTTTATTGCATCCAGCGGTGCCACAATGGCAAAGCTGGACGATTACATACGGCATTGCGATGCGGTGATACATATTTGCGGGGATATGACGGGCAGTATGGCCAATGATATTTCCCTGCAATACATCAATGATACCTACCCCAATTTTGGTCAACGCTACCCTGCCCTCTTGCCTATTTTAAACGGTACGGAACAAATGAGTTATACTCAGTGGGAAGCTTGGCTGGCCATTTACCATGGCAAACAACTCTTTATAGCAGCACCTGCCGCAGCCGCTGAGCGGGATGGCCGATATACACGGGATGATGCACAGGTGGCGCACCAACAAGCGCACCTTGGCCGCCTGCGGCAACAGGGGCATTATGATGAAATACAGTTTAGTACAGAAGATAATTTGGTAAAACAACTCTACCGCTCCAAACTGGGCGATATACTCAATGCGATACCTAAGTTTAAAGCCGTCAATCTACCCTATCAAACCATCGGCACCGCTTTTAAAGGGCGTGCAGCAGACCTGCAAGCACTGGCCGATCATTTTGCTACGCAAAAAGGGGCGGCGAAGGGCATCGCCTTGCATGCGCTGGGCGGCATGGGCAAAACCCGGCTGGCCATTGAGTATGCGCTGGCCCACCAAAACGATTATACCGCCCTGCTCTTTGTACAGGCAGCCGAAGCAGAATGGTTGACGACAAATATGGCCAACTTGTCCGACCCCAAAATACTCGACTTACCGGAACATAAGGCAACCGATGAAAGCATCAAACACGCCGCCGTGATACAATGGCTGAATACCTACAGCGGTTGGCTGCTGATACTGGACAATGCCGATAGCCCCGCCGCCGCCAAGGCCGTGGAAGCCCTCTTTGGCAGTTTGCAACAGGGCCATCTGCTGATTACCAGCCGCCTGAGCAATTGGAGCCTGCAAATACACAAGCAGGAACTGCTATTGCTAAGCCCCGAAGCCGCCGAAGCCTTTTTATTGGAAACCACGGACAGTACAAGGGCCAAACAGCCCGACGACCCGACCCTCGCCGCCCAAATAGCGAATGATTTGGGGTATTTGGCACTGGCCTTGGAGCAGGCCCGGGCCTATATTGCCACCAATGAAATAAGCTTGGCCCAATACCGACAAAAATGGGAGGCCAACCGGCTGGGCGTACTGCAATGGTACGATGCCCAGCAGATGCAATACCCCGCCAGTGTGGCCATTACCTGGCAAACCTCCTTTGACCAATTATCGCCACAGGCAGTTGATTTGTTGAACCGATTGGCTTGGATGGCGCCTGACCCTATACCCAGAACCTTGTTGGATGTTGACATACCGGATGTGGAGGCTATTGATATGCAAGCGGCCTGGGCCGAATTGAAAAAATACTCACTGGCCAGTAGTGCGGCCGATAAGCAAAGTTTTACGATACACCGATTGGTACAGGATATTACCCGTAGCAGGCTGGATGAATCCTTGATATTGCAAACACTGAATGAGGCATTGGGTTGGGTGGATGATGCTTTTGTAGGCGACCCGACGGATGTAAATAGTTGGGCTGTGTTGGAACCGTTGTTGTCTCATGTGCTTTCACTGTTAGAGTATGCAGAAAAATACAATACAGGCAATGACTTTACCCGTTTAATGAACAATACAGCACTATTGTTTAAAACCAAAGCACAATATAAGATGGCAGAACCCTTATACAGAAGGGCGCTGGAAATGGATGAAAAAAGATTGGGGGCTAACCACCCGAAAGTAGCCATTCGTTTAAATAATCTTGCGCAATTGCTACAGGCTACCAACCGGCTACAAGAGGCAGAACCCTTGATGCGCAGAGCCTTAGCCATAGATGAAGCCAGCATTAGCCCCCACCACCCCAATGTGGCCAGAGATTTGAACAACTTTGCGCAATTGCTACAGGATACCAACCGCCTAACGGAGGCAGAACCCTTAATGCAAAGAGTAGTTGAAATATTTGAGCAAAGTTTTGGCGTAAATCACCCCAAAGTTGCCGTAAGCTTAAACAACTTGGCGCAATTGCTACAAGACACCAACCGCCTAACGGAGGCCGAGCCGCTGATGCGCAGGGCTTTGGCCATTGATGAAGACAGTTTTGGCCACGACCACCCAAAGGTAGCCATCCGTTTAAACAATCTGGCTCAATTGTTACAAGCTACCAACCGCCTGACCGAGGCCGAGCCGCTGATGCGCAGAGCATTGGCGATTGATGAAACCAGCTTTGGGCCTCACCACCCGAATGTGGCCATCCGTTTAAACAACTTGGCTGCTTTACTAAAAGATACCAATAGGCTGCAAGATGCAGCACCCTTGATAGAACGTTCCTTGGTTATTTTTATACAAAGCCTAGGCACCGAACACCCTAATACAGTAACAGTAGGTAACAACTATATTGGCTTGTTGCAGCAAATGGGCAAAAGTGAGGAGGAGATAGCGGGTATACTGGGTAATTTGTTGTCGTAGGGGCAGTTGGGGAAAAGGCCTCACCCCCGGCCCCTCTCCAAAGGGAGAGGGGTGTTTCGAAGATTAAAGCGAACTTGCCTGACGGCAGGTAGGGATTATCGCAACACCTTCGCTTCAATCTTCTTTTCGGTCTTCGTTATTACCCTTCTCTTTTGGAGAAGGGATAGGGATGAGGTCCCAAACTTTACTGCCGTCAGGCAGGCGCAGCGCATTTTACCCCAAACACACTTGCACGGCCTTAAACAAAGCGCATTTCGCTCCAAACACGTCTGCACTGCCCTAAACGCAGCGCATTTTGCTCCAAACACCCTTGCATGGCCCCAAACGCAGCGCATTTTGCCCCAAACATATCTGCACGGCCCTAAACGCAGCGCATTTTGCCCCAAACATATCTGCATGGCCACAAACGCAGCGCATTTAGCTTCAAAATTTTGGGTGAGGCCTCAAAACCAGCGCAAATCCAGTCGCAACTTGTCCCGCCTGGCGGGAGACCGGCGGATTTCCAAGGCACCAGCCTGCCTACCGGCAAAGGCAGGTTGCACTTCGCTAAACTGGAGCCAGTAGTTCGATACCGCCCCAAAATGTTAAAGTTTTGTTAAAGGAATTTTCATATTGTAAAGGTTTTTTATTTTCGATTTTTATCACAAAACAATTTGTAAAATATGAAACAGTTACAAACTTTGAGCCTTACCCGTTTATCCGTATTGGAGTTTGGCCAGCACATCAAAAGCGTAGTTACCAACATCGGTTTGTTGGGCAAGGACTTTATTACCGACAAGGCTTTGGCCGATTACCTGCAAGAGCTGAACACCCAAACGGTGGGGTACGACAAAGCCATGTTGCAGATTGCCAAAAGCGATGAAACAGCTAAAATTGTGGCCGCGGATACGCGGCGTGACAATGCCGTTACAGCCCTTACCCGCCAGTTGTGGGTGTACGAGCTATCCGAGGATGAAGCGGAATTGCTGGCCTACCAAAGCCTTGCCACGGTTGTTAATACCTACAAAGGCATACAAAGGTGGAATTTGGAAGAAGAAACAAATGGCATAGACAATTTACTGGCCGATTTGCTGGATAGCAAATACAAGCCCTATGTGGAGCTATTGCAGATGCTGCCTTATGTAAACCGCATGGAAGCAACCAATGCCGCTTTTAAAACCCTGTTTGCCAGTAGAACACTGGAAGCATCCAGCAAGGAAAGCTATGATGTACCGGCCATGCGCAAAGCCATCAAAACGGTGTATGAAGATATGGTGGGCTATGTACTGACCATGGCCAAGGCAAAAAAAACTGAACCCTACCTCAAAACCCTCGACGTAATCAATACCGTGCGCAAATATTACCACGATCTATTGGCCAAACGCAAGTCTAACAACGACGATGCACCCGATGCATCGATACCGCCGATGGGATAGGCGGTGACCTTTGAAGAAGATGGTAAAGACAAAGATCTATCAGTTGTAAATACAATTTTCAGTAACTTGTGATTAGTAAGTTTGCAAGTTGATAGCAGCTTGTACATTAGGTTACCAATTGCATTTGAAATGGATGAGCGAACGATAGAAATATTAACCCGTTTTAGTAAATCTTGGATAGAGACGGAAAATCACTACAACAAACTCATTGAAAATTACGAAGGTTTTGAAAAATTAAAACCCATTCGACATTTCATTATGTTGTTAAAAGAAAAAGGGGAAGACAAACACTTCCGGCTCGGCACCTCCCTGCATGCCTTGCTTATTTCCCGTTCCGTGAATCATGGACTAAGACTTGACCAAAAGTATTTAAGAATTGACACCCTTGACTCAAATGACTTTGAAGTAAGTTTACGGGAAGGCACTAAAGTATTTCGGGAATATAGAATAAAGCATTTGGACGATATTAAGCTTATACAGTTAATGCAGACACTTAAACACACATTGATTGATTGAGCATTCATACACCTTACGAATCATTGAATATAGGGCTGCCAACCCCAACAACTGTAGCGGCAAAAAAAGCATCAGTAGCAACCCGAGGGCCCTTCAACTGTCCACCGTCATCTGTCAACTGTCATCTTCCCTGCGGCCAACGACCAACGGATATCGGTCAACGTCCTAGCTTTTCCTACCTTTACACCCATGAAACAAATCTCCCTCATCGCCTGCCTATTCGTCCTGCTTTGCACTGCTTGCAACAGCGGTAGCAAAAGTGCTTTTCCCCAAGTGGCCATCCGCACTACGATGGGTGATATCATTGTGGAAGTATATCCCGATAAGGCCCCCATTACGGCTACGGCCTTTTTGCGTTATGTGGATTCTGGCTATTATTCCAACGGGGCCTTTTACCGGGTGCTGTTGCAGGAAGGCATGAGCAGCAGCAACAATGTAGGGTTGATACAGGGCGGCATCTGGCAAACAGAGGGCAAACCTAGCCTCAACTTACCGGGCATTGCCCACGAAACCACACAAAAAACCGGCTTATCCCATACCGATGGTACTCTTTCGCTGGCCCGTACCACACCCGGCACAGCCAATACCGAATTTTTCATTTGCATCGGCAACCAAACCCAATTCGATTACGGCAATGCAACCAATGGCGACAAAGAAGGTTTCGCTGCTTTTGGCACAGTGGTAAAGGGCATGGATATTGTGCGGGAAATACAGCGGCAACCGGCCAATGGCGAAAGTTTAGCGCCCAGGATTGCCATCAAGAAAGTTGAGCGTTTGTAGGTTCATTGTACGCATTAAAAAAGCCCTTCCGCTTAGGGGCGAAAGGGCTTGGTAGTTCATGTACTATGTTTAATTCCTTATCACCAACTTATCGGTAAACACATCGTTGCCTACCAACACTTTTACGGTATAGATACCTGTTGAAAGGCTGGCCAAATTATTAAGTAATATACTGTTGCTTCCTGCAGCTACGGATACCGATTGTTGCAGCACCCTACGGCCCGCTGCATCGGTGATGGTTACCGAGCCTTTGCCCGCAGCAACAACTTCCAATTTCAATTGGGCGATGGTATTGGCCGGGTTGGGTACAATATTCATTTGCGTACCGCCCTTGGTGTTCTTGCGCACCGATACTACATGCGAGTAACGTGCTTTGCCATCTATATCCACCATGCGCAAACGATAATACACCACATTTTGTGCTACACCGCTTATGTCATTATCAAATTGATATTGTTGGGTAAGCCCCAGTTGGTTTTTAGCACCCGTAAAGCCAATGGTATTGAAGTAGGTGCCATCCAAACTGCGCTCAATTTCATATCCTTTTAAGTTGCTCTCATAACTTGAACTCCAATTGAGCGTGGCAATGCCTGCTTTGTAACTAACGCCCAACCCTGCCAGCGTAACGGGCAAGGGTCCTCCGCCAGGAAAATCGAAGCAACCAAACCTTGCACCATATTGGCGGATGGGTTGGCCCATATTGTAGCCATTGTCAAAGTCGTAGCCCATCCTAAAGCTAAGGGTCGATTGAGCGCCCGAATAATTGGCCGCTACGGCTACTTGCGCACAGCGGGAAACGCCGGTGCGCTCGCAGGTACTGCCCAAAAAACCTTGCCAACCACCGCCTGCACCGGCATCAAGTGTTAACTCGGTACCAGCTGCTGCCGATAAAGTGGGGTTAAGAATTTGGTTGTTAATACCTGGAATGATCTTTACATCGCCCAGTTCCCTAAACCATCCATTGGCATTGCTGCTGCCATCAATATCATAATGCACAAAATTGAGGCCTGTCAGGGGCAACAAAGTAGTAAAAGTAGGGCTGGTGCGTTGGTAAAACTTGATTTCAAACTCTACATATCCCCTGCGGTTGGTATTGTTCAAACTTACGTCGGGAGAAATGCGGGGGCCAAAGAAACTAGCGATGGAAACATTTGCTTGGTCGGTAGCGGCATCATCGTCCATATCTGACAAAATAGCATTGCTGATGGCCACCACTTTTATCTCTGCATCAATGGGGTTACCGCCTACTGTAGCTACACTAGAATAACGCCAAACAGAATTGACA
Source organism: Chitinophaga pinensis (assembly GCA_943373145.1). Classification (GTDB taxonomy): domain Bacteria; phylum Bacteroidota; class Bacteroidia; order Chitinophagales; family Chitinophagaceae; genus Ferruginibacter; species Ferruginibacter pinensis_H. The sequence goes on from CALSBI010000010.1 coordinate 241,777, forward strand.
CACAGCCCATCTGCACAAGGATTGCCCGCTTTTTGTGTTTTGTTTTGAAAGTTCGTAACTACATTGGGAGAACCGGCACCACACTGGTCGATGGTAGAGTTGGTAGTACAATTGCTTGCGTTACAATTGATAGGGCTTTGAGCATTTGCGATGCCCCATAAGAGCATAGCTATGCTTATGCATGTAAAATTTTTTCTCATAATAACTTATATAAGGTTTATAATATAGCTTACACAGCATATCGGAAAATAGGCCCACAATGGAGATATAAGGATTTCTTGCTTCAGTTTGTACAATACGATTGTATTATACATTTGGTTTTATAACAGAGGAATGTTCGATCAGGTAATGTTGCAAAGCTACGTATATTTACGGTGAAGTACCAAATTAAATATCGCCGGGTCAGGGCAAAAGGGGTGCATTTGCCCTAACTTTGCTTAAATTTTTTTACATGTTCCCTAAGCTGTTATGGTTATTGGTATTTTGTATGGGTTTTTGCATAAGTGGTGCTGCCCAATCACTTGCACAGATAAAAAAAGAACTGGAAACCACCCCCGACCCGATTGGTTATGTAAAGTTCAAGCTGAAAAAGAAATACAAAATTGATACGGTGGCCGTGGTTAGTACCGCTTCTTTTATGGGCATTGCCGATAGCCTGGCTTACAAGGGCAAAGTGGGCAAGGTTTATGGCCCTTTTAAAAAGGAGAACGTATTAGTAAAGATATTGATGAAAGCACCCAACACTTTTTATCATGTTAGCCATATTTTGATTGATACGACTACTTTTAGAAAACGTATTGCCGATAGCCTTGGTACGGCCTTGTTGGCCAAAATAAAGTCGGGCGAGTCAACCTTTGCAGATGTAGCATCGGTGTACAGCAGCGACAGGGCAACTGCCATGCAGGGAGGAGACTTGGGCTGGTTTGTGCGGGGCATCATGCTGCCGCAAATGGATGCCTTATTGGTAAAAGGCAAGAAAGGGGATATTTTTAAAGTATGGAGCCAAGCAGGTTTGCACATTGTGAAGATTACCGATAACCCCAAAAAAGACAACGGTTTTGCACTGATGCTACGGGTGCTGTTATAAATTAGCCAATTAGCTGATTCGCTAATTGGCTAATTGGTCATTATATTTTATGAACCCATTTTCTTTTTCAGGTTTTCGTCGATAGCGTCTAAAAACTCCTCGGTGTAGAGGTAATGCTCGCCATGGCTTACTTTGTTGCCATGGATACATACCGCCAAATCCTTGGTCATTTTACCGCTCTCAACCGTTTCGATACATACCGCTTCCAAGGCATTGCAAAAATCAATCAGCGCTTGGTTGCCATCCAGTTTACCACGGAAGGCCAAGCCCCTTGTCCATGCGAAAATAGAAGCAATGGGGTTGGTGCTGGTGGGTTTACCAGCTTGGTGGTCCCGATAGTGGCGGGTTACCGTACCATGTGCCGCTTCGGCTTCCATGGTTTTGCCATCAGGCGTTATCAATACCGAAGTCATCAGGCCCAAAGAGCCAAAACCCTGTGCCACCGTATCGCTCTGTACGTCGCCATCGTAGTTTTTACAAGCCCATACAAAGTTACCGTTCCATTTCAAGGCACTGGCCACCATGTCATCAATCAAACGGTGCTCGTAGGTAATACCTGCGGCTTCAAAAGCTGTTTTGAATTCGTTTTGATACACTTCTTCAAAAATATCCTTAAAGCGTCCATCGTATTTTTTTAGGATGGTATTTTTGGTAGAGAGGTACAAAGGCCATTTTTTGCTCAATGCCATATTGAAGCAGCTACGGGCAAAACCGTAAATGCTTTCATCGGTATTGTACATGGTCATGGCCACACCGTCTCCTTTGTAATTGTACACTTCAAACACTTGGGCTTCTCCCCCATCTTCCGGGGTAAAAGTCATGGTAAGTTTGCCCTTGCCCTTGATTACGGTATCTGTAGCCCTATACTGGTCGCCAAAAGCGTGACGGCCTACAATGATGGGGGCTGTCCAGTTGGTTACCAAGCGAGGTACATTTTGCATCACAATCGGCTCCCTAAATACCGTGCCATCCAAAATATTACGAATGGTGCCATTGGGGCTCTTCCACATTTGCTTCAGGTTAAATTCCTTTACCCTGGCTTCATCTGGCGTAATCGTGGCACATTTGATGCCCACACCGCAAGCCTTGATGGCATTGGCCGCATCAATGGTTACTTGGTCATTGGTTTCATCCCGGTACTCCATACCCAAATCGAAATATTGGATGGGCACTTCCAAATAAGGCAGTATCAATTTGTCTTTGATAAACTTCCAAATAATGCGGGTCATTTCGTCGCCGTCCAGTTCCACCACAGGGTTGGCTACTTGTATTTTACTCATTCTTTTAATTTTTTGCAAATGTACGCAAATATGGGACTGGCTGGCGGGGGTTATTTTAGTTACGAGTTGTTTTTGTTACGGGTTACTTTAGTTGCGGGTTGTTGGGGATTGCTGGTGGTCCCGGCCTTTAAAAAAGGAGCAAGTCCTAGCAGAATAATACCAATAACTCGTAACTAAATCAACCAAAATAACCCGTAACGTCTTCCCTCCTACATATTCCTCACCACTTCATCCGCAAACTCGCTGGTTTTCAGCAAAGTAGCTTCCTTCATCAGGTTAAAGAAGTCGATGGTAACCATTTTGTTTTTGATGGTGCGGCCCACGGCAGTGGTAATCAGCTCGGCGGCATCAAGCCAATCCATGTACTCCAGCATCATCACACCACTGAGGATAACCGAACTGGGGTTCATCGTATTGGTATTGGCAAAGCGGGGCGCTGTACCGTGCGTGGCTTCAAATACCGCATGACCCGTTAAGTAATTGATATTGGCGCCGGGGGCGATGCCGATGCCACCTACCTGCGCAGCCAATGCATCGCTAATATAGTCACCATTGAGGTTCAGCGTGGCAATCACCGAGTAATCCTGCGGGGCCAAAAGGGCCTGCTGCAAAAAGTTGTCGGCAATGGCATCCTTAATGATCACTTTGCCACCGATGGACGAAATTTTCATCTCTTCATTGGCCACAGCCTCACCGCTTTCCTTTTTCGTTTTCTCCCATTGGTTCCAAGTATAAACATGGCCGCCAAATTCCCTTTCGGCCAGTTCGTAGCCCCAATTTTTAAAGGCCCCTTCTGTATATTTCATGATATTGCCCTTGTGCACAATGGTAACGCTGGGCAATTTATGGGCAATGGCATACTCAATGGCCGAACGGATCAGTCGTTCGCTACCGTCCTTGCTCACCGGCTTGATGCCAAAAGAGGTAGTTTCAGGGAATCGAATGTTCTTCACCCCCATCTCATCCACCAAAAAGCGCAGCATTTTTTCAGCCTCGGGCGTTCCGGTCATATATTCGATGCCGGCATAAATATCTTCCGTATTCTCCCTAAAAATAACCATGTTTACTTTCTCTGGCTGCCACATGGGGCTGGGCACGCCTTCAAAATAGCGCACGGGACGCAAGCAAACGTAGAGGTCCAGTTCTTGGCGCAGCGCCACATTCAGGCTGCGGATACCACCGCCCACGGGCGTGGTCAATGGCCCCTTGATGGACAACAAATATTCCTTAAAAGCATCCATGGTGGCTTCGGGCATCCAACTGCCGGTGGCATTAAAAGCTTTTTCGCCTGCCAACACTTCCAACCACTCAATTTTCCTTTCGCCGTGATAGGCTTTTTGAACCGCTGCATCAAATACCCGTACGCTGGCCTTCCAAATATCGGGACCAATACCGTCGCCTTCTATAAAAGGAATGATGGGATGGTTGGGAACCTGCAAGCGCCCATCAGCGCCCATTGTAATCTTTTCTGCCATTTTTTATGGTTAATTTATTTGTAATTCGTTGATCGATTTTGTTTCACTAATTAATAAAAAGCAATTACACTAATTACACGGATTCAATATTCGTCATTCAACATTCGTCACTCATCATTCGTCATTCGCTCAATTCATAGTTGCATCCACCGCCGTTAGTTCCACTTGCGAATAATCGGTTATCTCGTTGTAAAGCGTATCCCGCTCAATTGGCTGCCGTTTGGCCTGCTTGATCAAAGTAACCAGTTCGGCGGTGCTCATGGCAGGCGTTTGCTCCTCACTACCGGCCATGCTGTAAATTTTGGTACTATCGTCAATGGTACCGTCAATATCGTTTACACCAAAAGAAAGGGTCAATTGTGCGTTTTGCCTGCCCAACATGGGCCAATACGCTTTCAGATGGGGGAAATTGTCCATGTATATCCTAGCAATGGCATACAGGCGCATATCTTCCACAATGCTGCTTTCGGGCACATAGCTCATGTCATTGTCCTTATTGCGGAATTTGAGCGGTATAAACGTGTTAAAACCGCCGGTAATATCCTGCAATTGGCGCAACCGGTCCATATGGTCAACCAAATGCTTATACTGCTCAATATGGCCGTACAGCATCGTGGCATTGCTGTGCATGCCCAATTCATGGGCCGTTTGATGGATCTTCAGCCAGCCGTCGGCATCCACTTTATCGGCGCAGATTTGTTCCCTGATCTCGGGGTGAAAAATCTCGGCACCACCGCCGGGCAATGACTGTAGCCCTGCTTCATGCAGTTGGCGCATACCTTCTTCAATGGTTAATTTGGCTTTACGGAACATATAATCCAGCTCCACAGCCGTAAATGCTTTTACATGTAAATCGGGCCGATGGGCCTTTATCTTTTGTATCAGTTCAATAAAATAGGCCATGTCCATCTTAGGGTGTACTCCGCCCACGATATGTACTTCGGTAATGGGTTTGCCATCGTAGCTTTTTACAATGTCCAGCATTTGGTCGATACTCAGCTCCCATCCCTCTTCCCTTTTGGCATATAGCTTTGAATAAGCGCAAAACTTGCAAGAAAAAACACAAACATTGGTAGGTTCAATATGGAAGTTGCGGTTAAAGTAGGTTTTATCGCCATGCTTTTGCTCCCGGATATAATTGGCCAAAGCACCTACAAAGGAAAGGCTGCCTTGCTCAAACAGCAATAAGCATTCCTCATTGGTAATGCGCTGGCTGTTTTTTACTTTTTGGGCGATGGACTGTAGGGCGGGGTTTTCGGCCTTGGTAATGATCGTATCAATTGATGGGGACATATTTGCCATTTTGTGCAAAATTATACCAATTCAACTTGAAAAGAACACCGAAAGGTATCTTGTATGTATTTCAAATTTTCGCTCTTGTCTTTTCTTGTAGTTGCCTTTAATGGTATCTTTTTCCACTTTTGTCTTGATACAAAAGTGGAGCAAAAAATCAAGGCTGCATAAAAAAGCCTAAAAAATGAACCCTCGGGCTAAAGAAAAACAAGCTCAAGCAGTAGTTGTGAACCCTGCCACAGTACGACTTACGGGCTAAGAATATGGCCAAGCTTTGGTAACATTCGTTTTTCTTTTGCGCCCTCGGCTCCATTTTTCTTAACGGCTTTTTTATGAGGCCGTACCGAAGCGGAGGTTGAGAACCCTATGAACTCGATTAGCATGTTAGCGAAAATTTGAAATGCGCCCGGTGTCTTTGAAAGTCTGAACCTGCCTAACGGCAGTCAGGTTGATAATGCCGCTCTAAAAATTCAATATCATACGTATTATTTTTAAGCGGTATTACTTCAGTGAACCTTGTAAAACAAAAGGGGCTGCAATTAGTTGCAGCCCCTTCGTATATTTTATACTGAAAATCTTATTTCAGTTTCACAATCCTTTCTACTACCACTTTGCTAGAATAAGTCATTTTCAATGTGTAAGTGCCCCTGGCCAACCTACTCATATCTACGCTTATTTCTGTATCAGCATTACCGCTGTAGCGTTTGTCCCAAACCAATTGACCCGCAGCATTGAAAATTTGAGCTGCTTTCAGGTCTTGTGGAGCTACCCAATGGTGAATCCTGAACGAGTTTTCGAACGGATTAGGATAGATCAGGTAACCTTGGTTTTTCAAACGAGCAGGCAATGTTTTGCTGGTGATGTTGATATTGTCCATCCACAAATCATTTTGCCTGTTGCCTTTATTTACCCAGTAAACTTGGAAGTTGTTGCTACCTACAAATGGAGAGAGGTAGATGCGTACATTCCTCCAAGCTGCTGCACTGTTGGGTGCAAAAGCGAATACAGTAGAATAGTTGGGATCGCTAACCGTTTGCAGGTCTTCGCCCCATTGCTTCCAAATGGTCCTGAATGTAGCACCGCAATCGGTAGTTACCATCAGTTCCAAGGTATCCAGCGGCTTAACAGTAGAACCGGGGTATTGAGCACCTTGTAGGTATGCGTAGTCAAACGATACAAACACGGAGTCATTAGTGGCGCTGTTGGCTACAACAGGAGACAAGAACCTGTCTTCTGTTGAACTTGCACCTGCGGGATAGTTGAAGTTGCGCATAACCATTGCACCAGTACCCGTCCTAGCATTGCCTGTAGCCCTTACAAAGGTATTCAGGCCATCGAGGTTTTGTACAGCGAAATCAGTGCCGGGGAAGGTTGTATTCTCAAATCCTTCTGCGATAGGCATACTTACCGTAGGTGATACGATAAATGGTACTGAAGTAGTATCGTTTAACCTAAACTGATCAGCGTTGGCATTGGGCAATGTGGTGTACACCGTAAATACATGCGATCCTTTAGAAGCCGTTACGGGGTTCAAAGTAACTTCGGTAGTGGCGCACCTGGCCAAACTACCTGTCCAGTTGAAGGTAGTTACGGGGCCATTGTCAACCCTGTAATTAATCACCACACTGGTCAAGTTGTTAGCGTTGGCTGAACCAAAGTTGCCGATGGTTACTTTGGGAGTAAATGTACCATCACTAGCACCGCAGATAGTAGGAACGGGCGAAGCAATTTTCAATGCCGCTGCGTTGTACTGCCTTGTGGTTACGCCACTGGTAATGATATCATCGATATAACAGTTGTTACCATAATTGTTTTTAAAGCGGAAACCGAACATAATGCTAGGCGCTGTAAAGTTACAAGTATTGATGGTAATCGTTTCTTTCCTCCATTGTGTAGCGGTGGGTACAAACGCTGCTGTAACAAACTGGGCAGTGGTTGTTTTCAAATCCTGTCCACCTTTCTTATAGTTGGTGGGCAACCAAGTAACACCACAATCGGTTGAGTATAGTACGTCCAATGTATCGCCACTTGCGGCACTGAATTGGGCATATGCCACTTGGAAATCAAGCGTGAGCGTATCCAAGCCACCCAAAGCGATATTGGGCGTTGAAAGTATATCCAATTGGTCGATTGCAGTGTAGTTATATGCATCAATGCGCATAGAGGCAACACCTGTTTTGGCAGCCAATGTACTCCTAGCCCAAGTAGTGGCATTATCAGGATTGCTCAATCTCCAACCGTTGGCAGGCGGGAAGGTAGTGGCTTCAAAACCTTGTGTTGACGGTGTGGGCAATACTTCTTGTACATAGAAGGCCGCTGTGGCTGTATCATTGGCAGGTACCAAATCAGCAGATCCATTGGGCAATGTAGTATATACTTTCAATGTCCTGTTACCACCTGTTACGGTAATGCTAGGCAAAGTAACTGTAGTAGTAGCACATTTGGCCAAGCTACCAGACCATGGGAATGATTGAACCGTGCCATTGTCCAACTTGTAGTTGATGGTAGCGCTGGTCAATGTAGTAGTACCTTGGTTGGTGAACGAGAAAGTAGGTGCGATGGTACCTGTACCAGAAGCACCGGTACAAATGGGAGAAGCGATGGGGCTGAGTGATACAGCCTTAGCATCCAAAGCAGTACCCGCTATAGAAGTAACGCTAAAGTTATCGATGTAAATATTGTTACCATATTGGTTGATGCTTTCCAATCCAATAATCATAGAAGGAATGGGGGTACCGCAACCAACGTTGATATCGATAGAATCAGTCCTCCATTGGGCCGCAGTGGGTGTAAAGCTACCCGTAACAGTGGCACCACCATTGGTTGCCAGTGTTAATTGGCTCTTATCATAACCAGTGGGTTGGAAGGTTAAACCGCAGTCGGTAGAGTAAACCACCCTCAAGCGGTCAATATCCGTAGCACTATAACGAGCATAGGCAACATCAAACTTGATACGCACAATATCTGAAGTTAATGTGTTCAATTTAGGAGTCAAGAACCTATCAATAGCACCACGGGTGGCATAGTTGTATATATTGATACGCATAGAAGCTACACCAGTTTTGGCAGCCAATGTGCTCCTAGCCCAAGTAATACCATTATCGGGATTGCTGATTGAATAGCCAATGGGCGGGAAAGTTGTGCTTTCGAAACCATCGCTGATCGGCAAAGCAATACCTGCACCACCTGATTGGTTGAAACGTGCATTGGCACTGTCGTTTGTGGGACGGCCATCTGCAACACCATTGGGGTTACGTGTTTTAACCGTCAATACATGCGCACCGGGAGTAGAAGTAACCAATCCCAATGTTACATAAGTATTTTCACCGGGGGCCAAAGTACCCGTCCAGTTGAAAGTACCGGTAACCACGCCATCTACCTTGCTGTCGATAGCCACAGCGGTAAGTGGTGCGTCACCATCATTCTGTATCAATACTTGTGGGGCAAAAAGATCGCAATATGAAGTGCTGGCACCGCAAGCAAAACCACGGCTGATGGGGTTCAATACTTCAGATACCCTTACATCGGTAACGGCAGCGCCAACAGGCGTGCAACCATCTGAGGTTTTAAGGGAAGCCCTGTGTATGTCCAAACAACCCGTAGCACGGCAGATTTGCCCATTGGTAAACATTACCATACAGGCATCATCCGTATAATCCATATAGTTTTGGTACATTTTTCCACCTACGCCCGCTGTAGCGCAAGCATCTGCCAATACACCTGTGGGGCAACCAAATGTGGGGCCACCAGCGTTTTGGGTATCATCGGTGCAAGAAGGCAAGTTACCATACTGTGTGCCCCAGTCATTACCAGTACAAGCACTACCGTCATCGCCCCAAATATGGAACAAATAGAAATAGTGACCAACTTCGTGTGTCAAAGTACGGCCACGGTCATATTCGCCGGGGAAAGCTGAACCGCAAGGTTGATCGATAGAACCGATATGTGCTACAACACCTTGCAGGTTGGCAGCGCCTGTATTGGGGAAAGTGGCGATACCCAAGGTACCGTCAGAAAAAATACCCAACCAGATGTTCAGGTATTTGTTACCGTCCCATTGGTCCAAACCGCCAGTTGAAAATTGTTTGATATTGGCCATAGTACCGGCTGTGATGGTAAGCGCATTCACCCTCCTTTCGATACCGTTTGTAGCAGTACCAGTGGGTGTACGTTTGGCCAAGCAGAAGCGAAAGTTGGCGTGGCCGAACAAAGGCTTCCAAAGCGCTGGTATTTTAACACTATCAGGGTTGGTGCCACCGAAATCCAAATTCAACACGTCTATTTGGCGTTGAATCATTTCGTCGGTTGCAAAAGCTTGTTGTGCAGCAGTGCCCACAACGTGTACCACCACGGGGATCATGGTAAAGGCATTGGCATTGGTACCTGTAGCAGGGCCATTTCCTTGATTGGCCACATACTCATTGTACTTTTGGTCGCCCTCGGCTTTCCACCTAGCTGCCGCTGTAGGGTCAGCTGCCATCAACTGGTTGTGATACTCAACGGTAGCACAACGCTTATGATCATGTGCCCCTTGCTTTTGGGCCATGGCTGAAACGCCCGAAAGCAGTAGCACAGTTAGCGTTGTCAGTAAATGTTTGAATGTAAATTTTTCCAAAGCAGTAAATTTTAGTGTTACAAATATATATCTTTTTGCATCCGCCGAAAAAAAATATGCTTTTTTACAGCAAAACAGGGCCAAAAAATCACCAAAGCCCCCTTTGCCATCAAAAAACCATTACCTTTTAACTATTTTTATCTATTTTATTGATTATAAGCAGTTTATGCGCATTTATCCCTTTGTCCCAATAGCCTAACGCTCAGTTTTGAACAAATTTTGGCAAAGCGCTCTATACATGGACTGCCCATATGCTACGAATGCCGCATAAAATGAAAAAATATTTAATACACAGGTGTGCACAACCTTTCTATTCTTTTTGAAGCTTTACCAAGGGTTTTGCCTACCCGCTGGTTTACTGGGCATCCAATGCGGCACCGCCAAACATTTTTTGAGGGCTGCGGGCAAGATATCCTATAAACTCTTTATCTTCCCACAAATTTATCAAAACTGCTTATGCAACGATTTCAGGGCCTCATCGGCATTGTATTGATACTGGGCATTGCCTGGTTGGTATCCAACAACAAGAAAAAGATCAACTACCGGCTGGTAATCAGTGGTATTTTCCTGCAAGTGGTGTTGGCAGTACTGGTATTTAAAGTGCCATTTGTAAACAACTTTTTTCAAATGTTGGGCAAGGGCATGGAAAAAATAGAAGGTTTTGCCCGCAAAGGTGCCGAATTTGTATACAGTGGTATTGCTACCCAGCAATTTGATGGCAGTATCGCCAACTATGCAAAGGGCGGCTTTGTATTTGCCTTCAATATCACGGCTACTATCATATTGGTTTGCGTACTGGTAGCTATTTTTTATCATTTTGGCATCATGCAGCGCATTGTGGCCGTTATTGCCAAGGCCATGAACTGGGTAATGCGGGTAAGTGGTGCAGAGGCTTTGAGCAATGTGGCCAGTGCCTTTGTGGGCCAAGTGGAAGCACAGGTAATGATACGCCCTTATTTAGCGGGCATGACGAGGAGCGAACTATTGGCCAGTATGAGCGGTAGTTTGGCCTGTATTGCCGGTGGTATTTTAATTGTATATGCCAATATGGGGGCAAGGGCCGGTATGGACTTGGCGCCCACCCTCATCGCCGCCAGCTTAATGGCAGCCCCGGGTGCTTTGGTGATTTCAAAAATCGTTTATCCCGAAACGGAGCAAAGCCAAACCATGGGCAAGGTTTCGTTAAAAGTTACCAGTGATAATGTGAACGTAATTGATGCCATCTCCCATGGAGCGGCAGATGGTTTTAAAATAGCCATGAATGTAATTGCCATGTTGATTGGCTTTATTTCGTTGGTTGCCCTTGTAAACTGGCTGCTCATGCATTTGGGCCATGTCTTCTCTCCCGATTTCAACCTAAGCCTCGACTGGATTTTCGGTAAAATCTTTACCCCCTTTGCTTGGAGCATGGGTGTACCTACCGACGATGTAAGCAATGCTGCTACCCTACTGGGGCAAAAATTGACGGTAAATGAGTTTTTGGCTTTTCAAAATTTAACCGATAAGAGTTTACCCAGCCATTTACCCATACTCTCACAAAAAGGTCTTACTATTATTAGTGTGGCCATTTGTGGTTTTGCCAATTTTAGCTCTGTGGGCATGCAAATTGGCGGTATTGGCGCATTGGCTCCCGAGCGACGGGCCGATTTGGCCAAACTGGGCCTCAAAGCCCTGCTCTGCGGTACTTTGGCCTCCTACTTATCGGCCAGTATTGCGGGTATATTAATGGGATAACGATAGCTTCACTAAACCATGTGGGCATTTTTATCGTTATAATTTGAGTATGGGCAAACTTCTTCTCCCCCTTTGCATTGTAATGGCCATCGGCTTGGCTTGTGGCAAAAGTGATTCGGCCAATGTTCCGGTGGCGGTCAGTTACAAACACATGCTGGCTTTGGGCGATTCTTATACGATTGGTGAAAGTGTGGCTACTGCAGAAAGGTTTCCTATCCAAACGGTGCAACAGTTGATGGGCGACAGTGTTTATTTCGATGGCCCAGAAATCATCGCCCAAACCGGTTGGACAACGGGCAACCTGCTCAACCGCTTGGCCACTGCCCCGCCCCAGCGCAGCACGTATGATGCGGTAACCCTGCTCATCGGCGTCAACAATCAATTTCAGCGCCGCTCTCAAAATGAATACCGTACTGAGTTTACCGGTTTGTTACAGCAGGCCATCCGCTATGCGGACAACCGCCCCACAAGGGTTACCGTAATTTCTATCCCCGACTGGGGCGTTACCCCTTTTGCCAATGGCTACAACCGGGCCCTGATTGCTGCGCAAATAGATTCCTTCAACCTCATCAACCAATCGGTAACGGCCGCCTTCGGTAGCAATTATGTCAACATTACGCCCATATCGCGGCAGGCAGCTAGCGATGGCAGCCTGCTCGCCCCCGATAGCTTGCACCCGAGCGGCCGTATGTACCAACTTTGGGCAGCGCAGATCAGGCCGGTGATGAGGGCTTCGCTACGCTGATTACTTTACCACGGATTAATAAAGCAGATCACTTGTTTCAACCTTTATCTTAGATTGCACGAATTACACGAATATCCAGAATACCCAATACCTAATACCTAATTCCTAATTCCCAATCTCTCATTCTTCCCTATTTTTCCGGACAATCCATCCGGCAACTTACCGCTTATCCCTATTTTATTGCACTCATAATGGAAAAACTACCATCTTTACGCCCTAAATCAAAACATAGCCATGAACATTTGTTCAACCAAATCCGACTTCTTTTTGCAAAGTTTTATCCTTAACAACTTCAATACCTCGCCCCCTAGAGCTTAAGCCGGCCGCTCAATGGCCCTGCTATTTCTCCCCATCTGCTTTTTTAAGCAAGTAACTGTACATCGTATGGTAGTGCCTGGCCAAATGGTTTTGCACAATAATTTGTGAGGGCTAATACCCAGCATAGGCCTGCGCTCGGGAAAAACTTATATAAACTTTGAGTTATTTATTTACTTTTAACCAGAAAACTAAACGAAAATGTCAAACTTTTTTAAAAAAGCCTTAGGGCTATTTGTTGAATTTGAGCCCGAGGAAAAAAAACAGGGCAGTTGGGGCGATGATGGTCTACCCCTGCATAACAAGCCAGCCAAGGAAAAGCAGGGTACCAATAGCGAACTGCCCATGCAGGTTACGGCAGCCAAACTCAGCAAGGCTGATACGGACAAATTTGAAAAGCATTTTGAAGAGTTGTTCGACAAGGCCAATTTGCCCGGTCCCGATTATTATGAGTTTTGGAAAATGCTGGAAACCTTGGAAACAGCGGTGCCAGATACCAAGACCCGTATGACAGCTGTTTATGCCAGCCTACAGGTGCAGGGGCTTACCAAGGAGAAGTTGTTGGCAACCGCCCAGCAGTACCAACAGATCATCGAAAAGGATCGGCTGGAGTTTCAGGGTGCGGTTAATACCAAGGTATTGAGCGAAATTGAGGGCCGTAAAACAACGGTGGCCGAACTGGAAAAGAAGAATGCGGCCAATGCCGAAATGATACAAAAACTTACCAAGGAAATTGAGGAGAACAATGCCAAGGCTGTGGCCCTCAAAAAAGAAGTAATTGACGAAGAAGCAAAAATCAACAACAATAAAAACGGTTACAATATCGCATGTGATGCCATGGCTGCCATGATCAATGACGATATACAAAAAATCAACACACACTTATAATTTACAATTGATGGATACAAACATTTTCCCTGCCGGAGCGCAGGACAAATTGAAATCTTATTGGAGCAGGCCGGGTGGCAAATTTGGTATCGTAATTGGCCTCTCCCTGTTAACCCTAATCGGTTATTATGTAGTGCCCATACTTACGCAAGTGATATGGAACACCACCAATTTTTTGATTGCATTGGTTGCGCTGGGTGTGTTTCTGTACTGCATTACGCACCGCAAGTTGCGCCTGAGTTTGTTTTATCTATATGAAATCATCATGAAAAAACTGGTGGGCCTGGTAATTGAGCTGGATCCCTTTATCATTGCCGAAGATTATATTGGCGATATGGAAAAGCAGCGGGAAAAGCTGTACGAGCAAAGCGTGGATGTGGATGGGCAAAAGGAAAAGATTGACATGAAGATCAAAGAAAAGGAAGGTGAAATGAACCAGATGCTTTCCCGTGCCCAAGCTGCCAAAGCCAACAATATGATGCCCGAGCTGGGCAACGCTACCCGGCAGGTGGCCCGCATCAATGAATACATCAAGCAGTTGGCCCCCATTAGGGATAGCTTGGCTAAGATTGGCGATTACCTTACCAAAGTGCATAAAAACAGTGGTTACCTGATAGAAGATGCCCGCAATGAATTGGAGTTGAAAAAGGACCTATACAAATCCGTTACATCGGGCAATAGGGCTTTGAACTCGGCATTGAAAATATTCAAGGGTGATCCCGAAAAGAAATTGATGGTGGAGCAAAGCATGGAATATTTAAAAGATGATATTGCCGGCAAATTGGCCAATATGAAAAAGGCCATCAGCTACTCTACCGACTTTATGCGTAGCATCGATTTGGACAATGCCACTTACGAAGTGGAGGGGCTTAAAATGCTGGAGACTTTTGATGTGGAAAAGGAACTAAAACTGACGCCACAGTGGAAACCTGTTGACGCCCCTGTGGTGCCAGGTCAGGTGAGCCCTGATAATTACAAAGACTTACTGGGTTAATTGAAAACTAAATTTTAAAAACAGAAAACTAAAATAAAATGGGTGTAAAAGTTAAAACATCAGGTAAAGTATTGGGCATTGCCCTTGTATTAGGTGGCTTGGCCGCTGCCAAATTCTTATGGTGGGACAAGCGTCCTAAAGAAACAAAGCAGTCTACCGAAATTGGTAAAGTAGTATTGCCCGATGCACCAGAAGCATCGCTGCAAGGCACGGCTACTACCAAAATTGCGCTGCCCTCGGAAGAAGCCAGTGCCAATGGTGGCACCAAAATAAAATGGGAAGTAATGGCTTGGAACTCACAGTTTCCGCTGATGTTTGCCAATGGCGGCCCCATCACAACCAAGGGCTCATTGATAGACAATGCGAAGTTGCAAGTAAACATTGTGCGGCAAGATGATTGTAACAAGTCCATTGCCGATATTGTAAAGTTTGCCTCCGATTATAAAAATAACCCCAACACACAAGGCGTATTTGCCTCGTACATGGGCGATGGTATGCCTGCCTTTTTTAGCGGCTTGGCCAAAGAACTAGAACCATTAGGCCCCGAATACCAACCGGTTGCTTTTTATGCCATGGGCAAAAGTTATGGCGAAGATAAATTGATGGGACCTGCCAGTTGGAAGACCGACCCCAAAAACTCCATCGGCAAAACCGTTAGCTGTTACCTGCGCGACGGTGATATGAATATTTTGCTGAAATGGGCTGGCGACAACGGTATCAAGGTAAATCCAGATGAAACCACATTTGATAGAACTGCCGTGAACCTGGTATCTGCCAGCGACTTTTTGGATGCGGCCAACAAATACATTACTGGCTATAAAGAGAAGCGCTTTTTTGTGGAAAATGGCAAAAAGATGAGCAAGGATACTACTGTTGGGGTGGATGCCGTAGCCACTTGGACGCCGGGCGACGTAAACGTGGCCAAGAAGAAAGGTGGTTTGGTTAACATTGCTTCTACCAAGCAATATGCTTCGCAGATGCCCAATATTACCATTACCATCCGCAAGTTTGCCAACGATCACCGCACGGATATTGAA
>CALSBI010000011.1:0-253093 GCA_943373145.1 Chitinophaga pinensis
GTTCCTCCCTCATGTTCCGGTTGCGCATACCGCAGTTGATAAAAGACAACGAAAGTATCAGCATCAATACCAAGGCCGACGATGACCAACAGATGGGCATGATGGAAGGCGGGGCGATGAAAAAGCAGGAGCGCAGGGTTTTTGGTGGCAAGCAGATACAGGGCAACGGTCAGCGGATTATTGCCAACATCGACTGGCCCTTGTACATGCAGGTATACAAAGAAATCCCTCGGGAAAACCTGATTGATGTAATGGCGACCGTGCTGTTGCAAACGCCCGATGGGGCCATTAAGGAGGATACGGTTGCGGCCGTGGCCAATGCGGGTAGCCGGGAAGATTATATCAAATCGGTATCGGTAGCGCTGATGGCAACGCCGGAATACCAGTTGTGTTAGAGGGTTGACGGCTGACAGTTGACAGTTTACGGCCTCCATGCCTACGGCAGGCAGGCAGGTTGACAGGGCGGTGGGATAGCTTTGTTACCCGTAGTAAAATAAAAATCAAACCCATAACTTATCACTCATAATTTATAACTCAATAGTCATGGTAATCAAACGCAGGGAGTTTTTACAAATAGGGTCATTGGCCAGTGCTTCGTTGATGGTGCCGCAGTTTTTAAAGGCATTTGAACGAAAGCCGCTAATGGTACCGCCCGGCAATAAAGTGCTGGTGGTGCTGCAAATGAGCGGTGGCAACGATGGACTGAACACCGTGGTGCCCTTGCGTAACGATATTTATTATAAAGAAAGGCCCCGCTTGGCCATTGCCAAAGAAACAGCGCTACGGCTTACCGACGATGCTGGGCTCAACCCCGCCTTGTCCGCATTGAAAGAACTGTATGATGAGGGCAATATGGCCATCTTGAACAGTGTGGGCTACCCCGACCCCGACCGCAGCCACTTCCGCAGTATGGATATTTGGCATACGGCTTCCAATAGCAATGAGTACAAATCAACTGGTTGGTTGGGTAAATACTTGGACCATCAGTGCCAAAATTGCGATAAACCCACGCAGGCACTGGAACTGGACGATGTGCTGAGCTTGGCATTGAAAGGCGAGCAGGTAAAAGGCTTGGCCCTTACCGACCCCAAAAAACTGTTTACCGCTTCGCAGGCACAGTATTTTAAAGCCTTGGCCAAGCAGCACCAATACGAACATGAGCGCCCGGTTGACTACCTGTACAAAACCATGGCCGAAACCATCTCTTCTGCCGATTATATTTATCAGCAAAGCAAACTGCATCCCTCTACGGCCACTTATCCCGGCTCCGAATTGGGACGCAATTTGAAAACCATTTCCTCACTTATTTTGTCAGACATCAATACCAAAGTGTATTATGTGAGCATCGGCAGTTTTGATACCCATGTGGGCCAAGAAAGTACGCAAAAGCGTTTGTTTACCGAAATCAGTGATGCCGTAAGGGCCTTTACCACCGATTTAAAAGCCAATGGCCGCTTTAACGATGTAATGCTGATGACCTTTAGCGAATTTGGCCGCCGGGTAAGCCAAAATGCCAGCGGTGGAACCGATCATGGCACGGCGGGCAATATGTTTTTTGTAAGCGGTGGCCTGAAGCAAAAAGGGCTGCTGAACGATATGCCCAACCTCAGCGACCTGAACGAGGGCGACCTGAAGTACCAAGTGGATTTTAAAAATGTGTATGCCACCATCCTCAACAAATGGCTGGGCACCAACGACAAAGCCATTTTGGGCAAACAGTATGAGTATTTGAAATTTGTATAGGAACCAGCGCTAATAAAGGAGCGCAAGTAGGTTCAAGGAAGTATATTTTAGGGGCTGCTCAAGCTATGGGCAGCCTTTTTTGCGTTATACCAATTACACATATAAATTAGTCCAAACAGTTGTTGGTATAATGTCGGAGGTTTCACTCCGACCAAGAGCGAAGCCTCTTGGCCGACCTACTTCGGGTTTGCTCAGAAGTGATTGGACTCTTAAATAAGTAGCGTCGGTATTACATAGTAAGCATTCCGCCCAAAGCTATTGAGGCGAAGCAAAAGCTTATAGGCGCAAAAATCCCACCAAGGGAAAATGGCCCCCTTGAAAATTATTATCCGTCCGCTGCCCTGGGCCCTTAATTTTTAACGCAATTGCCCAAATACGCAATTTCGCCCATGGCAATGATTTGGCAATTATAAGCGGGGCAGCAGCGGGTATTGTTGTTGCAAGTGGTTTTGCTGCAAGTGGCAGACCCACCAATACCGCCCATTATTTTTTTCTGGGCATCTTTACCCAACGATACACCTACATGAATTGATTGTAGCATCTGTAACAGCCATTTTATGGTTCAAAAACGGCCAAAAACTTTATGTTCACAATATGTTGGCACAATAAAACCCCGTAACAATATGTATTTCGGCTAATAGTAGATCTTGCCCAGTCCATACGGAATGGAGCCAAAAACCTGATCAAATACATTGAGCTAGGGTGCACTTTGCAGCGTAAAAGGTTGTAGAAGGGGTTCTGCTTGCTCTACAAGGTATTCTTATATAAGGATGCAAAGTTAATACAATGTAAATGATAAAATGGTTCAACGGCAATCACTCCTATTGTAACATAGGCCATGGCCCCACCGAACAGCTATCGGTGCTACAGCAAAATGAAGGATGGGGCGGCTGCTTAATTCACCCCCTTTTCCCGCATTACCTTATTCAGCCAGCGCAGCAAGGCAAACAATAACACCGCCGCTGCAAAAAGTAAAAAGAAATTGAGCCAAAAATAACTGGCCTTGTCATCATACTCATCCCATTTGCTGGCCAAAATACCACTGATTTTATTGCCGATAGAGGTAGAAAGGAACCAACCGCCCATCATCAAAGAAGTAACCCGTACCGGGCTCAGCTTGGATACCAGCGACAGCCCCATCGGACTGAGGAAAAGCTCCCCAATGGTTACCACGCCATAGCTGCCGATAAGCCACCATACGCTTACTTTTTCGGCACCATTGTTACCCACTTTTACGGCCGCTACCATTACCAGCACCGATAAGGCAGAAATCAGCAGTCCCAAAGCTATTTTGGTAGGGGTAGATGGCTCTTTGTTTTTGCGGCGCAGCCACGTAAACATGGCCACCACCAACGGCGTAAGCACAATTACCCAAAAGGGGTTGATGGATTGGGTGAGGCTGGGCACCCAAGTATCTACCACCGCACCTTCGGTCGGCTTTTTTTCGGCCGGTACATTTTTAAAATATGGCGGATAATCAATGCCCTTTACCTCGGTGCCGTTTTCTTTTACCTTTCTAAATTGTGCATCGGTTAATGTAACCGTCCTTTGGGAATAGCCCACGGTGTCGGTTTGTTTCAAGGCGTTCAAAACGGTACCCGTGGTGCCGGTAGCTTCCCTTTCGGTATAGCGGCTGGCCCAAGTATTGAGTGCCGACCCGTTTTGCTTAAAAATGGCCCAAAAAAGGATGACCACAAAAAAGATAGTAACCATGGCCGCCATGGCAGGCCGCTCTTGCTTATTGCTGCGCACCACCAAGGCAGTGTAAAACACCATTACCGGTATGCAGGCAAAAATAAATGCATCGGTAGAGTTGGAGTCGAATATATAGCCGTTGCCCTTGATAAACCAACCGATAACGCCAAAAAGTAAGGAAGGCAGTACCACCAAAGCCATTATTTTCCACAGGGGCATATCGCCCGGCTGCAAGGGCTTACGCACATCGTAGGCCGCATAGTGCCGGGTACCTGCCACAAAAGTGATTACGCCAATAAACATGCCCACCCCTGCGGCCATAAAAGCGGCCCCCCAGCCAATGGTGGTATAAAGTGCGGCACCAAAAAAATTACAGATAAAGGCACCGATATTGATGCCCATATAAAAGATATTATACCCTTCGTCTTTTTTGTGCATGAACTCCGGCGTGGAGTACACATTGCCCAAAAGCGTACTGATATTGGGTTTAAAAAATCCGTTGCCAATAATTACCAGCGTCATAGACAGGTACAGCATCTGAATGTTGTGGATGCCCATGGTACAGTAGCCGATACCCATCAACAAACCGCCCAATATGATGGAACGGCGGTAACCCAAGTAGCGGTCGGCAATAAGGCCACCCAAAAAGGGCGTAAAAAATACCAAGGCGATAAATGTGCCGTACAAACTAGAGGCATCTTTTTCATCCATATTAAACCCGTTTACCGCATCTTTTAGGTAAAAGGTAAAAATGCCGATCATTAAGTAATAACCAAAACGCTCCCACATTTCGCTAAAAAACAAAAAGGGCAATGCCCGTGGATGTTTGCGGCCAGTAGCTGTATCCATGCAATCGTAATTTTAGGATGGTAAGATAAATAAAAAAGGCTACCTGCGATACAAGTAGCCTTATAAAACTATGTTAAAATACACTAGCGAACGCCGTGCATCATTTTTTTAAGTTTGGGTGTTAGGGCAAAAAGCAATACAGAAGCAAGCCCGCAAAGTGCCACGAATACCATAAAGAATTCAAATAGATTGTGAATGGTAAAACCGGCAAAAGTGGGGTTAACGGCACTTATTTTTTGCTCAGCTAGTATCTTCAATTGATCGGCCGTGGGCACAATTTTTTTGTCCAGTATGCCCTGCAAATCTATCCCCAATTTCGTAGCCTTATCAAATTGCTCACCAGTAGCGGGTAAAATTGAACCCAAAGTGCCCGCTAGCGCATAACCAGAGGCATTGGAGAGAAAGAAAACACCATACAAAAGTGATGAAAACCTTTTAGGGGACAGTTTGCCTACCAAAGACAAGCCAATAGGCGAAAGGCACAATTCCCCCAATGTTTGAATAAGGTAAAGCAATATCAACCATTTTACGGCCAACAAACCGCTATTGCCCAAATCTTTTACATTGTACGCAATAATGAAATAACTCAATGCTATCAAAGCCAAACCCACAGCTTGTTTGGCAGGCGAAATAGGCTCTTTGCCTTTGGCCCGCAACTTATCCCACAAGATGCTGAAAGGGATTGCCAATATTACAACGAATATGCCATTGAAAATCTGCACCATAGATGGGGGCATGTTCCATCCAAAGAAATTCCTGTCGGTTTGATTGTCTGCAATAAAGGTAAGCGAGGAACCGGCCTGCTCAAAAGCCGCCCAAAAGAAAATGATAAAGAAAGACACGATATAGATTACCAAAATCCTATCCCGTTCTACCTTGGTAATAGATCCGTCGGAGATAATCAAGCCAGCAAGTGTTAAACCTGCTGCATAAATGATGGAATAAATAATGTTTTGATCAAAGAAGTAATGAAAGGAAAGTCCAAGGGCGGCAAAAGTAACACAAGCGATAGCTAGGGCCTTGTTAGAAAAGGAAGCTTTTTGCGACTCGCCTTCTTCATAATCCTCAGCAGTATTTTTTGACGGTAGGCCACCAATGGCACGGCCTTCGGGTGTTACCACATACTTATCTTTTAACAAGAAGAATGTAACAGTACCTACAAGCATCGCCAAGGAAGCGGCAAGATAGCCCCATTTAAAAGCATGTACGTCCCTAACACCATCCTTCACCACATCTCCCAAAATAGGGCAGATTAACTGTCCTAAAAATGCGCCCAAATTGATACCCATGTAAAAAATGGTAAAGGCCGTGTCTAGCTTGTTCTTTTCAGATTTTGGGTACAGGCTACTCACCATGCTGGAAATATTGGGTTTAAAGAACCCATTTCCAAAAATGATAATGCCCAATGCTACATAAAGTAATGTTTTGGCTAGCTCAAGATTAGAACTAAAGATACTTGCACTAAAAAAAAGGGTCATTTGGCCAATGGCCATTAACAACCCACCAAGCATGATACAATAACGGTTGCCCAAAAATCGGTCGGCCACAAAACCACCCAGCATTGGCGTTAGATAACATAATCCCAAAAAGCCGCCATAAATGATGGAGGATTGCTCCTTACTCATCATCAATGCATTTACGATAAACAAGGTAAGGATGGTCCGCATCCCATAAAAGTTGAACCTTTCCCACATTTCTGTTCCAAACAGTACCCACAAACCTTTGGGGTGCCCCGGTTGCTTATTTGCTACATCGGTAGTCATAATGCGTTGATTTTTCTGATTAAATGAGTTTAAAAGCCCAAAATACACAAATTATACTTCCGGCACCAAAAAAAATCTATCCCTCAATCTTAAAAATTAGTTAAAAATATAGCTGCCACATACAAAATAAATTTATCTGCTATCAAAATCCCATATAAATTGCAGTGCTTTTTTGAACAGGTTTGGCAAATTCTGAAATAATCACATGAACATTCTTTTAATTGGCGCTGGTGGCAGGGAACATACCCTCGCTTGGAAGCTGCAACAAAGTCCCCTTTGTAATGATTTGTTTATTGCTCCGGGCAATGCGGGAACGGCCCTTTGCGGTACCAATGTACCCATCACTATCAACGATTTTGCGGCGCAGGAAGCCTTTTGCAGGGCCAACAATATCAGTTTGGTATTTGTAGGCCCCGAAGAGCCGTTGGTAAATGGTATTCAGGACTATTTCACCGCGGCCCAAGCAAAAAACCCCTTTGGTGATAACTGGTACGGTGTAATCGGCCCCGGCCAAAAAGCCGCGGCACTGGAAGGCAGCAAGGCATTTGCCAAAGCTTTTATGCAGCGCAACGGTATCCCCACGGCCGCTTATCGGGAATTCAATGCCGATAATTACAAGGAAGGGGTAGAGTATATCAGCCACCACTCCCATCCCATTGTGCTAAAAGCCGACGGGCTGGCAGCCGGTAAGGGGGTGTTGATATGCAATAATGCCGTGGAAGCCCAAGCCGAGTTTGAGTTGATGATTCAGCAGGACAAGTTTGGCCAAGCAGGCCGTACCGTGGTGATTGAGGAGTTTTTGCAAGGCATCGAACTGAGCGTATTTGTGCTTACGGACGGCAAGGATTATGTACTGCTGCCCGAGGCCAAAGACTATAAAAGGGTGGGCGATGGTGATACGGGCCTCAATACCGGCGGTATGGGTGCCGTAAGCCCCGTACTGTTTGCCGATACCGACTTTATGGAAAAAGTGCGTACCCGTGTGATTGAACCTACCATCAACGGCTTGCAAAAGGAAGCGTTGGACTATCGGGGCTTTATTTTTATCGGCTTGATGAACAACGATGGTGAACCCAAAGTAATTGAATACAACTGCCGCTTGGGCGACCCCGAAACCGAAGTGGTGGTACCCCGCATCAAAAATGACCTGTGCGAGTTGCTGGTGGCAACCGCCCAAAGTGACTTGAAAAATGTTACCATCCAAACCGATGAACGGGTAGCCGTGGCCGTGATGGCCGTAAGCGGCGGTTATCCCTCCGAATACCAAAAAGGCTACGAAATACAAGGGCTCGATACTGTAAACATCGAAGGTTCCATGCTCTTCCACGCCGGCACACAGTTGAAAGATGGCAAAGTGGTAACCAGTGGCGGAAGGGTGATTGCCGTTACTTCTTTTGGTGAAAACGTAGCGGAAGCCGCCGAACAATCGCTGTACGTGCTGGAACAACTCTATTTTGACGATATCTATTTCCGCAGTGATATTGGCTTTGAGTTTAGAGACAAATGATGGCCCGACCATCGTTGTTTTTACCACATCACACATTTTAAAACCCCTTATATAATGCCCCCATTGGGGCCGATTGTCGCCTGCTATTTTAAAAAGGCAGACCAATTTGCTAAATAGCTTAGTGCCCTTTTTTTTCGCCCCACGGATTTGTTGCAAATAAAAAATCAATTTTCAATCAAAATGTTGAAAAATAAAGGGTTTGGCGTTGTTAATTCAAATTATTTGCATCAACTTTGCTAACATTATTTACATTCCATTTTTCACACACAAACAATGGGCCTTTTTAACTTTTTCACGCAGGAAATTGCCATAGACCTGGGTACGGCAAATACCCTTATTATACACAACGACGAAGTGGTGGTAAACGAACCATCCATTGTTGCGCTAGATAGGAACAATCCCAAGAACATTTTGGCCGTGGGCAAAAAAGCATTGATGATGCACGAAAAAACCCACGAAAGCATACGCACCGTAAGGCCGCTAAAAGATGGCGTTATTGCCGATTTTAACGCCGCCGAGCTGATGATACGGGAGATGATCAAGATGATCTACCCCAAAAAACCACTTTTTGCACCCAGTTGGCGTATGATGATTTGCATACCCAGCAGCATTACCGAGGTAGAAAAAAGGGCGGTTAGGGACAGTGCAGAGCAAGCCGGGGCCAAAGAAGTGTACCTGTTGCACGAGCCAATGGCCGCTGCATTGGGTATCGGTATTGACGTGGAAGAACCCGTGGGCAACATGATCATCGATATTGGTGGTGGCACTACCGGTATTACCGTAATCGCTTTGGCGGGTATTGTGTGCGACCAGAGCATCCGTATTGCAGGCGACGAATTTACCGCCGATATCATGGAGGCCCTGCGCCGCTACCATAGCTTGCTGATTGGCGAACGCACTGCCGAGCAAATCAAAATACAGATCGGTGCCGCCATGAAAGATTTGGACAATCCGCCCGATGATATACCTGTAAATGGCCGAGACTTGGTAACGGGCATACCCAAGCAGGTGATGGTAAGCTACCAAGAAGTAGCCGAAGCGCTGGATAAAAGCATTTTTAAGATAGAAGAAGCCATTTTAAAGGCCTTGGAAACTACCCCGCCCGAATTGGCCTCCGATATTTACCGCAGGGGCCTGTACATCACCGGCGGCGGTGCCTTGCTGAGGGGCTTGGATAAGCGTTTGGCCAATAAAATCAAACTGCCCGTGCATATTGCCGATGATCCACTGAAGAGCGTAGTAAGGGGCACGGGTATTGCATTGAAGAATTATGCCCGATTCCCCTTTGTAATGCGTTAAACCATCAAGTAGGCCCTGTTTTGGGCAAGTCTTTCAAATAGGTTATGAACACAATGTTTAACCCCGCAGGCGAAAATAAAGTGCCGGTACAAGCCGGATGCAGGTCGGTATTGAGGTGGGAGGGCCTTTGCCATGCGTAATGTGCTGTTGTTCATCCGTAGGTACGCCACTTTTCTTACTTTTTTGCTGTTACAGGGCTTTTCCATCTACCTCATTGTACAGTACAACAAATACCACCATGCCGTTTTTAGCAGCAGCATGAACAAGGTTACCGGTGCCGTAAATACCCAATACAACAAAATACAGGAATACCTTACCCTCAAGCAACAGAACGCCAAACTATCCCAAGCCAACGAGCAATTGCTCAACCGCCTAAAGGAAAATTTCGAGTCGGCCGACACCGCCAACCGCACCGTGGTGGATTCCATAGCCTTGGATACCTTGGGCACCCGCCGTAAATGGCGCTATTACCAAGCCAAAGTGGTGGCAGCATCGGTATCTGCACAAAACAACTTTATTGTATTGCACCGTGGTAGCAACCAGCAGTTGAAGGAAGGCATGGGTGTGCTGGACCCGCTGAACGGGGTGGTGGGCAAAATCATTGAAGTAACCGACGATTATGCGGTGGTGATTAGCCTGTTGAGCAAAACCTCCGACTTTAAAGTGGATGCCAAACTAAAAAAGGGGGGCGAAACCGGCTCCATTACTTGGGATGGCAAAGAGCCCAACTTAGTTACGCTTACCAACATCCGTAAGAGTGCCGATGTAAAAAAAGGCGATACGGTTTATACCAGCGGCTATACAACCACCTTTCAAAACGGCTCCATGGTGGGTACCGTAGCCGAGGTAATACCCGAAAAAAGCAACAACAACTTTAAAATCATGGTGCGTACTGCAGCCAATTTTTACAACCTGCAATACGTAAATGTGATAGAAAATATTGAAAAAGAAAAAATAGAAACCATCGTTCAACAAGCGGCCAAAAAATTGGGCGAGGGCAATTAAATGAGTACACTGGTAAAAAATATCATACGCTTTGTGCTTTTTATTTTGGTACAGTATTATGTGCTGGACCAAGTGCTGCTGCACCAATTGGCCACGCCTTATATTTATTTTCTGTTCATCATTTGGATGCCCTTCAATATTGGCCGTAAATGGCAAATGTTCTTGGCCTTTCTGCTGGGCTTTACGCTCGACAGTTTCCGCCACCAGCCCGGCTTTCATGCGGCGGCCTGTGTGCTGATTGCCTACCTGCGGCCCATGCTGGTAAAACTATTGATCCCCCAAGAAGGGACCGATGCCAACTATGAAGAACCTTCGCCCCAAAGCTTGGGCGGTTTTGTGCGTTACTTCCTTTTTGTAACCATCCTTACCGTGGCGCACCATGCTTGGCTGTTTTTGCTGGAAGCCTGGCAATTCGGCAACATCTGGTATTTCTTAATCAAAACCATTTTATCAACGGCCATAAGCCTGCTCATCATTTTGGTAACCGAACTGTTGTTTGTACGCAAGCAAAAGTTCAAAACCAACACAGTGTAGCAAGCGGTTGTGTTTTAATTTATCAACAAGGGCCCATCTGCTGTTGAAAACCGGCCTTGGCAATATTGTTGCTAATATTTTGGTATCAGTAAATAGTAACTTGCATATCACAATTGTAAATCTTCATCAGCGTGTCTGTTTTTAATCAATCAAGAAAAAATGTAATTGCCCTGGTATTCATCGCCATGTTTTTGGTGATATTGGTGCGTCTGTTCACCCTACAGGTCGTTTCATCCAAATACGAAATGGAAGCCGACTCGCAAAGCAAGTTTCGCAAGGTGATTTACCCCGACCGCGGCATTGTGTTCGACCGGAAAAAAAAGGCACTGCTGCAAAATACCACGGTGTACGACTTGGTGGTGATACCCGCCAAGATCAAAGGCGTGGATACCTTGGCCCTTTGCCAAATTTTGGACATAGACACCGCCATTTTTAAAAAGCGGATTATTGACGGCATTATTAAAAACAGCAAGTCTCGCCCCACCACTTTTGAAGCGCAACTGAGTCCCGAAAAAATGGCCCGCCTCAACGAGTCCATGTACAAATTTACCCCCGCCTTTTACCTGCAAGAGCGCCCTGTACGGGATTATCCCTACGATGCGGCAGGCAATATACTGGGCTATTTGGGCGAAGTGGATACCGGTTTTTTGCGCCGCCACCCCAACGAAGGGTACCTCAGCGGCGACTATACGGGTATTGCCGGTATAGAACGCAGCTACGAAAAAGTATTGATGGGCCAGCGGGGCATTGAGTATTGGAAAAAGGACAACAAGAACCGATTGACCGAGCGTTTGGAAGGCGGGCAACACGATACGTCAGCCATTGCTGGGCAAAACATGTACACGGCCCTCGACATTGAACTGCAAGAACTAGGTGAAAAACTGATGGAAAACAAAATTGGCTCCATTGTGGCCATCGACCCACAAACAGGCGGTATCTTGGCCATGGTAAGCGCCCCCAATTTTAAGCCCAAATTGCTCACCGGCTCCGAAAGGAAAAAGCATATTGCCGAACTACTGCTCAATCCTGCCCTGCCCCTGCTCAACCGCACGGTAAGCGCTACCTACTCGCCCGGCTCCACTTTTAAAACCTTACAGGCCTTGGTAGGGCTGCAAGAAGGCATCATCACCACGGATACCAAATTTTCTTGTTCCGGTGCTTTTTATGGCTGCGGCAGTGGCAAACCCATGCGCTGTTTGGACTATGGCACATTCGACCTGCGCCATGCCATCACGTTATCGGACAATACCTATTTTGCCAATGTGATGCAGCGGGTAATCAACAATCCCAAATACCCCAATATCGACAGTAGCCTTGCCGTTTGGAACAATTATATGTACAGCTTTGGGCTGGGCAAAAAACTGGGTGTGGATGTACCTTCAGAAAAAAGGGGCAATATCCCTACGCCTGCCTATTTCAACAAAACCTTTGGCCCCGGTAAATGGAATTTTTGCAGTTTCCGCTCCGTAAGCATCGGTCAGGGTGAGGTGGACGTAACGCCTATGCAGGTGGCCAACGAAATGGCCTATATCGCCAACAAAGGTTGGTTCATCACCCCGCATTTGGTTGATTCTATTGAGGGAGGCGATAAGTTTGGCGTATTGACCAAGTACAAGGAAAAACACCGGGCGCTTCATATAGCCGATAGTATATTTGAAGCCGTGCACGATGGTATGCAGGGTGTGGTAGAGCGGGGCACGGGTACCAATGCCAAGGTAAAGGACATTGATATCTGCGGCAAAACCGGTACGGTAGAAAACTATTTCCGGGGTGTAAAGCAACCCAACCATGCTTTTTTCTGTGGTTTTGCGCCCAGGCATAACCCCAAAATAGCCATTATGTGCGTGGTGGAAAACAGCGGCCGCTTTGGCGGCACCTATGCGGCACCGATTGTAGGCCTGATGATAGAAAAATACCTAAAAGATTCCATTACCGATAAAGCCCGCTTGGCTAGGATAGATCAACTGAGCAAGCTGAACCTGATACCCAGCCGGATTTATGTGGAAATGCGGCGCCAAGATTCGCTGATGCATGCCAGAGACTCGGCTTATTTGATACAAAAGGGTTATATCAAAATCATAAAAGATACACTGGAAATTGAAAGTGCAGATGATATACAGGAACAAAAAGAAGAGCAGCTTTTAAAAGATAAAATGAAGGCCGACGAAGCAGGCAAAAAGAAGAAGGAAGAAAAGCCGCAGGAAAGCCCTGTATCAACGGAAGCCATCCTGCCCGATGATAGGAGAAAACAAGAATCCAAAGATTCGGTAAAAATATAAACAGCAACTGCCAGTTGGTTAGCAGTTGAACAAAATAGAACGATGTCGTATTCAAGAAACCCAGCCATTGCCAAAGGAGTAGATTGGCTGATGGTATGGTTATACATATTGTTGGTGGGCATTGGCCTGCTGAGCATCTTTTCGGTAGAGCACCGGAGCGGCGAAGACGTGGGCCAATTGCTCATGGGCTTTAAAACGAGTTACAGCAAGCAATTCTTTTTCTTTTTGGCCAGTAGCGTAGTAGCAGCTTTTATCCTTTTAACCGATAGTAAACTGTTTACCGCCACCGCCAACCTATCGTACTTGGTGGGCATATTGCTGGTGCTGGCCACTTTTGTGCTGGGCAAGGAAATAAAGGGCTCCAAAAGCTGGATACCCTTAGGCTTTATGAACCTACAGCCGGTGGAACTGTGTAAAATATTTGCCTCGCTGGCCTTGGCCAAATACCTGTCCATGCCCGATATGGACTTTAAAAAACCACGGGCACAAATGATTGCCGCCGCCATCTGTTTTACCCCCGCCGTTTTTTCGGTTTTGCAGGGCGAAACGGGGTTGGCCTTGGTGTATTTTTCTTTTTTGATACCCATGTACCGGGAGGGGCTGCCCCCTGGCTATCTCATGGCCGGAGCCGGTATGGCCGTGCTGCTGGTGGTAACCTTGCTGGTGCCGAAGCAGCAACTGGTGATTGCCATTTTTGTGATTATGGCGGCCGCTATCTATTTTTCAAGGCGACAAATCAAGCGCAACAAAGGTCTCCTGCTTTTTATCATGGGCATAGCGCTCACCATCAGTAGCTTTGTATGGTTTGTAGTACCCTTTGTGTTTTCTAAAGTGCTAAAGGGCTACCAAGCCGAACGGATCTTTAGCATGGTGGGCAAAGACAATCCTTTTGCCGATAAAAACGCCGTACTAAGCCCTGAAGACCTCAAGCAAAGGGAAAAAAAGCGGGAACAGCAAGATTACAACGTAAAACAGTCTAAAATAGCCATTGGATCCGGCGGTTTTTGGGGCCGTGGTTTCTTAAAAGGTACCCAAACCCAAGGCGATTTTGTACCCGAACAGAACACGGATTTCATCTTTACCTCTGTGGGTGAAAACTTTGGCTTTTGGGGCACTACTACCTTATTGCTCATCTATTTGTTTTTACTGTTGCGTATTATCATACTGGCCGAACGGCAACGAAGTGTATTTAGTAGGGTATATGCTTACTGTGTGGCGGGTATCTTTTTCTTCCATATCTGCATCAATATCTGCGTTACCATCGGTTTGGCGCCGGTTATTGGTATTACGCTGCCCTTGATGAGCTATGGCGGCTCCTCTTTGCTCACTTTTACCATTTTGCTGTTTATATTGATTAAGCTGGATGCAGATCGGCAAATGGTACTCCGGTAAGCGCTACAACCAAAGCCGCCAGGTTTTGTTACTCATCAAACGATTATTTAAAAAGACCATCAAACAAATGACAATCATTCCGCTGAGCGAAGGCACATTTAGCATAGATAAGAGCAAGGTCTTTGTTCCCTTTGATGAAAGCAAGGATACTTTGGCAGAAAGGGCTACGGGCAGCATCTTGGTAGAGATACAACCCTTTTGCGTGGTTACCGACAAAGATGTATTGCTCATTGATACCGGCCTCGGCTTCAGCAATGCCGATGGTACTTTGCAGATACACCAACTGTTGCTCGACAACGGCATCAACCCCATGGAGATTACCAAAGTATTGATGAGCCATTTGCACAAAGACCATGCAGGCGGCGTGGCCAAGGAGGACAAAGTGCTGCGCAAAAGCTATTTGAGTTTTCCCAATGCCACGTATTATGTGAATGCCGACGAACTGAAATTCGCTTTTGAAAAAGGGAAGCCCTCTTATATCCCTTCCGAGTTGGAACTATTGCACGCTTCTGATAAAGTAACCCTGCTGGGCGATAGCGGTACCATTGATGGTTATATCCACTACGAAGTAACGGGTGCCCACTGCCCCTACCACATGGCTTTTTGGATAAACGACAACGGGAAAACCATTTTTTTTGGTGGCGATGTGGCCCCGCAGTTACAACAAATGAAAAACCGTTTCATGGCAAAGTACGATTACGACGGAAAAAAATGCATGGAACTGCGACAAGCATGGTGGCAACAAGGCCAAAATGAGAAATGGACCTTTTTATTTTACCACGATATCAAAACGCCGGTAGTGCATCTTTAAGGGTAAGGCTTCCTGTTTAAAAGAATTTTAATGGATAACCGAGATACAAGGGTGACGCCCTAGCGATAATTGCTGTCATGGTGCGCCGTATTGGGTATAAAGAAGCTAACGGTAGTGATAGTATAGTGCTGCTGCAATGAGTCATATCCAGCCAATTTGCTTCGTTTAAGCAGCACCGCAAGCAAGCGGCAAAACTTCCAACTATTTGATGTGTCGATGTAGTTTGAAGGTGTTTTTAGTGCGCTGGGTTGTAATAATTATGGAAGGCGTTACAAATCGGCGCAAAAAAAAGGCCTGCTCTGGAAAGAGCTGGCCGTTGCTAACCTATGAAAAACACCTAATGCAAAGATAATAGAATCTTTTTAAAACCACCAAATTTTTTTTAGTAAAATTACGGTTTATTTTTTATCGTATTTATTCGTGTAAAGGCGGTTTGGAAGGGGGAAAATAAAAAAAGGCCTGCTCTGGAAAGAGCTGGCCGTTGCTAACCTATGAAAAACACCTAATGCAAAGATAGGGCTAAAATCCACACTACCAAATTTTTCTTAAGAATTATTCTTAGAAAAAATGTGGAATTTACTATTAAGCCCTCCGCCTCGGCGGAATGTTCTGTCTCCGTTGTTTCATTTTGCGCAAATGATCTGCCAGTTTGCGCCTAAATTCAACATCCTTACGGAAAAAATTCTCTGTTCTGCCCGATCCTAATACCTTGTTAAACCGGTCTTGATACCTTTTTTTAATGTCCAGCAGCTTTTGCTGACGCTCCAATTCGGGTAAATTGGCGGGCACACCCTTCAAGTCCCGTTCAAATTCGGCATGAACGGGCCAAAATTTTTGGGCATCGTCGGCCGAAAGGTTCAATTGTTTGGTGATATACGCCACATACAACGCCTGTATTTTTTCCATTTTTTTGGCGTCATCATCATCAGGCAGTACTTCTTGCGCCCAAGCAGTGGAAACACTGCCCAGCAAAACCATTGCTATGAGTAAAAAACGTTTCATTGTCATCAATTTTATAAGTAGTTATCAATTGGCCATTATAGGGCCTATTTAATTCGTATTGCTTTTATCGCTACCGTTCAAAAAATCCTCTAATGCCGCATCATCCAGCATCAAATCGTCTTCGCTGGGTAAGTCGCTTTCGTTTACCCCTGCGGCCGCTACAGCCGTTTCCAAATCATCGCCATTGGCGGTTAAAAATTTGGCAATCGCCTCATCCGAAAGCTGTTCCATTTCTTGGTTGTACAGGGCCTCGTTTTTGCTGAGCGCAATGCCCTGCTTTTGTACATCGGTTAGGGCGGCTATTGCCTCGTTGCCCTGAACACCACTGGTTGTACCATTTTTGGTAAACTGATAAACACCCAAGGCCATTATACCGGTAACCACGGCTGCTGCTGCATATTTTACAAAGCGGCTGCGCACAAAACCCACTACTTTACCCTTCGGTTGCTGTAATTTGGCTGCAATTTGCGCTGGCAAAGCCTCAAAATAGCCCTGTGGCACAGTATATACCTGCTGCTGGCGGAGGCTTTCCAGTGTGGTGGACAAGCGAATATCCGCTGTTGATTGACCAGCTACGATACCCTCACTTAATTCCTCAAAATATCCTTGCGGTACGGTAAACACATTGGTTTTCCGCAAGCTTTCCAGTAAAGGCGACAAAGGTTCGCCCTCATTTTCTTGCGCCTTTATTTTGTTCAGGATATTACCCGCCAGGTTGTCAAAATAACCTGCTGGCACATCGGCATTGGCCGGGGGCTGTAGGGTTTGCAATATATTATCACCCTGCACCGCCCTCAAAACCGAGGCAGCCAAGCCCTCAAAATACCCTTGTGGCACGGTAAATACATTTACCGGCGGCTGGGCGGCCAAGGGGCTTTGCAGTTGCTCTAATTCGTTTATTATGTCTGTCCTCGTGTTCATTGCCTTAATTGGATGGTTTTTTAGGCCAAGGGTTTAAGTATTCACAATATATTGTTCTATTTTTTTCACGGCATGGTGATAGCTGGCTTTGAGAGCGCCCTCACTGGTTTCCAGCACCTTGCTCATTTGCTCGTAGGGCATTTCGTCGTAATAGCGCAGGTTAAAAACCACCCGCTGCTTTTCGGGCAATAATTGAATGGCCATTTGCAGCTTCCATTCCAGCTTATTGGCATCAAAATGCTTGTCGGCCTTCAATTTGTTGCTCAAGCCAGTTTCCACATCGCTCAACGAAACGGAAGACCGCCTTTTTTGCTGCTCTAGAAAAGTAAGGCTTTCGTTGGTGGCAATGCGGTACAGCCAAGTATACAACTGGCTATCTTCCCTAAAGTTGTCAAGGGCATTCCATACCTTGATAAACATATTTTGCAGCACATCGTTGGCATCCTCATGCTCAACCACCATCCTGCGTACATGCCAATATAATTTTTCTTGATACTTTTTAATAATGGCGGTAAAACCCCGCTCTTTGGTAGCCGGGTTTTTAAACTGCAGCAGCAGTTCGCCGTCGGATAAATGTTGCGCCATAATGTAGTTGATGCAAGATAAATAATAAAACCAAGGGCTTGGACGGGGGGAAAGGGGAAAAGTTTAATGACGAGTGATGAATGATGAGTGACGAATGTAGAATGACGAATTTTGAATCTCTGGGGGAGGCGGGGGTTAGGTTGGACCCTATTATTTGAGGCGTTTTAGCTGGCTTTGGCAATTGCTTTAGGGCCGGATGGTGCACAAGCAGTCCTGCGCAGGCGTTTAGGCCGGCTGGTACAGGGCAATAAAATGCCTTGTCACCGCTAAGTGTCAAATTGTTTGTATAATAGCTCGCCTTTATTATCTCTTACGCTCATAAGGGCCCTCGCAGGAACCCGGCGTGTAACTTAGCACACCTGCGCAGGTGGCCTCGCAACTATTGCTGTAGGTAACCCCATCGCAGCCGCAAACGGGTGCGAATACATCGGTGCAGGGGCAGTTGGGTTTGGGCTTGCCTTTGCAGCGCTCAGTCCCACCAGTACGGGCGGAGGAGGCAGAAAGCAGCCCCAGGGCATCGCTGTTTTTTTGGCAGCTCATTAATGCAAAGCCTAAACAGATGGCTATTGCAAGCGTCATCTTTTTCATACAGTTGTGTTTATGTTTAAAATAAAAATGCAACAACGGTAATGCTGATGGCAGGTAAACGGGGGTAGGTACCGCACAACTTTTGGCGGTGCGCCCTTTTTACAAGGGCGGCTGATAGCTCAAGTAAATGTACAAATTATTTTCGTGCCATGGCTTTTTCGGCGGCAGCCACAATATGTTCGGTATCCAAGCCGTACTTTTTGAGTAGGTCGGTGGGTTTGCCACTTTCGCCAAAAGTATCGTTGGTGCCCACATACTCAATGGGGATGGGGCAGTTGCGGGCCGCTACTTGGGCAATGCTATCGCCCAAGCCACCAATGATATTATGCTCTTCGGCCGTAACGGCGCATTTTGTTTTTTGGATGCTGGCCAGTACGGCTTCGGTATCCAATGGTTTGATGGTGTGTATGTTGATTACTTCTACACTAATGCCCTTTTCTTCCAAAATCCGGCCGGCCTCAACCGCCTTCCATACCAAGTGGCCACAGGCAAAAATGGAAACATCGGCCCCATCGCTCAATTTATGGGCCTTGCCCAGCACAAAATCGGCTTCTTGGGTAAATATGGGCCAAACTGGACGTCCAAAGCGCAGGTAAACCGGTCCATGATAGTCGGCAATGGCCATGGTAGCAGCCTTGGTTTGGTTATAGTCGGCCGGAACCACTACGGTCATACCGGGCAGCATTTTCATCAGCCCGATATCTTCCAAAATTTGGTGGGTGGCACCATCCTCACCCAAGGTAAGGCCTGCATGTGAAGCACAAATTTTTACGTTTTTATCGCTGTAGGCAACGCTTTGGCGAATTTGGTCGTACACTCGGCCCGTGCTAAAGTTGGCAAAAGTGGTGGTAAAAGGTATTTTACCGCCAATGGTAAGCCCAGCGGCCACGCCAATCATATTGGCTTCGGAAATACCGCATTGGATAAACCTTTCGGGAAATTCCTTGATAAAGCCGTTGAGTTTGAGCGAACCAGCCAAATCGGCCGTTAGCGCCACAATATTGGCATTGCGACGGGCAGCTTCCAAAATACCATCGCCAAAACCACTACGGGTATCTTTATTGCCGGTAACCTCTATATTTTTAAGCATACGTTTTTTTTGTGCACGGCAAAAATACGGGTTGGGGCAAGGCAAACAAAGCAATTTGTAAAATTTAGGTCTATTTATTATTGATTAGCAACCCCACAGGGCAAAATACCCGATTAAATACAAACGGCGCCCATTTACGTATTGTATGGTAGGGCCTGAGTAGCAAACATTTAGCCCCGCCCTTTGTTTTATCATAATTGTGGGGGAAATGGCTTGGTTGTAGGGCTTTAATCAGCTTGCGGTAGCAGGCCCGTTGGGCGGAAAAATAACAGCATTGTTTTTTTGTGTAAATTAGGGGAATCATTCATCGTTGTGTTAGCGCACAGGTTTACGGGTATTTTTTCTTGAGAAAATTTTTGACAATATCGTTGATCTTGCTTGCCATGCAGCAGGTATATGCCAACCATACAAAGGGGGGCTATATGTATTATGAGTACCTAGGCCAGGGCAGCAGCCCCGATCGGGTCCGTTACCGCATTGTGTTGAAGGTGTACACCAATTGTCAGTTGAACAACAGCCAGTTTGACCAAAGCATCAATTTTACTTTTTTTGATGGGGGCAACTATCAGCTTGTTTCCTCAGATGCTGTTACCTACAGGGATTCGGTGAATATTCAAAATTGTACCCTACAGTCCTGCCACCCCTGCATATCGCCCATACCCTCCATCTGTTACAAAATAATTACCTACGAAATGGTAAAGGAGCTGGAGCGGCGGCCCAATGGTTATGTGGTATCCTACCAGCGCTGTTGTCGCATTGCGGGCATTAGCAATATACAGCCGCCATCCAGTAATATTGGCGAAACTTGGACGGTGAACATTCCCGGTTTTGCTGGGGCCCCCGATGCGGACCGCAACAGCAGTGCGCTCTTTGCCCAAAACGATACGGCCATCATCTGCGAAGGCGCTTCTTTTACCTTTGATTTTAGTGCGGTTGATCCCAATAGTGATTCACTGATATATGAGTTTTGCGATGCGTACAATGGCGGTGGTGCTACCAACCCTGCGCCACTTACGGCCGGACCGCCGCCCTATAGTTCGGTGCCTTATTCGGGGTTTTTCAATGGTAGCCAGCCCATGGGCAACGGCGTAACCATGAACCGTTTTACAGGTATCGTTACGGGTATTGCACCGGCATCGGGTGTATATGTGCTTACTGCTTGCGTAACCGAATACAAGCGGGGTACGGGCATAGCGATAGCGCAGGTACGCAAATCACTGCACATTCAGGTGGCCGATTGCCAACTAACGCAGGCGAAACTGAACCCCGAATATATAAGTTGCGATGGCTATACCCTCACATTTAGCAACAATGCCAGCAGCGCCAATATACAAACCTGGTTTTGGGATTTTGGTGTGCCCGGCACGGATACGGATGTTTCCAATGCCGAATCGCCCACATTCACCTATCCCGATACAGGCATTTACACCATCAAATTTGTGGTAAACCGTGGCCTGGCCTGTTCGGATTCCACCACTGCCAAAGTGAAGGTGTATCCCGGCTTCTTCCCCGATTTTACTGTGGCCGGGCAGTGCAAAAACACGCCCATTAGTTTTACCGATGCCACTACGGCTACTTACGGCGCACCGGATAAATGGTTTTGGAATTTTGGTGACCTTGCTACCTTGGCCGATACGGCGGTAACATCTACCGCTACCTATACTTTTGCCAATTCGGGCAACTATACGGTTACTTTTATTGTGGGCAGCAACAAAGGCTGCTTGGATACGCTTACCCGAGAAATTGCGGTGGTAGACAGGGCTAGTTTTGGCCTCACCAATGATACGCTGATATGCGATATTGACACACTGCAACTCAATGCGGTAGGCGATGGTAGTTTTACATGGAGCCCTAATTATAACATCAGCAACCTTACAGGCTCCAGCACTTTTGTTAGCCCCGACGTGCCGTTTACATATCAGGTAACGTTTACAGACCCCTATGGTTGTGTGGGCAATGATTCGGTAAGGATAAATGTAAAAAGCTTTGTTACCTTGGATGCGGGCAGGGATACTACCATTTGTTTAACCGATGCCATCACCCTGCGGCCCAACAGCGATGGTCTGTATTACCAATGGCAACCGGCTACTTCGCTCAACAACCCTGCCATCAAAAACCCAGTGGCGAGGCCACTTACCAATACCACTTATCGTGTAATATCCAGCATTGGCAAATGCACGGCCGAAGATTCACTTACGGTAAGGGTGGTTCCTTATCCCACTATATCGGTTAGTCCTGATACAGCCATTTGCTTTGGTGATGATGCCCAACTAAGGGCCAGTGGCGGTGTTACCTACAATTGGCAACCGCCATCCTTCCTCAATAGTAATATTATCCCCAACCCAATATCCATCAGGCCGCCGGCCAGTATCCGCTACGTGGTTTTTGTACGGGATACCCTGGGTTGCCCCAAACCTTCTATTGATACGGTATTCGTAAAAGTATATCCCAAAATATTGGCCGATGCCGGGCCGAGGGATACGGCTGTGGTGGAAGGGGAGGCTTTGCAACTGAATGGCAACGGTGGTGTTTCTTATGTATGGTCGCCACCGCTGTACTTGACGAATGCCGGTACCAAAAACCCAGTGGCACTGCCGAGGAACAGCATTGAATATGTATTAACGGCCAGCAATGAAGCGGGTTGCTTTGGCACCGATACCATTTTGGTAAAACTGTATTTTGTGGCCCCTGGTTTTTATATACCCAATGCTTTCAGTCCCAATGGGGATGGAAAAAATGATGTGTTCCGCCCGGTACTGCTGGGCATGAAATCGTTGGACCGTTTTGCTGTGTATAACCGATGGGGACAAATGCTGTTCAGTACCACCACCATTGGTCAGGGCTGGGATGGTACATTTGCTGGCAAGGGCCAAGATGCCGCCACTTTTGTGTGGTATGTGGAAGGGGTAGACTACAAAAACAACCGCATTAAAAAGCAAGGCACGGTGATATTGATCCGATAAAGCCTAATACATATTATAGCAAATTAATTCACCACCGTTTCACCGGCTTTTAGTTTTAGCTCCCATTGCCAAGCCGTACGCATCATATCTTCCATATTGTATTTGGGCTCCCAACCCAGTGCTGTTTTGGCTTTTTGGTTATTGGCATAAATGGCCACCACATCGCCACTGCGCCTTGGGCCGATTTGATAGTTCAGGGTGGTGCCGCTGACTGCTTCAAACGATTTGATCACTTCCAATACGGTATAACCATCGCCCGAACCCAAGTTGAAAACGGTACAGGGGTTGGTTCCCTTGTTGTTGATAAGAAAGCGCAACGCCAATGTGTGGGCATGTGCAATATCACAAACATGGATATAATCCCTTACACAACTACCGTCGCGGGTATCGTAGTCCGTACCATACACTTGCATCTGCGGTAATTTACCAATGGCTGTTTGGGTAATGGCAGGTACCAAGTTAGCGGGTTTGCCTAAGGGCAGTTCGCCAATGAGGGCGCTGGGATGTGCGCCTACCGGATTGAAGTAGCGCAACAGCACGGCATTGGCCTGGCTGTGTTTAAAGGTATCGGATACCACCTGTTCGCCCATTTGCTTGGTGGCACCATAAGGCGACTCGGCGGGTTGTTGGGGCGTTAGTTCTGTAACCGGAATATTTTGGGGGTTGCCATATACCGTGCAGGAAGAAGAGAACACAAAATGCGGCACATCAAAAGCGGCGGCACATTTGAGTATGTTGATGAGGGAATACATATTGTTTTCAAAATACAGCAAAGGCTTTTCCACCGACTCACCTACTGCTTTATAGGCAGCAAAATGAATGATGCCCAAAATGGAGGGGTTTTCTTGAAACACGGCATGGGTATCGTCGAAATTGCACAGGTCTACCTTGTAGTTTTTTATCTTTTTGCCGGTGATTTTTTCAACACCGTTTAAAATGGCTGCATTGCTACGGCTATTGTTATCGATGCTGATTACATCAAAACCGTTTTCAATCAAATCCACTACGGTATGAGCGCCAATATAGCCGCATCCGCCGGTTACCAAAATTGTATTCATGCCGCAAATATAAGTAGCATCGGCCTATTGCCTGTTTTACTATTTAAATATATAGTACCTATTTACCCGCTACAGGTTTTTGTTGTGGTATGCCAAAAAATCATTTAGTAGATCTGCTTCGCTGTTTTTAGCCTCATCGGGCTTCCTTATAACAGAGCCGTGTTTGTAATCAACAAATGAGCCGTGTCCTGCATCACCATTGATAAAAATACCGCCCACCAAAAAAAGGTATTCGCAGTGCATTTCATTTCTTGCCCGGTCCACCAGTTCATGTATCCGCTTGTTAATGGCATTGTACATCACTTGCGTAGCTGCTACAATAGGGAATGGCTTGTTAATAATGTCCGGTTTGTTCCGCTCAAAAAGTGCTTTGATGCAATCCATTTGGTAATCAATGTTTTCACAAGTGTCAGGTGGAGCAGTATTTGCAGCTACATCAGTACTGTCGCCGCCTGAAGGCTTGGGCAAGGCACCCACTGCAGCACCACAGCAGGAGCTATCTTCTGGCTGGCCAACCCTTTTTATCAAGCCAGGCTTGCCTTCTTTGTTGATGCCAATATGGGGGGCGTAAAAAATCAGCAAAGCTCCGTCTTTTGGAACATGGTGAAAGAAAGCCTTCATGCCAGTAAGCCCTGTAAAGGGGAAACCATTTAAGCCACCCATGTTAAAAGGGCCAAGAAATTCTTTCACCGAATGCGGAAATTGCATGGCATTCACATCATCGCTGCAAATACTGTTGGCAGCCATAATTTTCTCGGGCGGCAAGCCATAGTGTTCGTGTATGTATTTTACAAGTTCCTTACCAAGCAGTTCCGACCGTTGTGCAGTAGGGTAATGCACCCTTACTTTTTGCAAATATTCATCTTCCATATTACAGGTTTTAGGTTGGTGTAAAAAAATGATTAAAGCCGAAGATTAAATATAGTAAATATTTTAATACGTAAATATTTTGGCAAGAATGGAAAGTTATACCAATTACACATATTAATTAGTCCAACTGTTTGTGGTATAATGTGATGACGAAGCAGCGCTTGTCACACCAAGATCGGAGCGTCTTGGCCGACCTACTTTGGCTTAGCTCAGAAGTGATTGGACTATTTAATAAGTAGCGTCGGTATAATGCAACTGTTTTGCATAAAAAAAGGCAGGTTGCCCTGCCCTTGTAATCATGTCTGTAATCATTTATAAGAATATATTCACAATGCCGTAAACGATGGCGGCAATCAAGGCGCTTACGGGGATGGTTAAAACCCAAGCCCATAATAGGTTGATAGTAACACCCCAGCGAACGGCGCTGAGGCGTTTGGTAGCGCCCACGCCAATAATACTGCCCGTAATGGTATGGGTGGTACTAACCGGAATACCCATTTGACCGGTAAAGAAAAGGGTAAAGGCACCGGCCGTTTCTGCCGCCACACCTTCCAGCGGGGTAACTTTGGTAATTTTAGTACCCATGGTTTTTACAATCTTCCAGCCGCCGCTCATGGTACCCAAGCCAATGGCCAAATAGCAGGCGATGGGCACCCAATTGGGCAGTTGGCTAAAGTCCTGTATGCTGCCACTAGCTATCAAGGCGGCACCGATGATGCCCATTACTTTTTGCGCATCATTACCGCCGTGCCCAATGCTAAAGGCGGCAGAGCTAAACAACTGTAGTTTTTTAAACATATAGGCCACTTTGTAGGCCGTGGGGGTCTTTATTTTTTCTACATAGAGGTACACCATGCAGAACAGCAGGGACGTGGCCACGATGCCCCATACAATTACGGAGTTGTCGGCCTTGTCAACGTCTTTGCGGAGCGACTGCTGTATGCTAAAACCCGTTATTTTCTTTTTTATTTTTTCGATATTGGCATCCTTGATGGGATAAATGGCACTGAGCGCAGCGATGGTACTATCTATGCTCATTTCTTTGGCCAAGTATTTTTTTAAGGGGCCTTTGTAATCTTCGGTAAGTACCTTGGCCTTGGCAAATTCATCCTTTTTCGTATTGTCTTCTGTAGAGGTTGCTTCCAACACCAAATAGTCGTTCAGGTTGCGCACATCATCTTTTAGCTTGCTGGCCTCAATTTCTTTCAACCATCCTTTTTGATACGATTTTTCGGCAATAAAGGTGGCGCCTAGGTTGTCAAAATCCTTTATCATGGCATTGATACTGTCGTAGCTGGGTAAAGCTTTGTCCAGTTTACCTTTGGCCGTGGCCAGTTCTTTTGTTGCAGCACTATCGCCCACATTGGCCTTCAACTTAGCTTCGGCCGATGCCAGTTCCTTTTTGTATTTATCTACCTTTAAAAACTTTTGCAGGTTTTCGGTCATCTTATTTTCCTCAAAGTGGTCGAACAATAAAAAGGTAAGCGC
The DNA here is from genome assembly GCA_943373145.1 of Chitinophaga pinensis. GTDB lineage: Bacteria > Bacteroidota > Bacteroidia > Chitinophagales > Chitinophagaceae > Ferruginibacter > Ferruginibacter pinensis_H. The sequence continues at coordinate 25,443 of CALSBI010000011.1, forward strand.
CGTAGCCACTGCAATAATGCCGATGCGTATCCATACATTGCGCATCACCGTTACAATGGTGATAAATATGGAAATGAGCATGCCAATGATGGGGGCCAAAAAGATGAATAGGACGGTGCTAAGAATAATGTCCGACTCAATTACCTTGGCCCAAGAAATGCCTACGCCCTTGGTTGTCATGGCATGTGCAATGGCCGCACCGGCCAAGCCACCGATAAGGGTATGCGAGGAAGAGGAAGGAAGGCCGTACCACCACGTAAGCAAATTCCAAAAAATGGCAGCGATCAGTCCGGAAAAAATCACCGGCAGCGTAATAAATTCTTTAGTAACGGTTTTGCTGATGGTATTGGCTACCGCATGGTCTTTAAAGATAAAATAGGCCACACAGTTGAATATGGCAGCCCATACAACCGCTTGCAGTGGGGTAAGCACTTTGGTAGAAACTACGGTAGCGATGGAGTTGGCTGCATCATGAAAGCCATTGATATAATCAAAAATGAGGGCTAAAATGATGATGATGATTACTAGCGTCATAATATTTTAATATGCAGATATGCAATTGTGCAAATGTGCAAAAGCTGGTTGCAATGGCTCAGTGCTTCATTTGCACATTTGCACATTGGCACAATTGCACATTGTTTTAAGCGTATTTAACAATAATGCTCTCAATTACATTGGCAGCATCTTCGCATTTGTCCGTAATGATTTCCATTACTTGGTAAATTTCCCGCTTTTTGATCACTTCTTTGGCATCGGGCTCTGTGTCAAACAAGCGTTCGATACTCATGTCAAATATATCATCGCCTTGGTTTTCGATGCTGTTGATGGCAACCAATGCATCCGTTATCTGGCGCATGTTTTTCATGTTGCGCAGTTCAATCACCGCCCGGTTTACCGCTTCGCAGCCCAGTGGTATGATATCGGCCATTTTTTGGATGCCGATATCGTTGAGGTTCACCTTGTAAATATTGATTTTTTTGGCAGAAGCCTGAATATAGTCGGCAATATCATCCAAGGCCGTGGCCAAGTAGTGAATATCTTCCCTATCGAAGGGGGTGATAAAGTTTTTGCCCAATTGGGTAAAAATTTCATGGGTGTAGTCATCGCAAACATGTTCCATGTCCACTATTTCCTTGATCATTTGCCCCCGCTTGTCAAAATCAGGCTCATGTACCAATTCCTTTAGCTTATATCCCATTTTAACAAGGGTACCTGCTACATTTTCGAACAATTGATAAAAAACACGGTCTTTGGGGAGGAAAATTTTAAGGATTGAATTTAAGCCTGCCATGGTAAAAAGTTTTCGCAAAACTAAAACTAATAGACCTGAATGGCACGAGTTTCAAAAACTTAACAATTGCTTAACATTGCGGTAACATTAATTTATTATTACTTCGCAGTTTATCCCCTGTCAATGAAGTATAAATTTACACTTCTGCTGCTTTTACTAGCATGCTGCAACGTTACCAAAGCCCAGTTTTTGATGGATATGCTCGATACCACTAAGGAGGCCGGGAAGGGTTTGGTGGGCATTTACAAAAAATTCGATCATTTGCGCATCGGCGGCTATATACAGCCGCAATACCAAGCCGCCAGCCAAAATGGGGTAAAAACATTTGAGGGCACTGATTTTGGGGCCAATGTGAACAACCGTTTTATGCTGCGCCGTAGTAGGGTGCGTATCGATTATTTGCACAGTACGGGCAAAGGCAGCGTGGGCGTACAGATTGTGTTTCAGTTCGACGCCAATGAGCGGGGCTTTACCCTCCGCGACGTATGGGGCAGGGTGTTTGAAAACAAATACCAGCTTTTTTCCTTTACCACGGGTATGTTTGCCCGCCCTTTTGGCTTTGAAACCAATCTGAGCAGTAGCGACCGGGAAAGCCCCGAACGGGGGCGCATGAACCAAATATTGATGAAAAGCGAAAGGGACTTGGGCGCCATGGTGAGTTTGGATGCCCGCAAAAAAGACCATCCCTTACAATTTTTAAAAGTTGATCTGGGGCTTTTCAATGGGCAGGGCATCAATGCCACTGGCGATTTTGACAATAAAAAAGACCTGATTGCCCGTGTTGCCCTCAAGCCCCAACACTTGGGCAAGAAATGGACACTATCTGCCGGCACATCATTATTGTCGGGTGGGTTGGTCAATAATACCAAGTATGTATATAGTACCGAAACGGTGGGCGGCACCAAAAAGGTAGTGGTCGATTCTGCGGTGAGCAATATTGGCCGTTTTTCGCCCCGGCGTTATTATGGGGCCGATTTGCAACTAAAGTACAAAAATAGGGTAGGGTTTACCGAAATACGGGGCGAATTCATAACCGGTACACAAACGGGTACCAACGCCAATACCGAAACGCCCAATGCCCTGCTCACGGGTACCGATGGCTTTCAGCAACGGCATTTCAATGGGGCTTATTTTTATTTTTTGCAACATTTGGGCTCGCTTAAGCGCCAATTGGTGGTAAAATACGACTGGTACGACCCCAATACCGATGTAAAGGGCAACGAAATCGGTGCAGCGGGCAGCAATTTTACGGCAACCAATATACAATATAGTACTTGGCACTTTGGATATGTGCACCATTTATCCGATAACGTCAAGCTGCTGGCCTTTTACAGCCGGGTTAAAAACGAAAAAACCTTGCTCACAGGCTATACGGGCGATGTAAAGGACAATGTATTTACCTGCCGTTTGCAGTTTAGGTTTTAATGGGTTTTTGCTATTGATAAATGGCCTTTTTGGGGCTTTAGCGCAACCTTTTTATGGCAATTTTTAAAAATAATGGCGCATTATTCATTGAATACAGTATATTTGCACTGTAATATTTGATGCAATTTGCATTTCGTTAGTCAACATTTTCTGCTACGCACACTCTGCTAATAGTTAGTTAACTGTCCTTGCACTTTACTCAGATAATTTTTTAACACATTAATTACATTGTTATGAACATGTATGTTTCCAACCTTAGCTTCAACGTAAAGGAAGAAGATTTAAGGGCTTATTTTGCTGAGTATGGTGAAGTTTCTTCAGCTAAAATTATTCTTGACCGTGATACACAACGCAGCCGTGGTTTCGGTTTCGTTGAAATGGCCGATGACTCAGCCGCTCAAAAAGCGATGGGCGAATTGAATGGTGGTATGGTTGATGGCCGTGCTATCAGTGTTACTGTTGCCAAACCCCGCGAAGACAAAGGCGGTAGCGGCGGCGGTGGCGGTCGTCGTTCATTCGGCGGCGGTGGCGGTTCACGCTGGTAATCACATTACCGAAAAAGATTAAAGGGGCTCTTTTGAGTCCCTTTTTTATTGGCTACAAGGCTACGCTTACCCTGTCAACTGTACCCCGTCAAACCGTCAACCTACCCCCTCTTAACATTTTGGTAACATTCAGGTAACATGCCCGTAACGTTGTGGTAATACTTTTGCGTTAAAATTCGACGCATGAGATTTTTACTGCTGCTAATCACCTTCCTTATGGGGGGTGCTGCTATTGCGCAAAAAGGGAAAATTGAGGGAAAAGTAACCGATGCCAAAACCGGCCAACCCATTGCGGGCATATCGGTAATATTGAACGGCACCAAAACCGGTGTATCTACCAATACGGATGGTTATTTTGTAATCAATGCCGATGCGGGCAAGCAATCGCTTAGCCTCAGCTCTACCAACTACCAAGAAAAAAAAATTGATGAAATTGAAGTAAAAGCGGGCCAAGTTACCAATTTGGATATCGTAATGGAGGTAAAGGTAAAAACCGCCGATGCGGTGATCGTACGCTCCACTTCTGCCAAAAAAGAATCGGTAGCTGCGCTGATTACCTACCAAAAAAACACCGCCGTTGTTGCCCAAGTGGTTAGTGCCGAAGCTATCCGCCGCAGCCCAGATAAAAATACCGGCGAAGTGTTGAAAAGGGTGCCCGGTACTTCTGTACAAGACGGTAAATACCTAGTGGTAAGGGGCTTGGCCGATCGCTACAACCAAGCCATGCTGAACGGACTGTTGCTGAGCAGTACCGAACCCGATAGGAAAACCTTTTCGTTCGACCTATTCCCCGCAGCCGTGCTGGATAATATCATTGTAAACAAAACCTTTGTACCCGAACTGCCCGGCGAGTGGGCCGGTGGTTTGATACAGGTAAATACCAAAGACCTCCCCGCCAAAGGATTTTTGTCAATACAATTGGGTACGGGCTTTAACAGCCAAACCATTGGACAAGACTTTTACACTTACCAAGGTGGCAAATACGATTGGCTGGGCTTGGATGATAAAACCAGGGCCTTGCCTGCGGAAAGCTTTCCGGTTAAAAGTAAGTTTGAAGTAATGACACCTGCTCAAAAAAATGAGTACGGTAAAACATTTAAAAATACATGGAACAGCCAATCCGCCGCAGCGCCGCTCAATGCTTCTTTGCAATTGAATGGCGGTTTTGTGGGCAAGCTGTTTAATAAAAAGATTGGCGGCTCCTTGGCCATCACCTACAGCAAAAGCAACCGCCGTGTTGATTTTCAAAACAACTTTTTCAGCATCAACGGCGGTAAGGCCGATGTGAACTTTGAATACGACAATAAGAAATATTCGCAAGATATATTGGTTGGGGCCTTGGCCAACTTTACGGTACAGTTGAACAGCAACAACAAAATTACCATCCGCAACCTGTTCAACATCAACGCTTCTGATTATACCACTACCCGTACGGGGCTTGATTTTGAAAGCGACCCTACCAACGGTGAGAACGTAAGGGCCAAGGAATTGGCATTTAAGTCAAGCATTTATAACAATACCCAAATAAATGGGGAGCACAATATTGCCAAGTTTGGCGCCAAGCTGAAATGGTATGGTGGTTTTGGTATTTTAGATCAATACATCCCCGACCAACGCCGCATACAATATAACCAGGCCCGCAACACGCCCAACCAACCTTTTTTGGTGCTGATGAGCAATACCCTGTCGCAAAAATCGGGTAACCGTTTCTTTAGCAACCTCAACGACTATATCTATACCGCCGGTGGCGATGTGGCCAAAACCTTCGATTGGTTAAAACAAAAACAAACCATCAAAGCGGGTTATATGTTCCAAGTGAAAGACAGGTTGTTCGATGCCCGTCCGTTCAGCAATTACTTGCCCACCGACAATCCTGCTTTAAAGGCCTTGGATGAAGACAATATCTTTAATGCAGCCAACTTCGGCGGTAGCAATGGTTTTTACTTTGACGAAATTGCCGGCAACCGCTTTAGGTACATGGCCAACTCTATTTTAAATGCAGGTTACTTGCAATTGGACAATCAGTTTACCGATAAACTCCGTTTGGTATGGGGCTTGCGGGTAGAGCATTTCGACCAGATTGTGGGCAGCGCCAAACGCAGCGACCCCCGCCACGTATATTCTAAAGTGATAGATTACCTGCCCGGCTTTAACCTTACGTATAAGCTGAACAGCAAAACCAACCTGCGCTTGGCGGCTTCGCAAACGGTTATCCGCCCAGAGTTTAGGGAAATCTCTTCTTTTGCCTTTTTTGATTTTGAATTGGGTGCAACCATTTTGGGCAACCCTTCGCTGCAACGTACCAAGGTTACCAATGTGGACATCCGTTACGAAATATATCCCAGGGCAGGAGAGTTGATTACGCTCGGTCTGTTTTATAAGCACTTTAACAACCCCATCGAATTGTTCTTTAACCAATCGGGTGTGGGCACCAGCAATACCTTCAACTATTTGAATGCAGATAAAGCGATTGGTTATGGTGTGGAACTGGAGTTGCGCAAAAAACTCGACTTTAACCCCGCACTGAAAAACTTTACGGTTTATAGCAACCTTTCTTACATAGCCAATAGGGTAGAAGATGCACAAACAAAAATTGATCGCCCCATGCAAGGCCAATCGCCTTATGTGGTGAACGCCGGCTTACAATATGATCTGGAAAAAATTGGATTGAACACCACCTTGTTGTTCAACCAAATTGGCCGCAGGATTTTGTATGTGGGCAATGAGCAGATACCCGCTATTTGGGAAAACCCACGCCCCTTGCTCGATTTGCAAGTAGCCAAGAAAGTGATTGGCGGTAAAGGCGAAATCAGGGTAAACATTTCAGACCTGCTGAACAGGAGCGCTTATTTCTACCATGATTTGGACGACAACAGCCGCTTCAGGGGACAAAAAGATGCGGTGGCCATCAAGCGTACGTATGGCACCAACTTTAACATCACATTTGGATATAACATTAAATAAATTTTTTAAAATAATAAAGCAAACAAAAATCGATATGAAAAAGTTTTTGATCATTGCATTGGCCGCAGCTACCGTAACCATCGGCTGCCGCAAAATTGAAGTGGACGGCGATGGCGGTACCACAGTGATTAGCCCTATTGTTACAGGCGGGGGCCAAACCATTACGCTTACCGGTAAAATCAGTTCTGATACGGTATTGCGGGCCAACAACACGTACATCTTAAAAGGGTTGGTGTACATCACCAACAATGCCACCATCACCATTGAAGCAGGAACGGTTATCAAAAGCCAGTTTACCGATCCGGTAGGTGGTTTGGTAATTACCCGTGGTGCTAAAATCAATGCGGCTGGTACCGTTGATAAACCTATTGTATTCACCTCTAACTCGGCCACGCCCCGCAGCGGCGATTGGGCTGGTATTGTATTATTGGGCAAAGCGCCTACCAACGCTAGCTTTAACGGCACTGCTGGTGTAGGCGAAATAGAAGGCGGTGTAAATGACGCCAGCGGTAATGGCCTGTATGGCGGTACCGATGCCAACGACAACTCAGGTGTGTTGAGCTTTGTACGCATTGAGTATGCCGGTTTTGCCTTTTTGCCCGATAAGGAAATCAACAGCCTTACCATGGGTGGTGTAGGCGCTGGTACACAAATTGACCATATCCAAGTAAGCTATGCTAAAGACGATGCTTTTGAATGGTTTGGTGGTACGGTTAACTGTAAGTATTTGATTGCTTACAAAACACAAGATGATGATTTTGATACTGATAACGGCTTTAGCGGTAAAGTACAGTTTGGCTTGGTAATCAGGGACTCTTCGATAGCGGATATTTCTAAATCGGAAGCTTTTGAAAGCGATAATGATGCCAACGGTACTACTACCGGCCCCATTACCGCCGCTGTATTCAGCAATATCACAGCCATTGGCCCCCGCGCCACTTTAGGCAATGTGGGCAGCAGCCTGTTTTTGGCCGGTGCACATATTAGGCGCAACACACAAGAGTCAATTTTTAACTCGGTATTTTTGGGATGGCCCATTGGTATTTTAATTGATGGTAGCAAAGGAAGGCCTACCGATTTGAACATCAACGATAGCAGTTTGCGCATCCGCAACTGTATCATTGCCGGTTGTGCTACGCCTATCAGCTATGCCGCTAGTGCAACCAGCCCTACGGGTGCCACTACGGCCAGCATGCAAGCTTGGTTTACCAACGCTTTTCATGGTAATAGCATCTTGGCTACCAACGATGATGCCCGTTTTGTAAATCCTTTCAATTACAGCTTCCCTGATTTTGGACCCTTCGGTACTTCACCCGCTGTAACTGGCGCCAGTTTTACCGATGCTAAATTGGCCAGTGGTTTTACCTCGGTTACTTTCCGTGGTGCCATTGCCCCTTCTGGCCCAGATGCCACATGGCACAAAGGTTGGACGAGATATTAATGGATTGTATCGACTAACATATAGCAATAAGGGCGGCTTTTATAAGCTGCCCTTATTGTTTGTTATAGCATCCGTCAGTCTAGAATTCATTTCAAATTTCCGCTCACATTACAATCGAACCAATGGGAGTTTCTGGACCTCCGCTTTGGTGCGGCCTCATAAAAAAGCCTCCAAAAGAGGAGTTTCAAGTAGGGAGAAAAGCAAAAATTATATATAACCCATCTCCAACTAAATCTTACAATCAATAGAAAAAATCGCCGCTGGTCAAAGACCACGCGGCGGCGAAGGGTTTACGATTCGCTTCGCATGCCCCTGTCTGGTCTTTGACCAACAGGTTGGGGAACTCATCTTGTTATTGCAGCAGTTTTACGGCCGTTCCATTCGGGCAATTTGAAATACATCCGTAGTGAGTATCTGTGTTTGTAAACCGCTATTGGTAACATTTAAGTAACTTTTCTGTAATGGTTACATAACAGTCTTGGTGCAATTTGCACTACCAAACACTTACAAATTGTAATAAAAGAGTTTCCTTAAGCAAAAGCAGTTTTCTCATGCTTGATCCACCCGATAGTCTTATCTGGGTGGTCTTTTTTGTACCTACTCAATCCGCCGAGTAAAGTTCTTTCTCCAAGCCCTTGCCCATATAACCATAGCGGCCATCACGGAGATACTTGCCTATGTATTGTTTTTTGAGTAGGTCCACAATCGTTTCATCCATATTGTCTTTAAAAGAATAGCGCTCATCCGTAAAATTGTATTGTTGGGTTTCATTCTCGCCAAAAATAGATTGGTCGTTTTTGTAAATGATAAAAGCCAGTTTGCGTGGTGCTGATTTGCTTTTTACATAATAATAAAAATACACGCTGTCGGTTGTATAAGGATGCTTGATCGTTTTGATAAATACAATCGAGTCAGAAGGGCTGTACCGCTCTTTGTCCGCCAGCAAATACTTGCAAATTTCTCTGCGGTCTTTAAAAGAGGCAGGTAGCTTATGGTACATTTTGGCTTTATAAAATAAGGTATTCAATTCAGGCCAGTACCTTTTCGCTTCCTGTAATTTTTTTAGGCCGGCATTCACCATCGCTTCGGGGTATTTATCTGCTTTTAACATGCCCCTTAAAGCGCCCAATATGCCCCGGTAATTGTTTTCTTTGATGTACTGTTGATATTCGTCGGCAAAAAATTTATCTGTTGGAAAGTGTTTGAAAAATGACAAGAAAATCCGTTGCACAGGCCTATCCTCATTATCATCATCATTTTTGCGCAATGCATTGATATCGGCTTTTTCAAAAGTGAACAATTGTTTTTCTGCCGCTATTTTATCCGCCATTTCGGTTACGCCCATAAATTGTTTGGCGGATGCAAAAGCCGCCGCCCATTCTTTGGGGGTGCCGTATCCGCTATCGATCAATGAAATGTAAAGCAGGTCTTCTTTTTGCACAAAGTTGGGCAATTGTACTTTTTTAATCAGTTCCTGCTTGGGATAGGTATGTTTCAAATAACGCATGATGTCATCCTTAAAGTATTCCCTAAAAGGATTGCCCGGCCGATAAATATGTTCCAATACCCAAGCCGCATCATGGGCGTTTTGCTGCTCCAAAATGATTTCGGCGGCCATGGTGCGGATGGTGAGCAGTTCTTGCTGGTTTTCAAAAATAGTTCTCAACCAAGCCGAAATGCTTGGCCATTGTTCTACAGCCAAAGTGGAATTGCCCACCATGTCAAGCAGTTTCCGCTTTAATATATTGTCGGCCACTTTGATAGGCTGTAGCTTGGCAAAATACCCATTAACGGTTGGTATATCACTGGCCTGTAAATAATAGTGGTTCATTTTTTTGAGCAGGGTATCCCTTTGCGGTTGCTTGGCCACCATATAACCGTCTAGCAATTGGGTAAAATCCTGTGCATATACCATCGCCTTTTTTTGTGCCCGGAAGGGGGCGAAGTTGTCAAAAACAATACGGGCAAAAGGGCTAAGTTGCATTTCGTTTTTATGGCCATTTGCATACAGCTCCACCACCCTGTCATCAAACAGTATAAACTTGTAAAATATTTTTTTGTTCTCCATGGTATCAATGGCCCAAAAGCTGGCCGTTTGTATGTTGGCGGCAGTAGTATCCAATTGCAATTGCATCATTTTATTATTGCGCCAATTAAATCGAAAAGGGCTGTTGCTGCTCGAGGTACTTATGTATTCGCCATAATCCCTGCTAGTGCTATTGTTCAAACTATTGGGCCAAAGTAATTGCTTCCAAAAAATTCGGGCAGACGAAAACCGGGCGGCACTGTCAAAATAAATAATATTGCCAAACGTGTTTTCCATGGCATATTTATCTTCAAACTCTATCATTTCCTTGTCGTAATCTTCCGCGTACATACTGGGTTGATATTTATACGTTTCCACCTCATCCTTGGTAGTATAGTTTCTGGAACTGTTTTTGACCCGGCGGTCCCGCACTTTTTTTAAATCCTCCCGCAGCCCGAGGCGGTAGGGCAGTTTCATTTGCAGGTTCTTGCCCGTATCCACATAGCTGTACAAGGTTTCGTATTGCAAGGGCCTAAGGACAAAAGATTGGATAAAACCGGCATCAACTTTACCGCTGTCGGCCAATGAGCTAATGATATAAGCATAAGGAAACTCCAATTGGTATTGTAGGTGCAACACTTTTTTATCCGATAGCGGAAATGATTGCAGTTTGTTTTTTGGCAACAATTGATGCCGCATTTTTTTACCGTATAGGCTGGATGAAAAATAGCTGTCTGCCACCGCCACATCAATGATGCTATCGTACAATTGGTCGCTCGCATGAAGCTTTATTTTCAGTACCGAGTTCAACTGCCCCTTTGTGCTATCATAATACACAAAGCGTTGCCTAGCGTCAAAATATTCGTCGCTCTGCTCCACGGTAGCATACAAGGGATATTGATCCGCTATTGTAAAGCCATGCCGCTGTAATGGGGCGGCTGGGTAATGAATGTCAATCGAGTTAAAAAATGAATCTACCCAAGGGCTATAGGCAAACTCATTTTTGCCACCCACTTTTACTTTGATGATTTCATAAGGCGTAACAATAAATTGATACCGTTCAATATCTTTGTTCTTGATTTTACATACCACGTTAATACATTGATAAGCTCCGTGCCTGCCCATTTCCTTCTTCACAATATCGCCCCTGATATTGGCATACAACAAAGAATCGATGGCTTTTAGCAATTTGGCTTCGGGGTATCCATAATACAGCGCATTGTTTACCAGTTTTTCCACTACATAAAAGGCACCATTGGCAAAATCGATATGGCCCGCACTTTTGTATATCGGCGTTGCATTGTAAGGATAAAATTCGCCCGGCGCTTGGCAAGCGATGTTGTCAAATATTTGCACAGGGGTGAGGGGGGTAGGGTACACCCGTTCTTTGAGTTGGCTGGCTTGGGTATCGTTGCCGCCGCTCAATTTTACCGGCCTGAGCGTATAGCCTCTTTTGCGCAGGATATTGATGATGCCCTCTTCGCCCACCAAATGCGAACAGCCTACCGCAGCAAAGATGGTCTTACCCTGTTTCATAATGGCCAGCATGCTATCGGCCTGTACATAGTTTCTGGCCACAATAAATTTATCGCCGTATTCCTTGCTGTGCTCGTACACCAAAAAAGAATCCAACGCATCCAGGTTATTGTTCAGGTAGCCATCGTATATTTTATCAACCATATCCTGCATGGTAAGGCCGTCCGGCAGTTTTAGGTTGTCTTTTTTTTCGGCAGCCGCTTCATTTTTGATGCCCTCAATCTCCAATACTTTACTGCTCACCAAATCTTCCAGTCCCACCACCTGCTTGCCCAGTTTATAACCCAAGGATGCCACAAACCTGTCCAAGTAGGCTTCTTCCTGCAGACCTTCCGAAGCGGGGTTGTTGCGGTACAAAAAGTAATTGATAAAGCTGGGCACTATTTTAATAAACTCGGGCAGCTTTTCGATGGTATTGGTTTTTTGCAGGCTTGATTGGGTAAATCCTTGCGGGCTGAACTTACCCGTATATAAATTATAAGCCGCATTGTACTTGTCCATCCGGTTATCTTCCCGTTGCCAAATACCCATGTTGAGTTCGGTGCCCACGGCATCTACTTTTTTCATGGCCCATAACAGGGAGTCGCCAAACTTAAACACCCCTTTGTTGCTCAAATGATAGGTGCCCAATAAAAAAGAGGGGGCATCGGTCGGATTTTTTTTGATCTCCCACAACACACTGGGGTACTTGCTTTGGGCCATAGCAGCCATACAAAGCCAACTCAATAAAAAGGCCGCCACATACTTGGTATTCTTTGCCATATTGATACTGTTGTTTACCGTTTTCGTTTACGGATTATATCAAATATAACGAAAAGGTTAATTGGAGCATGCAGGTGTATTTCAGATTTTCGCTCTTGTTTCTACTTGTAGCTGCCTTTGTTGGCGGCCTTTTCCACTTTTGTCCCCGCCGGCTTGGGCGGGATGTGACACCCTGCCTTTGGCTTGGTTTGCAACTTGAAACAAAAGTGGAGCAAAAATTCAAGCCTGGCTAGTCGGCAGGCGGCTTTTTTATGAGGTCGTACCGGAGCGGAGGTTGAGGACTCTATAAAATCGATTATATTGAAAGTGAAAATTTGAAATGCCCTTCTAAAAAACCATCTTGCTTGGGGCAAACACATCTAAATTAGATTCAGGAAAAGCAGCCCATTTGCTTTAATGTAACAAAGCAAAAAGTGGGTCAACTTCCACCAGTTCCGAGGTGAACCACCTCATTTAGGCCGCTCCCCAACTTGTTGGGGATTTTTTGGGTAGGGGTCCCAAAAAAAGGGCTAAATGCAGTGGTGAACCCGGAACGAAGCCCGCCGGCTTGAGGCCAGCACAAGCAATCGGCCAATGGAATGCAGCGATACAGCTAGTATAGCAGCAATTTAAACGTATGGAATTTAGATGCGTTTGCGCTGCCGCCTTTATCCAAAGATGCTTCCCTTTATGACACAACACTTATTTTTGCAACATGGCATTACCATTTTTTTATGAAGCTTCATTGGACCTATCGGCCCGTTCGCTGGTGCTGGACGAACCCACCAGCAAGCATGTGGTGCAAGTATTGCGGATGGCCGAGGGCGAATTGCTGCAACTAACCGATGGCAAGGGCAACCTGTTTACCGCCCAAATTGCCGATGGCAACCGCAAGCGTTGTCAGGTTAGCATTACCGATGTGGAAAGCATTGCACCAGCGTCCCACCGGGTTACGATAGCGGTTTCGCCGGTAAAAAACGCCAGCCGCTTTGAATGGTTGTTGGAAAAAGCCACCGAAATGGGGGTGCAGCAACTGGTGCCACTGCTCTGCGAACGCACCGAAAAGCAGCACCTGCGCATGGATCGGCTGCAGGGCATTTTGATAAGTGCCATGTTGCAATCGCAGCAATGCTGGTTGCCGCAATTAACAGAGCCTATTAAGTTTGCCCAATTGGTAACTACGGCCGATGCCCCCCAAAAATTCATTGCACATTGCCTAGAAGATAACAAGCATCCTTTACAACAGCAAGCCAAGGGCAATACCGACCGCCTGATCCTCATTGGCCCCGAAGGTGACTTTACCCCCGCAGAAATTGCACTGGCGCAGGAGCATGGCTTTGTACCCGTGGCATTGGGCAATACCCGCCTACGTACCGAAACGGCGGCGATGGTGGCGGCAGCACTGCTGATCAATACCACGGGCTAAGCATCCATTGGGTAACAAACCCACCATCGGCGGGATTTGGTATTATACCAACAAACATTCTGCATGAATCAGCAGCCACCCAAAAAGAAGTTTTCATCGCTGGCAAACATTGCCGGCATCGGTTTCTCCATTTGTGTCGTTACCATCTTGTTGTTGGTGGGTACCAGTTTGGCCATTTTTACCTACAACAGTATTGCTGCCCCACCTTATCGCTACCTATTGGCCGGGGCAGTACTTTTGTTTTTTACGACTTTGGTATTTGCCTTGTTTAAAGTAGTGGCAGCGGAAAGAAACAGGCGCAGTATATGGAAGGAAACCGAAGAACGCATCAAGCCCAGCCTCTCCGAATCGCAAACCGCCTATTTGCTAAAACGGGTACGGTTCAGTGTATTGGAATTTACCAATAGCACCCGTTGGCTTTTTAGATCGGTACGGGCATATAAATATGCCGCCGTAGGGCTAAGCGTGGTGTCCACCATTGTGCTGGGGCTCAACTTCAACCATTTGGATGGGGGGCAGCGTGCCTTATACGATGGGCTTACCAAAAACATCGCCCTGGTGCTAAATGCCATCATAGCGGCCCTCTCCACCCTATCCGCTTTTTGGAACATCGATAAATATTGGATACAGAACAAAGTAATCAAACACCAATTGAAAAGATTATTGTCTGATATCGAATTTGAAATGAGCAACCAAGAAGGAAATATAAAAGATGCAACCCTCCTGCAAAGCTTTTTTGCACGGCACCAATCAATTTTAAAAGACTTTCATTTTTACTGGGAAGGTGTGCTAACAGATAAATCAGAAGCCAAGGGAAAAGCATAAGCACAAACAAATACGATGCGCAAGTATAGCTTCCAAAAGGGTACATACGCCAATGAATACCCCTTTTTTTAAATGCAAAAGGGGGAAATCCGTTTATGGTTTAAAGTGAATAATGCTAATTTGGAGCAGACACATTTTATAACCAAAACAAACTGTATGAAAAAAGTAATTGTACTTATTGGTATCGCCTTATCGCTTTGCTTAGGAACATCTGCCCAAAGCGAGTTAACTGCACAATTTGATGCAGCCTACCGTGCCCATCCCTCCGTACCGCGGCCTTTGCTGGAAGCCTTGGCCTATAGTGCCTCGCATGGGCAAAACCTACAACCCGAGGCCGAATACGAACTGCACGAAGCGCCGGGCCGCTATGGTCTTTTTGCCTTGGTGGAAGATGGCAAGGGCTATTTTTTCAACAACCTGCAAGCCGTTTGTCGTGCCGCCAACATCACGCCGGAAACCTATAAGCGCAGCACCGCCGATCAAATCATGGCGGTAGCTGCCTATTTGGATCAACAGTGCCGGTTGACGGGCGCCAAAACATTGGCAGCAATGGCACCGGTGGTAGCCACGCTCAGCGAAATCCCCATGCAGGGCAGCGTAAATGCCTTTGCCCGAGCTTCGGCATTGTACGATGTGTATCAGTACCTCACCCAAGGCGTTGCCAGCGGCCGATTGGTATTTGAAGGCAAACGCATTGATCCCGAAGCTTGGTTTACCCCAGCAACCTATCGCTTGGTAACCGCCCCCAGCGTGGTGATCAAAAACGACCAAGTTACCGGGCCCGATGGTACGGTAATGGAGCAAGACGAAACGGGCTTGGCGGCAGGAACGGCCACCACCGATTATATACCCGCCCTTTGGGTAACCAGCCCTAATTACAGCAGCCGCAGCCTAGCCATCAGTGCCGTTACCATCCATACCACGCAGGGCAGCTATGCAGGTTCTATCTCTTGGTTTCAAAATACGGCATCGGGCGTAAGTGCCCACTATGTGCTGCGCAGCAGCGATGGTCAGGTAACGCAAATGGTAAGGGAAGTGAACAAAGCTTGGCATGTGGGCAGCGAAAACAGTTATACCATTGGGCTGGAGCATGAAGGGTTTGTAAACGATGCCAGTTGGTACACCACGGCCATGTACAATTCTTCCGCCGCTTTGGTAAGGGATATTTGCGGCGACAATGCCATCAACCCCACCACTTGCTACAGCGGCGCTGCTAGTTCGGGTACCAACCTGCTATCGAGTGCCATTAAAATAAAAGGCCACCAACATTATCCCAATCAAACGCATACCGACCCCGGCATCAATTGGAACTGGAGCCGGTATTACAGCCTCATCAACCCTGTTAGTTGTGGTGTAAGCACTACGCAAAACGAAAGCTATATCAATACGGCTTTTGCCAACCTCAACTGGAGTGCGGTATCGGGTGCGGCTTCATATACGGTAGAGTGGAAGGCGAGCAGCGCTACCATTTGGAGTGCCGCTACCACTGCGAATAACTATTATACCATTGCAGGATTGGCCGCATCCAGCAGCTACAACTGGCGCGTAAAAACCAATTGCAGCGGCGGTTCATCGGCTTATACCGCTACCAGAACCTTTACCACACAGGCCAGTTGCTGGGATCCCCATGAGCCCAACAATGTATATACTTCGCCCAAAGTGATTGCTAGCTTGGCGGGTTATACCTATGGCAAGATATGCGCCAGTGGTGATGTGGATTTTTACAGAATAACTACTACGGCTACCCAAAACATCATTTTCAAATTGGCCACCCTGCCCGCAAACTACAATATTGAAACGTATACAGGCGCCGGTGCCTATATAGCGGGCGGCTATGCGGCAGGTACAGCAGATGAAACGGTTACGCTCTTCAACCGTCCGGCGGGCAGTTACTTGTTCAGGGTATATGGCGCCACGGCTACCGACAATAGTTCGCTGCATGATTACCGCTTACAGATTACATTGGCAGCGCCCACTGCGGCCCGCTTTGGCGAAGAACCCGCTACCCAACGGCCTGCGGAGCAAGTGCTTACCATACAGCCCAACCCCACGGGCAACCGGGCCATGCTGGTGTACCAAGCTACCCTAGCGGGTAATGCGAGGATAACCGTAACCGATTTTTATGGTAGGCCCGTGTATGCCACTACCAAATATGTGCAGCAGGGCTTTCAACAATTGGCCTTGGATGCGGGCAAATGGGGCAACGGACTGTACATGGTTACCATTGAGCTGAATGGGCAAAAGGTGACGCAGCGGTTGGTGGTGCAGAAATAATGGATAATTGATAGTGGATAATGGATAGTTGACAGGAAGGTTGAGGGGCCTCGGTTTCGCAATCTTCCTGTTTTGCTAGGATAGTTCACGGTTGACAGATGTGGAGGCTTGGCCGACACCACGCAGTAGGCGTGGACAGTTGACAGTAAGGTTGAGGGAGCAAAAGGTTCCTCGATCTTCCTGTTTTTTGCTATGTACTATGGTCGATGGTCCATGGTCGATGGTCGAACCGTTGACCGTTGGCCGATCGCCGTTGACCGAAAATCCGTAACCTAAAAGTTGATTGGTTGAAAGGTTGATAAGTTGAAAAGGCCCCCGTGGCAAAACCAACTTGAAACTTTAGACTTTAAACCCCATAAGTTGAAAGGTTGATTAGTTGAAAAGAGTTGCCCTCAACCAACTCGTAACCCGTAACCCAAAAGTTGATTGGTTGATAAGTTGAAAAGGCCCCACGTGGCAAAACCAACTTGAAACTTTAAACCCCATAAGTTGAAAGATTGAATAGTTGAAAAGAGCTACCCTCAACCAACTCGTAACCCGTAACCAAAGCAACTCGTAACTTGCTGTCAACTGTCATCTGTCAACTTTCTTTCTTCCCCATCAACAGCTTATGAAACTTCTCCAACTCCGTCAACTCAATCGGTGCAATGATTTCGTTGTTGTCGAATTTGTTTTTTAAAAACAGTACCCGTTTGTGCAGAGGATATTTGGCCAAGATGTCGGCAATCAGTCCGCCTACCCGTTCGTCTTTTACAAACATAGGTTTGATGGCCGGTTTTTCCGAGCGGTGCTTGGCGTGTTTTTTTAGTATCACGGCTTCCAGTGTGGCCAGCTTGCCTACAGGGATATCCGGCACTTTTTCCGCTTTGCCGTACAGCCCCTCCAACTGCTTTTTGCTCAGGCTGCCCCGCTCCATGTATTGGTGGGTAATGCTTTGCAAAAACACCGAATGCGGAAACGCCGCCAAGGTAGCTTTCAGCACATCAAATATCACATCTATATCGCCGCTTTTTTTTATCATGGCTTTTAAAGGTGTGAAAGTACGGAAAATGATTTTGAGTTAGTACAGAGTATCGAGTACCGAGTAGTTAGTATTAAGTACTTAGTACTAACTACTCCCTACTAACTACTCCGTTCTCCGTAACTTTAATCCATGAAACCTATCGCGTTATGGCTATGCCTTTTGCTAGCGGTGCAGTCCCTGCGGGCCCAAGGTGGTCAGGAGTCGGCTACCCTTGGCGCTCCCATCATTTTTATACCCGATACCGCCGCCCGTACCGTGGCTGCTTTGGCCCAGTATGCCCATACCCACTGCCCCACAGAACCCTCCATGATACATACGCTCTACAACTGGGTGGCTACCCATATCCGTTACGATACCGACAGCATGTACCATTACAACTGGAGCAAGCCCACCGCCACCATTGCCCAAACCACCATGCGGCGGCGCAAGGGGGTCTGCGAAAACTTTGCCGCCCTGTTTACCGAGCTGCTCACCCAATGCGGCATCCGGGCCTGGACCGTAGCCGGATATACCAAAACGGGCGGGCGGCCCAACTACAGCGGCCACAGTTGGTGTGCCGTACAGCTCGACAGTACTTGGTGGCTCTGCGACCCCACTTGGGAAGTGAGCGAAAGGGAAGCGGATCAATGGTTGATGGTAGCACCCGACGATTTTTTGGATACGCATATCCCCTTCGATCCGCTATGGCAGTTGCGCTATTATCCCATCAGCCACCAAGCTTTTAAGCAGGGCAAATCCGGCAACCTACACTACTTCAATTACCCCGATTCGTTGCAAGCCTTTTTTGCGCTGGATAGTTTGGGGCAACTGGAAACCCTGTCCCGGCGTATGTACCAAGCCGGACTGGCCAATAGCCGCCTGCAACTATGGCACTCCTACAACGAAATGAAGATTGCGATTATTTATGGCGATAAGGATATGGAGCTGTACAATACGGCGGTGGATTTGCTCAACCGGGCCACGGGCATATTCAATGGGTTTGTGCAGTACCGCAACCAACAGTTTACGCCACCCCGCTCCGATGCCGATATGGCCACACTGCTACAACCCATCGCCGGCCTACTGACCGATGCGGAGCAGCACATCAACCAAATGGGATTGGTGGTGGAAAATTTTCAGTACGATACCGGCGCCATCAAACAACGGATCAAAGCATTGGCTGCCAAAGTGCAAACCCAACAGGCTTTTGTAAAACAATATTTGGCCACTGCATTGGGTGAAAGGAAAAAACTATTCTATGCCCAATGATGAGTTATGAATGTTGAATGACGAATTTAGAAACCCAATTCGTAATTCAACATTCATCATTCAACAATCGTCATTCGCTATTCCTCATTCCCCTGGCTGCGGCCCAAAAAGATGAGTATATACTGCACCAACATCGCCACCGAAGCCAAGGCCGATACCACATAAGTCATGGCGGCCCATTTGAGTGCGTCTTTTGCATCCCGGTGTTCGCCGGGGGTGGTGATATTGGCACCGTTGAGCCATTTGAGCGCCCTGGCGCTGGCATCAAATTCTACGGGCAAGGTAATCAAGGCAAAGAGGGTGGTGAGCGAAAACAAAATGATACCGATAAGCAGTACCGTATTATTGCCGCCGCCAAAGCCCAGCATGCCGAGGCCGGCAATGATGACCCACTGCGACAGTTGCGAACCGATTTGCACCACGGGCACCAAGCGGCTGCGCAGCATCAGCATACGATACGCCGTAGCGTGTTGCACGGCATGGCCGCACTCATGGGCGGCCACCGCTGCGGCCGATACATGGGCGCCACTATATACGTCTGGGCTAAGGTTCACCGTTTTGTTGAGGGGGTTGTAGTGGTCCGACAAAAACCCATCCACCGATACCACCTTTACATCGTAGATGCCGTTTTGTTGCAGCATCCTTTCCGCCACTTCCTTGCCCGTTAGCCCGCTGCTGGTGGGCGTATGCGCATATTGATTGAACTTACTTTTTAACCTAAACTGTACCAACATGCCCAGCAACATAAACAGGCCAGACACGAGCATGATTCCAATTGTCATAGCACTTTTTTTAGGTGGTATATTTCAAAAAGTGTTCCTGATTGGGTGGGGCTGACAATTTGGCGAAGTATCGTTGGCCGTTGACCGTTGGCCGATGACCGCCGAGGAGTTTTTCGGGTGGTGGATGCCTTGCCCCGCAGGTAAGTACCCGCATGCGCTGCCTAGTAGCGTAAGCGCTTTGTAGCCCAACCCTGCGTACTTCGGCCCACGACCCACGAGTTCCGGTCAACGGTCATCGGCCAACGGTCAACGGATTCCGTTATTCGTCATTCATTATTATTTCCTACATTTGTACTCGTTACCAACACCCGCCCAACCAGCACTGTTGTTGATAACCTATCACCAATATTCCATGTAAATAAGGAGGGGCATGAAGGCTTTGGCGGGGTATGTCGTGGGGCAAGATGAGTTGTGTTTGGCCGTCAAAATCGCTTATAAATGATAACAAACAGATATTTGCGCAATGATATTTGAGTTTACAATCAATTGTTAATCATAATAAGGTGCGCACATTGCGATTTGCATCCAATCCTAGACACAGATAATACAAGGACGCTAAATAGATTTTGATAATGCCAATTACAGAAGAAGAAATAGAGAAATTAATTAGTTGCACTCAAATGTTCATGAAACATGTTCATTGGGTTCAACAATCATATAATCTTCTTCCTGATAATAAACATTATGGGACTTGTATCAATTACATTGACAGGTTAGAGTATCGTGAAGAATTTTGTAAAGAACTTGTTAGGACAATACCTGAATGGGTTTACAGTCAGCAAAAGGCAGCTAAAGTATTGAATACGTTAATTTCAGAGGGAAGAAGTCAGCAAAATGCGCAAACGACATTAACTACCTTAACTTTTGAAAAATTTAGAAACAGCAACGAAAAAAAGTTGTTACTTCAGGGACAGTTTGGCGAATTACTTTTGTTCAACTTCCTGCAAAGTTTTTTCAAATGTGTTCCATTACTTCGCAAAATGCCAATCACTACTTCTGTTCAAATGGAAAGATTTGGTGCCGATGCAATTCACTTTAAATATGAAGGAGATAAAAATCTTTTCTACTTAGGAGAGGCGAAAACATACATCAGTAAATATAAATTCGAAGTAGCTATAGAGGATGCCATTAGTAGCATAATCAAAACTTACAATGAACACCGTAAAGAACTGGGTATGTATATTTACGACTCCTTTATTGATGATAATTTAATTGAAGTTGCTACTCAGTATAAAAACGGAACAATTAAAAATGCAGAAGTTCATTTAGTTTCCGTAGTCACTTATTGTGAAAACATACAAATTGATAAAAACAACGAAACGCAAATTAAAGAGGATATCATAAAAATTATCAATAAACGAGGAAAGGCCGTTGACAGAAAACTCTTCAACGCAATTGATAAAGGCTTGTATCCAAGATTCAATTACATAATCTTACCAGTTTGGGAATTGGAAGAGTTGCTTAAACAATTTCAAAAACTCATTGGCAAATAATGGAAGCAAGAGACATTCTAATAAAGCTACTCAACTTTGAACTTGTTACAAATGCTAAGAGGTTAAAGTTTATTGATGTAATTTCAAATACAAAAATTGACAAAGAATTTTTAACCGAAGCTATTTCTGCATTGAATGAGTTGTCGGTAAAGACAGACGAACTTTCTAAGAAGCAACTCATTGCAATTTGCGCTTTGCTCTGGACTTATAGGAAAGAAGAATGGGACGGACTTAAAAATTATTTAATTCTCTTCCTTTCAAGAGCAGGTTTTGGACCGTCATCAATCATGATTGATTCAGAATATTCTTTTGCTAACAAGCAATTTTCTTTCGGAGAAAATCTGATGAATCAATTTGCTGTTACAGTTGCACAACTAGAAAATGAAATCAAAGTTGGGAACTCAATTTTTTTATTGAGTGATTTTCAAAAGGATATTTGGGAATCCATCGAGCACAATTCATTGATTGGAATTTCTGCACCAACATCAGCAGGGAAATCCTTTCTCATACTATTAAAAGCAATTGACCTCATTCTGAAAAAGAAAGGAGTAGTAGTTTATGTAGTGCCTACACTAAGCTTGGTTTCACAAGTAACAAGTGATTTCAGAAAACTTCTTGACGATTTTGTACTAACTGACTACTCACTTGAAACTACTTATAACAATTCGTCAGCTACGCCTAATTCCATTTACATTCTGACACAGGAAAAGGCAATTGCCGCTTTTTCTCAATCCGAAAATCCATTTGAAACTATTCGATTGTTAGTGATAGATGAAATTCAGAATGTGGAGAAGGTAGCAGATTCAGATGACCAACGTTCAAAAGTTTTATATGACTTGATGATCGAACTTCGCAACTCATCAAAGATCGATCACATAATTATTTCGGGGCCGAGGATTTTAAAAATTGACACATTGGGCTCAAATATTTTCGGAATCAATTCCGAGAAGAAAGAAACAGACGCTTCCCCTGTTTTAAATCTAACCTATTCCATTTCAAAGAAAAAAAGTGATTACTACCTTAATGTCTATTCAGATTTGGTTGGGAGTAGTCAGTCTATAAAAATTACCAATAGCGAGTCAATTGAAGGATATGGCAAAGTTCAGTACAACGAAAAATATTATGAATATTTGAACCAGTTTCTTAATGGCTTTGGCACTGATGAATGTTGTTTGATTTTTGCTCCTACTTCAGCTTTATGTAGTCCAATGGCCACTTATCTAGCTGAGCAAAGAACCACTTTGAGCAATAAATTCTTAAATGAACTTTCCGATTTTATTTCAGACACAGTTCACCCTAAATTTGCACTGACAGAAACAATAAGAAAAGGTATAGTTTACCATCATGGAAAACTTCCTTACCATGTTCGCTTACTCGTTGAAGACGGAATTAGAAAGAAAGAAATCAAAACAATTATTTGCACTACAACGCTTTTGCAAGGAGTGAATTTACCAGTTCAGAATATCATTATCAGAAACCCAAATCTTTTCACAAAGAAAACTACAGACAGCATAAAACTTTCAAATTATGAGATCGCAAATCTTCGCGGTAGAGCAGGACGATTACTCAAAGATTTTATTGGCCGGACTTACATATTGGATGAATTAAGTTTTCAAGAAGATTCAACAATGCAAATAGAATTGTTTAAAGATACAGCTAAAGAGTTGGAGGTCGGATATGGAAAAAAGTATAATGCACATAAAGCCGATATAAAAAATGACCTTGTGAATAATTTAGGCAGCACTAGGGAAAATGAGGATTATTCTTTTCTCACAACTTATTTACGGCAAACAGTTTTACGCCATGGCATATCCTCTCAATTTTATCTTAGCAGAGTTGGTATTAATTTGAATGATTCAGAAATGAACACTATTTTTGAAGGGCTTTCTAAATTAGAAATCCCAAGCGAAATTTGTTCAAAGAACAGATACTGGGACCCAATAGATTTGAATACTCTTTATCAAAGGCGGGATAACTATCAACTGCCAACAAGTGTTACAGAAACAAAGCTTTCTTATAAACTCAAAGCATTACTTATTCTTTTGAAAGAGGATTTTCCAATTTACACCAACAAATATTTTCCTGTTGTTGAAATTCCAAATAAAGACATGCTTTTGCAGAAATGTATTCTAGCTGAGAACTGGATGAAGGAAAAGCCTATTTCAGAAATCTTCTCAAATGACTTTTATGATTCATCAAAACAAATCGATGATACAATTAGCTTTATTCAAAACAAAATTTCGTATGGACTTCCTTTACTCTTAAAACCTTTGTATGACATAAAATCACCAGATGGAATGTTTCCAAGATTCATTGAATTGGGTGCATACAAGCCGATTACAAGAAAATTAATAGAGTTAAGTATTCCAAGAGAAACCGCAATCTATTTAAGTGACAACTATGAGTTCACAAACATTGACAATAAACAAGAACTAATAAACCAACTGAGAGCTAAGAGGAGCAAGTTGTCTTATTGGTATCAAATTCAGTTGAGCGCAATATGACACTATGGAGGATAGCGTATAGAATTTCATTTTAAATAAAATTACTGCCCTGTCATGTTGAATTGGCAAGTTCAGTGAAGCGCAACCTGTCTGACGAACAGTCGGGTTTGTAAGACACAAGACACAGTCTTGCGCCAGAGGGCACCTCCACCATTTAGGCAGACTGGAACAGCATTATCCATTATCAATTCTCAATTATCCACTTGCCTAAAATTTTGTTAAAATTCTGTTAAAAATTTTTCCGCTTATAATTATTTCAAATTTGTTTTTATATTTGTCTTGTAAACATTTTTTAAACCGTAAAAATAAAAGCAGTTCAATCCATCCCGCAACAATCCGTATGCTAAAATAAGTACCCACTTTTTTCAGCACAACAATCAATAGTAAGTTTCGGGCAAGCAAGGGCCATGGGGCCAAGACAGTAGTAAATACCCACCGATATGAAAAGTAATACAACAGTAGTCCGCAGGGGCCACAGGGCCATGTTTTGTCCGCCATCACAACATTTTAACGCCCAAAGGGCTGTGGTCGGCCGCTTCTCAATGCTCCGGGTAACCCCCGTGGCTGTGGTCAGGCACTTCCCAATGCTCTGGGTAACCCCCGTGGGTCTGGTCAGGCACTTCCCAGTGCTCCGGGTAACCCCCGTGGCTGTGGTCAGGCACTTCCCAATGCTGCGGGTAACCCCCGTGGCTGTGGTCGGGCACTTCCCAATGCTCTGGGTAACCCCCGTGGGTTTGGTCAGCCGCTTCCCAATACTCCGGGAAACCCACAAAAGCTGCTGCGGAAGCGTGTACCGTCCATTTATTCGCCCGCCCAATATGGGTGTTATTGATGGGTAATCCATGTAAAACGGCTACCGATAAAAACCGCAATAATTGAATAACAATAAAATATAATTATAATGAACGAAGAAAAAAATGCCGCCAACAATGACGGCGAATCGGGCAAGCAGCCCAAAAAAGTGGGCACTTTGCCTAAGGCCGATGTTGATTTTATGGACGTGAGCACCAATGTGGCAGCCAGTTGGGTGGCCAACCCACAAATTACCTTGCTTTGGAAAAAAAGCGATGTATTTAAAATGGAGGTAGATAGCTATTGCGCCGAACTAGGCAGCCGCATACAAACCGGTAGCAAGCGGCCAGGCTTCGCCCACTCCTTGGTGGGGCTGGACAAACAGGTAAATATTGCCGTAAAAGAGGTAAGGGTATATATTGCCAAAAAGTTTAAAACCAGCAATGCGCCTGCGCAGTATCCCCGCTACGGCATCGTTAAGCAAAATGATGCTTATGTGCTTCCGGTTGACCGCAACCAGCGTAAAGCAGCTTTAACGTTGATGGTACAAGCCATCGCAGCCGATGGTTTTGGTGATGAAGAATATGGTCTCAACTTTTGGAAGGAAATGGAGGCGGCCTATAAAGTGGCCGTAGCGGAATCGGGTGGTACGGCGGGTACGGTGAGCGAAAAAGTGGCCACCAAAAACGTGCAGAAACGGGGCATCCGCAAAGTGTTGGTCAACCTACGCAAGGCCATAGAGGCCAATTACCCGGATACCTATCGTGAGGTGTTGCGTAAATGGGGCTGGCAGAAGGAGACTTATTAAAGCTTATAGGGTACGGCGGTTATATACAGCAGGCCCCTGTAATGGGGGTCTGCTCTTTTGTGGACTACTTAGTCCCCAGCGCATACCCTTGATATTATAAAACCTTATCCGCATTATCTTTACAGGATGCAAAAAATACCTATTTTTTTGTTGGTACTATTGGCCGCCTGCAAGGGTTCGCCACGACCAGTAGCCACCGCACAAGAGATAAAAAACCAAGAAGGGCGTATCAGGATAATTGAAGTTTTACCCGAACCATGCCTCAAAGTAATGCCCGATAGTATGAAGCACTTGGTAACTATTTTTAGAAAAGTATGGGCAGACGACCAACGCTACCGGATGCCCTCTAATATGGAGTACCTAAGGCTGCATTGGCCCGAGCAAAAAAAACTGGACTCCATTAACCTTACCATTGTGGATTCCTTTTTTGCCCGTTACAATCGATGGCCCTATAAAAAATGGGCGGGGTTTTTGGCCCAAAATGCTACGGCAATGGTCATACAGCATGCCCCTTTGCCCAATCAGGAACATTATTACCCGATCATAAAAAAAGCCTATCAACTCGGGGAAGTATGGGGCGAAACCTTAGCCCCTTTGCAAGACAGGATCAATCTACACAACAAGCGGTTTCAACTGTACGGTTCACAATTGTATGAATACCCGAAGAACGTTTATGTGCTTTACCCCGTTGCAGATGTTGATAGCTTGGCTGCCCGCCGCAAGCGCATGGGTATGATGCCCATTGAAAATTATTTGGCGCTATTTAAATTAAAATGGGATTTAGAAGCCTACAAAAAATCCTTGCCCGATTTGGTAAAAGCATTGCAGGTAAATGGCGAACCGGTGGAGTAGTTGCTATATATTTTAATAGTACAGAACGTGAAATTGACCCATGCAAGAAAACGAAGAAAGAAGCCATGGAACGAATAATATGAAACCTATTTTATCTATCTATTTATTACTGTCTTTCGTTATAATGGCCTGTACCCCCTCGACTCAATCTGTTACCCCCAAACCTCCCATGGTATTGGATACGTTGCAAGGACCCTTGGTGACATCCTTGGCGGGCAATCAATTAATAGCGCAAATCATTGATAAAAAATTCGACAGTATTGTGGGCCTCGAAAGCGCTGGCAACCATTTTATGCTCTTGGCAATGGACACGGCCCAAAACCTAACCGCTTACCGCATAGATACAAGCCTTACCCATATAGACAAAAGTTTTGATACCAAGGAACGGTCTATTACTTATCTCCGATTGGGTAATAGTGTGTATGCTTTTCCTGCCCATCGCAACTATGCCTTCGATATTTTTAACCCCCAAGACACGGCCTATTTGAACGGTGCCGTTACCAATGGTGCGGGCCTAAGGGAGGATAACACCGTTTATTTTTATATCCAGCCCTATAACCGACAACCCATGGCGATAGGGACGCATAAGTATAGTTTTTTATACCATTACGGTCTTTGGAAAGCCAAACAATTGAACAAGCTGGACAAAACTGTTTTTCAATACACGGATAGTTTGGGCAAACCACAACGGATTGGGTATTACACCGATCCAATATTGGACCAAGCTTACCTTACCGACCGGGATATGGTTTATAGCATTGACAGCAATCGGGCTATCTATTTTGCTTTTACCTTGCTGGATAGTATTTATAAAATAGACTTACAAGGGCAACCAATAGCGGCTGGTCGAATTCCGAATCTAAGCTTTACGCCTTACCCTAAGGACAGGCAATCGGATATTGCTTATGAGAGGCAGTACCTGTCGAAAAGCACGGTTAACAAACGGATTTTATTATTGAAAGATTATGTGGTGTTGTTGAGTCAATTACCCAAAAAAACCATTGTTGAAAAAAACGGTTATGCCTATACGGTTTATACCAAAAACCTACAGCCTTTGTACTACGATACCATCCGATATAGTACGCAGCCGGAACTTTTTCAAGTATTTGGCAACCGGTTTTGCTTTTTTACCCCACAACTAAAACAATTGGTTACCTATGAAGTTAAGTAAATGCTTGGGCTTTATGCTGTTGGTTGTTACGGGTTGTCATACCGCCGCACCTTCACGCCCCACATTGGCCAATCTGGATTATTTGGCCGCTGAAAAAAATGCCATCGTCATCAGTTGTCTCCGCTGTGGCTGCATTGATGATGAGCTGGGCACCATCGACTCTGCATTGCTGAGCCGGTACACTATTTATGCGGATACGAATTGCACCCAGCCAACTTTATCAGGCTTGCCCATTCAGCATCTACCACAGGCCCGGTTGGACAGCATCGCCCCCGATTTGTACAACATGTTGGTGTTGATGAAGCAAAAAGATGGCACCATAGAACGGGAGTTGATTACCACCGAAGCATCGGCGCAAATGGCTAAGGTATTAAAGCAAGGGCAATGACCTTACAATCCCAATCTGGCAAGTTTAGCGCAGCGCAGCCTATGTCTCGTAAAGCTTCTGGGCTTGATGAATAAAGCCCAGCCTTATTGCTTAATATGTAACTTTATCAAAAAAACAGGCAGCAGTTCCGGGAGGCATATAAAGTTCACGGTCTGGCGCAAGTTTAGCGAAGCGCAACTTGTGTCTACCAATTCCGCCCGATTGTATCGGGATTTTTAAACGGAGTTTATATACATCAACTACAGCCGAGGTCAATTCAAGATTTGCCAATACAATCCGGACACAGTCCGGCAGATTTATAAGACCCAAGACACAGTCTTGCGCCAGCAGGCCCGACGGGAAAAGCTGCAAATCGTTGCCCGTAAATTTAGAACCCACTATATTTACAAGCAAAACGTAAAGCAATCATTCATGTCTGCAATAGCCTCCTTTTATATGTTGGATACATCCCAACTGGACAGCTTAATCCTTAATGCGGAAATCATTGTTAAGAAAGGGTTTTTCAGAAAAAAAGTGACGGATAATTATTGGGCCTATTTGGCCACGAATGCAACCGCATTAAAAAGCCTTGATGGTTCAGGTTATATTTATGGTAACTTGCTGGTTTATTTGCAAGAAGAAAAAAACATTGACTTATTAACCAGTCAATATGACAACATCGTGAAGGAACTTACAGACACAAGGGATGCTTCACATTTTATATTTACACACCATCATAAACTGTCATATTTGGCTCAACTTGATCCTGCTTTATTTTCATTAACAGCAATACAAAAATTTAATCAGGAGTTTTCTGAGGAGGGTGACGAAGAAACAGCGAAACTCACTATTGAAGCCATTAAAATCTTGCATGACAATTTAAGTAAAATTCAACATGACAGTCAAGTCTTACTGCTTATTGTAGGATAAAACTGCTAGGCAGGTTTGTAAGACCCAAGACACAGTCCATAAATGTTCGAAACATTTTAAATACATAATAATGCCACCCCCTCGGGGTTGCACTTGATTGATTTTTCTGCCCAAATCATACTATAGTAATGGCATCCCTTCGGGATTAATGAACAGTAGGAAAAGGTTTCGAACACTTGTGGACACAGTCTTGCGCCAGAGATTACCACCGAAGCATCGGCACAAACGGCTAAGGTATTAAAGCAAGGGCAATGACCCTACAACGCAGTCATTTGCTTAATGGCCAACCCCGCCTCATGATCGGGCTGCAAATGCAATAACTTGTTCAGGTACACGGCCGCCGTAGCTTTTTCATCCTTTACAATGGCGGCCACCAATTTAATCAAGATGTCCTGCTGGCCCGTATCGCCCAGCAGGGGCAGCACGGGTGGCAGCAACTGGTGTTGTCCGGTTTTTAAATAACCCGTTGCCAACAATTGGTGCTTCACGGGGTGGTCAACGGGCATTGCCTGCAACTTGGGCAACAGGGCCATTACCGCTTCCCGCCTTTGCGTATAATCGCTGTACAGTTTTAGCAAGCTGCCATAATCCCACATACTGTTGGCCAGGGCCACTTTTTCCTCCAGCAGTTTTTCTACCTGCGGGTAGGCTTCCATAAACATCTGACATAAAATTTGGCCCTCCAAATCACCCGTTGCTTTGGTGAGGCGATAGGCTGCTTCAAAATGGGCCAGTGCTTGGGTATAGTTTTTTTTGATGCATTCCACTACGGCCAAGCTGCTCAGCAACTGTGCCTTGTTTTTCCCGCCTAGGGCCACTTGTTCTTTCATCCAAGTGGCAGCGGCTTCCAGTTGGGCTGCTTCCGCTTGGCTAAGCGTAAAATAGTCAAACACTTTCATGCTATGGCTTTGCGCAGCCATGGCACGGCCCACGCCGGAGAAATAGATATAAGACAACTGGTGGTGGTGGTACAGATGCCGCAAACCGGTATTGTTGGGCTGATGCACCAACGCCGCCGCTTGTAGGCCGGGTACTTCGGTAGAGGCGAAAGGCTTTTTTTGTTGCATCGCTTCCACATGGTACAAGCTGTGTAAACTAGATTGGTAGTACAGTGTTGTTAAATTCAGCGAATCGAGTTCCAGTGCTTGGTTTATGAGCTGCTGGCTTTTATTGTAATCTTTGGCAATGAATTCCTCGTAAAAAATGGCTTTTTGCAACAGGGGCAAATGCTTGGGAAAAAGCGGCATCGCATAGGTCAGCACCTTGTTTGCCATGTCGTAGCTTTGCGCAAGAATGCACATGGACAACAACTCGTCGATAGGCTTGGTGTTGTTGGGCTCGATATTGATCCACTGCTCATATTTTTGCATCGCTTCCGATAAATACTGGGTGGCTTCAGTCTGGTTCTTGTCTTCATACCAACTTTTTACCGATAGGGCATTTAAAATGGAGGCATCTGTATAATCGCCCGTTTTTTTATCAATGAGTTGTTGCCGGGTGAGTTTGTACAAATCAGACTGGGTATTAGTTTCCACGTAGTCTTCCGGCTTAAAAGTAAGGGTAATGGAGTAATCGGCGCTGGGGTATTGCAGTAGTTTGAGCGCACTGTCTTTTACCGCCTGCGAAAATTGGGTGTAGCCCACTTGGGTCAACAAAATGCCTGCCAGCATCAATACAGCTATTTTTTTCATATCATAAGCTTTTATGTAGTCAAATATAGTGCAGGGTATGGGCTGGTGGGATACCGTGTGGTGGGTATTTTTGACGGGGATTGATTGTGATTGCTGTGATTGTGTGATTGGAGTATGCTGTGTGGATTTTCCCACTATTTGGCGCTTCACTATTAACTATTCATTATTCACTCTCCCCTATTCACTTTCACCTTTCAATTTTCACCTTTCACCTCTCCATTATCCATTATCAATTATCCACTATCCACTATCTTTGCCAAATGCAACATGTACAAGACGATTTGCAGCAGCGGTGGTGGCAACTGGAGGCGAAACTGTTGGAGCGCTTTGGCAAGAAGCCCGACCTCAATGCCATATTGATGCTGATTGGGGTGCAGGAAACGGGTTTTGTGAGTACGACCATTTCCAAGGAGCAAAAGCAAGACCTGATGCATGTGGCCGTTTGTACCCTGCTGGGCAGCAGCGGTTACTATGCGCTGGAAGGGCACGATGCAGACGGGTGGCCCCATTTTAAGCAACTCAAGGCATTGCCGGAGTTCAATTTAATAGAACAGGAAAATTTTATAAAAGACCATGTGCTGCTGTATTTTCAAGGCAGCGGATTTATTGATTAAACAGATTATTGAGCATGTATCACATCAAAAAACTAATTGGATGCGTTTTGTTGCTGGCCCTTACCATGGGTGCCCAGGCACAGGTAAAAAAGGGCCCCGTGGCCAAAAAACCCGTTGTTAAAAAAGTGGCCGTTAAGCCCGTGGCCAAAAAACCAGTGGAGGTAGCCAAGCCCCGCATACCCGGCGTAAGGGTAAAAATTACCACCGATTCGGGTGTAATTGTGGTACGCCTATCGGACCTTACCCCCAAGCACCGCGACAATTTTGTGAAGCTGGTAAAACAGGGCTTTTACGATAGCCTGATGTTCCACCGCACCATCCGGGAGTTTATGATACAGGGCGGCGACCCCGAGAGCAAATCGGCCACCCCCGGCATCATGCTGGGCAATGGCGGCAGCGATATGCCCCGCATTCCCGCCGAAATAACCCCCAAATTGTACCACAAAAGGGGTGTACTGGCCGCTGCCAGGGACGGCAACCCCGAAAAAGCCAGCAGCGGCTGTCAGTTTTACATTGTACAGGGCAGGCGCTTTACCGATCAGGAACTGGATCAGGCCGAAACCCAAATTGGGCGCAAATATTCCATTACCGAGCGGCTGGTGTACAAAAACATTGGCGGTACGCCTTGGCTCGATAACAATTATACCGTTTTTGGCGAGGTGGAAAGCGGTATTGAAGTAGTGGACAAAATTGGCAATGTTCCGGGCGACGGCAACAACCGTCCGCTGGGTGATATTCGCATGAAGATGGAAATACTGGCGATGAAATAAGCGGGTTGCCGTTCAAATAATTTAGGGCAGGCTTGGCCTGATGCGGCAAAAAACAATTATTTTGCAGCCGAAATCAATTCTTACATCAACATTAAATACGCAATTAATGGATTTTCCTGCACAACTGCGCTACACCAAAGACCATGAATGGGTTTTGTTAGAAGGTGATACGGCCACCATTGGCATTACCGACTTTGCCCAGCGTGAACTGGGGGATATAGTATATGTGGAAATAGAAACAAAGGGTCAAGAACTGGCCGCCCAGGCCATTTTTGGTACGGTGGAAGCCGTAAAAACGGTAAGCGATCTGTTTATGCCGATAGCGGGTACCATTACCGAAATAAACCCCGAGCTGAACAATGAGCCCGAACTGGTAAACAGCGACCCTTATGGCCGTGGCTGGATGATAAAAATGACGGTAAACGACCCCGCCGAAGTAGAAGCACTGCTGTCTGCGGAAGCTTACGCCGCCTTGGTAGGATAACAATACATGACCCAGCAAACCCATATTCCATTCAAGCGGTTTTGGCCGGGCATTATTTGGTTTGTGGTATTGATGGTACTCATTTGTACCCCCGGTAACCAGTTGCCAAAAAGTAAGTTTTTGGTAGAGATTTCATTTGACAAAATGGTGCATGTGGGCGCTTTTGCCCTACTGGCTTGGCTTTTTTACTATCCCATTGCCAAAACGGACTGGCCCGCAGCCGTAAAGCGCCAATACCTGATTAAAATATGCGTCTCCACCATTATATGGGGGCTGGCAACAGAACTGATACAGCGCTATTTTATTCCAAAAAGAAGCTTTGACCTGGCCGACTGGCTGGCGGACTCGATGGGTGCCGTGCTGGCCTTTGTAGTGGTAAAATGGTGGCCGGTGAGGGCGAAAAGCTGATGGGCCGTGGTCGGTGTACCACCGACCGCAAACAGAACGGAAATCGAAAGGTTGTTAAAATATAACCCATTTGAATCCCACCCATGCTACATTTCAGCTTTTTAATGTAGCTTTACAAATAGCCGTGGTCGGTGTCCCCACCAACTGCAAACAGAACAGGAAGCAAAAGGTCGAAATATAACCCATTTTAGGCCCATCCACACTGCATTTCGGCTTTTTAATATAACTTTATAAACGTTTTCAACAATATATGGAATATAATACGGATAGTATGGAGTACAATACTACAAGGAACCACCTGATAATGAAGGAGTATGGGCGCCACATACAGCGCATGGTGGAGTATTTGCTTACAATCGAAGATAGGGAAGTGAGGCAGCGCAATGCCTATACCACCATCGAACTGATGGGCTTTTTGAACCCCCATTTAAAGAATGTAGAAGATTTTCGCCATAAGTTATGGGACCATCTTTTTTTGATCAGCGATTTTAAATTGGATGTGGACAGTCCTTATCCCATCCCCACGAGGGAAACCTTGAAGGCCAAGCCCGATCCTTTGCCTTACCCTAAGCGTTACCCCCGCTACAACCATTTGGGCAAAAATATTGAAGTGATCATCGACAAGGCCTTGAACGAAACCGATGCGGATAAGCGTCAAGGCTTTGCCAATACCATTGCCTATTACATGAAGCTGGTGTACAGCAACTGGCACAAAGAGTTGATGCACGACGACAATATCCAAAGCGAGTTGAGCAGCATTACCAAAGGTGAACTGGAGTTCAACAACCGCCCCTACATCAAGCACAAAGTGGATATTCAAAACGAAGTGGACGAATATCCCAGCCGCAAGAAAAGGGAGCGCATTGTTATACAGCGCAATGTACGCGACGATTATGCCGGCAATACCATGAATACTGGTAGCCGCAACAATAACAACAATCGTGGCGGTAACAACAACAATCGTGGCGGCAGCAGCAACAACCGTGGCGGTATGGGCGGCGGTGGCAACCGTGGCAACAGCGGTGGTAACCGCGGCAGCTATGGCAAAAAAAGGTTTTAATACAGCCCCCCACTTGTTGGGGGGCATTAGCAAATCATATCGAGTGTTGCCAATAAATGGCGCACTCTTTTTTTTAATAGGAAATGGTTATTGGTGTAACTGCTCTTTCAGGAGCGGCCTCATAAAAAAAGCCGTTAAGAAAATTGGAGCTGAGGGCGCAAAAGAAAAACAGATGTTACCGAGGTTTGGCTATGTAATTAGCCCGTAAGTCGCACTAAAGCAAGGTTTTGTACTACTGATTGAGCTTGTTTTTCTTTAGCCCGAGGGTTCAATTTTTAGGATTTTTTATGCAGCCTTGATTTTTTGCTCCACTTTTGTATCAAGACAAAAGTGGAATGAAGTCGTCCTTTCCCAGTGAAATTTATAAATTTAAAAACTGATCCTAAAACAAGCAGTGGATACTGCATAAATTCTATATGTCTGTATTTGAAGTAAGGGGCGGAAAAAAACTCAGCGGCAGCATCACGCCGCAAGGTGCCAAAAACGAAGCCCTGCAAATATTATGTGCGGTATTGCTTACCCCCGAAGCCGTTACCATTGGCAACATACCCGATATTGTGGATGTGAACCTGCTGATAGAACTGCTGGGCGAAATTGGGGTGGGCATGGAGCGCATCGATCGGCACACCATTACCTTTAAAGCCGATAACGTAAACATCGATTACCTGCACAGTCCCGATTACCATAAAAAAAGTGGCAAGCTCCGTGGCTCGGTGATGATGGCGGGCCCCTTGTTGGCCAGGTTCAACAAAGCCTTTATACCCAAGCCCGGTGGCGATAAAATTGGCCGCCGCAGACTGGATACCCATATCATCGGGTTTGAAAAATTGGGGGCCAGTTTCAATTACCATCCTGAAGACGGTTTCTTTCATTTGGAAGCACCGGGTGGGCTCAAAGGCACTTATATGCTATTGGACGAGCCCAGCGTAACCGGCACGGCCAATATATTGATGGCGGCGGTGATGGCCAAGGGCATTACCACCATTTACAATGCCGCCTGCGAACCTTATATACAGCAGTTGTGCAAAATGCTCAACCGCATGGGTGCCAAAATAAATGGGGTGGGCAGTAACCTGCTCACCATTGAAGGGGTGGATTATTTGGGCGGCACCGAGCATACCATATTGCCCGATATGATTGAAGTGGGCAGCTTTATTGGCATGGCTGCTATGACGCAGAGCCATATCACCATCAAAAATGCGGGACTGGAACATTTGGGCATCATCCCCGAAAAATTTCAGCAACTGGGTATCCAAATGGAGTTCAGTGGCGATGATATCATTGTACCGGCGCAGGAGAGCTACGAAATACAAACATTTTTAGACGGCAGTGTATTGACCATTTACGATCATCCCTGGCCCGGCTTTACCCCCGATTTGTTGAGCATTGTACTGGTAACGGCCACGCAGGCCAATGGCAGTGTGTTGGTGCACC
This sequence comes from Chitinophaga pinensis, assembly GCA_943373145.1. Taxonomy (GTDB): domain Bacteria; phylum Bacteroidota; class Bacteroidia; order Chitinophagales; family Chitinophagaceae; genus Ferruginibacter; species Ferruginibacter pinensis_H. The sequence goes on from CALSBI010000011.1 coordinate 60,369, forward strand.
AAAAAATGTTTGAGAGCCGTTTGTTTTTTGTAGATAAGCTTATTGATATGGGTGCCCGGATTGTGTTGTGCGATCCGCACCGTGCCGTAGTGATCGGGCTAGAAAGGGAGCAACGCCTCAAAGGCATTACCATGAGTAGTCCGGATATCAGGGCCGGTGTGGCTTTGCTGATTGCTGCACTGAGTGCCGAGGGAAAGAGCACCATTCAAAATATAGAGCAGATCGACAGGGGCTATCAGTTCATTGATGAGCGGCTGCGGGCCTTGGGGGCGGATATTACTAGAGCAATGTGATGATTAGCTGATGTGCTAATTTGCTAATTCCTTCGATTTGTTATAGTATTATTGATGGGTAGCTTTATTAAGGCAGGCATAATAACATTTCTCTATTCGGTAAGCCCTCGCAGGTTTAACCATTAGCTAATCAGCACATTGGCTAATTAGCACATTAGCAAATTTTCCACAATGACAACATTCCCTTTTACAGAACCAATCATATTAGAAAACGAACGGGTATTGCTCCGCCCCTTGGAGGCAGATGATTATGCGCACCTGCTGCCCTTTGCTTTGCAGGAGCCAGCTATATGGCAGTTTTCGCTCATCAACCCCGCCGGTGCCGAGGGTATGCGGGCCTATATTGATACTGCTATTGCGGAGAGGGACGCCCAAAAGGAATATCCTTTTATCATCTTCGACAAGCAGGCCAATGCCTATGCCGGCAGCAGCCGTTTTTATGATATTCAACCGGTAAACGCAGCCACACAACTCGGTTATACTTGGTATGGTTCGGCATTTCAGCGTACGGGCCTCAATCGGCACTGCAAACTGCTGATGCTGCAATTTGCCTTTGAGCAATGGGGATTGGAGCGGGTGGAGTTTAGGGCCGATGCCAATAACGAACGCTCCATCAATGCCATGAAGGCCATTGGTTGTGTGCCAGAAGGCGTCCTCCGCAGCCACCTGCATACCTTTACCGGGCGGCGGCGCAGCAGCATGGTACTAAGCATTTTAAAAGACGAATGGTTGGGCGAGGTAAAGGAAAAGCTGCTGCAAAAAATCCAGTAAGGATGAATGATGAAGTACGAATGATGAATGACGAATGGTGTGGCATTCAACATTCGTCACTCCTCATTCGTTATTCGCAAATCTTTCCTTTCTTTGCACATGGCCAACAAACTACTCATCATCACAGCCCCCTCCGGTGCCGGCAAAACCTCTATTACCAAACATTTGATGGCGCAGTTTCCGCAGTTGGCCTTTTCGGTATCGGCCGCTACCCGTCCGCCCAGGGGCATGGAAAAAGATGGGGTAGATTATCATTTCATCACGGTAGCTGATTTTCAGCAACACATACAACAAGGCGATTTTGTAGAGTGGGAGATGGTGTACGAGGGCAAATATTACGGCACCCTCAAAGCCGAATTGCAAAAGATATGGGGCCAAGGCAAAGTGCCGGTGTTGGACATAGATGTGAAAGGTGCCATTCATGTGCAGCAGCAATATCCGCACAGTTCCCTCAGCCTTTTTATTGATGCCCCTTCCATTGACGAATTGAAAAAAAGGCTCCTGCTCCGTGGCACCGAAACAGAAGCCTCATTAGCGGCCCGCATCAACAAAGCCAGCTTTGAAATATCTTTTAAAAAGGAGTTCAATGAAATCATCGTGAACGATAACCTAGAACAGGCCTGCGCCAGGGCACAGGAAGTGGTAGCGGCATTTTTGCAGCGTTGACGAGGAAATCGTTGGCCGATAACCGTTGGCCGTTGACCGGAAGGACCACGGATAAAGACAGATTACACCAATTACACGGATTGTTTACTGCTGATTATTTGTGATTGCGGTGATTATGTGATGGGTGTTGTAGGGATTTCCCCACTATTAACGCTTCACTATTTGGCGCAGAGCGCCACCAAGCCTGTCCGACTAAGTCATTCAGGCGGGCCAAAGGCATGGCATTATCCAGTATCTAGTATCCAGCGACGCATAGGGCGTGGTGTCGGCAAAGCCTCCACATCCAGTATCGCCCACTATCAATTATCCATTATCAACTATCCATTATTCATTACTCCGGCACTTCCACCACCGTCCAGTTTTTATTGCGGCGGTTCCAAATGATGGTGTAATCCTTGCCGTGCAGGAGTTTAAACACTCTAAAACCATTGTAATAGGGCAGTCGTAGCCAACCATAACTGTAAATCTCAAACTTGAACACAAAAGACTCGCCCGCTTTTATTTCGGCGGGGCTATAATTCTTCCCATCGTCACTCAGGTAAACCGTTTCGTTTTTGCGGCTGTTCATGGATAGGGCAATCCAGCTAGGGTCGGTAACAGGGTCGGTATTGGTATTATTACCTGTGTTGCCACCGGGATTGCCGCCTGTGTTGTTACCTGTATTGCCCGTGTTGGTATTGTTGCCACCCGTATTGGTACCCGTGTTGCCCCTTTCGCTATTGGCCCTGTTCCAGCCCTTGGTAATGGAAGCGACCCTGTCTTTTTTGGCCGGATGCGTGGCGCTGGCCCTATCGCTGGCAATGGTTTGCATGGCGGCAACCGATTGTGCCAATGAAGCACCCATTTTGTTCATCACGTAGCCAGAAAAGGCATCGGCCTCAATTTCGGTAGGTATGGTGCTGCCCCTTCCACTTACCACATGGTTGTGAAAATGGTGCCCCATTTCATGCGCCATCACACTGATGGACGCCCATTTGGTAGCCGCATAGCCGTCGAGGTTCTCCAAAAAATCATTGTCGTATATGATCCAGCGCTTGTTGCGGATGATGGTGGCATAGGCATTGTTGATGCCATTTTGCTCCTGTAGGTTAAAGTTTTCTTTCCATTTAATACTGTCCAGCATGCTCTTTACAATATCCGCCGCTTCGTACACCGACTGAAATTTGGTGCGTAACAGTGATTGGGGAGGTATTATAAAACCGCAATTATTGGTTCTTTGCGCATACGCAGTTACGGTGCATTGCATGACCATAACGAGGGTAAGTAAACGAAATATTTTCATGTTGAACTTATTTGCATAAAAGTATATTTTTTTTCACAAATTTTACGGGGACACTTTTAGAGATATGGAATGACTCCAATGGCAGCACAGTTATCTGAAGCAATCTTGCCAAGCAGCCGACATCCAATCATATCCCCCCTACATAATAGCCATCTTTGGTACCCCGCAGTAACCGGTAAATCAGGCAATTAATGCCAATGGTCACCATAATTGCCATTAATTGCACAAAAAGAATAAATTTGTACCCTAACATATTTACATGGACTGGTTATCATCGCTCATTGCGCTATCATTGTCGCTTGTATTCATCGGCTTTTTTTCGGGTATCGAAATCGCCTTTGTATCAGCCAATAAGCTGGCCATAGAGCTCAAAAAGAAGCAAGGTACTTACACCGGAAAACTCTGGGGCAGCTATGCCGCCGCACCGGCCCGCTTCATCGGCATGACGCTCATCAGCGTAAACATTGTACTGGTAATATATGGTTTGTTGCTCAGCAATTTTATGGACGACCTGTTTTGGAACAACCTCCGTGATTGGGCAAAGGCCAACAACTGGACCCGTTTTGAGAATTACTTGGATGGCTCCAATGCCTATGTGAAGTTGATTGTGGAAACGCTCCTATCAACGCTGGCCCTGTTATTTTTTGAATTTACATTCAAAGCTTTTTTTAGGGCCCGGAATGAAAGCGTACTGGGTAGCAGCATCATCACTTATGCCGTCAGTTTTTTTTATTCGCTGTTCTCTTGGATGTCGAGCCTATTCGTGCAGATGGCGGAATGGATACTTAAATACATCTTTAATGTAAAAGTGAGCGAAAGGCGGGAGGTTTTTACCAAGGTGGATTTGGAAAATTTTTTGGCACAAACCAAAAACCACGACGAAGAAGATACCGACGAGATCAATAAGGAACTGTTTGAAAATGCTTTGTCACTCTCCGAAACCCGCATCCGGGAATGCTTGATCCCCCGCCGCGAAATTGAGGCTGTCGATATTCAAACATCCATTACGGAATTAAAGGATAAATTCATCCAAACCCAGTTGAGCAAGTTGGTGGTGTACGATGAAAGCATCGACAATATTCTGGGTTATGTACACCAGTTGGATTTGTTTAAAAAACCAAACGATATCCGCTCCATCCTGCACCCGATACCGACTGTGCCCGAAAGCATGAGCGCTACGGATATGATGAACCAGTTTAGCGCCAAGCGCAAAAGCATTGCTTGGGTGGTAGATGAGTTTGGCGGTACGGCCGGCATCATCACCATGGAAGATTTGTTGGAAGAGATTTTTGGCGACATCCGTGATGAATATGATACCGAAGAGTTTGTAGAAAAGCAATTGGCCACCAATGAATTTATTTTTAGCGGTCGGTTGGAACTGGATTATATCGCCGAAAAGTACGGCCTGCATTTTCCCGAAGATGAAAACACCGAAACGCTTTCAGGTTATATCATCCAGAACAACGAACAGATTCCGCAGCAAAAAGACCGCATCATCATCGGCAATTACCAATATGATATTTTGAACATGGGCGATACGAGGATTGAGACGGTGAAGTTGAAAGTGCTTAAATAGTGGAAAGGGGAGAGTTGAAAGGTGAAAGTGGGAAGTGACTAGTTAATAGTGAATAATGAATAGTGGGGATGCTGGATGCTAGATACTGGATAATGGATAGTTGAAAGTGAATAGTGAAGCGTAAGTAGTGGGGAAATTCCGTACAGCATAATCCAATCACATAATCACCCCAATCACAAAAAATCCATGTTAAAAATCCGTGTAACCTACTGCCGACAGGCAGGTCCGTGCAATCCTCAATAATCCATGGCATAAAATCACATAATCACCCCAATCACAAATAATCAGCAGTAAATAATCCGTGTAATTCGTGTAATCCATTCCAATCCGTGGGCAAGTACTAGTTGAGAGCGAATAGTGAATAATGAATAGCGGGGAAATCCGTACAGCATACCCCAATCACATAATCACAGCAATCATAAATAATCCCAGTTAAATAATCCGTGTACCCTTCCTGTCAACTTCTGTTTACATTTGTAACATGGTAATAATTGTTGATACCCGCTTTGCGGAAGCGCACGGCCCGGCCGATGATAGCGATTGGACCGTTCGGCATTTTAGACAAATGGCCCAGATGTACCCGCAGCGTCAATTTGTATTGATCGGTAGCCAACCCTGGCCAGCCGGTTATTTTTCCGAACCGAACATCGTTACCGTTACGGCAGGCCCCCCGGCACACCGCTACCGCTTGCTGCAGTACTGGTACAACTTTCGCCTACCCGCCTTGTTGCGCAAATACAAAGCCGCTGTTTTTGTATGTCCCGGCAACCATGGAAGCCTGTATACCAAAGTGCCGCAGTGCCTGCTTACCAAAGACCTGCCCTACCAACAATATCCCAAATGGGTTCCCAAAACACAAATCCGGTTTGCTACCACCAACCAACAACGTTTTTTCAACAAAGCCGCTCGTATCATCGCCAGTTCTCAATACTGTGCCGATGCCATTAAGGAAGGTTTTGCCGACGAAGCCGCAAAAGTCCAAGTGGTGTACCCTGGCGTGGCCTCCGTTTTTTGCCCTACTAATTACGAACAGCAAGCCGCTGTAAAAGAGCAGTATACCGATGGAACAGCCTATTTTTTATATGTTGGCAACCTGTTGCCGCAACATAATTTGATGAACCTGCTCCGTGCATTTTCACAATTTAAAAAAATGCAGAAAAGCAGCATGCAATTACTGCTGGCCGGGCATAACCTGTGGCCAAAAGATGAGTTGGCACAAAGTTTAAAAAGTTATAAGTATCGAAGCGATGTAAAGCTTATCGGACATTTGCCCTTGGCGGAAACGGCCCGCTTGATGGCAGCGGCTTATGCACTGGTGCAACCGGCCGAACTGCCCGGCTTTGCGCTGCCACCGTTGGAAGCCATGCAATGCGGGGTGCCTGTTATTGTAACGGCAACCGGGGCCTTGCCCGAAATTTGTGGCCCCGCAGCCTTGTATGCCGCCGATGGCAGCAGCAATGAATTGGCCACGCAAATGATGCTGGTATTTAAAGATGAAAGCCTGCGGGCCGAAAAAATTGCAGCCGGGCTAGAGCAGGTAAAACATTTTGAAGCCCACCACGCCCTACAGCAATTGGCACAAGCTGTGATGGGCGCTGCCCAGCCGATGGCTTAAGTAAAGGCGACAGCTATCCTACTTTAATCCAATGCTTGATTGATAAACTGCACCAAGGGATGCAATGCAGCAAAAGCGGCCACAATATCTTTTACCAATGTTTTGGAGTTCAGTTCGGCATCGCTCACCGGCTTCATGCTAACAAAGCTTTTCAATTTAATATAGGCAATGGCGGGGTTGCTCTCATCATAACCCTTTGGCGGACGGGTAAGGGAGTATTCGCTGCCCATGTTCAGCCCCGCATAGTGGGTCCCGAACTTTTTGCTATTGATGATTTTTGAAAAATCATGAAAGTTGTAATCGATTTCTTGCCGCAGTTTTTGCAGGTCACCCGGCATGGGCATCCACAAACCGCCGCCCACAAAACTGTTGCCCGGCTGGCAATGAAAATAATAACCGGCATAAATTGACTTTTTGCCGCCCTTGGCAAACGAAGCACCCATATTGGTTTTATAAGGGCTCTTGTCTTTGCTAAAACGCACATCCCGGTTCATGCGGAACACACAGCTTTTGGCCACTAGTGGTTTTATATCGGCATCAAAAGCCCCAATCTTTTCAATCAATTGGGTAACCAAGTTTTCAAAATCCTCTTTGGCCGCTAAGTATTGGGTACGGTTGGCATCCATCCAAGCCTTGTTGTTGTTCTTGGCAATAGCGGTCAAAAATTTTACGGTTGTAGTTTGTAGCATGTAATATGGTTTTATAGGCGTGTGGCAGTTGGCACAGCACACCTATAAACGAAATTATACCATTTTGGCTTATCAGTCAGAATGTGTGTATCTCAAATTTTCGCTCTTGTCCCAATTTGAAGTTGCCTTTTGCGGCGGCTTTTTCCACTTTTGTCTTGATACAAAAGTGGAGCAAAAAATCAAGGCTGCATAAAAAAGCCTAAAAAATGAACCCTCGGGCTAAAGAAAAACAAGCCCAAGCATCGCAGCAAAGCTAGGCTTCAGTGCGACTTACAAGCTAATTGCATTACCAAACTTAAGTAACAACTGTTTTTCTTTTGCGCCCTCAGCTTCATTTTTCTTAACGGCTTTTTTATGAGGCCGTACCGAAGCGGAGGGGTCGATATACAGCGGTTTTTAAATGCTCTGTTTGCAATATGTTTTCTGAATTACTAAAACTAAATGACGGATAAAAACGGGAGAGTAGTTCATACACTACTACCACGCAATTATCCGTCAAGTTAAATGCATTTGCCTATACAAGAGTAGGCCCCTGTAGTAAAATAAATTTACCTTAAATCCTTCCCCAGTTTTCGCCACTTTTGATGCGGTAAAGCGTCATTTCGCTCACACCGTATTTGGCTGCCATTTGTTTATAAGTAAGCTTGCGCTTGGGGCTGTTAATGGCCTGTTTGATGGCTTTTACCTGTGTAGCCGTCAATTTTAAACCAACAGTGCGGTTTGCCTGTCGTATCTTATATGCAATTTTTTCTGGGCTGTTCTGCTGATGACTACTTACTTCTTCAACATTGGCCCACTTGAGATTTTTGAAAGTGTTATCTGTTTTTTTGTGGTTGAGGTGGATAACATACTTCTGCTTCGGCGATGTCTTCTTGCAAAATAACTTGGCAATTTCCCTATGCAAATAAATGGTGCCGTTGCCATCGGCTACATGCAGGTTGAGCGTTTTGTACCCAGATGTTAATGAGCCCTTAAGTAGCTTACCGTCTTCGTTTACATCGTTGGTGTAGCTAGCTGCCCGGCCCAAAGAAGATACCGCGTACTTTTTGCGGAGATTTTTGTAACCACTAAAATGAAGTTGCTTCCATACTTCGCCCTGAATTTTCTTGATCATGACAATCTTAGTTTTTGTAACCGGCCAAAAAGTGATTTTGACACAGTTTTGTTTTTTCTAATAAATAAGGTAAAAGTTAAATATACAGTTTTTTTATTATGTATGTAGTAATTGCAAAAATTCTTCCTCGCTAATTACTTTTATTGTGTTGATTTTTTTTGCCTTTTCCAATTTGCTGCCCGCAGCCTCGCCCGCCACCAAGTAATTTAATTTGGCGCTCACACCACTGGCAATGATGCCGCCCGCAGCCTCTACCATTGCTTCTGCATTGCTGCGCTTCAGTTGTGCCAATGTACCGGTAAACAGAAAGCTTTGCCCCGCAAGGCTACCATCGTTAACAACAGTTTTTTTCTCGTTTTTTAGTTGCAAGCCCAGGCTTTCCAATTGCTGCAACATGGTCGTGTTATCTTCATTGCTAAAAAACTCATGGATGCTTTTAGCGACTTTAACGCCCACATCTTCCATTTGTTGTAGCTGCTCCTCGCTATAATGTACAAAATCAAGCAAATGGTCTACTCTATTGGCCAATACCTTGGCGGTGGTTTCGCCCACGTAGCGAATGCCCAAGCCAAAGATCAAGCGGTACAAAGGCTGTGTTTTGCTATTGGCAATCGCCGTTTGCAAATTGTCCATCGACTTTTTGCCAAAGCCTTCCATGCTACCAATGCGTTCAAAATCAAGCGCATAAATACCGGGAATGTTTTTGAGCAGCCCCAGTTCGTAAAACTTGCGCACATTGGCATCGCCCAGGCCCCGTATGTCCATCGCATCCTTGCTTACAAAATGGATGATGCGTTCTACCACCTGCGCCTCGCAATTGATATTGATGCAACGCCACACCGCTTCGTCTTCTGGTTTAAACAATGCATCGCCGCACACCGGGCAGTTACGGGGGAACACAATCGGCGTTTCCGTACCATCCCGCAGTTCGGCCAATGGCTTTACAATATAAGGGATCACATCACCCGCCCTTTCCACCAAAATCGTATCTCCAATATGCAAATCCTTTTCCTTTACCACATCTTCATTAAACAGCGATACCGAGCTTACCGTAACGCCCCCAATGGGCACCGGCTCTATTTTGGCCACCGGCGTAATACTGCCCGTACGCCCTACCTGAAACTCTACTTTCAATAACTTACTGGTACCCTGCCTTGCCTTAAACTTATAAGCGATGGCCCAGCGGGGATGGTGGGTGGTCATGCCCAGCGCATCTTGCTGCATAAGGCTGTTTACCTTTATCACCATACCATCAATTTCGTAAGGCAGGTTGTCACGCTGCGCTTCAAAGAGATGGCAGTAGTCGATCACCTGCTGTATGCCCTTAAAAACTTTTTTTTCTTGCTGCGGACTTTTAAAGCCCAATTGCCATAGCATATCCAACATGCCGCTATGTGTATCCGGCGGAGGTGCCGTGTTGCCAGCGGGGTGCGTAAAATAGCTTACATGGTACAAAAAAGCCTCTAGGTTGCGCCTGCCCACTTCTTGCGGATCTTTGATGCGCAGGCTGCCCGCCGCCGCATTGCGGGGATTGGCCAAAGGCGGTAGGCCCTGTGCGGTTAAGGCCTCGTTGTATTTTTTAAAATTGCTTTTATTAATGAGTACTTCGCCCCTAATCTCCACCTGATCAATGCCATAAGCCGCAAAATCCGCCGATAATGGCACCGATTTGATCTGCTTGATATTGGTGGTAATATCATCGCCCCGTACCCCATCGCCACGGGTGGCACCACGGGCAAGCAGGTTGTTTTCGTAAATGAGCGAAATACTGGCCCCATCAAACTTGGGCTCCACGCAATACTCCACTTCCGCCAAGCCGCTCAACTCACGGGCCTTGCGGTCCCAGTCCAGCAGATCCTCCGCATTATAGCTGTTATCCAAGCTGAGCATGGGCACCAAATGCTGTACCGTGGTAAAATTGCCATTGAGGCTACTGCCCACCCGTTGCGTAGGCGAGTCGGGACTAACCAGCGAAGGGTCGTCGGCTTCCAGCTTCACCAAGCGTTGGTACAGTTCGTCGTATTCCTTATCGGTAATCAATGGATCGCTGAGTATATAGTATCGATATTCGTGAAAGCGGAGTACGTTGCGCAGTGAGGCGATAGGCAAATGCCCGCCCTTAACAGCCGATTGGGTTAATTGCTGTAGTTCCTTAGTCTGATCCTGATTGTACATATATCCTTACAACAAAACTATAACATATCGCTATGTAGGGATGCTTTTTTTTGTTAACGGTAGAAAAAACTGAGGGAACAGCGGCAAACCCATCCAAAGGGTAAGTATACGGCAGTGTTTAGCCAAAAAAACGCCCCGCTGGGTAAATATTAAACAACTGCTATCCCATATCTTTGCGCCTTAAATGGTACTCATGGACACAGAGTGGATAAAAATCATCAATCAGGTGTTTGAAATGGAGAAGAAGGTTGCGGCAAAGCCCGAAATGGCCGTTTTGCAGCGCAATATCGACCGCATCAAAACATCCTTGGAAGCAATGCAGATTACCTATCACAATCCCATTGGCGAAAAATACAGCGAAACACGTACCGACTGCGAAGCCAATATTGTGGGCGAATTAAAAAACGACATGGTGATTGCCGACGTAATTAAGCCCGTGATATTCAATGCGGTACAGGGCAGCCCGGTAATTGTACAAAAAGCGGTAGTACTGGTACAAAATAAGTAAACAATGAGCGGAACGATCAATTTTGGAATAGACCTTGGCACCACCAACTCGCTGGTGGCCAAGTTTAGCAACGGTCAGGTAGAGATATTTAAAAACCCGGTGGGCTTTAAGGAAACCCTGCCATCGGTAGTGGCTTTTCGCAACAACCGCATACTGGTGGGCGATAAGGCACGGGAATACATTGAAAAAGACCCGCATAACGTATTCAGCTCTTTCAAGCGCAAAATGGGTACCAGCGAAAGCTTTTTCATCAGCTCGCTCACCGATTTTAAAACGCCCATACAGCTATCGGCACTCGTACTGAACGAGCTGAAGAACTTTATTTATACGGGTGAAAAACCTGAGTCGGTGGTGATTACCATACCCGCCTCTTTTGATACCATCCAAAGCAATGCCACCAAAAAAGCGGGCTACGAAGCGGGCTTTAAAGAAGTGGTGCTGCTGCAAGAGCCCATTGCGGCGAGCTTGGCTTTTGCCAACAAAAACTACGGCACCCCGCTGGAAGGCCGCTGGCTGGTGTACGATTTGGGCGGCGGTACCTTTGATGTGGCCTTGGTAAAAATTCAAGACGAGGAAATGAAAGTGGTGGACCATGAGGGTGACAACTACTTGGGCGGATTGGACTTTGACAATGCCATTATCGACAATATCATTTTGCCACACTTGCAGCAACTGGGCAACTACAATACCTTGTGTGCAGAACTGCGCAGTGCCAAAAGTGAATACAACAAACTGTACTACCTGCTGCTGTTAAAGGCCGAGGAAGTAAAAGTGGCCCTGTCGGGCGCTGCCCAAGCCGATATTGAGTTTGAAACCGTAGACGACAATGGCAACGAACAAGAACTGTTTATTACCATTAGCCGGGAGCAGTTCAATACGGCCATTTATGATAAAGTAAGCTACTCCATCGAGTTGGTGAAAAAGGTATTGGAGCGCAACAATGTGGGCAAAAACGATATCAACCAAGTGATTCTCATTGGCGGTAGCACGTATATCCCTTTGGTAAAAGAAATGCTGGCCGCCGAATTGGGCGTGGCGGTAAATGCAGCGGTAGACCCTACCACGGCCGTGGCCGCCGGTGCCGCTTATTATGCGGGCAGCAAACCGGCCACGGTAACCGCAGCGCCCCCCGACAATGAAGGGGCCGGCGTTGGCGAAAAATCTTCTATTGAAGTAAAAACGGCCTACGCCAAAACCTCCCGTGAAACGGAAGAGTATTTTACGGCCATGATAAATGGATTGCTGCCTGGCAGCTTTTACCGCATTACCCGCAACGATGGGGGCTACGACTCTGGGTTAAAGCCAGCGGCAGAAAGACTGTCGGAAATGTTGTTGTTGCAGGCCAACCAAGTGAATACATTTACGCTGAAACTGTACGATAGCCAGAGCAACCTATTGGCTACCGATATTGCACCCATTACCATTACACAGGGCAAGTTCAGCATTGAAGGCCAGCCCCTGCCCAACGATATTTGTATTGAGGTAGATGATACCACGCACAATGCCACTCGGCTGGAATTGATTTTTGAAAAGAATGCCATTCTGCCGTTGCGCAAAAAAATCATCAAAACCTTAACCAAAACCATTACCAAAACAGGCAAGGAATCCCTGCTCATCAATATTGTAGAGGGCAGCCGCTTTTCCATGCCCGCCTCTTGCATACCGGTGGGGGTAATTGAAATCAACGGCAGCCAATTGCAGCACGACCTCATCAAAGGATCGGACATTGAAATCATGCTGGAGATGAGCGAAAGCCGCGACCTCCGCATTACCGCCGTTACCCTGATGAACGAACAGGAGTTTGGCGAAGTGTTCAACCCCAGTGAACGTCACATCAACATCAGCAAACTAAAAGACGAAGTGAGTGGCCTGTTAACCCTACTGCGCCGCGACTTGGAAGACCAGCAAGCGATGGAGCAGTTTGAAGCGGCAGCGGTAGGCATCCGTCAGATAAACGAACTGGAAGAGATGGAAAAGCAGTTGCGCAAGCTGCGGGAAGACGATGTGTCCGACATCAAATACCAAGTGGAGGAAAAGAAGCGGCGTATTTGCCGAGAGATGGACAGCCAAGATAAATCGTCGGCATTGGCCATGGTAAAAGAGGAGTATTTTGCCGAAAAAGAAGAGTGCCTGTATTGGATCAACCAATCGGCCAACCCAGCCCTCAAATCGAAATTTGAAAAAATCATACAAAAGGAAACCACTTTTGTAAATGCCAACAGCAGTTTTGTGCTCCGCAGTAAAATTGATGAATTTAGGCAACTCTCTTGGGAGGTACGCAAAAAAGACCCCGGTGTATTGATGGGTGCTTTTCATTATTATGCCAACCAACCCATATCCAATTTTAAGGATGGCAAGATGGCCAAAAAGTATATGGAAATAGGGGAGAAAGCCATTGAGCGGCAAAACTACGATGAGCTACATGTGGCGCTGATACAGTTGTACCTACAGCATCCCAATAGCGATAAACAGATAAGCCCTTTCAGCGGTACGGGCATTGGGTAATTTCCGTTTCGTAAAGACATGAACCGTTGCATTGAGTCGACCACTTTTCGAATGTGGTCGACTCAATGCAACCCCCGCCAAGGTTCGTGGGGACACGAACCTTCACCTATTCGGTTTCAACCTGATCAGTCAATACCTTTTTCAAAGCCGTAACACCCTTACCACTTTGCATATCAAAATGATCGGTATCGTACAGGTCGATGGTAATGATGGCGTTGGTGGCAATACTGGTATTGGGATTGCCGGTGATAAAATTCAAGTTTTTACTGGGCGAAAGATAGCGCAGCATGGGAACAACAGGTTTTTCAAAGCGGGCAATGCTTGCCAAACCCGCTTTGGCATCGGGGGTTGCACTGGGAGACGTACGAATGGGAAAACCGGTATTGAAATTATTGCCCGTATAGCAAAACGCCCAATAGGTACCCCTGGGCAAACTGACCGTAAAGCTGCTGTTGGCCTTGATATACACACTTTTGACCAATTGCTGGCTATAGATAAAAACAATGGCCTCGTCAACCGTTTTGTTCTGTATTTCCACGCTGGAAGAAGCGATATCGACACCTTTTGCAGCTCTGATGGACGAACTAAAAAAGGGCTTGGCAAACAAAGCGGCATAAGGGTCGCTACCATTGGCAAAGGCCATGGGCGGCCGCTGATTGTTGCTGTTGCGTTCGATAGAAACCATCAGCGTATTGAGCAAAGCCATAAAAGCCTTGTCCCGCTTGTTTAGCGGTTTAAATGCGGTATAACCCACTTTAAAAGCATTGTCTTCCCGCCGTTTCCGTTGGTCTTCCATATACTGTCTCAGGTACGCATTATTATCGTTTAAACTATAATTATTGTTGCTGCTGCTTCTATTGCAGGTAACCCCAATCCGTATCGCCATAATCAACAAAGAGATGACTACCCAAACCATGCTGGAGCCGCCACCACTACGGCCGCTCGATGCAGGTTCCTGTACCCGGTTGGTTTGACGTTGCAGATCGGCAATCAAATTTTTCATGTTGGCAGAGCAATCGAGGCTTTCGATGCCGTACAAAAGGGTACGGGCCTCATCGCGGCGCTTGCCGTTCCAAAGGTCTACGGCAAAGTTGTACAGTTCAATGGTATAATCCTCCCTGAAGTTGGCAAACTCCTCCGGCAGCTTGTTCAGCGTACTGATCCAATCATATATATAAAAGTCGTGCAGCCCGCTCAGGTCGGTACGGCTGTTGGCCGCAAAACGTTCTTTGATCTGCAGTACCCCATGCAGTTTTTCCTCTAGGTAAGCATGTAGTTTACCAAAGCAATGGTCGTAATCTTCGCCCGTCAGCAAGACCGGGTTGCCAAAAATACCGGCGATACGGGTATAGTCGCTACTCGCAAGGGCTTTGAGGATATGGCGATTGAATGCCTCTTTGTAGTACGGCGATACAAAAGCGATAAAGTCCGGCTCTTGGTACAGCGGGTTATAATTGAACTTTTGGCCGGGGTTGATTTTGCCCGTTTGCAAAAACTGCAACAGGGCCGGGTCGGCGGCGATGGCAGCGTGCATGGAAAGGGTATCGTCCTGTTCCAATTGCTCAAACAGGGCCACGATATCGTTTTTGGTAAACTCTTTGCCGCTGAGGGTAATTACATCGCTGCTTTGCAGTTGCAGTTCAGCCAGCAACTGTTTCTTTTTCAGTTGCAGCATTTTTTTGTCCAACTGCTGAAGCTCGGCTGTGGGCAGGTTTAAAATGTCAAAGGGTGAAGTATATAACATAACTGGGCAAAGGTAATGGATAGTTGATAATGGAGAATGGGGGGCGGTTTTTTGGTTGAGGTGTATAATGAGGTATTGTGGTAATAGGTAATGGGTATTTGAATAGATTTTTGGGTTGTTGGAATTGGCTGAGCGGGAAATATGGTATTGGGTAATAGGTATTAGGTATTTAAGCAGCTTTTAAAGTGGGGCAACCTGTTGCATAGCATATAGCCACTACCCCCCACTCAGCAAGTCCCTCCCTCCTGCATGCCTCTCAAATACCTATTAGCCAATACCTAATACCAGCTAGTTTTTAGAGCTTTCATTAACAGCCGCTTGGAATAAATTTCCAGGAGGGTAGAATAATTCCTTCCCGAAAGGTACTTCAACTTTTAAAACAGCTTTCGGGTAGTCCGATTGAAATACTTTTCCATGGAGAACGGGATCGGGTATATTCGAAAATCATATCATACCATCCGCCCCTGCCCGCTTCACCCATGTGGTGGCTGACGGCCCGCCGGAAAAGATTTTATATAGCAAACACCTATTGGGCGGGCACGTACTGACCGGGCTGATGCGCTGGTGGGGAAGTTATAGTTTTACAACCCCGCCAACCGGCTCCTAACCAAATCTAAATATTGTTGAAACTGCGCATAGCTAGGTGCTGCCACTACTAGTTTTACCCATATTTGCTCGGCTTGTGTAAAATATAACCGGGCCTTGGGGGCATCTGTATCCTTATAAAAGTCCCCAAACTTGGCATACGAAACGGCCAATCCGTTTTTAAAACGTACATTATCTGGATAATCTTCAAAGAGTTGCTTGGACAATTTGTTATAGTTTTCGTAAAACTGCAAGGCTTTGGTCGGGTTACCCATGTCGGCATAAGTCTGTCCAAGTTTAGAGTACGAAATAGCCAATCCGTTTTTAAAACCCACATTATCTGGATAATCGTCAAATAATTGCTTGCTCAGGTTGGCATCCAGTTCGTAAAAATGTAGTGCTCTGGTCAGGTTGCCCATGGAGTTATGGGTATTCCCCAAGAATTGGTATGCAATGGCTAAATTGTTTTTAAAACGTATATTATCTGGATAATCTTCAAATAGTTTTTTGAACAAACCGAGTTGGTCTTCGTAAAACTGTAGGGCCTTGGGCTGGTTGCCCATGTCGGCATAAGTCTTTCCGAGTTTAGAGTATGAAATGGCTAATCCGTTTTTAAAACGTACATTGTCTGGATAATCGTCAAGTAGTTGCTTGCTAAGACCTGCATCCAGTTCGTAAAACTCTAGGGCTTTGGTCAGGTTGCCCATGTCGGCATAAGTCTCTCCGAGTTTAGAATATGAGATGCCCAAGTTTTTTTTATGATTTTTATTGTCGGGTTGCTCGGTGCAAAGTTGTTGCTGTATTTGTCTGCATTGCCCGTACAGGGCCAAAGCCTTGGGCAGGTCGCCTGTGGTTCGGTGGTAGCGGCCCAAATGTTCAAGTAATCTGCCAATATTGTAATCTGCTTGTCTCACCGAGCCTGCCACCGCTTCGCCATAGCGGGCATACACCATGGCCTCTTGGTAGCTGCTATTCAAAAAATGCCCCACGCCAGGTTGATAGTCCAATTTATCCACTAATGCCTCTATCAACTCCCCGCAATCCCCCAGCAGGCCGGTGTTTTTGGCCCTTGTTATTTCTTGTATTACGGGGCTTATTTTAAAGGCGGCTGCAAATTGGTTGTGCTCTATCCATCCTTTCAGCGATAGGCTTACCAAGGTTTCCTCCAATTGGGACGTATCAGGCAACAGGCTTTCCAATACCACAATGGGTATATTTTCCGCAGGTAATACGGCCAAATTGCTTAGCAGCCTTTTTTCGGGGGCTGATAATTCACTTATATCGTACATGGCGGCTATAATATCCAGTGGTTCGCCCTTTAATAGGGTATCGCTATGGTAGTGGGTGCTTACGGGTTTTGTTTTGCTGATGGATAGCAGGCCTTTTTGCAAATCAGCCACGAGTTCGCTCAGTGGGTAATGACTGCGGACAAGGTTTTGCACGTACAGATTTTTGGCTAATAATTCAATAATCAAGGTGTTGCCATCTACGGCCTCATATACTTTTTTAAACAGTTCATCTTCTGTTGCATCATGCCCGGTATAATGTTCGGTAAATAATTCCAATGCCGTAATATAAGGTAGCGCACCAATTTTGCAAGTAGGGGCTTTTTCAAATTTATCAATGCGGGTAGTGAGCAGCAAATGAAAATTGGGGCAACTGCGCAGGGCCATGTAATTGGCCTGTAGGTCTTCCAATTCATTGGCGTTATCTATCACCAGTAGGCAGGGCTTGTTCAAGTTGGCCATCTGCGCCAGCAATACCTGCAGCCGTGCCTCGGTGGGCATGGTATCTTCAAAGCGCAAGCCCAGTGGCACGGCCAATAGCAACAGGGCATTGGCAATGCTTTTTTCGCTGAGTACCCAGGCCAAGTGGGCATATTCGTTGGCATAACTATAGTAATAGTGGGTGGCCAATGTCGTTTTGCCCACACCGCCCATGCCATTTACCAGCAGTAATAGGTTATCGCCCTCAAATAGTTTTGTATGTATTTCGGCCAGTTCCTCCACCCTGCCAAAAAATACTTCGGATATAAAGGGATGCGCGGTAAGGTGGTGCGGCAGGCCGTCGAAGTCTTGTGGCTTTTCCACTTGCTGCAAATGATTGGCAACGGCTGTTACTATGTGTTCATAATTGTTGGCGGCCAATACCTCGGGTTTGGGTATATTGGTATCCTGCAACCAAAGCCCAAAATTGGTCATGTTATTGGCTATTTCGTTATACCGCTTGAGCTTGGTGCCGAAATCCACCGTGTCCACCAAATCCATATCATTTGTCATGCTGCTGCGTAGGTCGTTAGTTTTTTGCCGCCAATATTTGGTGTACTGCAATATGCCCGCATCATCATAAATGTCCGCATCCCCCATTATCACCGGAAAAACCTTGGCCACCATTTCGCCCAGTTCGGAGTTGCTTTTGCGGTAAATCTCCAGCAGTTCAAACATACAAAAAGGCGAGCGTAGGTATTTGTCACTGATGACTACAATGATTAAAGCGCCCCGGCCAATGCGTAGCATAAATTGGGTAAAGCTTTCGCGGTACTGCACTTCGTGGCGGTCCATCACTACTTTGTAGCCCGCCGTTTTCAGGGCATCGTACAAGGCAAGGGTATATTCCTCCTTCTCCCCGCCTCAGGCATAGGAAAAAAATATTTCAGGTTGGGCTGTAGCCATGGCTTGCTGTTTGGGTTAAAATTACGGTTTTTAGGCTGCGCTTGGTAGGTGAAGCGAAAAAGGGGATTATTCCGGTATGATTGGGTATTTGAGTCCCTTTTGGGATGGGGCCAACCTTTGGGATAGGATACCTTTTGCCTCCTACTCAGCAGACCTCCGCTAACCGCATAACCCTCAAATACCCATTACCCAATACCATAATACCTTTTCCCTTAATTTTATGCCATGTACAACAAACTCCTCCTCGCAATAAGCGCACTGCTCGTAATGACATCCTGTAAGTTCCGCCAAAAGGCCGACCTCATCATCCACCATGCCACCATCTACACCGTCAACAACGGCTTTGATACGGCGCAGGCCATGGCCATCCGAGATGGTAAGATCATCGCCATCGGCAGCAATGATGATCTGCTGAAAAACTATGAGGCGGCCGAGGAAAAAAATGCAGCGGGCCAGTACATCTACCCCGGCTTCATGGATGCCCATGCGCATTTTTACAGCTATGGGCTTTCGCTGAACAAGGTAGATTTGACCGGCACCCAAAGCTGGCAGGAATGCCTGCAACGCATCCGGCAGTTTGTGGCCGCTAATCAACCCAAGCCGGGGGAATGGATCACGGGTCGGGGCTGGGACCAAAACGATTGGGCGGTAAAGGATTTTCCCGATCGGGCGGCGCTGGACTCCCTGTTGCCCAATAATCCTGCCCTTTTTAGCCGGGTGGACGGTCATGCGGCCATTGCCAATGCGGGGGCACTGAACATCGCCAAACTGCAACCGGGCCAAACCCTGGTGGGTGGCGAGGTGGAAACGGCCAACAACCGGCTGACAGGTATTTTAATTGACAATGCGGTGGACCTTGTGTCGGCCATCATTCCGCCGCCCAATAAGGAGCAGCAGTTTGCGGGCCTGTTGGCAGCGCAGAAAAACTGTTTTGCCGTGGGCCTTACCTCGGTGGTAGATTGCGGTCTGCTGAAAAACGAAGTGGAAGCCATTGACGAAATACAAAAAAAGGGCGACCTGAAAATGCGCATCAACGCCCTACTTACCGATAGTTCTATTAACTACGATCATTACCTCAAAGCCGGTCCCTACAAAACCGAGCGGCTCAACGTGAACGCCTTTAAGCTCTACGCCGATGGGGCGCTGGGCAGTAGGGGTGCCTGCCTCTTGCACCCCTATGCCGATAAGCCGGGCTGGTTTGGCTTTTTGCTCAAAGACAAAAACTATTACCGCCAAATGGCGCAAAAGCTGTACGATGCTAAGTTTCAAATGTGTACCCATGCCATTGGCGACAGTGCCAACCGGGAGATTCTGCACATTTACGCCGATATCCTCAAGGGCAAAAACGACCGCCGCTGGCGGATTGAACATGCGCAGGTGATCAACCCCGCCGACTTTAACAGTTTTGGCCAATACAGCATCATCCCTTCGGTACAGCCCACCCATGCCACCAGCGATATGTACTGGGCGGCGCAAAGGCTGGGCCCCGATGCCGTAAAGGGTGCTTATGCTTGGCAGCAACTGTTGCAGCAAAACCAGTGGATACCGCTCGGCACCGATTTCCCGGTAGAAGATATCAGTCCCTTTAAAACCTTTTTTGCGGCCGTGGTACGGCAGGATGCCAAGGGCTTTCCCGAGGGCGGTTTTCAAATGGAGAACGGCCTGAGCCGCCAAGATGCGCTGCGGGGCATGACGATGTGGGCCGCCAAGGGCAGTTTTGAAGAAAAGGAAAAAGGCAGTTTGGAAACGGGCAAATATGCCGATTTTATCATACTGGATAAGGATTTGATGCGCTGCGCCGCTGGGGATATTTTAAAAACGGCTGTGGTGGCTACCTATGTGGGCGGGGAAAGGGTGTATGGGAAGTAGGGGGCGTTATTATTTGTAAAAATTCTGTCAAAAACTTCCTTTTTGGGCTAAATTAGTAGTCTCCAAAGCAACACCCATCAACATTTTTTTGCAAATATGAATAATGTGTTATTTTTACACATTAAACGATTGCATTATGAAAAAAGCGATACTGCTTTTGACTGGTATATTTGCGTTAGCGATACTGAAAGCACAGCTACTGACATGGTCGCCGCAATTCCCCAACGACAATTCCACCATCACCATCACCATGGATGCCAACTACGGCAACCAAGGCCTATTGAACCATACGGGTGCGGTGTATATGCACTTCGGCGTTATCACCAACCTGAGTACGTCGGTTACCGATTGGCGCTATGTGCCCACCACTTGGGCTACCACCACCGCCCCTGTGGCTGCCGCAGCGGGTACCAACAAATGGACGTTTACCATGACCAACCCACGGGCTTATTTTAATGTACCGGCGGGCGAAACCATCCTGCGATTGGTGATGCTCTTTAGGGACGGGCCGGGCACCAAAGTGCAGCGCAATACCGATGGCTCGGATATTTATATCCCCATTTTTGCCGCAGGGGCCAATGGCATACAATTTACCCAACCCTTCATCAGGCCTACTTATAATATTACCCACGACCCGGTTACGGCTACCGTGGGCTCCGTTGTTCCCGCTACGGCCTTGGCTTCCACCACCGGCGGTACGTTGAAAATGTATTTCAATGGTGCGCAAATCAGCGGACCGGTTACGGGCAACGCTACCATTACGGGCAATGCTACGGTTACTACTTCGGGTACCCAAACATTGGTGGCCGAATTAACGGCAGGTGCTAGCACTTTTACCGATACGATTACTTTTTTTGTTACCCCTACCGTTACGGTGGCACCCCTGCCCGCAGGGGTAAAAGAGGGCATCAATTACGGGGCCAACTGTACATCGGTAACACTGGTGCTGTATGCGCCGGGCAAAACCAGCGCCTCGGTCATTGGTGATTTTACGGGTAGTAACTGGTTGCCGCAAACGCAGTACCAGATGAACAAAACACCCGATGGCAATTATTACTGGCTTACCATCAACGGCCTTACTTCGGGTACCGAATATGCCTATCAATACTTGGTGGATGGCAACATTTACATCGCCGACCCCTATGCCGAAAAAATATTGGACCCCTCCAACGATCAGTTTATTCCGGCCAGTACTTATCCCGGCTTAAAGCCCTATCCCAACAACGCCAATGTAAATGCGGCGCAAAACGGTATTGTGAGTGTGCTACAGCCCTGCGCCCCGGCCTACAACTGGCAGGTAACCAATTTTACCAAGCCCGATAAACGCAACCTGATGACTTATGAAATGCTCATTAGGGATTTTGGCGGATCGGCACCCAATAATTTTCAGTTGTTGATTGATACGTTGAGCTACTTCAAGCGCTTGGGCATCAACGCACTGGAACTGATGCCGGTGGGTGAATTTGCAGGCAACCAAAGCTGGGGCTACAACCCTACTTTTTTCTTTGCCATTGATAAAGCCTATGGCCCCAAGAACAAATTAAAGGAATTGATCGACTCCTGCCATGCCAATGGTATCGCCGTGATTATGGATGTGGTGTACAACCACGAAGATGCGTTTAGCACACCCCATGGCAAACTGTACTGGAATGCAGCTACGGGTAAACCTGCGGCCAACAATCCCTGGCTGAACCAAGATGCGCCACACCCTTACAGTGTGTTCAACGATTTTAACCATACCACCACGGCCACACAATATTTTGTTATCCGCAACCTGCGTCATTGGTTGGATGAATACAAGGTAGATGGCTTCCGGTTTGATTTGGCCAAGGGCTTTACCCAAACCGCTACCAATACTACCACGGTGGAAAACTACGATGCCAGCCGGGTAGCCAACTTAAAAAGATATTACGACTCCATCATACCCCAATATCCCGGTACCTATATGATACTGGAATTTTTGGGCACACAAAGACAAGAAGAACAAGAGTATGCCAATATGGGCTTCATGCTATGGAGCAACAGCAACCCCACGTACAACCAGGCTACCATGGGCTATGCCAGCAACTCCGATTTTTCAAAAGTGGTGTACAGTAGTTCGCAATCGGCCTTTAGTACGCCAGCAGCTTTTGGTTATATGGAGAGCCATGATGAAGAGCGGCTGATGTTTAAAAACCTACAGTTTGGCAATATTTCCGGCACTTACAATGTAAAAGATTTGCCCACGGCCTTGGTACGCCAAGCAGGCGCAGCGGCTTTGTTCTTTACCGTGCCGGGTCCCAAAATGTTCTGGCAATTTGGCGAAAGGGGTTATGATGAATCCCTCGGATTTGGCGGCTCCAACATCGCCAACAAACCGCCCCATTGGGAGTACATGAACGATGCCAACCGCTTAAAATTATGGAATGCCTACAAGCAATTGATCAAACTGCGTTTGGACAATCCGGCCGTATTCAACAGCACTAGTTTTTCCTACGACTTTTTCGACGGCAACGGTTTGGTGAAACGGTTTCAAATAGCCGACCCATCTGCCACCGGCAAAAAGGTAACCGTAATTGCTAACTTTGATGTGGTTGCACAAACAAGATCGGTTAATTTTCAAACCACGGGGCTTTGGGAAAATTATTTGAGTGATGGAATGACCACCGGTGCTACGGGCCTCAATGGTGCAACGGGTACCAGTTTCAATCTTAGCACCACCACACAAAGCATTACCCTGCAACCAGGGGAGTACCATGTATATGTATCTAACCCCTGTGCTACTACAGCACCTGCGGTAACCACGCCCGTTGTGTATTGCCAGTCGGCCACAGCTACGGCACTCACCGCCACGGGCAGTAGCTTGCTTTGGTATACCGCAGCTTCGGGCGGAACGGGTAGTGCCACAGCACCCACGCCCAGCACAGCTACGTCGGGCAGTACCACTTATTATGTAAGTCAAACCGTTGGCGGTTGTGAAGGTCCCCGTGCAGCCATCGTGGTTACGGTAACTGCTACACCAGCGGCACCCACGGTAACCAGTCCAGTTAATTATTGCCAAAACGCAGCCCCTTCGGCCCTTACGGCTACAGGCAGCAATTTGTTGTGGTACACCGTTGCCAACAGCGGAACAGGCGTTGCACTGGCCCCCACGCCTAGCACCAATACCACAGGCATTACCACTTATTATGTAAGCCAAACGGTGAGCGGCTGCGAAAGCCCAAGGGCAGCCATTGTGGTAAATGTAAATGCCATACCATCGGCACCCGTGGTAACCAGCGCCATTGCTTATTGTCAAAATGCTACTGCCACTGCGTTAACTGCTACAGGCAGCAACCTGCTTTGGTATGCAGGAGCCAGCGGCGGCACGGGTAGCGGCACGGCTCCCCTGCCAAGTACTACTACATCGGGTACTGTCAATTATTACGTAAGCCAAACGGTGAATGGCTGCGAAAGCCCCCGTGCGCAGATAACGGTAACGGTAAATGCAACGCCATCGGCCCCCGCCGTAAGCAGTCCTCTTACTTATTGCCAAAACGGCGCAGCTGTGCCACTCACGGCTACGGGAAGCGGATTGCTTTGGTATACCACCGCTACAGGCGGCAGCGGCAATGCAACAGCCCCCACACCCACTACCACAGCCGTAGGCAGTACCAATTATTATGTAAGTCAAACCATCAGCAACTGCGAGGGCCCCCGTGCTTTGATAGCGGTTAACGTTACCACCAGCACACCAGCCCCAACCGTAACGAGTCCGGTTACGTATTGCCAAAATACCACCGCTACACCTTTAACGGCCGCCGGTAGTAATTTACTTTGGTACACTGTATCTAGTGGTGGTACAGGTGTTGCAACGGCACCGATACCTAGCACCACTGCGGCCGGTAGCACTACTTATTATGTAAGCCAAACCACCAGTTGCGGTGAAGGTCCCCGTGCTGCCATTGTAGTAAACGTAAATGCCACGCCAGCAGTCCCCACGGTAAGTTCTCCGGTTACTTATTGCCAAAATGCTACAGCTACAGCCTTAATAGCTACGGGAAGTAATCTACTTTGGTACACGGCTATTACGGGCGGAACGGGTACGGCTACTGCTCCCATACCTTCCACAAGTACAGCGGGCACTACCAACTATTATGTAAGCCAAACAATCAGCGGCTGTGAAGGCCCACGGGCTACAATAGCTGTTACCATTAATGCCACACCAGCCGCACCCACCGTAACGAGTCCCGTTGCCTATTGCCAAAATGCTACGGCCACGGCTTTAACGGCCACGGGCAGCAACCTGCTTTGGTACACGGCTGCAACGGGTGGTACTGGTAATGCAACAGCACCTCTTCCTTCTACTACTACGGCGGGTACTATCAATTATTATGTAAGTCAAACGGTCAATGGCTGTGAAGGCCCAAGGGCCTTGATAGCGGTTACGGTTACGGCCAGTACTACGGCACCAACGGTAACTTCTCCCATAACTTATTGCCAAAATGTTACCGCCACGGCTTTAACCGCTGTGGGCAGTAACTTGCTTTGGTACACCGTTGCAACTGGTGGAACGGGTAACGCCACGGCACCTATACCCAGCACTACATCGGCAGGCAGCATTACCTATTATGTGAGCCAAACCGGCACCTGTGGCGAAGGCCCCCGTGCCGCCATTGTGGTAAATGTAAACGCCACGCCTGCCGCCCCCACTGTAAATTCGACAGTTAGTTATTGCCAAAACGCTACGGCTACGGCTTTAACAGCCACGGGCAGTAACCTGCTTTGGTACACGGTGCTTACGGGTGGTACGGGTAATGCGGCTGCGCCCACACCTGCTACTACCGCTGCGGGTACGACCAACTATTATGTAAGTCAAACGATCAGCGGATGCGAAGGTCCAAGGGCTACGATAGCTGTAACGGTGAATGCCACACCAACAGCCCCTACCGTAACTGCTTCGGTTAGTTATTGTCAAAATGCTACGGCCACGGCCTTAACGGCCACGGGCAGCAACCTGCTTTGGTATACGGCCGCTACGGGTGGCACGGGCAATGCTACCGCTCCTGTTCCTTCCACAGCTACGGCAGGTACTGTCAATTATTATGTAAGTCAATCCGCCGCAGGCGGATGCGAAGGCCCCCGTGCAACGATAGCCGTTACCGTTACGGCCGTACCCACATCGCCCACCGTTAGCAGTCCGGTTACGTATTGCCAAAATGCTACGGCCACGGCTTTAACGGCTACAGGCAGCAATTTGCTTTGGTACACAGTAGCTACAGGGGGAACAGGTGTTGCCACCGCCCCGGTACCCGTTACCACAGCAGCAGGCAGCACTACTTATTATGTGAGCCAAGGCAATAGTTGCGGCGCAGGGCCCCGTGCCGCCATTACGGTAACAGTAACGCCCACACCAACGGCCCCCGCTGGTTTGAACGTTACCGCCATCACCAATACGGGTGCCACCCTTAACTGGACAGCTACGGTCGGCTTGTTTTATACAGTTGAATATCGGTTGGGCAGTACGGGCGCTTGGACAACCGTGGGCACGGCCATCACGGCTAGTCCAGTTATCCTTACCGGCCTTACTTCAGGCGCTACCTACGAGTGGCGGGTGAGTGCCAATTGTGCGCCTACTACGGTTGCCAACTTTACCGTGGGCACCGCCTTTGCAACCAATACCCGTAATAGCACCATCGGCAATCTTAAAGACGGCTTTGGCATCAAAATAACGCCTAACCCAGCTAGTGCCAATGCCATTATTGACTACATTGTGCCCGGTAGCGGCATCGTAACCCTCGGGCTTTACAGCAGGGGAGGGGAGCGTTTGGCTTGGTTATATCAGGGTGTCCGGCAGCCCGGTCAATACCTCTTTAATATCACCAATCAACTTGCTAAATTGACCGCAGGTGTTTACTATGTACGCTTGCAGCAAAATGGCAAAGGCATCACTTTACGTTTTATAAAAGAGAATAAGTAAATTTATAAGTTGTTTGTTATATGGAAATGGAAATGACAGTAATCGAAAACGGAAAACCGGTAGGTAAAATTAAAACGCTACAAACCATACAGTCGGAAGTGGAGAGCAGCAACCGCATTGCCCTTTCGGTAGACTGTGTGATTTTTGGCTTTGACGAAAACAAATTGAAAGTACTGCTGATACGCAGTGACTTGAAAAAATATCAGGGCCGCTACTCCCTGTTGGGCGACTTGGTGTATCCCAACGAAGACTTGGATGCGGCAGCGTACCGGGTGCTGAAACAAAGGACCGGCCTGAGCGATTTGTACCTCGAGCAGGTGCAAACCTTTGGTGCCACTGGCCGTCACCCCGCCGGTAGGGTGGTAACCGTGGCGTACTGTTCATTGATCAATGTACAGCACCACAAGCTGAAAATATTGGAAAACGACCTCCATTGGCACGATATAAAAACCGTAACCGAATTGGCATTTGACCATAAGGAGATCTTTGATGCTTGCTATGCCCGCCTGCAAAAGCGGATACAAGAGCATCCCCTCGGGTTTAACCTGCTGCCCAAGAAATTCTCCCTGCGTGACCTGCAGAACCTGTACGAAGCCATATTGGACATTAAATTGGACCGCCGGAACTTCAGGAAAAAGTTCTTTTCCATGGACTTTTTGATAGATACAGGCGAAATGGAGCAGGATGTACCCCACCGGCCGGGCAAATTGTACAAGTTTAACTACGAAAAGTACGAGAAAAAGAAGAAAAAATGGTTTGGCATCGATTTTTAGGGCAAGGCTGAAAACAAGCACCTATTCTTGGTAGGCAAACTATCATTCATCGGTATAAGGTAAAATGGGCTAGGTGCAGCAAATTAGGGCATTTCAGTGTCTTTATTGATACCCTTTTTTGCTATAGGGGCATTGTTAAAGAAAGTACAAAATGGCATAAAAAAGATTTAACAAAATCTTAAAATGTTAAAAAAAATATGTTTATTTGTGTAATTTTTACACATTACGATTGCGTAAAAAATACACATTAGGGTTTTCTTCTTAATCATTTAAAAACGATAAATGTTTGCTTTATGAGAAAAAGCTACAGTAAAATCTTCGGGATTTTATCGCAAACGGTTGCGTTATTGCTACTCACTACAGTAGTATTTGCGCAAACGGTTGTAACCGGTAAAGTAACCGACAGTAAAGACAATGCCCCCCTTTCGGGCGTGAACGTAACGGCCAAGGGCACCCGTACCGTTGTTCAAACCAGCCCAGATGGCAGTTTTAAAATCAATGTGCCCGCCAGTGCTACTGCTTTGGTGTTCACCTCTTCTGGTTTTGTTAGGCAAGAAGTGGTAATCGGTGGCCGTAGCAGCATCAACGTACAAATGCTGCTGAACAATCAACAAATGAACGAAGTGGTAGTGGTAGGTTATGGTAGCCAACGTAGGCGGGAAGTAACCGGTGCCATTGTCAAAGTGGGTGGTGACAAATTAACGGCCCTTCCCACGCCCAGCTTCGAGGCATCTTTGCAAGGTAGGATTGCCGGTGTGCAGGTATCGCAGTCTAGCGGCCTCAGCGGCGGCGCTTCCTATGTACGCATCCGTGGTATCGCCTCGGTAAGTGCTGGTGGCGAGCCTTTGTTTGTAATTGATGGTATACCCGTTACCTCAGATCCGCTTACCTATTCTAACAATGTAGCCAACAGAAACAACGAATACTTGGTACGCCAAGGTTTTCAACAAAACCCTTTGGCCACCCTCAACCCCAACGATATTGAATCGGTAGAAGTATTGAAAGATGCGGGTGCCGCCGGTATCTACGGTAGCCGTGGTGCCAATGGTGTAATCCTGATTACTACCAAGCGTGGCAAATCGGGTAAACCTAAATTCAACTTTTCTAGTAAAGTGGGCTTTTCTGCCCCTTCCGTAAAGCCCGAGTTTGTAAACGGTGCCGAATGGGTGCAATTGCGCCAAGAAGCTTGGACCAATGACGGCAATACCGGCTTTGCGCCCATGCCCAATAACATTAACCGCACATTGGCTGCCCAAACCAACACTGATTGGTTTGACGAATTGACCCGGGTAGGTGTTTTGCAAGACTATAACCTTTCTGTTACCTATGGCAAAAAGATATGGCGCACTTTCTTGGGCGGCAGTTTTAGCGATGACCAAAGCTATGCCGTGGGCAACAGCTTCCGCCGCTATGGCATCCGCAGCAACAACGATTTCACTTTCTCTAAAAAATTCAAGGCTTCGGTAAACCTGGGCTACACAGTGGGTATCAACAATAGGGTACCAACCGGTTGGTCGGGCGGTATCGGTGCAGCCATGTCCAACGCATTGCCCATCTTCCCGGTTAAAAATGCGGATGGCTCATTTTATACTTTGGCAGGCAACGGCAACAACCCCTTGTACCAGATTGACCAAATCAAGGCCCGTTCTGATGACAAGCGTTTCATCGGTGGCATAAGCATGGATTTTACGCCCATCAAAAACTTGGCGATCAGGTTTACTGCCAACGGTGATATCTTGAACAATAACAACGACCGCATTGAATCGGCCTTGTGGAGGAATTCACCCACAGCCGAATCTAGGCGCTTTTGGTTGAACGTAAACAACTACAACGCCAACCTTACCGCAACATACACGTATGAAGTGAACAACAACAATAAGTTCACTTTCTTGGCTGGTACGGAATATCAGTATTCACAAACCAAGAGCAAGGAATATTACTTGAATGCCAACGTAAGCGATCCTTTTTGGAAAGACAAGGCATCTTTGGATAGCGCTATCATCACTTATGGTAACCAAAATGCAGGCTTGCTAACGGGTAACGATCGTTTGATTGCCGACAGAAGGGCTTTTGCCAGCTATTTTGGCCGTGTGAATTATGCATATAAAAACAAATTGTTCATACAGGCCCTGGCCCGTGTGGATGGCTCCAATGTATTTGGCCCGAACAACCGTTTTGGTTTCTTCCCTGCGGTATCGGCTGCTTATATGTTATCAGAAGAAGCTTGGTTTGAAAAAGCCCTGCCCTTCGTAAACCAATTTAAATTGCGTGCCAGCTATGGTATTACCGGTAACGCCAATATACCCACCAACCGTTGGATAGGTACTTGGACGGTGCAACAAAGTGGTAATGCCCTGTACAATGGTGCGCCCATTGCCTTCCCCAATAATTTCGAAAACAGGGACCTGAAATGGGAAACTGCCAAGAACTATGATTTGGGTATTGAGTTTGGCTTGTTCAACAACCGCTTAACCGGTGATGTGGCCTACTACAACAAGCTGAGCGAAGATGTTATCATGAACCAATTTGTGAGCACCAGCGGTGGATATGGCAACAACGCCACCTACTTCCGCAACTTGGGCAAAGTGTTGAACGAAGGTTTGGAACTGTCGCTGAATGCAGTGGTGATAAAGAAGAAAGACCTTATGGTATCGGTAAACTTTAATGCGGCCAAAAACTACAACGAGGTAAAAGATGTACAAGGTCTCGGCCCCGATGCCATTCAATCTGGCACCAACGAAACCCGCATTTTGGAAGGTTACCCCTTGGGCAGTTTGTATTCCAATTACTATGTAGGTGTTGACCCCAATGATGGCTTGCCCATTTGGTTGGACAAGAATGGCAACACATCAAAGCAATTCAGCCTCGACAACAGGCGCCCCATCGGTAAACTGATACCCGATTGGACAGGCGGCTTTGGTGCGAATATCCAATACAAAAACTTTGAATTGAATACCTTGTTTGTATATGCAGAAGGATTGAATGTGTGGGACAACAGTGGTAAATTCCAGTTCCAAGGCCTTTCTACCCAAAACTGGAACTTCCGCCGCGACTTTTTGGACAGGTGGACCAAGCCCGGCGATCAGGCTAAATATCCCCGCTTGTACTACAATCAGTTGTACCCCGGTTTGTCTGGACAAAGCGACTTTAGTTCTTCCATGTTTATGTATGAGGGTGATTACCTGCGTATGCGTGAGTTGACCTTGGCCTACCGTTTGCCAACCAAAATGTTGGAAAAGCTGAAGCTGAGTGCTGCTAGGATTTATGCTACTGGCTTTAACCTGTTCTTGTGGACCAAATACCCCAACGGCGATCCCGAAGTGAACAGGGATGCAGATGGTGGCCAAACAGACAGGAACATGAGCCCCAACGTTACGTACTTAACGCCTCCACAGGCACGTACATTCACTTTTGGCATCAACGTTTCGTTTTAATCAGCTAAAGCAAAAATCAAACAATGAAAAAAAATAAATTATATAGCATTGCGCTGGCGGCCCTTTTAGCCGCTGGTGCATCCATCACCGGGTGTAAAAAGGCCATCGACGTGTCCATCCCGGGCGGTTTGCTAACCAAAGATTCGGTTATCAAAACAGAGGCCGATTTGAATGCGGTATTAAATTCAACTTATACAGCGCTGGGCTCCGATAACTATTGGGGCGGCCGCTATCAGGTTTTGAATGAGTTGATGGCCGATGGGCTGAGTGGTACCGATCTTTCGGGTCAATTTGCCTCTTTGTTCAACCGCAACTCTTCCATTTTTGGCGATTATCATGTAGGTATGTATTCTGAAGCTTATGTGGTAATATTAAGGGCCAATACACTGTTAGAAAATTTGGATAAGGCTTCCGCCGCCAATCGCAACCGCTTTGAAGGTGAAGCTAAATTTTTAAGGGGGCTTTGCCACTTTGATGTGGTGCGTTTGTTTGCGCAGCCTTATGTAAAAGGCAGCAGCAATACACAATTGGGCATACCCTTGCGTCTTAAGTCGGAGCCCAGCCCCGTAACACGCAATACTGTTGGCGAAGTATATGCACAAGTGATAAGCGACCTACGTGCCGCTGACAGCCTATTGCCTGCCAGCAACACGGTATATCCCAGCAAGTGGGCAGCCAAAGCCATGTTGGCCCGTGTATATTTTCAAATGAACGATTTTGCCAATGCTTATTTGTACTCCAATCAAGTAATTGGCAATCCCGCCTTTGTGTTTGAAACCGATTTGTCCAAGCGTTTTTCAAAAGATGGCTCACGGGAATCCATATTTGAAATGATTTACGAAACCAATAACCCACAGGGCCGCTTTAATGAGTTGCGCAACCAGTTTAGTTTTGTAAGAACAGCACCAACTGTGCCCACGCTGCGCATGACTTCGGATTTTATCAGCCGTGCAACGGGTACGAATGACCGCCGCAAAGCTTGGTACAAGGTAAACAGCGGGTTCAATATTTTTACCAAATACGATTCTTTGGTATTCAAATTGCCAGTGGTACATCTTACAGAAATGAAATTGATCAGGGCCGAATCGGCTGCGGAAACCAATACGAACCTCACAGTGGGTATTGGTGACATCAACGACATCATCAATCGTGCTTATAGTGGTACTGCCCCCGTTTTGACAGCAGGTGCTAGTGCTTCGCAATTGAAAGATGCCGTGCGCAGGGAAAGGGAATTGGACATGGCGTTTGAAGGCGACCGTTTGCAACAGTTGAAGCGCAGGGGCGGCAATGGCGAAGCGGTTACCATCCGCAATGCGCCTTGGAATTGCAATGGCTTGGCACTGGTTTTCCCTACTACAGAGGTAAACGTAAACCCAGGGTTTCAACAAAACCTTTCTGGCGGTTGCCAATAATAATGTTTTAACAAACCAATAAATGGTGCCGGTATTGTTTAACAGGGTTGTACAGTTAACACAAAAGCCGTAAATTGTAAAGCTTCTTTTACTACCGGCATCATTTGAAACAATAAAACGATATGCAAATGAAAAAGTTATTCATCGCCGCAGCTACAGTAGCTGTAATCTTTATAACTTCCTGCAAGCCCGAATCTTTTAAAGATTTTGAGTCGAATAGTGCTTTTAGCGTAAGCAAATTGCAGGGCACATGGAAGGTAACCAAGGTAACGCAAACCGATGAGTTTGCCGCCAGCAAGGGGTTCCCTTACAAAACGCTGGATCTAACCAGCTTGATGAAGCAAAACGAAATTACGCTTACGTTTGCTGCAACGGCTGGTGCCCCCACCACTTATACCATCAACTATGGCACGGCTGCCAAATTGTTGGGCGTAACCAATGGCAACTGGCAATTGGATAATTTGGAACAGCCCCAAAAGCTGGACCTAGCCAGTGGTACCGATACTGCTAAATTGACCATGGCCAACTATAGCCTACTTGCCAACAACAAGTTGATGCTGATACAGCAAAAAAAACAGGGCAATAAATTGGTGCTTTCATACACGTATGAGTTTTCAAAAAATTAATTAAAGCGTAAAAGATTCTTACATGAAAAAGATATTTTTGATAGCATTACTGGCCATTTCCGCCCATTGGGCCAATGCCCAGTTTACCACCTTCACCCTTTCGCCCGGTACTTTTACCGCAGAGGATGAAGTAACCATTACCGCAGACGTAACGGGTACGGGCATGGCCGGAGAGGCAGATGCTTATATTTGGATATTTTGCAATTCTAATGCCGCTGGCTTTGTTGCCAAAGACGGTATTGTAAACGGTAGCTGGGGCAATTCATCCGCCTTGGCCAAAATGACCCGTATCGCCGCCAATAAGTTCACCTTCAAGTTTGTAGGGGTGGATATGTTTGTGCTGGCCCCGGCTGAGTTAAAGCATTTTGCGTTTTTGATAAAATCTCAAAACGGTAGCAAGCAAACACAGGATGCCCCTGCCCAAGCTTTTGAGCCGCTGGTATTTGTGCCCACCGTTACCCGTGTATTCCCCAGCCGGATAGGCAAGGGCGATGCCGTAACGGTTTATTTCCATCAAAACCTGGCCACTAATGATGCAGATAAGCGCATGACGCCCGTATCGTTTGTGATGTCGGTTTACGATATCAACAACAACCAAGTAGGTAGTGAAGTAACCGTTCCGGTGACCAATGAAGGCGACAAGGTATTTTCCAACACCTTTTTTCCTGCCACTTTGTTCAACGTTCCCGCAGCTACCAAACTGGGCAAATTGCGTTTTCGTATAAAAGGCACAGGGCTAGATGTAAATGGGCAGCCGATTAATGTAGAAACTGCCAATTCAGAAAAACCATTCGATTTATAAAAAAATTTTAAACTGATCAGTAATGAAAAAATCAGCTTTACTTTTTCTGTTGGCCGCTGCTGCCATAGCCGGCTGCCAAAAAGCAGAATTCGACAATACCATTAAAGGGGAAGCCCTTGGAGAATTTAAGTTGGCGGCCCCGGTTACCAATACCGAGTTGGTGTTGAATGCGGCACTGCCCAATACTTTGGTAACCATTAGTTGGACGGCTTCCAAGCCCGGTGTGGATATTGCCCCTACATACAAATGGGTTGCGGCGTTAAAAACCGGTAGTATCGGTGCACCCATTTTGGAAATAGCTTCCAACAATGCCGGTGCCGATACCAAATTGACACTTACTTACGCACAGATTGATGCAGCATTGGCCGGTAAAGGCATTGCCGCAGGTGCTACTGCCGATTTGATATGGTCGGTAGTGGCCGACAATGGTTTGGTTAAAGTTACCAGCTCCGACGTATTCGGCATTAAGATAACCAGGTTTAAAGATGGCGCCACACCTTTTGTTCCTTTGGCACCAGCCACTTCTTTGGCCCCGGTTACCATCAACCCCACTTCTACTACCGATAACATGGTATTCAGGTGGACAAAGTCTTTGCCAGCTTCCGGTGGTCCCGCCATTAAATACGCCGTACTGTTTGCCGAAAGGAAAACCGATGCCAGCGGCAACGAATTGGCGATTAATTGGAATGCCCCATTGTTCAGCTTAACAGCCGACAACACAGGTTCGGATACTACAGCGACCATTGCCTATAAGCGTTTTAGTGATTCACTTACCGCTAAAGGCTTTACCAGCTTGCCAGCACCTGCCCAGTTGAAATGGACTGTGGTTGCAACTTCTGGTACATGGAAGCAATTTGCCGACTATACCAATAGCTTGGTAATCATCCGTGAAGTGAAAGTATATGTAGTGGGCAGCGCTACACCCGGTGGTTGGGATATTGCCCAATCAACTCGTTTGATTGAAGACCCCCGTTTTCCTGGTACCTATTTTACGTATGTCCGCCTAAGCGGTGGCGATGAACTGAAGTTTGTAAACGGTCAAGCTTGGCCACCCGCCGCCGGTGCTGTTGATTGGGGACAAGACCCCGCCCAGCCCGCCGGTACCATTACAGCCGATGGCGAAAATAATATACCCGTGGCCGTAACGGGTGTGTACAGGATTACATTTGACCTGCCCAACAAAAAATTCTTCTTGCAAACAGCCGTAGCCAATGGTATTGGCGGTATGGGCATGATTGGCAACTTCCAAGGATGGAGCCAACCTGCCAACAAGATGAGCTACTTGGGCGTGAATAAATTTATCTTATTGGCCAATATGAATACCAACGATGAATTTAAGTTTCATGATGGCAATGATTGGGACAATGGTGCCAACAACAAAAACCGTTGGTTTGCGGTTGATAATGGCAACGGTGGTAAAATGGTAGTGGACCCAGGTTCGGGCTTCGACAATTTTAAATGGACAGGTGCCAATGGTAGGATGCGTGCTATGTGGGATGGCTCTAATACCACCAACCTTACGTATAGCCTTACCCCTGCCAGCGAAATGCGGGTAGTGGGCAACGGTATCAACCAAGCCGGTGTGAACGATTGGGATCCCCCCACATCTCCTCAAATGACTTACGCTGGCAACGGTGTATGGACCATCACACTCAACCTGAGGGCTAGTAGGGAAATCAAATTCCTTTCTGGCAATGCTTGGGGTGCTTTTGATTACGAAGATGCAGGAGGTGGAAAAATTAGGGATGATGGCAGCGCCAACTTTAATACACCTGCCACCGCAGGTTCTTATACCATTACCTTAAATGAATATACAGGCACTTACAGCATTCTATAATAGCGCAATTAGAGTAATGATTTAGGGGGTAATATCCCCTGCGTAAAATTCCCCCACTAAAAAAGGGGGAATTTTTTTTGCTTTTTTTTTGAAATAATAAAAAATCTTTATATTTTGTTTTGCTAGTTGTGTAAACATGAGTATTGTGGCTATATGCTATTAGTGTTCACAGGTAACATTTAACGAATAATACCGCTACTGATTTTTTTGTAATAATGCATCTATTGTGATGCGCATAGAAGCAATATTTGAGCAGTTTTTTTTGAAGATACGCTTTCCTTGAGTTTAGATTTGGTGAAAGCCTTAATGAATAGCAATATAACCAGCACCGGAAGAACTTGGATAAAAGAAAAGGGTATCTAGGTTAATATAAACCCAATAATTAACAAAGCAAGACCGTTTGCAAAACGGTACACAAGCATTTGCATGCAACCCTAAAGTGCAATGGATGCTTGGTATATGTATATATGAATAAAATAAATCCTTTGCAGGCAAAAGGAAGCAGCCGAAAATCCTTGTAAAAGAGTAGGCGCAACTATTAAATTAAATAATTATAAAATGGAAAAGAGCAAAATGAAGCTTGAAAGCTTAACTCAGTTCAAACAAATCGAAACATCTGCAGTAAAGTATTTTATTAATGGCGGCCTTGATTTTGACCGGGGCGGATCAACGGCAAAAACTGTTTCTGCAGCTAATGATACCTCAACAAATAATGATCAGTCTGGCTTTAACGATTTTTCAGGATGGTTAGACCGATCAGAGTTTACAGACGTATCACAAGATCAAGATACATCCCGGACTGATGATAATAGTACTTCCAGTGATTTCAGCCTAGCTTTAGATTCAAGCGAGTACAATGACTCTAATTAAGCGCAGATGGAACAATGCCTTGTAATCAAGTATTGCAATGGGTTTATTTTGCTAGAGTAACATTTTAAACCAACAAAAGGAGAAAGCCGAAAATCCTTATAAAAAAGTAGGCATATCATTTAAACTAATAATTAGTATTATGAAACAAAGTAAAATTGAACTTGACAAATTAACAGAGTTCAAGCAAATCGAAACAGCATCACTTGTTTATTTTATCAACGGGGGCCTTGATTTTAGTGCTGCCGCCCCAGACGACTCATTCTCACAATCATATGACACTTCAGATGCCAATGATAATTCGTTTCATCACGATAAATCAAGTACTAGTGATGTTTCAAGAGAAGTAGATACTTCGGAATCTAAAGACTCTTCGGCCTATTCTGATCATAGTAGTAGTTATGACGAGAGCATAAATGGGGATCGTGGATAAGGCGCATTGGCCGTGCAATGGAATTGTGACAACTGGTGATTTCCGTGTTTTCCTTTGCACAAAATAATTTTAAGACGATGTAATGAAGGGACTTTGCGGTAATGCGAAATGAAAGGGGAAGGGGCTTGCCTAAAATTTACTGGCTATGGCCTATAATGAAATGATAAAAGGATTCATACATGATTCTTGTTTTAACGCATAGCTATTTTGAGCAGGGAACAGATCCTGTGATTGATTGGCTTTTGTACTACAAAGCCCCTTTTTTTAGGATTTGTGTGGAAGATTTGGTTGCCCAAAAAGTGAATTATTCATTTGATATTGACAAGGGGTCGGTCATCATTAATGGAGTGGACTATTCCCAAAAAGTAACCGTTATCTTTTTTCGACGTTTCTACCGCTACCTATATTATGAAGAAGGGGAACCCTTGGGAGATGTGTCGAGAAAGGTTTTTTATGAAGCCAATAACGAACTTGAGCATTTTGTGGAAGCCTTGTTTGACGCTTTTAAAGACAAAATTTGGTTCCCTGTTTCAGAAATGGTCAATGTAAACAAACCGAAAATATCGGCTGCCGCCCATAGGGCAGGGCTGCTTTCGCCAAGGTCAAGGGTAATCAACAACAAGACAGGTTTACTCGAGTTTAAAGAAGAGTGCCCCCATGGATGTATTACGAAATCCATTTGCAGGATAAGTTATTACACGTTTGGTAAATATACATACTCCACTTATGCCACATCCGTTGATGACGATGTATTGGCAATGTTGCCAGAACGATTTTTTCCTGCCCTCTTTCAAGAAAAAGTAATGGCCGATTATGAAGTAAGGGTGTTTTATCTTGATGGCGAGTTCTTCGCTACTGCGGCAATCTCTACCGATAAAGATAGATTGGTGGACATCAAGCAAAGCTTTTACAAAGAATCGCTTAAATGGGCGACCTACCAACTGCCCAAAGATATGGAAGCACAGCTCGACAAATTTATGAGGTGGATAGGGTTGGTTACCGGTTCCATCGACTTGATCAAAACAGTAGATGGGCAATATTATTTTTTGGAAGTAAATCCAGTA
This sequence comes from Chitinophaga pinensis, assembly GCA_943373145.1. Classification (GTDB taxonomy): domain Bacteria; phylum Bacteroidota; class Bacteroidia; order Chitinophagales; family Chitinophagaceae; genus Ferruginibacter; species Ferruginibacter pinensis_H. Next base: position 97,619 of record CALSBI010000011.1, read on the forward strand.
GGCCAATATTCAGCACCATCTTGGCAAGGCGGCTACCAGATAGAAAGAAGGATAGCGGAATGGCTCATTCAAAAAAACAATATGCATGGAAAAGAAAAAATTTGATACGCCATTTGCAAGAAAATTGCTTGAGCGTGTGCCAATTAATTACCGTTTTATGTATGCCAACATTACAGAGCATATTGGGGAATTGCGCATGCGGGAAAAATTCAGTAGGTCAGATAAGCATAGGGCTGAGCAATACCTTAATTATCCTTTGGCAAAACCAGTTTCTAATTTTATCATAAGAAAGGATAATGACAAATAAGCAAGGCGCAGGGAAAGATTACTTTATACTGTACCCTTTTTGTATCCCCGTAAAAGGGGCAGAAAGCAGTGTGGTGTACAATTTGCAGTTTGGACAATTGAAAGAAATTCCCAACTCAATGAACGATATCTTGGAGCTGCTGAAAAAAGCCACTATAAAGGAGGTTAAAAAGGAAATTGGCAAGGCATCCGTTGGCACATTGAACGAGTACCTTCGCTTTTTGCTTAATGAAGGACTGGGGTTTTATACAAATGAACCGGAACGATTTCCCCGCATGGCATATGCTTATCAATCGCCGGAATTTATCAAAAATGCGGTTATCCAATATACTTTTAACCAATATCCATTAAAGCCGGTAATAGCCGAATTGGACAATTTGTTGTGTAAATTCCTAGAGTTACGGATTGTGACAGACACCTATTCTTTTGATGCACTGGTAGCTGCGGTAGATTATACAGCGGGCAGCACCCTAAGGGCTATTGACTTAATTGTAAAAAACGCTCCTCAAATCAGTAAAGAACAGTATTTTAGTTTATATGAGCGGAATAAAAAATTAAAGGCCATTGTTGTTTATAATGTTGAAGAAGATACTACTGTTTGGGAGCGAGGCGAAAAGATTGATTTTTGTAAAGAAGATTTTGGCGTTGAGGCTTTTAACCGGCATTACCCTAGGGATATTTTTATTGTAAATCCAGATTATTTTATGGAGGCTCAGCAGTACAACCCTTATTATAATAAAAAAGTAACCATTGATGAGCATGGCAATATTAAAAACTGCTTGATGCACCCCAACAGTTTTGGTAATGTACTGCGCAACAGCATTGAAGATACCATTGGCAAGCCTGAGTTTCAGCGGCTATGGTATGCGAAGCATGACTTGATTGAGGAAGTCAACATGCTGGCCACACGCTATGCCATTCATGTGTCCAATAACCTTGAGCAGCGGGCGGATGGATTTTATACATTGATAAAATAATTATCATTAATTTGTTTCCTTGAGCAAAAAATTTAAAATATATAAGCAAAGGGAAACGGCTGATTGCGGCCCGGCATGCTTACAAATGATTTGCAATTATTTTGGCAAAGAATACCGTATCGAATATTTGCGTGAGATCTCTTACAACACCCGAAACGGAACCAATTTTTCCAATATAATTGAAGCAGCCAAAACGGTGGGGCTTAAAACCATGGCAGTTGAAGCCAGCTTGGAGCAAATGGTAGAGGCTGCACCGCTGCCCTGTTTGCTCCATTGGAGACATAACCATTACGTAATCTTGTTCGATATACGCAACCGTAATGGAGGGGGCAGCGATGGAAAAAAGAATAGACGTCCCAAAAAATATCTAATAGCAGACCCAGCTCATGGGGCTTTTGAATTAGATGAAGCGATTTTTATAAAAGATTGGCAGACAAATGGGGTAGGCTTTGCCCTTTTCTTTGAACCAACTCAAAACTTCCCGGTAGCAGAGCCGAAAAACGATAGCCCAACACAGAACAAGCTTGCCTTTATCATCAGATACCTGTTCCCATTTAAAAAACACCTATTTTTTGTAGGGATAACCATTGGGGTAACTGCACTATTAAATCTGGCTTTGCCCTTTTTGGCACAGCAATTGGTTGACAAGGGTGTAAATAATAAAGATTTTTATATTGTTAACCTGGTACTCCTTTCGCAACTGGCCATTTTTTTTGGTGTCACGATTATTGAAATGATCAAGTCCAAAATATTTTTATATATCAATACAAGGATTAAATTGACGATTGCGTCAGACTATTTGGTTAAGCTGCTTTCTTTGCCCATGAAGTTTTTTGATGCAAAACTGGCAACCGATCTTATCAAGCGAATGGGCGACATTGGCAGGGTTGAAAATTTCCTTACCTCCTCTTCCATCAACATTATTTTTGCTTTGTTTACTTTTTTTTCTTTTGGGATAGCCCTGCTGTATTATAGCCCTGTTGTACTATTGGTATTTTTGATTGGCAGCGGGCTTGCTGTAGGCTGGATTTTTCTTTTTTTGAAGCGAAGGGAAAGGCTCGATTATACCCGGTTTGATATGTTGACCGATGTATCCAATGTAGAGTATGAACTGATAAACGGCTGTCATGAAATTAAATTGAACAATGCGGAGGATTTTATGCGATGGCATTGGGAAAAAAAGCAGGTAAGTGTTTTTGGCACCAACCTTAAAAGCCTGCACCTCGACCAGTTTCAGATGCTAGGGAATACTTTTTTTACACAACTGAAGAATATTTTTATTTCCTATTTGGCAGCTAGGGAAGTGATAAACGGGTCGTTAACCTTGGGCGGTATGCTGAGCATTTCATATATGATTGGACAAATGAACGGGCCAGTGATGCAGTTTATCGGATTTGTTACCTCAGCCCAAGATGCAAAGATTTCATTAAATCGGCTAGAAGAAATTCACAACCGCAAAGATGAAGATGCTATGGCAAGTAGCAACGAAGGGAAAGCAACCGGCTTTGATATTAAAGCATATAGTGCTATTGAATTTAAACAGGTTTTTTTTCAATACGGGGGCAAAGATTCCCCTGTTGTACTTAAAAACCTGAATTTTACGATACCACGGGGAAAGGTAACGGCCATTGTGGGGAGCAGTGGCAGTGGCAAAACAACCATGCTGAAATTATTGCTCAGGTTTTACGCGCCACAACATGGACAAATAGAAGTGGGGGGCATTAACTTAAATGAATTTAATGCCAAGGAGTGGCGCAGCTACTGCGGTTGCGTGATGCAAGAAGGTTTTATTTTCTCCAAAACAATAACCGAAAATATTGCCCTATCCGACGAAACGCCTGATATAGATAAAGTAAAATGGGCGACGCATATTGCTGCCATTGATAATTTTATCGAAGGCTTACCTGCTAAATACGAAACCATAATTGGCACTTCTGGCCTCACCATGAGCACGGGTCAACAGCAGCGCATTTTCATAGCAAGGGCCATTTATAAAAATGCAGACATCTTGTTGTTTGATGAAGCAACCAGTTCATTGGATGCCAATACCGAGAAGGCAATCGTGCATAATCTAAACCAAGTGTATAAAGACAAAACGGTAGTGGTTATTGCACATCGGTTGAGTACAGTAAAAAATGCTGATCAGATTGTGGTTTTGGAAAATGGAGAGATTGTAGAAATTGGGACACACGAAAGGCTGGCGCAAAAAAAAGGATATTATTTTACACTGGTAAAAAATCAACTTGAACTAGGCGAATAAACAAAAGTAAAAATGCAACAGCAGCGTACTACAAAAAAGATACATAGCGAAGCGTTTACCGAACTTTTTAACGACAAAAGGTCGATGGTGCTTAGTAGGGGGATACTGATACTGGTGGCCTGTTTTTTTGCCATCGCAGCCTTATTTTTTTTAGTAAAGCGAGGCTACGAATTACCTGCCACTGTATCTGTTGCGGATATGGCAGTGGTAAGTAACGATTTGCTTTTGTCCATTCAGGGTAATACGCAGAAAATAAGCAAAGGAAACTGGGTATATTTATATGCAGCAACCAGTTCTAACAAAGAAGAAGTTGTAGGGGGCAAGATTAGTAACGCACAACACAAGATTGGGCATAATATATATCGTATTGAGTTGGAAAAAGATATACCGGAGCAATGGCGGAACGGGGGAAGCTTCCCGGTTAAGGTAAAATTTGCCGAAAATCTTGTGCATATAATTTTTTATTAAAATGCTAGTAGCCATGCAGGCCGTTTAACGCAATTCAATTAAACTGTTCTTGTATCCAAAGAATGCGTTTTGCATACCTGGATTGCCGGGCTTAATTGTTTTATTCATGCTTGGGAGTTTTGCCTGTTGCCGTTTGCCGCAACTTCCCATCTGCCCCCACTTGCACTTTTTCTTCGCCCAATAAAAAATTGAGCACTTTCCAAAATTGCATTTTACCATTGGTGCCCATATTGGCAAGTATATCGGCCAGCGGCGTCGAGGTTGCTGCTGCAGCATAAATTTGTTGACTGATGCGGTCAAATGCTTCTTGGCTGAGGGTAAGGGCTTTTTGATTGATGCAGGTATCGCATATGCCGCAGGGCTTTACTTCGGGGCTGCCAAAATAGGTGGCCAATAAACGGCTACGGCACTCCACTTTATTTTGTGCAAAGGCTGCCATGGCCTGTACCCGTTTGGCAAATAATTCCTTGCGCTTAAAATAGGCTGGACTGTTGAAGCGGAAATAATCGGTATGGCTGCGGTTTTGCAATAGGTAAAGCTGTGGCTTTTCTTTTACAGGTGAGTACTCGATGATACCATATTGGTGCAGTTGCTGCAACGCTTTCGTTAGCTCTTGCACGCTTTTATTTACAAATTGAGCTAACTTTTTTTCATTAATGGCAGTGGCAAAATCAAAAATGCCTTCATAACTCCGCAACAGGCCTTTCACTGTGTCGGTTAAATCGGGGTAAGCCTGCTCAAACTCCGTCAAATCGGTTTTGCTAACCGTAAACCCTACCGTTGCGGGTTTAAAAAAAACTTCGTTGTACGTAAGCAAATCCTCTTGCTCCAAAGCCTTGATGGCATAGGTAGCCGTGAGTATGTTCAGTTGAAAGCGACTGGCAAATTCGCCGATGTCAAAATCGAACCATTGCCCTTCGCCACTGTGCGCCGGTATTTGCAAATAGTTCATCATGGCTTTGTACACCGTTCTGATAGCGGCTTCGTCGGGATAACGGATGGCGGCCAGGGCTTGCATATCGGCTATTTCCCGTGGATGGTGCAGCAGTACGGCATAAGCCCTATTCCCATCCCGGCCGGCACGTCCCGCTTCTTGGTAATAATTTTCCAAGCAGTCCGGCATATCATAATGCACCACCAACCGCACATCCGCTTTGTCGATACCCATACCAAAAGCGTTGGTGCAGGCCATAATACGGGTGCGGCGCTGCATCCAGGCTTCTTGCCGCTGGGTTCTTTCTTCGGCACTCAAGCCTGCATGGTAGTAGCTGGCATGATGGCCGTTTGCCTGTAGTAGGGCCGCCACTTCCTGGGTATGCTTGCGGGTTTTGCAATAGACAATGGCACTGCCTTTTACATTTTGCACAATCTCCAGCAGCTTTATCGGTTTGGCATCCACTTCAAAAGCACTGTAGCTGAGGTTGGGCCGCTCAAAGGACTGCTGAAAAATTTGGTGTTGCGCACCAAACTGCAATCTTTCGCAAATATCCTGCTGTACATCTGGCGTAGCCGAAGCCGTGAGGGCAATGATGGGCACATTGGGCAAATGTTCCCGAAGGGCGGCAATGCGCAAATAAGGCGGCCGAAAATCATAACCCCATTGCGATACACAGTGTGCTTCATCCACCGCAATCAGGTTTACTTTAATGGCAGGCAGGTATTCGGCAAACAAATCCGTTTCTAACCGTTCGGGTGATACATACAGGAACTTGTAGTTGCCATAAGCCGCATTTTGCAAGGTTTGTCGGGTTTGGGCAAAGCTCATGCCCGAGTAAATGGCCAGTGCGGGAATACCTCTTTGCTTGAGGTTTTCCACTTGGTCTTTCATCAAGGCAATAAGCGGACTGATGACCAAACAAATGCCCGGTTGGGCCATGGCAGGCACCTGAAAACATACCGATTTACCACCGCCGGTAGGCAACAGTGCCAATGTATCATGCCCTTCCAGCACAGATTGCACAATGCTGTCTTGCAGCCCCCGAAAAGCCGGGTAGCCCCAATATTCTTTTAATATGTCGCTTGGCGAAGAAGACATAGGGCAATATTACAAAGTAATTAATAGTTAATAGCGAAGAGTTAATAGTGGCGTCCGGGTTATGGGTTAATTTGGTTACGAGTTGCGGGTTAACGGGTTTGCAGGTTACGCCGCTGCCATCTTTCGCCGTCAACTTTCACTTCTCAATTTCGCCCAACCCGTAACTCGTAACAAAAATAACAGCGAGACTCTATAGCGAAACAAGCTGGATTGTTCAAAAATCGTAGTCTTCGGCCCTTAACCCGTAACAAAAATAACTCGTAACCAAAACAACCAATCCTGTCAACCGTCAACCGCCCTTCGGTCAACGGTCAACGAATCTCGGCCAACGATCCCTACACCACTTTCTTCACAAACAACCGTACCGAATTTACTGCCAGCACCACATCGCTCAGGCCCATGGCCAAGGCCCCAAATGTAGGGGTGAGCAGGCCAAATGCGGCGATAGGAATGGCAGCAATATTGTAGATAAAGGCCCAGAAAAGGTTTTGGCGGATGGTGAGCCAAGTATGTTTGCCCAGCCCCAGTGCTTGCGGCAGGTTTTTCAGGCCGTGGTTCATCAATATCACATCGGCGCTTTGCACGGCTATCTGCGAAGCATCGCTCAAGGCAATGCCCAATGTGGCTTTGGCCAATGCCGGTGCATCGTTGATACCATCGCCCACCATGGCCGTGGGTTGCTCTTTTACCAGCCGATCCAAATGCGCCAGTTTTTGTTCGGGTGTTTGCTCGGCCAGTACAGTAGTAATGCCCAGTTGTGCCGCCACGGCCTTGCATTTTTCCCTTTTATCGCCGCTGAGCAATACCGTGTTGATGCCCTTGCGGTGCAACCATTGTATTACTTCGGCCGCTTCGGGGCGTATGGCATCGGCCACATCAATCCAGCCGATCAGTGCCTCATTTTTAAACACATACAACGAATGGTGTCTGGCGGTATCATCGGTTGTTAACCATTTGTGCGAACCGGCCCTGTACAGATTCCCTTCCGCATCGGTGGCCTGCATACCAAAACCCTTTACTTCTTCCACTTGCTTCCATTGCAAAGGGCTATTGGTTTTCCAGGCTGTTGTTAAGCACTGCGCAATGGGGTGGGTACTGAACTTTTCCAAAGAAAATACAATGCGTTGCAGCTCCGCCTCCTCCATACCAATAGCCTGAAACTGCTGTATGGTAAACTGGCCCGTGGTAAGGGTGCCCGTTTTATCAAACACCACTTGTTTAATGGATTTAAAAGTTTCCAGAGCCGTGGCGTTTTTGTACAAGATGCCGTTTTTGGCCCCACGGCCCAGCCCCACCGCAATGGCCGCAGGCGTGGCCAGCCCCATGGCGCAGGGGCAACTGATTACCAAAACCGCAATGGCCCGCAGCAAAGATTGTCCGCCACTGATATCAAAAGCAAAATAGTTAAGTAAGAAAGTTAATATAGCAATGCCCACCACCAGCGGTACAAACACGGCACTGATTTTATCGGCCAATAATTGCAACGGTGGTTTTTCGCCTTGGGCCTGTTTTACCATTTGCACAATACCAGCCAGCACGGTATCATTGCCCGCCGCTGTAACCTGTGCTTTTACAGTACCATTTTGTAGGATGCTGCCGCCGATTAGTTTGTCTTTTTTCTGCTTCACAATCGGTGTGCTTTCGCCGGTAAGCAGGGCCTCGCTCACGGTGCAATCGCCCCAAAGGATTTTGCAATCGGCCGGTACCTGTTCGCCGCTTTTGATTAAAATTAGGTCGCCGTTTTTGAGTACACTGTTTTCCACTTCAAACAATTGCTCTTGGTGCTGATCGTCAAACGCAATCATGGTGGCCATTACTTTTTGTTGTTGGGCCAGTTGCTGCACAGCTTTTTGTGTGCGCTGTATGCTGGCCGCTTCCAAATAGTTGCCCAGCATCACCAACGTGATAATAGAAGCGGTGGTTTCGTAAAACTGGTATTCGGCCCCCCATTGTCCCAGCGTTCCCGCCAAGCTATAAATAAAAGCCGCTAGGGCACCCAATGTAACCAATACGTTCATGTTGGCCACACCGCTCAGCAGGCTTTTGTAAGCGCTTTTGCCAAAGTACCACATGCCCACGGCAAATACCGGTAGGCAAAGGGACATTTGCACCCAAGGGTTCATCAAAATATGGATATGCCAAGGCAGCATGTGCGCCATTAACGGCAGGGTAAACAGGGCGCAGAAAAGCAGCCGCCCTTTGGGGTTTTGCAAAAAGAAGGTGCTAGATGGGTTGCTAGTGGCCGATTGTTGGTTGCCCAGCACTTTGTAGCCCAGGTTTTCGATGCCGGCCTGTAGCGGGGCCAAAGGTTGAGCGGCTTCGGTACTAAAACTCACTTCGCCATCAATGGGATTTACTTTTACGCTCTTCATTCCTTGCTTATCCAAATATTTTGAGATGGACAGCGCACAATTTGAGCAGGTCATACCCTCTACCTTCCAAGCTACTTGTTGCATACTGTAAAAGTATTACATGCAAGATTGTTTCCAATTACCATTGTTGGAAAATATCTTTGCAACATGGAATGGATTTTTGAGTTGAAAGATATTGACAAGGTGGCAGGGGAATTGTTGGCCGCCCATGGCGATAAAAAGGTATGGGCTTTGGAAGGTGGTATGGGTGCCGGCAAAACCACGTTGGTACATGCCTTGTGCAGTGCATTGGGGGTGATGGATGTGGTGAGCAGCCCTACTTTTCCGGTAATCAACGAATACCGGGCCGCCGATGGGCAAACGGTATACCATATTGACCTCTACCGCCTAAAAGACGAGGAAGAAGCGGTTAACACGGGCGTAGAAGATTGCCTGTACAGTGGGCACCGTTGCTTTGTGGAGTGGCCGGGGAGGGCGGAGGGGCTGTTTGATAAGGATACATTACGCCTCAATTTGGAGGTGTTGTCGGATGGGAAAAGAAGGGTAATGTGCTGATTAGCTAATGTGCTAATTCCCTTGCTTTGTTGAAGTCGGTGGCATAGGTTAAATAATGCTGGCTGGATATATGAAAGGCACCGCAACCCGCAACCAACTCGTAACTCGTAACCAAATCAACCAATCAGCCCGCAACTAAAACAACTCGCAACTAAAATAACTCGTAACTTTATTTAACCAAAACTAAATAACTATAACAAATTTTATCAAACAATGGCCGCTACCAAACCATCCATTTCAGCCTCATTCTCTTACGAAACATTAGAGGAAACCTTGGACGTAAAACCCAAAGGGGCCGAACTTTTTATTGGCATACCCAAGGAAAATTCCTTTAACGAAAACCGGGTGGCACTAACCCCCGAAGCCGTGGGCGTATTGGTAAACAATGGTCACCGGGTGATGCTGGAAACCAAGGCGGGCGAAGGTGCCAGCTACAGCGACCGTGACTACACCGAAATGGGGGCCCAAATTGCTTACGACAAAAAGGAAGTGTACGAATGTGATATCTTGGTAAAAAGTGCCCCGGTTAGCGAGGCCGAATGCGAGCTGCTCAAGCCCAACCAATACATTATCTGCCCCATCCACTTGGCCGTGATGAAGAAGGAAATATTGGAGCGCATGATGGAAAAGCGCATCACCGCCCTCAGCTTTGAAAACCTAAAAGACGATAGTGGCCACAACCCCATTGTGCGCAGCATGAGCGAAATAGCGGGCAGCGCCGTGATGCTGATTGCTGGCCAATACCTCAGCAATGCCAACAATGGTAAGGGTGTGCTGGTGGGGGGCATCAGCGGTATCCCGCCCACCAAGGTCATCATCATTGGTGCCGGTATTGTGGGCGAATATGCGGCCCGTACCGCCTTGGCCATGGGTGCCAGCGTAAAAATTTTCGACAACAGCATTTACCGCCTCAAAAGGGTGCAAAACAATATCGGTGTGCGTTTGTGGACCTCGGTGATAGAGCCAAAAATACTCAGCAAACAGCTCAAAACCTGCGATGTGGCCGTGGGGGCCCTCAGCAGCAATGGCGGCCGCACACCCATTGTGGTTTCGGAAGAAATGGTGAGCAATATGCGGCCCGGCAGCGTGATTGTGGATGTGAGCATCGACCGTGGCGGCTGCTTTGAAACGAGCGAAATTACCACGCATGAAAACCCCGTGTTTACCCGCTACGATGTGATCCATTATGGCGTGCCCAATATCCCCAGCGGCTTTGCCCGTACCGCTTCGCAGGCCATTAGCAACGTGCTGATGCCACTGCTGCTGGAAACGGCCGAAGACGGTGGTATCGACAACCTGATCTGGTACCGCATCAATATCCGCAGCGGCATTTATATGTTCAAAGGTGCCCTCACCAATTTTTATCTCAGCGAACGCTTTGATTTAAAATTTACCGATTTGAATTTGTTGATAGCGAGTAAAAGGTAGGGAATTGGGTATTGGTTATTTGGGTGTTGGAAGTTGCTGGATGGCGGATACTGGGTGCTGACCGCTAGGTTGGATTTGGATATCCGGGGAGACACTAGGTATTATTTACGCTTAAAAAATACAGCTTTGTTTATAAAAATACAACCAACTTGTTAGGGATAATAGCGGTTTTTCTTTGGGTTACGACGGGTGTCATATAGGTTCATAATCTCAATTTTGTTACCTTTTATGCGGTAGTACAATCTATTGTGTTTGGTAATCAAAGGCTTCTAACACCTTTTATACTTGATGAAGGGGTGCCCATTAGGGATGACTTATCAGTTGCTCCATGCGTTTATAGAGTTTTTCCTCAAATTCAAGCGCAATTTTCTTGCTCCACTCTTTTTCGAGGTACTGTAGCAAGGAAATAATTTTACGGGTAAAGCGTTTCTTTACAAGGAGGGTGTACGCCATTGTGTTATTGCCTTCTTAAAATCTTCGTAGGATTCGGTTTCGTGGCCAAAAGGCTCTTGTGCCATTGTTTGCAACTCTGCTAAATCAGTTGAGGATAGCTCATCTAATACATCTGCTCCCGATGAAAAATAGTCTAAATCCGCCATCAATAATTGTAGCAGGTTCTCGTCGTTGGTAGCCGAGATTTTTTCAATCAGTTCCTGTTTAAGTGTTATGGGCATACTGCTCGTTATTTAACTAGTTCTTTATTTATCAAATATACGTTTTTTTACGTGTGCTACAAATAGCGTCATTTTTATCTCCTTCCTATCCAAATGTATTAACCAGCTGAAAAAATCAGCTAATCAGCACATCCTCCCCCTATCCACTCCACCTCAACAAACTGAATTTTGCAAATTTGCACATCTGCACATTTGCCCATTACTTATCTTTACATCCTAAAAACATAAAGTATGGCCTCACACGACATTGATTACAAAATTTACGGGGAAGAAATGCAGTTCGTAGAAGTGGAACTGGACCCAGGCGAAACCGCCATTGCAGAAAGCGGCGCTTTTATGATGATGGACAACGGTATTGTGATGAACACCATTTTTGGCGATGGCAGCCAGCAGCAAAGCAGTGGCTTATTTGGCAAACTGCTCAGCGCAGGCAAGCGCCTGCTTACCGGCGAAAGTTTGTTTATGACGGCTTTTACCAACGAAGGGCAGGGCAAAAAACGGGTAAGCTTTGCCGCCCCTTACACGGGTAAAATCATCCCTTTCGATTTGGGACAATTGGGCGGTAAAATCATTGCCCAAAAAGATGCTTTTTTGTGCGCTGCCAAGGGCGTAAGCGTGGGCATCGAGTTCCAGCGTAAACTCGGCACCGGCATTTTTGGCGGCGAAGGTTTTATCATGCAAAAACTGGAGGGCGATGGTTTGGCATTTGCCCATGCGGGCGGCTATGTGGTAGAGCGTACCCTACAGCCCGGCGAAATACTTAAAGTAGATACCGGTTGTGTGGTAGCCTACACGTCAGAAGTGGATTTTGACGTAGAGTTTGTACGCGGCATCAAAAACTGGATGTTCGGCGGCGAGGGCCTGTTTTTCGCCATCTTGCGTGGCCCCGGCAAAGTATGGCTGCAATCGCTGCCCATCAGCCGCTTGGCCGGTAGGATCATGCAGTACGGCTCTTACAACCGCAAAGAAGAAGGCAGTGTATTGGGCGGCTTGGGCAATTTGTTTGATGGACGGGAATAATGTGCTAATATGCTTATGTGCTGATTAGCTAATGAAGGGGCGAAGCGGTATGGGGATACGTAGCGGTAGGATGAGGGAAATGTGCAAATATGCTGATGTGCAAATGTGCAAAAATTGAGTAGTTACCGTATGTGGGAAAGGGATTTGTCCATAAATCGAGGTGTTATTATGCACAAAGCTCATATTAAATAGATGTAGGGGTTGCTTTTAGGGGCAGCCCCTTTTTGTTTCCAACGGTAGGCCGGTTTAGGGTGGTTGTTTATCTAATAAAGCCACTGGCCTAGTTATAAACAGCGACCCCTGTTTGCCGTAAACAAACAAGGGTCGCCGTTATCTATCGCTGCAAGGATGGCTTTTATTGCAACACAATATGTTTTCGGGCAATTACTTGGCCCTTGCTTTCAATAATTACTACATACAGTTTGCCTGCCTCCGCATTGTTAACAAACAAACGGGCCGTGGGTTGGTCGATATTCCACATTTTGCGTTGATTGCCGTTGTAATCCATCAACTTTACAGTATGCTGGGTTTTGGCGGGCAGGTTTTCTATTGCTAGTTGCTTGCCTGGCATGGATTTGATAGCTACTGTGGGCGCCATCCTGCCATTGCCGGTTCCGGTGCCGCCGCCACCAGCGGTGGTATTACAAGGCCTTCGGCCAATAATGATATCTGTGGTTACTACACAAAGAGGATTATTGTTGTCCACTATGCCACAAATAACCTGCGTATAACATGGAGAACATGGTAAGTAAATATAATTTTTGGTGCTATCTGGCGGGAACGGTTGGTCACCTTTTCTACAACCTGTTGTTGAATCAGAAGAGTCTAAGCCAACACTAAATATCCAATAATAAGTGTAATTCCCAGGCGGGTTGGTTATAGCGGTTATCTTAGTGGGCTGGCCGATGAAATGTACTGGGGGTATGGATAAACTGGCAGAAAAGCATTTAAAAAAATTAAAGCAATCTATGATGCCAATTGGTAAAACAAAATTGCGGGATGCCGAGTCAGCTTCTAAATTGGCCACGGTTTTAATAACAGTCCCATTTAGTTTTGCTTGATAGCTGGGATTATGTATCGTGTTCCATGGGTTGTTTATTTTCACCGATAATCTGATGCGGTACTGGCCGCTCGTCATGTTGCTTGCAAAAGGATTAAAATCATCTGGGTATTGCAGTTGTAAATTGTTTTTACTAATATTTCCTACTATAGAATCAGCCCCATTGCCTAAGAGTTTTATAATAGTGAATACATAGGTTTTTAGCAAAGGGTAGTCAACGCCATAAAAAGGCTCATTAGGTACACAAATGGTACTGGTACCTTGAATGAAGGAGAAATTTTTTGTGTACGTATTGGTGCTGTAGAATAATTGGGGATTAGTACAACTGGTATAGTTGTTGGTATAAGTGTCCCGCCATTTTTTGTCGCACTGTGCATGGGTGGCTGTATAAAGGCCGGCCATCAAAACTAAAAGTGTAATAATTTTTTTCATAATTTTTTTATTTAAAGGTAGGTTGCCACATAAGCGAAAACCTTATGGCTTTTAACCAACGATTGCTTATCCTTAACCAACGCATTGATTTGTTTAACCAACGTAGCAAGGGTTACAGGGCTTTAGATGTATAATTTATATTGGTTGTGTAGTTGTTGGGGTAAGTGGTGTGCTTTTAATAAATGATAACCGCAAGTTGGTTTGTAGATGTTTTGTAAATACCAATTCAGCCACCCTGCTCACATTATCAATTATCCATCATCAACTCCTCCACCTTCCTTTGCAACAACCTTTTCTCTGCGGCCGATTGGGTAAGGGCGATGGCTGTTTTAAAATGGGCGATGGCTGCTTCCTTATGGTGGAGCCGGGCATTCATTTCGCCCAGTACAGCGGGTAATAGATAGTATTGTTGCAACCGCTGGGCATCGGGTATTTGCTCAATGGCCTGGATGGCAGCGGCAGGCCCTTCTTTTTCGCCAATGGCGATAGCTTGGTTCAAAGCCACAATGGGCGAGGGGTTGATGCGGTACAGGATGTTGTAATAAGCAATGATATTGCCCCAATTCGTTTGCGCATAAGTGGGAGCCACCGCATGTTCGTAAGCAATCATGGCTTCCAAATGATAGCGACTTGCCTCATTGCTGCCGGTAGATTGCTCCAGCAACCGAATGCCTTGCGCAATCAGCGAACGGTTCCAGCGGCTCCGGTCTTGCTGCTCCAACAAGAGGATATTGCCTGCCTCATCCAATCGGGCATCCGAGCGGGAAGCATTGAAACAAAAAAGCGCCAGCAATGCATATATTTTAGGATGTTGGGTTAGCGGGTGGGTAACCAATAAGTTGGCCAGGCGCATGGCTTCCTCCATCAAATCGGTACGCACCAAACTGTTATGCCGGGCCGCATTATATCCTTCATTAAAGATAAAATAAATGGCTGCCAGCACAATGTCCAACCGTTCGCCCAGCTCCTGCGCCGTGGGCATATCAAATACTATGGACCGGTCTTTAAATTGTTGCCTTGCCCGGTACAGCCGCTTTTCAATGGTATCGGGAGCCGTGATAAAAGCTTTGGCTACTTCCGCCACACTAAAGCCGCAAAGGGTTTTTAATATAAGGGCCACTTGCGCTTCGGCATTCAGGGCGGGATGGCAACATACAAACATCATCCGCAACTGGGCATCGGGTATATTGTCTTCTTGTAACCATTCGTTCAAAGTGGGCACCAATGTATATTCCGATTGCAACAGGGGCGAAATAGCCGCTGCATGGGCCGCCGCTGTTTTTTGTCGCCGCAACAGATCCAAGGTTTTATTTTTGGCCACGGTAAACAGCCAGCCCGTAGGGTTGCTGGGCAGGCCCTGCAGTTTCCAAGTTTCCATGGCTTTGAGCAAGGTATCCTGCACCACATCTTCGGCCAGTTGCAGGTTGTGGGTGCCAAATACACGGGTAAGCACGGCCACCAGTTTACCTGCTTCGTGCCGAAAAAGATGATCGGCCATTTGGTGGATATGTGTGGCGGAAGGCAATGGCTGTATGTTGCAAACTGATTATAGCCGCAAGCGTGAAAGTAATACAAAACCCGGTACAGTCGCTATTTATTCATTGTCGTAGTAAGTAAAATCCTGGGTTATCTTTCCTCTTTCGATACAGAAAATTGTGCAGATAGGCAATGTGAACCGGTTGCCATCTGGTGTGGTGCCAGTAGAGATAAATTCTACGGTGATATGTTGCCCAGCGTGGTACACTTGTACAACGGAGTCCTTTATGTCGGGAACCGCCTGCTGCAACTGACTGTATTTGGCAATGGTTTGCTGCTTGGTTTGTTTTACAACCCCCTGCCCTAGCGAAGGGTCTTTGAACAAAGCCGTATCGGCATACATATCGGCCATGGCGGCCCAATTGTGTTGGTTGAAATGCACAAAATATTGTTGTATAAGAGCTGTATTCTCGGCATTGTTATTGGTACAAGCTAGAGTGCTGATAATTAAAACAGTACCATAAAACCACTTTTTCATGTTTGTCGATTGATTATTTACAATACCAACAGCGAACACGCTTGGGTATAGTGTTCGCTGTTGGCAAATTGGATATCCATTCCTTACATATCCATTTGCATCACCTGCCGCACCTGTATGCTGCCACCCGTTTGATAGTCGGGGTAATCGGCAGTAAGGGCAATGGCCTCATCCATATCCTTGGCCTGCACAATAAAATAACCGCCTACTACTTCCTTGCCCTCGGTATAAGGCCCATCTGCCACGATGCGGTCGGCACCACTAATGAGTTTGCCGCCCGGCAGCAAAGGTTCGCCGCTAACGTATTGGCCAGCCGCACTCAGCTTGCCTATCCAAGCCATCCATTTGGCCATACCGGCTTGCATTTCTTCGGGCGATTGTTGCATGGCAGGAGCAGGGTCGCCATGAAAAATAAACATGAACTTTTCCATTGTTGTACAATTTTAAGGTTTTGAAAATCAAATTACACCTTATTGACGGACGGCCATAGTAAAACCGGACAAGTGGCTACAATATTTTTTTGGAGAGGTGCTGAAATTCTTGGATAATATCAACATAGCCTATTCGATTGAAAGAAACAGTATACCCATCTCAGGGTATTGCAAGGCCAGGGTCTAGGTTTTATTTTTGGAAAAAATTAAAGCAATGAGATTATCTTGTCTGGCTTTTTTTGCCCTAATAACGCTACAGGCCAATGCCCAAAACGAATTTGCGGGTACCCACTTTACCGATGCGTTTAAAAAACTGTATGCCGATGCACCCAAAGGTTTTGCGGCCCACCAAGGGGCGAAACTGAGGGCATTGGGCAGTTTTTTTAATATCCACAAAAATCTAACCCCCTTGCCCGGAGCCGATTCGGCCATTATCAGCGTACCCGTTGCGATGGGCAATCCCTCCTGTACCCATTATTTCAAACCTTCGGCAACCCTCGCTGCGGCGCAACAAAGGGAACAGGCTTTGTCCTTGAGCGTTAAAACGGCCGCCGGTAAAATTTTGTACGAGCAGAAGACCGTGGATACCTTGGGTAAGTTTATTTTTTACCGCACCCAACAGTACAAAAAACCCGGCGGCTCTGTATTTGACCTCGACCTAGAAACGGTGGTAGTGTTGGAAAAGGGCAGATACTACGTTAATTTGATTGTGTATGGTAAAACGCCGCCACCCACGCCCACCGGCAAAAGCAAACTGCCTGCCGAGCCAGATCTGCAAGGAAAAATCAACAACCTCTTTACCGCCCTCCAAAACCGTTTTGCAGCCGAAAAAGGAATGCAAAAAGACAAGACACAATATTACACCACCTACGAAACGGTGAGCAAGTTCTATGGCCAAACGGGTACTGTAAAAGAGCGCCCTTTTGAAACCAGCATCAGCTTTTCTTTAAACGGGCAACAGTTGGATGGCCCAGAAGAAGCGAAACAGATTTATGAAAAATTGAAAGCCGCGTTTACCGCCACGGGCCGCTGTCGCTTTAATCCCGAAACCATCGAGGGCAGCCGTACTTGGCTATTTGCCAGCGATGCAAAAAACAGTGCGGCTTGGGCGAAGTTTTCGCTGATATTGGAATATTATGCCGATGGCTACAATCCCTCGGTAAGTCTTTTGTTAACGGCGAAGTAACATGCAAGTGTAAGTTGGATGTATCGACAGTTCCTTATCCTTTTTGTTTATTTTTCCAATTGCGTCCACACTGTAGACGCAATTGAAAAAAAGCGATAAATGGAGCGTAGGTAGTTGAAGGGATAAGCCAAGAGGGAGCATTGGTTAGGGTGCTCACACTATCCATTTTCAATTATCAACTTTCAACTAATACAAGTACCTTTGCGCCCGCATGAACATTGAGGTGCTCAAGAATAGTTATGCCGCCGACCCCCGCTGTTTTCAGATTGCGGACAGGTTAACTATGTCCGCCCCACAGCGCCTGCACCTGCAAGGCCTGCAAGGAAGCTCCCCACAATTGGTGTTCAACGCCCTATTTACCCACAAAGCCTGTGCACAGCTCAACCATGTGATGGTGCTGCGGGATGCCGAAGAAGCCGCCTATTTTCACAATACATTAGAGAATATTACCGGGGCGCTGGACATTTTCTACTTCCCAGCTTCTTTTAAAAATCGCAAAAACTTCCGCCTACTCAACCCCTCGCATGTGATGTTGCGCACGGAGGCCCTTACCAAAATTGCAGGCGGGGGCAACAAAAAAGTCGTCATCACCTACCCCGAAGCAATTTTTGAAAAAGTAGTGCTGTCCAAAACCCTGTCTGACAATATCATTTCCGTAAAACAGGGCGATACCCTGAATATGGTGGACATACTGGAGCGCTTCGTCAACCATGGGTTTGAGCGTACCGATTTTGTGTACGAGCCCGGCCAGTTTGCGGTAAGGGGCGGCATCTTGGATATTTATTCTTACGGCAACGAAAAGCCCTACCGGGTGGAGCTGTTTGGCAATGAGGTAGATAGCATCCGCATCTTTGACCCCGAAACACAGTTGAGCGAAAGGAAGCTGTTGCAGGTGAGCATTATCCCCAACGTAGAAACCCAATTTGAAACCGGCGACAAAGCCTCACTCCTGGAATTTATGCCGCCCAATACCGTGCTGTGGCTGGCCGATTGGGAATTCATCAAAGAAAAAATTGAGCAGCAAGAGGAGGATTTAGCAATAGCATTGGAATTGGAAGCGCAACATGGGCAACCACAGGTAGGCCGCTCCCAAAACACCGCTACCGAGGAAGAAGAGGATTTGCTGCATGTAAAAACCGGCATTGACGCCAACGATTTTATCACGGCCAACTTATTGGAGCAGCAACTATTGCAACACCATACGGTTGAGTTGGGCAACAAAGCGTATCTGGGCGAAGGTAATGTAGCGGTTATCAAATACAGCACCAAGCCGCAGCCGGCCTTTAACCGCAACTTCGATTTGCTCATCAACGATTTAAAAAACTATGAGCAAAAAAAATACAACATCTTCATTTTTGCCGACAACCCCAAGCAATTGGAGCGGCTGCACATTATTTTTACCGATTTAAAAGCGGAAATACAGGTTACGCCCATCCCCGTTTCGATACACGAGGGCTTTATTGATGATGACCTGCATTTGGTTTGTTATACCGATCACCAAGTGTTTCAGCGGTATCACAAGTACAAAGTAAAACAGGCCTTTAACAAAAGCAAGGCCCTTACGCTCAAAACCTTGCGAGAGTTGCAACCCGGCGACTACATTACCCATATCGATCATGGTGTGGGCATTTACAGCGGTTTGCAAAAAATTGATGTAAACGGTAAGATGCAAGAAGCGGTACGCATCCGTTACAAAGACAATGACCTGCTGTATGTAAACATCAGCAGCTTGCACAAAATAAGCAAGTACAGCGGCAAGGAAGGCAGTGTGCCCAAGATGAACAAACTGGGCAGCGATGTGTGGAACCGCTTGAAGGAAAAAACCAAGAAGCAGGTAAAAGACATTGCCACTGACCTAATCAAACTGTACGCTCAACGCAAAAGCTTGGTGGGCTTTCAGCATAGTCCCGATAATTACATGCAGGCCGAGTTGGAAGCTTCTTTTATTTATGAGGATACACCCGACCAGAACAAAGCCACACAAGACGTAAAGCGGGACATGGAAAAACCGGAACCGATGGATAGGCTGGTATGTGGTGATGTGGGTTTTGGCAAAACGGAAATTGCCATCCGGGCGGCATTTAAAACCTGCTGCGATGGCAAACAGGCGGCCATACTGGTGCCTACTACCATCTTGGCTTACCAGCATTACAAAACCTTTGGCGAGCGGCTCAAAGATTTTCCCGTAACGGTAGATTTTGTTAACCGCTTTAAATCGAGCAAAGAGAAAAAAGAAACCCTTAAAAAATTAGAAGAGGGTAAAATTGATATCATTGTGGGTACCCATGCCCTGCTGGGTAAAGACGTGAAGTTTAAGGAACTGGGGCTGATGATTATTGACGAGGAGCAAAAATTTGGGGTGGCTGCCAAGGAAAAGTTGAAGCAGTTGCGCACCACGGTAGATTCACTCACACTCACGGCTACACCCATTCCCCGAACGCTCCAGTTTAGTTTGATGGGGGCGAGGGATTTGAGCATCATCAATACGCCGCCGCCCAATAGGCAACCGATACAAACGGAAGTGCATGTGTTCAACGAGGATTTCATACGGGATGCCATTTATTACGAAACCGAGCGGGCTGGGCAGGTATTCTTTATCCAAAACCGCATCAACGGTTTGGCTGAAATGTGTGGCATCATCCAAGGCCTTTGTCCCGATTTGAGCATCGCTTATGCGCATGGGCAAATGGAAGGTGATAAATTGGAGGATACCATTTTGGACTTTATGGACAAACGCTACGATGTACTGGTATGTACCAATATTGTGGAGAGCGGCGTGGACATACCCAATGTAAATACCATCATCATCAACAATGCCCACCAATTTGGCCTGAGCGATTTGCACCAGCTCCGGGGTAGGGTGGGCCGCAGCAACAAAAAGGCGTTTTGCTACTTGTTGGCACCGCCGGTGAGCACCTTGCCCGTAGATAGCCGCAAGCGCCTGCAAACTTTGGAGCAGTACAGCGACTTGGGCAGCGGCTTTCAGATTGCCATGCGTGACTTGGACATTAGGGGTGCGGGCAACATGTTAGGGGGTGAGCAGAGTGGCTTTATTGCCGAAATTGGTTTTGAAATGTACCATAAGATACTGGACGAAGCCATTAGGGAACTGAAGCGCAGCGAGTTTAAAGACCTTTATAAAGAAGAGATACACCAGGAAGATGATTTTGTAAGCGATTGCAGCATTGATACCGATTTGGAGATATTGATACCCGATAGCTATGTAGAAAGTATTACAGAAAGGCTCACCCTGTACAGCCGGTTGGACAATTGCGAAAACGAGGAGGACTTGCAAGCCTTCCATGCCGAAATGGAAGACCGCTTTGGCCCCATACCCGTGCCGGTGGAAGATTTGTTCCGTACGGTACGCTGCCGCCGCATGGCCGTGGCCTTGGGCTTTGAAAAAATGTTGGTGAAAGAAGATACCCTCAAATGTTATTTCGTTAGCAATCCCGATAGCCCTTATTTTACCAGCGATGTATTTAACCGGATGATCGAGTTTTTGCAAAAAGGCACCAACAAGGGCAAACTCAAGCAAACCGGAGAATTATTTTTACTCATTGTGGATGATATCCATAGCATGACGGACTTACAGGAGTTTTTAGGTAAGATGTACGAATTTGTCGTGGTATAATACCATAAAGCCAGAGCGGACATGCATCCACTCTGGCTAGATCCATTAATAATTAATTGAGGCCGCAACTGCCAGTAAAGGCACAATTGCCGGTACTGCCGGGGTTAAGCCCAGGGATGGTGTTATTGGGACAACAAGCAAAGCAATAAGCATTTACTTTTACGCCCGAGCTGTTATAACAGAAACAGCTACAATTGGCAGGCTGTACCCTGGTGCCACCGAAAATGTTTTTTTGTGCACGGGCGTCTAGTTTGCTAACGCCTTTGAGGTGCGAAATTGTTTTTTGCATAAATTTTTTTTAAATGAATACTTGAATACTGTTGTTGTGTTTAGTTGCGCCTGCAAAGCCCTTCAAAAGTGCCGGAAGTAACGCAGTGCGTACCTGCTGGGCATTGCCCATTGGGTCCACAGGCCAAACCGCCTTTGATGCTTTTTAGCTCCTTGTTGGTCAACAGTTTAACCGATGAAAGAGACCATGTTTTTTTTAACATACTGTGTTTTTTAAATAAAGGAAGCCCCAAAATTTAGCGATACTGGGGGAGTTGTATCCATTGACGGTTTGCTATATGGCGATAGGTTTTCGTTGTCCTTTCTTTTGGTTATGACAATAGCAATGATGCCAATAAATGGAAGGTACGGAAAATTTTAATCTCCCCAATCATCTTATGGCATAAAACCCTCCTTGCCCAAGAGGGTACACTATTTAGCTCTTATACAACGGGCATAACGTCGATACCTATTAAACTTCCTTGGCAAGGCTGTTATGGCTACCATCGCAATAGGGTGGATTTTTGCTCTGCTTGCATTGGCAAAGCCATACCTCTTGCTCTTCGGTAAACTCTACCTTCATACTTTTGTAAGCCCCTTCTTCTTCAGGTATGGTTTTGTGTTTGCCATCGCAAAAGGGTTGTTTTTCGCTAAGGCCACAGGTACACCAAGCGTAAATTTTGCCCGCTTCCACTTTTACCATTTGCGGGGAGGCTACTGCACATTTAGGGAAACTACTCATAATTGTATTTTTTGTTTTATTGTCTAAAGTTTAAAGTCCAAAGTTCTGCCAAACTATCTGGCGCAAAGCGCCACCAAGGCCTTGGCACCCGCTATGGCGGGGCGGGCATGGCATTATCCACTATTCACTCTTCATTATTAACTATTCACTATTTATACCTCTCCACAAACCTATACAAATTAAACCCCGGCCCAGCCTGCTCAATGGCCTCCTTCAACGCCGCTTTATCCACGCTCTGCATCCGGTGCTGCTGAATCAACAAGTACGCCTTTTCCGCCAGCAACCAGTAATGTTTGTTGTTGATATGGTGCTTTTTGAGATAGTGGTCAATTTCATGCGCCAGTTCTGCCACCCCTTCTTTTTGATGGGCAATGGTTTTTAGCACTTTTACTTCCTCGTAATGACGGGTAAAAGTTGGGGCCATCATCAACCGCAGGTTTCTTACAAACATATCGGCATCGGGCCGGTCGCTTTTGTTCACCACAAAAATATCTGCAATTTCCATCAACCCCGCTTTCATGGTTTGTACTTCGTCGCCTGCTTCGGGCACCACCACCACCACTGTTACATCGGCCAGGCCCGCAATTTCAATTTCACTTTGCCCCACGCCTACGGTTTCCACAATGATATAATCGAAGGGGGCCGCTTTCATCAGATCGCTTATTTCGATAATTTTAGGATGTAGGCCGCCCAAGCTGCCACGGGTGGCCAGTGAGCGGATGAACACCTGCGGGCTATTGTACCATTCGCTCATGCGGATACGGTCGCCCAACAACGCCCCTAGGTTAAACGGCGAAGAAGGGTCAACGCACAAAATGCCCAGTTTTTTTCCGGCAGCGGTCAACACCCCAATCAAAGCATCCACCAAGGTGCTTTTACCGGCACCCGGGGGGCCTGTAATACCGATAACGGGTGTAGCCGAAGTAGGCAGTTGGGCCAACAGGTCCATATAACCAGCCGCCTCGTTTTCCACCAAGGAAATGCAACGGGCCAACGCTTTTACATTGCCCGATTGAATATCTTGGAGTTGTTGCTGCCACATATAGCAAAATTGTATTTGTTATGGGCAAATTCCAAATTAATTTAATATCGTTGGCCGAGGGTCGTTGTTCGTTGGCCGCTGCGGAGAGTTTCACTTGGCCACTATTAGAAAGGATTGCACGGATTACACGAATTCGCTGTTCTACATTCGTCACTCTACACTCGTCATTTCTTTACCACGGATTAGAAAGGATTGCACGGATTACACAAATTCGTTATTCGACATTCGTTACTCGTCATTGCTTTGCCCCGGATTCCACTTTCAATTTTCACCTTTCAACTCTCAACTCATACCCGACCACGGTCAACGGCCAACGGACATCGAAAAAAAAGGTTTTCTTTGCACCCATGGTATCGGTGGTCATCATAGCAAAAAACGAAGCCCACATCATTGGCAAAACCCTGCAAAGCCTGCAAGGGCTTACCGATGATATGGTGGTGGTAGATAATGGGAGCACCGATGGCACACAAGACATTTGTCGCCAACAAGGGGCTAGGGTAATAGAAACGGTATGGCAAGGCTATGGCCCCACCAAAAATATCGGTATCCAAGCCGCCCAATACAATTGGATATTGAGTTTGGATGCCGATGAAGCCATTGACGCTAAGCTAAAAGCAGCCATCAAAAATCATCCCTTTACCAATGAAAACGAAATCTTTAACCTTGTTTTCAAGAACTTTTTTTGCGGCAAATGGTTAAAGTATGGCGAGTGGGGCACTGATAGCCATATACGTTTGTTTAACAGAACGGTGGTACACTGGGATACGGCGGCCGTGCATGAGCAATTGCAGTTTCCCCCACAGGCCAAACTGGTTACGCTGCCGGGCTATGTGCTGCACTATACGGTGCACAACTTGGAGCAGTATCGCCAAAAAATGGACCGGTATGCCCGCCTGAATGCCCAAAAATATTTTGAGCAGGGAAAAAAAGGGGCTTTTGTAAAGCGCTGGCTTTCGCCGCTATTTGGTTTTGTGGCCAATTATATTTTTAAACTCGGCTTTTTGGATGGCAAAGAAGGCTGGATTACCGCTATGGCCACGGCACGTTATACCCACCAAAAGTATTCATATTTGCACCAATTGCAGCAGCAGGGTGCATCGCAGATCGAACGATAAATATCAATAATGCATGGACTATCAAATTTTTATATCGCTCATTAGCTTGGTAGCCTTGGAGGTAGTGCTGGGCATTGACAATGTTATTTTTATTTCTATTTTGGCCAATAAACTGCCCTTGGCGCAGCAGAAAAAAGCCCGCCAATTGGGCTTGTTGTTGGCTGCCCTGATGCGGGTGGGCCTTTTGCTCATTATTTCCCTCATCATCAGGCTGGACAAAGATCTGTTTACCTTGTGGGGCTATGGTTTTTCGGGCAAGGAACTGATATTGATTGCGGGCGGCCTCTTTTTGTTGTATAAAAGCACCAAGGAAATTTACCATAAAATGGAAGGCGAATCAGGCGATCAAACCAGTAACATCAAAGCCGCCAGCTTTGGCCAAGTGTTGTTGCAGATTTTGATTATGGACTTGGTGTTCTCCATCGACTCCATCATTACCGCTATTGGTATGGTAAGGGAGGTATGGGTGATGTATGTGGCCGTGATTATTACCGTGGTTATTATGTTGTTTGCCGCCGCCCCCATCAGCAATTTTGTAAACCGACACCCTGCTTTTAAAATGCTGGCCCTTTCCTTTTTATTGCTCATTGGCTTTTCGTTGGTGGTAGAAGGTTTTGGTATGGCCATCCCCAAGGGCTATATCTATTTTGCCATGGCTTTTTCGCTGTTGGTAGATATCCTGCAAATGAAAATGAACAAAAAAGGGTTGCCGCCCGTGATTACCCACGAGCACTACCAACAAGGGGAAGAGCGGTTGGTGGAGAAGGATATAGTGTGAAAACCGATGCTCGTTTCCTCTACCATAGGTGAAAGGTCAGACAGCGAAACCCGTAACAAAAGCAACTAAATCAACCCGCAACTATATCAACTATCTAAATTGCCGTATTTTGCAAGCGTAATGACGAACTTTATTCCCATATTTCCACTGGGGCTGGTGGTTTTTCCCGGCGAGCAGTTGAACCTACATATTTTTGAGCCACGGTACAAGCAGTTGATCAACGAGTGCCATACGGGCAACAAACCTTTTGGTATTCCGGCTGTTATCGATAATCAAGTGGTCAACATCGGTACTTTGGTACAGGTAGTGGAAATTACCCAAGTGTACGACGATGGCAAAATGGACATCAAAACCCAGGGCCTGCAAGTATTTGATATCATCGAAGTGATCAAGGAAATCCCCGACAAACTCTACAGCGGGGCCATTGTTACCTATCCTGTTAACAGTATGGCAGGCAACGGCCGTTTGCTGCAAAAAGTATTGGACGGCATCAGGCAACTGCACAAAGCATTGAATGTGCATAAGGATTTTAAAAAGCCAGACGCCGAGCTGTGCAGTTATGATATAGCGCACCATGCCGGGCTTTCTTTGCAAGAAGAGAACGAACTGCTCGGCTTGCAGAATGAGCTACAGCGGTTGGAATACCTCAAGCGGCACCTGGGCAAAGTGCTGCCGGTGGTTTCGGAAATGGAAAGCCTGAAAGACCGCATTCAATTAAATGGCCATTTTAAAAACATAAAAGGCTTTGAGTGGTAATGGTTCATTGCCCTGCTAGTAAATACAATCAATTATGGTAACCCTTTGCTTCGATTTTGGCAATAGCCGCCTAAAAGCAGCCGTTTTTAATTATGATCAGTTGCTGGAAACAGTGGTATTGACCGATGATAAACCAGCTACCATTGAGCAATTGTTACAGCGCTTTCGGCCACAAAAAACCATTCTATCCTCGGTAATTGAGCACAACCCCGACGTGGATACCATTTTGGCAACCAATAGTGCTTTTCACCGCTTGAGCCACTTGACGCAGGCCAATTTTACCTCGCCAGTGGGCAAACCCGAAACCATTGGTGCCGATCGGTTGGCCCTCGCCGCGGCTGCCGTACACTTTTTCCCTTGTCAGCATAATTTGGTGGTAGGGCTGGGTAGCTGCATTACATATAACTTTATTAATCAATATCATCAGTTTTTGGGTGGGGCCATCAGCCCGGGGATGGACATGCGCTTTAAGGCGATGCAGGTTTTTACCGCCAAATTGCCCCTGGCCACAGCCGATTTCAACTTTCCGCTGATCGGCTACGATACCCTCACCAACCTGCAAAGTGGGGTGTTGGCAGGCATTAGTTTCGAAATTGATGGCTTTATTGAGGCATATCAGGCCAAATTTGAAAACTTTAACGTGATTTTAACAGGTGGGAACACAGCTTATTTTGCCCGTAGGCTTAAAAGTAGGATATTTGCCGACCAAAATTTTTTATTCAAAGGACTGTATGCACTTAGTGAAGTTAATAATAGCTGATAAATGGATGGGGTTGCTGGCAGCCTTATGCATCACCGTTTCAACACACGCCCAAGAAAATTCACCCTACTCTAGATATGGTGTTGGCGACTTGACTCCCAATCAAAATATTCTCAATCGGGCAATGGGCGGTGTATCCGCAGGTTACGCCGATTATCAATCTGTCAACTTTGTCAATCCGGCCAGTTATGGCAATATTGGCCGCACCATTTTTGATTTAGGTGCCGAAGCAGATGTACGCACCCTTAAGGGGCTCAATTCCGCCCAAAAATTCACCAATACAAACGCCCTTTTTTCCTATATGCAATTGGGGGTACCCATTGGTAGCCAAAAAATGGCCAAAAAGCAACGCTTTTTAGGATTGGTATTTGGATTGAGGCCCATGAGCCGCATCAACTATAAAATTCAAAAGCTCGAACGCATTGCCTTTAACCCCACTACCGGCCAAAGCGATAGTTTGGCCACCCTGTACGAAGGAAGCGGCGGCATTAGCCAAGCGTACACAGGGTTGGGCCTACGCATCAAAAACTTCAGCGTTGGCCTCAATTTTGGGTATATGTTCGGCAACAAAGATTATAGTACCAGGTTGATATTCATCAATGATTCGGTTGACTACTACCGCTCCAATTCAGCCAACAATACCAATTTCGGCGGTTTGTTTGTAGATCTGGGCCTGCAGTACAAAATCGACTTGAAAAATAAGGCAAGCCTTACACTGGGTGTGCACGGTAACCTACAACATAAGTTGAAGGCTTACAAAGATCTGGTGCGGGAAACCTTTGTGTACGATGCCAATGCCAACAACAACCTGCGCATTGACAGCGTGTACGTAGAAAGCCAAGTGCCCGGCAAAATACAAATGCCCAGCAGTTTTGGTGCCGGCTTCGTTTACCAAAATAGCCATTGGTTGATTGGTGCCGATATCGACATCGCCAATTGGTCAACTTACCGTTTTTATGGCCAAACCGATTTGGTACGCAACAGCTATACGGTACGTGCAGGCGCCCAATACCTGCCTGCGAAGGAAAATACGGCCGCCAAAAAATATTTCAGCTTTGTACGTTATAGGGCCGGATTGTATTTTGGTCCCGACTATATTACTGCTGGCAGCAGCAGCCTGCCGCAATTTGGTGGCACGGTGGGTGCCGGCTTTCCGCTCACCTCATTGCGCCGCATCAGCTTCGGTGGCGATTTCGTAACGCTCAATACAGCCGTGGAAATAGGCAACAGGGGTAATAACCAAACCGGTTTGCGTGAAAACATTGCCCGTTTCAGCGTGGGCATTACCATGAACGCCCGTTGGTTTGTAAAAGCGAAGTATGATTAATTAGCTAATTTGCTGATGTGCTGATTAGCTAATGAATGTGCAGATGTGCAAATATGCTAATGCCTACGGCCAAGCGGTACGCACGGTGCAAAAGAAGAAAGGTTGATGTATAAGCAATAAGCAACCAGTTAAAGGTCTGCTAACTGTCATCGGTCAACGGTTCACGGCCAACGGAAACAAATAATGTGCTGATTAGCTAAAGAATACAAGTTGCTGCACAAGCAATAGGTAGTAATCCGAAAGGCGGTCATCGGCCAACGATCAACGGTTAACGGTCAATAAATCAAATATGAAAGCTCTCCAAATTTCTAAACAATTTTCCGCCAATGGCCTGCTGCCGTTGCTCCTGCCAATACTGCTATGCTTGAGCGCCTGCGAAAACGACCCCGAAGAAGTAAATAACCTCAATAGCAAAAAAACGGGTGTAGAGGAAGCCAGAAATGTAAATATCAATTATACCACATCCGGCAAAACAAAAGGGGTACTAAGCGCACCGCTGATGTACCGGGTACAGGACACATTGCCCTATATCGAATTTCCCCAAACAGTGCATGTAGATTTTTACAAAGACTCCATTATCGAAAGCAGGCTCGATGCCCGTTACGCCAAATACATTGAAACACAGAGCAAGGTTTTTTTAAAAGATAGTGTAAGGGTTATCAATACCAAGGGCGACACCCTGTACTGCGAAGAACTGTGGTGGGATAGGGCCCGATTCAACAATGAGTTTTACACCACCAAGCCCGTGAAAATAAGAACCCCCACGAGGGTGATAGATGGCACCGGTATGGAAGCCAAACAGGATTTTACCAGTTGGCATATCACCAATACCAAGGGCAGTTTAAAAGTACGCTCGGCCGAGTTTCCGCAATAACCCGCCAAGGATGATGTCCCCACGAATCGGAAGCGTGAGTTCGTGTCCCCACCATAGGTGTTCGAAACCTTTTTCAACTGCTCATTAATCCCGAAGGGATGCCATTACTATAGCACGATTCACCCAGAAAAATCAATCAAGTGCAACCCTGAAGGGGTGGCATTATTATGTATTTTAAATGTTTCGAACAGTTATGGTGTCCCCACAAATCGGAAAGTACGACTGAAACATTATTGCGCTAACTTTGTTTTACATACATCATTTCTTAAAAACAACAATATGGAATATCGGCGTTTGGGCAAATCGGGCCTACAGGTGAGTGTGCTGTCTTTTGGCAGTTGGGTAAGTTTTCACAAACAGATCAGTGATAAAATAGCAGACGAACTGATGGGCATGGCCTACGATAAGGGCGTGAATTTTTTCGACAATGCCGAAGTATATGCCTTGGGCGAAAGCGAAAAAATGATGGGCCGTGTACTGAAGAAGAAAAAATGGGACCGCACTTCTTATACTGTTTCTTCCAAAGCCTTTTTTGGCTGGCGCGGCAAAGAGAACAAGCCCAACCAAATGGGCCTGAGCCGCAAACATATAACCGAAGCCTGTCATGAGGCACTGCAACGGCTACAAGTAGATTATCTCGACCTCTACTTTTGCCACCGGCCCGATAAAAACACACCCATTGAAGAAGTGGTGCTCACCATGAACACCTTGATACAACAGGGCAAAATATTGTATTGGGGCACCAGCGAATGGAGTGGCGTAGAAATTATGGAAGCGCACCGAGTAGCCCAGCACTACCGCCTGATTGGTCCCACCATGGAACAGCCACAGTACAACTTATTTGAGCGCAACAAATTGGAAAATGAATATTTGGAGATATTTAAAAATGTAGGTTTGGGTACTACCATTTGGAGCCCCTTGGCTTCGGGCCTACTGACGGGTAAATACAACGATGGCATACCCAAGGGCAGCCGTTTTTCAATTGAAGGATTTGATTGGTTAAAAAATAGCTGGATGGTAGATGACAAACTGAAGCGGGTGAAAAAACTGGGTGAGCTGGCTACCAAATTGGATGTGAGCCAACCTGCACTGGCTATTGCTTGGTGTATCAAAAACCCCAACGTGAGCACGGCCATATTAGGTGCTACCAAAAAGCAACAGTTGACCGACAACCTCAAAGCATTGGATGTACTGCCCTTGCTGACGGATGAGGTGATGGATAAAATTGAAAAAATCATGCAGACAAAACCCACGCTGCCTGCTTACTAAATAGCAAAGTTATGTTAACGATATACGGCCTGTCCAACTGCGACAGTACCAAAAAAGCAATGGCTTGGTTGAAGCGACACAACCAAACTTTTGCTTTTAAAGATTACAAAGTGGAAGGCATTACCAAGGCCAAGCTAGAGCAATGGAGCCAAGAGGTGGGCTGGCAAACGCTGCTGAACAAACAAAGCACTACTTGGCGGGGGCTGAGCAAGGCCGAGCAAGACCAAGCGGTTGACCAAGCAGGCGCCATTGCATTGATGGTGCAGCATACCAACCTCATCAAAAGGCCTGCACTGGAGCATGGCAAGGGCGTGCTGATTGGGTTTAAAGAAGCGGAATATCAAGGGCTGGTGTAGCAAGTGTTATTTTGCATAGTTGTATAAAAGCGTTGATATGTCCGTAATAAAGCTGCCTTTATTATTTGCCGGTTCCAAGGGGGGGGCGCAACCTATATACCCTGTTTGACAGCGGGGCCAACCTAAGTTGCATCAACCCAGATCATGTGAAAGATTTGGAAACACCTACTCATCTTGGTAGGACAAGGCATATCGGCACTGCCGCTGAAGGTCATTTTATAGAAGTAAAAGAAGCCATTCGTATAGATTTTTATCTCAACGATGTATTATTGAGCGATGAATTTTTACTAGTACCCGGCCTCAGCGAAGAAGCCATCATTGGTGCCGCCACCATGCAAAAATGGCGCATCAAACTCGACTTTGAGCATGATACAGTGTTAGTGGACCCAAAAGTTGCCAAGATGGAATTGAAATTCATTGCGATTTAGTTAAGGAAGTTTTCAACCCCGTAGGGGTGAAATTATTCTAGGAAATGCAACAAATTGAGGGCAGAACCCCGACGGGGTGATAGAATGTAGCATTCACAAAACGTTAACTAAACAGTATTGGGATTGAAATTACCTTTTGTTAGATTGGCCGAGATATAATGCGATTCCCCAAAACACCTGTATATTTATCCCTAAATACAATCAACCATGTCATTTCAAAACAAAACTGTTTTTATAACCGGTGCCAGCCGGGGCATCGGCAAAGCCATTGGCCTGCGTTTGGCACAAGAGGGCGCCAACATTGTAGTGGCCGCCAAGTCAACCGAAGAAAACCCCAAGCTGGGCGGTACCATTTTTAGCGCCGCTGCCGAAATGGAAGCCGCTGGTGGCAAAGGTTTTGCCGTGCAATGCGACATCAGGGACGAAGCCCAAGTACAGGCTGCTGTGGAGAAAGCCGCCGCTCATTTTGGCGGTATCGATATCCTCATCAACAATGCTTCGGCCATCGGCCTCACGCCCACCGAGCAAACCGAGCCCAAGCGGTACGACCTTATGCACCAAATCAATGTACGGGGCACTTTTTTTGTAAGCAAGGCCTGCATCCCCTACTTAAAAAAGGGAACCAATGCACATATCCTCAACCTTTCTCCGCCGATCAATATGGATATGAAATGGTTTGCCAACCACCTCGCTTACACCATGAGCAAATACAACATGAGCATGATTGCCCTTGGTTTGGCAGCGGAACTAAAAAAATACAATATAGCAGCGAATGCACTTTGGCCACGCACCACTATCGCTACAGCGGCAGTGCAAAACCTATTGGGCGGCGATGCCTTAATAAAAATGAGCCGCAAACCCGAAATAGTGGCCGACGCTGCCTACTATATTTTGCGCAAGCCATCCAACGAGTGTACGGGCAATACTTTTATTGATGAAACCGTATTGGCTGCCGAGGGTATTACCGACTTGGACCATTACAGCGTGGTACCGGGCGGACAGTTGTACAACGATTTGTTTGTATAATACCATTTGGACTTATCAAGCAGACCCAATGCGAATGGTATAACGGGCATTCCTAAAGGATGCGTTTCAAATTTTCGCTAATGCTATAATTGAGTTCATAGGGTACTCGACCTCCGCTTCGATACGGCCTCATAAAAAAGCCGTTAAGAAAATTGAAGCAGAGGGCGCAAAGGAAAAACAGTTGTTACTGAAGCTTGGTATTGCCCTTGGCTTGTAAGTTGCACTAAAGCAAGGCTTAGCTCTACTGCTTGAGCTTGTTTTTCTTTAGCCCGAGGGTTCAATTTTTAGGCTTTTTTATGCAGCCTTGAATTTTTGCTCCACTTTTGTTTCAAGACAAAAGTGGAAAAAGCCACCACCACAGGCAATTACAAATAGAGATAAGAGGGAAAACTTGAAATACATTCTTTCAAAATGTTAAAAAAATCTTAAAATTTTTTTTCTTTGATGAGCGGTAACATAACAGCCTACACATACGTTTAATTTCGTACTCGCTTTGCTGACATAATAATGACAGAAAGCGTCATCAACCAAACTGTATTGTTATGTCCACAAAAATTATAGCGTTTTTGGCTACTTGTCTGTTGGCAAGCATGGCTTTTGCGCAAGTGCCTCCCCGAGAACTGACGGCGCTCCGTACCACGGCTACCATTAAAATTGATGGCATCATCAATGAACCCGAGTGGAAAAAAGCCCCTGTGGCCAATGCTTTTACCGAGTTGCGCCCAACCCCATTTAAGCCGGAACAAAAAGCCAACGAAACAGAAATCTATTTTTTATATGATAATGTAGGCATTTATGTAGGGGGCTACTGCCATGAAAGCAGCAAAGACAGCATCGCTGCCGAGCTGGTGGGCAGGGATGGTTTTGGTAACAACGATTTTATAGGGATTGTATTCGACACCTATATGGACAAACTGAATGGCTTTGAATATTTTGTTTCCCCACTGGGAGAGCAGTTTGATGCCAAAGTGGCCCCCAACAACAATGGCAACAGCGAAGACTTTAGCTGGAATGCAGTATGGCAAAGTGCGGCCAAAATACACAATGATGGCTGGAGCTTTGAAATGCACATCCCTTATGCCGCCATCCGATTTGGTAAAAAGAAAGTGCAGGATTGGGGCTTGAATATTGTACGCCGCAGGCAGAAAAGTGGTGCTCAATTGTTTTGGCGGGCCATCGATCCCAATGTGAACGGCTTTTTAACACAAGAAGGCGTGTTGAAAAATTTAGAAGATATCAAGCCGCCGTTGCGCTTGCAATTTTCGCCTTATTTTTCTACATATGCCAACCACGACGGTACGGCACCACCAGGTACCGACAAAAGCAGCGTTACCGTAAACGGGGGCATGGATGTAAAGTATGGCCTCAACCAAGCTTTTACGCTGGATATGACGTTGATACCCGATTTTGGCCAAGTACAGAGCGACAACCGCATATTGAACCTGAGTCCTTTTGAGCAACGCTTTCAAGAGAACCGCACTTTTTTTACCGAGGGTACCGAGCTCTTCAATAAAGGCAACTTGTTTTATAGCCGCCGTATCGGGGGGCAACCCATCCGCTATGGCGATGCCTACAACCAATTGAACAGCGGCGAATTTGTGGGCGAAAATCCTGCCCAAAGCAAATTGGTAAATGCTACCAAAATCAGTGGCCGTACCCAAAAAGGTTTGGGTATTGGGGTGCTGAATGCCATTACCAAACCGCAGTACGCCGTCATACACAACGGTACCGGGCAAACCCGAAAATTTGAAACCGATCCACTCACCAACTACAATGTATTGGTGCTGGACCAAACGATGAAACACAATAGCAGCATCTCTTTTGTAAATACCAATGTAATGCGCAGCGGCAATGATTATGATGCCAACGTAAGTTCTTTTCTGTTCGATTTGAACGATAAGAAAAACACGTGGAACATCGGCGGCAATGTAGGCATCAGTGCCATAATGGGGCAGAACAACCAAAATACGATTGGCTATACCCACAGTATTTATATGGGCAAAACCAGCGGCAGGTTCAACTTCAACATTTGGCAAGACTTTACCGATGCCAAGTACGATAAAAGCGATATGGGTTATTTTACCAACAACAATACCATGGACCAAGGTTTTTGGGCGGGCTATAATTGGAACAAACCCAAGGGCTGGCGCAACAGCATGCGTATGAACATCAACGGATGGTATAGTAGGTTGGTAACGCCTTTGGATGCCGTGAAGGGCAGGGGGCGTATGTTTCAGGGCTCGGGTATCAATTATAACCTAAACATACAAACCAAGAAACTTTGGGATGTAGGTATGTTTATGAGCGCTGGTACGAACAACAACGATTTTTATGAGCCCCGTGTAAAGGGTAGGGTATTTGCCAACAGTGGCCGTGTGGGCGTGGGTGGATACTGGAACAGCAACAGTGCCAAAAAATTATCTTGGGGCGGCGAAGTCTTTACAGGAACCGGTGGTGTGTTTGATAGAAAGAGCTTAGACCTTACCTTATTTGGCAAAATCAGGTTCAGTAGTAAATTTTCTATTGATGTGGCTATTGTTACACAAAACGCCGTTGACCAACCGGGTTGGGCGGACATTGTACCTGCTACCGCCCCTGGGCAACCAGATACGGTTATCTTCTCCCGCCGCGACCTTCGCTCAGTAGAAAATACGCTTAATATCAAGTACAATTTTACCAACAAAATGGGTCTCACCATGCGTACCCGCCACTATTGGAGCAAGGTTTCACCCGTACAGTTTTACGAGTTGAATAGCGATGGCGACTTGGTAACGCCTACTACACCCTATACCAAAAACCGCAACCAAAATTATAACTACTTAACGGTGGACATGGTATATACATGGCAGTTTGCACAAGGTAGTTTTATCAATGTGGTATGGAAAGATATTGGCGAAAACTTTAGCCGCGATTTTGAAAGAAATTATTTTAAAAATGCGGGCAATATTATTTCAGGTAACCAGTTTAACAGCCTATCGCTACGGGTTATATACTTTTTGGATTACCTAACTTTAAAACAGAAAAAGAAAAAAGGATAGCACTTGCTTACAGACTTTGCTTACGTATTGGCACGCAGTAATCCCATTAGATATAAATATTAGATGCACCCAATGCAGCAGTAGTCTTTGTATCCTAGCAACAATAGCGTAATCTAGGTTAAAACCAATCAACCCATTTGTGCGTACATTGCAAACCAACCCTTTCTTCTAACAGGATAGGCAAGGTTGGCTATTGCAGTATTTTATATGAAATATAGTTATACACACAAGGATGGGACGGGCAAACTATTGCTATTACTGCAAGAAAGCAGTTTTGCCCAGTGCTATTACGAACAACAAGCAGGCTTTACTTTTCATACCATTGCATGGAACAAAGGTCCTGCGCAAACCGTGGATATCGACGGCGTAAAATATCTTTTTGAGCCCAATACGATTTTGCCCATAATGCTCAATCAGTCTTTTGTGTTTGAGAAAGCGGAAGATATTGTTGCCTGGCAGTTTAACCGTGAGTTTTATTGCATTCTAAACCACGATGCCGAAGTGGGCTGCATTGGCTTTATCTTTTTTGGCCCATCGCCCACCATGTTTGTGCCATTGGATGAAGAGCATGCCGATAAAATGCAGCAACTGCTTACCTTGTTTATTGAAGAATACAATGGCGAAGAAGAAATAAAAGGTGAAATGCTGCGGATGTTGTTGGTGCGGTTGATTATACAAACCACTCGGCTTGCCAAAAAGAAGTACTTCGGTGCCGAACAATTGACCGAAGACAAATTCAATTTACTACGGCAATACAATGTGCTGGTGGAATTACATTTTAGAAAAGAACATCAAGTGCAATTTTATGCAGGCCAGCTCAACAAATCGCCCAAAACCATCTCCAATATCTTTTCGCTGTACAGTAAAAAAACACCCCTGCAAATCATACAAGATAGGATTATAACCGAAGCCAAGCGGCTGCTCTACTACACCGATAGGTCCATCAAAGAAATTGCCGACAACCTTGGTTTTGAAGAGGTAGCACATTTCAGCAAGTTTTATAAAAACATAACCAAGCAAAACCCATCCGACTTTAAAAAAATGAGCCAGGCACAAAACTAGGGAAGGATATACAATTGTTAGGGAAGGATATCAATTGTACAAAGGGCTAAACCAAGCCAACTTTGCATTATTAAAATGAACAACAAAATGAAATCTTTTTTAACAATGCTGCTTGCTACTCTTATCACGGCAAGTGCTTTTTCTCAAACAACCCGATTTAACAACCAAAACGGCATAGCCATAAAAGGATATGACCCCGTGGCTTATTTTGCCCAAAACAAAGCCATGGCAGGTGTGGATGCCTATACTTTTGAATGGAGCGGCAGCCAATGGAAGTTTAGCTCGCAAACTAACTTAGACAGTTTTAAAAAAGCGCCAGAAAAATATGCCCCACAATATGGCGGCTACTGCGCTTATGGTTGCAGCGAAAATTACAAAGCCCCCATCGACCCCGAAGCCTTTACCATCCTGAACAACAAACTGTACCTCAACTATAGCATGAAGGTAAAGACAGCGTGGTTAAAAGATACCACCGCTAGGATAAAAGCAGCCGATGCCAATTGGCCCGCCCTCAACCAATAATTCATCACAGTAAAAATAATATCATGAAAAAGATAATGATGTCTTTTATGGCCATTGTATGCATTATAGGCATGGCCAAGGCCCAAGAAGCCACCCGAAAAAAACATTTCAACTTAGAGAAGGGTATTGCCATACAAGGATACGACCCCGTAGCTTATTTTACCCAAAACAAAGCCGTAAAGGGCAGTAAGCAATTGGGCCTGTATATTGAAGGAGCAACCTATTATTTTTCCACTGCTGCCAACAAAGCCTTGTTTTTGGCCGACCCAAAAAAATACGAACCCCAATATGGCGGCTGGTGTGCTTACGCAATGGGTGCCACCAACGATAAAGTGGAAATAGACCCCGAAACATTTAAGGTGCTAAACGGCAAGCTGTATTTGTTTTATCACTCATGGGTGAACAATACCCTCAACAAATGGAATAAAAACGAAGCCAACCTACAAACCAAGGCCGATAAAAACTGGGCAACCACTTTTAATTAACCAACCATATATCAACCAATATGCAAATTAAACAAATCATTTTTTGGGTATTGCGCATTGCCGCAGCCGCCATATTACTGCAAACACTCTATTTTAAGTTTACGGGCCACCCAGAATCGGTAGCACTATTTACCAAATTGGGTGTTGAGCCATGGGGCAGGATCGTTACAGGTATTATTGAATTGATAACCGGTATTTTGCTACTCCTTCCGCCAACCGTTTTTGTAGGCGCATTTATGGGCATAGGTTTAATGGCCGGTGCCATCTTATCGCACCTAACCGTTTTGGGTATTGAGTCCAAAGGGGATGGCGGACAATTGTTTACGCTGGCCATTATTGAACTGTTGCTTTGCATCATACTCGCCGTTTTATATAAACAACAAGGGCAAGCATTGTGGGCCCGGTTCGTCAAAAAAAGTAAATCATAACACATAATAAACAACATGAAAAAATTATTGGGTACAACCTTGATACTGATTGCTTTTGCACATACTACTCATGCACAGGGCTGTAGCGATGCAGGTTTTTGCTCCATCGCCAACCTGAGGCATGCCGCCGCTGAAGCAGCTTCAGGCCCCAAGCAAAAATTGTCTGTACAACTTACCAATGGTATTGGTGATGGTGGCGTGTACGTATTTACCCCCGGCATACAGTACGACAATCAACTGAACAAACAATGGGCCATACAGGCCAAGCTAACCGCCAACTATGCCAACGGCGATTTGGGAAGCGTATCCGGGTTGGGCGATTTGTACGTATCTGCCGCCTATGCTCCCACAAGCTTTGGCAAATGGAAAACCAGTTTTGCATTAGGTGCCAAGTTGCCGCTCAACAATAGTAACCAGCAAGCCAATGGCAAAGCTTATCCACTACAATACCAAAGCAGTTTGGGTACAGTGGATTTGATTGCAGGTTTTAGTATTGCTAACAACCGATGGCAATTGGCCACGGGCTGGCAGCAACCTTTAACAAGCCGTAGCCGCAATGAGTTTTTGCCCGCCAATTGGAGCGATGCCGCAGCCAACGAATTTGCACCAACCAACCGCTTCAAGCGCAAGGGCGATGTATTGTTAAGGGTGGGCTACACCATTATTCCCACGGGAAAATTTACACTAGGGGCGGGTTTGTTGGGCATTTACCATTTGGGTAAAGACAGCTATACCAATGCCGCCAATATGGAACTGCGCTTGCAAGGGTCTGATGGGCTTACCCTAAACGGTACCGTAATCGCCTCGTACAAGGCAAGCAAACGTCTTTCCATCGGATTGAGCGGCGGGGTACCCTTTGTAGTGAGGGAAATCAGGCCTGATGGCCTCACCCGTAAATTCAGTATCAGTCCCGAATTGATTTTTCATTTTTAAACCAATTTCCATACACGATAAAGTATTGGCTATGATATTTGTACAACTCTCCCATCAATTGGGTGCGCTGCGCCAGCTACTCGGCACCATCAGCGCTGAGCAATATACGCTTGGCATCAACCACTTGGGCAATGCCAGCATTGGTGCCCATACCCGCCACATCATAGAACTATTGCAATGCGCCATGGAAGGCTATTATACCGGGCAAATTGATTATGTAAACCGGCAAAGGGATCTGACACTGGAGCAAGACAGCGAGGCGGCAATGGCGGCCTTGGATAAATTAACCGCATCGCTGCACTTGGCTGATCGAACTTTGCAACTATATACCGAATCAACGGTAGACATGGACGCTACACCCGTAACCACTACCTATTTTCGGGAAATTGTTTACAATACCGAGCATACCATACACCACTTGGCATTGATAAAAGTGGCCCTGATTGAAATGCAATTGGATAATATCATAAGTCCCGATTTTGGTATGGCTTACTCCACCTTAAAATACCGGGCCACCTTAACACAAACAACATGAGACAAATAAAAGTGTATGGTAAGTTGCCACTGTTGCTGTACGTTGCTACCCTCACTTACCCACAACAATGTAACCGCTTGCTGAGGTTGGGCATACAGCTTGGCTTTTAACTACAATATTATGTGTACCGTTATTTTTATACCAGGCCGCAACAAATTTCAATTCGCCTCACTGAGAGATGAAAACCCTTTGCGCCCCAAGGCCATTGAACCCACGCTGCATACAACCGCCACGGCTTCATTTATAGCACCCATCGATGCATTGGCGGGCGGTACTTGGGCGGGCCTTAATCAATTTAACAATGTAATCGTATTACTGAATGGTGCCCATACCAAGCATATAAGGCAGCCTTATTACCGCAAAAGCCGTGGACTGGTGGTATTGGCATTGCTGGCTTCGGAGCTGCCGGTAATAGATTGGACATTGATGGATTTAGAAGGCACAGAGCCATTTACCTTGGTAGTGGGCAGTGAATGGAACCTGTTTGAACTGGTATGGGATGGCCAGCATAAAACAAAAACATTGTTGGACATAACAAAGCCACATATCTGGTCTTCTGCCACGCTGTACAATGCCCAAGCCAAGGCATACCGAAGTGAACAATTTCATCAATGGGTAAATAACAGGCCCATGGTGAACCGCCAAAGCCTATTGGATTTTTTCCGTACCTATCAGGATGCCGAAAATGGTTTTTTGATGGACCGAAATGGCCTCATCAAAACCCTCAGCTACTCCTTTATAGAAATGAACAAAGACAAGCGGGGGCGGTATAGTTACCATGATTTGGCAACGGATCTGTTGCATTGTACCGAAATGCCCATCCACGAAACAATGGCCGCATGTAATATTGCACAGCACAGTACACATACCGGACTATAAAATAGTATCACAACAAGTGTACATCCCACAAATGACAAAAAAGCGCTGGTACTTTGCGGTAAGAAGGTGGTGGATAAAAACCATACACTGGGAGTATTGGCCCATGTGGTTGGTTTACCTTCCCGCCAGCTTTTACTATCTGTACATGGCCATTAAGGCAAGGTCGCTTTTTTTCTTTTCGGCCTCCAACCCCAGTATAGAAACCGGCGGCCTTTTCTTTGAAAGCAAGTGGGCGATATTTGAACTGATACCCCCAACCTATTTCCCCACCACCATTTATATAGAAGAGGGCAGTAGCCTCCCTAGTATATTGCAACAAATGGAAACCCGTCAGCTATCTTTTCCCGTCATTGCCAAACCCGACAGGGGCGAAAGGGGATGGTGTGTACAAAAAATACATTCCATTGCCGAACTGGATAGCTACCGAGCCAACATCAACATACCCTTTTTGCTACAGGCCTATGTTGACCAACCATTGGAGTTCAGCGTGTTTTACTACCGCCATCCCAATAGCGATAAGGGCCGTGTAACCTCTGTTACGCTCAAGCAACTACTATCTGTTACGGGTAACGGACAATCTACAATAGAGGAACTGATATGGCATAATGACCGTG
The DNA here is from genome assembly GCA_943373145.1 of Chitinophaga pinensis. Taxonomy (GTDB): domain Bacteria; phylum Bacteroidota; class Bacteroidia; order Chitinophagales; family Chitinophagaceae; genus Ferruginibacter; species Ferruginibacter pinensis_H. Next base: position 137,707 of record CALSBI010000011.1, read on the forward strand.
CTTTTTTGCAATACCCAAAGCTGCAACAAAACCAAGGGCTCAATTTGGCAAGCATACCATTGCCCGACCAAGAAGTTGTGTTGGTGCCTTATGGCAACCATGTGCGGGGAGCCAAGTTCCTCAATTACAACCACATCATTACGCCCCAACTCAACCAAAGCTTCGATGCCATCAGTCAACAAATCAACGGCTTTTATTTTGGCCGTTTCGATTTGCGCTGTGATAGCATAGCCGACTTGCAACAGGGTAAAAACATTTCCATTTTAGAATTGAACGGCGCTGGTGCGGAACCGGCACATATTTACGATCCCCAGTTTTCTTTTTTTAAAGCCCAGCAGGTGATAGCCCAACATTACCGCATGATGTACGATGCGGCTACAGCCAATCGAAAAAAAGGAGTTGCGTATATGACCTATGGCCAGTTTAAAGAAACCAAAAGAGCAGAAAAGGCTTTTAAATTAAAAGTAGCCACCCAACCTTTGCAGTAGCGAATAATAGGCTGATAAAAGGTTTTGTTATTAGCCAATCCGCTTTACGCCATCGCTCAGCGTTACGGCATACAGGGCCGGTATTTTGCCAAATTTGGCTTGGTAGGCATCGCAGGCATTGCCCACAAAATGGGCCAATCCGCCGGCTTTTACTAGGTTGATGGTGCAACCGCCAAAGCCGCCGCCCATCATGCGGGCACCCAGCACGGAGGGGTCTTGCTGCGCCTGTGCTACCAAAAAATCCAGTTCGGTACAACTTACTTCGTATAGTTGGCTCAGCCCTGCATGGGTAGCAAACATCAGTTGGCCAAAAGCGATTAGGTCGCCCTGCTGCAGATAGGCCGCTGCTTGCTGGGTACGGGCAATTTCGCCCACCACATATTCGCAACGTTGATAAATCAAAGGCTCCATTTGCTGTTGGAAGCTGGCCAAATGTTCCAAGCCCTGCACTTCTCGAAAGGAGCTAAGGCCCATGGCCGCCAGCCCCGCTTCGCATTGTTGGCGGCGCAGGTTGTACTGGCTGCTGGCCAGGGAATGATGTACCCCACTGTTCAGCAATACAATGGAATAGCCCTCCAATTGCAAAGGATAATATGCGTAAGCCATACTGCGGCAGTCCAGCAAAACAACATGGTCTTTTTGGCCCATCATATTGGCAAACTGGTCCATGATGCCACACTGTACCCCCGGAAAATTATGCTCGGCACGTTGGCAGAGCTGGGCCAGAGCTATTCTATCCAAGCCAAACCCAAAAATATCATTGAGGGCATAGGCCAAGCCGCCCTCTACTGCTGCCGAAGATGAGAGCCCACTGCCACGGGGCACGGTGGCACCCAACACGGCATTAAACCCTTGCAGCGGTAAGCCCAACAGCAAAAACTCATTTACCACACTCAATAAATAATTGGGCCAACCCTTGGTTTTGTTTACGGCATCTAAGCCAATACTATACGCATCTTCAAAATCCAGCGAATACAAATGAATATCCGATGTGCCATTGGTACCCACTGCATAATAAGCCCCTTTGTCAATGGCGGCGGGCATCACAAAGCCATCGTTGTAATCCACATGCTCACCAATCAAGTTGATACGGCCCGGCGAAAAATACAGTTGCGGTGTACCGCCAAACCGGTCCGCATAACATTGTGCAAGCTGTTGCACCATTGCATTTGCATCCATCAAGACAGTATTGAAATTTGATAAGCAGTAATAAAACTGGCCGACTCACCAGCTTCCAATACCCGCAGCCCCATACCGTTGTTAAACGCATCCGGCGCAGCGCTCAGGTTTTCGATGGCGATGCTCTGGCGATGGGGCGGGATATAAATTTGCAAGTAAGGGTAGGAGCGATCGGGATATATTTCCAATTGCATTTTTTGCGCCGCATCCCGCAGTACACACAAGGGTTGGCATTCGGCAAAGTTGAGCGTAAAGCAATCGTCAAACTGGGTATCGCCCAAGGCCGTTAAGGAGCCAAAATTTTCGTAGCGCTCCAATTGGCCCGTGGGCAACAGTTCACCATCAAACACTACTTGCTCCTTGCTCTGAAACTCCAGTTGCAAATCGTTGATGCTGCCACCAAACCCAAAATAAGGGTGCCAGCCATCCTGTATCGGTAGCAGTCCGCTGCTTTGGTTCACAATAATAGTAGTCAATGTTAAGCGGTTATTGGCAGTTAATCGGTAGGTGATTCGGCAATCATACGCAAAGGGATAGCCGCTATCGGCACCACGGTAGGCATGTAGCAAGGTAACGGTGGCAGCCTCATCATCTGCCTGCGTATCCACCACTTCATAAACAGCATCGTACAACAAACCATGCAGTGCATGCGGCCCCAAGTAAAATTTATGTACGGTATAATCCTGCTCGCCAAAATGGTATTGCCCATTTTTAAGTCGGCAGGCAAAAGGCGATAGCTTACTGCTTTTAAAACCTTTGGCGGTAACATGTTGTGCAAAGTCATCCGCATCATCATAACCATCAATCACATTTACCCGACGACCCCGGTTATCAACGGTAAAAGCATGCAGCATGGCCCCACAGGCCGGAATGATTTCGGCGCTAGTGCCATTGCTGGCATCTTGCAGTACGCATTTGGTAAAGCCTTGCTCCGTAATGGTTCGAATGGTAAACATGGGTTTGGTTGATGGTTATTTTTTAGCTGGTTGAAAGGTATTGTTGTCCGTATTGGAATCTACTACATAGAGACTGCCCAAAGTGATTTTCTCCACCGCCTTGCTGCCTTTGTAATTGATCGTAATAGTTTTGTTTCCCTTTTCCCACACGGCTGGGCTGCGGTGGATTTTTTCTTCCGTACCATCTTTGTACAGTACGGTAATATCCACTGGCACTGGCTTTTCGCCAATGGAACTAACCGTGATGGTTTTACCCTTTACACTGGTGATGGCCAAGTCGGGCACACCGCCATCATAAAACCAACGCTTCCAAAACCAGTTGAGGTTTTTGCCGCTGCCCGTGTTCATACAATAAAAAAAGTCGAGCGGCGAAGGGTGTTTGCCATTCCATTGATCGATATAATAATGCAGTCCTTTAAAAAACAAATCATCGCCCAAAATATCTTTGGCATACCAATAACCCAAGGCAGGTTTGGGATAGGAATTGATGAACATGGGCGTGCCGTACTCCTGCGTGGTCAACGTAGTAATGGGCAAATCCAATTCGCTGCCGGCAAAGCTGTTTACCGCCCCAATGCCATAATCGTCATTCACCGTACTATCTACGTACTTGCTAATCACCCACTCACCCAAAGTGGCCCAGCCCTCATCCATCCAGCCGTACTTGGTTTCGTTGGTGCCCATGTAAAAAGGGAACATGGTATGGAATATTTCATGATCGGTAAGCGTAAGGCTTTCGGTGCGGTCTTCCACGGGGTTATCATTTACCATCATAGGGTATTCCATCTGGTCCAGCCCATCAAATATCGTTTCGTGGTTGTAGGGATAGGGCCATTTGGGAAAGAAGAAACTCATGCCCTCAACCGTTTTGCGGGCATCGCCCAATACCCAAAAATAATCCTTGTGCTTGGCGTTGAACACCGCATCCACACGGGTACGCCTATTGGTTTTTTTATCCACCACCAAACTGGTCGATTGCCACATATAATGGTCGCTCACCGCCACGGCCACATCGCATACATTGGTAGCCGCAAAACGCCAGGTGTTAAAAGGATTGGCGGCGGTGATATTGCCCTGCCGCAAATCAACCGTATCAATAATGTTCACCAAAGCATCATTCTTTTCAGCTTGGGCAATGCGGCTGCAATATTTGGGGGTGTACACTTCGCTACAGTTTTGCAGGTCGCCGGTGGCCCACACCATATAGTTTTGCGGAACGGTAACCGCTAACTTAAAATCACCAAAGTCGTTGTAAAACTCCTGTGTGCCCAAGTAAGGGTTTTTGTTCCAGCCATCAATATCATCGTACACTGCAATGCGGGGAAAGAAGTAGGCAATAAAATGCGAACCCTCGTCCACCTCGCCCGTGCGGATATGCGAACCCTTGTTCAGTTGATAGGTAAATGCAATCACAAATTTTACCTGGGCCCCAGCAGCCACCGGCTTTTGCAGCACCACCATATTGGTACCGCTGATGGGGTATTTATCCGGCGCCACCAATTGGCCATCCATTTCCAGTTGGGTAATCGTCATGCCATCCGTTACATCTTCCGGCTCCACGGTCATCAAGCGCTGCGAACCCTTTTTGTACAGATTGGGGTACAGCTTAAACCAAATCTGCTTCAGTTCATCGGGGCTATTGTTGGTATACACAATCGTTTCGGTACCCGTAATGATGCGGGTGGCAGGGTCAAACCGGATGGCGATATCGTAGTTGCCCGAGTTCTGCCAATAGTTTTTGCCCGGTGCACCGCTGAGCTGGCGGGTGCCCTGGGTGTACAGCTTGTTAAAGTTGGTAGGGGTGGGCAGGGTGGTTTGGGCAGTGGCCACATGGCTTACGATCAATATCGGCACCATCGCAAAAAAACAGGCAATCCGTTGCATATCATTGTATTGTTAGGCCTTAAAATTAATGAAGCTGTGGGTTTTTGCAGTGGATTGGGGCGATTATATTTTGTGGGTCGGTGTTTTCGTAGCCTGTTTACGGTTAAGTATAGACAGTGCCCGGTGATAACCGTGCTGCTGAGGGTGTTTTATACATACTTGCAAAAGTTGTAACTTTAGCACAAATAATGGTAATGGATAGTATGCCAACACTGCGCAAAGCGGTAAAAAAATACATTGAAACAGCCGACGAAAGGGTGGTAAAAATGGTGCATGCCATGCTGGAAGCCGATAGTAAAACCGACTTTTGGGATGAACTGCCGGCAACCGTGCAAGCAGATGTACATGCGGCCATAGCGCAAGCCGATAAGGGCGCCGGAAAACCCCACCAAACTGTGATGCGCAAATATAAAAAATGGACTACCAAATAATCTGGCTACCCAAAGCCGAAGAAAGGTACCAAGAAGTAATTGAGTACCTACAGCAGCATTGGAACGACACTGTTATCAAAAAATTCATTACTCAAACAGAAAAGGTACTGGCACAAGTGCTGCAACGGCCTACCATGTTCCGCCGATCTGCCAAAATGGGCATTTACGAAGTGCTGATTACCAAGCATAACTTATTGCTGTACCGGATTAAAGGCAAACGTATTGAACTACTCACTTTTTTTGATACCCGCCAGCACCCAAAAAAGAAATTCAAATAGATTAGTATGTTTTGATGCAAGCTGCACCCGCTAAGTCAGTACGCACCGGCTAAACTGGTCAAACAGTTGCAGGAGGGAGAGGGGGTGAATAATGAATAATTCCATGCCTGCGGCTTGGTGGCGCTTTGCGCCAAATAGTGAATAGTGTGGATGACAGTTATTGACACCAACTTTAAACTTTGGACTTTCAACCCATCAAACCCCGTAAGTTGACTGGTTGAATAGTTGAAAAGCGCTACCCTCAACCAACCCAACCCGTAACCCGTAACAAAAATAACAGCGAGGCCCTGCTCGCCGCCTTCGGCCCGCAACCAAACGCTTCGGTATCCCCGTCCGAACGGCTTCAGCCGGGCGGGCAGAATCCAGAATCCAGTCCCCAGTATCCAGCATCCAGCATCCCGCCAAGAGCATCCCCCCATTCGTCCCTCTTCATTCAACATTCATCATTCAAAAAGTTTCCCTTTCTCCCCTCCAATCCCTATCTTTGCGCAAAATTTCAGGCAAGGTATGGTATCCAAGAGCATCAAATCAATACTGGTAGCGGTTTTCAGCCTATTTTTAACCGTTTTTTCGTCCAACTTGTTGGCGCAGCAACCCCATGACAATCATGGAGCCCCCGAAGCCGGCAAAAAGGAAAAGGCTTTTGATGCCAATGAAGTGATTTTCGACCACGTATTGGATGCCCACGAGTTCCATTTTATGACCATCAAGGGGCACGACGGCCACCACGACAAGCATATTTCCATCTACCTGCCCGTAATGCTCTGGTCCAATACAAAAGGTTTTTCGTTCTTTATGTCCTCCAAACTGGCCCACGGCGAAAGCTACGAAGGCTACAAATTGGATGGTCGCAAAATCGTATCGGAAGACCCTAACGAAAAGATATTCGATTTTTCTTTAACCCGTAACGTGGTGCAAATGCTGCTGGCACTGTTACTGCTGGTGTACATACTGATAAGGGTGGCCAAAAAATACAAAACCGGTCAGGGTGTTACCTCCGCCCCCAAGGGCATGCAAAACGTAATGGAAGTGCTGGTAACTTTTGTGCGGGACGATGTGGCCAAGCCCAATCTAGGTCACAAATACCAAAAATACCTGCCCTACCTGCTTACCGTGTTCTTCTTTATCTTGATCAACAACATTTTCGGTCTCATCCCCGGCACGGCTAACGTAACCGGTAATATCGCCTTTACCGTGGTGTTGGGCCTTATTTCGCTCATCGTTATCTTGTTCAGCAGCAACAAGCATTACTGGGGCCATATTTTCAACCCGCCCGTACCCGGTGCCATGAAGCCTATCATTGCCTTGGTAGAGTTTTTGGGCGCCGTGTTCACCAAACCCGCTTCGTTGATCATCCGGTTGTTTGCCAATATGTTGGCCGGCCACATCATCATTATCTGTTTGATTTCATTGATTTTCATATTCGCTTCCTTGAGCAAAGTGGCGGGCTGGAGCTTTTCACCCGTTTCAATAGCGTTTTCGGTATTTATCTATATGATAGAAATCCTGGTGGCTTTCATCCAGGCCTTTATCTTCACCACCCTTACGGCGGTGTTCATTGGCCAAGCGTTTGAAGGCGAGCATGCACATGGCGACGACCATGCAGCGGCACACCACTAAACAAGTTTTTTTTCATCATTTATAAAAATCAGGTATGGATTTGTTAAACATGTTCTTAAGCGAGGTTCCATTTGCAAATGCAGGTGGTGCAATCGGTGCAGGCTTGGCCGCTATCGGCGCAGGCATCGGTATTGGCCAGATTGGTAAAGGCGCTACAGAAGCCATTGCCCGTCAACCAGAAGCTGTTGGCGACATCCGCTCTAACATGATCCTGACTGCTGCGTTTGTAGAGGGTGTGGCCCTTTTCGCAGTAATCGCAGGTATCTTGGCGATGTTCGTGTAAAACTTTTACTGCATCCAAAGCACAGGGCGGCGGATGCAGTAATTTTTAAATTGAAATTATTTTAAACGCATAGTATATGGATTTGCTGATACCGGCCTCGGGCCTATTACTTTGGACCCTCTTGGCTTTTTTGATCGTATTGTTCATACTGAAAAAATTTGCTTGGAAACCCATTTTGAAGGGGTTGAGCGACAGGGAAAAATCAATTGCCGGTTCTTTGGATACCGCTGAAAAATTGAAGGCTGAAATGGCCCAAATGAAGAGCGAAAACGAAGACCTGATGGCCAAAGCCAGGGAAGAAAGGGCTACCATGCTGAAAGAAGCGAAGGAAACCCGTGACAAAATGATTGCCGAAGCCAAAGATGCGGCCAAAGCTGCGGGTGCCAAAATGATTGCCGACGCACAAGCGGTGATCAACCAGCAAAAAAATGCCGCCTTGGTTGACCTTAAAAACCAAATGGGCAACTTGATAGTAGAAGTGAGCGAAAAAGTGATCCGCCGCGAGCTGGGCAACAAAGCCGAGCAAGAAAGCTACATCAAGCAATTGGCATCAGAAGTAAAATTAAACTAACGGAATGTGCCTTGGGCACGTTTGTAAACTAGAACAGTACAATGCAAAATCCACGTTTGGCAGGCAGGTACGCCAAAAGCCTCATCGATTTGGCAACGGAGCAAAACCAGTTGGCGGCCGTGTATGCAGATATGAAATACCTGCAGGCCGTATGCAAGAGCAATCCCGATTTTGTGGCCGTATTGCGCAGCCCCATCATCAAAGCCGATAAAAAAGGTAAGATTGTAGAAGCGGTTACCAACGGCAATGTGGGGGTTATTACCACGGCCTTTAATACCCTGCTGATGAAAAAGGGAAGGGAAGAAAACCTGCCCGAAATTGTGAATGCCTTTATCGACCAATACAATGGCATCAACGGCATCCGCAAGGTAAAACTGACTACCGCCACGCCCATTACCGACGAAATGAAAGCCACCATAGTGTCACAAATAAGCGGCAATACCCCAGTGGAAAAAATTGAACTGGAAACGGCCATCAAGGAAGAATTGATCGGTGGTTTTGTGGTAGAATCGCAAGGTACCCTCATCGATGCCAGCATTTTACGTGATTTGAAAGACGTACGCAAGCAGTTTTTGAACAACGATTACATACATAAACTGCGCTAACAGCGGTAAAGAATATAGAAAGGCTCCATTTGTGGGGCCTTTTTTATGGGTCATATACCTGCCGCAAGCCCCCACGGCAACCTTTTCTGCCCATTTTTCGTTATTATTATACGGCCCTTATTGTCAATACAAGGTAAAATAATGGCAATTGGCACCGGACTTTACGCTACAAAAGCGGTCTTATACGGTAGGAAGGAGATAAATTTTGAGAAAATTAAAAAAAACCACAGAAATTTACATTTTCAAACCAGATAAATTTTTTAATAAATGAAGCGTTTAAATTGGCAACGGGCGATTGTTTTGTGCTTGGCCTTGTTGGTATCGGCCCTGGGCATGGCCCAGCAACAGCCAGTGGTAGGCACGCCCTTGAAACTGGGCAGTGGCATCACCAAAACGGTTGACGAAATCATTAGCTTTTCTGCCGAAGCTGAGCGGCAGAACCCTGTGCACAGTTTGCCCATAGAAGTGGGTGAAGAATTGCACATGCCACAAGAACTGCCCGGCCGCAACGGGGAGGCAAATCGCATTGCAAGCCGCTCTTACCCAATGGGCAACGCAGCGGCCCGCCCCAACGAAGTAGCGGGTGTAACCCAAACAATATGGTCCAATTTCATGGGCAGCGATTTCACTTCTGCTGGCGGTGGCTGGCCCCCCGATAATAATGGTGATGTGGGCACTACACAGGTGTTACTGATACAAAACTATCGGGTAAAAGTGTACCCTAAGCCCAGTGTTACGGCCTCTGCTGTAACCACGCCCAACGGTACATCCACCACTTTATTGGCTTCTCCCGTTTTGGACGTATCGCTTAATACCTTCTTCCGTACAGCATTTGCTGGCGTAACTACTACCGATCCGCATGTACGCTTTGATAGGCTCAGTGGCCGTTGGTTTGTAGTGGCCATGACCACCAATGAAACGACCAATAACTTTCTATTGTTTGCTGTAAGCAGTGCAGCTACCATTACCCCCACATCGGCTTCGGCTGTGGGTACCTCCTTTACTTTTTTCAGGGTTTCCATCAGCAGTTTCGCAGGTGATGCAGGTCGTTTTTTGGACTATCCCACACTGGGCGTGGATAAAAACTCACTCTACCTAGGGGCCAATTTGTTCACTTCATCCAGCGGCGGCTACTCGCAATCATCTATTTACGTAATCAACAAGGCCGATATGATAGCTGGCAGCCTTACCGTTACGCCTTTTAGCGCTGCGGGCTCTTCGCTCGCCGGTGCGGATATACGCACGCCACAAGGTGTACAAAATGACGATCCTGCTGCTACCGATGGTTTTTTTGTAGGCAGTTCAAGCTTTTTTAGCGAATTGATCATCCGCCGGATTACTTATAGCGGTACCACGCCAACCATGCAGCCCCAAGTAACGGTAAACATTGCCACTAACCGCAGTCCCATCAAGCAACCAGCTTCGGGTTCAGGAGGTAGTTTGGATGCTTCCAACACCCGCCTATTTGCGGCCATGATCATGAAAAATAAAGTCGACAATACGTTCTCCTTATGGACGGCTCAAAACGTGGGCGTACAAAGCAATGGCACCACTTCTACCGCAGCAGGCGGCAACGATCGCAACGGTAGCCGTTGGTACGAAATTCGCAATTTTGGCACCGCTACTCCCACCTTACAGCAGTTTGGTACCCATTTCAACGATGCGGCCACCTTCCCAAGGGGTTTTTGGTTCCCCAGTATCGCCATGAGCGGACAAGGTCATGCCATCTTGGCTACCAGTTCCTCTTCTCAGGTTGATAGAATAGATATCAATATAGCAGGCAGGTACCGTACCACCCCTTCGGGCGACCTAGAGGATTCCGTGTATGCTACGGCTACCGGATCGGATTACAGCCCAATCAATAACGGTAGTTTTGTGGATAGGTGGGGCGATTACTCACAAGTAGTGGTAGATCCGCAAGACAATATGACCATGTGGGCATTTCACCAATATACCAATAGCACCAACTCTTATGGCGTAAGGGCCATTCAACTAAAAGCGCCTAGGCCGCCTTCTTTTACGGCCAGCACTTCTAGCGGTAATTTTTGCGGCACTTTGGTAAACGTTACGCTTACCGGCGTGAGCAGCAATAACCGGGAGTTTTTCGACCCCGGTGCCGATGCGGGTGGGCCAGGCTTTAGCCGATTGACCGTAACTGTTTCTGGCGGTACACCCACCACCGTTATCCCTACTACCAGTGTAGCATTTATATCGCCCACGCAGGTCAATTTTAGGATGAACACCCTTGCCGCCAATGCCCCCGCAGGTACTTATACCATTACGGTTACCAACCCCGATGGGCAAACGGGCACTACCACTTTTTCTCTGGCCGCCGCCTGTACCACCATACCGGTAACCCTTACCGAGTTTACCGGCAGGTTGGTAAACGAACAAAGCCAGTTAAATTGGTCTACTTCCGCCGAATACAATTCCAAAGAATTTGTAGTGGAAAAAAGCCTCGATGGCATAAGGTTTACATCTTTGGCCACTGTGGCCGCCAAAGGCAATTCCAATATACTAAGCAATTACCAATTGTTGGATAAATTCCCTTACCCCGGCAACAGCTATTACAGGCTGAAAATGGTGGACAGGGATGCCTCTTTCACGTATTCCAACATTGTACGCATTGCTACTCCCAAAAAAGCTTTAGCGGTAACCAGGCTGTTCCCCAACCCCACCAAAAACAAGGTGAGCTTGGAACTGGTGGCTGAAAAGCAGCAAAGTGTAACGGTAAGTCTTACCGACTTTGGTGGTAAAAAGGTTTACAGCAAATCGGTGGTTTTGGCTGTTGGCCTCAACAATGCCGATGTGCAAATGAGCAACTTGGCAGCGGGTACTTACTACCTTGAAGTAAGGGACGAAAACGGCGCAGCTATTTACAAATCGAAAGTGGTAAAAAACTAAGCTGAACGTATAAATATTAGCGACCGCCCCTCAACCAGTTGAGGGGCGGTCGTTTTTATTGGTTGCCCAACTTGCAGAGGGGGCGCCAACCCGTATTTTTCTTGTAAAACAGCCCCATTTTTTTGCCATTCCGCCCCTGTTATCCTACCTTTGCACCCTGAAAATACGGGTAGTAGGGCAAAAAGACCGGAAATGCAGGATAGGATTGGACATTAGCCCCGCTAAACCGTTAAAATCTTTTAAAAATCATATTATTTATGGTAGAAATTAAACCGGATGAGATTTCGGCGATACTACGCCAGCAACTCAGCAACTTTAATGCCTCGGCAAGTTTGGAAGAAGTGGGTACCGTATTACAAGTGGGTGATGGTATCGCCCGTGTGTACGGCCTCAACAATGTTCGTTCTGGCGAACTGGTGGAGTTCGAAAACGGCATCAAAGCCATTGCCCTGAATTTGGAAGAAGACAATGTGGGTGTGGTATTGATGGGCGACAGCAAAGCCATTAAAGAAGGTGCTACCGTAAGGCGTACCGGCCAAATTGCCTCTATTAAGGTAGGCGAGGGCGTGGTAGGCCGTGTTATCAATATGTTGGGCGAAGCCATTGACGGCAAAGGACCCATTACCGGCGAACTGTACGAAATGCCCTTGGAGCGTAAAGCCCCCGGTGTTATCTTCCGTGAGCCCGTAAAAGAACCCCTACAAACCGGTATCAAAGCCATCGACGCCATGATCCCCATTGGCCGTGGCCAGCGGGAACTGGTAATTGGCGACCGTCAAACGGGCAAAACCGCCATTTGCGTGGATACCATCATCAATCAAAAAGAATTTTTCGACGCTGGTAAACCAGTGTATTGCATATACGTAGCCATTGGCCAAAAAGCCAGTACCATTGCGGGTGTAATGAAAGTGTTGGAAGAAAACGGTGCGATGGCTTATACCACCATCGTGGCTGCTTCTGCTGCCGATCCTGCCCCTCAACAGTTCTACGCTCCTTTTGCCGGTGCCGCCATCGGCGAATTCTTTAGGGATACTGGCCGCCCCGCCCTGATCATCTACGATGATTTGAGTAAGCAAGCCGTGGCCTATCGTGAAGTATCACTGTTGTTGCGTCGCCCACCCGGACGTGAAGCTTATCCCGGTGACGTATTCTACCTGCATAGCCGTTTGTTGGAAAGGGCTGCCAAAGTAATCAGCAAAGACGAAATTGCCCAGCAGATGAACGATTTGCCAGCGTCTATCAAGCATTTGGTAAAAGGCGGCGGCTCATTAACGGCCCTGCCCATTATCGAAACACAAGCAGGTGACGTATCGGCCTATATCCCCACCAACGTAATCTCTATCACCGATGGTCAGATATTCTTGGAATCGAACCTGTTCAACGCAGGTATTCGCCCAGCCATTAACGTAGGTATATCGGTTAGCCGTGTGGGTGGTAATGCGCAAATCAAGTCCATGAAAAAAGTGGCAGGTACCCTTAAATTGGACCAGGCCCTTTACCGTGAGCTGGAAGCCTTTAGTAAGTTTGGTGGCGACTTAGATGCTGCAACCAAAAACGTAATTGATAAAGGTGCCCGCAACGTGGAAGTGTTGAAGCAGGCCCAGTATTCTCCATTTTCGGTGGAAAAGCAGGTAGCCATCATTTATTTGGGTACACAAGGCATTTTGAAAGAAGTGGCCGTAAAAAGGGTAAAAGACTTTGAAGAACATTTCTTGATGGAAATGGAAAACAAACACCCCGAGATTTTGGCTGAATTTAAAAAAGGTGTGCTGAACGATGACAGCATTGCCAAAATGGTAGATATGGCCAAAGGGTTGATACCACAGTACAAAGCATAATGCATCCATGCAAGGATATAAACGAAAGCCCCCAACTATGGGGGCTTTTTTATTAAGGTTAATACCTAATCTTGGCACTGCGCTAAACAGAATGCAACCAGTATGGTAAAGGATAACCCATTTGTCGTATGTAGGATAGCAAAGGCCCCATCACGTTAGTTGATGGGGCCTTTGTTCATGTGTAAGTGTTACTCAGATTTTCCATGATACAACATAATAAATTAGCTGTACCACAAATATGTTAGGGATATTGTATATATCGGCTTTTATGGGATATCGGTGTGCTACCGGCACACAGGATCTGATTGGCTTTAAAGAACGGGACATACATTCTTTAGCTGGCTTGCATTTAAATTTTAAAGATAACGGGGGCAAGACTACCCCCGTTCTTTACCCTAATAAAACCCTAAACCAGCAAATCGGTTATACTGACAGTTAATAATATAAAAGCAGTAAATATTTTAAGTTTCGTGCGTCGTTTAATGTTGCAGTTGAAAGATGATGTTTTATTTATTAAGCACCACTTTATGTAACTGCTGTTCGGCTTTTCCTAGTACATTGAGTAAAATGGATTGCGAATGTAAGGTACATCTTTTTATCGTAATTCAAACACTTTTTTCGCAATTTTTTTTCCCGTTTAGACAATGCGAATTTTACTTAAGAACTACTCTTACGCACCTAGCGTTTTGCGCAATTTTTTTACCAACGTAAATTTACTTAAAGAACTTTTTAGTGGGGTTAGGAAGCAAAAAGATTTTACCCAATACTACTCCTTTATTTCCCAAAATCAACAACAGCCCTTTCAACTTACGCCTTTACTGGCGCTGCTTTTGCCTCATGTACCGGCTTCAATTGTTAATGTTTTGTTAAAAGCGAATACTATGCCAAAAAAAATAAAATGTGGATAAATGAAGAAATTTATTTCCCCCGATTCAGTTTACTATTCCCCCAGTTTATTTGATTATTAGGTAAGCCGCACTGGGTAAAAAAATAATCAAAATGGGAAAATTAACGGGTCAAGAGTTCGCAAGGCTTGATACCCGTGTGTTTTTTAAATGCAGTAGAAAAATGCGAGATGGACGAATAGCCCAATAGCAGCGATACTTCGGTTACACTCAACCCTTTTTCGTAGAGCAGGTATTTCGCATGCTCCATGCGCTGGGTTTGATAAAAATCGAAGATGGTGGTGCCGAAAATTTCCTTAAATCCTTTTTTTAGGTAACATTCGTTGATAGCGGCCTTGCGGCTCAGCTCCTTGATAGTAATTGGCTCGCCAATATGTTGCAACAGCACTTCCCGGGCCTTCAAGATTTTTTGCCGATCCTCTTCATTGGCCAAAAACTTACAAGCAAAGGATTCCTCTTTTTCGCCCAGCATGCAATCCATACTGTTTAGGAGCAACATTTGGGTTTGGGCGTTGATGAAAATGTTTTCCATGCTGCCCGAATAATTGTGGTTCAGCAGGGCCTCAATTACCATGCGGGTTTTGCTACACAGCGGCAATTGCTTGCTAAACGTGGTAGTATGCTTAAAACGCAGCACTTCATCCGTAAGGGAAAGATTACTTTTTTTGCCCTTAGTGAACTGGGTAAGATAGCTAGGTTTAAAGCTAAAGCGCAATACATCCACACTGTCTACCTTTTCGGCGCAGTTGCGGGAGGCATTGAACTTGCAAAAATCGCACTCACTGTCTTTTTGGCGGCAATAATAGTATCCGCTCACGCAAAACTGCAGTTCTAGGTAGTTTTGAGAGCTATCGGTTTTGTCGTAATGGTATATCAGCATGCCCGTATCATCGATACTCCACTGGGTTTCTTTGCGGAACCGGTTGATGGAATACTGAACGGAGCCGGGCACCAATCTATTTTTTTCGTGCAAAAGCTGCAATTGCTCCTGCATGATTGGTTGCTTACGTGCCATGGATAATATGTCGACCTGTGGAAACATATACTTTGAGTTGCAAAAATACAACCAAAAGCGCTTTGAGTAGCCAAAAAAACAATTGTATGACAATATGCTGGCAATTGGGGTAGAAAAGCCCGTTTTTGAGGCCATTAAGTCAGGGTTTCGGGCCAATCTACACCCCTGTTTTCTTGTGGAAATCTTTTTAAAAAATCGACCATAAACAAGCCCTGAAAAGCCCATAAACGCTTTATTTTCATTACATTTGCATGATACAGATAACAGAAAAAAAATTCAGGTCACCCAACAGTTTTATGAGTACAGAAACAGCGGAAACAGTAACCACCACCAATGCCGATTACGGCGCCAATAGTATCCAGGTTTTAGAAGGGTTAGAAGCGGTAAGAAAAAGGCCGGCCATGTATATCGGCGATGTAGGCGTAAAGGGCCTGCACCATCTGGTGTACGAAGTGGTAGATAACTCTATTGATGAGGCCTTGGCGGGTTATTGCAGCCATATCGGCGTAATCATTCACGAGGACAATTCTGTCACCGTTCAGGATGATGGCCGTGGTATCCCCACCGGTATGCACGAAAAAGAGCAGCGCAGTGCCTTGGAAGTGGTAATGACCGTGCTGCACGCCGGCGGTAAATTTGATAAAAACACCTACAAAGTGAGCGGTGGCTTGCACGGTGTGGGCGTAAGCTGCGTAAATGCCCTGAGTACCAAATTGCACGTTACCGTAAACCGGGAGGGCAAACAATTTGAACAAGAATACCACAGGGGGGCGCCCGTTTACCCGGTAAGGGAAATAGGCACCAGCACCACTACCGGAACCATCGTGCGGTTTTGGCCCGATGATACCATTTTCAATGTTACCGTTTACAACAAGGAAATACTGGAAGGCAGGCTGCGGGAGCTTTCTTACCTTAACAAGGGCATCCGCATCATCCTTACCGATTTGCGTGATGTGCAGGACGATGGTCAGCCTTATACCAAAGAATTCCATAGCGAAGGCGGTATTGTGGAGTTTGTGGAAATGCTGGACAAAAACGGCAACCGCCAACCGCTGCTGCCCACGGTTATCTATTGCGAAGGGCACGATGCGGCCAGCAATGTAGCAGTGGAAGTGGCCATGATTTACAACAGCGGCTACCAAGAGCATATTTTTAGCTATGTAAACAATATCAATACCATCGAAGGTGGTACCCATGTGGCCGGTTTCCGCCGCTCCATTACCCGTGTGTTTAAAAGCTACGGCGAAAAGGAGGGCATGTTTGAAAAAGCCAAGGTAGAAATTGAAGGCGACGATTTTAGGGAAGGTTTGAGCGCTATTGTTTCGGTAAAAGTACCGGAGCCACAGTTTGAAGGACAAACCAAAACCAAGCTGGGCAATAGCGATGTGATGGGGGTGGTAGATAGTACGCTCAGCCGGGTGCTGCAGCACTTTTTGGAGGAAAACCCCAAGGAAGCCCGACAGATCATCAATAAAGTGATTTTGGCTGCACAAGCCCGTGCAGCGGCCCGTAAGGCCCGTGAAATGGTGCAACGCAAAAGTGTGCTTACGGGCGGTGGTTTGCCCGGTAAATTGGCCGATTGTAGCGATAAAGACCCCAACCGTTGCGAGCTGTACCTAGTGGAAGGAGACTCGGCAGGTGGTACGGCCAAGCAAGGCCGCGATAGGAGCTATCAGGCCATTCTGCCGCTACGTGGTAAAATCCTCAACGTGGAAAAGGCCATGGAGCATAAAATTTACGATAACGAGGAGATACGTAATATGTTTACGGCGCTGGGCGTAAAAATTGGTACAGCCGAAGACCCCAAGGCTTTGGACACTTCCAAACTGCGCTACCACAAGCTCATCATCATGACGGATGCCGACGTGGACGGTAGCCATATCGCCACGCTGATTTTGACCTTTATTTTCCGCTATATGAAGGAACTAGTGGAGCAGGGATTTGTATTTATAGCCCAGCCGCCCTTGTATTTGGTTAAAAAAGGGAAGGAGCAGGCCTATGCTTGGAACGATGTAGAGCGGAAGGGCTTGATTGCGGCTTTTGGCCAAGGTAAAGACGAAAGTGTGAACGTACAGCGCTATAAAGGTTTGGGTGAAATGAATGCCGAGCAGTTGTGGGAAACCACCATGAACCCCCTCACCCGCACGTTAAAGCAGGTAACCATCGACAGTGCGGCAGAGGCCGATAGGGTATTTAGCATGCTGATGGGCGATGAAGTGCCGCCACGCCGGGAGTTCATTGAAACCCACGCCAAATATGCCAAGATTGATGTGTAAGCAACATAAATGATTGTTAAATGGCCTGCTTTGGTTGCCCCTTTCTTATACAGGGCACCTGACAACTAGGGGCCAATTTGGTTTATTCGGTTATTTTAACGTAAATTGTAACCCAAATTAAAGTATTGAACCCATTTTCTAACCAAATTAAATTCTAAGAGATGTCAAAAATGTTAACAGCTTATTGCATGAAGACAAAGGAAAAGGATGTTCCCATGCAAGATGCGGTGATAACTAAAACCGCCCGAGGCGGCTACATGGCCCAAGGGCACGACGGTAAAGGCAACAAAATGACCACCATGCTGGGCGAAGCCCGTGCATTGGAAGCCGTAAAAGATGGTGTAGCTAAAAAAGGCTGGTAATGGTTTAGTAAAACGAATTGCATTAGGCTGCCCCAACTAGGAGGGCGGCCTTTTTTTTAACTGTGATTACTGTGATTGCTTTTTAAGATCATAGCGATGGGTGTAAGGTAGGTGTTATTGCTGCTGGACTATTTTATTTGGCACAGGCCAATATTTTTGCCGACTGCCCAAGCAGCAAAACCTTTATTTTTGTGCAGTGAAGTTCCTGTCCATCATATTTTGTTTTTATATTTTATTGCTGCCATGCCTCCCCTGTATGGACAGGGATGAGTGCGCCGACAAAGCAAACGCAACGGCGGTTAGCACAGCCAGCGATCACAGCGACCATGAAGATGAGGAGGAAGGCTGTACCCCTTTTTGTAGCTGTGTTTGCTGCGGACATATTTTGACCCCTAACATCGCGGAACAAAAACCGACCCTTATTCCTACCGAAAAGATTAAAAAGCAATCTTTTTTTTATAAAAACATCTCACTTGCCGCCGACTTTTTCGGAAATATTTGGCAACCGCCCAAATGGTGTTAAAGACAGGCCATTGAGCCTTTTTCTACAGGATGGGCATAAAAGCCTTCATTCATTTGTTTAACATATCAAACTAATTTACGTGCAAAAAATAATTGCGATGCTATGCTGCATGGCCATCGGGCTTGCTGCTATGGCACAAAATACATTGAAACTACTTGTGAAGGACAAGGATACGCAACTGCCTTTGAGTGGTGCTACCATTCGCTTTAAAAAAACAACTACCCTTACCAATGGGCAGGGTTTTGCGGAGCTAAAGGGCCTGCCCAATGGGGCGCAGTCGATTGCCATTAGCTTTACCGGCTATGAAACGGCAACGATCAATTTTAATTTTCCATTGGCTAGTAGTGATACAAACACGGTATTGCTAGCGGTTGAAGAAGACGAGTTGGAAGAAGTGATCATCCAGAGCACACGTACCAGCCGAACCATTAAGAATACGCCTACACGGGTAGAAACCATTGATGGAGAAGAACTGGACGAAAAGAACAACATGCGCCCCGCCAATGTGTCGATGTTGCTGCATGAGAGCACCGGCTTGCAAGTGCAGCAAACCTCTGCTACCAGTGCCAATGCCAGCATCAGGGTACAGGGGCTGGATGGTCGGTACACACAGTTGTTGAAGGATGGCTACCCCAATTTTGGCAACTTCGCCAGCGGGTTGAGCATTTTGGAAATACCGCCGCTGGATCTGAAGCAGGTAGAAGTGATCAAAGGCCCGGCTTCTACTTTGTATGGGGGCGGTGCCATTGCCGGTGTCATCAATTTTATCAGTAAGACGCCACAAGAGCGCTTTTCTGGCGATTTTATTGTCAATCAATCCCATATTGGTCAAACAAATATCGGCGGTTATGTGTCACAGCAAAAAGGTAAGCTCGGCTATTCGTTTTTGGCGCTGCTCAACCTACAACAGGAGTATGATGTGGACAATGATGATTTTTCGGAGCTGCCGGAGAACAAGGGTTTTACCCTTCACCCCAAGTTGTTCTACACCATCAATCCTTCCACCACCTTGCAGTTGGGCAATAGCTTTACCAAAGGCTCCAATTGGGGCGGTGATATGCAAGTGATAAAAGGGACGGCCAATGCCGATCATACTTATTTTGAAAAAAACCAAACGGTTAGAAATACGACCACCTTGGAATTTGATAAAAAATGGTCGAACAAACGCAGCTTTAAACTAAAGCAAAGCCTTGCTTTTTTTGACAGACAGATTGATATACCGAACTATCAATTTGATGGGCGCAGTACGAACGCTTTTACGGATATTTCTTTTGCCTTTTTTGCAACAAAGCATACCCTGATAACAGGTGGCAACCTTGTATGGGATAAGTTTACACAAGCCAATGGCAATGCACTTGGTGCAAAGTCTTTTACCAGTGGTGCTTATGTTCAGGATACTTGGGATGTTACCGATAAGGTGAAAATAGAAAGCGGATTGCGGGCCGATTATGTGCGCTACAGCAACAGTAAATATGTTACATCGGATGTATTTATTTTGCCCAGGATTACCGCTTTGTTTAAGCTGGGCAATAAAATTACCTCCAGGGTAGGCGGTGGGTTGGGATACAAAACACCCACTATGTTTACCGAGCAAACAGAGCGGATTCAATATCAAAATGTATTGCCATTGGAAGGTGCGAGGGCAGAAAAAAGCATCGGAACCACAGTAGACATCAACTACAGCAATACTTTTGGCGGTAGTTTGGCTTTTAGCATCAACCAAATGTTTTTTTTAACCAGCATCAGCAATCCTTTGGTATTACAGTCGGGTAGTGGCGGTAATTATTTTTTTAGCAACGCCAGCCAGCCCATAGTGAGCAAGGGCTTTGAAACTAACCTCAAGTTTATCTACAAAAAAGATTTGAAGTTTTTTGTTGGTTATACATTTACGCATGCCAAGGCCACTTATTTAACTACCAACTCATTTTTGCCATTGGTACCCCAAAACAAGTTGAACCTTACGCTGATGTATGAAAAAGAGGACAATTTTAAATTGGGTTTGGAAGGCTATTTTACCGATAAGCAATATTTGTACAATGGTTTACGCACCCCTTCTTATTGGGAGTTTGGTTTTATGGCCCAAAAAACGTTCAAGCAAGTTTCCTTTTACATCAACTTTGAAAACTTTACCGATCAGCGGCAAAGCAATTATAAGACGGTGTCCAACTCACCGCATAACAACCCCTCTTTTGACGATATTTGGAACCATACAGAAGGGTTTGTAGTGAATGGCGGGATTAAGATTAAAATATAGCAGCATGGATCATTTTCTGCGGATTTATTTGCCTATTTATTTGGTTGCCTATCTAGTATTGGCTTTTGTATGGCCCACCTACAAAACATGGAAGGCTACGGGCATCAACCCCGTTACGTTTGGTAAGGCCGATACGGCACATGATTATATCGGTTGGGTGATGAAATGCTTGATGGCCTTGCTGTTGCTGATGGTGATTGGCTTTTGTATGGGTAGTACGGTTTATCGCTATCTGATGCCCATTGGTTATTTGGAAATGCCATGGCTACAAATGACCGGCTTGGTACTGGTGCATCTGGCGCTGGTTTGGATTGCCATAGCCCAGTATCAAATGCAAAACAGTTGGCGCATAGGCATTGACGAGGTGAACAAAACCGAATTGCGTACCAAGGGTATTTTTAGCATCAGTCGCAACCCTATCTTTTTGGGTATGATAGTGAGTATGCTGGGTTTGTTTTTGCTCATACCCAATGCCCTTGGCTTTTGCCTAACACTGCTGACCTATTTTGTTATCCAAATACAGATAAGGTTGGAAGAGGCATTTTTGGAAAAGCAGCATGGTGCTGTTTATCAAGGATACAAGCAAAGGGCTAGGCGGTTGATATGATAGACCTCTTGCATAATTCGCTATTTGTCTGTTGACCTCACCTTTCATTCCTCTCCCAAGGAGAGGAAAAGGTGAATTATGCAAGAAGTCTGATTAATAGTTGACAGGGTTTAAAAGCATAAGCGCTGCTGTATTGTGTACAGCAGCGCTTTATATATTTGGCTAGTTTGTGCTAGCTTCTTTCCAATGCGTCAATTAAACCTTGCAGTGCTTTTGCCATGGCATCGGATTTACCCGCTTTGGCCCCTTTTAACAGCGTGTTCAAATGATCCATTTCGTTCTGCCGCTCGGCCGATGTGGCCAGTTTGTCCCATATCGCTTTGTAAATATCTACCACGGTATCCCTCTGCTTGGCTGTTATTTTGGCCTTCGGCTCGGTAAGTGTCAAAAGCCATTTGCAAAAATCAATACTGGCGGGTGCAATGGCATCGTAGTAATTGCCCGAGCCTTTCACCATTTTTATGTTTTCCTCCAAAAAGCGCAGCAATTGCCGAATTTCATCTGGATTTTTGGGTTCGGTTACTGTTTGCCCATCCACGTTTTTGGTGGAAGCCGCCCATTTATGATCCCCGGCATTTACCCGTAGGCATTGCAGGGCCACCCAGTTGGCAAAGGGGTATATCGCATCGGTATCGGCACTGTGGCGGTAAGCCAAATAATAATTATCGGCAGCCAGCTTCAACTGTTGCTTGACCATTTTGGCATTGGCAGCACTCAGCTTCCATTGCCCATTTGGTTTTTGTGCATTGCCCGAGTAAAGGCTTATCTTCTTTTTGTAGGTACTGCCCAGCAGGTTATAACGTTCATCGGTAGGGCGTATGTGCACCAAGGCCATCAACCCCTTTGCCACACCATCAAATTCCGCTTCCAGTTCGGTCAGCAGCGACTTGCTCACAACGTTATCCTTTTCGAACACATCGGCCCGCTGGTACAATTTTTTGGCCCGCAGGTTATAGCATTGCTCAATGGCGGCAAACGAGTAAGTGGCATCCCTAAAGGTTTGCAGGCGCTCAAATTGTGCAACTGCTTCGTCGGGCTTGTTTAGCTCAATGTAGATGAATGCCTCCCTTTCGGTAATGGCTTGGTTGCGCAGGTTGCAATCCTCCACCTCATTGATGATGTCTTTCAAGCGGCTTTCGGCCCATGCCCTGTCGTCGTTGGCCCCAATCGTGCTGAGGTCGCCCTGTAGGTTGTACAAATCTATCTCGGCTTGTTCTGCCAACACATAGCGGCGCTTGGACTTGGCTTGTTTTTCCCTTTCGTTCAGCAAACGGTAAAAAGGATCACCATAACATTGGTAAGCACCCCAAGTATTGGTGTCGCCATGTTTTTTGTACACATCTTCCCTGGCCATACGCACGGCATCCCCAAATGTGCGCCCCTCGAACATATTGAGGTAAAACTGCTTGGCAAAATCGAGCGCTGCCGCATCATCGATGGCCCAGCCGGCCACCACTACCGCTTTTACACCATTGCGTATCAACTGGGTGCCGATATTGGCCGCCAGCTTATACCGTTGTTGGTACCGTTCTTCCGCTTGCCCATCGGCCTGCCCCAAAAAGCAACAGTTTACAAATACCAGTTCGGAAGTGCCGCTTACTTGTGCTATCTCGGCCGTGCTCAAAAACTCATTGTTGCCAATGATCATGCCCGATTGCTTTTCGGGGTCTTCGCTAAACTCGCCATGCCCTGCTAGGTGAATGATTTTATAGTCGCTGCCAAACAAGGCCGGGATAATTTCTTCGGATGTGCTGAACAGTAAGTCTTTCGTTTCATACTGATAGTCTTTCAACAGTTGCGCTACCATTTTGGCCTCTTCCCGGGCACCGGGCAATTGACCCGCAAATCCTTTCAAGTTGGGGTCGCCCACCACGAGGGCCGTTTTGCTGCGCACCATATCTATTTTGTTACGCCCCTTGCCTTCTTCTACAATCAACTGGCGTATCATGCCCGAGTCGATACACAAGGGCTTAGCACCGGTTGTTTTATCATGCAGCAGTTCCCAAGGAAAACCTGCTGCATCTTCGTCGAGCATCCACACAATATTGCCGTGCTTTTTTACTTCGCCCTTAAAGTCGTGTGGCAACAACAGTTCGTACAGCGCCCTGGCTTTCACCAAGTCCCAACGGTTGTCTGTAGAGATAGCCTTGATCAACTTTTCTACAATGCCGGGCGTAGCATAGGTATTGCGCTCATTTTGCCCAGCACGGCTGCTGCCCAATACAAAATTCAGTTTTTGGGCCTTGCCCTTGGCATCTTTGGTGGTACGCACTTCAATGCGGTTCCACCATTCTTCTAATTGCAGTAGACTGATGCGTTTGCGGCCGCCCTTTAATTTTTCCACCCCATTCAGTTCGCTGGTAATATTGAGCAAACCGCCCTCTTGGTTGCACAGTTGATGTACGGTATAATAACAAGAAAGTAAGCGGTCTTCATACAATTCCACAAACTGTACATGCTCTATCAGCGAGGCATTTTCTTGGTACAGGTTTTTGATTTTGGTATTGGCCAATAAAATGCCTTCCAAAATAGAACTGATGGAGTTTTCGATGCTCAGGCCGCCATAACCGCAACCGATAATGAGGGAAGAAACACCCAGTGGCCGATTGTGTTGTGGAAAGGCCGCCATTTTTTCCCGTCCATTTGCCATTAACAGGTAGCGGGCTACCGCTTGTTCAATGGTGCGGGTCAATTCAAAAGCATTGAGTGTACCGGGTTCGCCCAAACCGGCGATGATGGCCCCGGGAAAGTTTTCTGCCTGGTGGGCAAGCAATATTTCGGAAGTGCCGATATCGCCGGGGTAGAGCCCAACGGAGTGCCGCTCCGATAATAAACCTCCCAACTGGCGGTCAATGGCTGCTTCGGCATATAGTATGCTATCATCTTTAAAGTGGCCCGCCAGCACGGGATAGTAAGCATATTTCAAATCGCCGTGCGACACTTTTACTTTTACGGGCAATTCGGCCACTACCTTGGCCCGTTTGTTACCAATGCCCAACAAAGTTGTTTCCAAGCCGCGGGGCGATAGGTCGAAGTCGAACACTTCGGGCATCTTGAACAGCTTTTCGCTGCTGCGCACAGTGGGCCGGGTGCGGGTAAACAGATTGGTTTGCCCCTTGGCCAACAGTTCCCGAATGCCGCTGAACATAGTGGCATCGCTGGCCAAACTACCGTGCGTAACGTTTACATAATATACATTGTTTTTGCTTTTGATGTTGGCAGGTATGCCACTGTCCCAAGTAACGCTTTGATCGCCTTCGGCCGTGCATAAAATGGTCAATTCGTTGCCCCTTGCCGTTTTGTCTTTCCTATAATCGCAAGGGGTAAAGCGGTCCTGTCCGGCGATATAAATAGCATCGCCAAATTCAATTGTTGCTTGGTTATCCACCACATTGTCGCGGTAGGCTTTGAACTTATCCAACTCAGCTTTTAGCGGAATGGGCCAATCGGACTGACCAATATGGTTGGCGATGTCTTTCCAGAGCTTTTCTGTGGCAAAATCCTGGGGTTCTTTTGCCTCATCGTTGTCTTTGGTAATTGGTAGCAGGCCCAATATGCCGGGGAAATCCCTGAATATTTTCAGCAAACCTTCCATGTCGTGGGCAATGTCTACTCTTTCAAGTTTCTTTATCAAACTGTCTTGACCCATCAATACGCTTAAGATGCGGTGGGATCCGCCCAGTGGCGAGCCCAAGAAAATCAAGCGGAAATCTTTTGACAGTTTCAATGCCGCCCAGGTCTTGTCATGTTTCAAAATAAAATCCCTTACCAATACACCACCCATGGAGTGGCCGATGATTTTGATGGGCTGTTTGAACAACAGCAGGGCGTTGATTTTTTTGTTGAAAATATCGGCTGCATCGGTCAGGGGTTTCCGCCAATCGTACGGAAAGGTTACCACATCGTACTCGTCGCTGAGGTAGCGTGCAATTTCTTTATAAGAAGTGCTGATAACCGCTGGGGTAGTAATGGCATCTTTCCCAATGCCAATGCGTGAAAGCCCGCCGCCCAAAAACCGCAAATAGTTGATCCAGACAAGGTCGCCGTTTTGTTTGATGCTGGAGCCCATGATGCCCGGCAGTAATACCACAATTGGCTTTTTGCCGGAGGGATTGTCCACAAAAAACTGTCCGCCGTCCAAACCCAAAGCGGCGTTGCGTTCGCCTTCGCCCAAATTGGCATCCACAAAGGGCGAAAAACCATCAACGGCTGCAGCACCCTTGGCCTTCATGGCCAATAGGATGGCGGCATTGGTTTTTTTGTTTTTGAAATAATGAAAATGATCCACATCCGTACCCTCATCAAAAAAGAATTGCAAACCATTGGCTTTTTTAGAGCCGCAGTACATGGAAGGAGTATTTACAATGAGGTCGTTCTCCTCCCAATAAAATAGTTTGCTGGCCACCACAAAGAGGCTTTTGAGGTTGAAACCGACTTTGCAGTTGCCCGATATTACCGACACGGGTGTGGCAATGGGGATACCTTTGTCCGACTGGTTGTTGAGTATGCGGATGAACAGCGAATCGGGCTTCATGGCTTCGAGGCCTGGCAATACATCGGGATCGTTTTTTTGATCTACGATGGCTACGAGCAATTCTTTCAATGCCATATAGGCAGGTGTGGCACCCGCACCGGTGGCAAACCCAACTAAGTTCAGTAGAATGTTTACAAAATAGTCCAACCGCTTGGTAAGGATGGTGGTGCCCGCTGCTGGGCAGGCTACCCGTATGAATTTTTCAACTTTGTATTGCTTTTGATTGGCCAATTGGCGCAACGCCACTATGCTTTCGGCATCGTTTTTTTGTTCAGCCTCAGTAAACAGAGCCATTTCCTCTTCTGTAAAACCGGTTATCTGTCCAATATCCTGCTGGCCAAAGCGGCAGATCACTTCGCCCAAAAGGCCGCCACGGGAGTGGCTGATGAGGTGCAGTGTGGCTCCGGTGGGGAGTTGCTTCAGTAAGTCAACGGCATTTTCCAAGGGGCTTTTGGTCAATGTTTCATGCTGAAAGGCAATGATATTTTTGCCGTAGGTCTGTTGCCAATAGTCCCAAAGGGGAGTGCCAGGCAGTCCGCCAAAAGAGCTTTGTGCCGATGAACCTGTGCCGTGGAGCAGTAGCAGGATGGGGGTTTTGGTATCGGGCGCTTCCATGGGCACCAGCGTAAGGTTGTCCCTTACCGATTTGAGGCCTACGGGCATGCCCAGTATTTTTTCTTCCACCGTCCCGGCCAATTTTTTGATAACGTCTTTGGCGGTTTTGGATTTGCCCCCAAACACATTTACCAACTTCAGGAATATTTTGCCAAGGCTACGGGTGGCGTCGGGGTGCTCCAAGCTGCCGTCTATTTCAAACACTTCCTTCCCGTCGCGGTTGCGCTTGGCCCCGCCGGGGAATAGGTCTTCCAACATATCCGAAGGGCCCAGCCATTGGGTGCCGTCTTCAAATACCAGTTCCACTAAGGAGTCGTCTTGCAGCTTTACTTCTTGTATGGAGGTATCGCTGCGCATCATGCCAGCTACCTCAATGCTATCTTGCAGCACCAGTCCGGGATATCCGGTAGCGGCCGTATTATTGGTTGCCTGGCGTTCGCCGGGAATGGAAAGGGTCTTGATTTGCATGTGCTATATTTTTGCAGTTACTGTTATATCCGATGGTTGCTGATTTTGCTACGGCAAGGCGGTGATAAATGTTTTTTTTATGCAATATAAGGATTATTGGTTGGAATGGGAAGGGTGAAATAACGGGAAATGGATGCTGGATGCTGGGTACTTGATACTGGATAGTTTGGTTGCGGGTTGTTTTTGTTACGGGTTACGAGTTGGTTGAGGGTAGCGCTTTTCAACTTATCGGGTTTAATAGGTTTAAAGTCTAAAGTTTCAAGTTGGGTTTGTTACGGAGGGCCTTTTCAACCTTTCAACCTTTCAACTTATCGGGTTACGGGCCGAAGGCGGCGAGCAGTGCCTCGCTGTTACGAGTTGATTTTGTTACGGGTTGGTTGGGGGTAGCGCTTTTCAACTAATCAACCTTTCAACTTGTTGAGTTTGATAGGTTTAAAGTCTAAGGTTTCACGTTGGGTTTGTTACGGAGGGCTCTCTTCAACTAATCAACTTATCGGCTTACGATTTCTGTGTTAAACAATCGACCATGGACCATGGACCATCGTCCATCGACAATCGTCTAACGGTCAACGGTCATCGGTCAACGGCCAACGATCAACGGCGCCTCCAAAATACCACTCCGCCACCGCCGCATACTTAAACTTTTTGCCGGGCATACCCTGTTGCAGATAAAAATGGGCCTGCTTTATTTTGGCAGCGATATAGCTATCGGGTTTATCAAAGCCAGCATTGTACACCGTAGCATACCATTGCAGTTTTTCGGTTTCGTTGGCAAAAGCATGGTGCCGGTATAGTTGGTTGCAAATGGCGATGAAGGCAGTTAAGTACACCAATTGGTAATCTTTGTCCTGCATCCGCTCCACCCTTTCCATGCGTATGTCTTCATCTGCTGTGGTGGTGTAAGCCAGTTGCAATTCTTGATAGATGCTGTCGGGCAGCCATTGCCGGGCCTTGGTTTCAACGGTTTGGGCAAAACTGGGCTTCATTTGAAAAAGACCGATAGAGAAGTCGGCGTAGTCTTTGCCAAACTGCACGTACAGGGTGCGGAGGCTTTCGGTTTCAATACCGTCTTTGAGGGTGCTGTAGCGCATTACTTC
The DNA here is from genome assembly GCA_943373145.1 of Chitinophaga pinensis. Lineage (GTDB taxonomy): Bacteria > Bacteroidota > Bacteroidia > Chitinophagales > Chitinophagaceae > Ferruginibacter > Ferruginibacter pinensis_H. The sequence goes on from CALSBI010000011.1 coordinate 165,400, forward strand.
AGGGAACACAAGGGCTTGCATAAAATGGGGCGATACATTGCAAAGCGGGGCACACAGCGCAAAACCTGTATCCATCTGTTGCAATACAGCCCGGGCCTTGGTGGCCTTACTGCCAAATGTGCTGCCAAAATCAGGATTGGTTACCCGGTTGCCCAGATAACCAAATCCCACTATCAGCAAGAGGCCCGCAATAACCAGCGACCACTTATAAACCCTTTTTGCATAAAAAAACCTCGGTATCGCCACTATCATTTTTTCGCATTTTATAATAATACAAAGCCGTTTCTTTACCCAGCGTTACCACTTTTGGAAAAGTGATATAGGATACGTCTTCCACACTGCCATCGCCCCGGTACAGTTTGCCTTTTTCGTAGTACACCGATTTGCTGATGTCGGGCAATAAAAAGAGGCGGTTGCTGTTGGTGATGGGTACTTTAAAAGCAGCCGCTTCATCGCCGTTTACCAAAACCTGTGTGGGGCTTTGGGCCGGTACGCTGATGATGTCGCCTGCATCGCTTACTTTAAGCAATCCACCGCCACCAGAATACATTTGCTCCATACCCGACTCGGTTTTTTTGCCCGTAGATGAAATGGTAATTACTTTTTGCGATTCACTTTCCATCACGATGGCCATGCAATGTTTAAAGCCGCTGCTCACCAGCATCCGCATGGGCATGCTGTTGGGGCCAGACAGCTTTTGTTTTAATGTGCCTTCATTTACCAAAAAACTATTGCCCATACCCATTTTGGCTGTCATGGCACTGGCGCCGCCAATGGTTACCAAAGCAAAAAACTTTTTCTTGTCGGGTGATACCATCATTTTGGCCACATGGTCGTAAGGGCCGTAGTTTTTACCGTTGAAGACAAGGTGCAATTTTCCGCCGATGGTTTTGCTGTACTGTAGGGTTACCGGATCTTTTTTGTCATTGCCCAAGCTGATATTGTCGTCGCTGTTGTTGCGCTCTTCTTCGTCCTCATCTTTGTTCACACTAGGCAGGGGAATTTTATCGTATTTGAAGGGGCCGGTACGGTTGCCATCTTCTATTACATAGTATTCATAGTTTTTGTTACCGGTTACAAAGGCATAGCTCAGTTTGTTGTCTTTGGCAAATACGCTGGTTTCATCGTAGAGCAGTTTTTCGCCACTGGCACCGTCTAAGGTAAATACAACATGGCAGGCCGTTGTATCAATCCAATCCTTTTTTGATTTTTGCTTGGGCGTTGCAACCCCATTATTATCATTACCTCCCGTATTTTCATCGCCACCGGTTTTCTGCTCCTCTTTTTTGGCAGGGTCCAAAACCTTTTGCGCCTTGTTTTTAATCTTTTGCAGTAGTTGCGCCTGTGTTGCTGGTAAAATCAGCGCCCAACACAACATGAAAGCCATTACTTTTTTCATCATATTCGTTTTTAATTTTCAATGCTACTTGTTGTGGTGCTTTTCTTTAGGACTGCCTTTTTGCGCCTGCTGATGGCAATGGTTTCGCCATTTTGCAGCAATAGGCAACTGTATTTACCCCTGAGCCGCATTTGTACCACAAAGCTTTTGTTAACGAGGTGTGCCCGGTGAGGCCGGATAAAGAGTGCTTCGGGCAGGGCGGCTTGCAATTGCTTGAGCCCTTTGGCCACGGTAACGGGCCAGCGGTTATCGGCAAAATAGATGCGGCTGTAATTGCTCAACCCTTGTATGCGTACAATATGTTGTGGCAGCAGTTCCGTTGCCCCTTTAGCTGTATGGATAGAGATGTTGCTCACTGTTTTGTTGTTTGTTGCCGCAGGTCACGCAGTTCCTGCTGCAGGTTATTGATTTGTACTTGTTGCGCCTTGATGCTTTCCACCAGTAGCGGTACCAAGCGGGCATAGTCAACCCCTTTGTAACCATCCTTTTCATGCACTGCTTCGGGCACCACTTTTTCTATATTTTGCGCCAGCAAGCCCATCTGTCGACCGGGGGCGAAATTGTTGGGCGCAAATTCCGCCGACTTCATTTCATATTCTACCCCAGTGATCTGCAATAACTTTTCCAGTGGGTTGGCAATGGGTGTAATGTTTTGTTTAAACCGCTCATCAGAAGCATAGGTGGTGCCATTGGCCCAGATGCTGCCAAATACCGTCATGGCATACACGCCATTTATTTCGAACTTACCCGCTTCGGTAAATACGCCGGCATTGGTTTGCGTACCAAAGGATACTTTTGCACCAGGGTTGTCGGCGTGCAAGCGCAACTCATTTCCATATACGCCAATGCCCACTTCGCCAGCACCGCCAGGGTACAGCAGTATTTTTTCGCCCAAGGCGGGCGGAAAGGAAAGGGGGCGTGTGGGATTGGTGGTGCCGATGCCCGTATTACCGTTGGTTAATACGGTAACGGCATTGCTTCTTGCACCGTTGCTAATGCCGTTGCCAATTTCAAAAAGCCTGTTGGTATTGGTGGTGTCGTTGTACTTGCCCACCACCATTGAAAAGTCTGATTTGGCGATGGTATTATAGCCCATACTAAAGGATGCCAAACCGGCCGAACTGCTTTGGTAGCCCATGCTGGTGGCGGCAAAGCCCTTTGCTACAGCGTTTGAACCAATGGCAATGCCACCGGATCCACTGGCTATGGAAGAGTTGCCCATGCTTACTGAATAAGCACCACTTGCTGTATTGGAAAAGCCTACGGCAATAGTATTGGTGCCACTGGCAGTTGAATTTTTGCCCAATACAAAAGAGTGATCACCAACATTGTCCTTGTCCCATAGGTTACCATCTACATAACCAGCCCTAAAAGCAGCTTTGTCCGCATACCACATCATCCTTCTACCGGTGCCGCTTACTGGCGGATCGGCCGGTACGCCCGGTATAGGGCCTGTAGCGGAAAACAATACGTCTTTTTCTGTTACATGTAGCAATGCCGTTGGATTGGTGGTGCCGATGCCCGTATTGCCATTTTGCAAAACGGTAAGGGCATTCCTCCTAGTGTTATTGTCCGTGCCATTGCCCACTTCAAAAATTCGGTTGGTATTGGTGGTGTCATTGTATTTGCCGAGTACAAAAGAATAATCTGATTTGGCTTTTGTAAAAGCGCCTGTGGCGGTTGACATAACGCCCAAAGCTGCCGTGTTGGCCCCCATTGCGGTTGACCAATCCCCTAACGCTTTTGTTGAGTTGCCTATGGCTGTAGCATTGTAGCCAGCAGCAACAGTTCCCCAGCCCATGGTGGTGGACTGATAACCCGAAGCGATGGTTTGGTTGCCCATGGCCAAGGAAGAAATGCCGATAGCCGAGTCATAGGTTCCAATGGCTATCGCACCCGATTCGAGAGCCGCCGATCGGAAACCGATTGAAACGGTATTGCTGCCTACTGCTTTTGTATCGTATCCCAATGCTATGGAAGCAAAGCCAATATTGCTATTGTCCCAACTGTTGTTAGCGGCATAACCTGCCCTGAAAGCCGCTACATTGGGCAACCACATCAGCCGGGCACCATTACCAGAAACCGGAACACTTGCCGTAGAACCAGACAAAAATGCTGGCCCGGTAAATACTACACTGCTATCGGCCACGTGCAGGCGGGCCAAGGGGTTCGCCGTGCCCAGCCCATGATTGCCGTTGCGCAATACCGTTAGTGCATTGCTGTAAGTGCCAAAAAATCCGTTGCCATTGCCTATTTGGAACAAGCGGTCGGTGGGCGCAATAAATGTGGGGTCGGGAAAATCGTTGGTGTCGTTGTACCAGCCGGTCGCAAAAGCGGCACGGGCTTTTACCCTTATATTGGAACCAATGGCCACCGCACTTACGCCCGATGCATGGTTGGATTCGCCCAAAGCCACCGAACTGGTATTGCTGCTAATATTATTGCTGCCAATGGCGGTGGAGAAAAAACCGAGGGCATTATTTTGAGCGCCGATGGCCGTAGCAATTTGTCCGTTGGCTTTGGATTCATATCCTGCCGCAAAACTGTATTCGGCATTGGCCTGTGTATTGTAACCCAAAGCAGTGGAGGCAAAATTACGTGATTGGGTGCGTATGCCCAGGGACACAGAGCCCGTATAAGAAGCCAATGCAGAATGCCCCAAAGCAACACTAAAAATACCGATACTGTCTTTGTCCCAACGGTTATCTTCCACCCAGCCTGCCCGTAGCGCACCTTTGGGTGCATACCACATGAGCCTTGTGCCAGCTCCCTGAACAGGCGGCATGGCCGCAGGGTCATAATTGACAAAGGGGCTAGGCCCGCTGAACAACACACTGCTGTCTTTTACGTGCAGCATGGCCTGCGGGGCGGTGGTATTGATGCCTACGTTTTGTGCCTGCAGTGCGGATGCCGCCAAGATACACAGGAGCAAGAAAAATTTTCTCATAATTATTTTTATTTGTAAAAAAACAGATTCTCCGCAGGTTTATGCCTTTGCAGCAGGCTCTGTTTATTTTTTTCCATACACTGTATAAATACCACTCCCGGGATATTGCGCATCCAACAAATGCAGCAGACGGGCTCCCTTGATGCAGGAGAAATAAGCATGGCATAATTTGGGCTTGCCTTCAATATCTGTAAATCGCAGTTGCCAGTTATTCGGTACGGTAAATTTTCCAGTTGATTGTACATTGGCATACTTGGTGGCACCAACCATTCCATTTACGACCAGCAATTTCCAATTATAGGTATTACCTGCTCCAAATTCAAAGGCTTCATTCGATTGATTGATATTCATGCCTGCATAATTACCTGTATACGCATGATAGAGTTGCTGCACGCCTGTAAAATCGCTGGTCCAGCTTCCCTTAAAATCACTGGCAGCTACAGCAAATTTGTTATAGCCGCTCATTTGTGCCAGTGGCTTTAGTAAATCGCTTTCACTGTCCCATCGAATAGCATCGGGATCAAATTTGAAATTTTGTATAAAACTGGCTTTGTCCGGGCATACGAATTCAATCCACCCGGATTGCCCCTGCCTGAATAGAACAACATACACTTCTTTTCCACTTGAGTTTTCTGTAACACTGCCCATGCCAAGGTATGGCCGGTCGTAGGTACTGATATAGCTTGTTTTGAAATTTTTTAGATTGCTGTAGCGAGGTGCTACTAAGATATTCCATGCAGCTACAGTAAGTGGCTCCGGGTCAGCGGGAAAAATGGTTCCTTCTTTTGGATAATGGATGAGTACTTTTACCGTTTCCTTTTTTACTTCTATCCAGTCTTCCTGCACGGTGCTTGTCCAGCCATCATCAAAGTTGGTGGTGGAGAATGCGTAATTCCCGGTATTTACCGCTTTGGTATTTTGCAGAGTAGATGGATTTGCTGACACGCTGCCGGTTACAGCATTTGCAGGCTTTTGCAAATCAATAGATTCCAGAAAGTTTTGAATATCTGTAGTATAGTCTGCACTGTTGGAAATGGCCAAGATGCTGACACATACATCATAGCCGGTCATTGTAGTGAGCATCACGCTTGCCTCGGCATTGTTAAAACTGAATACCCCCAATCCAGCTTTTACTTTCCAGTTGTCGGTTGTTGTCGCTTCATTTGCCTTTAAATCTACGGCCTTGTATTGCTTTACCACCAACTCACTCCATTCCTTGTCAAAATCACTTTCAATACTTCCTTTACTGGCGGTGCTTCTGTAAATCCCTATCTGGCACCATGTTTTTTTCTTGTTGTTGGTATTGGTAAAGCTGATAACATTATGCTTATAATCAGTTTGCCAGCCCTGGGGTGCTGTATATGTAATGATGTCAAAGGTTTCTTTTTGTGCTGATACTGTAAAGGCGTTCAGTAATAACAGTATCGTAAAGCTGTAAACGCCGAAAATGATTTTTTTATTCATACACAAATCTTTTAATTTTAACACTATCCGCCCAGATAGAGGGATGACTTTCTTCATTCACTTTTGCCAAATGCGGTATAATCACCATAGCCTGTATCCTGCAACCAAAGTAGGCGGGCTCCTTTTATGCAGGAAAAATAGGCATTGTACTTTTTAGGCTTTCCCTCTATCTCTGAAAAATTAATCTGCCAGTTGTTGGGTACCGAAAACTTGCCACTTGCTTTTGCACTTTGAAATTTAATATTCCCCACAAAACCGCTTGCTACGCCTAAATCCCATTTGTACGTATTACCGTTGCCGAACTCAAAATTTTGATTGGAGGCATGTGTATTTGCACCTGCGCTGAGCCCCGTATAGGCATTTACATATTGGGTTAGCCCCGTAAAGTTACTGGTCCATTTACCTTTCAAATCCGAAGCTGCCACTGCAAATTTGTTTCTAAACTGCATGTTGGCTGTTTTGTCCCAATCAAATGAGGTATTGTGGTAGGGGCCAAATTCGTTTTCATAAGCAGCTTTATTATCTGTAACAAATTCAAGATAACTGCCCATGCCTGTGCTATAATGTTTTTTAAAAAGAACGATGTGAACAGTTTTCCCTGTGGCATTTTCCGTAGCGCCTCCCTCCATAAACGTGATGGATTCCCAGCTTTGTATGCTTTTCCATTCTAGGTTCTTTAAATTAGTATACCGTGGTGCTACCAGTGTATTCCAGGCATTATAATCCCCTTCTTTTAATACTGAATTATAAGCATCCGCCTTTTTATTCGGGTAATGTATGCGTACCTTAATGCCTCCTTTAACCACTGAAACAAAATCTTCCTGCACAGTACTTGTCCATCCATCATCAAAATTGGTAGTGGTAAATGCAAACCCATTTTTTTGTGTGATTGTATTTGCTGGTTCGGGCTTAACGGGATTTGTTATAGTTTTGACGGGGGCGGTAGTTAATTGCTTAAAGCTTACCGATTCTAAAAAGGCGGTCATTTCCTGCTGATACACATCACTATTGGTAAGCGCCAGTATATTAACCATTTTATCAAACCCGCTGGAGGTTACCAACAGTGCAATGCCGTTATCTCCATCTTTTGAAAAAGGCGCATATCCACTTTGTGCTTCCCAACCATTTTCTTTGGATGGAGCGACCATTGTTGGTGCAGTTGACACAGGTACCACTTCTTTTACAACTGATTCCCATGCAGCATCAAAATTTTCCTTACTATCCGGAGTGCCGGGTAGTGCTTTAAACAACATCAGCAGGCAGTAAGTGCCTTTTGTGGCATCTTCCTTTGAATACTGGATAGTACTTTCCGTTGCTTGTTTCTTCCAGCCCTTGGGCGGGGTATAAGTGGTTATGTCAAATACTTGCGATTGCGTAAAAGCTGTTACTGCCTGCGCAATAAAAAGTAGCGATACTATATTTTTTTTCATGTACATCATTTATTGATTGTTTAGTGCATTGCCTGTGTAAAAGGTGAAAATGCCCGAGGATGCGAACTTCTTATCATACTTTTCACTACATCCGGCAACAACATAGCTTCCATATTTTGAAAGCATGGGCCTTGATGTACTGCCGGCAGTGGTACTTGTAATGGGAAACAGCTTTCCTGTACGGGTATTTTGCAATACGATGTTGCCCTTTGGTACACCCAAATTTGAAGCCGCTGTATTGTACGTAATCCAATTGCCATCATAACTGATGCCTATCTTTTCCCCCTGCCCAATAGGGCTGTCGCCGTTGCCTTCGAGGTTATTAATGCCGGTACTGATTCTGCTAACTTTACCCGAAGCTATTTGATACAGGAAAATATCCTGCATGCCATTATTATCATCCGGTACCATGTTGCTTGCAGTGGTGGCATAGGCTATGAACTTTCCGTTGCCGGATATTGCAGGCGCTACTACACGGCTACTGCTTTCTGTTCCTTGGTTTCTTTCGTCGCCTGTTGCGGTAAGGCTTATTCGCTGCAGTGCGGATTTGCCATGCTGCCATAGAAAAATATCCCAAAGGTTGTTGTTATCTCCCTCTACCAAACGGTTGCTGAAGGCACAAAAAACCACCTGCTTTCCATCGCCCGATACAGATGGGGAATACCCACTTGCTGCTTTGCCTGTTTCATAATCTTTGCTGATGATTGCGGTACCGCCAGTTTGGTAGTACACATACACATTGGGCGTAGAAAATACGGGTTCCAACGGCACTATATTACTGGCTTGAGATGTATAGGCAATCACGCTGCCATCATCTGAAACAGTGGGTTCATAACTTTCCCCGTTGGCGGTACTGCCGGATTGTGCTGCACTGACCAATGTTACCAACCCAGACTTAGCACTCCAGACAAATACATCTCTTGCTCCATTGTTATCAGCACTGGCAAGGTTGGTGGCGTAGGATTCAAATGCCACGGTTTTGCCGTCGGCAGCGATAGCCGCCATCTGGCAGTTTCCATTTGCTTCTGCGCCGGTAGGGCTTTTACTGATGAGTTTGGTTACACCTGTTTTCCTGTCTCTCAGGAAAATCTGCCGAAAATTGCCACTAGAGCCATCCATATCTTTTCCATAGGCGCCAAATGCAACATACCTGCCTTCATCCGCATCAGTGCCGCCAATAACCGGATTAAAACTTTCATAGTAGGTGTTAAGGATTTTGTTATCCGTACTCCTGCTTACAAGGTCGTAAATTTTATCGCAACGTACGCCTACAACTGTGCTATCAGCCATATTGCCTGTAGCGTTTTTATAAACCGCACAGCCCAAATCCGGGGGAGCGGATTTTATCATTACAGAATATGCGGTACCCACAGGATAGGTTTTGGGGAAACTGAAATCCATTGTTTGCAACCAGCCATTTCCAGCGCCCGAAGGCTGGGTAACTGTTACGGTATCTCGATTGTTGATTGTTAAAACAATTTTTGTTCCTGCCGGTGCCGTAAATGTGCCTTTTTGCTTTACAGTGGTTGGTGAAGCGCCTGTTCCCTGGTTCTGCCTGCAATCGCACTGAATGGTAACCGGAGTGTTTGGTACAACGCCCGAAGCTGGAGTGAAAATACATGGCCTTGGGCCGCCGATTTGCGTAATGACTAATGGATCTCCAACAGGAAAACCTCCCAAACTGGCAATAGTAGAAAAAGGATAGGTAAATGTTCGTTTGTATCTATCAGAAAATTTAAAGGTTTCGCCAGCTTCCACCCCCATAATATTCATCTTGATTATTGTTAATGGCGGCGGTACACAATATAAGGTAATATAAACATCGCTGTTGCCTACAACGCCCGTTGCTATACTGTCGGGATTGCCGTTGATCGTAAGATTTGAAGGCCTAGGCACGCTTATTTGCCTAACTGTAAAAGATTCTCCCGTGCGAAACAATTTTGAAAAAGACACAACCATCTGTCTTGTATCTAATATGATTCTTTCGCTACCATTCAATTCAAGTTCATATCGGTCATTCACAGGCATTAAGGAGTTTGCATAACCTACCTGAATTTTAAATGTTTGCGAGTTACCTTGTTGTGCCTTTACTGTAACAACGGTAAAAACTAATCCGGTTATTAGCAGCAGGAATTTGTTAATGTTATGATTTTTCAAGCGAATTGATTTTTGTTTTAATACTTTCACCCAGTAATGCTATCGTGCCGAATGCTTGCCACATGCGCCTTGTGCCGGCGTTCTCAATCGGCGGCAATGATGGAGGTCCATCATTGATACAGGGTACAGGCCCGCCAAACGGTTCTACATGCAGCATAGCCACTTTTTTGTGTCCATGCCGAAAAAAAGCAGCCTACAACCATGGCTGTGGTGCCAATTTTTTTTACCAAACACATGCGTTAAGGATTTTGTAGTTTCCGTTCCAGTTCTTGAATCCTTTTTTCCTGCACTTTAATGGCTTCTATCAAAAGCGGCACCAGCCGGGCATAATCTACGCCTTTGTAACCGTTGTTCTCACTCACGGCTTCGGGCACCACTTTTTCTACATTCTGCGCCAGCAAACCCATTTGCCTGCCGGGCTGAAAATGGTTTTTAGCGAACTCCCCAGTTTTCATTTCGTACTCAACGCCATTCAGTTGCATCAGTTTTTGTATGGGCGACTCAATACAGGTTATATTTTGCTTAAAACGTTCATCGCTGGCATAGGTCGTGCCGTTTACCCAAAGGCTACCAAAAATGGAGAAGGCAAAAGCGCCATTGCGTTCGGCCTTTGCCAGTTCGGTAAATGCACCCGTGGTTTCGATTACGCCCAGGGTTACTTTACCATTGGGTATATCGTTTTGAAAACGCAATTCGCCTGGGTAAGCACCAATGCCTATATCGCCATATGTGCCGCGGTAAAAGGATATTTTTGTAATCCCCAGTGCATTGGAAAACTGGAGTGGCACTTGCGCCGCTGCCCCATTCATACCGATGCCTACGTTGCCGGTGGTGGTATTCATGGTCAATCCAAACAAGGCGCCTGTATTGCCATAGAACCCGACTTGGTTATCACTTGATAAACCAATAAAGGCTGAGTTGGCACTATTAGCCGCATTGGACAGCCAAAGGCCGGCTGTTTGTGAGCCTGTTTTTATTTGCAGCCGCCCGCTTGTTTGAAATGACACTTCGCCATTGTTGATGGTACGTGCCTTTTCGATAAAATTATAACTGTTGCCATAGCCCAATGCGATACTGGTGTTGCTGCCGTCGGAGTACATTTGCAACAGCCCGCTTTGTACACCAAAGCCATATTGAGGCGAATTGCCCAGCCCGCCATACAGCGAAATACGGTTGCCCAAACGGTTGCCCAGCGACATCGAGTCCAATGTAAGCTGTCCGCCAACCGATGTATTATTGGGCAGTTTGGTATTGCCGTATTTGGAAAGGATATTACCGGCCACAATCAGGTCGCCACGGGTTTCCAAATTGCCCAATGTGGTAAGGGTGGAGCGGAACAAACCATTGCCCACCACATCCAATTTGGCATAGGGCGTATCCATACCTATGCCCACCCGGCCGTTGCTATTGTTGGCCGTAGGTACTTGGTTGCTTTCTGCTGCACATATTTTGGCACTGCCATCTGCCAAAGCGGTACCTGTGCCCGTATAACGCATCATGCGGATGTATACAATGCTGTTGGGCGTAAGGTTGGTCCAGTTTAAGCCAAAAAAAGTACAGCCCAGTTCAGTAAATGTGCCATTGCAAGCCGTGGCGGTATAAGCTACCAAGCAAGTGCCGTTGTAGGTATGGTTGATGCGTAGCTTGCCACTGGCGGGTACCCGTAGTTTAAACCACACGTCCCTTACATTAGCGCCGGGCATGGGGGCAATACAAGAAGGGGTGGGTATGGAGGGCGTAAGCGTGGCCCCCGACCAGTTATAAAAAGTAACCGGTGTACAGTCTTGGCCCAAGGGGTCTACGGGATCTATGGTAAAGAAACCCGCATTGCAGGGCTCGTCGGCCAGTACATTGTTATTGCTCACACAAATTTTTATGGCACCGTTGGCAAATGCCGCGGTATTGGAAAAGCGCCGGTACACCCGCATGTACACTTCGCCACCGGGGGTAAGGCCTGTGAACTCCCTTGATTTTTCGCCGGTAACATTCGTATAGAGACAGGGGTAACCGTTGTTGAAGCTATTGAATACGGCCAAGCTGTTGCAGGTATTGCTGGTATACATTTCGGCCGTATAAGCGTTGCCGTCCGTGGCATCAATACTTACCGTGGCCTTTCCATTGGCCGGAATGGTAAACCTGTACCACACATCGAGGTTTTGAAAATTTTCGCACCAAGTATTAGCGCTACCGCTGCTCCAAGTGGCCCCTGTGTAGCTGTAAGTAACGGTGGGCTCGCAGCCCAAATTTTCTACGGGGATTGTTACGGCACCGCAACTGTTGTCGTTGGCAGGCTGTGCCCATGCCGCTGTGCCCATGCAGAGGCAAACCAATAGGGTAATTGAAAACTGCTTCATATAAAAACCTTTTGTCAAAATTATTGCGTTGGTAGTGGAGGGGCAATAGGACATTAGTATAATGTGCTGATTAGCTAATGGGATAATGTGCTAATGGTGCGGGCCCGGACTGTCTTAAACAATGGAAGCGATATGTACGGGGGTGATTGATTCGTCTTATTTCTTTTCTTGATGGAGAAACAGCTATTTGTTAAGAAGCCCGATTACCCCGTCAACTGCCAACTGTCAACTGTCATCGGCTATCGGCCAACGACCAACGATCAACGGTCATCGCCTCAAAAGTGTTTCCCAAACACCTTATTAATCGCCTCAGTCTTGTTCTGTACATGCAGTTTTTCGTAAACCTTGTACAAATGTTGGCGAACGGTGCCAAAGCCGATGCCGAGTTGGTGGGCAATTTCTTTGTACAGCAGGCCCTTGGCGGTGAGCTCCAGCACTTCCCTTTCCCTTACGGTAAGTTTGGCGGCTTCGGTAGCGGCGGTGGGCTCTTGTTGAAACACGGTTACCAGTTTACGGGCAATGGAAGCGCTCATGGGGCTACCCCCTTGTTGCAGTTCTTTTACCGCTTCTATGATTTGCAGCGGGGCCGTTTTTTTCAGCAAATAGCCGCTGGCTCCGGCTTTGAGTGCCTCAAATACTTGGTCGTTGTTTTCATATACCGTAAACATCATAAACTGTATGGCAGGGGCTAGGGCTTTCACCTTGCGCACACATTCAATGCCCGATATGCCCGGCAGGTTGATGTCCATGATAACGATATCCGGTTGCAGCAAGGGCAGTTCAATGACCGCCGCCTCTGCGGTACGGAAACTGCCTACCCACTGAATGCCGGGATCTTCTTGCAAAAAGGCAGCCAAGCCATCCGCCACTTCCTGCAAGTCCTCCACTATCGCTACTTTAATCGCCATTGGTGCAAATGTATCGCATCTGCTGCTATTGGGTAATAGGACAAAAGTCATAATATGCAATAAAGCAATGCTTTTGGCCAAATACAGGCATGGTTGCATCCCATACCCCGAATTGGCGATACCAGCTCCCGTAGCTTATTCTTTTTTTTGATAAAAAAATACAATGAAGCAGACAATAACTACCCTACTGCTGGTAATGGTTGTGTGGGTATCCAATGGTCAGATTGGGCAAAAAATGAAACCGCAGGGCAGCAATGTCCTGGCAGGCACTTGGGTATTTAGCACACAGGGCGGCAATACGGTTACCCTGTTGCTACTAGCCAATGGCGAGGCCGAACTGGATGGCGAGCGCATGAGCTGGAGCAGTAATGGCAATAAACTGATTTTAAAAACAGGCGGCAATACCATCCAATATAATTTCAAGCAAAGCGGTAATAGCTTAACGCTTTCCGGCGGCGATTTGGGACAGCCTGCTACTTTTGTGCGCAGTGGGGCTGGCCAACAAGATGGCGATGAAGCGGTGGGCGGTGGTGGCAATGAAACGGCATTGTTGGGCACTTGGGCGGCACAGGGCATGCAGTTTACCTTTATGCCAGGGGGCAAAATGCGCTACAACGATAAAAGCATGGACTATACGGCCAATGGCAGTACCCTTTATTGCAACAATGCGCAAGCGGGTGTGGAAGTTACCTATCAATACCAAATCAATCAGGGCCATTTAATATTGAAAAACAATGGCAATACCCTCATGCTGCAAAAAAAGTCTGGCAATGTTCAGCAGGGCAATGTGGCCAACAACAATGGTCGCAAACCAGGTTTCTTGGGCAGTTGGGTATCTGCCAATAACGAACACCTTACCATGATGGAAGGCGGCCGCATGACGTTGGAAGGCTACGAACTTACTTATACCTATGATGCCAATACCATTACGGTTAATGCACCATCGGGCAGCGTGGTATTTACCTATACCATCAACGGCAACAATTTTAATGTTACCAATAGCGGGGTTACCTCTTATTACAAGCGGGCCGGCAGTGGCAACAACAATGGCGGCAATAACGCTAATGCTGGTGGCGGTGGCAGCATCGACCGCAGCATGGTGGGCAAATGGAGCGTTATGAGTACCAGTGGTGGCGGTTACAACAGTCAGGGTTCCAGCAGCAGCAGTGAGTATTTTGTTTTGAATGCCAATGGCACTTATGAATACCATAGCGAAAGCAGCCGCAGCGTTTCGGGCTACGACCAGTATGGCGACCAAACCATTGCCGGTGGTACCAATGGCAGTGGGTACGACCAAGGCACTTGGAGCGTAAAGGGCAATGTGCTGATTGCCAACTCCCGTACAAGGGGCATACAGCAGTACCCTTTTCAAAAACGAAATAACAAAAACGGCGATCCTTGTATTGTGATTGATGGAACGGAGTATGTGAGTTATTATCAGAAGGCACCGTGGAGGTAGTTAGTGAATAATGAATAGTGAAGAGTGAATAGTTAGGGGGTAGTTGAAAGGTGAGAGTTGAAAGTTGAAAGTGGAGGATTGTTGGTAAGCTTTGCACATGAAAACCAAGATGGTTCTCGTATAAGGCCCTGCTGAGTGGTGGGGCTTTTTAGTGAATAATGAAGAGTGAATAGTGAATAACGAGTGACGAATAAAGAATAGTTAATAATGAATAGGGTACTTAGATATGAGTATTGTTGAAGTCGAATGAGAATTACCGCTTTATAAATCAGTCTAAAAATTTATGGCCGCACTTCGCTTTGGGTATCCTATCACAAAAAATGCATCGAATACCCCAATTCCAAATTCCTAATTCCCAATTCCTCAACTAAACCAACTTATTCTTAATCGCCTTATTAATCGCTTCGCCCTTGCTGTTCACATGCAGCTTTTCGTAAATATTGCGCATGTGGGTATGGATGGTGTGGAAGCTGAGGTTCATTTTGTCGGCAATCATTTTATAGCTAAGGCCGTCCACTAAGTGTTTCAGCACTTCTTTTTCTTTTTCTGACAAATGAACAAAGCTGGGTTTGTTGGGCTGTTGCTGAAAATTGAGCAAAACTTTTTTGGCTATCGAAGGGGTAAAAAAAGCCCCACCAGCCGCTACTTCCCTAATGGCCTGTACTAATTTGTCGGGCGGTGTATTTTTTAAAATATAGCCTGAAGCCCCAGCGCAGAGCGAGGCAAATACTTTATCATCGGTATCAAATACCGTTTGCATGCATACCTGCACCTGCGGAAAATGTGTTTTTATTTCCTGCACAGCCGCAATGCCATCCAAGCCGGGAATGTTAATGTCCATTAATACCACATCGGGCTGTAGGGCCTCAATGCGCTGTTTCAGGCGGTGAGTATCTTCAAATGAGCCACAAAGCTCCATGTCATTGCTGGTTACAATCACAAACTCCAGGCTTTCCCTAAAAGCCTTATTGTCTTCAAAAATGGCAATCTTCATGCTTTTTGTTTATTTCTTCAAAACTACAAGTATAATGGCTTTACTTTCATCGCCAATTTAGGTGATACTACATATTGCACTGCAGTTGTAAGCTGGTGCCTTCTCCCAAACCTGTTTGTATCAACAATGCTCCTCCTATTTCCTTTGTCCGCAGGTGTAGGTTTTTCAACCCATTGCCTTGCTTTATCGTAGCAGGGTCGTAGCCCTTTCCATCATCTTTTACCAACAACGCTATTTTTTTGCCCGTTATCTGCAACTGTACCCAAATATTGCGGGCATCCGCATATTTCACGGCATTGTTTACCGACTCTTTAAAAATAAGATAGATATTTTTGCGGTGTTCCAGCGGCAGCAACATATCCGCCATTTTTTCATCGGCACTAAAATGTAGTGCAATGCCCCGCACAGCGCAAAGATCGGCGGCATAACTTTCCATCCGTTGGATGAGCTTGTCGCCTTCATCATTGCCGGGACTGATGGCCCATACAATATCGCTCATGCTGGTTACCATCTCCCGGCTGCTCTCGCCCATTTTGTGCAGCACATTTTCCAGTTGCGGGTTTTGCCCTTTGAGTTGGTTTTTCACCGCTTCGCTGTACATGGAGATGCTGCTGAGGGTAGCACCAATATCGTCGTGCAGGTCGGTGGCAATGCGGGTGCGCATCCGCTCCATGGCCAGGGCTTGGCGTAGGCGGTAGCGGTACGCAGCGTACAACAGAACGGCCAGCAACAGCAGCGACGGCACAATAAACCAAGCGCTGCGGTACCAAGGCGTAGAGATGGTAAAGGCAAACTGGGCGGGGTTTTCGTTCCAAATACCATCATCGTTGCTGCCCTTTACTTTAAAAATATATTTACCCGGCGGCAGTTCGCCATACAGTACATTGCGCTGACCATTAGCGGCCACCCACTGTTTGTCAATGCCTTGCAACATATATTGGTACTGGTTTTTTTCGGCATTGCTAAAGTTGAGTGCGGCAAACTCAAAGCCAATAGATGAATGATAAGGCAGTTGAAAGGGTATGGCATTGTTCCATACCGTGTCCCTTCCGTTAACCTGTACTTTTGTTATCACCATTGGCGGCACAAAGCCGTTGCTTTGTAGGCTCTGGGGGTTAAAGCGGGTAATATACCCATCACCGCCCAACAATATATCGCCATTGGGCATGGTGTAAATGCTGTTGATATTGTCATTGCTTTCCAGTCCGTTTTGCGTTGTAAATTTTTTCAGTACCCTTGTGGCAGTGTCGTAACGAAAAAGACCGTTGTTGGTACCTATCCAGATTTTACCTTGCTGGTCAACCGCTATCACATCACTGCTGTTCAGCTCGGGATTGTTGGTAAGCACCGGTAGCCAAGCTTGTGTGGTAGGGTTAAAGCGCAGCAGGCCAGCACTGGTGGCCACCCATATCCAACCATCTTTGCCTTGCATAAAAGGCCTTGGCCCTTGACCAAAATCAGCCTTGAGGGGATACACCCGAAATTGCCGGGTAGCGGCTTGCCAGCAATACAATTGATTACTGCCCCCCAGCCAAATATTGCCCTGCCCATCTTCCATAAAAGCACTGGGGTATTGGTTGAAGAGGCTGTTGGGCTCATCGGGCTGCGAAAAAAAATGGGTGATGGTGCCTGTGCCCGGTTGCAACAACCCAATGCCGTGGCGCACCGTGCCCGCCCATACCCATCCACGGCTGTCTTCCAGCACTTTCCACAAACGCTCACCGGGCAGTACCTTACTACCGCCGTTTACGGAGCCGGGATACCTTTTTACAAAGCGCTTATCAGGCCCCAACTGCACCAGCCCATTGGTAGTGGCCAGCCAGTAACCCTTTTTTCCTACAGCGATATCCCATACCACACTGCCAAAAGCCGTATTGCGCAGGTAAGGTTCTTGGGTATATTGGTGTAGGCTACCCGTTAACTGTTTGATGCCATACAAATCGTAGGTGCCAAAATAATAATCGTTGGGATTGCCAAAATAATCTGCAGCAAAAGCAGTAGGCCCCAGTACCTTATTGCCATCCACCAAGTTGCGTATGGTAGCAAACTGCTGAAGGGCCGGATCGTGGCGACTAATACCTTGTCCACCTACCCAAATACTGCCAGCCTTATCTTTTAGCAGGCAACAGAGCCGGTTGTCCGGCAGGCTTTTGTCATCGCCGCTGCTATGGGTGTACCGTTGGTACTGGCTTACAGGCATGCCGGGACGCAGGGCAGCCGTGGTGGTTTGCAGCAAACCATCTTCTGTTGCCAGCCAAAGGTTTTCGCCATCAAACAATAGGTTGTGTATAACGTTGGTAGCAAAGCTGCCATTGAGCAGTATATTGTCGAATTGGTTTTCTGCTTCGTTTAGCCGCAGCAGTCCCCCGCCCCAGGTAGCGGCATATATGCGGCCCTGCGCATCTTGCCCCAGTGCCGTAACGGCATTTTGAGCCAAGGCTTTTTGTTGTTCGGGGTAATGAAAAGATTGCAGCTTGCCCGTTGCCTTGTCAAATAATTTTACACCGTAAGATGTGGGTAACCAAAGGCGGCCCTGTCTATCTTCAAATATTGTCCTGATATTATAATTGCGGGTAATGCCTAGTTGCTGCCCCAAGTCGATTGGATAATGCACAAAGTTGGCCTTGGCCGGATCGAAGCGGCTGATACGATGATCATTGCTCACCCATAAGGTATGCTGCTTATCTAGATAGGCGTAACAGTTGGCGCCAAGCAAGTAATTGGTACACTGCCCATTGAAAGCATTGAGGTGGCTCAGCCCTTTTCGGGTACCTATCCAAAGACTGCCACTCGCATCTTGGCAAATGCTGTTGATGGAATTGTCGGCCAGCGATTGTGCCTGAACCGTTTGCCGCGAAAATATTTTAAACCCAATACCATCATAACGGTTAAGGCCATTGGCTGTACCAATCCACACAAAGCCTTGGGCATCTTGGTAAAGACATTGTACCAAATTGCTGCTCAACCCGTTTTTGGTAGATAGGTTTACAAAGGGGAGGCTGCGGTCTTGCTGGGCATGCGATGTGCGTTGGCATAGTAGCATGCACACAATTGGCAACATCCTTAAAAGCCCGCTCTTTTTCACCGCCAAAAGATAGCACTTTTGTGTGGTTTGGTTATCGCCAATTCGGGGGAGGGGGTGGTTGATGTGCTGATTTGATAATATGCTGATATGCTAATGTTCGACGCCCCGGTTTGTGTCCTCACAAACAGGAAGGCCCCGGTTCGTGCCCTCACGAATCGGAAACTAAACGATTTGCCCCGATAGCGGTATGCGCATATCCACCACCATACCGCCCTCATTGTACAAGGCAATTTGCCCGCCACAATCGGCCACCCTTTTTTTCATGTTCTCCAGCCCATTGGCAAAGGGGCGTATATGGTTGGCGTCCATGCCCCGCCCATCATCCCGGATAATGATATGCAGTTGATGTTCCTGTTCTTGTATGCTTATTTGTACTTTTTCAGCTTTGGCATGTTTTACGGTATTGTGCAAACATTCTTTCAGCACCAAAAACAAATTCCGCCGGGTTTCTCCCTTGAGCGGCCGTTCGCCTACCGCTTCTTGAAAGGACAAAGCAATCTGATGGGCCTCTAGGTACTCTGATGCATAAGCCCGGCAAAAAGCCACCCAATCGCCTAAGGTATCGTACCGTTGGTTGAGCGCCCATACAATCTCTCCCATCTTCTCCGCCATTTCATCGCTAAAACCCGAAATTTTGGTAAGGTCGTCTCGCAGGCCCATATCGGCTTGGCCTTTCAGCTTTATCTTTTCGCTCAAAAATTTGATGCGGCTAAGGCTGGCGCCAAAATCGTCGTGCATATCCGTAGCGATGCGGGTGCGTTCCTGCTCCACGGCTTTTTGTTTTTCCAACAGGCCTTTTTCTTTTTCCAAGCGGCGGGCATAATAGCTTTTGATCAAATACCAAATCAAAACACCGGTTGCCAGCACTACCAACGACAAAAACCACCAGCTTCGATTCCAAGGGGTAGCAATGGTAAAACGCAGGGGCACCAGGGTTTCGTTCCAATGGTTATCGCCTTTGTAGCGGGCCCTCACCACAAACGTGTACACGCCCGGCTTTAGGTTGGCATAGGAGGCGGTTTGGTTGGTGCCGGTTAGGTTCCAATCGGCATCGGCGCCTATGAGGCGGTAGCTATATTCTATATCGCCCCCTTTGTTCAAATCCACCCCTACAAAGTGAAACTGCAAGTTGTTTTCGCTGGCCCGCAGTTGCAGGCCATTGGCTGTTGGCAAATCATAGCGCTTACCGTTCAAATACATTTCATCAATATATATCGGAAAGCCTTTGCGGCCCGACACCAATAAATCGTTGGGGTTAAAGTGCATCAGCACCGAGTGGGCCCCCAGCCATAATTGGTTACTGGCCGTGTCGTAATAATTGCAGTAGTCGGTAAAGTCATCCGCAGGAAGGCCGTCTTCCCTTCTAAAATTCACAAACTTTTTTTCGCTGATGATAAAGCAGCTCAATCCCTTCATGGTAGTTATCCAAAGGCGGCCTTGGCCATCAAAGCGCAGGCCGGTAATAAAGTCGCTGGGCAGCCCATCGGCAATACTGTAACGGGTAGCCGTTTTATTGGTCGTGTTGTATTGTATCAATCCACTGCCGTGATAAGCCACCCAAATATTGTTGGCCGTATCGCTGAGCAAGGCATTAACACCGCTGTACACTTGCTTTTCCGTTCCCTTTATTTTGTTGAAGTCCAATTCCTCAAACTGATCTGCCTCTTTGATCCAGTGGAGCAGTATGCCGGTTTTGTTTACCCCAAACCAAAGGTTGCCCTGCCTATCTTCTGTATAACTGCTGTAGTAGGAATAGGAGAACCGATGGACCCCGTCATCTTTTTTATAGGTTTTATAGGTGTTGGTGCCAGCTAATTTGCGTACAAAACCACCGCCGCGGTTGGCGCAATACCATTCATCGCCGTTGCTGTGCACAAAGCCCATAACCACCAGCTCTACATCAGGATAAAAGGGTTGCAAAAAATCCAGTAGCCTAAAGGTTTTGTTACGGGTATTGTAAGCCAGTAGCGTGTTGCCTGTACCGGTGCGCACCACTTCATCGCCCCTTACAAACAGGTTCCAATTGCCAGTGTTGGCAGGGTGTGCCCATGCCTGTACCTGTAGGGTATGTGTATTGATGGTACTGGCCTTGCCCAAATAAACCGAGGCATACATATTGGCATCGGCCCCCTTTACCAAACTCATCAATCCATTGCCGTCGCTAGTGGCAAATTGATCCGCATAGCTGGTGATATACAGGGCATTGGCGTTTAGTTTGCTAATACCATTGTTGGTAGCCAGCCAGCGGTTGCCCTGCGTATCGGTGCAAGATGTAAAAACGGTATTGCTTACCAAAGTTGCAGGGCTGTCTTTATCGGCCTGCACAGCGGTAATGGTATTGTTGTTGCGGTTCCAAATGCGCAAGCCTTGATCGGTGTGTAGCCACCATATGCTGTCGCTTACGGGAATAATGGTATAAACAAAACTGGTGGTGTATGGCAGGCCATTAGCTGCTCGGGTTAGTTTTTCGGTTTTGCCCGTGCGCAGCGAATGGCGGTAAAGCCCCTGTGTATATTCGCTAAAATAAAGTGCCTGTTCTTTGGCATCGTAATACCGCAGATAGGGGCTAAACACCGTACCCAATATATTGAAATTGATGGAGAAAGGGACTGTTTTTTTTGTTTGGATATTGTACAGGAAACAATGTTGCCCTATCAACAGCAACAGTTCGGTGGCATTTAGATAGGTGCCTGTTAAATAAGCGGTATTGTTCAACTCCGGCGATGCAATGCTATCGGTAATTTGCATGGAATCATTAACGATATACAGTTTGCCCAAGCTGCTGAGCAACCAGCCATGTGCGGCACGGGTAAGTGAGCTGTTGGGTAAATGCGAAAAGGACAATGCGTAAAAGCTTTCGGTGTAGGTATCAAATGCAATGGTACGGGACGAATTGCCCATGAGCAAATGCCCTTTTTTGTATTCGTACAGATTGGTGAAAAAGTTTCCTTGCACCACACTGTCTTGCCGGGCGGCATGAAAGTTTTTAAAGTTTTTGCCATCAAAGCGGCTGAGCCCTTCGGCAGTGGCCACCCATAAAAACCCTCGGCTATCCGATAGTATCGATTGGATATTGTTGTCGGGCAGGCCCTGTGCCGTAGTGTAGTTGGTAAATACAAAATGCCCATTTTGCGCCAGGCCGTACAGCCCGGTAAACAATATCGTCATCCCTAGTAGTAGCCTTCGGCTCATGGGGGTGAAGATAGTGTAAATGTTGAATGTTTGTATGCACATTGGCCGCACCCGCTGTGGCGGGCAAGCCTTATCATATCAAATGGATTAAAAAAACAAGCCTTCGTATTTTTTACCTACTGTTGTGGGGCCACTTGCACATTGCGGCTAAAACCTTCTTCCAGCGAAATAAAGGTTTCCGTTCTTTCGATGCCCTTTATTTTTTGCAATTGGTCGTGCAGTACATAGCGGAGCTGGCCAATATCCTTACAAACAATTTCAATAAACATGCTGTAGTTGCCCGTGATGTAGTTGAGCCTTACAATTTCTGGTATGCCCTCCAAGTCTTTGGCCACAGAATCGTACAAGGAACTTTTTTCCAGATATATGCCGATGAAAGCAGTAATATCGTAGCCCAACTGGCGTATATCTACATTTAATTTTGTACCTTTAACAATACCAAAGTCCTGAAGTTTTTTGATACGCACATGGATGGTACCGCCGCTTACAAACAGTTTCTTGCCCAAATCGGCATAGGAGATCTCGGCATTCTCCATCATCTCATGTATTATTTGTAAATCCAATTTGTCAAGATTTAATTTCGTTGCCATTTTTAAATTTGATTTTGGTTGATATTCAATAATAAGTGCAATTTATTAAATATTTTCTAAATATTCAAATTTTATTTTAAAATATTTGCAAGATATCTGCGCTTTGTATAGATTTGCATCAGATTAGTTCTTTAACACTGTGGGGTGATGAAATTTTTGGCAGACATGCCCCCTTGTCTCGGGGGTGGGGAATCCAGGATAAACGTAGCATAGAGCCGTTTCGTTAGCAATAATGATTCGACCAGGGTCGACCACTGAACTTTGTGCTATGGCTAACTGCCCCGTGGAGGTTCGAACCCTTCCCCTACAGCTTATTTTAGTTTCCAATATCCCATTCAAAGACTTACCTCAACCTCCAAGAGTAAGGTAGTAGCCTCCCCAACTAGTTGGGGAGGTTTTTTTTTGCGGTTATGGTTAACTGCCCCGTGGGGGTTCGAATGCCGACGCTTCGGTCGGCACCGAGGCCACAGCGCCTCGGCCCTTCCCCTACAGCTTATTTTAGTTTCCAATATCCCATTCAAAGACATACCTCAACCTCCAAGTAAAGGTATTAACCCTGCCATTCGGTAGGGTTTTTTTGTGCCCAGAGTCGACCACTCTCCGAGAGTGGTCGACTCTGGGCAACGCATGCTGCCAATGAAGTAAGAACCTTACCTTAGCAGGAACAAACCATTGTTTTCTCATAACATATAGCCACAACACAATGAGCCATATACCATTTCAACAAATCAACTGGGATACAGTAGAACGCATTGCCTATCCGGGCGAAACAGGCACAGCCTATTGGCAAACCTTACAGTATGAAGGCCTGCGGGTAAGGATCGTGGAATACACACCCGGTTATTTGGCCGACCATTGGTGCCAAAAAGGACACATCGTGCATTGCCTCGAAGGTGCCTTTGTGAGCGAAATGGCCACGGGCGAATCCTTTGCGCTGAGCAAGGGCATGACCTATATCGTATCAGACGAATTGAGTTCGCACCGTTCGGTGTCTGCCGATGGCGTAAAACTGCTGATCATCGACGGTGATTTTTTGAAGCTTACATAAGCGCATCAGCCATCGTTGTAAAAAAACGTTTTCAATACAATAACATCTACATGGATAAAGTAAATATCGAAAGCAAATTGAACCTGTTCCACGACTATTTTAACCCTCGGGTGGTGGGTGAACTGAATGGGCAACACGTAAAGCTGGTAAAGTTTCAGGGCGAGTTTGTTTGGCATAGCCACGAACTGGAGGATGAAATGTTTTATGTGCTCAAGGGCAGCTTCAATATGGAGTTTAGGGACAAAACCGTTACCATCAACCAAAACGAATTTTTGATTGTGCCCAAAGGCGTAGAGCACCGGCCCGTGGCGGCGGAAGAAGTATCCATCATGCTTTTTGAACCGGCCACCACCATTAACACGGGCGATGCGGGCGGCGACTTGACAAGACATGAATTAGAGCGGATTTAATCAAGCCATATACAAAACCTATATCTTTACCGCACAATAGAATAGCACAAATATGGGCACTTGGAACACAGAGCATTTTGACAACGATACGGCCATGGACTGGATTTATGATTTTAGTCTGGCCCCTTATGAAAGCACACTGGAAGCGGCTTTTACGCAAGTACTCAACAGCAACGACTTTATTGATGCGGATGATGGCGCTATTGCCCTAGCAGCTGCGGAAGTGATTGCGGCAGCCAAGGGTAAAACCGGTAGCTCCTGGCCCGAAGACATTGAAATACCCAACGACCTGCGCATCCCAGCCGCCATGGTAGCCCAAGCCTTGCAAGCCATTGATGCGGTAGTGGGCAGCGATACATCGGAGTTGAAAGAATTATGGATGGAAAGCAACGACTATGAGGGCTGGCAAGCGGCGGTGGATGATTTGAAAAGCAGGTTACAATAAATGGAAAAGGCTTATGAATAGAGGTTCAACATATCTTTTTTCAAAAAGCAGTAGATGGTAAAACATTAAGGCAATAAGGGTCATTCAGTTATACTTGTTGTTCTCCACCATCGTATGGTAACAAACATGGTTGATTGCCTTGTGGTGCATAAAGGCTTTCTTAATTTATCTTAATGCCTTAATGTTTCAAAAAAAGCGAAGCGAAAAAGGCAAATTGACTTTCTGTTTTAATGGCAGCACCACATAAAAACCGGCACACAAGGCACCGGTTCTATTATCAAAACCATTCAATATTATTGTAACAAACTGCCCACGGTGGTGGTAACACCGGCCAATTGACGCACGGCATCAGCTATATGCTCGGCATCAATGCCAATTTCGCTGTACAGTTGTTTGGGTGTACCATGCTCTACCAACCGATCGGGAATGCCCAATATTTTTACTTGGGCCGCATAACCATTCGCCGCCATAAACTCCAGCACCGCACTGCCAAAACCGCCTACCACTGTGCCGTCTTCTATGGTTATCACTTTATCAAACTTACCAAATACTTCATGCAGCATGGCTTCGTCCAACGGTTTTACAAAGCGCATATCGTAATGGGCGGGGTTCAATCCTTCGGCCTTTAAATCACGGATGGCGGCGGCGGCAAAGTTGCCGGGATGACCAATGGTCAATATCGCCACACTATCACCGTCTTTCAATTTGCGGCCGGTACCAATTTTTATTGCTTGCATGGGGGTGCGCCATTCGGGCATCACACCTTCGCCACGGGGGTAGCGGATTACCATGGGCAACTCGGTGCTGGGCAATTGTGCCGTGTACATCAGGTTGCGCAGTTCCGCTTCGTTCATGGGGGCGCTCACAATTAAATTAGGTATGCAACGCATATAAGCAATATCGTAGCAGCCATGGTGCGTGGGGCCATCTTCGCCCACTAGGCCGGCCCTGTCCAAACAAAATACCACGGGTAGCTTTTGTATGGCCACATCGTGCACCACCTGATCGTAGGCACGTTGCATAAAAGAGGAGTAAATATTGCAGAACACTTTCAGCCCTTGGGTGGCCATACCCGCACTAACGGTTACGGCATGTTGCTCGCAAATGCCCACGTCAAAAGCACGGTCGGGCATTTTGTCCATCATTATTTTTAAGGAGCAGCCACTGGGCATGGCAGGGGTAACGCCAAAAATGGTAGGGTTGGCCTCGGCCAGTTCTACTAAAGTATGCCCAAATACATCTTGGTACTTAGGTGGCTGTGGCAGGTCGAATTTCTTTTTTACAATTTCGCCCGTTACTTTATCAAACAGACCGGGTGCATGCCATTTGGTTTGGTCTTGCTCGGCCAGTTCGTACCCCTTGCCCTTAACCGTTTTGATGTGCAACAGTTTGGGGCCGGGTATATCTTTTAAATCTTTTAAGGTATCTACCAACTTGGTAATATTGTGGCCATCAATGGGTCCAAAATAGCGCAGGTTCAAAGCCTCAAACAGATTGCTACTTTTGTTTACCATGCCCTTGAGGCCTTCTTTCAGCTTGCTGGCCATTTCGCGGCCAAAATTTTTGCCCGCCGGTAATTTGCCCAACAGCTTCCACACCGTATCCTTAAAATCGTTGTAGGTATGCGAAGTAGTGATATCTGTTAAATATTCTTTTAAAGCACCCACATTGGGGTCGATGCTCATGCAGTTGTCGTTGAGGATAATTAGCACATTGCTCTTGGCAATGCCCGCATGGTTCATGGCTTCAAAAGCCATGCCCGCCGTCATGGCACCATCGCCAATAACGGCAATGTGCTGGCGGTCTTTTTCTCCCTTGTAATAGCTGGCCATGGCCATGCCTAAGGCAGCGCCGATGGAAGTGGAAGAGTGGCCCACGCCAAAAGTATCATATTGGCTTTCGCTGCGCTTGGGAAAGCCGCTCAGTCCGCCATATTTTCTGTTGGTAGGGAAGCTGTCGCGGCGACCGGTCAATATTTTATGGCCATAAGCTTGGTGCCCCACATCCCATACCAATTGATCGTAAGGGGTGTTGAACACATAGTGTAAAGCCACGCTCAGCTCCACCACGCCCAAACTGGCGCCAAAATGGCCACCGTGTACGCTCACCACATCTACAATGTACTGGCGTAGTTCATCGCAAACTTGGTGGAGTTGTTCCCGGCTGATTTTTTTCAAATCATCGGGGTTGTTGATATTGGCTAATAAGGGCCCAGCCTTAATGTCCATATTACAGAGAATTTATGCAAAGTTATGGTTTTAGGCCTGCGCCCATGCTATAATTAACAAAATAAGGGGAAAATGGTTGGGGCGAGGGTTGGCGGTTGACAGGATGACGGTTGACAGGGGGCGTTGGTCGTTGACCGTTGGCCGTAGTTCGGGGGTAGTTGGCAGATGACGGGTGTGCCATGGACCATGGTCGATGGACAATGGTCCATGGACGCTTCCGGTGCTCCCGGGAATCCTTTTTGGATTTGAAAGTGGAGAGGTAAAAGGTGAAAGTGGAGGCTGAGAGTTGACAGTGTAACGGTTGACAGGGTGTGCTATGGACCATGGTCGATGGACAATGGTCCATGGAGGCTTCCCGGTACTTTGGGCAATGCCCACGGCTATGATGAGTGCCTTCTCAATGCTTTGGGCAATGCGCAAGGCTATGGTGAGTGCCTTTTTAATACTCTGTGCAATGCGCATGGCTTCGATGAGTGCCTTTTCAATGCTTTGGGCAATGCCCAGGGCTGTGATGAGTGCCTTTTCAATGCTCTGGGCAATGCGCACGGCTTTTTTTGTCGTAAATCATTGGCCGTTGACCGCTGGCCGTGGTTCGGAGGTCGTTGGCAGATGACGGGTGTGCCATGGACCATGGTCGATGGACAATGGTCCATGGAGGCTTCCCAATGCTCCGGGGAACCCCCCTGGGAGTGGTCAGCGGTTTCCCAGCGCTTCGGGGAACCCCCGTGGAGGTGGTCAGTGGCTTCCCGGTGCTCCGGGGAACCCCCGTGGGTGTGGGCAGCGGCTTCCCAGTACTCCTTGGGAACCCCCTGTGGCTTTAGTAAGCTATGGTCCATGGTCGATGGTCCATCGACCATGGACCATCGACCCTTCAAAATACCCCTGGAAACTTCAGTGGTAACGTATCTCACAGTTACATGATATTTTTTTACCATAAACCGCTATATTCGTAGCTCTCATTTAACCAAAATAATTGCATCATGAGCACTACAGCAACCCAGCAGCCCCAGTCGCCACAGGGCAACCCACCTTTGCAAACACCCTTTGCCAATATCGCTTTGGCCATGTCGGGCGGCGGTTTTAGGGCGGCTTCCTTTAGTTTGGGTACTTTGGGCTACCTGCATACCGTCAACTTTGCACCCGGTCGCAGCTTGCTGGACAATGTAAGCTTTATTTCCTCCGCTTCGGGCGGTACCATTACCAATGCCTGCTATATGCTCTCGGTTTTTTCTGGGCAACCCTTTCCGGCATTTTACCAGCGGCTCCGCGGCCTGCTCAAGGGCGATGCCCTGTTAAAAGAGGCGCTGGAGGTGCTGAACAACGATGCCGAGTGGCAGGGGGGCGATGCCTACAAAGGGCGCACCCTCATCAATGCCTTTGCCAAAGTGTACGACCGTAAGCTGTTTGAGGGGGCAACATTGGGCCATCTGTGGTATGGGGGCGTTCGTCCGCCACTGTCGGCCTGCTTTAACGCTACGGAATTTTACAAGGGGATGAGTTTTCGCTTTCAAACCCCGCTGGACGAGCGTGACAAGGGTTATTGGGGCAATAAGTATTTCCACATTACTAAAGACCAAGAGGACACGTATAAAAAAATAAAATTGGGTGATGTGCTGGCGGCATCTTCCTGCTTTCCGGGCGGTTTTGAGCCCATCTTATACCCCCGCGACTTTGCCTACCCTCCTGCAACCGGCAACACGGGCCTGAACAAGGAGGATTTGATGGCGGCGATGGTGGTGGGCGAGTACGATGAACGGCGCAAACCGCTGGACAAAACCGTGGGTATGATGGATGGCGGCATTACCGACAACCAAGGCCTGTACAGCGCCATGGTGGCGGATAACCGGCTGCGCAGCCAAGTGGGCAAGGGGTACGACTTGATCATGTCGAACGATGTAGCCAGTTATTTTATGGACCCCTACAACGTGCCTACCGAAAAACCACCTAGGGGATGGCGAGGTAAAAATATCAGCTATTATATCGGCAAGGTAAAAAAGGCGCTGGGTACGGTTAAATGGCTGGCGATTGGCTCGGGTTTGTTGTTGGTGCTGTCCATCGCCATGGCGCTTACTTGTAGTGTACCCGCCTTGGCAATTACGGGTTGGGTATTGGCGGGCATAACGCTAACCGTATTGGTGGTAGCCCTATGGGCACTGCGCAAAGCCAACGGCAATGCCGTGATACAAGCCCTTACCACCAAATCGGCCAACGATGATATTGGCTCCTTGCTCGACAGTATTGGGGCAGGTGCCAGTTTTTCGCCTGCTATCATCGACAAGCTATCTTATTACCTCAGCCGTACCCGCCTCAATGCGTTGGAGTTGATGGTAAAGGCCCGCATTACATCGGTTATTACCATGGTGATGGACATTAACCTGAAGCAGGTGCGCCGATTGATTTATGAACTGCTGTACGGCAACCCCAAATGGGAGGACAGGCGTAGGCAAAATGCCATTTACGACATGAGCACTTTTAACAAAAGCAACCGTCGTTTTCGCATTGATAGGCTGGTGCCTGCACTGCCCGCCGATGAAAAAAGCATACTGCTGGATGGTTGCGATACGCTAGAAAAAGTAGCGGAAGATGCCCGCAACATGGGTACTACGCTGTGGTTTGATGAGGAAGTTGATGAAGGGAAAGGGGATATGCTGAAAAAAATAATCAGTTGCGGCCATTTTACCACTTGCGGCAATCTGCTGGAATATGTAATGACGCTGCAACAAAAGAACCTATCGTTTACACCCGAAGTAGCAGCGCAACTGCAAGCTATCCGCCAACAATTAGAAGGGCATTGGTTGCAGTTTAAGGCGAATCCTTATTTTTTGTACGAGCAGTTGGGGTAGGGGTATAATCCCGTAGTGGCAAACAGGGCTATAGTGATGCATCTTGCAGCTTTCGTAATACTTTTTTTGCAATACGGCAATTAAGGTTGCTTTAGTATGCGTACCCTTATGACTTTCGGTTATAGGGCAAAAAAAGCTGCCCGTTAAGAGCAGCTTTTGTATCATCTTTACTTTGATTATCGTAAAATCTCTAAATAATATTAGTCGTTACCATTTACATTGTTGTATTTTCAGCTGTAACATACGTTTGTGCTTGGTTACACCTTGGCGAATTGGGGTACACAACAAATAAAAAACAGATGCAAGGAACTGGATCGCTCCAACCGCCCCAGTAGGGTGTGCAGGTTTGATTTGCAATAGCCAAAAATGTAGGGCGGTTCACTGCCATCCAAGCATTGAACTGCGCAATTAATGAAGCCAAATCGCAGGGGTTACCAGGGTCAGGAGCAGTCGCTGCGATACCGGTTGGCAAAGTTGCCATGGCAGTTTGTGCTTCGTATTCGCCATCCCCGGTTTTCACCAGTACGAGATTTTGGTTTTCAGAAAGCTTGTTATATAAGCTCGCCGATATGTTTACTTTCACAATGGGCATAGTTGAGGTTCCTTGTTGCCTTGCAGCTTGAGCCCCACTGTACATAGTAACTTCCTTTTGCTTTTTTTGAACTGATAGGGCATCAAATTGATTGTTTTTCTTACAGCCGCTGAATAACGTTGCTGAAAAAAGAAGCACTACCATAATTGCATTGAAACTTTTTTTCATTTTTTTACATTTTAGTTGTTTTTAAATATTAGAAGCGTTGGATAAAGATGCATGATTATAGATCATTTCATTCGCAAAATAAGAAAGATGGTTCACTTTTTCAACTATTTTTAATAGTGCCTTAAAGCAATCCGGAATCACTTTCCATGTAGGCAATATACGAATGGGTTACGGTAATTAGGAGCGTGTATAGTTAATAGGGGAAGGTCGTGGGTTTGGGTTTGCGGCCAACGATAACAAACTGTAACAATCCAAAAAACTGTGTACTGTCCATGGTCAATGGTCCATGGTCCATGGACTAGTGCTTCCTCCGTCAACCATTCACGGTCATCGGCCAACGACCCACGGTCAACGGCCAACGACCCACGGTCAACGGCCAACGAAAAAAGGTAACAATCCAAAGGCCTGTCAACTGTCCTCTGTCAACTGTCAACCATTCACGGTCCCCGGCCAACGGTCATCGGCCAACGACCCACGGTCATCGGTCATCGGCCAACGGTCATCGGCCAACGATAACAAGCTGTAACAATCCAAAGGCCTGTCCACTGTCCATGGTCAATGGTCCATGGACCATTGTCTAGTGCTTCCTCCGTCAACTGTCCTCTGTCAACCCTTATTTAATATACAACTTATACGAACCCGTAATTTCGGCAGTGCTTTTTTTGTCCCATACCCTAAAGGTGACGATTACGTATTTCTTTTTGTCGCTCATTTCGGTGATAACCGCTTTGAGGGTAATGTATTTGGCATCACTGGGCGATACCCCTGTTTCATCATAGGCATTAAAAAGGTCTTCCGATTGCAGTATCACGGTACCTGTGTTCAATTTAATTACTTCGCTGCCACCGGGGTACACTTTACCGTCAATTTCGCTCCAGCCCTTGTCGATGGTGAGCAACATGTTTACCCGTTGGTTTACCTCTACCAAATTATCCGCTGGTACAGAGCTTTGGTCGTCAAAATAGAGCTTGGCATCACTTACCACCAGCCCCTTGCTTTTGATTTTGATGCCATTGCTAAAGGTTTTAAGCTGTACGGCAGCCGTTGACCGTTTTACCACGGGCTTGATAACCCGCTTGGCAGGTTTTACTTGTGCGGCCATGGCAAATGGGGCCAACAGCGCTATGATGATGCCGATAAATTGTTTCATGCTAATTTTTAGGTGCAAGATGGCTAATATGTTTGGTATTCACAATCCGTAGCAGTGGGTATTATGTTAAAAAAAGCATAAAAAAAGCCGCCCGGTAAGGAGCGGCTGGATTTCAACTATATCATGCTGTTGCCATGGCTGTTGTTTTGTTGCGTAGGACGTTGCTTACTAGGCAAATACCTTTACGTATTCTTGGTAGGCCAACTGCGGGCAATTCCTTGTTGGTTGGATGATAAACATAACGCAGAGGCCGCAGGGGTGGCACCAGCAACTCATGAACGGTCGGCAGTTGGCATTGGCCCATGCTTCAAAAGTGGCCCTGTTGGCGGCAATATAGGCGGCAAAGTCGGCCCACATGGTGCTCCAGGCACAGGGGTCGGCCGATACAACGGTGCCGGGATCGTAGATGGCCCGTTGGGCAACAAAAAGATCGGCGGATACTTTTTTTACTTCAATGGCAGTGCCCCGCATCGCTTCGTTAAAAAGCGGTTCTGATATTTGCGCCACGGCATTGGGCTGGTCGGGCAGTTCGCCGGTACCGCCCTGACTGTTGCTGGCAGCTTCAGCGGCCCTAGCCGATACCAAAATGGCATCTGGCCCAGCAGCGGTGGGCGCTAATTCGTTCTTTTTGCAGGCGCTGGCCAGCAGCAGCAGGCAAAATCCAATTGCATAGATGTGTTTGATTGTTTTTTTCATTTGTTTACATTTTACTTGTTTTTAATAATGGCACATAGCAACAGCATGATGATAGATAGCAGCCATAATTATCTGGTAAGGCTGTTATTCAGTTAAGGCTTGGGGTTTGGTAATATAGGGGTAAAGTAGCTGGGATAGCATTGCAATGTACTGTTTTATGGCAGGTTTTCAAAGGTTTGGCGACTTTATTTTTCTCCTTTTGATAATGGCAATGGTGGCTAATGAGCGCAGGCGGGCTAATATAAACGAAGCTGCCCTTTTGAGACAACCTCGTTTTATAACAATCCGTGGCAATGGGTGTTGTGTTAAAAAAATCATAAAAAAAGCGGCTGACCGTTACTGGTCAGCCGCTTTTTCATCAAAACCCTTACTTGCCATGTTGATATTGCAGTAAATGTGATTACTGCTGTTACAAACGATCAAATACTTTTACAGGGATATCATAGGCAACCGTGCCGCAAAGCTCGGTGGGTGAAACGCTAACCGATACTTCTTTTTCGCAATCAGGGTTCTTCCAAATAAATGTATACGGCCTGCAATTCTGATTAGCCCATGCCACAAAACTGGCCCTATTGGTATTTAAATAATCTTCAATGTCAAAATACATTCTTGAACATGGATCAAGGGGTTCAACTCCCCCTGGCTTTTTAACTACATCTATTGCCACATAATTGGTGTTGGGTGCTGATTGCACTACTTCAATGTGGATACCCTTTATCATTTCATTGAACAACGGCTCGGAAATATCTAATAAAGCATTGGGCTCGCCGATGACAGCAACATTGGTGCCATTTACCGCTACCGAACTTGACTGTAACATGGTTTCGTCTTCTGGTGGGTTTACGGGCAGAAGCTCATTTTTCTTGCAGGCACTTGCTAAAACGAGGCTGCAAAACAAAAGCACATAAATTCTTTGGATTGTCTTTTTCATTTGTTTACATTTTAATTGTTTTTAATAATTGGTATAGCGACTAAGCATTATGATGCATCGTTAAAAAAAGCTTTTGCAGATAAGGGCTTTGATAAGTAGGGGTATAGGTTTTTATGGGTTATTACAAAACAGTTATTACATTAGTAGCACTAATATAGTAAGTATATGCGAATATCCAAAATATGGGTTTAAGTATCCATGTAACCGCTACAAATAGGGTCAGCCTTTTCAATTTTGAAATTTTCTTTATTTCCACCCAACGCTATTGGCAATGCTGTTGTCAATAGGGCAAAATAAAATACATGAAATATTATCTCGCATTGATTTTTTGTTGCTGCGTCGCTCATGTTTCGGGGCAGCAATTTATTGAAAGGGTTTACCTTAAAGACAGTGTTACCTTTTATGAAGGCTATATTATTGAGCAGACCCCAGCCAAAAATGTAAAAATTTACCGGTTAAAAGAAAAAGACACGTTGCAAATAGCACTAATAGACGTTTGGAAAATCACCAAACTATATAATGCAAAAAAAAAGGGCCAGCCCGAATCACAACTCAACAAGCGATATTACAAATCGTTGTTTGCTGAGGTTGGCGGCCGGGCCATTTTGTATTCTGCCAACTTTGATATGCGTACGGAAAGGGGGCGGCGCAATGGTTGGGGCATCAATACAGGGCTGTGCATCGTAGGATCTACCGGCAACTTTGGCGTAGCCGTCCTCGTGCCTTTTGGTGCAAATTATTTAATTGGCAAAAAAAATAGTTTTATTGAAGTGGGCGCAGGTGCCACCTATATGTTTTTGATAGGCAATGACAGTTCAAGGAACGTTGTGTGGGGTATAGGCGGTTCGACTATACCTGAATTTGAAGGCTCTCTTTTTGGTACCTTTACGCTTGGTTATAGGCACATGCCACGGGCCAATGGCATCACTTGGCGTGCAACATTCAATCCGGCTTTACTTAACCAAAAACTTCTTCCTTTTTTTGGCTTGGGTATCGGCTATCAATTTTGGTAATCAATAACAATAGTGGAGCAACGCTTAGCAAATATCATATTGGGGTGCCTCAAAAATAATCCGACTAGCCAAAAGATGCTGTACAATTATTGCTTTTAGCAAATGATGCAGGTGTGCCTGCGCTACCATCAAAACACCGATGATGCGGCCGTGAGCTTTAACGAAGCCTGTATGATGGCGGGTTCGGGAGTTTCCAGCCCTGTTGGCCTTCGCCTACTTTTACCCACCTCGCCGCCACAGCCCGCCCCGCCGGAAAAGCGATTGCTGTCCCACCACTTTTGTGCGGACCATTCTCTGCCAGGCAAGTGATACATGGCATTGCTGGCATGCTGTTAAAAAATTAAACCAATCCCACTGTGGGCCAATACAGTTTAAAAAACAGATATTTGAAAAAAATACCCCCGCTTACCCAACCAAGGGTGCCATAGCACTGTCAAACGGGTAAAATAAAATATATGAAACATTATCTCGCATTGATTTTTTGTTGCTGCGCTGCTCAGGTTTCAGGGCAAAAGTTTATCGAAAGGGTCTATATGAAAGATAGCATTACTGTTTACGAAGGCTATATTATTGAGCAGACCCCGGCCAAAAATGTAAAAATTTACCGGTTAAAAGAAAAAGATACTTTGCAAATAGCACTAATAGATGTTTGGAAAATCATAAAACTTCATGAAGTGCAAAAAAGAGCGAAGCCCTTTGCTCAACCATCCAATCGCTATTACAAATCAGTGTATTTTGAGTATTATGGGCGGACTTATTCCTATTCTGTAAATTTTGATATGCGTACAGAAAGAGGGCGGCGCAATGGTTGGGGTATTAATGCTGGGCTGGGTGCGTTGACTACTGCTAGCAAACCTGGTGTCCGCATATTGGTGCCATTTGGGGGAAATTACCTTTTTGGCGAGCATAAGGAATTCCTTGAAGTGGGTGTTGGTGCCGTTTTTATGTTCTATACAGGCGGTGCAGACAGCGTTTGGAGGGTTGACAGCAGATGGGGTGTTGATAAAAAGAAAGACTTTGCTTACGGCACCGTTGCGGTAGGTTATAGGCACCTGCCGAAGGCCAATGGCATCACATGGCGTGCAACATACAGCCTGATTTTAATAAGGCAAAGATTCGAGCCTTGGTATGGCGTGGGTATCGGCTATCAATTTTGGTAAAATAAAATGGAGCAACGCTTAGAAAATATCATCACAGGGTGTTTAAAAAATAACCCAGCCAGCCAAAAGATGCTGTACCACTATTGTTTTGAGCAGATGATGCGGGTGTGTATGCGCTACCATCAAAACACCGATGATGCGGCCGTGAGTTATAACGAGGCCATGTACAAAGTGTTTACCAAAATTGGTCAATACAAACAGGAAGGGGAGTTTTTGGGGTGGGTGCATCGGATTATGGTAAATACCTGCCTCAATGCCCTTAAACAACAGGCAAGGTTTACGGCAGTAACGGTAGAGGAAGAGAATGGCCTACGGGCCTATATTTCACCCGACGTGTATGGGCAGTTGCAGAGCCAAGATATTCTGCGCTATGTGCAAGCACTGCCCCGTAGCAGTGCCCTGGTGTTTAACCTATATATTATGGAGGGCTATACCCATGAGCAGATTGCTGCGCAGCTCTCCATTTCAACCGGCACCAGCAAATGGCACTTGAACAATGCCCGGGAATTATTAAAAGAAAAGATTAAAAGCATGCAGCAAAATGAAACTGTTAAAAATGCACGATAATGCGGATGGGAAGTTTGACCAGTTTGTAAAAGAGCAACTGGACAAAACCGATGTGGACATGGCACTGGCAGATACGTATTTTGTGCAGATGGTTTTACCACCTGCTCGGGTACAGCACAAGAAAAAGCGCTGGGGTCTATTGTTATTGCTGTCGGCAAGCTGCTTCACTGCACTGTTGGTTTACCAATTTAGCGGCAATACCAAACAAAGTAGGCACAAAGCAACCGGTAATAACCATACTGTAGCTATACAACAATCGGCCGATGATGCAACACCTATGACCAACCCCATCAATGCAAAGGATAGCAATAACAAAGCACACAAAAGCAATACTCCAAGGCTAGCACTAACACAGGGCAACCAAGTGCCCAATACTGTGGCAGTGCCATCGGGTAATCTACCTGCCACTACAACAAAGGGTAAAAAAACGGATCAACCATCTGGTACGGTAGCAAATTTTGTAAGTGCTTTGGCAAAAGATACAAGCCATGCTATTGCCCTGCCTCCCTTGCCCAGCAATCAAGTAGCGGTACCGATCGTTACCAAAAGGAAAGATACATTGGCCAGCAAGGCCTTGCCTCCCAAAGCAAAAGACTCCGTATATATTATTTGGTAAACGGGCTTTTGTGTGGATATGTGTATGGCACAAAGCAAGGGGCACAGGGTATTTGTTGGCTCGAAATACAACGGGTGCTGCAATTGCAGCACCCGTTGTATAATAGCGTATGGTAAGTTTATTCTTTTACAAAAGAACCCCTCCAAACGCTTTCGTTATTACCGTTGAACAGTTCGGTAAAATAAACACCTGATGGCAACTGGCTAATACCAATGTTAACCGTTTGGCCATTGCCGGTAACCGCACGGGTCATTACAGGCTGCCCCATCGTATTCACTACCCTTAATGTTTTGGCATTTACTTGTGTGCCTATTGCCACATACACTTCGGTATGGGCAGGGTTGGGGTAAAGCAGCACCGAAATTTTATCTTTAATAAGCACCATTACCACCCTAGAGTATTTAAAGTTACCATCTAGGTCAACCTGTTTGATGCGGTAGAAATTACGGCCAGTACTGTACTGCAGGTCAAATGCCGCATACCAGCTTGTGCCCGTACTGAACATTTTGCCCGGTACTTTGGTAAAGGTTTCAAACCGAACCCCATCCAAGCTGCGTTGTACCTCAAACTCCTTGTTGTTGATTTCGGTTTCGGTACTCCAATTTACCTCTACCCGGTTATTGCGGAACTGGGCATAGATATCGGAGAATGTAACGGGGATAACAACAAAGGGATCGGCAATTCTCTCAACTACCTCCACATAAGCCGTATCCCTTTTGCCTTGATAGGTTACAAACAAGCGGTCTTGGCCAATATTTACTCCCTTAATGCCATTACGGGCAGGTGCGGCATTACCCTCTTCTAGTGCATAGCTAATGCCGGGTAAATACGTTATGTTTCTGGTAGTATCGCTGTAAATACCTTTTAAGTTTACAACAATACTGTCACCTTTAAATACTTTCAACAGCTCCTTGTTGAAAATTGAAATGCTATTTAGCGTAACATTATTTGGAGTACCAATATTAATAAAGGTAGTATCATCGTTAACATAGCCAGTAGTATCATATCCAGCAGCTACAAATGTTATTTTATCTGCAGCATTAAGGGGGATGATATAATCCATTTTAAAAATAGCACCTGTATCAAATTTAATCTGGTAGTCGTTACTGCTAACAAAATCACTAAAAAGTTCAACCCCATAAACAGTATCTGTTTTTATTTCAAAGTGTACTGTATCGAGTGGTTTAAAAGTTGAACCACTGGGAGGTGATAAAAACTTCATTCTCTTTAACTCGCTTAAACCTCTTCCGTTGGGATAGGAAACCAATGTACCACCAAAAAAATCACAGGTCATCCCATCTGTTTCGGGAGTGATAGGCAACCTTTGATAATGCGTAAGACTTACCGCACCATAGCCATCTTTACTGAAACTGGTACCGTTGGGATTGCCTTTGAGCAATTGTACAACTTTGTTAATTACTGTTGCGTTTGACGGAGACTCACTGTGCGGTATATTTGTCAACGGGGTTATAGCATTCGTGGGCAGCCCCCCTTGTTGGCTTATATAACCCACGGCATTATCATTGAGTCCGCCAGGGTTATTACTTCTATATAGTTTTTTAAAACATTCTACTGCCCTGTCGGCGTAAGTACACTCCGTTCTGTCAAAAAACTCATTGCGGGCCCTTCTAGCCGCGGCGATAACTGGTTTTCGGTACCAAGGAGCGGCATCATAATCTTCGTTGGCTACATTATAAGTTGAATTTTCAAAAGTACCGGCAGCGCCATTTTCGTCATATTGCGAAAGTCGCTCGGCTGTGGTTACTATTGCATGCAAAGCCACATTTTTACTTCTGACCAGTTGGGCAGGAGAATTCAGCTCGGCAATGGCACCATTGTAGGGCCTGTCCATGAAATTAACCCGCAGGTCCCTAAGTGCAAAACCGCAATTCAACCCCCCAAGTGAGCGTGCTTGGCGCATAATCCTATTTAATACATACCAGTTTGCCACTTGCGACCCACCATGAGGGGTGTTTAATGTAATTAGCCTATTGATGTCATTTTTATAAGCAGTGCTTTGTAAATATCTCCTGGATAAGTCGCCCCCCATACTATGGCATACAATATCAACTTTACCTACGCTCACCCCATTATAAAAGCAGTCGTCTAGTATTTTATTAATAGCGTTGGGCACTACGGGCCTGTTGGTATTAAAACTGGCATTGTGCGTGGCCTCGTAATCTACTTTATTAAATTGCCAAGCAAAATAGTTGCCATTGGTTCTCAATGTTGTTTCCATATCTGTAAAACAGCCCTTTTCGGTTACTGCCGGTACCTGCGGTGCTTTTTTGCTACCCTTCGCCTCAATTTTATCGTTGCCATGATCCCACAATCCATGAACCATAATCAAAGGAGGGAAAACGATTTTTATTTTTTGCTTAGTGCTATCACCAAGATAATCTATGGGAACCCCATTTTTAAGGATGTCAAATGTAACGGTATAGCCCTTTTTGTCTGTATCAAGGTCGGCATCCGAGTCGGCCTTGATATAGGTAGGATGGTGGTAAAGCCACTTTATTTTCCCATTGTCGTATGCTTTTTTATTAGCGGCAGGGGTTGGGTCAAAATAACCATAACGGGCTTTGGTAGCATTGTCGGTTGCACCGTTAGCCTCTTTTATCACAAACGATATTTCATCAGGATTGCCTGCGTACTCAAATTCAAATTGGGTCACTTCGGAACTATCGGCAGCAACCATAATATCCACGTTTTCAGTACAAGTACCACAACTTCTGATTAACCTTTTATTGTTATCTGCATCACTAACGATCAACACACCATTGGTGGTTTTTTGATTGTACACCCTCAAAGCGCCCTTTTCAATGCGGGCTATGGCAGTACTAGTGGCTAACCATATATTTCCTTTTTTGTCAACCGTTACGCCTAGTATATTATTAGAGGGCAAACTATCTGCCGTGGTAAATAATCGATAGGAAGTATCGTTGGTATAACTGCCATTTACGCAGCGGTACACATATAAACCATTAAGTGTGCCAAAATACACTTCGCCGTTTTTATTACCGCTAATGGCATTGGGGCGTATTTGTGTGCCGGCAGGTAGTAGCGGCGGCGAAGGTATGTACGTCCAGTTGCCCGTATTATCTTTTACACCTATTCCTTTGCTGCCAAAGCCCAGCCATATCCGGCCCTTAGAATCCTCATAAATGGAAGTGGCGCCAGTATAACCCGTGCCCGGCCCCATGGGCAGGCCCGTGCCCGTATTGTCAATCTTGCCCAAGTAATTGCCCGAAAGATTATAGCGTAAAATACAGTTGCTAAATACTTCGGTGGTAGCCTGCATGCTATCCATGCTTACCCATACTTCGTTGAGCGAATTGATAACGCCAACCGCCCTAGCCACCCTTCTTTTGCCAATGCTCCAAGTATCGGTTTTGCCATCGGTACCTATACTTATATTGATGCCGCCGGGCCAAGGCATACCGTTCACCACCGTATCAAACCCTGCACCGGAGGCCGTTTTAAAAGTAAGGCCCCCTGGGCTGTAATAGTACCTGTCTGGTGTTACAGAAATACCGTCATAATAATAATAACGTTGCGAGTCGGCATAGTTGGCAGCGCTCCACACGGTACCGTTTTTGTCTATGGCTACGGCAAGGCCCGACTTGGTGGAAGGCCCCTGCATCAAGCGTCTGGTCAAAATTGCCCGGCCCTGGTATTTAGTGCGTTGCGCTGGGTGAGCTGCGGGAATATACTCAACCCCACCCGTGGCATTGGCGTAAAAAGTAGCTGGGCCACCACCTGTAACGCTTAAGGTGAAACCACTGTGCGTAAGCCATACGCCTTCTTTGGCACCGGCCATATGCTTCATAAAGCACTTGCGTAGCCCCACGGAACCATTGCCGCCGGTCCAGTCTCTCCACTGGCTGCCATCAAATTTAAAGATGCCTTTTTGCGAGGAGGCGGCATATACATTGCCCAATGAGTCGGCTGCGATACAGTTGAACAAAGTGTCACGTTTGTACACTTTCACTGCCAACTTGGGGTTGGTTTGGGACCAAGCGGAAAAGGAAACCACTAGCCCTACCAAAATGAAGTAAATACATTTTTTCATATTCTATTGTGTTGGTTTGTAATGTAAACAGGTTGCTGCGAAGGTGGCGCAGGTTGAATAGATAAGCAGCCCGACCTTTCGGCCTTGCTTGCAACAATCAAAAGCAGTATGTGGCAAAAGGTAAATAATATTACCATACGCAACTTTTTTTTGATTACCGATTTATTGGGACACTAAGGTAAGCCTGCGTGCTATCAGGGCCTTACAAAGTTATGGTTTTGGCAGTAATAAAATAATGCAGGCCCATAAAAGCGGCTTTTTAAGGGTAAATTTAGGTTGTGCGCTGCCGAAAGCAATGGCAATAATTGCTAATATGAGGTTAGTTACGCACCAAAAACCGGTTCATGTTCAAAATTTGGTCGGCATCGGGGCAGTTGTTCAAATAATAATCCCTTTCCGAAAATTTACAAACGCCGGGGTAGTCGCCCTCCCAAAGCCCAATATCAATAATAATTTGAAAGTGCAGGTGGGGCGGCCATTGACCGTTTTCGGCCGGCTTGCCAAAATGGGCAAAATGTTGACCACGGGTGATAAACTGTCCCTCCCTTAAGGTGGTAACATCCCGTAGCGATAAGTGTCCGTACAAGGTATAAAACGCAAAAGTGTCCAGTTGGTGCTGCAGGATAACGGTAGCGCCATAGTCGCCAAAATTATCGTTGTTGGCCAAGCTGTGCACCATACCGCCCAACGGAGCTGAGATTTTAGTGCCCGCCTCACCCCAAACATCTACGCCCAAATGCAACCTGCGCGGCTCGGCAGCGGTAGCCATGGGTTCGGGCTCCGCCGCATGAAAGCCAAATAAGCGGCTGCGTTTGTACATTTCCCGCAGTTCGCCATAGCCGCCCAACAAATACCGTGCATTGGCGGCCGCTAATTTTTGGTTGATGTATGCCGAAAAGGCAGCCGTATCGCTGTACGTAAGTTCGTCCAGTTCCTGGTTATTTTTGCTGAGATCCAATGGCGCAACCCGCTCAGTGGCAGCGTCAAAAGGTACCACGGGGGCAAAATCTTCCCGCTGTGCCGTAAGCAAATCTATTAGGTTCAAATGCATATTGCAATGTAAGCCAAAACTGCCTATTTATGCTAAATTTTGCCATTTCGTCATGTAATTAGATTGGCCTGCCATTTGTGAAGTAGGTGTATGGTAAATAGTACCAGCCTGCACAGCCATTTTTTACCATCCATTGCTGGATATGGTAGGAAAAACAGTCAGTAAAAACCGCAATTGCCGAAGGATGGTTTTTGTGTGGATTACCGTAATGGGAAAGATGCTGGCAGGTGGTTGCAAGGGCTTGGAAGAATACAGCCCAGATGGCTTTTAATAGCGACTGTGGCTGCTTACAAGGCGCAACAAAAGCGCATTGCTGTTGGTAAAAAAATGAATCAAAAACAAATAATTGGCATAAATTGCCCTATTAATTAAAGAAAAAATCACTCATAATATGAATCTTGGAAAAGAGTTTAGAAACTATGCCGTGAAGCATAAAGGGATCAGCGGAAATAAGTTGGATGGTTATATGAAGCATAATATCACCAACCTTACACCCAACATCATTGAAGAAAGGCCCATGAACATTGCCGTAATGGATGTTTACAGCCGTTTGATGATGGACCGCATCATATTCATGGGCTACCCCATTTCGGATGAAGTGGCCAATATTGTTACCGCTCAATTGTTGTTTTTGGAAAGTGCCGATCGCACCAGGGATATACAGATGTACATCAACAGCCCCGGCGGCAGCGTGTACGCAGGCTTGAGCATGTATGATACCATGCAGTTCATCGGCCCCGATATTGCCACCATTTGCACCGGTGTGGCAGCCAGTATGAGTGCCGTGCTGATGTGCGCTGGCACCA
Organism: Chitinophaga pinensis; assembly: GCA_943373145.1. Lineage (GTDB taxonomy): Bacteria > Bacteroidota > Bacteroidia > Chitinophagales > Chitinophagaceae > Ferruginibacter > Ferruginibacter pinensis_H. The sequence continues at coordinate 207,175 of CALSBI010000011.1, forward strand.
AGGGCAAACGCACCGCTTTGCGGCATAGCCGCATCATGCTGCACCAACCCAGTGCGGGTGCGGGCGGACAAGCAAGCGATATCGAAATTACGGTGAATGAGGTGAAGAAGATGAAGCAGGAGCTGTACGATGTAATAGCACACCATACGGGGCAAGATGTGGCCAAAGTGGCGGCAGATTGCAAAAGGGACTACTGGATGAAGGCAGAGGAAGCCAAAGCGTATGGCTTGGTAGACGAGGTACTGCTCATCAACCCCCGCAAAGAAAAAAAGGACTAAACAACCGGATTGAATTTTATTAGTAAGTAATTAAAACAGATTCAAATGAACATTTATAGCAAAAGCAATATACGTTTTGAAGACGAGGATGCACCAGAAACACCAGAAAAACCAAGCCAAGATAATCCCATGGAAAAAATGATGGGTGGCATGATGTTCGATAAAAAATTTATTGAGCAACGGAAGATTTTTTTGTGGGGCCCCGTGGATGATAAAAGTGCAAAAGATATTACCAATAGGCTGATGTACTTGGAAGCGATAGACCCTGGCAAAGAAATCACTTTTTATATCAGCAGCCCCGGCGGTGTGGTTACCAGTGGCATGGTGGTGTACGATACCATGCAGATGGTAAGCAGCCCCATTACTACTATTTGTATGGGTATGGCGGCCAGCATGGGCAGCATTTTGCTCAGCGGTGGTACCAAGGGCAAGCGTTTCATCTTTCCGCATGGCGAAGTAATGATACACCAACCCAGTGGCGGTGGCCAAGGTACCAGTGCCGATTTGGAAATTATGGCAGAGCAGATAGCCAAAACAAAAAGGATATCTGCCGAAATATTGGCCAAAAATTGCGGACAACCCGTTGAGCGCATCTTAGAAGATTTTGATAGGGATTATTGGATGAATGCCCAAGAGAGTATCGCTTACGGTATTGTAGATGCGGTAATAGAAAAACTATAACCATCTTTTATAAAAAAATTTCCATGCACTTTTTACAAAGTGCATTTTTTTTGCCAATCATTATCGCCTGTAAAACTACGTATCGCCCTGTGCTTTTTACTACGTGTAATTGCGAGCCTTAGCGGCGTTTTTTCATTTAAGCCGATTTTCCTGTAATGCAATAGGGTAAAGCATTTTGGGAGACGTATTCTGCTAATAGGAATAAAAATTTATTTCTATGTTTTTGTTTTTTTTAATACAAAATTGTACTACTTTGCGCCGATATAAAAATTTAGCAGCAAACTAAATGAACGGTCTGTGTTACTGTTGCCACAGATATGCGCATGACCAACCTAATATTCCCATAAGCCAATTTCCTCGCTTAGCAATGAGGTATCGTTTTTAGCGATAGGTATTTTAGTGTCAATAATAGTAAAGAAAATAAATTGCTGTATGAAAAATAGCAACAGGTACCTCCGTGTAAAATTGCTACTACTTGCCGTGATAACCACTGGCTGCATCATGGCACAAAAAGGCCAAAGCTTTATTACTTGTAGGGTGCCTGTACAGTATACATGGTATCAAGTAGATGTGATTGTAGCCGCAGAGCGTTCTGCAAGAGGCCTTCAAAGGGACAATAGCATCCAAGTAGGTTGTCAAGTTGCGTATGAGTATTTTATAAAAAACAAATTATCTGCAGAACTGGGCTTAGGCGTTGGCAGCGCTGTTTTCAATATTGTAAGAGGCTACAACACACGGTATATGGGTAGTTTATTGGCCTATCTTGCACCCACCAATCCCAATTATAAATATAATTTGCTGCAGGTGCCGGTTAGGGTCAACTATCGCATCAAACAAGTAAAGAAAGCTGACTGTATGATTGGTGTTACCAACTTGTTCAATTTTACATGGAAACAACACTATGGGCGCAGCGATAAGATGACCCAATTTTATTTTTTCTCCAATGCGGTACAATTGCATGCCCGGCTGCGCTATCAAGTGGGCAATAAAATCCATCTCAGTGCCGAACCTAGTTTACAGGTATTTAACCAATGGAAAAAAGATGAAATCGTATACGATTATGGACTCGGTTTTCAGCAACCACGCCCCGAAGGTGTAGACAGATACAACAAACAATTTTTTGATGCGGTCGGTATCGCATTTGCGCTCTCATATAAACTTTAAAACCTCTACTACAAGATGAAAAAAACAATCATTTGTTTATTGCTTTGCCAAGCAATTTTTAATGCTGCGGCACAGGTAGCCACTTTTACGGGTGGTATGTCTATGCCCGCTAACGGTTTTTTTGGCGGATATTCAACCATGCGCCATATTGTGCTGCCCCCCTTTCAATATCAGCTACCAACTGCAACTGTAGGCCAGTTGCACGACGGTTTGTACAAATTTGCCGAGCCTGTAGCTGTGAACATCAACTTGCTTGCCGGTGTGCCCAGGCGCATTAGGAACAAGTGGGTTTATACCCTTAAACTGCGGGTGCCCAATGCACTTTCGTTAAGTGTACAGTTCAACCGTTTTTACCTGCCGCCCGGTGCCGAAATGTATTTATACAATACCAGCGGTACAGAAATAACAGGGCCGGTAACCAGCACAGAAAACAATGCCAATAATATTTGGGGCTCGGATGTGTACCAAGGCGATGCGTTGATAATTGAAGTAGCTGTGCCCCTGGTGGTTACTAATAGGCTGCCTTTGTTAAACATCAACAGTGTGAGCTGTGGCTTTAGGAGCGTGGCCGCATCAAATGCCGCCGCAAGGTTTGGTGCCTCTGGCAGTTGCAATATCAATGTGAGTTGCCCAGAAGGTGCGAGTTGGGAAGAGCAGCGAAAATCTGTTGCGTTGATATTGGACCCCAACGGTGGTTCGTGGACGGGTGTGCTGGTGAACAACACTTGCAACAACCGCATCCCTTACATACTTACGGCAGCCCATGCGGCATTGAATAATGAAGCGCAGCCCATTTCAAAATGGCGCTTTGTATTTCATTATTGGAGCAATAGCTGCAACCCCAGCCAAGATGGATCGCAGCGTTTGTTGTTCAATGGGGCTACGCTCAAAGCCTACTCCAGTTGGACGGATTTTGCCTTGCTGCAAATGAACCAAGTGCCGGATCAATTTTCGGGCATTGTGTATGCTGGCTGGGACAGGACTTCTAACCCTTCGCCCAATGCCGTTGGCCTGCACCATCCCGTGGGCGATGTAATGAAAATGGCTTATGATGCAGAGCCCTTGGTACGCACCAATTATCCCAACCTGGTGGGCAATGTGTATTGGCAGGCCGATTGGAACATGGGCGTTACAGAAGTGGGTTCGTCGGGTTCGCCATTGTTCAACAGTGAGGGTAAGGTAATCGGACAGCTCAAAGGAGGCTATTCGTTTTGTGGGTCGGGCCAAAAGAAAGATTATTATGGATGCTTTGATGCTTCATGGCTGGGCAGTGGCAGCCCGGCTTCCCGCCTGCGTGATTGGTTGGATCCTTTGCAAACCGATTTACAGTCGATTGGTAGCATCAAGGCAGATCACTATACAGTTACTGGGCCAGCGCAAATATGTAGCACCGCAGTGTACACCATCAGTAACCTGCCACCCGGTGCCGTTGTAAACTGGCAGCAGCCCAGCCCGGCCAATATTGCCTCACTAACGGTATCCGGAAATACGGCTACCCTTACACGCCTAGCCGATGGGGTGGTAACACTATCAGCGCAAGTAAGAATTTGTGGGAACACGTTACTGGTAAACAGTTACAATATTCAGATGGGGGCTTATCCCATGGAAATTACAGCAGCGCAATCTTCTTGTAGCAACGTTATTTTTACAGCTTCGGGCAATGCGCCAGTGGCTAGTTACACTTGGACGGTTGGCAGTGGCGACTTGATATTGGAAGGTGGTGGCACTACTGCTACTACCAGCGTGCCTAGTGTAGGTGCATCTGGCACTTATGGCACCGTTGCTTTAAATACGGCCAACTTTTGTAGTGCGGGTACCAATGTGTATGCCGATTATTTTCCGTACCGCCGTGAATTTAAGTATGGCATGTACCAACCCATTTTAAATGGGGAAAGTTTGGTGGCTAGTATCGACCCCGCCAATTATGTAACCGAGTACCGCTGGTACCTCAATGGCCAATTGGTGCAGGCAGGCAATAGTACTTTTTATATGACCAACGATTTCAACCTGATACAATGTGGCAGCAACCAACTGAAAGTAGAGGGTGTAACCGATTGCGGCACTACCGAAATCGCTTTTGATCCCGATGTACAAAGGGCTTGTGGCAATACTTTCCGCAGTGGTTTGTCGGCCAATTTGTCTCCCAACCCCGCCAGTGGCCAAGTAAAGGTTGATTTAAAAGCGATAGGAACAAAAGGACAAGGCTTACAAACTATTGAAAGGGTAAATGTGTACGACAAGCTGGGTTTGTTAAAAAAACAGATCACCGTAAAAGGGATACAACAGTCGATATTACTGTCGGTACATGACCTGCCAGATGGTGTTTATTTTGTGGAACTGATTAGCGGTGACCAAGCCATCAGGCAAACCCTGGTGATCAAGCGGTAATCAACGGTCTTTTGTTTCGTATTTAATGGACTCCACTACGGAAAGGGAACGGTGATAAAGTGCCTCCATTTGCGTGGCATCGGATACAGGCGTATACAGTTGCCACTCGAGTGCTTCCAATACCGCCGACAATTCTATCGCCGTTTCTGTACTAACACCCCGTTTGTCCAATGCAACTGCCAGTGTGCCTTTGTTGAACACTGGCAGTTGCATTTTATAAGTCAAATAGTTTTTTAAGTCGTTGCTAAGTTGGGTGTAAAATAAATGGCTATCGCCTTGATGCAATAGATCCGCTGCATTGTCCAATGGGTTGGCTGGTTCAACTATTGGTGAAGGAAGCTCCGTTGCGTTGGCCCTTTCTTGTGCCGCTAAAGCCTTTGCTTTTTTATCTTTCTTGGTTTCGCTGCGCATCCATACAATCAGCCCCAATAATATCAAACCAATCACGGGGCCTGCTACCCACCAGCGGTTGGCAAATAGGCGGTTAAAAAACTTTTCCTTTTCAGGTTCGGGGCCAGTAACGGGTGCTGCCTGTTTGCCATTGCCTTGCGTTACATTCACGGTAAGTGCAGGCGTATGGCTGGTTTGGTAATTTCTTTTTTGTGTATCAAACCAGCTCAAGTTAATGGCCGGAATGGTATAGCTGCCGGGCTTTGTGGCGCTAAAGCGGTATTCAAAAAACTTGGTACCGCTGATGGGGGTGGTAGTATGGCTAACCCGTTCTGTTACGGTGGGTTCAAAAGCTTCCAACCCCTGGGGCCATTGTATATCGGGCGGCGTTAGTAACATCATATTCCCTTTGCCGGTAAGGGCCACCGTTAGCTTGCCCACTTCGTCGGTACTTATTTTTAGTTGCGATAAAGCTGCGGCAATGTTAAACTGGCCCGTGGCACCCGTAAAGTCGGCTGGTCTGTCGGCGGCCGGGTAGTCTTTAACAGTGATTGAAATAGCAGGACTATTGATGGCAATCTGATGGGTTAGTATCGCATCTTTGGGGGCGGTGCCTTTGTCGATGCTTTCCAAAATATCTTTTACGAACAGTTCGGGATTGTACCGAAATCCATCCTGTGCCAACAAATAATTTTCCTTGATAAAATGGAGCTTATTATCCACCATGGCAGCTTCAATTGCCAAATCGCCCGCTTGCAAAGGGTACAACTGCACCTTACGCAATTGGAACACATTGTATAGTTGTCCATTGATGGTTTCGTAACCGTAGTGGGCAAAATCTTCGGTAGGCATATCTACTACTGAACATCCATTAAAGGATGGGCTTTTTACCAACGTGCTAAGGCTTTTTAGTTGGGTACATAGTTTATACGTAAGCAAGATAGGCTCGCCAACCATGCAGGTTTTTTTATCGGCCGTAACCTGAACAAACAAATGTCCTTTTACCTTATCCGCTGCATTTTCGTTTCCCCTAATCACATAGTTAGCAACAGAGGACGGTATATTGCCCGACAATGCCATTTGGCCATACGAATGTTGACCAACTGCGCCAATCATCCATAACAATAGTATTTGTAAACGGGTTGCCATATTGCATCGCAAATATATCTATTCGAGTATTTGCCCCTGTGGCTGAATGGGGCCAGCGGTAATAAAAAAATGTTAAAATTGTACATTAACTGTTACAAATCCCCCAACTGCGGCCTCAGTACAATGTCTTCCACCACGGCTTGGGGCGACAGTTGGCTCATGGCCACAATCATTTTGGCAATATCGTTGCTTTCCATGATGCGTTCGGGCGGAACCCCGCTTCCCTCCCAACTGGCGGTATAAACAGCACCGGGATATACGCTGGTAACTTTAATGCCATGGTGCTTTACCTCTTCCCGCAGGTTTTTGCTAAAGCCCATCAAAGCAAACTTGCTGATGCTATAGCTGCCACCGTTGCTATAGGCATGCAGCGATGCAATGGAACACATGTTGACGATCAACCCTTTTTGGCGCTCTATCATTTGGGGCAATAAGCAACGGGTAACATGGTAGGCACTGTACAGGTTGGTATGGATCATTTGCTCCAATGTGCCTTCGGCTTCGTTATGGATGCTGCCGGGTATAAAGCGCCCCGCATTGTTTACCAACACATCAATGGGCAGGCCGCTATTGGTAACCCATTGGCCAAATGCCAAAGCCCCTTCTTTGGTTGACAAATCGGTGGGAAATGCTTTCCAGTGGCAAAGGGGATATTTCGTTTGCAGTATTTCCAGCGTTTGGTACAAATGTACCTCGTTGCTGGCGCAGATAAATACGGTATTGCCTTCGGCGGCAAACGCCTCGGCCACAGCTAGCCCTATGCCCTTAGAGGCTCCGGTAACGACAATGTTCATGGTTTATAATTTAACATATTATTCAAATGTGTATTTGTGCAGGTTCATCATTCCCCTTGCACACACCCATTGGTAAAAATGGTATAACTTTACCGCAAAGCTATTGTACGGCATGAAATATCGGCATTTATTTTTCGACTTGGACCATACCTTATGGGATTTTGATACCAACGCCAAAGAAACCTTGGGCGATATTTATACCATTTTTGAATTGGCCGATAGAAATGTGGCACCCTTTGATGCGTTTTACAAAACCTACCTGCACCACAATGAAATACTGTGGGACCGCTACCACAAGGGCTTTATTACGGCAGACGACCTGAAGTGGAAGCGTATGTGGCGTACTTTGTTGGATTTTAAAATTGGCGACGAAAAACTGGCCAAGGAAATCAGTGCCCGGTTTTTGGAGATACTGCCCGTAAAACAAAACCTATTTGAGCATACCCGTGAAATATTGGATTACCTCACGGCCAAAAAGTACCAACTGCATTTGATTACCAATGGGTTTGAAAAAACGCAATGGAGCAAACTCAATAATAGTCAACTAGGCCATTACTTTACGCATGTGGTTACATCGGAGGCCAGCAATAGCATCAAGCCCCAAAAAGCCATTTTTGATCATGCGATGGCCAAGGCCGAAGCCTCATTGGCGGAAAGTATCATGATTGGTGATAATTTGGATGCGGATATACAGGGTGCCATGAATGCGGGCATGGATTGTATTTTTGTAAATCATATTGATGCCGTTACCCACTTAAAGCCTACCTACACCGTTACCCACCTGCGGCAGTTGGAGGATATTTTTTAGCGTAAAGTATGTAAATTAATGACCTGCTATCGTTCAGCTTCGCTTCACTTTTTTTGAAACATTAAGGAATTAAGAAACATTAAAAAAGCCTTTTTGCTTCATTACCCGAATAGCTTTGACTGCAACCCTGACTGCCGGGCAGGCATTAAAAGGTTGGCTTCCCCAAGTTGAACTTAATGGCCCTTTATCTTAATGGGTTAAGATTCGTTTTTTTTTAACATGAAGGAATTAAGAAAGCCTTGATATTGCCTGCCCCAACCTGCATTGTCGCACCATTAAAAAGTGAGGTTTACCAAGTAAAACTTAATGAACCTTAATCCCTTAATGTTTGATTTCTCGTAACGTTTTATTGGTGATGGTCGAACTCCTGCGGGGCATGTTGCTCGTAGTTTTCATCGTACCGTACAAAAAAGTATAGGTAAATAACCCTGCTCAAACGCATGAGCCAAGGTTGTAATATAATCAGCAAAAAGGTATTGAACCCCAACCAATAAAATACCCGGTTATCATTTACCGATATACCGATCAATACACACCAAGCGACAAAAGTAACAGCAGAAAGCGCCACGGCCAATGCGTAGCTAACATACCCAGTACCGTACCAAAAGCCTGTTTCCATTTCGTAGCGTTGGTTGCATACGGGGCATTTTTCGGGCATGTCAAAAATATGCTTGAGGCTTAATTTTTTAAATGGGTTACGGCTATTGTACATTTGCCCACGCCTACAGCGGGGACATTTCATCGAGAACATACTCCAAAAATAGCCGGGCTTGGGTTTTTTATCCATGCCGCAAAGGTAATGAATAAGCGGCTAGCCCTTGCTATTTAAAGCGTATCAACTTGAAATACAGCATTACCAAACTCATCAGCAGCACCATGCTGTTGGTATAAATGATGGGGGTACTTTTGAGCAAGAGGCCATACACCAACCACAAAACCACACTGGCCGTTACAATCAAAAACATCCACAGCGAAATATCCTTGGTGCTTTTGCTTTGCCAGGTTTTGATTACCTGTGGCAAAAAAGTGATGGAAGAAAGGGTGCCTGCCACCATACCGAGCCATTCTGTTGCGTCCATGGTAAAATATTTTATGAAATTGATCGATTTAGGCAGAAGCCAATTTTCTTCTTTCGCCAATCTGCTGGCGCCACATCGCATAGTACAATCCTTTTTCGGCCAGTAAAGCCTCATGGTTGCCCGTTTCTACCACCGTACCTTTTTCCAATACATAAATGCGGTCGGCATGCATGATGGTGCTAAGCCTGTGCGCAATCAAAATGGTAATCTGTTCCCGCTGGGAAGATACATCTTTAATGGTATCTGTTATCTCTTCTTCCGTTAATGAATCGAGTGCCGAAGTCGCTTCATCAAACAACAACATGTGCGGCTTGCGCAGCAGGGCACGGGCAATGGACAGGCGCTGTTTTTCGCCGCCCGACAATTTGAGGCCGCCCTCGCCAATCATGGTATCCAAGCCTTTTTCGGCACGTTGCAACAAACCGGTACAACTGGCTTTTTGCAACACATCGGTCAGGTCGGCATCAGTGGCTTCGGGGTTTACGAATAATAAGTTTTCCTTAATGGTTCCGCTGAACAAATTGGTGTCCTGCGTAACAAAGCCTATCTGCTTGCGCAGGTCGTCGAACAAAATTTCAGTTTCGTTGAGGCCATTGTAAAAAATATTCCCTTCCAATGGCCGGTACAAACCCACCAGCAACTTCATCAAAGTAGATTTCCCACTACCACTAGGGCCTACAAAGGCGATGGTTTCACCCGCTTTTACACTAAAGCTGATACCATCAATGGCTTTGTGGCTGGCCGTTTGGTGCTGAAAAGAAACCTTATCAAAAGACAAATCGGCAATATATCCCAAATGCTTGGGATGTGCCGGTTCGGGTTCTGGCGCTTTCTTCATCAGGTTATTAAAGTTGTCCAACGAAGCCTGTGCCTCCCGATACGTAAGGATGATATTGCCAATTTCTTGTAAAGGGCCCAATACAAAAAAGGAAAACACCTGCATAGTAACCAACTGGCCAGCCGTGAGGTAATGCCTAAATACGGCCCACATCAACATAAATAAAATGATTTGGCGCAGGGTATTTACAAAAGTGCCCTGAATAAAACTGATACTGCGTAATTTTTTAACCTTGGTGAGTTCCAGTCCTAAAATTTGGTATGTATTCTTGTTCAAACGGGTTACTTCTTGCTGCGTAAGGCCCAAGCTTTTTACCAATTCGATATTGCGCAACGATTCGGTGGTAGCACCCGCCAAGGCCGTGGTTTGGCCCACGATGTTTTTTTGGATGGCTTTTATTTTTTTACTGAGCAAGTTGGAAATGAATATCAGCAAAAAGATACCGCTGAAATAGATGATGGGCAGGCTCCAGTGAACAGTGGTGGCATATACGGCCACAAATACGATGCCCACAATTACCGGAAAGAGTACATTGATGAATGTAGCAAAGAACCGCTCCACATCTGCCCGCACTTTGGTTAATATGGAAAGGGTTTCGCCACTGCGCTGGTCTTCAAACTCTTGATAGGGCAGCTTCATGGCATGTTGCAACCCTTGGGTAAAAACGGCCGCACCAAATTTTTGTGTAATCAGGTTCAAGAAATAATCCTGAAAGGCTTTGGCAATGCGGCTCACCATGGCTACGCCCACCGAAAGGCCCAGCAGTTTTAACACATCTTTGGCAAAGCCCCACAAAAAACTATCATATTCGGGAAGGGGAGGGTCTTGCCAGGCTTTATTGGCCAAATCGGTAAGGTTGCCCAAAATGATGGGGTCAATCAGCGAAAAGCACATATTAATGGCCGCCAATACCATGGTAAGTATGATGAGCCCTTTAAAGGGTTTAAAGTATTGAAATAATATCTTCATGTAAATGGTTTGTTTTGGCTATGTGTTCAAAATAATATCTGTATAATAAGCTATGTAAGGGGCAGGATACCTTTGCGCAAAAGTAGCAAAAGCCTGTTCCCCCATTTGCGGCCATTTGTCCTGCAATTGCCATGCCTTTTCCAGTATGGCATCTATATCGGCCATAGTGGCAGCATCGGCCACCCAGCCATTGAAGCCATCTGTTACCCACTGCGGCATATCGCCCACTCGGGTTACCAAACAGGGCCTGCCCATGCTCATGGCTTCCACCACGGCAATGGGCATTGCGTCGATATGCGTCAATTGTAGCAACAAATGGCTTTGTGCCAGCACCTCCTTGGGGTTAGACGTATGACCCTTGAGGAATATTTTATTTTGTAGCTGATTTGTTTGGATGAGGTTTTCCAGCAGGCCACGGTCGCTGCCCTCGCCGTATAGCCAAAGCTCCCAATTGCGCTGCTGCCATTTGGGCTGGGCCAAGGCATTGATGAGTACATCCTGTGCCTTGCGCTTACAGTCCAGTTGGGTAAGTGCGGTAAACGCCCAATTGCCGTTCGACAAAGCAGGCCAAGCCGTAGGGGCCGTTGGAGGTTCAAAACTGATGGGATTGTACAAAATGGCGGTATTGGCCATTTCAAAACCGGCCATGGTAGGCATGGCGTTGAATATTTGTTGCGAAGCGCCCAAGTTAAGGGTAGCGCCTTCCGTCCATTTTTGCAAATTCGCCCTGCGGGCAGCGCTGAGCCTTTGTTGCAGATTGTAATTGTGGTACAACAATATATAGTGCGGCAGCAAACCCCGTATGGCGTTAAAAGGATGATGGGTAACATCTTCAAAGCCGCTTTGGCTGATGACTACTTGGCGGTATTTTTTGGCCAAGATATTTTTTTTGAGGATGGCCGCCGCCTTTTTCTTGCGCCATATTTTCTGCAAGGGGTTGCTCGCAAAGCGGTGGTTGGGCAACAGCAATACGGTACAACCCGCATCCAGCAATTGTTCGTTTTTAGTGGCTCTTTCGGGCCAATCTAGCCAAGCAACCGTTACGGCGTTGCCCTGCTTGGCCAATGCCAATGCCATGGTAAACCAAAAAACCTCACTACCGCCCCAAGCATCGCCATTTAAAGTAGAGATGAATAAAATTTGTTGCTTATTTGCCACCCTTATTTTTTTGCCACTACAAGATAGTTCAATGTCCAAACATCATCCCGGTGTTTTTTATCGGCCCGGATGGCTATTTTATTGATGAGCCAAGTAAGCCGCAGCTCAATAAATAGGATCTTGAGCAATTTGGTGCGCCAGTTTTTATTTTTAAAACTGCTGTACACCGTGTTCAGCAACATTTGAAAAGCGGCGGCCCATTTACCGCCATTGGCCTTGATGTTAATATGGCTAAAGCCGGCTGCCTCGTACAGGTTTTGCAGGCCATGTTTGCTAAAGCGGAAAAAATCGTAAGGCTCTTCGTGCAGCTCCCAGCAGAAAGGCACGGTGAGCACCAAATGACCCCCGGGCCTCAGCACCCGATGTGCTTCCGACAGCAGTTTGCCGTGGTCGTACACATGTTCCATTACCTGGGTGCAAAAAACCGTATCAAAGCTATTGGGCTCAAAGGGTAGGGCGGTGGCCTCGCAAAGCACATCCACCCTGTTCAGGCTGCTTTGGATCACATCGCAACCGATGGTGCTATCGCAAAGTGGCGCATACCATTCTTCGTAAGGTTTGTTGCCGCAACCAAGGTCCAACAATTGGCCACGGGCATGGGCGGTAAGGGCCTCGTGGATATCTGCCTGTAAAAAATATAAGTGGATATAATCGGGTGCCTTGGTTTTTAAATGAACCCCGGCCAACCGGGGCAATTGTTCTTTGCGCATTATCGGCTTGTCTTATAAAGTGAATGGTTTTATAAAATTAGTTTATTTTACACAAAATTATTTTTACAGTTAACAGCGGAGCCATACATGTCACGTTTTTCCATCTTAAATAAGCATTTGCCATTTTTGAACGTTTGGGGCATTTACCGACAGTTGAAAGGGCAGCAGGAAGTGGCCGCCAAGCTGCCGGGCTATAGCCAGCCACTGCATTTTAGAAATAACCCCTACGATTTTGCTACGTTTTGCGAGGTATCCTTAGAGGAAGGCTACCGCAATGAATTGACCACTGCCGATTTTATCCTTGATGGCGGCGGTAATATTGGCTTAACAGCAGCCTATTTTGCCCGGCAATATCCCCATGCAACCATTGTTACCGTGGAGCCCGACAGTGGCAATTTTGACATATTGAAAAAAAATACGGCTGCTTTGGCCCATGTGCATCCCTTGCAGGGCGGCGTGTGGAACAAAACGGCCCACTTACAGGTGGTGGATAACGGCGGTGGCAACAATGCCTTTACCGTAACTGAAGTGGATGCGCCTACCGATGATAGCATCAAGGCTTATTCGATTGCTGATATTATGGCGCTGCATGGCCGCACGAAGGTTGATATTGTAAAACTGGACATTGAAGGGGCCGAAAAGCAGGTATTTGCCAATGGTTACCAAAGTTGGTTGCCGCATACCCGCCTACTGATTGTGGAGCTGCACGACCGCATGGTGCCGGGTTGCTCCAAAGCGCTGTTTTCGGCGATTTGCCAGTATGATTTTAGGCTGGAGCTAAAGGGGGAGAATTTGTTTTTTTACAATGAAAGAATTTGATGTGCTGATTAGCTGATGTGCTAATATGCTAATTTCTTCGACTTGTTACGGTTTTTGGAATAGGGGGAGTTAGCATTCAATATTTTTTCAAAGGCTGCTTTGTTTTTGTACAGTAAAAATCAAAACACGGCTTCGTCAAACGATATAGTACCCATATACATGAAGACCCACTTTTTTTTGATACCCACTTACACCCTGCCATAATATTGAAAATATATGTTATATATTTGAAGCAGCATTGGCCACATTAGTATTAAAGAGAACAGCTGTTTGAATAATGGCCACACCGGATGGATGCCAAAGTTGGGCAACACAAACAAAAAGCAATAACAAAAGATATGGAAGCAAACGATTACTTTGTATTTGAAAGGGTGCGTATTATGGATAACCATGGCTTTACGCAACCGGTAGAAGCCCTTAGCCTGTTGCTGCCCCAGGGCTGGAGCCATCAAGGCGAAATAATATGGATAATGCCCGGTCAGCCTTGTGCCGGCAATAATATGTGGTTCACTGCATCCTCGCCAGATAAAGCCTATTCCTTGGACTTTATGCCCAATATACTTTTGAACTGGAGCAGCAATCAGGAGCTGATGCAGTTTAATATGTTCAATGCAGGCCAATCGCCCTTTTGTGGGTACAGCCAGCCTGTAGGCGCCGAACAATACCTGCGCCAGACATTTGTAAATGAGTTGGGCAATCCGCAGATCATAAAAGTGGAACCCAATAATGAGGTTGTGCTTGCGCTACAGCCCATGATTGAAAGAAGCCGGATGGAGCTGATGCAATATGGTGCTGCGGATGTACAGAGTTATCCTTCTGCCGTTAATGCAGAGGTAAAATGGAATGACAATACCGAAGGTTTTGTAATGCTTTGTTCTGTGGTTGGCGAAACAGTGATCCAGAATATATATACGGGTGGATTTGATAAATCTTTTACTACCTCCCTCTCCAAAAGAACCGTGTTCAGGTATCCGGCAGGTGAAAAAGAAAAAGCCAAGCTGCTTTTTTCGGCCATTATGGCCAGCATACATAGCAACCCTGCGCATGGCAACGCCGTAAACAATTTTTGGCAACAGGTGCGCCAGCAAAGCAATCGCCTGCACTGGGATAAAATAAAACTGATGGATGAGCAAACCAGGCAGATAGGCGAAAGGACCATCCAGCAGGGAAACCAGCGCTTAAATGAAATGGATAACCAGATACGGACTTGGGAGGCCAAACAAACTTCATCTGACGACAGGATGCACAAAGAATTTATAAAAACCATCCGGGAGGTGGAAAATTTCCAAGATGAAACGGGTAAATATGAAGTGGCGGCCGGATACGATCATGTGTGGAGCCGGGGCGACGGATCATCGTTTGTTCTGAGCAACAATTCCAACTTTGATGCCGCTGCTACTTTTCAGGATCAGGCATGGAAGAAAATGACGAAGGTAGATTGATGTTTTGAACCAATGCTGGGGGTTGGATTATTTATTATTTGTATTATTGATTGGTGGGGCGATTTACCATGTTATTGCTTGCTTTGGCTGCGGTGCTTTGGCCTTCTGAACTTCTATGGTCGGTCTAACAAAAAAATTAGTTGGCTGATGTTTGTTTGCGCCGCCACACTTGCGGAAAGGCGTATGTTCTATGCCGTTTAATTTCATCCACGTAACCCGACTTTATAATTTATTCTTGTGCCTGCCAAATTTTGAACGTCTGACTATTTCTAAAAATTGATTGCCCAAATCAATATTTGAATCATCATATAAAATATCAATATTAATGTCGTGCAAATCATTTGTTGCGTAAAGCACATAAATATTGAATATCGGGTATTTGGCAGGTTTGATTTTATAAAAAAATATATCAAACCGTACGCCGTCAATAATTTCAAACCAGGACACTGAATCAATGAATTTGAAGTCGGATCCTTGTTGGGTATACATCAAGGCAATGATTTTTTTCGACTGGTTCCAAGCTTCTGCGTCTGGCATCGCTTTCAAAGAATCCGGTTCAGATGGTTTGACTTTTATTGAACAATTATTGTATTCGTTCTTCTCGATAGTGACACGCTCCTTAATGTACTTTTGGGAAATTTGTGTTATTGTGTCTTGGATAATAGATGAACGAATGTTTGCAATTGGCGGCACACTTAATTTCCAGTAAATCTGAGAAAATCGAATTTCTTTGGTCGAGTCTTGTCCGAAAGTTGCGAGAGCTATAAGTTGCAGTATTAAGATTTTGATAGTTGTCATAAATGGCATTCAACTCTTGCATTTGCGCTATTACATGCAACCCAAATACAACAGCCTACTATTTTTATTGATTCTCAATTGTGTATAAAATTGCTTCTTAAAAAACCCATTTGTGCAAATGCCATTTTGTAAAAGGCTCTGTTCGCTACAAATATAGCTAAAACACACTGCACAATCCCAGTGGAAACACCTGATTCCGCCCTCAACACCCACCTCAGCTTTTCGGGCGGCTCGTTTAGCAACACTAGGACACAGGGTTGAAGTCCGCCAGTAATACAAATGCTGTAACAACCCAAACAAACCTTAAACTTTAGACCTTAAACTTTGAACACCCGAATGGCAGTTTACACCACTGCTAGCGCAGCATCGAACAACCCAACAACTATTCTTCCACAAAAGAAACACTACTCCTCCCTTCCCCTGTTGAAGTTTGTGCAAACAACTTGGGTATCGTGATATAACCCTTTACCAAACCGTTGGTAGTAGCATAAGGCAATAGGCTGTCGGCAATAAAGCAAAGGGGCGTTTGCAGGTCCAACAAAACTTTGGCCGCAGTGTTGGTAATGCAATACGCATCGGTAAACTCGTGGTAGCCCGCTGTTTTAATGTAGCGGTTCACCGGGCGGGGGTAGCGGTTGCGGATCATGGTATGGTTCCATTTCAGTTTGCCCAACGCATGTTGTACATGGTACCATTGCTGTTTGAACCAGTTGGGCGTTTCGTTTTTATAGTAGTCCAGCATCACCAGTTGCCAATCGGCTGGCAGGGCATTGATGACCGCTGCCATTTGCTCGAGGTTCACCGGGTACACATCATCTTCCAGTATCAACACCCGCTGGTAATTTTTTTGTAATACGTCTTCGTATATTCGTTTATGGGAGAGAGAGCAGCCGATCTGTCCGGGGCTCATACCTTTGCTATATCGGTGCAATTCTTTCGCCTTTTCCTCGTTGTACGCATTGGCCGCAGCCATGGCCGGTATATCCAGTTCCAATTTATCGCTGCCCCAAAAAAAATCGTAACGCAACCCAGCCAAATCCTTGGCTATCTGCGCTTGCCGCTCCGTGGCCCGCTTAAGGGTAATCACATAAATATGGTCAAAATAATTATTGAATATATCGTACCACATACTGTCTATTTTATTTCCTGCATGTCCACCAACCGTTTGTAAAACCCATTCAGCGCCAGCAGCGATTCATGGGTGCCCCGCTCGATGATCTGCCCTTTTTGCAGCACGATGATGTCATCGGCATTGCGGATGGTGCTGAGGCGGTGCGCAATCACCAGCGAAGTACGGTCCTTCATCAGGTTGTTGATGGCATCCTGCACCAACCTTTCGCTTTCTGTATCCAAGGAAGAAGTGGCTTCGTCCAAAATGAGGATGGGCGGATTTTGCAGCAGGGCCCTAGCAATGGTAAGGCGTTGGCGCTCACCGCCGCTCAGCTTCATGCCACGGTCGCCGATATTGGTTTGGTAACCCTGTTCTTTTTGGGTAATAAAATTATGGGCATTGGCAATTTTGGCTGCTGCTTCAATTTCCTCCTGCGGGGCCGTGGGGTTGCCCAATGCAATATTGGCCGCAATGGTATCGTTGAACAATACTGGCTCCTGCGTAACAAAACTCATCAGCCTGCGCAGGGGCTGTATTTGATAATCTTTGATATTGGTGCCATCTAACAAAATTTCGCCGCCCGTACAATCGTGGAAGCGGGGAACTAAATCCACCAAGGTACTCTTGCCCGCACCCGAAGAGCCCACTAACGCTACCGTTTGCCCCTTTTTTACCGTAAAGGAAATATTCGAGAGCGTTTCCTTGTCTTCGTAAGCAAAGGATACCTGCTTAAACTCGATGCTATCACCAAAGCTGTTGATGTTTTTGGCATCGGATTTTTCTTCAATCTTCAACGGCGCATGCAGCACTTCTTCAATCCGGTCGATGGCTGCTAATCCCTTTTGTATGCTGAAAATAGTGGTTGACAGGTTTTTGGCCGGGTTGATGATCATGGCAAACACGGCAATATAGGTAATGAGGTCGCCGCCCGACAATTGGGCATCGCCCTTGAGAACAAAGGAACCGCCTAAGTACAGGATGGTACAGAGTACGGCCACCCCCAGCACTTCGGTCAACGGACTGGCCATGTCGCGGCGGTAAGCCATTTTATTCAAGATGGAAAAAAGGCGGTTATTGCCTTTGATGAATTTCTGCAGCATGGTATCCTCGGCGGTAAAAGCTTTGATGACCTTGATGCCGCCCAGGGTTTCCTCTACATGCGATAAGTTTTGACCAGAAGCCACCGAAAAATCACCCGAATCCCTTTTGAGCCTTTTGCTCAACCGCCCAATAAGCAAGCCGGTAACGGGTAGGAGTATGAGCATGAGCAAGGATAACTTGGGACTGAGATAGATGAGAAAGGACAAGTAGCCGATGATAGTGAGCGGGTCTTTGATGAGGCCCTCCAGCACCATGATCACCGAGGCATAGATTTCGCCGATATCCCCTACCATGCGGCTCATGAGGTCGCCCTTTTTTTGCTCGGTAAAATAGCTCATGGGCAGGCGCAGTATTTTATCGTACAAATTGATGCGAAAGCCCGACAGGATTTTGTTGCGCACCGGCGCCGAAATACGGAAGGAGAGGTAAAGGAAAATATTTTTGAGCAGGGTAGCGGCCACGATGAGCCAGCAAATGGCGGCCAATGCGTATTGCTTACCGTGGGTATTGATGATTTGCTCTAGGTATATTTTTACATTGCCGATGGCATTGCTGTCGATATTGGTTTTGTTGGGCTCGGGTTTGAACATGAGTTCCATAAAGGGCGATAACAGCCCCAAGGAGAACAGCGACAGTACGGTGGCCAAGATGGTACACAGCAGGTAGAGCCAGAGTTTGCCGGCGGGTATCTGTATGTATTGGAATATGCGGAGAAATTGCTTCATGGTATAAATGGGGCAAAATTACGGTATTTTGGGGTGCTGGAGGATGGATACTTGATGCTGGTGGCTTGATGCTAGATACTTGATACTGGATATGGAGGCACGCCGATACCAAACTTGCCCAGCACGGCGGGGCCCTAAGCGTGCTGGATACTAGATACTGGATATGGAGGCTTTGCCGACACCAAGCCAAAGGCATGGTTGGATATGGAGGGCCAAGGCTCTCATCGGTTTGCGGTCAACGGTCAACGGCCCACGGCCCACGGTGTCGGCTGTAAACTGTCAAACCGTCAACCGTCATCTTTCTTCTCTTTTCCGTAATTTTATCCCAAACAGTACAACCCGATGGCAGCAAAAAACATCAAAATATTCATTGCTTCGGCTGGGGAGGTGAAGGCGGAAAGGGAAAAGGCCATTCTGCTTTTGAACCATTTGCGGAAGTCGAACCGCCATTTGGATTTGGAACCCATTGAATGGGAGTATGATATTGTGCCCGGCAGCCAACCCGGTTACGACAGTGTACAAAGTGCCATAGACCCCAAGTTGTTGGCGAGCGATGTGATTGTATTTATTTTTTACTCTCGTATCGGCCAATACACTCGGCATGAGTTTGAAGTTGCCACACAGGCCAACAAGAAAATCTTTGCCTATTTCAAGGAGGGCTTTTCGCCCAGTAATAAGGCAGAACATACCCAATTTGGCGACCTAATTGACTTTCGGGATAATTTGAACGCAACGATACTTCGTGTCGCTTATAAGGATGCCGATGCTTTTGGCGGGGTTTTGTACCAAGGGTTGAGCCAGTATTTGAGTGAAGTTTATCCTTCCGAGGAAGCGTATCAGCATTTATCCATGCAGTATAATTCATTGATACAATCTTTAGAGCAAGAAAGATATAAAGTAGAAGCACTTAAAAAACAGTTACCCACACTTGCCATCAATGAACAAATAGCCCGTTTAAATGAGCAGATTGCCACTATCGAAGCGCAACTACTACAAAGTGAAACACTACGCCAGCAACAAGCTGCCGACAAAGCTGCTTTGGAGCAACAGTTGACTACGCAAAAGGAAAACGACAAATTAAAAGCACAAGCTTTGGAAGCCGTGGAAAAAGGTGATTATGCAACAGCGGAAAACCTGTTAAAGGAAAGCGCAAGAGATAGTATTGCAGAAACAGCTAGCACTTTTTATGAACTCGCCAAGGTAAAAAAATTGCAATTGAAATATCGAGAGGCTTTTGTTGATTTTGAACTGGCTGCTAGAATTGCTCCCAACAATAGTGATTATTTGCATGAAGCGGGGCGAATGGCGAACCAATTGGGCTATGCCGATAGAGCGCTAACATATTACGAAAAAAGACTCCCATTGGTCATGACAGAATATGGGGAGCGACATCCCAAGATTGCCGCTCACTATAACAATTTGGGTGAAGTCTATTATAGCAAGGGTCAATACGACCGAGCCATCGGCTATTACGAACAGGCCTTGGAGATTGACAAAGAGTTTTACGGGGAGCGTCATCCTGATATTGCTATCTGGTACAACAATTTGGGGTTAGCTTATAAGAACAAGGGTGAATACGACCGTGCCATCGGTTATTACGCGCAGGCTTTGGAGATTGATAAGGAGTTTTACGGGGAGCGGCATCCCGCTATTGCCATCCGGTACAACAATTTGGGTCAAGTTTATAGTAGCAAGGGTGAATACGACCGTGCCATCGGTTATTACGAGCAGGCTTTGGATATTGACAAAGAGTTTTACGGGGAGCGGCACCCCTCCATCGCTATTCGGTACACCAATTTAGGTGGAGCATATCGCAACAAGGGTGAATACGACCGTGCAATTGGTTATTACGCGCAGGCTTTGGACATTGATAAGGAGTTTTACGGGGAGCGTCATCCTGATATTGCTATTGATTACAACTGTTTTGGGTCAGCTTATAACAGTAAGGGTCAGTATGACAAAGCCATCGACTATTACGAGCAGGCTTTGGACATTGGCAAGGAGTTTTACGGGGAGCGTCATCCTGATATTGCTATCTGGTACAACAATTTGGGGTTAGCTTATAAGAACAAGGGTGAATACGACCTTGCCATTGGGTATTACGAGCAGGCAATTTCTATTACGGTTGAATTTTTGCCCTCAGAGCATCCTAGTATAGCCATTATACGAGAAAATCTGCTAGCCGCCAAAGATGCCCAAGCGAGGCAGGGAGAGGGAAACTTGGAGTGACCAATAGCGAGTGTTGGTATTGGCCTCACCACCTATCCTCCTCTGCACGGGGAGAGGAGGCAATAGCGAAGACCGAAGTGGAACCAATGCCTTTACTTCAGTCTTTCTTCCAATTTGTTCGGGTCTTGCCTACCATCCCATATCGCTAAAATATACAGTATGGTTTCCGTAAACTCATATACCAATAGATAATCCCTTACAATTTTTATTCTTACTGATTTGTTATTGGCAGGGCGGCCAATCTGTGGTACGGCATTGATTAAGTGTATGGCATTGTTGAACAAGCGATTGAGTTTTTTGCTGTATTGGGTGGATTTGTTGCGGTTGTTCCAGTAAGCAAATATTTCTTTTCTGTCTTGCTGCGCCTGTAAAGACCAAATTATTTTTCTAGCCATTCGTCTATTTCCTTATTAGCTTGTTCATGGGTTAGGTATTGACCGGATTGTATCTGTTGGCGGGCTGTTTCTATGGCTTGATGTTGCGTTTCTGTGAGTACAAAAACCTCGGCGTGTTCATCATCTACTTCCAACAGCCGATAGGCTTCTTCCAACAACTGTAGGTCATCGGTCAACTGGATTTTTTCAATCAATATTTGCTTTAGCTCTGTGGTTGACATTGCTTTTTATTTAGCCAAATATAAGTCTTTTTCTTTTAGCCGATGATGGTCAAAGGCCGCTAAAGCCTCACCCCGGCCCTCTCCCGCTGGAGAGGGTGCCTCGGAGATTGGAGCGGAGATTGCGGTGAAGGCTTCGCTTCAATCTCCATGATTGCCCTTCTCACTTGGGAGAAGGGGTAGGGATGAGGCTCAATCCCGGCCCACGGTCAACGAACAACGGCCAACGACCAACGACCCCCGGCCCACGCCCATCTCCCCAAAATCCCCCACCTTTGCCCCATGGCCATCCTCAAAAAAATAATATTTCTACTGCTCCTGTCCTCGGCGCTGCAAGCCCAAACCAAGGCCCCCTTTGTATTGGGTGTAGTGGATACGGTACACTCCACCATCCTGCAAGAAAAGCGGGTGCTCAACATTTACCTGCCCGTGGGCTATCACCCCGATTCGGCGGCCCGTTATCCAGTGATCTATTTGCTGGACGGCTCGGCGGATGAGGATTTTATCCATGTGGCGGGGCTGGTGCAGTTTTGTAATTTTCCTTGGGTAAACATATTGCCGCCCAGCATTGTGGTGGGCATTGCCAATACCAATCGTAGGCGTGACCTGACCTTTCCTACTACCATTGCGCAGGACAAAAAAGATTTTCCAGAATCGGGCGGTTCGGCAGCTTTTATCCGCTTTATCGCTACCGAACTACAGCCCTACATCCAACAGCAATACAAAACCAACGGCACCAATATGCTCATCGGCCAATCGCTAGGCGGGCTGTTGGCAACCGAAATTTTATTTACCCAACCGCAACTCTTTACCCATTACTGCATCGTAAGTCCCAGCCTTTGGTGGGACAATCAGTCGCTGCTCAAGCGTAAAGCGGCGGTGCTGCAAGCGGGTGCAAAGCGGCCACAAAAAATATTCATCGCCGTGGGCAAGGAAGGCGCCATCATGGAAGGGGATGCCCGCCGCCTGTATCAAATGCTGAAAAACGGCAACCAACGCAACCTGCAATGGAAGTACTATGGCAACATGGGCCATGCCAATATTTTGCACCAGGCTGTGTATGATGCGTTTGGGTTCTTCGGGGCCAAATAGCAAGGGCATGGATCAGTTGAAAGGCACCATTGAAAGCGACCGGCTGAGGCAATACTGATGATGCCTAAAATCAACGCCCAAGCCGTTTTTTTAGCTGATTTCCTGACCACAATCAGGGTTATACGCCAACCGAGAACTTTATCGTGCTCTGTTGATTGCGTAACTTTGCCTTATCAAATTAAAAAATTAGCAATATGGCACTTACAGGCAAACAGTTTCCGGACATGGCAATTACCGCAATAGATGAAATGGGCGAATCATTCCGGTTGAACGTATTAAAAGAGGCTACCGAGAAGCAGAAAAAAGTACTGTTGTTTTGGTATCCCAAAGACTTCACTTTTGTATGTCCTACCGAGTTGCATGCGTTTCAAGCGGCATTGCCCGAATTTGAAAAGCGGAACACCTTGGTGATTGGCGCTTCCTGCGATACGGCAGAAGTACATTTTGCATGGTTGAGTACGACCAAAGACCAGGGCGGTATTGAGGGTGTAACCTATCCCTTGCTGGCCGATACCCACCGTATATTGGCCGACCGGTTGGATATTTTGGACACTTTATATATGGAGGGAGATGCTATCGACGAAGTAGTTCCTTCGGGCGACAATGTGCCTTATAGGGCTACTTTTTTGATTGATGAAACCGGCAAAGTGTTTCATGAAAGCGTTAACGATATGCCCTTGGGCCGTAACGTACAGGAGTACCTGCGCCTGATTGATGCGTATGCGCATGTGCAAACATACGGTGAAGTATGCCCCGCCAATTGGGAAGAGGGTAAAACGGCCATGCAGGCAACCCGTGCAGGTGTAGAAAATTACTTCAGCAATAACTAAACCGGCTACCATGTATATTGAATTGACGACGGACAATTTGCAAGAATTGGTAAGCCAACATGGCAAGGTAATGGTGCAGTACGGAACAGGCTGGTGCGGCAATTGCCGTATCATGAAGCCCAAATTTAAAAAACTGGCCGCAGGGGACGAAGCAACGGCCTTTGTATATGTGGATGCTGAAAAATTTCCGGCATCGAGGCAGATGGCCCAAGTAAGCAACCTGCCTACTTTTGCCGCATTTAAAAACGGACAGTTTGTAAATCAAGTACAAACCAACCAAGCCGAACTATTAAAACTTTTGTACGATGAAGTTACCCGTAATTAAGCAACTGCAGCAAACCTGCGGGCCGCAGCAATTGCAAGCAGCATTGGAAGTGCTGGAGCATTTTAGCGAAGCCAGGGGCTTGAGCGAAGCCGAGCTGGACATGGCCGGTGAGTTGATGACCAATATCTGCGGCGCTTTGGAAGTGCATGAAATGGTAGCAGGCGGTATGCGCACTACCGATGCCCTGAACAGTTTTGCACAAAAGGTAATGGGTGCTGTGGACAAAGGATAACTACGCTACTGTAATAATGTTGACACCTGGCTGAAAGGCTGGGTGTTTTTTTGTGGAGCCTCGTTCAAAATTCAATTTTACTGAGGGAAGGATTACGCAACTATGGGGCAAGCTGAAGCAAAGGCAGGCAATACCTGATTTATGCAATGGTTTTAATAGATGTACTACTACAAAATGGGCCATGTCAATATTTTGCATCAAGCCGTGTATGATGCGTTTGGGTACTTCGGCAAATAATGTGTGGGATATGCTCTTCCGGTCGCAGACCGGTGAAACTATGCGGCACCAGTTGCGCTGCGCTAAACTGTCGCCAGAGAGGATAGATTTTAGACATAGCCTGACCGAACTGTTTACACCAGTGTGCTATGTTAGAAGTATAACGGTGCCCAATACCCAATACCTAATTCCCAATTCCCAACTACCCGCCCCAGCCCTCCCTGTCCAAACTGCGGTACTGAATGGCTTCGGCCAAATATTCGGGTTTGATGTCGGCACTGCCTGCTAGGTCGGCAATGGTGCGACTTACTTTTAAAATGCGGTCGTAGGCTCTGGCGCTCAGGTTCAGCTTTTCCATGGCGATGCGCAGCAGGTTTTGCCCCGGCTTGCTGATGATGCAAATTTCCTTCAACTGCTTGCTGCTCATTTGTGCATTGGCATACACACCCTCGCTGCCCTTGTACCGATCGGCCTGTATTTCACGGGCCCTGATCACCCGTTCCCGAATGGCTGCGGAAGGCTCGCCCACTTTGATGGAACTGAGTTCGCCAAAATCTACCGGCGTTACTTCTACATGTAGGTCAATGCGGTCGAGTAAGGGGCCGGAAATTTTGTTGAGGTATTTCTGTACGGCCCCCGGTGGGCAGGTGCATTCCCGCTGGGGATGGTTGAAATAACCGCAGGGGCAGGGGTTCATGCTGGCTACCAACATAAAGCTGGCGGGGAAGTCGATGGCTATTTTGGCCCGGCTGATGGTTACCCTGCGTTCTTCCATGGGCTGGCGCATCACTTCCAATACCGTGCGTTTGAACTCGGGCAATTCATCCAAGAACAATACCCCATTGTGTGCCAACGAAATTTCGCCGGGCTGTGGATTGCCGCCACCGCCTACCAACGCCACATCGCTGATGGTATGGTGCGGACTGCGATAGGGCCGCTTGGAAATAAGGGTGGCATTTTCGGGCAATTTGCCGGCCACGCTGTGTATCTTGGTTGTTTCCAGTGCTTCAAATAAGCTTAATGGTGGCAAAATGGTGGGCAGCCGCTTGGCCAGCATGGTTTTGCCAGCACCGGGCGGGCCTATCAGTATGGCATTATGGCCTCCGGCGGCTGCAATCTCCAAAGCCCGTTTGATGTTCTCTTGGCCCTTTACATCCAAAAAATCGATATCAAAATCGCTTTGCGCATAACTGAATTCTTCCCTTGTGTTTACTACCACGGGTTCTAGGCTGCTTTCATCATTGAAAAACTGCACCAGTTCGTTCAAGTGTTCTACGCCATATACGTTTATATTATTTACCATGGCGGCTTCCCTTGCGTTTTGCTGGGGTACAATCAAGCCCTTGAATTTTTCCTTGCGGGCCTGTATGGCGATGGGCAGGGCCCCTTTGATGGGACGTACAATGCCATCGAGGCTCAGCTCGCCCATGATTACATAATCGGCCAATTTTTCGGGGTTGGGCAGTTGATCGCTGGCGGCCAAAGTGCCGATGGCAATGGGAAGATCGAAGGCAGAGCCGGTTTTGCGGATATCGGCCGGGGCCATGTTGACCACTAGCCTGGTGCGGGGCATAAAAAAGTCGTTGCTTTTAATGGCGCTCTCCACCCGCTGCAAACTTTCCTTTACGGCATTGTCGGGCAGGCCCACAATCAGGGCTTCAATTTTACCAGTATTGGTTACATTTACTTCGATGGTAATGGTAATGGCTTCTACACCGTAAACAGCACTGCCATAGGTTTTTACTAACATAGTTGATACAAGGTACTTACGTTATTAAAAGATGAAGGTATGTTTTTTTGTTTAAAGTTCAATTGTTTGACTGTTCAATGTTTGGTTGTTCAATTGTTCAATGTTGGAATATCACAAATTAGTCTGCGTTTACATAAGTCGTCCACAACAATTTGGTATGGGGGTCGAGTTGCAGGTCGAAAGCCCTTGTAGTGGGCTCCTTAAAACTGAAGCTTTGCTTGCGTTTGGTAATTTGAACGGTTTTGTAGGTGGGATTGCGCTTAAAATCCTTCCAAACCAGTTCCAAGGGAAAACTAAACAAGCCCGGCTGCATTTGCTCCACGGTAATGGTAACCATTTTTTTGGCGGCATTATGGGAAAAAGTGGTTTGCAAAATGGGAATGCCGGGCTGCGTAAGCCACTGCGTGAAAAAAGCCTTTAATTTTTTACCGCTCACGGCTTCGGCAACGGCCACAAAATTATCAGTGTTGGCGTTTTTGCCTGCAAATTCAGCGTAATAGGTTTGGATGATTTTTCTAAAAACCGCATTGCCTACTTGCTGGCGTAGCATGTGCAATATCCAACTGCCTTTTTGGTAAGAATTGGCATTGAGCAGGCTCATATAGTTGGCCGAAGTATCCAGCACCGGCATATTGGAAGAGGCTGCAAAAGCTACTACCTGCTCCCTTTCATCGGCCAATCTGCGTTTTACACTATCCACACCATATTTACTTTCTAAATACATATTGGCCATATAAGTAGCAAAGCCCTCGCTGAGCCAAAGGTGGCTAAAGTTGGTTTCGGTTACCATATTGCCAAACCATTGATGTGCAATTTCATGGGCAATCAAATCTTCAATGGTGCGATTGCCCGTAACCGATTGCTCAAAATAAAAAATGGCCCCTGCATTTTCCATGCCGCCAAAAATGGTTTTGGATTGTATATTGGCCAGTTTTTTATATCCGTATGGCCCAATATAATCAATAAAAAAGGGCAATATTTCTTTGGCTTGTGCATAATCGTAAAAGCCTTTGTCTTTTTCCTCGGCATATACCCAACTATACAGTGGTATATCATCCACCTTACCGGCTTCTTCCACGGCAAAATCGGCCAAACCAATCACCATTACCTTGGTGGGCAGCGGCACGGTTTCCTTCCAGTGGGTGCGCTTGGTGCTGTCGGCCAATATTTCTTCCGCTATTTTAAGCCCATTGCTCACTACACTGTAATGGGCAGGCGCGGTAACGATAAATTCCAAGCTGGATTTGTCCAAAGGCACATCGTTGCAGGGGAGCCATTGGTGCGCCCGGTTAGGCCAGTTGTCGCCAAAAAAAGTACGTTTGTTAAAAATGCTTTTACCAATAATGAGCCCGTCGGCCGGAATGCCCTTGTACTGCACCGTAAAGGTTTTGGTGTCGCCCGCTTTGGCAACCGTGGTCAATTGTATCCTGAGTTTGTTGTTTTGATGAATATAAGCAAGTGGCTGGCCATTTTCTTGTACCGACAGTATTTGCATGCCCTTGCCGTTGGCTTGCACATTGGCCAAATCAAGGATGGTTTCGCCGCTGGGCGCTTTTAACTGGGCCGTGATGGTAGCATTGCCGTAGAGGGTGTCGCTGGCATCCGAAAGGGCCAATTCAAAGCGGTAGTGCTGCACATCAATGGGGTTGTTGGTTTGTGCGGATAAGCTAAGCGCTGCCGTGGCTAAAACGATAATGGCTAAACCTTTTTTCATGGGGTGAAATTACAGCTTTTTCGTTTCCTGCGGATTGGTTATGGATGGGGCAGTAACGCCAAGCCTATGTTTGCGATAGGAACGTTATGAGGTAATGTAAAAGAATGAAGGCCACGTCATTTATTGGGCTGTTTTAACCCTCGGCACTTTTTTGCTGGGGGTTACTTTTTTTAACGCTTTTGCTTTGACAGGCGTAGGGGCAATAATGCTGTTCAGCGCATTGTCTTTCGCCATTTTAACAAAAGTTTTCAAATCAGGATAAATATAACCATTGTCAATACCCTTGAACTTTATTTTGCGACGGATATATTCGGCCAAGTCCTTGCGGATATTGTAGCAGAGAAAGGGGGCCAGTTTCTTTTTGCCATAAGTAGCGGAGGCCACCTGCCTGCTGTTTTCGCTAAAGCAAGCCTCCAATGGCCGGTCGGGATAGGGATTGAAAAGGAAAAAACCTTCTTGCGGAATGATATTTTGGTTATAGTAAGTGGTAACGGGGCGTTGCTTGCCTGCCTGTTGCCGCGATGGTATACTCGATAGCAGTTTTGGGGCGTTTTGTGGATTCATTTCAAAATCGGATATATAACAAACCACATTGCTACTGGCATTGGGGGCAAATTTTTCTTTTTTGAACACTTCAAGGCTAGGGAATTTGCCGCTTGAATAATCGAAGATATTGTACAGGGCGCCCGATTGACTTGATTTTTTAATCACGTAAATACTAAAATAACCATCAATGGTTTCCGAAGCGGATGCTGTATTCACATCTTCCGTGGCAAAGTACAGGGCTACATCCAAATTGTAGGACCAGTCCATCAAAGGGGTGGGCGCCCCATAGTGCTGCAAAATGCTCAAAATAGGGAAATCGGCTTCGGTTTGATAATCAATTTGATAATAGGCCAATACTTTCTCAAATAGCTTAAGCGCCTTGGCTTCTCCAATAAGTTTTTTGATAAAGGAAAGATAGCCATCGCTGCCCTTGCTCCATTGTGCTAGATTGTTGGTAAGCCATTCCCGCTGGGCGGCATTGAACAATTGGTAACGGGCCTCCTTCATGCCACGGAAAAAGAAATCGAACTTGGCTGTGGGATGGTTATAAGGTCTGATGAAATCGTCATACCAAGTGTTAAAAACTTCTATACTCTCTATCTTATTATCGGGATAATGTTGGCTCGGTTTGAAAAATTGATTCTTTTCGGCAAAGTCTCTATAGCTGGGCAATAACATATAACGCAGTTGATGGGATGAATAGGTTCAATTACCAGTCTAAGATAACATGATATGTTTAATAAAGCAAGCCGGACGCCTTACAAATTTTGCAATAAATCTACCACCCCTTCCTTTTTCAATATCAGGTAACCCAAGCGGTCGTTGCTGATGCCATCCTTTAGTTGGTAGCTGAATTGTAGCGAGTCGCCCGCCACCGCCGTTTCAAAATATTTAAAACTGATATTGGGATATTGCTTGAGGTCTTCGCCAATTTCGTACAAATGGGTAGAGAGTACAAAGAGTGAATTGCTTACTTTCAACAGCCCCTCAATGACGGTGCTGCTGCACTTCATGGCATCTTGTATATTGGTTCCCTTAAACAGTTCATCTATCAAAATCAACCATTTTTTGCCATCGTTCACCTTGGTTACGGTAGCTTTGATGCGTTGTACTTCGTTGTAAAAATAGCTTTCGCCCTTGCTGATATTGTCCACCACATTGATATTGGTCAGTAGCCCATCAAATAAGCTCAGCTCCATATGTGTGGCCGGAACGCCCATGCCGGTATGTGCCAAAAAAACCGCACTGCCCACCGACTTGATAAAAGTGCTTTTGCCCGCCATATTGGCACCAGTTAAAAAAATAAAATTGGCATTGGCATCCAGCGCCACATCATACGCCACCGGGTGGGGCAGTAGTAAGTGAAAAAGGCCCCGTACCTGCATCACAGGCTTATTGCTTTGTATAAATTGGGGAAACACCAATCCGTATTGTTTTACCGCCATGGCCATGCCATACCAGGCATCCAGTTGACAGTACAAGCCAATGAGATGCAGTATATTTTGCTTGTAGCGATACCGTAAAAAATGCGCCAGTTGCAATTGCTGACCAATGGTGAGGTCGCCCGCCCTTTCGTGGGTTTGCACAATGGCCAACTGTGTGTTATCTGTAATGGCTTTTACTTCTTGGAGGTGTTTCTGTAAAAGTGCCGGCGCATCATCGGTTAAAAAGCGGTTGACAAATTGCTGCATCCCTTTAACGAAGTCAAAACAATGGATGGTAGAATACTTTACCAAAGAAAAATCGGGACCATGGAAAATTTTATAGCTCAATGCAATGGCGGCCGATGGGGAAGAAGGGATTTCGTCCAATGTGGCATCATAAAACCTTTCCACCACCATAATGGTACCATTGCTGATGCGTACTGGCCAGTCTGGTTGATGCTTAATGATATGCTGTAAGGTTTGTTGTACCCCTTGTATGCTTTCAATGCTATTGAGCGGTGTACTTAAATTGTGGCGCATTTGCAGTTTACCGCCCGTAGTGAGGGTAAGGTTCAGTTTGTTGAATAGCGAAAACTCCTCCTCGTGGTTAAAGATGGATAAGTCGTTGAGTGTGGTTTGGTCTATGTCCATTTTTTTACTTCGTTGTTTTAGTTGCGGGTTGGTTTTGTTACGAGTTGATTTTGTTGCGGGTTGTTCGATTGTTCAACTGTTCTATGTTTAAAGTCCAAAGTCTAAAGTTGGGAACCGTACTATCCACTATTAACTATCCCTGTCATTCGTCAACTGTCAACCGTCACCTGTATCCTGCCTCCCCACACTTTCAATTCTCAACTTTCAATTTTCAACTACCTATTAAACCCCAGCCGCATGCCCTGTTGAGATTCATCGAACTGTCCATTTCCATACGCCAGGTGCCCGCTTACCATGGTATGCGTTACCGTGCCGGGAAAAACAAAACCCTCCAGGGGGCTCCAGCCGCACTTGTACAGCAGGTTTTCCTTGGCCGCTGTAAAGGGTGCCTGCATATCTACCACCGCCAAATCGGCATAGTAACCCTCCCGGATATAGCCCCTGTCTTTTATCATAAAGCAATCCGCCAAGGCATGGCTCATCTTTTCCGCAATTTTTTCCATCGAAATCATGCCCTGTTGGTGGTAATACAGCATCAGCGGCAAGGAATGCTGCACCAAGGGTAAGCCCGAATGCGCATTTTCGTAACTGCCCTGCTTTTCCTCCCAAGTGTGTGGGGCATGGTCGGTGGCAATCACATCCAAGCGATCGTCCAGCAAGGCTTGCCACAGGGCGGCCTTGTTGTGCGGGGCCTTGATGGCCGGATTGCATTTTATTTGATAACCCAACTGCTCGTAATCATCGGCCGTAAAATGCAGGTGGTGTACGCACACTTCGGCGGTAATGCGTTTATCCTTCAACGGTAACATATTGCCAAACAATTGCAGCTCTTTGGCGGTGCTGATATGCAGTATGTGCAGGCGGCTATTGTACTTTTGCGCAAATTGCACCGCTACCAACGACGATTCAAAGCAGGCGTTTTCGTCCCGTACCAGTGGATGGTCTGCCGGTTGCAGCTCGCCTTTTTGCTCCTTGAGGGCCGCATAATTGGCCTTTATTATTTTTTCATCCTCGCAGTGGGTGGCTATCAGCAGTTCAGTCTCCCTAAAAATCCTGTCCAGGGTCAGGTGATTGTCTACCAGCATATTGCCGGTACTGCTGCCCATAAAAATTTTGACGCCGCAAATCTGTTGCTTATAATCATTGGCCTTTAGCACTTCTTCGGCATTTTGATTGCTCACTCCCATAAAAAAGGAGTAGTTGGCCATGGAACTAGCCGCCCCAATGGCATATTTTTCTTCCAACAGGTCCAGCGTGAGGGCATTGGGCACTGTGTTGGGCATTTCCATAAAGCTGGTTACGCCCCCCGCCACTGCCGCCTTACTTTCGGTATAAATATTGGCTTTATGGGTAAGGCCGGGCTCCCTAAAATGTACTTGGTCGTCGATAACGCCCGGAAAAAGGAATTTGCCCTCCCCATCAATCTCCGTTCCCCCGCCCTTTAAGGCGAGGGCCGAACCCAACTTTTCAATCCGCTGCCCATCCGTCAAAACATCCTGCACGGTTATTTTTCCCTCATTTACTACCTGAATGTTTTTAAAAAGGTATTTTTGCATTTCGTAAAAATTTGGACATTGTTTAAATAATTAAAATTTTGATGCAAATTATTAAAAGCTGGCTCATTTTACTGGTTTTTGTTTGCCCTGCGGTAGCCGTAGCGCAATCTACCTATCTTAACCAAGGGGCCAAAGAGTACCATTTTGTTGATCGGCTCGAAATCAAGCAACAAACCAATACCCACCTCAACTTTTCTACCCTCCGCCCTTTTAACCGCAAAGCCATTGTAAGGCAGACTGTTTTTTTGGACAGCGCCCGTATGGGTTATGCCGATTCTATTACAGGGATTGATAAGTACAAAGAGTGGACCGATTTGGATTTGACCCCCATTGACGAGTACAACCTACGCAGTTTGCTGATGAACAACAGCGAATGGGTTACTGCCGGTAGGGAAGAGTTTTTGTCGAAAAAGAAACTGCTGAACACTTTTTACGGCACCAAGAGCAATATGATAGAAGTGAATAACAAAGACTTCTTTTTGGTGGTGAACCCGGTATTTCAGTTGCACCAAGCGGTGGAGCCGGGCTACGACCAAGCCATCTTTTTGAACAGTAGGGGCGTTACCACCCGTGGCATGATTGGGCGCAAAGTGGGCTTTTCGGCCTTTATAACCGAAAACCAAGAGCGTGGCCCCCAGTTTTTCCAAAGACAGGTAGATAAATATGATGCCGTACCGGGTGTGGGTTTTTACAAACCGTTTAAACGTACCGGGGTGGATTATTTTGATGCCCGTGGCTATTTTACCTTTAATGCGGCCAAGTTTATCGATTTCCAGTTTGGCTACGACAAAAACTTCATCGGCAATGGCTATCGCAGTCTGTTTTTGAGCGATTGGGGCAATAGCTATTTGTTTGCTAAAATCAATACCCGTATCTGGAAACTCAACTACCAGAATATTTTTATGGAGCTGATGCCCTCTTTTGAAAAGCGGGGCGATACCTTACTGGACAGAAAATATGCGGCCATGCACCACCTAAGCATGAACGTAACCAAGTGGCTGAACATAGGCCTGTTTGAAGGCGTGGTGTTTGGCCGCAAAAACCGATTCGACTTTCAGTACCTGAACCCCGTTATTTTTTACCGCCACATCGAAGGTTCGTTGGGCAGCCGCGACAATGCCGTGGCGGGCATCGATTTTAAGGCCAATGTGGCGCACAGGGCGCAAGTGTACGGGCAACTGTTATTGGATGAATTTGTACTCTCCGAAATCAGGAGCAACCGTGGCTTTTGGGCCAATAAATGGGGCCTACAGGCCGGTGTTAAATATGTAGATGCATTTGGTGTACGCAATTTAGACATACAGTTGGAAGCCAATAGGGTAAGGCCTTTTACCTATTCACACACCGATTCGGTTTCCAATTACACGCATTACAACCAGCCCTTGGCACATCCGCTCGGATCTAATTTTCAAGAGTTTATCGGCATCCTGCGCTACCAACCGGCCCCCAAATGGTATGTGTACGGCCGGGCCATTTACTATATGCAAGGGCTCGACAGCCTTACGGGTGCCAACCAAGGGGCCAATCCGTTTAGGGCCAATATTGATGGTCGCAACGGTGACTTCGGCTTTAAGCTGGGCAGTGGCCGCAAAGTCAATTGTCTGAACGGGCTGTTGCAGGTAAGTTACGAATGGAAGGAAAACCTGTTTTTTGATGTGTCGCTTTTATACCGCAATTATAAATTTGCGGATGAACCGGGTGTAAGCAACACCACTTTGGTAACGGCGGGCATTAGGCTCAATATGTTTAAGCGGGATTACGATTTTTAACAGGTTATATCCATCATTAACCAACAACCAATCGCTTTTGTATGAAACGGACTTTATTGTTAACGCTTGCCTGTACTGCCTGCCTTACAGTGGCGGTGCATGGCCAAAAAAAAGATAAGCTCAACTTGGGCCTTGATGGTATATGGTCGGGTTATTTTGACGAACAAAAAAAACAGGTACATACGCTGAACACCAGCAACCGCTTTGCTTTTATGGAAGCCCGGCCGGCCGAAAACCTGCAAATGATATTGTCGCTCGACTTTGAAACGGGTAAAATTGTAGACACTGTTTTTAGCAATCAAATAAAGAACGGAACCGATTCGCTGCCCATTACTTTTACTTATTTTGAGGATTTCGCTTTTTCGCCGGATGACAGCAAGATATTGATCAAAACACAGATAGAGCCACTGTTCCGCATCAGCACCAAAGAGTTTTGCTATGTGTGGGACATCAAGAAAAAAGCGCTAAAAACCATTTCAGGTGATGGCAAGCAGAATTACCTGAGCTTTTCGCCCGATAGTAAAAATATTGCTTTTATCAGGGAAGGCAACCTCTACATCAAAAGCTTGGAAACCGATGCGGTGCAGGCTGTTACTTATGATGGTGTGATGGGCCTAAACCTCTACGGTATGGCCGATGCCTTGTACGAAAATTGCTTTGGCATGACGCAGGCCTACCAATGGAGCCCCGATGGCAGCCGGATCGCTTTTTTGCGGTTCAACGAGGCAACGGTAAAATCCTTCCCCATTTCTTATTTTGACAAAGTATATCCCGAAACGGTGAAACAGCGCTATCCCAAAGCGGGTGAAATGGTACCAGAAGTACAGGTGTTCATGTACGATATCAAAAACAAAATTTTAACCCCGGTAGATATAGGCCCCAACCCCAATCAATACATTACCGGCCTGCAATGGAGCCCCGATGGCAATGAACTGTATGTGCAAAGGCTCAACAGGCCCCAAACCAATTTGGATATATTGGCGGCGGATATCAAAAACGGCTCCACCAAATTGGTACTCAACGAAACCAAGCCCGATTATATCAAAGTGAGCCCCAACAATATTACGTTTGTCCCTTCCCGCAATTCTTTTTTGTGGCTGAGCGAAAGCGATGGGT
The DNA here is from genome assembly GCA_943373145.1 of Chitinophaga pinensis. GTDB lineage: Bacteria > Bacteroidota > Bacteroidia > Chitinophagales > Chitinophagaceae > Ferruginibacter > Ferruginibacter pinensis_H. The sequence continues at coordinate 241,640 of CALSBI010000011.1, forward strand.
TTACGCATATTTACGAAGTAACCAATGGCCAAAAAAGGCAGATTACCCGTGGGCTTTGGGAAGACTTTGAAATCAAAGGGGTGAATGCGGGCCGTGGTGAAATTTATTTTACCGGCAACGAATCGGGCCCTAAGGAAAAACATTTGTACAAAGTAAATTTTGATGGTACGGGCCGCAAACGCCTTACCGAAAACAATGGGTATCACAATGTGCTATTTACCAGTAGCCAGCGGTATTTTTTGGATGAGTACAGCAGCATCAATACGCCTACGCAATACCAAATGTACAACAACGATGGGCGTAAGCTATGGGATAAGCTGATTGAAAACCTGAACCTGAACAGCCGCTTGGCGGAGTACAATGTGCCATCGGTGAAGTTTATCAACTTTACCTATAATTATAAAACCGAAGTGCGGGGCTGGTTGATAGAACCTTATGATGCGTCCAACAAGCGTTTGCCCGTGGTGATATATGTATATGGTGGTCAGGGTAGGCAGGAGGTACTGGACCAATGGGGCGATAAATTTACCCTTAGCATGCGACAATTGGCCAACCAAGGTTACTTGGTGGTGTGCATTGATCCACGGGGTACGCCCGGCCGTGGTGAGGCTTACCGCAAAGCCACGTACAAAAAACCCGGCGATACCGAAATAGAAGACCTGATAGCGCTGAAAGCGCATTTGAAAAACAATTATACCATCGATACGGCCAATATGGCCATCATGGGCTGGAGCTATGGTGGCTATTTGGCTGCCTTGGCCGCTACCAAATATGCCGGATTGTTCAAAGCCAGTATTGCCATTGCACCGGTTACCAATTGGCGGCTGTACGAAAACATCTATGCCGAACGCTTGCTACAAACGCCCGGCGAAAATGCGGAAGGGTATAATGCCTGCGCCCCTGTTAATTTTGTAAACAATTATAACAAGGGCTTATTGTTGATACACGGCACGGCGGATGACAATGTGCATTTTCAAAACAGCATGGAACTGAGTAGGGAACTGGTAAAGGCCCGTAAGCAGTTCGACCAACAGTTTTACCCCGATTACCTGCACAATATCAGCGACAATACACCCAACAATGCCCGTATCCACTTGTTTACCAAGGTAAGCGATTTTTTAAGGGAGCAGTTGCAGGGGAGGAAATGATGAGGTAATTAGCTAATATGCTAATGGGATAATGCCTACGGCCAAGCGGAACGCATTGTGCTGGTGTGTAGGGTAAGATAGTTTTTGGGTGCTGCATTTTCTTTTGAGATGATTTTGGGGCATGGGTAAGTAGGTAGCATCGCACCGATAAAAATGGTAAATTTGTAAAAACATTCTTTATGGGTTTGGTATATGCTGATATTGAGTTGATAAATGGGGCTGATTTGGTTTTAGCCAAACGTAATTTTATTGGCGAAGAGGAGATAAAAAAAATGCGGGTTAATGCCTTAGTAGATACAGGAACTTATTATCTCTGCATCAATGAAACAATACAAGAGCAACTTGAATTGCCATTTATTGAAAAACGCAAAGCACAGTTGGCCAATGGAAGTGTGGAGGAATACGATGTGGTAGGTCCTGTGGAGATAAAGTTCAAAAACCGTCGTTGTAATGTAGATGCAATGGTTTTGAAAGGCGATAATGAGCCGCTGCTTGGGGCTATTCCCATGGAGGATATGGATGTGTTGATACATCCTTTGCGCCAAGAACTGATTGTAAACCCCGAGCACCCCTATTTTGCACAAATGAAACTGAAATAATTAAACGCTGTTGCTCTGTTGAGCATGAAAGCTGGAGTTGTACGCTTCAGCTTTTTTTTTCTCCAAAATCCCAATATGCAACAGCGCCAACCTACTAAAGTATTAGGTAAATCGTTTGTAAAAAAATATAAAACTTTATTACCTTTATTGCATGCGCCCATTTTATATATTCAATAAAAAAAACAATAGCCATGGCTAAAAAGATCCTTTTTATTTTTATTACCATTTGTATTTCATTTTTGGCCAATGCACAGCAAGTTGCTGTTTTTTCTGATTGTAATTACACTGGGCAGAGTGGCTCTGTTTCCGTGGGCCGTTATTTAAGCTATCAGATGAAAGTAGCCAACGACCGGCTTTCTTCTATACAGGTTCCCTATGGTATGAAAATAACTATTTACGAGCATGACAATTTTCAGGGCCGCTCCAAAACCTATACCAGTAGCATGCCCTGCCTAGAAGCCGAATGGCGGAACCTGGCCTCATCGTTCATCATCGAAAACGAAAATATGCAGCAGGGCGGGCAAAATGATTATGTTATTTTTTATAATGATTGCTACCAGCGGGGTGTATCGCAAACCCTACGCCCAGGCACCTATACTGCAAATGACTTGGGATCTTTAAAGTATAATATTTCGTCTTTTACCATCAGTGGTAATTTGCGCATAAGGCTGTACCTAAACAATGAGTATGCTTCCGGCAATGCCATCACCCATGAGGCATCCGTTTATTGTTTACCCCAAAGTCAGAACGATAAAGCCGCTTCGCTGGTTATTGAATATATACAAGGTGTGCAAGGTGGGGGCAATATGGGCAATAGCGATGAATTTGCCACTTTTTACACGGAATGCGATTTTAGGGGCAATGCGCTGCGTTTAATGCCCGGCAGCTATTCGGGTGCCAAACTGGGCTTAATGAAAAAGAGCATCGCTTCCGTACAGGTGCCATCATCCCTGCGTGTAAAGGCATACAGCAGCGAAAATATGTTCGGGTCCTCCACCTATTTAACCGATGATATAAACTGTTTGGATCAAAACCTGCGCAACAAGATGGCTTCGTTGGTTGTGGAATACAGCAACGGGGTGGGCAATACCCAACAAGCGGGCAATGAGAACGTAATTATTTACATAGATGCCAATTACCAAGGGCAGTCGGCCGCCTTACTGCCCGGCAATTACAGCACCATGGCAGCAGCAGGCAATTTCCCCAATGATGCTGTAAGTTCGGTATATATACCACAGGGTTACCGGGTGGTATTGTACGAGCACGAAAACTTTGGTGGTAAAAGCACAACCCTTACTGCTTCCCGCAGCAGCTTCTTTTTAAGCAACTGGAACGATAAAACCTCTTCTATTGCTGTGTATAAAGACAGATAAGGCATAGGTATTGGTTAAGAGAACTGATACTGTTGACTACTTATGGCAATGCGGCGGACCCGTATTGATTATGCTTGCTGTGTGCAAATCCGTATTAACAACTATCAACAAGTAAGCAACAACGCTATAAAAAGTACTAACTGCTGTTAAAATTGCTTATCTTGTATTTGCATTAATATTATTTTTTACACCCAAACCAATTGTATGAAGCGTTTATACATGATGGCAATGATAGCATTGTCTTTTCCCTACCACTCATTTGCGCAGCACACACAACCCATAGCAAGGGACAGTAGGCAAAACCTGCAGCGCTGCGTTACCGATGAAGCGATTCAACGGCGTTACCAAACCGACCCGGCTTTCCGTGCCATGATGGAGGCAAGGGAACGGGAATGCCAACAGGCCTTGGCAAATGGTGGATTACAAAATCCGGCAAACGTCAGGGCATTAACAGGGCCGATTACCATTCCGGTGGTGGTACATGTGGTATTGCCCAACCCTTGGATCATTACCGACACGGATGTGGAATATTTTATCAACCGCCTCAACTTGGATTTTTCGGGCCTAAACCCCGATAGCACCAACTGCGGTACCTTTTGCGGTAATAGAGGACATTCCCTCCTGCGGTTCACTTTGGCCAAACGGGATGTGAGCGGCAATTTTACCACCGGAATCGAAAGGCGCACCGGCACCACTACCATTGGCACCAGTGAACCACAGGCTGTAAAAAATGCCGCTAGCGGAGGGCTGGCACCTTGGGATGTAACCAAGTATTACAACCTTTGGGTAGCCACGGGAGCGGGCACCTTACTGGGCATTGCACCTGAAATAGGTACCGGCTCCGCCACCAACGATGGGGTTTGTATCGATTACCGGGTTTTTTCAAATAGTTGTTTTGCCAACCCATCTTTTAACCTGGCCCGCACGGCCGTGCACGAAATCGGTCACAATTTCGGTTTGTACCATACTTTTTCGGGTGGCTGCACCAGTAACGATTTTACACAGTTGACCAGTTTTAATTGCACTTTGCCCGCAGGCTTTTTAACGGGGATAGACGATACACCGCCACAAAGTGTCTCTACCAGCGGTTGTCCCGCAGTGGGCACCGTTAACGGTTGCACACCGTCTGTGCCCAAAAATTTTCAAAATTTTATGGACTATACCGATGATGCCTGCTACTCTATGTTTACCAATGGACAGGTGCAACGTATGCATTGGCTGCTGGAAAATTGTCGACCGGGTTATTTAACTACACTGGGTGGTCAGTACCCCGCTGGTATGCCTGCATTGGACGCCAAGGCCACTACCATTGTGGCCCCCGGTGGTGCCGATTTTAATGGCACTAATTGTACATCCGTTACATATGGTACCCCCTCCTGCGTTGGTGGCTTTATACCTAGGATACGGGTAGCCAATGGCGGCACAGCCACGCTTACATCTATTACTGTTACTACTACCATCAACGGTGCCAATCCGGTTGCACAAACCATTGCCACCAATATTGCCACGGGTAAATCGGCCGTGCTGGTGCTCAACGCCCAAACGGCGGTAACGGGTTCCAACCTGCTTACCTTTACTTTATCGGCCCCCAATGGCGGTGCCGATGCCCTACCGACCGATAATACCATTTCCAGCACTTTTACGGTTTTGGCACCAGCAGCCCTGCCCTATACCCAAAATTTTGTAAGCACCACTTTCCCACCAGTTGGTATTGCCATAGCCAACCCCGATGGGGGTACTACCTGGGTGCGAAATGCGAATGGCAACGGCAATGTTGGCTCGGCCTTTATGGATAACTTCAATTATACCGCTACAAACCAAACGGACGATTTGGTGTTAACGGGCGGTGGCCTCAATGCCGGCGATACCGCTATATTGGCATTCGACGTGTCGCATCGGCCTTATTCAGCTACAGCTACCAGTACCTTCTTGGATACCCTAAGCGTTTTGTATTCGCCCGACTGCGGCATAACAACCCTTTTCAGTGGGTATAAAAAATGGGGGGCCACTTTGGGTACCGTAACAGCTTCTACCACTGCTTACACCACACCCACCACTTGGCGGCGGGATACGGTGTTTATCCCTTACACCGGTACCAGTCTGCGGGTTGTTATCAGGTGTACCAATAAGTATGGCAATAATATTTTCCTCGACAATATCAACCTGTCTAAAAAACCCATTACCTATCGTTTCATCGGCAGTGGCAACTGGGATGTGCCGGCCAACTGGGCCAATGGTATTGTGCCACCCAGCACCTTACCGGCCGGCGATTTGATTATTATAGACCCCATTGTTGAGGGAGAGTGTTTGTTGAACGTAACGATGACGGTATCAACCAGTAGCAGCGTTACGGTAATCAGTGGAAAACGGTTCAGGATACCGGGCAATTTGATTATACAGTAATTTTTTGATAGGGGCGATTGCCCATTATTTGCAACCCCTGTTTTGCAGTTAACTGCAAAACAGGGGTTGTGTATAAAAAAACCATCATGCCAAGCAATTGGCCACCAGCTACCACGCATCTGTTATCCAGCCACGCCTGCCCCGCTTGAGCGGGAGCCGAGGCCGTGGTGTTGGCTGTGCCTCCATATCTGCTATCAGCGATCCAGTATCCAGCCACGCTTAGGGCCCCGCCGTGCTGGGCAAGCGTGGTGTCGGCAAAGCCTCCACATCCGCAATATCCCCATTCCCGCATTCCCAATTCCCAATTCCCTTAATCCCCTACCTTTGCGGCCAATTCATCCAAAAACGTATATAATGAAAAAAAATGTTATGTGGGTGGGTGCCGTCCTTATCAGCTTAGCGATACCCGGCCTCACTGTTGCCCAAAAAACCGAACCCGTATTTGAAATCACGGCCGGTAACTTTATTACCCAAACCAAATTTTTGATCCAAGCTTCCACTGGCGAACTCATTACCGGAAATGATATGAAGTTATTCGCCATCGACCCCGTTAGTAAAGCGGTGATTTGGGAAAACAAAGACTTTCTGGGGTTGGAAGACGATGATATTTCTGTAATTGACGGTACACCTTTTATCAAAATCGAGCGTCAAAAAGCCATCGCCATCGGCAAAAACAAAAACACTTTTATCATCCAGGCCAGAGATGGTAAAGTAGTGTACGATAGCAAGGAAGAAGGCATTAAAGTGCGCAATACCTTGGTGATTCCACAGTTGGGCGGTTTGTTGATTGAAAACATCAAAGATGGTTTTCTATCGGTAACCTTTGTTGATTTTGCCAGTGCAAAGGAAATATGGTCGGTGCCTTTGGCCAAACAAAAAACCGGCGGCATTGGTATCGGTGCTTTAAAAAGGGCCGTTAAATCTTATACCAACTCGGCCTTTAATATTGCCCCGCAGGTAGATGCCGCAGGTAACCTGTTGTTGGTGAACAAAAAGGAAATTTTTGCCATTGCCAAAAGCGGTGCTTTGGCATGGAAAAAAGAGTATGATGATAATGTGGACGATGCCTACCTGAGCGCCGACGGCAAATCATTGTTTATCGGCTACAAAAAATACATTGATAAGTTGAACACAGCTACTGGTGCCAGCTTATTGGCCGAACCCATTAAGATGCGTGACGAGTTGAATGGCATTGCGCCTTACGGCAACGACTATCTGGTGTACAACGAAGCGGGCATCAATATCATGGATGCCAATGGCAATATGATTTGGAAGAAAGACAGCAAGTTGGGCAATATTACCCAAGTGAAGTTTACCAAGGATGGCATATTGGCCATGGAAACGGAAAAGGACGATGAAACCGTTTTTCATTGGGTGGACAATAGTGGCAAGGAAGTGTGGGACGAGAAAGTACAGGGCGGTTTGATGCTGGCCGAGCCAACCGAAAAGGGTGTGATGTATGTGACCAACGAGCGGGCCAATATCCTTACCTACGAAAAAGGCAAGGACGTGTGGAACAAAGATATCAAACTGAAAGGTGTACCCAACTTTGGCTATGATACACAAGGCAGGATATTGTATGCTTTTGCAAAAGATAAACTGCACAGCTTTAATTTTACCGATGTAAGCTATCGCTTGGTGGCAGAGGATTTGGACCTGAAAAAATTCAACGACGAAGAAGAAAGGGCCTTTATAGATGTGCGTGACAAGGGTGCCAAATTGGTAATCAGTACCAACCAAAATGTGGCTGCGGTAACAGTTGCCGATGGCAAAATTTTGTACAACAACTATTTTAAAGATATTGGCAACACCAAAAAGAAATGGATGCGGGTGGCCGGTGCCGCTATGTCGGTGGCCGGTGCTGCCATGGATGTGAACCAGGTTTCCAAAGGGAATTTCACTATCAATCAAGCAGTGGATAAAAGCGGTAATGCGATAGCCAATACGTATACCATAAACCCCAACGATAAAACCGGTGCGGTTGTGGGCACTGCGGGTTCCGATTTATACGATGCCGCCAGAAAACGTTACCTAGCCAGCCAAGCTACCAAGGATAACCTATACATCTTATCCGAAATGCCCGAGGGCAACGGTATGTTGGTGTGGAACAAAGACAGGGGCGAAATTTTTAAGAAGATAACATTTACCGATATTACCCCGCAGTTTGTGGTTGATGAAGCCGTGGATATGGTATATGTGGTGGTAGGCAATGTGATAAAAGCGTATAACTTAAAATAAGGCATTGATAAAGTAATGCGAAAGAGGTCCCGTTCGGGACCTCTTTTTATTTTCGCAAGGCTTGATGACCTGTTGGCTGCCAGCCAATTGCCGATAGCTGCAGGCCATAACGCCAGCCTGTTTGCCTCAAACAACACCCGCAATAAACGAATGTGTGAATGATGCAATCAATCCGCACAGTTATGTAACAAAAATAGCGCATACAATGCGCACCTTTGCCTACGGCATTGGTAACACAATGCATTGCTCCGCTTTCTGCACCTGCCCTAGGTCTGTTGCTGATTGCAGGGCTTCTCTTTTTTCTCATTATAAAAAATTAGTATGAAAAAGTTTTTACTATTGGGTTCGATGATTGTTGTGGGCGTGGCGTTGCAGGCCCAATCACCTACGCTGGTAACCCCGGCCAACAATTGCAGCGTGTTCCGAAATTTTAATGCTTCCGATGAGGGCTTTAGTTCTCCAAGCATTTATTCCAACAGCGATGATGTTGCTTTTGACTGGAATGCAGTTGCAGGTGCCGAAGTAGAGAGCAGTGGGTTAACCATACGCAGCGCAAGCCTGATATCGCCCATTTTTATCCAAACCGATCCGGCCAATGTTACCATCGGGTTTAAGTACGAGGCCCCTCTTGGCACCCAATACCGTATCCGGGTGATATCCGCCGTTAGTAGCGCTCCATTGGAAATATTGGCCACTTCGTCCTTGGGGCCTGTTTATACCACTTTGCCTGCTACCTCTGGCAATATTTGCGTACTGTTTACCGATGCCGATCTTACGGTTGGCAAGCAGGTACGTTTTGAAATTACCTTTAGGGCCAACCAAGCGGGTAACATTACCTTCGATGATCTTTCCCTATCGGTTTCGTCTGGCCCTTTACCGGTAACTTTTGAAGGCTTTGTGGCACGCCAAAACGCCGATGCTTCCATTAAATTGTTGTGGAACGTGGGCACGGAAATCAATGTAGCAGGATACTACTTACAAAGCAGCACCGATGGCCTACTTTTTACCAATGTTGGCTATGTAACGGCTACAGGGCAGTCTATTTATAGTTTGGATTATTTGAACAAGTTAGTGCAAACCACTTTTTTTAGGGTAAAAAATGTGGATGTTGATGGCAACAGTAAGTACACTACTATCATAAAAGTGTATGCAAAAGATCAAACAGGTGCCACCCTACAATTGTACCCCTTGCCTGCCCGCAACCAAGTAACGGTGCAGCATAGCCCCGCGACCCAAAATACCCTTATTACATTGGTGGGCAACGATGGCAAAAAAATACAACAGGTAAGGGCTAAACCCAATACCTTACAAACGCAGGTCAATACGAGTAGGCTGGCCAGTGGGCTGTACTTTATATTATATGATGATGGAGTTGGAGGCGTACAAAGCATTAAGTTGGTTAAAAACTAGGTGTAAATAGTCCCGCTTCAAATACAAAGGGCCCCATTGGGCCCTTTTTTTATGCACCTACCCATACCACTATTCCCGGGACGGTCTTGCAAGGATAAGCTGATAAGTTGGGGTATAAAAAAACCGCCCCATCAATGGAGCGGTTTTTTTATAATAGTTTCAACTGACTAATCGAAGGCTTTGTTTTGACCCGCTTTAACAACTTGGGCATTGATAACACCCTTGTTGCCACCGCCATCGGCCCAGCTTACGATCGCCAAAATTTTACACTTGCTGATGTCGTAGCTTGAAGCATCAAAAGAAAAAGTCTTTTGTATAACATTACCCCTGATTTGGTCGCCGGGAGGTATCGCATCACCAAAGATATCGGTAGAAGCAGCACGCAGAATATTGTTGTGTACATAACCGGGAATGGGGTTGCCCAAGCCAAAATGGGGGCTGCCCGCAGTGGCATTGTAGTAATTAACTTGTGGAATCACCTTGCCATCTTCCAGCAACATAATGGTAACGGTCATGGGCAGGGTAGTGGTAACATTGTACTCTGTTTTTACTTTACCGCTGATGGTAGTGCCCGTAATGGATGATTCGATGGCCAAGCCCAATATAGCCCAATTGGTTGTGAGCGGATTGATGGTGGAAGCGCTTTCGTTCCATTCGGTTTTGCGGTTTACAATGGCGGTAGGAAAGCCCGTAACGCCCCATTTGGCCCGCATTTGCGACTCGTAAATATAGGCTACGGGGTCGGCATTGTGCACGGCGATGGACAAAATATTGGGGTTGGCTGCTTGTGCCTGATCCAGCTTGTACGCCACACGGGGGCAATAGCCGCACCATGCACCGGTATAATCTTCTACCAGCACTTTGCTGCTGTACTTGGATGGTCCTTTGTCGGTAGCCGTAATGGTACCTGTTGTAGCATCGGTAGTATTGTTGTACTTAGCCGTAACAGTATAGCTGCCAGGCGTTTCGGTGCCAAAAGCATTGCCCGGCGCAGCTACACCATTTACTTTAATGGCGCACTGGGCAGTTATGTCGGCGTTGTTTTCGGTATTTACTACCGAGATACCGGTATAATCGTACCCATCGGCAATAATGGATGCTTTGCCCACTACCACTTTGGGGGTTACTTTGGTAACAACGGTACCACCGCCGCCACCGGAATCACTTTTTTTACTACAGGAAAACAAGGCCAGCATAGCCAATGCAGTTGATGCATAAAGCAATTTTCTCATAACTTGATTTTTTTGATGATTGTTGAAATAACAGCGTGTAAATATAAGGATTATTTTAAAAAAGACCTATATTGCCGCCCTAGTTTTATAATTCACAAAAATTACTCAGTACAATCAAAATAAAAGCCTTAGTATGAAGCGTTTCGTATTGGTTTTAACTACCTGTGTTTTGTGCCTAACCGGTATGGCGCAATCGGCCCAGTTGCCTGCGGTAGCCATTAAAGATTTACATGGCACGGAAAGCAGTTTTAGTACACTGTTTAATAGTGATAGCGATACCATTTATATCGTAAGCCTTTGGGCCACTTGGTGCGTGCCCTGCATCAAGGAACTGGACGCCATCAGCGAAAACCTGCCCGAATGGCAAAAAGAAGTGCCGCTGAAACTGGCAGGGGTATCTACCGACGATTCCCGTACCATTAGCCGGGTAAAAAGCTTTGTTACCGGCCGGGGCTGGGAGTTTAGCATTTATACCGACGTGAACAGTACTTTAAAAAGAGCGCTGAACGTGTCGAATATCCCCTTTTTGTTTTTGATAAAAAAAGGTAAAATCATTTACCAGCACGAAGGGTACCTGCCGGGCGGCGAAGAGGCCCTGTTTGAGAAAATCAAAGCGTTAAACAACAAATAACCAACAACTACTATTGTATGCTTAAAAAAGTAACACTGCTTCCTTTATTGGCGGCTTCACTGTCGATTTATGCCCAAGACGGCAAAAAAGATATTGGTTTTTTAAAGGGCAGTTTTGAAAGCAACAACCAAATTTACCAAAAGGACAGTGCTACCAATGCCATTGTTCCGCAGGACAAAGTGGGCAGCAATAACTTTCTGAAACTGGATTACTCGTACAAAAATTTTACCGCTGGGGTTCAGTTTGAAAGCTACTTGCCAGCACTGGTGGGCTATCCGGGCAATATGGATGGCAGCAAACTCATCAATAAATACTTTAGCTACCGTACCGAAAAGTTAGCCGTTACCGTGGGGGATTTTTACGAACAGTTTGGCAGCGGGCTTGTTTTTCGGGCTTTCGAAAATCGTCAAATTGGCATCA
>CALSBI010000012.1:0-199971 GCA_943373145.1 Chitinophaga pinensis
ATCACTAGCGTTTTGATATAACTAAAAGATTTTCAATTGTTTATGTTTTAGTTCTTTGAAATATTGTTTTTGAGTTTGCTCAAATAGTTGATTTATGGGCATTTTTTCAAAAATAGAGATGCTCAAAATCTGTATGATTTCGTAAAGGGATTGTTTTAGCATAAATTTCTTCTTTGCGATCGCTATCAATACATAAACGGCCACTGCAATCCAGACCTGCGTTTTCACCGCATTTTCCGATTGCCCCCAAAAGGATTTGACCTTTAAGTGCTGCTTGATCCATTTGAAAAACAATTCGATCTTCCAGCGGTGTTTATATAGCTGTGCCACTTCGGTCGCCCTGAGGTATAGGTTATTGGTAAGGAAAACAAATACTTTGTCGTTCCCCCTGTCATAAAACTTTATCCTTCTGATCTTCTCGGGATAATCCCTGGCCGGGTAGAAGTTGTTCAGCAGGACAAGTTGGTCGCACCTGACCCCGTTTTCCTTTTCGACCGGGGATGACCTGACACGGCGGCAATCCATTTTCCCCTTGGCCCTTGTAATAAAAAAGGCCCCGCAGCGGTTGATGTTGTAAAGCCGCTTGTAGTCTACGTATCCCCTGTCCATTATGTAGAAACTATTGGCTTCAAAACCGATGAGGTCAAGTGCGTTTACCTCATGGACCGAGGCCGTCGAAAAGTGTATGAACTCGGGTATGGATGTTTTCAGGTCCAACTGGGTGTGGAGTTTTATGCCGGCCTTTGTTTTCCTGAAAGTTGCCCAGTGGAATGTCGAAAGGCACAGGTCTATCGTTGTGGCATCAATGGCAAACACATTGCTTTCCAGGGCAACTTCCAGATCGCTGTCGCCCAAATACAAATGCTTTGCCTGTTTTATCAGAAGCATCGCCAAATCCTGATAGATCAGGTAGGGCCTGTTTTCATTGGCGACCGACAATGTGCTTTTTGATACGACCTCGCCGATCCAAAGGTGGTAGGCCTTGGCCGAATTTGCCTTTAAACACAGCATGGTATCGCTCAAACTTTCCCGGTGGGTAAGTTGCCCGAAGGCCATGCACAAAAACTGCTTCCAACAGGTAAAACCCTTTACCTTGTAGTCGCCCTTATGGCGTTTGACAAGGGTTTGGAACTGTTTGTGGGACACAAGGCCCATCAATTGAGAGAAAATATACTTGCCCCCGTTCATAATGATTGAAAATCAATGGGTTAAAAAATCCAAAGTTTTCAAAAATTCAAATCGTTTCCAATACAAAATCCCAGCAAACCCAATACTGACAATATTTTCAAAGAACTTATTATAATAACATCAAAACGCTAGTGAATCACTATTAACTATTAACTATTTGGCGCAGAGCGCTACCAAGCCTGCCCGACTGTGTCATTCAGGCGGGCCGTAGGCATGGCATTATCCACTATCAATTATCCACTTTCAACTTTCACCTCTCCCCTTTCAACTACTAAAAAATCGCCCTTACACTCGCCCTACCAATATGCACCGTTCTGGCCTCTCCGGGCTTACGGCCCTCATACTGCAAATTCATTTCGATATTGCCGGAAAGGCGGCGGGTAAATTCGATATTCCACAGGTAATTTTGGCCGGGCAGCAATCCATCCAACAATAAGTAACCCACCGTGGTATTGGCAGCCCCTTGATAAGCTTTAAAATCAATTTTGTTCAAGGTGAAACGGGCACTGATAGTACTTTTGTTGAGGATATTGTACCGCAGGTCGGTAGAAAGCGCATGGTTCACAGAACTTTCCAAAGAATCGATCCGGTTCTTCTTCTGCGTGTAGGTATAAGAAGCACTTACCCTAAAACTAGACTTATAAGAATAGCTAACCGTTGGCTCCACGGTGTATTGCTGCACCTGATAATTGCGGTTGCTGAACTTGGGACCATTGGTGCTGAGGTTGTTGTTTACCTTGCGCAAAGCGATATAGCTCAGGATGCTCTTGCTCACATTCCAACGCAACCGGGTATTGAGGTTGCTCAATTGGCGGCTTTCAAAACCGTAGCTCAACAGCGACTTACTGTTATTGGCACTGTGCGTAATATCCAGCCCCCAGCGGGTATTGGTGCGATTGATGTACAAGGTATTGGACAAAAAAGCATTCAGCGTTATCAAGTTGGTATCCACCAAGGTTTTGGCAAAAGGATTGAACAGAAAACCGCCGTTAGCAATATTTTTCTTGCTGATCTGCAAGGTGGAAGAGGCACCGAGCCTCGCCAGCAGCTTCTTGACCCCCTTTGCATTGGCCAAGTTGATTACCGCAGAAGGATTAATTTCAGCGCTGTAGTTGAACTGTACATAACTGGCTTTTACAAACTGATTGCTCGGCGTAAAAATGCGGATGTATTTTTTCTGGTCTTGAAACACCGCAATTTCAAATTCGTTGAGTTCGGGTATGCCGTTGCCGTTGTAATCAATCCAAGTGTATTCGCCTTGGCCAGCCGGCACTTCCACAAAAGTAAATTCCCTTTTCTGCTCTTGGCCAGCACCCAGTTCGTACAATACACTGCCTACCAGCAATCCCTTCCATTCGTTCACGAAATATTCGGCCCGGCCCAACAAGGTTTCATCGGCTTTTTGTTTGCTCAACAATTCGTTCTGCACTGTAAGCCGCCGATACGTTACATTCAATTTTAGCTGATGGTTTTCGCTACGGAGCAATTCGGTTAGCAGGCTTATATTATCGCTATGATCCACCTGTTGCAATTTTTTCTGCTGGGGCAGCCAATCTGTGCGCCTGAAATACGAAAGCCCCCACTTGTTCAATGCAGTGCCCGGCGAACGGAAGTATGCCTGCCATACAGCAAAACCAAAACTTGTGGGCGACAAGGTATCGGCCGATTTGTCCAACAGTTTGTTGTACTCGCCCAAATAGCTAAGGCCCAGTTCCCAGTTGCGCAACGACTTCAATTGTTTACCCACAGAAATGGAGGGCCGCAAAAAATTACCTTTGGCAAAGGGCGCATCAATGGACGACAACACCAACTGGTCGGTTATCCGCCAACCCTTCCACTGATGCGCATGGTCAATGGTGTGGCGCAGGCCTGCATAATCGCCGCCCCTGCGATAATGGGTCAATTCATACTTAAAGTGACTAACGGTACTATCGCCCAGCCGAAACCCAGCCGTTGCTATATGTTCGTCGGCTGGCTTTTCATCAAAAGGCAGGCCCCAATCCCGTAAAAACTCCACATTGCGCAACCGCTCCAAAGGGTTAAAGCGCTGCTGCACAAATTCGTAACCAGCCATGGTTTCCAAGGCCAGTTTCTTATTGAACAGATTTATCTTTTTGCCATTGCCCGCCCACTGTAATTTTAAAGCAACCCCCTTGTCATTCCCTTTGTCCTTTGCCGAAAAAAGGTTGACATCATAATTGCTCATGGCCACTTCGGCCTTTATCCGAGAGGCGCTGCCCACCAAGTATTCGGCCCCTACGGTAAACATTTGCCGCCGCTTGGGCGTTATCAACAACACAACCGGCTCCCACTCGCCCTGCTTTTGGTTGGCCGCATTGGGTTCTACCCATTTAAACACCCGGCCATTGGTGCCATTAAACAAAGGCGTGTAGTTGCCCTTGCTGGGGCCGAGGTACATAAACGAAAGGCTGTACAGCACATCATTGGCATTGGTAGAAAAAACAAAAATAGAATCACGGCGGCCCCCACTGTAAAGCGTATCCATTTTTTTATACAGCAGCTTACCTACCGCAAAAGTGTCCCTAGCCGCATTCAAATAAAAAGCCGTATCAATACCATCGCCTACCCTGCTTAAAAAGTTTTTTTGATCATCATCCAACACCTGATTGATGGATGAATTTTTGGCATCGCTATTGGTATAAGCCCCCAGTGTTACAAACAGTTTATTGTTAAAATTAATTTCGTTGTTGGCATAGAGTTGCGAATTGAGAAAGTTGCGGTCGGCATATTCAAACTCTACTTGGATACGCCGGTCTTTGGTAATCATCCGCTTAGGGGTAAAGGTTAATTCTGCCGTATTGTAGTTGATGATATAATCTTGGTCTTCGCCCCTTTGCAAAAGTTCCCCATCTATAAAAACCCTTTCCGTACCCGCCAATACCACAAAAAAGAATTCGTTGTTAGCCCCCTGCAAACGATAAGGCCCTTGGTTGCCCTCAAGCGGCTGCAAATAGTTGCGGGTAAACTTACCTTTGGCCACAGCCCCGCTCACCAACAAAGAATTGTTTATGCTTTTGGTAATCTTGTTATCGGTTATAAAAGAAACACCCTGTAGCCTTTTGTAAAAGTTAAGGAAATAGCTTTTGCTCTGCCGGATATCAATATCGCCAAAATTAGCCTGCCAGCCTTTCTTCTTCACCTGAAGAAAAATACGGTCAAAGTCCCGCAAGTCTTGTGTATTGCCATCCGGTTGAATAGGGATATTGTTGTCGGTAATAGCCGCCGTTAGTTCTAAACTATCACCAATAAAACCGTTCAATTGCAGGTTCATGGTGCTGTTTACTACCGCATCTTGGTTATTGCCAAATGAAATGCCCCGGCCAAAACTGCCTTTGTAATCAATATCGCCAAAATTGAACAGCGCATTGCTTTGTTGGGTAGCCAAACTAAAGCTGAGGGGCTTTTCTGCCAAAAAATTATATCGTACACTATCGTAATTAAAGCGACTAACCTTAGCATTCAGCTTGTAAAAGAATACCCGATAACTTACTTCCACCGTTTCTTGGGGTGGTTTGGCCAACCAAGTAATGGTGGCATTTACAGCATCTACCTTGTACGTGTTTTTGGGCACATTGGCAATGGAAACAGTATTGGGTATCAAGCTCAACGTATCCAGCACCACCGTAGTAGCCTTGGTAGAAATGGTTTTCTTGCGTAGGTTCGATTGCGGGCCTTTTAACTGCGCAATGGTTGGTTGCGAAATTACAAAGAGTAACAAAGAAAGGTATATCCTAATCAGTTTCAAGCCCTGGGTTTAGTATTATATCAACTATATGTTATATGTCGTCTATTCTGTTCTGATATCATATGATGACAAAGCAGCGCTTGTCACACCAAGACCCTAGCGTCTTGGCCGATCTACTTTGAATTTGCTATCACTCGATTGGAGTATCTTGAAAGCAGCATCGGTATTGTCTGCTAAATTAAGCATTATTCATAAGACCCCTCGGCAGACCGTTTTGCTGCAATGGAAAGCCCCGTGCATGTAAACGGGGCTTATGATTCATTTATTATTGTTGTATCCCTTCCAGCGATAGATAAAAAGCATAGCGCAGGGCCACATCCTCTAAATACTTAAACCGGCCCGATTTGCCGCCATGCCCCGCCTCCATATTGGTTTTGAACAGTAGCAGGTTTTTGTCCGTTTTCATCCTGCGCAACCGTGCCACCCATTTGGCAGGCTCAAAATACTGCACCTGGCTATCGTGCAGGCCGGTGGTAACCAGCATGTTGGGATAATCCTTGCGGGCCACATTGTCGTAGGGTGAATAGGACTTCATGTAGTCGTAAGCGATTTTGTTCGCAGGATTGCCCCACTCATCGTATTCGTTGGTGGTTAAGGGAATGGAAGCATCGCTCATGGTCGTAATTACATCTACAAATGGCACATCGGCCACCACGCCCTTCCACAAGTCGGGCCGCATGTTCACGATAGCGCCCATCAACAGGCCACCGGCACTGCCCCCATTGGCGAAGAGATGCTGGGCGGTGGTAAACTTATTGGCAATAAGGTGTTCGGCCGCTGCGATAAAATCGGTAAACGTGTTTTTCTTGTTTAACATTTTGCCATCGTCGTACCACTGCCTACCCATTTCCTGTCCGCCCCTGATATGGGCAATGGCATATACAAAGCCCCTATCCAGCAGGCTCAAGCGCGACGAGTTAAAGGAGGCATCTGTACTGTTGCCATAAGAACCGTAGCCATACAAGAGGCAGGGTGCATTGCCGTCTTTCACAAGTCCTTTTTTATACACCAATGAAATGGGCACTTTCACACCATCTTTTGCGGTAGCGAAAATGCGCTCGGTTACATACTGCAACTTGTCGTATCCACCCGGCACTTCCTGCTCTTTCAGCAATTTCTTTTGCTTGGTGGCCATATCATAATCAAAATACGAACTGGGGGTAGTAAGAGAGGTGTAATTGAACCGGAGGGTGCCCAAGCCATACTCCCGGTTGCCCAATGGGTAAACGCTATAGGATGGTTCGCCAAAATCCACAAAATGTTCTTTGTTGTCACCCATATTATGAATGCGCATTTGCGTAAGGCCATTCTTTCGCTCGGTAGTAACCCAAAAATCCTTGAATACTTCCACATCTTCTAGTAATACACTATCATTGTGGGGCAATATATCTTTCCAATTTTCTACGGTTGTTTTATCCACTGGGCATTCTACCAACTTAAAGTTTTTAGCTTCCTTATTAGTCCGTATAAAAAATCGATTGGTTTGATGGTTGATATCATAAAGCACATCTTTTATGCGGGGTTGAAATACAACAAACTGCCCATCGGGCTTATCAGCATCCAATATCCGTTGCTCCGACGATAAAGTAGCAGTGGAACTGATGTAGATATACTTTCCAGACTTGGTTTTGCCTACGCCTATATAATTACTGGGATCTTTTTCTGTATAAACGGCCACATCCGCACTTTGCGGCGTATTGGTGGTATGCCGCATGATTTTTTCAGAAAGCAGGGTAACCAAATTCTTGGCCGTATAAAAAATCGTTTTATTGTCGTTGCCCCAAGCAGCATAGCCTTCCGTGTTGGTAATGGTTTCGGGTAGTAGCTGTCCGGTTTCCAAGTTTTTAATGTGCAATACATATTGCCTGCGGGAAACCGTATCCACCCCGTACACCATCCATTTGTTATCTGGGCTGATATTAAAACCGTTTACCGCAAAATAATCATGTCCTTTGGCCATGGCATTTACATCCGCCAATACTTCTTCAGCCGCATCCAAACTTCCTTTCTTACGGCAGTACAGATAATAATCAGTACCCTCAACCGTTCTGCTGTAATAATAATACCCATTTTGAAAATAAGGCACCGATTCATCTTTTTCTTTGATGCGGCCCCTCATTTCATCATACAGTTTTTTGCGTAAGGCCTTTGTGCCACTCATCATGGTATCTACGTAAGCATTTTCCTTTTTGAGATAGTCAACCACTTTACTGGAATCGGCACCTTTCAGCCAATATTGATTCAGCCAGTAGTATTCATCCATGCGGGTATCGCCATGCGCCGTAAACACTTTGGGCACCGTATCACAAACCGGGGCCAGTACACCTTGTGGCCATACATACGCCTTCCGTTCGATGGCATTGTTGCTCTGATTGTTGCAAGAAATCGCTATCATGATTACAAATAATACAGCAAGAATTTTACTCATTTTACAGGGGTTTAGTCCACAATTTACTGAATTGGAATAAAAAAAGTGCCCAAAGGCACTTTACTATACATATTGGTAATAGGCTGCTACTCCTCGCTGCTCAATC
Organism: Chitinophaga pinensis; assembly: GCA_943373145.1. Taxonomy (GTDB): domain Bacteria; phylum Bacteroidota; class Bacteroidia; order Chitinophagales; family Chitinophagaceae; genus Ferruginibacter; species Ferruginibacter pinensis_H. The sequence goes on from CALSBI010000012.1 coordinate 7,489, forward strand.
CGGCTGATAAATATTCCCGGTTCATGCGGGCAATATTGGCCACCGAAATACCTTTGGGGCATTCGGCTTCGCAAGCATAGGTATTGGTACAGTTGCCAAAACCTTCCTTGTCCATTTGCGCCACCATGTCCAACACCCTTTTCTTACGTTCGGGCTGGCCTTGGGGCAATAGGGCCAATTGCGATACTTTGGCGCTTACAAACAACATGGCTGAACCATTTTTGCAGGTAGCCACACAGGCACCGCAACCGATGCAGGCCGCAGCCATAAAGGCATCGTCTGCATGCTTTTTTTCGATGGCAATGGCATTGGCGTCTATGGCGTTACCGGTATTAACAGAAATATACCCACCTGCTTGGATGATGCGGTCGAAGGCGCTGCGATCCACCATTAAATCTTTGAGCACCGGAAAAGAGGTGGCCCGCCAAGGTTCTACCACAATGGTATCGCCATCTTTAAAGGCCCGCATGTGCAGTTGGCAAGTGGTATTTTGCTGCCAAGGGCCATGCGCTTGCCCATTGATGTACATGCTGCACATTCCGCAGATACCCTCGCGGCAATCGTGGTCAAAAGCGATGGGGTCTTTGCCCTCCACAATCAATTGCTCGTTCAGCACATCAATCATTTCCAAAAAAGACATTTCAGATGAAATATCCTTTACCTGATAGGTTTCAAAACCGCCAGCACTTTGGGCATTTTGCTGCCGCCATACTTTTAACGTGAGGTTCATGTTGTAATGCTCCATGTTGTATCTCTTTTGTACGTTCCTTTAGAATTTTATGTTCAGTTTCATACACGGACTAACTGCCAACCTGCTGAATTATTTATAACTCCTTTGGCTGGGTTTTACAATTTCAAAATTGAGCGGCTCCTTGGTCAATGCCCAATCGCTTTCGCCTTTTAGCTCCCACGCCGCCACATAGCTGTAATTAACGTCGTCCCTTTTAGCTTCGCCATCCGCATCTTGGCTCTCTTCCCTAAAGTGACCGCCACAGCTTTCGTTGCGGTCCAATGCATCGATGCACATCAGTTCGCCCAGTTCGATAAAATCGGCAACCCTGCCCGCTTTGTCCAACTCTGGGTTCATGCTATTTATCGTACCGGGTATGCGTACATTGCTCCAAAATTCTTTTTTCAGTTGCCTGATTTCTTCGATGGCCTGCTTCAAACCCTGTTCGTTACGGGCCATACCACATTTGTCCCACATAATTTTACCCAAACGCTTGTGGAAGCTTTCCACGGTTTGCGTACCCTTGATACCCATCAAGCGCTCGATGCGCTCTTTTACTGCCCTTTCTGTTTCTTCAAAAGCAGGATGCGAAGTAGGTATGGAAGCCGTGCGTATCTCATCGGCCAAATAATTGCCAACGGTATAGGGTATCACAAAATAACCATCCGCCAAGCCCTGCATCAAAGCACTGGCACCTAAGCGGTTGGCCCCATGATCGCTAAAATTGGCTTCGCCCAATGCATATAAACCGGGAATAGTGGTTTGCAATTCATAATCTACCCAAAGGCCGCCCATGGTATAGTGTACCGCGGGGTAAATGCGCATGGGGGTTTCGTAAGGATTTTCGCCGGTAATTTTTTCGTACATCTCAAACAGGTTGCCGTACTTTTCTTCCACCACGGCCTTGCCCATTTTTTTGATGGCGGCATCATCCACATTGCTCAAGCCCTGCTTGCCCGCCTCGATTTTGCCGTAACGCACAATGGCATCGGCATAATCCAAATACACAGCCATTTTGGTAGTGCCCACACCGTAACCGGCATCGCACCTTTCTTTAGCGGCCCTACTGGCCACGTCCCTAGGCACCAAGTTGCCAAAGGCTGGGTACCTACGTTCCAAATAATAATCCCTTTCTTCTTCGGGTATATCTAGTGCTTTGCGGTTATCACCTTGTGCTTTGGGCACCCAAATGCGGCCATCATTGCGCAAACTTTCACTCATCAAGGTAAGTTTACTTTGATGGTCGCCGCTAACGGGTATGCAGGTAGGATGGATTTGCGTAAAGCAAGGGTTGGCAAAAGCGGCCCCTTTTTTATGCGCCTTCCAAGCAGCGGTTACATTGCTGCCCATGGCATTTGTACTGAGGTAAAACACGTTGCCATAACCACCTGTGCAAAGCAACACGGCATGGCCAAAATGCCTATCGAGTTGACCGGTAACCAAGTTGCGGGTAATGATGCCACGGGCCTTGCCATCTACCATTACCACATCCAACATTTCGTGGCGGTTGTACATTTTTACATTGCCCAAAGCCACCTGGCGCTCCAATGCGCTATAGGCACCCAGCAGCAATTGCTGACCGGTTTGCCCAGCGGCATAAAAAGTACGCTGTACCTGCGTACCGCCAAAGCTGCGGTTGCTCAGCAAGCCGCCGTATTCACGGGCAAAAGGTACGCCCTGTGCCACACAATGGTCGATAATGGAGGCGCTTACTTCGGCCAAGCGGTGCACATTGGCTTCACGGGCCCTATAATCGCCGCCTTTTACGGTATCATAAAATAGGCGGAACACAGAGTCGCCATCGTTTTGGTAGTTTTTTGCTGCATTGATGCCGCCTTGGGCAGCAATGCTATGCGCACGGCGGGGGCTATCCTGAAAGCAGAAGGCTTTTACCTTGTAGCCCAGTTCGCCCAAGGAAGCGGCCGCAGAAGCACCCGCAAGGCCGGTACCCACTACAATCACTTCTAGCTTGCGTTTATTGGCCGGGTTTACCAGTTTTACGTGGCCCTTGTAATCGCTCCACTTTTCGTGCATCTCCCCTGCCGGGATTTTTGCATTTAACTCCATTGTATTAGTTTTTTATACCGAGTATCGTTTGTAATATTGATCGTATTGGCGCATCGCCTAGGTTAACCATTCCAGATAAAAAGCAATGGGCATCAGGGCAAATAAAATACATACAATAATGGAATAGCCGATGCCCAAGGTTTTGATGATGGGCGTATAACGTTTGTGGTTGATGCCCAAAGTTTGAAAAGCGCTTTGAAAGCCGTGCAACAAATGGAAGAGCAATGAGCCTACACCCAATACATACAAAACCACTACCCACCATTGGCTGAAGACATGCTTCATTTCTTCATAAAGATTATGGTTGTCGTCGCCAAAATATTGTTCCACTTTGGTGCCTACCCAAAAATGGGCCAAGTGCATGATTAGGAACAATAGCAACAGGGTGCCCAACAGCCCCATGGAACGGCTGTACCATTTGCTGTTTTTGTTAGCCCTACTTTGGGCGTAGCTAACATTACGGGCGGCCGCGTTTTGCTTCCAGAGCAACAAGCCTTGGATAATATGCAACACCAATCCTACAAACAGCCCTATTTCCATGATGCGGACTACCCAGTTATGGCTCATGAAATGTGCGGCCGCATTAAAGGTTTCGCCGCCATCGTTTACAAAAATGCAGGCATTTACGCCTACGTGCACACACAAAAAGGTAATCAAAAACAGGCCGGTAAGCCCCATCACGAACTTTTTGCCGATTGAAGAAGTGAGAAACTGTTTCCAGGTCATATAGAAAACGTTAGTTTGAAAAGATTGGCAAATTTACAACAGGATAGCCGAAAACAAGATTTTATTCCAATTTTTTCGCAGCAGGCCGTTGAAAGTTAAACAAAACAGCTTGCCTAGTCCAGCAGTTTTAGCAAGTTATTGTCAACCTGCTGAAATACCAGTTCCGGCTTCATCGTGCGCCACTGCTCCAATTCCATCAACGTTACATAGTGCGTAAGCCGGGCCCGCCTAAAATCGTATTGGCTCTGCTCGGGCATGTTGAGAATCGCTATCCAGCCACCATCCTCGGCCACTTCCTCCCGCCAGTTTTCGTAATAACTATCATCGCTGCTGTGAAAATTGAGTACATTTTCGGCAATCAGTATAAACTTGGTAATCCCTTGGGCGTATAACTTATCGGTTACCTCCCGCCGTAGGGTCATGATATCGTTTTCAATGGCATCGTTCCATTCGCCAATCAATTCTATGATGGCATAATTCAAATCATAATCCGCCATCAAAATTTTCATATACAGGGTGCGGCTGCCAAAATCGTCCCACTGCGGATGGATATAGTAATTGTAAACCGTATTGCTGAATTCAAATTCGCTGTAACTGCGGCCATAAAAAGGTGATCGCTCATCTTCTTCGGCCGTGTAAAGGTGCCGCCAGTTATAATATGGTTCAATATCCTGCATGGGTGACCTTTATCGGCCATGCCACAAAAGTATTTCTCCAAACGGGAATTAAAAAATAAAAAATGGTAAAATTGATGCTGGATACTGGATGCTGGATGTGGAGGCTTTGCCGACACCACGCCATTAGCGTGGCTGGATGCTGGATACTGGATAATGGATACTGGTATTCCCATTCCTCGTTCAACATTCTTCATTGGCCGAGGCTGGATGTGCCATCCGTTATGCTCCATTCAACATTTATCTTGAGTACGTCTGCGCAATTCGTCATTCGTCATTTGGCGCGGAGCGCCACCAAGCCGAAGGCATGGCAATATTCGCCAATAAAAAAAGGCTACCTCACGGCAGCCTTTTGACTTATTAACCCGATATCTTAATGAATAAAAATTTTGTCGGAAAAGATGATTTCTTTGTCGCTGTTGGTAACCCTAATCAGGTACATACCTTGTGCAGGCTTGCTTTTCAAGCTTACTTTTTCGGCTTGTCCTTCTGCTTGGATATTGGCCACTTTGTTCAACAATACCCTACCAGCCAAATCGGTCAGGGCAATGTTGTAGATGCCAGGCTTGTTGCGCTTGAAATCTACGGTAAACTGGTTGCCTGTTACAGGATTGGGATAAACCGATACATAATCGTTGCCAATGGGCTGTTGAATATCTACCAATACGGGGCGGCCAGCGGCTGCGGCTGCATCGGCTTCTTTTTGCAACAAGAAATTACCATTGGCCATATCAGAACCATTTATTTTGGCATTGCCGTCGCCTTTGAGGCCAGTAATACTGATTTTTGAAGCATTCAAATCGCTGATAGCGAATGTGTAAAGACCATCGAAAGTATTGGCGCTGCTCACCACCACTTTGCCTTCGGTAGATACCACTGCACCATTGGTAGTGTAGTTGGCGGGCAAACCTTTGATGCTGCCTACATAAGTAGCAATGCGGCTTGACACATCAATGGTAAATACATGGTGATTGGCAGAAATGATGTACAATTTGCCAAAAGCATCGGCTACCATATCGCCGCCCCAGCTTGTGCATTTATTGTGAATGGAAATGCCCTTGCCGTCAGCATCTACAATATTGCCCAAATCCGTCACAACCGGGGTTTTGCCCGTGCTAAAGCGGATCAAGTGGTTGGCATCGTTGGAAATGGCATATCCATATCCGTCGGCAGCAATGGCCATACGGGTGATATGATTTTCTTCTGAAAGGAATGCACCGTTAGGGGCATTAATGAGGTTCAGGTCTAAGTAAACAAACTCAGGCGTTTTGCTATCCAAATCGATATACCGCAACTGGGCATAGTGCAGCGGCGTGAAAAACAGGCGGTTGCTGCGGCTATCCAAAGCACAGGCAGCTACACCATAAGCCATGGGGTCGCTGTTGACAACACTGCCGTTCATTTTAATACCCGTTCCTGCAGATTTGAAAGTAGAAGCACCCGTTTCGAAAAGATTTTGCGTTTCTCCGGTGGCCAGGTTGATTTGTTTAATGTCTGACCAGAAATGCGCATTATTGGGTTTTCCGCTGATGATGTACGCCTTGGTATCTTTTTGGGCGCTTGCTGCTAAAGATACGGTAGCGATAGCTGTAGAAAGTAAAAATTTCAAATTCATAAGTGTATAGTTTAATTTTTTATTTGATTAATGAGATACCTAAATTACAAGTTTTACACAAGTTGGCCAATTATTTTTTATAAACGGCTCTGCAGTGCCTTTTTTACACTGCCGTATTGCAGTAAAAGTGCCTTGGCCGCCTCATAATCGCCATCGGGCATTTGTGCCAGCACCATTTTTACGCCCCTGTCAACCAGTTTATCGTTGGTAAGCTGCATATTTACCATGCGGTTATCCTCTACCCTGCCCAATTGTATCATTACTGTGGTAGAAATCATGTTCAGCACCAGCTTTTGGGCCGTGCCGCTTTTCATACGGGTGCTACCGGTAACAAATTCGGGGCCTACCACTACTTCTATCGGATAATCGGCTGCCGCACTTACCGGCGAGGAGGGGTTGCAGGAAATACTGCCGGTAACAATGCCGTTCCTGCGGCACTGTTCCAAAGCGCCAATCACATAGGGCGTGGTACCGCTGGCCGCAATGCCCACCACCACATCCTTGTCGCTTACCTGATGTTCTTGTAAATCGGCCCAACCTTGCTGCGGATCGTCTTCGGCAAATTCCACGGCTTCGGTAATGGCTTTGTACCCGCCCGCAATGATGCCCGTTACCAACCCATAGGGTACCCCATAAGTGGGCGGACATTCGCTGGCATCCACAATACCTAAGCGGCCACTGGTGCCTGCTCCTATATAAAAGAGACGGCCGCCCATCAACATTTTATCGGTAATGGCCGTTGCCAAAGCTTCAATTTGCGGCAAGGCTTTTTCTATGGCCGCCGGTACCGTACTATCTTCCTTATTAATATTGACCAAAAGCTCCCTTATCGACATTTTATCCAAATGCCTGTACTGCGACTCGCTTTCTGTTACTTTCTCAAAACCCATACTGCTGTTCCTTTCGCTTTATTTACAAGTGATATTTTATCAATCCTTCCATCGGGTTTTTCAATACCGTACCCAGTTCCAACTCGTAACTGTTGCACATTTCTTTCAGCACATCCTTAAAGCCCCAGGCCACACTGCCCACAAAATTTACAGGTAGGCTCCAACTTTCGCGGTACTTATATACATGGTTAAAGAAAAAATCGTTCAGGCCATCTTCAATGATATTTTCAATCATAAAATGCCCCCTGTTTTCTGCCAAAAAAATAGTGAACCCCGCCAAATAGCGGTTGGCCAGCGGTTTTTTGTACACCGTATCAAGGATGGTATCGTTGTCGGTATCGAACTTGGCTTTAAATCGGTCCATCAGGTCGGCATCAAAAGTATTGTACAAATAATATTGTACCACTTTTTTGCCCAAATAGGCGCCACTGCCCTCATCGCCCAGTATATAACCCAGGCCGGGACTGTTTTTGGCCACCCGCCTACCATCGTAATAACAAGAGTTGGAACCGGTGCCCAATATGCAGGCCACCCCTTTTTTGTTGCCACACAAGGCCCTGGCAGCGGCCAACAGATCGTGGTTTACATCCACATCGGCCGTAGCAAACACTTTTTTAATGGCTTTCTTTACCAGTTTTACATTTTCGGAGGCCTTGCAGCCTGTGCCGTAATAATGTACCTCATCGGGCGATACTTTTTTTAAGTGGGGCAAAAGTTCCTGCTCCAATATCCCCTGTATTTGTTCTGTGGTATGAAAATAAGGGCTGATTCCTTGGGTAAATAGCGTTTTCTTCTTTTTTCCATCCAGCAGGGTCCATTCCGTTTTGGTGGCACCGCTGTCTGCAATCAATTTAATCATGACCGTAATGTGATATGAGCAATGAAGTTAGGTAAAAAAACAGTTGTACTTGCGTTAGAAGGGGTGTATTTCAAAATTTCGCTTTCTATAGAATCTAGTTATTACGGTTTTCGACCTCCGCGTCGGTACGGCCTCATAAAAAAGCCGTTAAGAAAATTGAACTTGAGGGCGCAAAAGAAAAACAGTGGAGTTAAAGTTTGGCGATGCAATTGGTCTGTAAGTCGCACCGAAGCTGGGCTTTGTACTATTGCATGAGCTTGTTTTTCTTTAGCCCGAGGGTTCAATTTTTAGGCTTTTTTATGCAGCCTTGATTTTTTGCTCCACTTTTGTATCAAGACAAAAGTGGAAAATCTGCCTAAAGAGGCAACTTCAAATAGGTATAAGAGCGAAAATTTGAATTGCACCCATTATACTTACGTTAGGGGTATTTAATTTATTTTTGCGTCAATTTAAGAATATGGTAAACAAAAAGACTCAGGTTTGGCTACCGCTTTTATTTAGCCTTACCATGGTGGTGGGCATGTTTTTGGGGTACAAAATGCGGGATGCCATGCCGGGCAAAGGTTTTTTCTACCTGCAAAAAAACAAGCCATTGCAAGAAATACTGGACTTGGTCAACAGTAAATATGTGGATACGGTATCGCAGGCTGCCCTTGCGGATACTGCCATCCAAGCCATATTGGCCAAATTGGACCCCCATTCGGCCTATATACCTGCCCAAGAAACCAAAATGCATAGCGATGAGATGGCCGGGCAGTTTTATGGACTGGGCATCAACTTCGAAGTGTACGATGATACCATTAATATATTATCGGTGCTAAAAGATGGGCCTGCTGCCAAGGCGGGGGTAGAAACCGGCGACCAGTTTATCAAAGTGGGCGACAGTATGGTGGCTGGGGTAAAAATCAATAACGAAAGGATCCGCAATATTTTCAGGAATGGCCCCAGCAAACAATTGGCGGTGGGTGTGTTGCGCAACGGAGCTATGAAGCAATTGACGATTACCTTGGGCCTGATGCCGGTGAACAGTGTGGAAGCCAGCTACATGGCCACCAACGAAATCGGTTATATCAAGTTGGGCAAGTTTACACAGGCCAGTTATCGGGAGTTTATGCAGGCATTGGACGATCTGCACAAAAATGGCCTCAAAAAATTGATTTTGGATCTGCGGGGCAATGGTGGTGGCATTTTGGAGCCCGCCACGGCCATAGCCGATGAATTTTTGGAAGGCGATAAATTGATTACCTATACTGAAGGCCAGCACAGTGCCAAAAAAGAGTACCGCTGTCAAAAAGTAGGCGTATTTGAAAAAGAGCCCTTGGTAGTATTGTCGGATGAAGGCAGCGCCAGCGCCAGTGAAGCCCTAATGGGTGCCTTGCAGGATTGGGACCGGGCAACGATTGTGGGCAGACGCAGTTTTGGCAAAGGGTTGGTGCAAAATCAATTTCAGTTGAGCGATGGCAGTGCCTTGCGTTTGACGACTGCCCGTTATTATACGCCGCTCGGCAGGAGCATCCAGCGCAGTTATGCCAATGGCCATAGCGCCTACATTGCCGAAATGAGCCATCCATCCAATTGGAACCAGCCCTATATTGGCGACACCACCCAAGCGAAAAATATTTTCACTACTTCAAAAGGTAAAAAAGTATATGGCGGCGGCGGTATTGTGCCCGATGTGTTTGTGCCTTTTGATTCGACCTTGTACATCGTTGATAAAAACAAGCATGAGTACATGGCTGCATCCAGCACCATCCGTTTTGCTTATCAATACTTTTTAAATAACAGGGCCGCCCTAAAAGCGTACACTACCCCTACTGATTTTAGTAAAAGATTTGCGCTGACCGATGCGGATTGGCAAATGCTGGTAGCGGCTGCCGCCAAGGATTCGGTTCAGTTGAACAATGTAACACCTGCCAAAAAGCAACAATTGCTCACCGATGTGCAGGCTTGCATCGCCAGCCATATGTGGCGTTCGGCAGGTTTTTGGGAGATTGCCAATACCAAGGATCCCATGATACAAAAGGCATTGGCCCTGTTGCAATAGACCGCATTACTATCAGTTGTCGAGTTGGTTGGATATTCCTGCCATCAAGTGTTAATACCTTAGTCGGTGACAGCCTACCGGCAGGCAGGTTCTTGCTTGAAAAGGCGGGTACCAAACGTTCCTACAGAACGTAACAGCACTTTTCAATCCAATACTACCAACGAGATGCCCCGCTGGGGCATGTGGAAATTCTTAACTAAACGAAATTGATTTTTTAATTCGTTATTTGAAAATCTTACACCTCCCCTACCACATAGGTTTGTTCTAAAGTGGGGATGGCACTGCCGCCTTCTTTTTCTAAGGTAATGGCAAATGCTTGGGCTTCTTTAAATTCCTTCATTTTTTGTATGCTGAACTTATCTTGTACGCTGCCCGTTTTTACCAACCCTGCATCTACGGGTTTACCATTTACGATGGCCCAGAGTTGATAGGTTTTACCGCTAGGTGCGGCTATCATTTGGCAAGGGTCGATAAATACTTCACCGGTTTTTTTGTTCCAGAAAACTTTGGCGGCGCAATCATCGGGGGCTTTGTCGGTTTTGTGCAGTGCTACCGCAGCGATATCGCCAGCCATCACAGCTTCCATGTGATGGTGACCAGTCAAAAATTGTTCTTGTTGTAGTTTGCTGTTTGCCAAACTGCTGTCCAACCGTTGCTGAGATTGGGCCAGTTGGGTTTCATATTGTTTGTTTTTGTTGTACATTCCGTAAGCCATATAAGCCCCCACCAAAAGCAGGGCCACGCTGGCGGCGGCCATCCATTTCCAAATGGGATGGGAAGTAGGACGTACAACGGACATGATAGGGGGCAGCGGCAAAGTTTCCTTGGTTACCGCTTGCTTATCCGTAGCCAAAGCCGCCATGATCCGATCCTTTACCTGTGCAGCGGGTGCTAGGGCATTAGCCATGGCCTGTGCCTCGACCGCTGTTTCAATGGCCGCTAGCTCAGTTGCTACCTCGGGGTAAAGGGCCGCCCAGTCCTGCACTTGGCGGGTTTCTTCCGTTGTGGTAAGACCCGCCACATACAGCTCTAATAGCCCTGATGATATGATCTCGTTTTTTTCCAAACTTACTTGTCTTGTAATATTTTACGTAGTTCCAGTAAAGCCGTTCGTACCCTTGTTTTTACGGTTCCCAAGGGGATGCCCAGGGTATCCGCAATTTCTTCCTGTGTAAAACCGTTGAAATAAGCCAACTCCAGTACTACCCGTTGATCTTGTTTTAAGTTGCCGAGGTAATTTTTAACGCCCAATGCATCAAAACTCGCTTTTCCATAACTGCCATCGGCATACATACTTACGGAGTTTTCATCCGCAGAGATTTTTTGTTGCTTTTTATATCCTTTGCTCCTAAGCGTATCAATGGTAAGGTTGCGGGTAAGGTTGAGCATCCAAGTAAACAAGCGCCCTTTGGCCGGATTGTACTGCTCAAAATTGTTCCATATCTTCAAAAAGCTTTCCTGCAAAATGTCTTCGGCCAGTATTTGGTCGCTGACCAAATTGGCAATAACCCCATTGAGCGCACCCGCATAATTATCGTATAGATAGCTGAATGCGGCCGTATTACGGGCTTTGATCAGCATCACCAGCTCTTCCTCGTTGTATTTGATATTGCTTGACAAACTGTGGATTGCAATTGAGGCCCGAAAATAGTGGTTTTTTAATACATGCTGATAGCGTTGTGTATTTTATAAGCATAATTCTTTTTTGTGTGCAATCTTGCCCCTCCGGCATCTACCTGTATATGATGCACAATCGTTTTACCCATTTGGCAATTATTGGCAGCTTGCCCCTACTATCGTTATTACCAATGGGTTGCCAACAACCAACACGCAAAGCCCCGCTCCCGCACACGAATGCTACCCGTAAAGCCCTACAACCGCTTGATTATGAGCAGTGCAAACAACATGTTACGGCTCTTAAAAAGCAATATGCGGCACAATGGCAGGGGTTGAACAAAGAAAAAAAGCAACGCCTGTTTACTCAAATTATGGCCGATAGTATTTTACCTTATTGGCTGGGTACGCCTTGGGGCTTTTATGGCACCAGCGAAACACCCCAGCAAGGGCAAATTGCCTGTGGTTATTTTGTTACCACTACCCTACGGGATGCGGGCCTGCCCTTGCAACGCAGCAAACTGGCGCAATGTGCGTCGGAGCAAATGATCCGAAGCTTGGTGCAAGCGGCCTATATACAAAGGTTCAGCCATTTGCCGCTGGCCGATTTTGTGGCTGCCATCAAAAAGCAAGGTTATGGGCTTTACTTGATAGGCCTCGATAGCCATACCGGATTTTTATACCACGATGGGCGGGAACTGTATTTTATCCATGCCTCTTATATCGGGCAAAAAGTTGTTACCCAAGAACTGGCGGCCAGCTCCGCTATTTTGCAAGCCTCCCAGTACCGGGTAACGGGCAAGCTGAGTGCGGATGAAGCGGCGTTGGACATTTGGGGAAAGAGGTGAAAGTTGAGAGTTGAAAGTAGCAGTTCATGGACCATAGACGATGGACCATGGACAATGGCCTAGGCAAAATATGCGGTAATCAATTTGAAACTTCGTAGCACTTTCGATTTTTCGTTAAACTCCCCCTGTACACTGTCAACCGTCAACTTTTGTCCGGTCAACGGCCAACGAACAACGCCCCTTATTTTCCCGCTTTTAGCCAAAGCACCAAAGTGCGCCTATTGAAAGATTGTCCGGTTTCTACTACCATTTCATTGGCAGCGAGACCCCGTATCAAATAAGTCTGCGTCATTAAAGCGGCGCTTTTTTGTCCACCAAAATCCAAAGAGTCGTTGTAACGCAGGCGCAGCTTGAAGCCCGGCTTTTCTTTTTCATCATAGCCCTCGTTCATGGCATCGTCTACGTCAAAAACGGCTTTTACGGTTTTGTTATTGGCCGCATCGAAAAATGTAGCGGTACTATCGTTGCCAATGGTAAGGGTAAAGGGTTGTTGCTTGGCCACATAGTCCCTAAAAAACTTCGTGGTATCTTCTTGCTGCACTTTCCAATTGACGGGGTTGATAGTATCGGAGGCAAAGGGGCTGAGCAGGCCGATGTTGGCTACCGTGTAGGTTTTGCCTTTGATGGCTGTCTTTACTTCCGCAATGGATTTTGGTGCGGCAGGTGCTTTAGCAGTTTCGGTGGAGCCGTTGCAGGCGGCCAAACAAAGGGCCACGCCTGCCAAAAAAAGTATCGGTTTCATGTTAATTATTTTGGGGCAAGATGGGGTTTTTATAGTAGTGAAGTAATACCCTGTGGAGGGTATTATTTGCTTTTAGCAATTACTCCAACTTTTCCCGCAGCCGCTTCAAATCCCGTTGCAGCCGCTCCAAATCTTTCCGCAGTCGCTCCAAATCCCGGTGCAACAAGGAGTTTTTTCCGAGCAGTTGCGAGATTTCTCCGAACAATCTATTTACCGGCCCAAGCGCCTTATAGCTGGTTTTCTTAAGCTAAGCTTAAGAAAGGATTAAGCTATTTCAACATACGGGAACAGCATTTTTGTAAAAAATTACAAAGATGATTTCCTCTACACATCTCCATGCCATGGTAGTTCACTTCCCCGTTGCTTTATTAATCGTGGGATTTCTATTTGAAGTTACAAGCTACTTTTACAAAAAGGCCTTCTTTCGCCAATCTGCTTTTTACCTACTCATATTAGGTATGCTTGGTACCGTGGGGGCTTATCTTTCAGGCAATGCTGCCGGAGCAGGAATAGAGGAAGGACTATTAAAAAAGGCCATGGAACTGCATGAACAAGCAGCAACCATTTCACTATGGTTAACCATTATTACAGTTTTATTCTATGCAGGAATTTATTTTTTTAAATACAACAGGAGTTGGTCGAGAGTTATTGCTGTGTTGCTTTTTGCCGGAGTAATGGGTAGCATTGCAAGAACAGGATATTTAGGAGGACAATTGGTATATAAACACGGTGCCGGTGTAGAACTTGCCTTACCTGACTTTTCGAACCCTGATGAGAAATAGTATAACTATTAGAGCCTGTTTAAAATTCATTCAATGGATTTCCTATGCCACTTTTTGGCTGCAACTGCGTTGAATTTTTCGCCTTAGGCGTTTAGACTAGGGCTGCAAAATTCGCCTTGTTTCGCTCAAAAATTGACTATGCTTACAGCCAAGCGGAACGCATGGGGAAATCTCATCAATAAAATTTAAATAGGCTCTTAATTTTTCTTTATCTTAACAACATGAGAATTTTTTTAGCGGAAGACGAAACAGCCATTGCTGGTTTTTTAAAAGAAGGACTGGAAGAAGAAGGCTTTGCCGTTGATGTGGCAAACAACGGCAGAGCAGCACTTGAAATGGCAATGACCAATTTGAATGAGTATGACATCGTACTACTTGATTGGATGATGCCTGGGGTGAGTGGTATTGAAATTTGCAGGCGTATTCGTAAAGAAAATAAGGCTATCCCCGTTATTTTCTTAACTGCCAAAGACACCGTGGATGATACGGTTTTTGGTTTAGAAGCAGGAGCCAATGATTATTTGAAGAAGCCCTTCGCTTTTGAGGAACTATTAGCCCGAATAAAAGTATTACTGAGAAATAAAACAGGAGAACAAAATATTTTTGAAACTGGCAATATTGTACTGGATACGGAAGCCCACCTCGTTACAAAAAATGGGCATGCTGTAGAACTTACTCAAAAAGAATTTGCCTTATTAGAATACCTGCTTCGCAATAAGGGAAAGGTATGCAGGCGTTCAAGGATTATTGAAAAGATATGGGATATTCATTTTGAAAAAGACACTTCAGTAATAGATGTCTTTATAAATGCCTTGCGAAAAAAATTAGACACAAAAGATAGCGAATCATTCATTCAAACCATTCGGGGTGTAGGTTACCGTGTAAATGATAATTAATGAAACTTAGTTTTAAAAAACGTATTGCACTTTTTAATACACTTGCTGTGGCCATTACAACAGCTATTGTATTTATTATTATTTATGTAGTGGTACACGCAAGTTCCTACCGCCATCTTGATAGTGATATATTACTGGAAAAAGAGGAAATAGTAAATACCCTTGACTGGAAAGGTGACAGTATCATCATAAACAAAATGCCTGAATGGGAAGAGGCTGAACATAAGAAAGTAGAGGTCAATCCTACTTTTATCCAGATAGTTGATAACAAGGACAAACTAATATTCAAATCGGCCAACCTACAGTCGAATCATTTTTTATTTAACCCAAAGATTGAAAAAGAATATTTTTATAATACCGAGGTAGATAAACAAAAGCTTAGGCTTGGTCAATTCCCCATTAAGAATGATGAAGGAATAATTATAGGGCAATTGACAATTGGTGTTTCGCAACAAGAATCTTATTATGTATTAAATAATTTACTTATTACACTTTGTATTTCGTTCCCCATTCTTTTATTAATCCTTTATTGGGCTATATACTTTGCAGCTTCCAAATCAATTGCACCAGTTCATCAGTTAATCCGTACTGCCGCTGTCATCAATGATTCCAACATAGATACTAGATTGCCATTGCCTGAAAATGAAGACGAAATTTACCAACTGGCAACAACCATTAATGAATTGCTAGGCAGGATAGAGAGCAGTGTTCAACAACAAAAGCAATTTACAGCCGATGCGTCTCATGAAATACGGACACCGCTGGCGGCAATCCGTGGCACATTGGAAGTACTGATTCGAAAAAAAAGACAGCCTGAGCAATATGAAGAAAAAATCAAAGATGTAATCGTTCAAACAGACAGGCTTAATCAACTGCTCGATCAATTATTGCAGCTTGCCCGGCTTGAATCAGGTTCGGCAAGAAAAGAAAGCATTTATCTGCATAAAATATTGAAAGAAGCTGAACTAAAATTCAACAAGCAAATACAGGAGAAAGCAATGCTTATTACATCATCTATTGCTGAATCTATTTCAATACATGCTGATCCTTTTTTCTTTTCTGTAATAATAGACAATCTGGTTAGTAACGCTATAAAATATGGAGCAATTAATGGGAAAATTAGTTTTAACTGGACTAATGACACTCAAACCTTATCTATTACAAATGACGGTGGTGGTATTAAGGAAGAACAAATACCCCTATTGTTTAACCGGTTTTATCGTACTGATGATTCAAGAAGTCCGACAATTCAGGGAAGCGGCTTGGGGCTTGCGATTGTGAAGAAACTGGCAGATCTTCAACAAATTACCATTGCTGTTAGCAGCACTGCGGGTAGCACAACCTTCTCTCTCACATTTACTTCATAATCTTTAGCCAATCTTAAGAAACTGTAAAGGCATATTAAAGGACTACAATAGCATCTTTGTTTTATCATTCATTCAAAACAAATAAAACAAAATAAAAATGAAAAAGCTATTGATTATCCCGGTAACAGTATTAGCTGCTGGAAGTTTTTTTCTTGCTTCTTGTGGAAGTAATAGTACAGATGCGGCAATGAAAGCACCAGTACAGAACAATGCAGATACCGCCGCTCCAAAAGCAACGAAAGAAAGTGGTGAAAATGAAGAAAAAGAGGATGAAGCAAACGAAAATGAGAAAGATGAAAAGACTGCTATTGCAAAACCTGCAAGCGCTGTTACCAGCACTGATGCCAATGCTAAAACTACTGAGAATATGCAAGCTGCTTTCAAAGGTGAAACTAATGCCAGTGCAAAATATGCAGCGTATTCAAAAAAAGCTGAGCAGGAGGGGTATTACCAGATTGCTTTGCTTTTTAAAGCCGCTTCCACGGCAGAAAACATTCATGCCAATAATCATAAAGCTGTGTTACAGGAATCGGGTGTTAGTGTTCCTATTATCAAACCTGAATTTACAGTGAAGTCAACAAAAGAAAATTTACAGCATGCCCTTTCAGGTGAAACATACGAAATATCTACTATGTACCCTGAATTTTTAACCGCTGCCAACACAGCCGGTAATCAATTAGCGATGATGAGTTTGAACTATGCCTACAAAACAGAGAAAAAGCATAAATCATTTTATGAGGTAGCATTAACGGCATTACAAAATAATACAGAAAAATCGCTGCCAACAGTATTTTATGTTTGTCCTACTTGTGGCAATACATACGAAACAACAGCACCTGCCCGTTGTGGAATTTCAATGACAAACAGTGAGAAATTCATTAAAATTACTTCACGCTAAAAATTACAACTATGAGCCAAGTACATTTGCATTTGTTAATCACACACCTTCCTGTTTTCGGTTCCATATTGGGAGCCTTAGTGTTGGGCTATGGACTTTGGGTAAAGAGTAACCAAACAAAAAATGCGGCCTATTTTATTTTCATTATTTCAGCTATTGGCGCAGCGATAGCCTATTTAACGGGTGAAGGTGCTGAAGAAGCAGTTGAAAAAATTCAAGGTGTATCAGAGAATATGATAGAACTACATGAAGATGCTGCCATGTATGCTTTGATCAGTTTGATTGCTTTAGGGGCCATGTCAATAATCGCCTTGGCAGTAAGCCGTTTTAAAAATTCGTTAATACAAGCTACTGCTACTGTTGTTCTTATTCTTTCGCTTATAAGTTTTGGACTAGTTGCCAGAACGGGCTACCTTGGTGGTCAGATAAGACATACTGAAATTGCCAGCGGTGCCACTCAAAGCAACGGTGGAGCTGAAGGAGGAGAAAAGGATGATGATTAACAACACGGTTACTTTTTAATATTCAGATACCACTAAATGAATCCCTCACTTACATGAAGGATTCATTTTACCTTTATAATCAATAATTAAACAATGGCTACTTTTTCAAATAAAAATCTTCAAACAGAGGTGGATGCTTGCTTTTTGTACAATAAATTGGCAGATGCTGAAACAGATGAAACGGTTGCCAATGTTTTCAGGCAAATGAGTGCTATTGAAAAAAGTCATGCGGAAGCATTTCTGAAAAAATTACACCCTGATTCAATCAATGTATTGCCACCACCATCATTCCGGGCAAAGGCGCTTAATACCATCGGTAAAGTTTTTGGTTATGATTATGTGTTAGGAGTGTTGATGGATACTGAAAAAAGTATTTCCACCGCAGTTATTAATGCCAAAAATAAAAACAAGCTACCTATTACGGGCAGCGAAACGAACCATGTAAAAATACTAAGGTCGCTTTTAGAAAATGAATCTAAGGTTACAGGAAGTAATGTGGCAAAATTTGAAAGCAGGCACCGATCTGTTGGCGGTAATGCTTTAAGGGCAGCCGTATTGGGGGGCAATGATGGCTTGGTTTCTAACTTTAGTTTGGTAATGGGAATAGCGGGTGCAACCGCAGGTGGTTCAGATGTATTATTAGCCGGCGTTGCAGGTTTATTAGCCGGGGCATTGTCGATGGCTTTGGGAGAATGGATTTCGGTAAAAAGTTCACAGGAATTACATGAAAATCAGATGCAGTTGGAAATGGATGAACTGGAAAACAATCCTGAAGGGGAACAAAAAGAATTGGCGTTAATTTATATTGCCAAAGGTATCCCAGAAGAGCAGGCAAATACAATGGCTGCTGAAATTATGCAGGATAAAAATCATGCCTATGAAATACTGGTTAAAGAAGAATTGGGCATCAATACTGAAGAACTGAAAGGTTCGGCTATGGAAGCCGCTGTGTATTCCTTTGTCCTTTTTGCTATTGGTGCAGTAATACCCGTGATTCCTTTTATGTTTACAACGGGTATCACAGCCATCATTATTAGTGTTATCAGTAGTGCAGTGGGTTTATTTTTAATTGGTTCAGCCATCACCTTGTTTACAGGAAAGAATATCTGGTTTTCCGGTTTCAGACAGGTGATATTTGGTTTGATTGCAGCAGCTATAACATTTGGCATCGGAAAATTAATTGGCGTTTCTTTAGCAGGATAATATTACAGGGACTGGGATTTGTGTGATTGTGTGATGGGCATGATTAGGTTGCACCGTTTGTTGGGGCAGGTGCGCCATGATCTCCTGAATTTAATTTTCATGTGTTGCCCTACCTTTTTGGCCATTTCAAAATAAATGGATAGCTTTATTTTGTTAACAGCACCAAGCTAAACCAGCAGATGTTGATAACCTTAAACCCAATATTCCAATAGTTTATAGGCGGGGGATGTGTGATGGTGGGTGGATGCTAAAGCCATTTGTAAATGCTTACAAACGACAACAAACGTTTACAAAAGGATATTTGCGCAAGAGGATTTAGACCGACAATCAATTAGTTAACATTAAAAGTTTGGCATATTTACGAGTTAGGTGCAAGGATAAAACAAAGCACAACATTCATCATATTATAAGAAAATGGAAAATTTAAAAGAAATTCTCGCTACTCCTAAACAAATCGGTCTACTATTAGGAGCTGGAGTATCCAAAGCTTGTGGATTACCGAATATCGAAGACATAACAAAAAAGGTAAAAACTGGTATTACTAGTGCTAAGTTCAACGAATTATTGGATGATAAAGACACGGTAGAGAATATTTTGAATAAAACGCAACAATTAATAGTTTTACTTAAATCAGGTAAAAAAATAAATACTCTTAAAGAAAAAGATATAAGTGATATTGAAAAAGCAATTAAAAAGATAATTTTTGATGAATTGTCGATTAAAAAAGATACCGACAATTTCTATAAGCTTGTTCTTTGGTTGAATTTTATAAATCGGGACTACGAAAAAGAGATTTTCACGCTTAATTATGATTTATTAGTTGAAAAAGCACTCGAAAAAGCCTGCCTACCTTATTACAGCGGTTTTATAGGAAATGTAAAACCCTTCTTTATTGCGGACTCTGTCGATGATTTTCAGGGTGTCTATGTAAAGCAAAGTTGGATTAAACTTTGGAAGTTGCATGGATCTTTGAATTTTGTAAAAGATGCAGATGACAAAATATATATTGATAACAGTGGAAGTCATTCTTCTGAAAACCTTTTGATATATCCTTCAATGGATAAATATTTATCTTCAAGGAAGGCTCCATATATTTCCTATTTAGATAGACTACGCAAATATCTAATTGATAAAGAAAAGATTGTTTTTGTGTTAGGATATTCTTTTGGAGATGACCACATAAATGAAGTTATTGTAAATGGACTTAACAATAATCATCGTTTGACCGTAATCGCTTTGGCTTATGATGAAGATACCTTTAAGAAAGGAATCGGTTTACTAGGTAGTTATCCAAACTTTTCCATTTACACCAATAAGAAAAAATTCTCTAATCGAAGAGAAAATGATTTTGATAGTTCGTCAAACATAGGTGATTTCAATAATTTTATCACATTGATTGACGAAATTTCCTTTTCAAAACCCCTTGCTACTGACCCTAAAACAACACCTGCAAAATGACACCAAACAATACAAATAGTGGTAAAATTGGCCAGGTGATTGAAGTAAACAGTGAAAGAGTAATAGTTGAGATAAGTAATGAACTTGACAATTATAATATAATATATAATGGGACTTTATATCGAATTGGTCAAGTTGGTAGTTTTGTGAAGATTATCAATGGACTTTCATGTGTTTATTGTGTAGTTGAATCATTTTCAACATATATGCAAACAGGCGATATTGCTATCAATAAAAAGGTTCTCAATGTATCATTACTTGGATATAAAAACATCAAGGGTGAGTTCGAAAGTGGAGCAAAAATAACTCCAAGTATAGCTGATTCTGTTTTTTTGATTGATGAAGATGATATTAATGTTATTTTCAAGATGGATGTAAAGTTTCCTATTGAGGTTGGAAGAAACTATTTCTCCAAAAATCTTCCGGTTTATTTGAACCTTAATGAATTTGCACTAAAACATTCTCTAATAGTTGGTAGTACTGGTAGTGGGAAATCAAATACTGTAGCATACTTGTTAAATAATATTACAGCGGAATATAAAAGTTCAAGGATTATAATTATTGATATCCATGGAGAATACATGAAGTATCTTGGTAAAAATGCGAATGAATTTTCAATTTATGATTCCACTAAGAAATTGGTTATTCCTTATTGGATGCTTGATTTCGACACCTTATGTAAGTTGTTTGGGCTTGGGAATAGTTTAACATCTACTTCAATTATTGATGTTTTTAGAGACCGAATACTTCAAATGAAAAAAGCATTTGTTATTGCAGATGCTGAGCTAAATACAAAAATAAATGTAGCGGATATAAATGTCAATTCACCAATACCATTTAATATTAAAAATATATGGTTTGAGTTCTATAATAGAGGATACGGAACATTCGACAAGTCATCAAGAGACTATGATGATTTTGTTTATCAAAAAGATGAATCAGGAAATACTTTAGCTGGAGATGCAGATGCCATGATTAAACCTCAATTTGAACCTTACTCAATGGGAGCAAATAGGCCATTCAAATCAAATGAAGTTCAATATAAAAGCGTCGCAGATAACATAGAGAATTTGTTACGAAACGAGGATTTTAAATTTGTATTTGGAGACGATGAATATATTAAAGGTAATAAACGCATCGCCGAATTAATTGCTTCTTGGATTGAAAATGACAAACAAATAAGTGTATTGAATTTGAGTGGTATCCCATACAACATATTGGATGTTGTTATTGGAGTACTATCAAACTTATTATTCGATACGGTATATTATTCATTGAAAATTGACGAAAATAAATTTGAAGGTCGCCCGCTTTTACTTTGCTATGAAGAAGCACATCGTTATTTAAATGCAGATACCCAAAATAGTTTTTCGCAAAATTCAGTTGAACGAATAATGAAAGAGGGACGTAAATTCGGAATAGGGGCAATGATAATTTCACAAAGACCCGTTGAAATTCCAAATCAAATTTTATCACAGGTGAGTACTTTTATTGCACTTAGACTAACAAATAGTGAAGATCAATCGAAGATTGTAAGTTTTGCGCCAAACAATTTTTCAACGTTTTTAAAATCATTGCCCTCATTAGGCAATGGAGATGCATTTGTAATTGGTGAGTCAATGAAAATTCCAATGAAAGTAAAAATACCTTTATTGGAAACTGTAAAGAACGTAAACTTTGCAACAAAAATTGGGGCTTGGCAGCAAGATAAGCCAGATGAATTGAACTACAATGATACAATAATACGTTGGATGCAAAAATAAAATGGAGGTAATTATGGATTTAGAATGGCAATTAATTGGATGGGATTCAAAGACCATTGAGAGAATAGCTCATGATGGAGTTAATTTGTATGTTGAATTTAAGAATAATTCAGGATATAAATATTTTAACGTTCCATTTGAAATCTTTCAAAGAATAATTAACAAAGAATGCATTAGTAAAAGTGAAGGGAAACCTTCATATGGTGCAACCTTAGATGTTTTGGTAAAAAAAGCAGGGTACAATTTCGAACAGTATAAGTGAAATACTGAATAAATTAGCCTTCTTCCCAGCTGTGTCTGCCATAAAGTTGTTACAAGGATTATGCACTAACTTGCGGGACACGCCCGCCTGACCTGCCCGCCTGAATGACCTGTCGGGCAGGCTATTCGGCAGGGCGTAGGGAATGCAGTAACGATAATCTGGTTGTACATCCATCCTGCTGCGGTGTCTTGCTAGATAGCGCTTATAAACTGTTGGGGATATACTGGCAAAGACACCACAGGGAAGGAGTAACGACAAGCAGGTTGTAAATCCATCCTGCAACAGGTGGTTCAAATGAATGCCTATGCAGAGCAAGGCAATTACTGAATATACTGCCTTTACAAACATTCAACATTCTAAACAAAAAAAATACATTATAACTCTAAATCAAAATTTCATGAATTTCGTTAATCAATCTGAAGAAAAAATCCATTGCCCTAGATGTGATTCCACTCAAGTTGTAGCCGACAAAAAAGGTTTTAGTGGCGTAAAAGCATGCTGCGGTGCTCTTGCAGTAGGTCCGCTTGGAATCCTTTGTGGCACACACAAGCAAAATAAAATCAACTTGATTTGTCTTAAATGCAAAAAGACTTTTTAATGAACATTTATAATGTCTCATTGGGCTGCCATGGAATACCTGAGCGGTGTTTTAAAATTCGGAACAAACATATGCCCTTTTGCGCTAGATGTTTTGGAGCAAGCATAGGACATGTTGCAGCGGCTATAACTTTTTTCTTTAGTGCGATGCCACCATTAATCGTTTCACCAATTGGTTTAACTATTATGTTTATTGATTGGCTTTTACAAAATAAATACAAAGTATACCATAGTAATATTTCTAGGCTTATTACAGGAATACTTGGAGGATATTCAGTAGGTGTTATAATCTGGTGGTTTATTGATTTTATGCTTAGGTATGTAAAAACTTAATCTTCTTGCAATATTGCATTGTCGACTAAGGGCCCAATGTCATTTAGTTAACGTTTTATGGCGGCTGAATTGTGTCACCCCTTCGGGGTTTTGCCCTCAATTTGTTGCATCTTCTAGAATAGTTGCACCCCTTCGGGGTTAGGCTACTTCTTAACTTAATGACATTGACTAGGGGCCTAGAAAACCACTTTACTTACCGTTGTGCGTAATTCATTTTCATCCCAGCTAGACAACTTTGTAAAAAAACTTGTACGATTTCAGGTTCAGAGGATTCGTAAACCTTCCGTTCCATATAGACGAAGTATGCCCCACCCTAAAGAATGGTGAAGATATTCTTTATACCCTCTCCCCTATCGCTCCCCTTAACCCCTCCTCAAATTCCTCCGGCGTTACCGCCCCTTCCAAGCCAAACTGTCCAATACGGGTGCGGCAGAGACTGCTGAGGTAGGCCCCACAACCCAAGGCGGCACCATAATCGTTGGCCAGGCTGCGGATATAAGTGCCGGTGCCGCATACCACCCTAAACTCCACCACGGGCAGGTTGATGGCCGTAATGTCGAAACTAGCGATATGGACTTTGCGGGGCTCCAGTTCGATGGTTTTGCCTTGGCGGGCCAATTGATACAACGCTACCCCATCCTTTTTAATGGCCGAGTGCATGGGCGGTAACTGTTCAATATCACCGATAAACTGGGCGGTAGTAGCTTGGAGTAATTCTGGGGTAACAAAACTATAATCTTTGGGCTGCTCGGGTTCGCTTTCCAAATCGTAGGTGGGGGTAACGGCACCGAGTGTAAAGGAGCCGGTATACTCTTTTTCCTGCGCCATGTACTCGTTGATCTTTTTGGTAAACTTGCCCACACAGATAATCAGTAGACCGGTCGCCAAGGGATCCAAAGTGCCGGCGTGGCCGATTTTTTTGATGTAGAGCAGGTTACGCAGTTTGCGTACCATGTCGAAGGAGGTCCAGTGCAGGGGCTTGTTGATGAGCAGCACCTGCCCCGCTTCGTATTGTTCCCGCAGTTCGGGCGTTAGTTCGGGCCGCTCTTTTCGTTCGCCCGTTGGCGGTAATTTGTCGGCGTGGCGGTTGCGGTATGTTTGTTTTTTTGCCAATTTTTTTCTTTGCTTATATATAATTAGAAAGGCCAAGATAGTTATTTGATAGTTTCCATTTACTTTTTCGTTTCAAAACAAAAAAGTAACAATCCCTCCTCCCATTGGCCTATTGTATGGAAACATTTATAATACCCTGAATAGTTGATGTATCTTATTTCCTTTACGTATTCGACTCGTTAATCTCTGCTTGCCTCCAGGGCCGGCGGGCCCCGTTCCTGGCTCCACGCTGCTTTTCGCCTTTTAATTAGGGCCCCTACCCCAATTAATCCCGCCTTACGGCGGGACCAGACGAAAAGATGCGTGTCGCTCAGGAACTGGTGGAGAATGGCCTCTTTTCATATTGTTAGTGCTAAGGGGATACCCACACCAATACTTCTGTTCTTTAATTCTTTAAAATTATGCCCATCCGATAGAAAAGTTCGCAAGACAATACTCCAACCTACAAAGCCTGCCTGGCTTTGAGCTCTAAATATTTATTGACGGCACTGATGGTTAAATTTTCGGGGGTTGTCAGTACGGCCAATATGCCGTGGCTCTTTAGCTCTTTTACAATCAACCGCTTTTCGTATTCAAATTTTTCCGCTACCGTTTTGATATACACTTCCTCGATATCGGCGGCATTGAGTTTTGACAATTTAAGCAGCTCGGTATTTTCAAAAAACACCACCATCAACAAATGGTGCTTGGCGATGGAGCGTAAATAAGTCATTTGCCTGCGCAAGCCGCTCAAGGATTCAAAATTGGTAAACAGTACCAACAAGCTCCGGTGCTTGATGCGGTTGCGTATCTGCATGTACAGCAATTCAAAATCGCTCTCCAAAAAAGCGGTCTGTTGGTTGTACAACAATTGTAATATTTTTTCCCGTTGCACGGGCTTTCTGTCGGCTGGCAACAAAGTTCCCTGCCTATCGGAAAAAGTGAGCAGCCCTACTTTGTCTTGCTTTTGCAAACATACATTGCTGAGTACCAAACTGGTGTTGATGGCATAATCCAACAGGGTGAGGTTGTTAAAAGGCATTTTCATCAACCTGCCTTTGTCGATAACACAATATACTTGCTGCGATTTTTCATCGGTGTAATTGTTTATCATCAGCATGCCTTTGCGGGCCGTTGCTTTCCAGTTGATGGTGCGGATATCATCGCCCCGCACATATTCCTTGATCTGCTCAAACTCCATGCTGTGGCCAATTTTGCGCATCCGCTTGCTGCCATGCTCGGTTTGGATGGTGGTTTGGCTGAGCAGTTCGTATTTGCGCATCTGCATAAAGGAAGGATATACCGGAACTGTCACTTTTGCCGCAATATCGTGGCGCCGCATCACCAAACCCAGCAAAGACTTTACATATATCAGGATGTCGCCAAATTGGTACTCCCCTCTTTCTACCGGACGCAATTTGTACATGATATTTTTTTGCTCCTGTGGCTTAAAGGGCAGCTTTACCACCCAGTCGCGTTTTTGAAACTGGAAGGGCAATTCATCAATTATTTCAAACCGTGCGGTGAAGGGCATTTCGTTTTTTACTTCCAGCAGAATTTTATTGTCGTCGCCATTGCTGAACCGATCGGCTGTAATGCGCTTGGCCGTAGGTTTTCTGCCCACAAAAAAAAGAAAAATATAATCCAGCAAGGTAAGCGCCAACAGTACCCAAAGGGTTGCGTAGGCAAATTGCATCATGGGCGGAAAAAAGAAGCCGATAATAAATAGCACCATGCAGCACCCCATGACTACAAAAAAGCGCAGGGTGAAGAACAGATGCGAATAAATGTATTGAAAGAAATCCATGTATATTACCTTGGCACTTCGATGGCCTTTATCATATTATCAATGAGGTCGTCGGCAGTAAGCCCTTCCATTTCTTTTTCGGGCGTTAAAATAATGCGGTGGCGCAGTACATGTGGCGCAATTTCCACAATATCTTCTGGCGTAACAAAGTCGCGGCCCTTGATGGCAGCATTGGCTTTGGCCGCTTTTAAAATGGCCAATGAAGCCCTAGGCGAAGCGCCGAGGTACAAGGATGGGTTATTGCGGGTTTCGTTTACAATACGGGCAATAAACTCGATGAGGCGTGGCTCGGTAATGATATCCCGCAATTGGCCACGGTAATGTTGTATATCATGGGCGGTAAGCACTTTGCGCACTTCCTCCAAAACCTGTACCGTGCTTTTGTATTGCTGCGTGTTGAGGATGTTGATTTCCTCTTGCAGTGTGGGATATTTTACATCTATCTTAAACAAAAACCTGTCCAGTTGCGCTTCGGGCAGGCGGTACGTGCCTTCCTGCTCAATGGGGTTTTGAGTGGCCAGCACAATAAAGGGCGGCTGCATATAATGCGTTTCGCCGTCGATGGTAACCTGGCGTTCTTCCATTACTTCAAATAAGGCGGCCTGGGTTTTGGCCGGGGCCCGGTTGATTTCGTCTATCAGCACAATATTGCTAAAGATGGGACCACGTTTAAACTTGAAATCGCCCTCCTTGGGGTTGAAAACCGAAGTACCTACCACATCGCTGGGCATCAGGTCGGGCGTAAACTGTATGCGGGAAAAATCAACGTCAATAATTTTTGCCAACAACTTGGCCGTAAGGGTTTTGGCTACCCCCGGCACCCCTTCTATCAATATATGTCCATCGCTTAATATGCCAATCAGCAGCAGTTCTACCATGCGGTGTTGGCCTATGATCACTTTGCCTATTTCGGAACGGATATCCATAATGGCCTGGTTGAGCCTGCTTAAATCGGTGCGCTGCTGAAAAAGATTTTCTTCCATTAGTTCCTGTATTTATAAAAGTTTTGTATTTGCTGATTCAAAGATAATAATTGGTAATCGTCTATTACATTGTTGCGTTGTGCATGCGCAATTTCCCTGTACAGCGATTCCACCATATCCTGTGGCACACCGCTCTTGCGGCTAAGCGTGGTGATAAACTCACTGGTGGGATGATTGGTATTTAAAAAGTATTGGTTGCGCACAAACTCGTTAAAATAGGCAATCATCTTCTCGGATATGTTCTTGTTGTCTTTTTTCTGCAGGTATAATAGTCCCACCGTTTCCGCAAATGTAACCGTGGTGTTTTCATTGGGCTTGCGGATGGGGATGATGCGTTGCCTGCGCTTGGTACCATCAATGATGTACAGCACAATCAAGGCCAACAGCATCCAAAAAGCCACTAGCAACCCGCCTTTTAAGCCGTCAAATAAACTGCCCTTATTGTCATCGTCTTTGTCAGAACGGGGACGGTGAATATCGGGGTAAAAATCGTTCCAAGTTACTTTTTCTGGGCTACGCTTGGTAAAGGTCATGGCCTGCTTAAAGTATTGGTAATTGTTTTTTTGCAGTAAAAAATAATTGGAAAAAGCCCTTGGTTCGCAGTGCAAAAACAACCTGCCGCTGCCCATGAAAATAACCACAAAATTGGGGGAGCCATTATCATTGTAGCCCAGCACCACGCTCTCGCCCTTGGGCAAGGCCCGGAAGAAATTTGCAAAGGGGCGATAAAAATAGCCATAGGCCGAGCTATCGCCATAATGTACCTGATTCAACTTTACCGAAGTGGGCGCCATGGGCACGTTTAATAACAACTGTATTCCCGAAGAACTGTTAACCGAGCAATTGATTTCGTCCAACAAATTGTTGTCGAACTCCGATGCCGCTACAAACATATCGTTACCTGCCCGCACATAGTTTTTGAGGGCCGTTACATCTTCGTCGCTGGTAAAAAAAGATTCGGCGATGGTAACATAAACCGCACCGGTATCATAGCTGTTGCGCCGGGCATCTTCTATGGTTTCCTTCAGTGCTTTTACGTTAGCTGTGGGGTACATGGCTTTTAGCAGGCGATGGGCTACATAAGTGCCAAAGGGGCGGGTATCCTTGTAGTCGTAGGTTTCCTTTAGGTTGGGCATATCTTTGCCGCTCCCTTTTTGGAGAGGCGCACAAGCATGTAGTACCGCCATGGCGACAATTACTAACATTATGTTGATATACCTCTTTTTCAATGCCTACTTAAATTTTATTATAAAAGGCGGTAAAGCCCGGTTCAATTTTTTGATACAATGTCTCGTCAATATCAAACTCGCCATACCAAACATATTCGTAGTGCAGGGTCAATTTGGCAAAATCGTTGCGCTGCTGTTGATTGGTCAATTCGGTTACGTATTGATAATTGGTTTTGTCCACGGCAAACTGTACAAACCCCTTTTCAGCCAATTTGTACAAGGAGTTGAGGTACTGATACCGTATAGCCAACCGGAAGTTCCTGTTTTGCAATGCTTGGCGTATCAGCCTATCCATATCGGATCCCGGCTGCACTTGCTCCTCCTGCACTTCTTCGGCAATGGTGCCTTTTTTAGTGGGTTTCCTAAATGCCCCATCTTTTAAAAACAGGGTGTATAAAATAAACGCTACAAAGGCAATGCCCAGCACCCATAATACGGGGGTGAGAAAGCTCAGGTTGACTGAAGGTGGTTTGAAACTTGGCTTGTTGGTTCTTTTTTTGCTATCGGCTTCGTTTTGCTTGTCTTGGGCCGCCCGTAGCATACTATCCAAATAACGGGCATAACCCAGCTCATCCATACGCTTAATGCGCTGTGCCGTATCGCCTGCAACCACTAAGTTATTGGGGTACAAGGTGGTATCAATGCCCGTCCCTTCCTTATCCGTTTCTTTATCGAGGGCTTTTGGTGCTTCTACCACGGTGGTCACTTCCTCTTCATCGGAGTATTCCTCCGCCGGGTCATTTTGGGGCGGCGGCAGGGCAACGGTGCTATCTACATATACATAGTTTTTCCGCTGGGCATGCAGGGAAAGGCAGCCCAGTAAGCATATACAACAAAGAAAAATGAGCTTACGCATGGTTGTTGTTGATGCGATGAATAATGCCTTCGGGCTTTAAGTAGTAACCCTTGCGGTGCAGCCGGATGGGGTAAATAACAAAATACCAAAGGATAAAACTGAGCGAGCAGGCCAATATGGTAATACTGGCCCATAGGGGTAGCCCTGTATTGTCTTGCCTATCGTAACTATTGCTCATTAAATGGGTGACATAGCTTTCAAAAAAAGCGGCCAAGAAAAAGATGGGCACCAAACTGATGATGACTTTTACCGCATCCTTGGCGCCCCGCTTAAAGGATACGCCACGGGTAAAAGTGCCCGGAAACAGGATGCCGTGGGCCAAAATATAACCTGCGGTGGCGGCAATTACAATGGCCGAAATTTCGAGTGTGCCATGTATCCAAATTACCATTACCGATTTAAAGCCCAACCCTTTGGAAAAGAACATGTATTGAAAACAGCCGAGCATCAATCCATTGTGCCACATAAAATACGTGGTAAAGATGCCCAAGGTAAACCCACAGATAAACATGAGGAAGGCCACCCGTATGTTGTTGATGGCGATGGTGATGAACATGCGGAAGGGGCTCTCATCCCGATATACGCCAAAAGGGTCGCCCTTGGCAATATTGCGCTCGGTCATATCCACATAGCCATTGCCCAGCACCGTGCGTACAAAATCTTCATCCTGCATGGACGATACTACACCGATAAGGATGAATATGGTAAAAAGGATGAAGGTAAACAGAAAGATGCCATGGTATTTTTTAAACAAGAGGGGCAGCTCCAACCGCCAAAAGCGGAAGATACGGCTGTACTTTTCCTTTTTGTTTTGATAAATGCTTTGATAGATACCAGCGGCCAGTCCATTTACCCAGCGGGTTACCTTGCTTTTGGGATAAAAGGTTTTGGCATAAGACAAATCATCGATCAGCGTTACAAAGCGGTCGGCCAGTTCATCCGGGTTATCGGTTGGCTGATGCTGGTAAGTCGTCCACTTATCAGCATTTTTTTTAATAAACATCGCTTCCCTCATCTCTACGGATTTTTTATTTTTTGCCTATATGTTTTGCCAGTTGCGAAATTATTGAATTCTTTGAGGCTACAAATTCCCATTTTTTTGAGAAATAAAAAAATACTTTTACAGAACAGCTTTCGGTTTCTATGCGTAAATTGCCACAATTATGTCGTTGATACAAATCAATACCCCTTTTAATATCGACCTGGAATTTGAAATCGCCGAATTCCACAAACGTTTGCTGGCGTATATTATCGACTTTTTACTACTCGTTTTCTACCTCTTTTGCATGAAGGAGCTCCTTTATACCGGTCTTGACTTGGAGCGGTCGGAAGTAGTGGGGCTCGACATTTTGATCATTTCCATGCCCATGTTCCTGTATTCTTTGTGCACCGAATTATGGATGAAGGGGCAAACGGTGGGCAAAAAAGTGCTGGGCATCCGGGTAATTAGCCTAGAGGGCGGCGAGCCTACTTTTGGCCAATACCTCACCCGCTGGATTACCCGTGTATGGGAGTGGCCTTTTCTGTTTGGCTATATGGCTTATAGCAGTCTTTCCATACCGATTTACACGCTTATTACGGCTTTTTTGGGGGTGATTGTGGTTATTATTGTAGCGGTTAACAGCAAAAGCCAACGCTTGGGCGATATGGCAGCCAATACTGCCGTAGTGAATACCAGCACGAGTTTTACATTGGCCGACACGGTATTTATGCATGTTACCAACACCGATTACAAAGTGATGTTCCCTGAAGTAATGCGCTTGAGCGACCGCGACATCAATACCGTTAAAAGTGTGCTGAACCATGCCATTAAGAAGGGCAATTTTGATATGTGCAACCGGGTGGCGATGAAGGTGCAGGATGTACTGAAAATCAATACCAACATGTATGCCAACGACTTTTTGGAAAAGCTATTGGAAGATTATAACTATTTGGCTACGAGAGAATAAATACAATCCGGACTTTTTACCTAAATGCACTAAAAACCATAGCCAAGAAGAAAAATAATATCATCAACGAGAGGCCTACAATAATAAGGATACCCATTGTTTTAAAATAAATGGCCATCTTCTGCATGCCCAAGTTAAAATGTTGCTGGTCTTGTGCGGCCAATCCTTTTTTAATATTGGAAGATGCCTGCAGCAGCAATATGTTCATTACAACGGTAACCGCAGTAGATAATAAAAAGCGAAGCACACCGCCGCCCAAGGCGCTTCCACTAAAAATAGAGGAGCTATACCGCATGTATAGCGAAATGGTGCTAACGATGGTTACGGCTAATGCCACAAAGGCCGTAATGGCATTGATCTGCATCCACAAGCTGATACCGGCCAGTTGGTTGCTGCTTTCTTCCGTTATGGTTGTATCAAACACATCCTGTTGTAAGAGATCTTCCGTTTGCATAATGGGGGTATTTTAGATGATTGTGTTGGCCATCGTCATTAAAGTAAGCAATAGGCTTAACATGGCCAATACCGTACTGATGATAAAGTAAATTTTTAATGATTGTAGGCTCTTCGCCAGCAAATTATGGTCGCCCTGTTCCACTGCTGCGGGGGCTTTTTGACCAAAATTGTAAAGCAGATAGTATATATACACCATCACACCGATTACAATGAATAGCAACAAGATAAAAACACCGGTTCCGGCCCCTGAAAATCGGAAGGCGGCTGGCAAAAATTGTCCAAATGCCCTTTCAAAAAAAGCCGCACCGAACAAGGCAATGAGCAAGCCCAGACCACAGGCGCAAAATGCCACAATGGCAATGAACTTGGCCCATTTGCCGGCACCGCTAATATGCGTGCTGGTATCTGAATCTATTTGCAGATTCGTATCAGTCAATTGGTCTGTTTCTTGGTGGTACATAACAATACAGTTTTATTTAGAAAAAAGTACGTTTACTGCGGTTGTTCCATTATTTAGCCCCGGTGTTTCCCACTCGGTCAAATCCTATGTACATAATGAACTTAGCATCATTACCATGATGCGATCCTTTATGCGGTAAATGACCTGCACTACCACACCCAGCGGCGGGATAGTGCAGGCACTTATATTATATTATTAGTAAGAATATCCCCTAGTGGCTCCCCATATCAAAGAACCGAATATGACAAAGTAAATAATACCGATTACCAACAACACACCCGAGAGGATGATACCGATGAGTGAGCATATCCGGCCCGCATTGGACTGGCTATAGCTGGCCTGTGCATACAATTCAGGCGTGGCTTGGTAAAGGTGGCGGTCTTTATTGGCCAATACCATACCGATGATACCACAAACCAACCCTGGTATGATGTAGCAAAAAGAGCCTACGATGGCTATGATGCCCAACACCAAAGAAGCAGTTGCATTGGGTAAATTAGCAGGTTGATTCCTATTGGGCGGATATAAAGTTGATTGCTGCTCCATAAATGTTGGTTATTTAAACAGTTAATTTGGTTATGTATGAAACGAAGATAATGATAAAAAGCAAGGCTAGCCCAAATTGGGTAATTTTTTTTGAGTGCCGGAACTGGTACCTCCTATCGGCCAATAAAAAGCCAAAAAAGAGCAGCATCGGCAGCAAAGCCGGGTACAACTGTAGGCTTTGGCCTACATGGCCCCGCAGCAAGGCGATGGCACTCCGCTGAAACCCGCAACCGGGGCAACTTACATGAAAAAGGCTTTGGCTGATACAGGGCAAACTATGCGCTTCTAACCAGCTTACCATTGCCATATATGTACCGGTTAAAAACATACTATTCTTTTTTAGTAAGCCCTTGCAAACAGCACCCGTTGGGTACTGGGTTGGCCCGTAAGGATGCATTTGCCTTCCTCTTGCTTATTATTAAGTGGAATACAGCGGATGGTAGCCTTGGTGGCTTCCTTGATCTTTTCTTCCGTTTCGCCAGTACCATCCCAATGCGCCGCAATAAATCCGGCCTTGGTATCCAACAATTGTACAAATTCATCCCAAGTATTGGCCTCGGTAATATTGTCGTCCCTAAACTGTAGGGCTTTGTTGTACATGCTTTGCTGTATATCTTCAAGCAGTTGAGCCACCGCCGCAGCCAGTCCCTCCATGGGCATCACCTCCTTGGCCTTGGTATCCCGGCGGGCCACTTCTACCACTTTGTTTTCTATGTCGCGGAGGCCCATCGCTATACGAACGGGCACCCCTTTTAATTCATACTCGGCAAATTTCCAGCCGGGGCGGTTGTTATCGTTCGTATCGTATTTAACGGTAATGCCCAGCGCCTTTAGTTCGGCCACCAGCGCCAGTGCTTTTTCGTCAATGATAGGCTTGCTTTCATCGCCTTTGTACACCGGCACAATCACCACCTGTATGGGCGCAATCTTGGGCGGCATCACCAAACCTTGGTCGTCGCTGTGCGCCATAATCAAGGCCCCAATCAACCGGGTACTTACGCCCCAACTGGTGGCCCACACATATTCCCTTTTGTTCTCTTTGGTTAAAAACTGCACATCAAACGCCTTGGCAAAATTTTGACCCAAAAAGTGGGAGGTTCCTGCCTGCAAGGCCTTGCCATCCTGCATCAATGCCTCGATGCAATAGGTATCTTCGGCACCTGCAAAACGCTCATTGGCGGTTTTTATCCCTTTTACCACGGGCACGGCCATATAATTTTCTACAAAATCTGCATATACATCCAGCATTTTCACCGTTTCCTCCACCGCTTCCTCCTTGGTGGCATGGGCCGTATGCCCTTCTTGCCACAAAAATTCGGTGGTACGCAAAAACAGGCGGGTACGCATTTCCCAGCGCACCACATTGGCCCATTGGTTGATGAGCAGCGGTAGGTCGCGGTAAGATTGGATCCAATCCCGGTAGGTATTCCAAATAATGGCCTCGCTGGTGGGCCTTACCACCAGTTCCTCTTCCAATTTGGCCGCAGGGTCCACCATCAGCTTGCCCGGCTTGTCGGGATTGTTCTTGAGGCGGTAATGGGTAACTACTGCACATTCCTTGGCAAAGCCTTCTGCGTTCTTTTCTTCGGCCTCAAACAGGCTTTTGGGCACAAAAAGTGGGAAATAGGCATTTTCATGTCCCGTATCCTTGAACATTTTGTCCAATTCCTTTTGCATGTTTTCCCAAAGCGCATAGCCATAGGGTTTTATCACCATACAACCTTTCACGGCACTGTGATCGGCCAAACCTGACTTAATGACTAGGTTATTGTACCATTGCGAATAATCCTCTCCCCTGCTCGTAATTTCTTTGCTCATATATTTTATCCGTTTGTATCGGCTTTTTTACCAATTTGGCCTTCAAAAAGACTGATTTATGCCTTTTAGGAGGGTTTTTGAAATTTTTAGCATTTTTTTAACAGTTTCAAATTAAACTTTTGCGTGTTGTGGCAAAGGATTTGTGCTGTTAATTATGTGCCGAGTGGCACAAAAATAGTAACTTCATTTTTAAATACTTTAAACTTAGCGCCATGAGCCCAAAAATTTTACTCGCATCATTGGTGGTAACAGTTTTCGCTAGCTGTTCAACCACTTACAAGTCAGGCCAAACACCTGATGACGTGTACTACTCACCAGTACGCACGGTGCAATACGAAGAGAAACAAGAGCGTGACCAAGTAAGGAACGATCAGGAAAGTTATGAAGACCGTGAAATCAAGATGCGCATCCGCAACCAGCGCTGGCGTTATTTTGAGGACAATTACGGTTACAACTACAGCAGTTACAACCATTATTGCAATTGCTACTGCAACCAAGGCGGCTGGGGTTACACCAACCACCCCTACGCCAATCCTAATCCATTGTATTATCCCGGCCCCATCCGGTTTAACAATTATGCGCCTGCCCCACCCCCTCGTGTGGTAAATTTGGGCGGTTACAATGGCAGCGGCAATGTGGTAAGGACCTATACCAATCCCAAAACAGGGGTAACAACGGCAACGCCACGTTACAACAACAGCAATACCAATACCCGTGGCAGTGGTGTGGGCAATGTAATCAGGGAGATATTTACGCCATCTTCTAATAATAGTAACAACAGCAACAATTCTACTCGCTCCAACAACACCCGTACTTATGAGCCCAGTTCTACTCCCAGCAATTCTGGTAGCAGCACGCCGGCTTCATCGGGCGGTAGTGTAACAAGGCCAGGAAGGGGCGGTTAACCTAGGTCTGTTGATACAGGATTAAATTATTCGAAACCGAAATACAATTATTTGTTTGCAAGGCTGTGCTAACCATTCACAGCCTTGCTTTAAAACCATTTTGCCATGAACAAGAGAATTTTACTCATTTCCACTTTACTTATATCCGTTGCAGCACGGGCCCAAACCCCCGAGGATGCGCTGCGTTACTCCTACTATCCCCAGAACGGTACGGCCCGTAACATGGCCATTGGTGGGGCCATGACCTCGCTGGGCGGCGATTTGACGGCACTGTATACCAACCCTGCGGGGCTGGGCTTTTACAAAACAGGCGAGTACTTGATGAGCCCTGGTTTTTTGCTGAACAATAATAGCAATACCTATAGGGATGCCAAGAACAAAAGCAAAAAGAACGGCTTTGGCTTTGGCCCTACGGGTTTTGTACTGGGCAGCCCCAGCCGCTGGAACAGTAAGAACAGCAAGGCATTTGCAATGGGTGTTACGCAAACGGCCAACTTTAGCAATACGTTACAATATCAGGGACTGAACAATTACAGCAGTTTTACTGAACAGTGGGCCGAACAAGTGGCCAAAAGCGGACTTACCATTGACCAAGTGTTGAACAATCCGCAATATGCCTTTGGCGCTGCACCGGCATTGTACACCTATTTAATTGATGTTGATTCTTCTGGTGCGGTTCCTGTTATTAAAGGTGCCCCCGAATATATTTTGGATGCAGGACAGGCCATCCGCCAGCAATTCAGTCAACAAACCCGTGGCGGTGTGTACGAACTGGCAGCAGGCTATGCACACAACAACAACGATAAATGGTATTGGGGCGTTACGGTGGGTCTGCCGATTGTATATTACAACAGCAAAACCAATTTTCAAGAGTTTGATACATCGGCACGTACCAATAACCGCTTCAACAAATTTAATTATGACGACGAACTTACTACCAGTGGTGTTGGCTTGAATGGCAAGATTGGTGTTATTTATCGGCCGAAAGATTATATCAGGCTGGGACTGAGCATACACACACCTACATTTATGTCGCTGAAAGACAAACGCAGCAGCAGCTTGAGCGCCGATATTGAGCCGCCGCAAACTACCAATAGCGTTGTCTCCACGCTTTTCACCAGCAATAAGCCTTGGGAAAACAATTATTCCCAGCGCACACCTTGGAAAGCCGCCATCAGTGCCTCCTATGTATTTAGGGAAGTACAGAATGTGCAACGCCAACGAGCTTTTGTTACCGCCGATATTGAATATGTGCACCACCGCGGCAGCCGCTTTGGCAGCGATAACGAAACCGAAACCCCGGTAAGCCCAGAAGAGAAGGCCTACTACGCTGCGCTGAACAATGTGATCAAGGGAGAGTACAAAGGTGCTTTTAATTTTAAACTGGGCGGCGAGTTGAAGTTCAATATTTTCATGGCCCGCTTAGGTTTTGCTTACTACGGCAATCCCTACAAAGACAATGAACTGAAGGCCAACCGCATGTTGCTCAGTGGTGGCTTGGGCTACCGCCACAAAGGCGTTTTCTTTGACGTGACTTATGTACATGCTTTTAACAAAGACGTGCATTTCCCCTACCGCTTGGAAGATAGGGCCAATACTTTTGCTACCACTAAAAATCAAGTGGGCAATGTAGTGGCTACCGTGGGTGTGAAATTTTAGCAATTGTAATCTTCGCTATAGGGCCTCCCAACTAGTTGGGGGGCTTTTTTTATACCCATACCCCAGCGCACCTTATCAAAACACACTACCACTGTTATCCAAAGAAACCGCTTTATATTACCACTCCGCTGCCTTGCGCAATGCTGTCACTACCAGCACTTTTCCACTATTAACGATGATGCTGGCAGCCGTGGAAATGTACTGTGGAATATCCAAAACACATTGCCCACCCGCTGCATGGTCGATGACAATGGTATCCCCCTCAAACAAAACCGATGGCGGCATGATACCGTTTTCCCAATTGAGCCGATTGCTCCAATTACCATTGCCCACAAAGCGATAATTACGATGCCCGCTTAAATAAAAGGTAGAGAATGAATGGATATTTATCACATCCACAAATTGATCTCCATTGTAAGTACCAAATACGGCAGGTATAAAACTGGTATCGGTGGGTAGATAATTGGCAATGCCGCTGCGGCAGCTATCCTGCTTGGTTTTTGTCATCACCAAATCCGTAGGCGTATCCACCCCAGCGCCTTGTTGTGCAATCAACGAATCAAGTTCGGCCGTTTTGTAAAACATCCTTAACCTGTAAGGAAGGATAGGTTGCGTTTCTGGCTTGATGATGATGTTTCTATTCAAATAATAAGCGCCGCTATTTTGCCTTATGGACCCGTTATGTACATACAGGCTGCCGTTTACCCTACCCAGCGTATTGCCATCGGGGTAAATATAGGCCACCAAATGATTG
Source organism: Chitinophaga pinensis (assembly GCA_943373145.1). GTDB lineage: Bacteria > Bacteroidota > Bacteroidia > Chitinophagales > Chitinophagaceae > Ferruginibacter > Ferruginibacter pinensis_H. The sequence continues at coordinate 44,874 of CALSBI010000012.1, forward strand.
TTCGAATCTAAGATGGGCACAAATGGCGCATTGATATTATTGGAAGCCGAATCGATAGTGGTTGCCGAAGCAATTTGACAGATGCCCATGGTGCCACTGGCCACCAAACGCCCTGCTGCCGGTGTGGCCGTAATAGTAACGGGATAATCTTCCGTTTCGCTATAAGGATAATAACCGCAGGGATCTGTTGAGCGGGTGGGCCTGCCATCGTTGTATACATTGCGGATCCTTAAGCGGTGGGTACCCGTTGCCGCATTGGCTGGAATCAGTATGGCATAGAGCGTATTGGCAGTACTGGTTTGTAAATTGTTCAACAACCTTTCCGTTGGTTCAAAATAACCGTTGTCGTTAAAGTCGATCCAAATGGTAACATAACTGTTGGGGTCACCGGTTTTTACAAAACCTGTATATGCATTGCCAGCCGATAATACCGCAGGGGTTAATCCCATGTATTCAGTATACCCCAAATTGGCACCCGCACCGCAACTGTTGCCCGAATAATTATTGATGTTATTACCGCCCTCTCCTTTTAATGAAAAATAAACAATGCTATCGGCAAAGGAGCAGCCATATGTGTTCAATGGCAAGCAAAGGGTGGGATTGTTGGTGGTAAAAGCTGTGATATTGCCAGTACAGCCCGATGAGTTGCCCAAGGTATCTTTTGGCACCACATACCAATAATAGGTGGTATTGTAATTCAACCCGGTATATACATAGGCCGTATCGGTTACGTGTACCTTAAATGCAACTGGGGGGTTAATGGTATCCAAGATGAAATCGTAGCCTCCCGTAGCCCCTGTGGTTTTGTTCCAAAGGAATTTTATGTTGGAACCAACTGGCGGCACAACGGTTGAACCATTGGCCGGATACACATTATTGGTACATGGTGGCGCAGGGAGCGATACAAGGCTCAAGCAAAAATCGCCATAGTTGTAATCATAGCCGCTCACCATGATATAATAGGTTTCGCCCGCCGTTAACAAAGGAGATTGCAGGGAGTCGATATCGCCTACACCGGATAGCCCAAATGACCTGCACAAGGTGCCGGGCACCAAACTCAATGCGGCGGAATCGCTACAGGTACCCGCCAGTTGATACCAGCCAATACTGCCCAGTAAAGGTGTATTCGTGGCAGGTATCACGGTTTTTAATACCACGGTGCCGCTTATGGCAGGCGTGTATTTATACCATAACGTAAAATTAGGTGGATTGCACCCATTGGGCAATGCCGGATCGTTGAGCACGGTTGCCCTTGAAGAGTTGCCGCAGTTGGCGGGACCATCCAATAACAAATTCAAAGCGTTGCAGGGCCTGTCGTTGGGCAGGGTATAAAAAGGAACGGTTTCCCAAGAAGAAATGCCGCTGGCACAAACGGTTCTTACATGAAAATAATATTGCGTGAACATCGACAGTCCACTTAAAGTAACAAAAGTATCCGCAACAACCGTTCCTGACACAGTAGGGATACTGCTAGTGGTATCGATGCGGTATTCATAGCCTGTTGGGACACCCAGTGTTGGGGGCGACCAATTGACCGTACCACCATTACCGTGCGATAAATTAACCGCCAAATTAACGGGATGACTGCAACTGGGCGATAAATCCACTGCAATGTCATCTACATACAACCAAGACTGATTCTTATCTGAAATAGCATGGAACCCAACATAGAAAGCCCCGGTGGTAGCCGGTACAAAGTCGGCCCGGCAAAGCTTGTACGTAGCAAAATTAATAATGGTATCCCGCATGATCAACTGGGTCATGGCCGATGCATTATTGCTACTGCCGTATTTTACTTCCAGCTTTTCTGTAATCCCACCACCATTGGGGGTTTTATAATAAAAACTCAACCGGTAACTCAAACCTGCGGTTAAATTGATGGCAGGTGTATAAAACCAATCATCGGCCGCTTGGGCCGTATCGGCACGGTAAAACATAGAAAAAGGCATCGAGTTGGCATCGAGTTCATTGCTGCTCCAGGTATTGCCGCCGTTAACATTTTCAACAACCATACAAGGCGGTAACAAAGGCAGTGTTACGCCATTGAAATTTTCAACATACGGCGTATTATAGGGCGAACAAGGGATGATAAAAGGCAGGGTGGCCCATAAAGAAGTGCCCTGATCGGTGCAGTACGTTCTCACATGTAAATAATATTGACGTTGCGCAACCAAGCCCGTCAGCACAACGGTCGTATCGGCAGCAAAGGCCCCTATATCGGGCAATGCGGCTGAATTGGTTACCGCATACTGGTATTCGGCCACAGCGCCGGTTGTGGCGGCATTCCAATGGGCGGTGGCGCTTGTATTGGAGTTTGCCGCAACGGACAGATTTGTTGGCTTGCCGCAATTGGGCGCTACCTCCACCCGGATATCATCCACATTCAAATCGAACTGGTCGGCGGCCGACATTGCATGGAACCCAATATAATGGATACCCGTATCCGAAGGGGTAAAATCGGTAGCCGATTGCATGTACTGAATGCCCACAATATTGGTATCGGTAAAGAGGGTGGTGGTCATAGCCGCCGCCTGATTGGTGCGGCCCAACTTCACTGCCAACTTTTCTACATACGAAGCGCTCCTACCCTTGTAATAAAAGGTTAAGCGATAAGTGGTACCGCCGGTTAATTTGAGCGGTGCCGTATAAAACCAATCATTGGCTGGCGTGGTGCTGTTAAACTTGTACACCATGCTATTGGGGGAAGACCTCGGCGAACTGGTTGTATTGTTCCAAGTATTCACCCCGTTCAAATCTTCTTTGCTCACGCAGGGCGGCAATACGTTTGCAGCTACGCCATCGAAGGTTTCAACATAAGGGATGCTAACACCATAGCAAGGCGCATAAAAAACTTGGGTAACCCAAGCTGAATATTGCCCCGCCGTACAAACGGACCGCACATGAAAATAATATTTAACCCCTTGTGCCAAGCCTACCAAGATAACGGCGGTATCGGTAACAGGGGTGCCTGCAACAGGTGGCGTAGCACCGGTACTAAAGGCAACTTGGTAGCCGGTAGGCGGCCCATTTAATCCGGGTGCCCAATCGACCCTTACCGTGGAATCGGTGGGATTGGTAAACCCCAAATCCCTGGGCAAGCCACAACCGGGGCCCAACTCTACACTGATATCATCCACATTCAAATCCCATTGGTTGGCCAGCGACATGGCATGGAAGCCAATATAAAACACACCGCTGCGGGGGGCCGTAAAATCAGCCTGCACCAATTGATACGTGGTGTCGGCTATATTGGTATTGCTAAACAACAAGGTACCCATGGAGTCTGCAATGGCCGTACTTCCATATTTTACTTCCAACCGCTCCCGATAAGAGCTACTCCGACCTTTATAATAAAAACGCAAGCGATAATTTACACCTTTTATCAAACTTAACCCCGGCGTATAGGCCCAATCGTTCCCCGGCAAGCTGGCCGAATAGTGATAGGTCATGGCATGGGGGGCCGACCGTGGCCGTATAGAATCTGATACCCAAGTGGTGCCACCGTTCAAATCCTGTGTGGTGAAACAATTGCCCAAATAAGGCCTCGGCACAGCATCAAAATTTTCGTAGTAGGGAATGGCATAAGGCAAGCAGGCCGTTGTAAATGTGAAGGTTGTCCAAGTGCTAAAATTGCCATCGGCACATTGGGTGCGCACATGCAAAAAATAACGGGTGCGCAATTGCAGTCCATTAAAACTGGCAACTGTATCCGTTGTAGCCGTGCCCACAGCAGGTGGTATATTGCTATTGGTAATGGCGTATTGATAGGATGCAGGCACCCCTTCCACTGGCCTTAGCCAATGAACCGTTCCATCGGCATTGCCGGTAAAGTTTACAAATGGGTTGCCCGGACTGCCACAAAACTGTGATATATCTACCTTGATATCATCGATGTATAAATTGCTTTGATTGGCAGGCGATAAAGCATGAAAGCCAATATAATAAACGCCGCTTGTAGTGGGCGTAAACCGCACCGCAGCGGTTTGATAAGTAGTTTGCGCAATATTCAAATTGGTGTACAATAAATTGGTCATGGCAGATATGGCATTGGCTGTGCCGTATTTTACTTCCAGCCTTTCCGCATAACTGCTGCTGCATGACTTGTAATTAAAACGCAACTCATACACCACCCCGGCGGTTACATTCAAGCCCGGCAAAAATGCCCAATCGTCGCCCGGCAGGACCGCATTGCTTTTGTACACCATGGCTCTTGTGGTTGCACAGGATACGGAAGAATCCGTTTGCCAAGTGTTGCCGCCATTCACATCAACCTTACTAATGCAGCTTGGCAATGCAGGGATGGTTACGGTGCTAAAATCCTGCAAATAAGGAATATCCAGTGCCGTACAGGGCGTAGTAAAAGGCAGACTAGCCCAAGTGCTGTACAATCCGGTTACACAAAACGATTTTACATGCAGGTAATAGGGTGTATTGGGCAGCAATCCCGAAAAAGCCACACTGGCGGCCGTTACAACCGTACCCGTGTCCGGTGGCAGGGCGCTGGTGGTAATGGCGTAGCGATAATTGTCCACCGTACCCGCTGCAGCGGGCAACCAACTAGCCGTACCCGATGAAGCCGTATTGGTGATTACGGCAAGGCCCGTGGGGGCGCTGCAATCGGTTGAAACAGCGACACTGATATCATCCACGCTCAAACCAAATTGATCGGCAATAGAAAACGCATGGAAACCGAAATAATAATTGCCAGATGCCAGGGGCGTAAAGCTTTTGGCAGCCAACTGATAGCTGGTGTTGATGATATTGGTATCGGCAATCAGCAATTGACCCATGGCCGCAGCATTGTTGGCCATACCATATTTCACCTCCAACTTTTCAGGGTTTGACGAAGTAGTGGATTTGTAGTAATAACTGATCCGATAGCTGGAACCCGCACTCAGGTAAATGGCGGGGGTAAAAAACCAATCATCGCCCGGTAGAGCGGCATCCCAAGTGTACTGCATGCAATTGGGTGCAGACCGGGCACCGCTGGCAATGCTGTTCCATTTGGCACCGCCATTCAAATCCTGTGCGGTAAAGCAGTTGGGCAGGGCCGGTACGGTTACGTTAACATCAAAACTTTCGGTATAAGGCACTTGCACCGCCGGGCATGGCGAATAAAAAGGAAAGGATGCCCAAGCCGAATTGCCCGAGCAAACGGTGCGCACATGCAAGTAATACAATTGGCCCGCTATCAATCCTGTTATATTGGCAGACGTGGCCGTGGTGGCTGTACCCGATGCAGGCGGCACCGCATTGGTGGTAACAGCATACTGATAAGATACTGCTGTGGGCGATGAAGAAGCCGTCCAACTGGCAACGCCCGATGCGCTATTGGCCATGGTTACGTTCAGCAAAGTAGGCGCTGCACAAGTGGAAGCCAGTTCTATCCTAATATCATCAATTTGCAATGCCTGTTGATTGGCATTGGAATAATCATGAAAACCCAAATAGTAGGTACCAGTTGCCGTAGGCGTAAAATTCTGTTGTACTACTTTATAATTGGTATTGATGATATTGGTATCCTTAATAATCAACGTAGCCATAGCGGCGGCATTGTTGACCGTGCCATATTTCACTTCCAGTTTTTCTGGTGTAAGTGCCGAAGTATTTTTATAATAAAAGGATAAGCGATAAGCAACGCCCGACGACAGCGCAATGGGCGGGGTATAAAACCAATCGTTGGCCGGAACAAGCGGGTCGGATGTATACACCAAACTGTTGGGGAGGGAGTATGGGGCCGATTGGCCCGTGGCCCAGATGCCGCCAGCGTTCACATCTTGCAGTGAAGTACAAGTAGGTAAGGCAGGCGCAACCACTGAATCGAAATTTTGAAAATAAGGAATCCCCAGCGTGGCGCAAGCGGTGGTAAATTCAGTGGTAAACCAAGCACTTGCATTCCCGCCCGTACAAACAGCCTCTGCAAAAGCGTAATACCGGGTATTGGGCAACAAGCCCGTTGCCGTAAAGCTGGGTGTGGTAACCAATGTAGAAGATGTGGGGTTAAGGCCCGTGGTATTTACCGCAAAGCGATAGCCCGTGGCACCACTTACCGTATTAGCGGTGAATAGGGCACCCGCACTGGTGATATTGCTCACCGTTAGCGTATTTACGGGGGAGCAAAGCGGTGTAGTGGGAGTAAAAGTATATTCCTTGCCCATAACATAGGTAAGATCTGCAATGGCATTATTGGCCGTGGTGGAAGATACCGTGGGGGTGGCACCCGGCGTAACGCTGAGGTAGGAAGTGGCATCGTTCAGGCCGATGGAGGCGGTGAGCGCACCGGCAGCAGCCAATGTATTGGCGTAAATAATTTTCACAACATTCGTCCCTTCAAAAAGTTTGATTTGAAAAGAGGCGGTTTGTGTGGCACTGGTAGCACCTTGGCCGCCAATATTGATGCCATCCCACTGCACGGTAAGCACCCTCGACCCAACAGCCCCCGTAGTAGCATACGCGATGCTGCCATTGTTGCGGTGATTGTTATCCCAAAAAGCCGCAATGCAGGGATAATAAGGTACGGGACTGGGATCGGTTGTCAAATTATTGATGTAACTATTGCTTGGGGAAATGGTGGTGCTGGCAATACCCAATTTGATAAACCCATTGGTACTGAGCCCAAAATGGGTAACACCCCTACCGCCAAAGAAAAAGTTGAAGCCGATGGGGATGCCTTCTTGCAACCCATCATTGCCCGTGGCAGTGGAATTGGTGCCGGTAATGGCCGTGTATGTACCAACGGCACTGACAAACCCATAATTTTTTACGGGTGCTTGCGCCTTCAGCAAATGGGGTACTATCGCTAACAAGAAAAAAAGAACAACATGTATAAATCGCTTCATTTGCTGATTTTATGGTTGGGATATCTAATATTTGGGGTTTCTTCAATTCACTTATATCAGTAGGGAAATTGCAGAAAAAGTGCAAATATACTCGGAAAAGTTTAATGGGTAATGGTGGATGTAGGGAAATGTGTTGGATAGCAATAAATTGTTCGGCTGAAGCTTGGTTTACAACAAACCAAGCGGTTCTTTTTTTGATAACCCTTGAGCCTCCATTTATTTTTCCTAATATTGTTGCCCATATACCTTACTACGCACACTAAAACCCTGCAAATGATAACCTTGCGCATGATACTAAGCCAATTGAAAAAAGACTTGATTGGCAAAGATGTTTACCGGGGCACTACCCAAACCTATACCCTGCTTGCCAACCAGTTTGGGCATTTTTCTTTGGGCTTTATCCCCACGGCCATTATTTATTCATATCTACAATATGGCACTCACCATCGTGAACAGTTGCACTGGCCTTGGATTAGCGTAGCGGCATTTTGGACCTTGTTCGAGCTGTTCCATTTGCAACATGCCGTAGTGGGTCACCGCAAAAGGGCGCACCGTAAAAATGGCACTGCGTTTCAACCCTTCCCCTTTAAACCTGCTTGGAGCAATATCCGGTTGGACACTTTTACCGATATTGGCTTTTTCTGTGCCGGTACTTTGTTAGCGGGCTATCTATTTTTACATAACCGATGGCTGCTCTGCGCTTTTGTGGCGGTATTTTTATTGGTACAATGCCTTTTCTTTTATTGGTACAAAACCAAAATGTACCTCCAAGAAGCCAACTTCCCTTTTCATTATCGGTTGAGCCAATGGGTGCTGCATATCCATCCCGACAATGCTGCTGATATTCAACAGTTTTTGAGTGGACCGGACAAGGGCAGCCATTTGCTGGTGCTGGGCGACGATGTACAAGAGAAAGCCAGTCTTTGTGTGGGCATTGCCACCGAATTGGCTTTTCGGCAGCGCAGTTGCCAATACCTTACGGCCATGAAATTGCTGCCGTTGTTTGGCCAGCAACACCCCGATAGCCACCATTCATTGGAACAACAAAGTTTGTGGAATTGGCGGCAAAGCAGTGTGCTCATCATCGACGATATCAACCCGGCACAGCCCATGGCTAGCGAGGGGCTTACCGCCGCTGCTTTTTTACACCATATCAAACACCATGAATTTGAAGGCTTGAACAAAGAATCCTTGCGCAACAAGAATGTCATTTGGGTATTGGGCAGTTGCAAAGCCACCCAAGAACAGGCTGAGTGGCAGGCCATGCTGGAAGGGCTGGGCATTGCCCCGGAGCAGATTGCTACGGTGTATTTGCGGAAGGATTGAGAGCCTGTTTAAAATTCATTCAATGGATTTCCTATGCCACTTTTTGGCTGCAACTGCGTTGAATTTTTCGCCTTAGGCGTTTAGACTAGGGCTGCAAAATTCGCCTTGTTTCGCTCAAAAATTGACTATAGGAAATCTCATCAATAAAATTTAAACAGGCTCTAAGGCAAGATATGGTTTTCGTATGCAAAGCTGATGAGGTGCGTTAGTCCGTTTACGTTAAAGCGTTTGTAAAGCGGCATGATCCTTTTTTCTACGGCCGACAGGGTGATGAAAAGTTTTTCGGCCGCTTCTTTGAGTGAGCTACCTGCCGCCACCAAGGCCAGCACATCTTTTTCTTTATCAGAGATAGCCGGACTGCAAAAAAGGGTTTTGTTCAGTTCCTCTTCAAACTCGTTTTTTTCGGGGCCATAGGCCGCATAGCGCATTACGTTGCCAAAGCGCAGGGTATGGTCAACCCTAAAATTGCCCAATATGGAAACAGGGCGACCTTCCTCAAGGGCATGCACCCCCACACGGGCCACCACCGGCACTTCCGTACCATTCTTGTGTATTTTCTTCAATTCAATTTTAAAGCTGTACTGCAAGAGGTTTTCCCGCTGCTTTAAGATGAACTGCAGGGCTTTGTCGTTCAGTTCGTGGGAAAAAGGGGCAAACTTGGGCGCCGACATGTTTACAATGTCGAGCATGCTGATTTCATCGTCGCGGTAACCAAAAATCGGTTCCCAGCCATCGGCATACAGCATACGGCCCTCTTTGAAGGAGTAGATATAAACAGCCTCATCGGGAAAGCGTGGTATCGACGCCCGGTATTGCAATGCCAGCGGATGGTTGAGATCGGCCGGTACGTTGGTGATGAATGACCTAGTAAAGTGCCCCAGTTCAGCTTGTTTGTCCATATTTCGAGCGGCTTCCAACGGTATTTGCCGAAAAAACTGCGGTTTCACGCAGTTGACTCGTGTTGTTAGGCAACCTATATTTGCCCCGTTATTGGTTAATCAAGAAAGCCATATCAAAAGTAATATAAAACCAGCAAACGAAACCAATACCCACTCGGCCGTTTTTAACCGTTCCGACGTCCCAACACCCCCTATGATAGCGAAGACCGAAGCAGTACTTTGTCGAAAGTATTTAATTTGTTAGGAAAATAGGAAGCCCCGGTATGTTACAGTATAGCCATGAATAAACATACCGGGGCCGCTAACCGAGGGAGGGTTGATGATTGATTATTTTGGAACACGGATTAAGACGGATTGCACGAATTACACGAATTAATATCGTTCGGATTTATCCATACACCCTATCCTAAAAAGCCCTAACAAGTTAAATTTTGCATATTTGCACATCTGCATATTAGCACATCCTCGCCCATCCCCAAAGCCCTAGCAAGCCGAAGGAATTAGCTAATAAGCATATCAGCTAATTATCACATTAACATATTCCCTATTTTTACAAAAACCATTTCCATGATCACACAACAACCCAGCACCCCCGGCGTCTATATCAACGAACTCAACGCCTTTCCCAATTCGGTAGTGCCCGTTGCCACGGCAGTACCGGCTTTTATAGGCTATACCCCTCAAGCCAGCTACGAGGGCAAGTCGTATACCAATGTAGCCCAGAAAATCAGCAGCTTTGCTGAGTTTCAGGCCATCTATACTTTGCCCGACCCGCCGCCACCGGCGGCCCCGGCCAAGCAATACAGTCCGCAGTACTATTGGGTAGCACAAGCTACGCAGCCCTCAACCGGCGACTACCTCTTGCTCAACGGCAGCTATTATGCCCTGCTGCCCGACCCCAATACCATCTATTATCTGTACAACAGCATCCGCCTGTTTTACCAAAACGGTGGCGGCGATGCTTATATCGTTTCTGTGGGCGGTTATGGTGCCCCATCGGGAAAGGCGCAGCCCATCGGCACTCCACTGATTAACCCCAACGTACAGTTGGCCGATTTGCAAAAGGGACTGGCCCTGCTACAAAACGAACAGGAGCCCACCCTGTACATCTGCCCCGAAGCTACCCTGCTGTCGCTGGAAGACAATGGCACCCTGATGCAGGCCATGCTGCTACAGGCCAGCAATATGCAAACGGCCATTTGTGTGTTCGACATCATCGGTGGCAACCAACCCGACCCTATTTTGTACGTAAACGATATTGACAATTTCCGCAATAATACGGGTAGCCTGGGCCTGAGCTATGGCACGGCTTATTATCCTTTTATCGGTACCACCATTATGCAAAACACCGACTTGGATTATACCAACCTCTTTGGGGGCGATACAGCGCCATTGGCCGCTATCATCAACCCCGCCGTGGTTGGTGTCCCACCGACCGCCAACAACCCCAACGCCGCCGTTGCCACTGTATTGGCCAATATACAAAACCCGGCTTCGGGCTTAACCGTTGCGCAAAACAACCAAGCCCTTTTGACGGCCAGTCCGGTGCATGTGCAACTGATGGCCCATGTATTGCATGTGGCCAACATATTACCGCCCAGTGGTGCTATGGCGGGGGTCATCACCACCATCGACAATAGCCAAGGCGTGTGGGAAGCCCCGGCCAATACCAGCATCGTGGGGGCGGCTAGTCTGCCTATCCGTCTTTCGGATACACAGCAAGCGGCGCTGAACGTGGATGCGGTGAGCGGCAAGAGCATCAATGCCATCCGCTTTTTCAATGGCTTGGGCATACTGATTTGGGGTGCCCGAACCCTGGACGGTAATAGCCTCGACTACCGGTACTTACCGGTTAGGCGTACCCTTATTTTCTTGGAGCAAAGCTGTAAACTGGCAGCACGGAATTATGTATTTGAGCCCAATAACAAAAACACATGGGAGGCTGTAAAGTCGATGATAAGCAGTTTTCTTACTTCGATTTGGAAGGAGGGCGGTTTGCAAGGCGCTTCCCCTGCCGATGCTTTTTCGGTGGCCTGCGGCTTGGGTACTACCATGACGGCTGAGGATATTTTGAATGGCTTTATGAATATAACGGTAAAAGTAGCTGTTACGCATCCGGCTGAGTTTATGGTGATTACGTTTCAGCAGGAAATGCCAACTTCGTCTTGAGCATAATTTTTGGGACATAGATTTAGACTGATTACACAGATTACACGAATTATTGATTATTCATCAATTCAATGTCGTTAGGTTAACAATAATCGGTATAACCCAGATTTGACCTTCTAATGGTTATAGTTGACCTTTATCACCCCTTGTTTGACACCCTTAAAAATTTCTTAACGAAGGACACAACGCATTAACAAGCCGAAGGAATCAGCACAATAACACATGCTATCAAATCATTAGTATATTACCTAAACAGAAGTGTGTAGCAATTTGAAGAAATCAGCTAATCAGCACATTATCAAATTAGCTAATTAACCTCCTACACTCTGCCATCAACTTCTCCCGATCAATCGCAGCGGTGCCCACTTCCTCGCATACGAGGCCACCGGCGATATTGGCTACGGCGGCCATTAGGGCGGGGTCTTGCGCAGCGGCATAGATGAGGGAAGCCACGGCAATGACCGTATCTCCTGCCCCACTTACATCGGCGATATTGCGCAGGTGCGGCGGGATGATGGCGGCATGGCCATCGGATTGATAGAACACCCCTTTTTCGGAGAGGGTTACAAAGGAGATGCGGTGCCGCAGTTTGTCGGACAGTTGTAAATGAATGTCTTTGAGCAAGGCTTCCAAGCTGCCTTCTACAATGATGTTCAGCGCTTCCTTTACTTCTTTGAGGTTGGGTTTGAAAATATCCACCCCTTGGTAGGCGAAAAAGTTTTTGCGTTTGGGGTCTACGGCGGTGATGATACCCTGCTCCTGGCATACGGCAATCACCCGTTGTATCACACGGGGCGTGAGTACCCCTTTGTTGTAGTCTTCCAGTATCACCACGTTGGGACTTTCGGCGGCCACCAATTGGTCGAATGCATACAGCAATCGGTCTTCCAGTTCCGTATCAATGTCTTGCGTGGTTTCTTCGTCCAGCCGCATCATTTGCTGGTTACGGCTCATGATGCGGATTTTGTTGGTGGTCACCCTGTCCGTTGTCTGCACGGCATAATGGCTATTGATTTCTTGCTGCTCGAACAGTTGCAGCAAGCGGTCGCCATCATCGTCTTTGCCCAATACCGTGAGGGCATAGGCTTGGGCACCCATCGCCGCAATGTTCAGCGCCACATTACCGGCCCCACCGATGCGGTATTCTTTTTTATCAACCGCTACCACCGGCACGGGGGCTTCCGGCGAAATGCGCTCTACATGTCCCCACCAATAAGTGTCCAACATCACATCGCCAATCACCGCTACTTTTAGCTGGGTGATTTGATGGAAGATGGTATCGAAATTATGTTGCATGCTTTTATACTAATTACTGGACACGGATTAAGAGAGATTACACTGATTACACGAATTACAATATTTTTAGATTGCTAACTATTTATTATTAATTCATTATTCAACATTCTTGATTCGCCACTCAACATTCGTCACGAGTCACTTTGGAACACGAATTAAGACAAATTGCACTGATTACATGAATTTTGATTGTTAGCTTCGCTATTCACTATTCATTACTCATTATTCATTATTCACTATTCACTGCTTCTTCGTGTTTACCGCCAAATAATACAACGGAATACCCGCCAGTACAATCCCCAATCCCCAGCCTGCATACAGTGGTTTTTGCCAAATTAAGGCGATGCAAAAAGCAATACCCAACACAATATAAATAGCGGGCAATACCGGATAACCAAAAGCTTTGTAGGGCCTTTCGGCATCGGGCCTTTTGCGGCGCAGCACAAAGATACCGATAATGGTAAGTACGTAAAACAGTACCACCACAAAAGAAATCATGTCCAACAAATCGCCGTACTTACCGCTGAGACAAAGCAGCGAAGCCATGATACATTGTGCCCATAAGGCCCATTCGGGCACGGCATTTTTGTTGAGCTGTCCGGCTTTTTTAAAGAAGAGGCCATCGTTGGCCATGGTATAGTACACCCTGGCACCGGCCAATATCAGCCCGTTGTTGCAACCAAAAGTGGATATCATGATCATGATGGCAATGACATAGGTACCCACTTCGCCAAAAATCACCTGCGAAGCAGCTACCGCCACCCGATCCTGCGGTGCAGTGGCTATCTGTTGCAAGGGCAGTACACTTACATACATCAGGTTGGCGCACACATATATCACGGTAACGATCAAAGTGCCGAGCATCAAACTCAGACCGATATTGCGTTTGGGGTTCTTTACTTCTCCTGCGATAAAAGTGACATTGTTCCAAGCATCACTGCTAAAAATGGAGCCCACCATGGCGGCAGCAATAGCCCCGATAATGGCGGAACCGGCCACACCAGCAATCACACTGCCATCGGCGGCCAGGGTTTTCATGCTCCAAGCATCGGCCCAATTGGCCTTCCATATATCGCCCTTGGCTGCCATCAGTAAGCCAAATACAATCAGGCCGAACAAAGAGAGCAATTTGGTTACCGTAAAAACGGTTTGTATCAATTTGCCGCCCTTTACACCATGGGTATTGATATAGGTAAGCAATACAATGAGCAAGATGGAGACCAATTGTGCCGTATAAATTTTAAAACTGCCCAACTGGACTAATACATTGGCATCGGTTAGCTCAAGCGCCGGAATAAAGTAACCGGCAAATTTGCAAAAAGCCACGCCCACGGCCGCAATGGTGGCGGTTTGTATCACGGCAAAAAAACTCCAGCCGTACAAGAAACCGGCCAAGGGGTTGAAGGCTTCTTTTAAATATACATACTGCCCGCCTGCCTTGGGGTACATGGCACTGAGCTCGCCATAGCTAAGGGCGGCGACCAGCGTCATAAAACCGGTGATGAGCCACACGGCTATCAACCATCCAGCACTGCCCACATTGCGGGTAATATCGGCGCTCACGATAAAAATACCGGAGCCGATCATGCTGCCGGCCACAATCATGGTGGCATCCAGCAAACCTAGGCTGGGCTTAAAAGCAGGGGTCGTATTGTCCATAAAAAATCCCGTTTTTGATAACGGGATTGAAGATATATTTTTAAACGGGGATAAAAAATTTTAGTCCTGCTTTTTTTTGTCCATCTCGTTGAGGCCTTTTACTACATCATCGGTGATATTGAGGGATTCGTCTTTGTAAAACATAAAACCGGGCTCGTAAGAAAGGATATAATCAAATCGTTTGTCCTTGTTGTACTCGGCCAGAAAATCCTGTACTTTTTTCAATACATTTTTTTTCATGGTATTGGTCAGGTCAAACAGGTCTTTGTCCAATTCTTTGCTGCGGTTTTGTATATCCCTTTCCAAGCCTGCCAATTCCTGTCCGGCGGCTTCCTGCTCCTGCTGCGTCATGGTAGGGGCTTTTTGCTGCAATTGCTGCATGCGGGTTTGGTAGCGGCGTTGCTTTTCTTCCAACTCGTTGTTGGCTGCTTTTTGCTTGCGTTCCAACTCGCCTTTTAGGTTTTTATAATAGGCATAATTTTCGTGCAGCGAATCAATTTCTATGTAGGCAATATTGCCCTTTGGCGAGCTTGCGCTATTGGCGCTGGTGGTAGTTGTACCCGGTTTGGATGCCGTACCGGTTGACTTTTTGTTGCCTGCAAAATGTAGATAAAAGAGTACGCCTACTGCCACGAGTAGCACCACATTCAAAATGGTAGAAATATGCTTCATTGATCCTTATTTAAATATGCGGCAAGATAACCACAATCCTAGGTATGGCAATGCAACTGCACCTGTTTTGGCAAAGTTTTAACTAAATTTTAGTAAAAATGGGCAGTCCGAACCGAAGCCCAAAGCCCCGGTTCGTTTCTTCACGAATCGGAAGGCTCGTTTGATTGGGGAAGGTTCGTGGGGACACCATAACTGTTCGAAACACTTAAAATACATAATAATGTCACCCCTTCGGGGTTGCACTTGATTGATTTTTCTGGCTGAATCGTGCTATAGTATTGGCATCCCTTCGGGATTAATGAGCAGTTGAAAAAGGTTTCGAACACCTGTGGTGGGGACACGAACCTTGGCACACGAACATTGGCTTACGAACCTTGGCGGTGCAAAAAAAGGCCGCCTCCAACAAGTTGGAGGCGGCTCTGTGTATCTTCTTGATTGCGGACGATGCTTATTCTTCCTCGTCGAAGCTCATGGCTTCTTTGGTTGTCATCAGCAGGTCGTATTCTTCCTTGCTGCCCACAATCATGTTTTCGAACTCTTTCAAACCGGTACCCGCTGGGATGAGGTGACCCGTGATCACATTCTCTTTCAAGCCCATCATCAGATCGGTTTTGCCGTTGATGGCAGCGGTGCTGAGTACCTTTGTGGTTTCTTGGAACGATGCGGCTGAAATCCAGCTATGCGTACCCAATGAAGCCTTGGTAATACCCAACAACAGCGGACTTGAAGTGGCGGGTTTGGCATCCCTTGATTCTACCAGTTTTTTATCGGCCCTGCGCAGCAAAGAGTTTTCTTCGCGGAGTTCCCTTACTGTTACAATCTGACCGGGACGTAACTTAGCGCTGTCGCCAGATTCCGTAACCACTTTCTTGTCGTACACATAGTCGTTTTCTATGTTAAAGTCGAACCTATCTTCGGTATCCCCTTCCAAGAACTTGGTATCACCAGCATCTTCGATGGTAACCTTGCGCATCATCTGCCTTACGATTACCTCGATGTGCTTATCATTGATTTTTACACCTTGTAAGCGATATACTTCCTGAATTTCGTTTACCACGTATTCTTGTACAGCGAACGGTCCTTTGATCGACAGGATGTCGGCAGGCGCAATCTGTCCGTCAGACAGTGGTGAACCGGCTTTTACAAAGTCACCATCTTGTACCAGGATCTGGCGGGTCAAAGGCACCAAGTATTTGCGTACCACGCCGTCTTTGGCTTCTACGATGATTTCCCTGTTACCACGCTTGATGGCACCGAAGGCTACCACACCGTCAATTTCGCAAACCACCGCAGGGTTACCTGGGTTACGGGCTTCAAACAGTTCCGTTACACGGGGCAGACCACCGGTGATATCCTTCAACTTGCTCAGTACCCTTGGTATCTTCACCAGTACTTGGCCGCTGCGTACATCATCGCCTTCTTCTACCACAATGTGCGAACCTACGGGTAGGTTATACGATTTTTTATCCTTGCCTTCAATGATGATCGAGGGCAATTTGGTTTTATCCTTCGTTTCAATAACCACTTTTTCTTTGTGGCCTGTTTGTTCGTCAGCCTCATCACGGAAGGTAACACCTTCAATCAGTGCATCAAACTTAACGGTACCATGTATTTCAGATACGATTACGTTGTTGAACGGATCCCATGAGCAGATAGCATCGCCCTTGGTTATTTTTTGACCGTCTTTTACCAACAGGGTAGCACCGTAAGGCACGTTGTTGGTAATGAGCAACCTGTCGTTCTTTACATCCACTATACGTACTTCACCTGTACGACCGATTACCACTTGGCTCTTCTTGCCATCGTTGTCTTCGGCGGTTACGGTACGCAGGCCATCAAATTGGATGGTACCTTCAAATTTGGCGGGCAACTTGTTTTCTACCGAAGCAGAGCCGGCCACACCACCTACGTGGAAGGTACGCAGGGTCAACTGGGTACCGGGTTCACCGATGGACTGTGCTGCAATGATACCTACCGCATCGCCACGCTGTGCCAAGGCACCGGTGGCCAAGTTGCGGCCGTAGCAATTTACGCACACACCACGCTTGCTTTCGCAGGTCAATACCGAACGGATTTCAACCGTTTCAATACCGGCTTCTTCTATTTGCTCGGCTACTTCAGAAGATATTTCTTCACCAGCCGCAATGATCAATTTTTCTGTAATGGGGTCGTACACATCATGCAATGAAGTACGGCCTTCGATCCTATCGCTCAATGGTTCAATTACGTCCTCATTGTCTTTCAGTGCCGAAGTGGCAATACCACGCAGGGTACCGCAATCTTCTTCATTGATTACCACATCTTGCGATACGTCCACCAAACGACGGGTCAAGTAACCGGCATCCGCTGTTTTAAGGGCGGTATCGGCCAAACCTTTACGGGCACCGTGGGTACTAATGAAGTACTCCAATACGTTCAATCCGTCTTTAAAGTTGGAAAGGATCGGGTTTTCTACGATTTCGCTACCGGTAGAACCTGATTTACGTGGCTTGGCCATCAATCCCCTGATACCGGCCAACTGTTTTACCTGCTGCTTGCTACCCCTTGCACCACTATCCAACATCATGAACACAGAGTTGAAGCCTTGCTTGTCGGCAGCCATTTCCCTGATAAGGGTTTCGGTTACCTTGGTATCCACACGGCTCCAAATATCGATGATCTGGTTGTAACGCTCGTTATTGGTAATCAAGCCCATGTTATAGTTTTCCCACACTTCATCTACCTCACCTTGGGCATTTTCGATCATTTCGTGCTTGGCATCGGGGATGATCAAGTCATTGATATTGAACGACAGACCACCTTGGAAGGCCATGCGGTAACCCAAAGTTTTGATATCATCCAAAAACTTGGCCGTGGCAGGTACATTGGTCCATTTGATGATGTCGCCAATGATTTCACGCAATGACTTTTTGGTCAACAAAGCGTTTACAAAACCTACGCCCTTGGGCACAAATTGGTTGAAGATAACTCGGCCCACCGTGGTTTCCAGCAGTTTTTTGCTGAAAGTGCCATCGTTGTTGCGTATTTCGGTACGCACTTTGATGCCGGCGTGCAGGTCAACCTGCTTTTCGTTATAGGCAATAATTACTTCTTCTGCTGAATAAAAAGCCTTGTTCTCACCCTTTACCCTTTCGGTTTCGGTTGAGCGCTTGCCCTTGGTAATATAATATAGACCCAATACCATGTCCTGAGAAGGCAGGGTAATGGGCGTACCATTTTGTGGGTTCAAGATGTTGTGGCTAGAAAGCATCAACAATTGGGCTTCCAAAATAGCTGCACTGCTCAAAGGAACGTGTACCGCCATCTGGTCACCGTCAAAGTCGGCGTTGAACGCGGCCGTTACCAATGGGTGCAACTGGATGGCCTTACCTTCAATCAGCTTGGGCTGGAAGGCCTGGATAGACAACCTGTGCAGGGTTGGGGCACGGTTGAGCATCACCGGGTGACCTTTTAATATATTCTCTAGGATATCCCAGATGATCGCTTCTTTTTTATCTACCAGTTTACGGGCACTTTTTACCGTTTTTACAATACCCCTTTCGATGAGCTTGCGGATAATAAAAGGCTTGAACAGTTCGGCAGCCATATCTTTTGGCAGACCGCACTCGTGCATTTTCAGTTCTGGACCTACCACAATTACCGAACGACCAGAATAGTCAACACGCTTACCCAACAGGTTTTGGCGGAAACGGCCTTGCTTACCTTTCAGCACGTCGCTCAAAGATTTCAGGGCACGGCCACCTTCTGCTTTAACAGCGTTGGATTTACGGCTATTGTCGAACAGGGAGTCGATGGCTTCTTGCAACATCCTTTTTTCGTTGCGCAAGATCACTTCGGGTGCCTTGATCTCCAACAAACGCTTTAAACGGTTGTTGCGGATGATTACCCTGCGGTACAGATCGTTCAGGTCGGAAGACGCAAAACGGCCACCATCCAAGGGCACCAAGGGGCGCAGTTCTGGCGGAATAACGGGGATATATTGCATTACCATCCACTCGGGACGGTTGTCGATACGTGTTTGTGCATCGCGGAAGGCTTCCACTACGCTGAGGCGCTTCAGGGCGTCAGCCTTACGTTGCTGGCTGGTTTCGGTAGCGGCAGCATTGCGCAGGTCGTAGCTCAGTTGGTCCAAATTGATACGGCCTAGCAGGTCGTGTACCGCTTCGGCACCCATTTTGGCAATGAACTTGTTGGGATCCTCGTCGGGCAAAAACTGGTTTTCCTTTGGCAAGGCATCCAGTATGTCCAAATATTCTTCTTCTGTAAGTAAGTCGCCAAAGTTTTGGCCTTTATCGGCACGCAAACCGGGCTGTATTACCACAAAACGTTCGTAGTAAACGATGGTTTCCAGTTTTTTTGAGCTCATGCCCAGCAGGTAACCGATTTTGTTGGGCAAGCTTTTAAAGTACCAGATATGCACTACGGGCACCACCAATTTGATGTGGCCCATCCTTTCGCGGCGTACTTTCTTTTCGGTAACTTCTACACCACAACGATCGCACACAATACCCTTGTAGCGGATGCGCTTGTACTTGCCACAGGCACATTCGTAATCTTTAACCGGGCCAAAAATCCTTTCGCAGAACAAGCCATCACGTTCGGGCTTGTAAGTACGGTAGTTGATGGTCTCGGGTTTCAGTACCTCACCAAAGCTTTTCTCCAAAATAGAGTCGGGAGAAGCAAGCCCAATGGTAATTTGAGAAAACGTGAACCTTTGACGATTTTCTTTTTTGAATGCCATATTAACGGGGATATTTTTAAAATAGTGGGCAAAGGTAAGGAAAAAATCAAAGCAAAAAGGGTTTTTAAAGCGTAAAATACGTATAATGGGCCGTTTTTGTCAACAGTTTCACCAGCATTGTGCAAAAAATAGGCATAGGGCAACCATTACGGCCCAGTTGCATTAAGTTTTTTACTCATACATGCAACATTTGCCGAATTCCTAATGGATGATACCTGCCTATCCCTTAGCTTAAGGCATAAGCCCCCTTACCAGTACCAATCGCCGGGCGGCAAATTAGTAGGGCAACCATCGTTCCACCTACAGTTGGAAGGTTGGGGGCAATCTGCCGCACAAGCCTGCTCATTGTAATAACAGCCTAGGTGATTGTTCAACGTGCATATTACATACCACTGGTTACCGCCCTGTATGGCTTTCATCGCTTGGCGGTCGAGTTTTTTTGCCCCTATGGGGGATTTGATTGGTTGCTGTTCCATTGGAATGATTTTTAGATGTAACATAAGCTGGTTACAAGGCTGGATTGGATAAGTCATTTACAGTGCTTTTTTTTATTGGCGTAGAACAGCGCCCCCCCTAATCGGGAAGGGCGCTGAAGGTGGTGCTTACAACATACAGATTGCTTCCATACAATAGCGGCCACAGGCAGCCCTGCAGGTGTAAGGATCGTCGTAACAACAGCTACTGTCGCAAGCCCATCCCATGTCGAGACAGTCGCTGGAACTGACGCCGCCTTTCAACACTTTCATTGATTCCTTGGTCATTTTTTTACCCACCAAGGGTAGGTTTGATGTTTGTTTCATATCATTTGATTTATTGGTGACACACAATAAATTGTTGGTTAGTTGAGAAAAAGGTTGTTAACTGCACCATTGATTACCCGGCCTGTTGCGCATCTTAACAGCGCCCCCACTTGTCAAAAATGGGTATTGTGCTTAATGCGGTCAAGTGGAATGCCTGTAGGGATTATATTGATAAGATTTAACAGGCTGATAGTCACAAAAAGACCACTCTAAAAACTTTTTTTGTTGACCAAACCTTGAAATTCCTTGCCTAACCAAATAGGCGGTAAAGGATGGTGTTACCGGCACCACCTCAATACTTTTGCAATCTCCTTTGGCAACTACCATTACACCCAATACCTATACGCAATACGAGGATATGCAGTTGGCCGTAGGACATTCACTGATACATGCACCCATATCGGCATAGCAAGGAGCATCCTGTTTGGTGTCCGAACAGATCCATCCCTCCAACGGATCTAAATGACCGCCATTGATTTTTTTCATTTGGCTCGCAGTCAGTTGCTTTCCCTGCGGCGTAGTGTCTTTTTTTGCTTTTTGTTCCATTGTGCAATTTTATATAATTGAAAATTGACCAATCCCATACATTTACTTGAAACGGATGTATCGATTGTGATAACCAAAAATTTTATTGCCCACAAAGTCATGGACCATCGCTATTTGCTCGGCGTTGCTGGGTTTATCTGGCAGGTCCTGCTCAATCCCAAGGCCATGGGCTGCTGTCTTCCAAAGGGATATCCATACTTGCAAGGCATAGCCTTTCTACACAATAGGTGGCCAATGGGCATTTGGATTCGCATTTGGCTAAAGTGAGATGGCAGGTATTGTTATATTGCCCTATATCCAAATCGCATACCCAACTGCCATAAGGCACAATATTGGGTAGGCCGCCCGCTATCTGCTTCATCCGTTGCGGTGTTAGTTTGTGACCATGGACAGCCAGCATTTGATTTGTTTGCTTCATAATCAATGTATTGTTAAAATAAATTGCAACCACTCACCTACTCTTTTCAATGAATGGTTGTAAAAAGGTGCCTTCATGAACAATAAGCATACACAAGGCAGCCCTTGGATTGGGCAAGCCTTTTCTGTGGGTCCATTTTTCCCCCGCCAGGACCCTTGCTATAAGCAATTCAGTATTTTTTTGCAAACACCACTGGGACAATTGGCCACACAAAGATCTTTGTCGAAACCGCACCAATACTCAGGTCCACTGGTACAAGACCAGTTGTAAGGCAAGGGAACAAGTCCATAACCACCTACAATTTTTTTCATTTGGCCAGCGCCTATTTTTTGGCCTGACAGATTCATTTGCAATTTACGCATGGTATGTTTTTTTTATTTGAAAAATTCGATATTACCCTATTGGAACGGGCTACTTGTTTTCAACAGGTACACCATCAAACTGAACGAAGGCTGCGACATTTTGTTTACCTAAAAAAATTGCAACCACTCACCTACGCTTTAAATGAATGGTTGCAATGAGGTGAACTTATGGACAATAAGAATAGCGGAAGCAGCTCTTGGGATCGGAGCAGCCCTGTTGGCATTGGTATTGGTACCAATAGCAACGATACTCGTCAACGGTACATACCCAAGGGCCGTAAGTGGCGCCGCCCATGATCTGTTTCATTTGCTTTACATCCATTTTTTTGCCGGTGAGCGCGGCCATGTTTTGTTTTTTCATAATCCTTGTGTTTTGTTTTAATAAAAGATATGTTTCGTGTTAATAAATAAGTTTTACAGCAACGGCATTTCAAACGCCTTACCCCGCTTTTTCCGCTAAGGCAAGGCTCCAAACAAACACATCAATAGCTTGCCACTGGCCGGTTGTCACTGCGCCATGGTGTACGTGTTTGTATAACATACAAGTATGGCACTATGGACAATATCCGTAGAAACTACAAGTGCCACTACAATTGCTGTCGCATTCATCTCTTTGGGCATAACAGCTATAGCCATCAGGGGGGCATACCCAAGTGCCCTGCAATCCATAATACCAGCCCCACCAGCCACCTTGGAGTTTTTTCATTTCGTTGGTAGTGAGTTTTTTGCCAAACCTGTTTTGCTTTTTTTCGTGTGTCATATTATCAATCATTTTTTGAGTTATTAAATAACCGATGCGGCCCCAGTTATTGTGGGACATGTATCAGCGGCCAAGACTGTCCGTAACAAATACGCTTTTTATGGGCACTGAGGGTACCATTGGCAAGCTTCCGGGTCAGAACATTTGTTGCGGCAAGTACCTAGGTAGGTATAGCAACGGTAAAAATCTGCAGTACAAACCCAGAGGCCGCCTACGATGAGGCCACCTTTTATCTGTTTCATGGCCGGGCCAGTTAATTTTTTGCCCAGCCCTTGCTTGTATAGTTGTTGTTTCATGTTGATGAGATTTTAACAGTGAAGTGAAATGTTTTAGGGACAATACGAATAGATGGCGCAGCTATTGGCGTCTGAACATTCGTTTTCGCACTCCCATTGATAGAAGTAGCAACTGTAACCATCGGCCCGGCATACCCAAATGCCGCCATAGCTCCAGTCCCATTGCCATATCCCACCCTGCAAGTTTTTCATTTCTTGACGGGATAGTTTTTTTCCGAAATTGTTACGATTCTGTTCTTGTTTCATGTTATTTGTTTTAATGGTTAAGCGAAAGAATTTATCATTGGTTGTTACGCAAGGGATATATGGCAGACGATGGTTGAAATATCTTTTATAGGTGATGCATGTTTCCCTACAAGTGCCCACATCAATCGCACCCTGGATATTGAAAGCAGCCGCCCTGGCAATAGGTTTCACATGCCAAAGCACCTTCGTAACAAAAGAAACCGCCTTCCTGCGAGCATACCCAATAGTCGGGATAATTTGAACCGCCAATTATTTTTTTCATATCAGCCAAGGACAATTTTTGGCCATTGTCCAAAAAATGGCTTTGTTGTTGTGCCATTACTTTATTGTTTTGGTAAAAAAATGGATTAAGCATATCAACCATCCGCAAACCCAATTGCGCTGCGGATGGTTGAAAGGTTGGCCTATTGCCTATTATGGACAATAGGTATAATTTCTGCAAGAGGCCGGGTTAGAGCAAGCTGCTTGGCATTGCGATTTGTACCGATAGCATTCGTAGCCATCGGCCGTGCAAACCCATAAGCCGGCGGGCAGTGCACCGCCCTGTAGTTTTTTCATGTCGTTGCCCGTTAGCTTTTTGCCAAAACTGCTTGGGGAAATTTGTTGCTTTTTCATTTTTTTGTTTTTGATAGTTAATAAAAAAATTGCTGCGGTTAATGGCTACCATTAAGGGATGCACAGTTATGCGGCAATGGGGTATTGTGTCAATTAATTAGCTGTGCTTATTAGCTTGTGTTATGGGTTAGCCGATGAGGCTGTGAGCATAAAAGGCGGCGGCATCATGGTTGATCCTGCATCACTAAAAAAAATCGGCAATAGCGGAAATAATAGGCATATACCGCCTTGCAGTTGTTTCATTTCTTTGCTTGTTAGCTGCTTGCCCAAAGCAAAGAGAGATTTCTGTTTTTTCATCTTTCTGTTTTTATACGTTACCTAAGCGTTGCATAAATACAAAGTGGTTGGTGGCAATTAAAGTGGCTACGCATTATACGCAAAGTGTGGATAAGGTGCAGGCCGATGGCGTTGGGCAACCCGCCAAACATTGCGATTTTAGCGAAAAGCACTTGAAAACATGGTTGATCCTGTCGGCACAAAGGTATTTGGCCGTGGCAGCACCGCCCATGATTTGTTTCATTTGTTTGGTAGTTAATGGCTGGGCCATTTTCAATTGTTCTGTTGTCATACATTCATATTTTAAAGGCCTACTATGAAAAATGGCCGGGCATTTACTGCACCAGCCATTCCTATTATTCTTTTACCGCTTCACCATTGCAGGTGTACGGTAGCGCTTTGCAACAAGCAAATATATTTATACAAAAAAAGGTTTGATTTGTATTACAAACAAACACCCCCCGCAAACTCTTATTCCAGCATTGCTGTTTTTTCATACGTCTGTTTTTCTACATTGAACGTAATTGCACATATCAAAAATACTTGTATACGAATACCCTGCTTACTAAAATTACCCCTAAAAAATCAAATAATCCACTTTTCTTGAAGGACAAACCCATCTGAGTTTGTAAGTTTTGAATTGCTGTTCTTTTGGCTTTTCCGCTGCATTTTATAGGTCGATTGCTTGTGCTGGCCGCAAGCCGGCGGGCTTCGTTCCGGTCTCACCACTGCATTTAGCCCTTTTTCTGGGGCCCCTTCGCCCCAGAAAATCCGCCTACGGCGGACCGGCCTAAATGATGTGGTTCGCCTCGGAACTGGTGGCAGTTGACCCACTTTTCTGTTTGCTATCTTCGAATGCATAGGGTAATGTACATTCGAATCAATTTAGATGCACTTGCTCTCCACTTTTTTGCCTTCCTACTAATTTTTAATCACCGCTTTCATTTGGCGTTTGCTGCCATTTTCGTAGCGTAGGTAATAGAGGCCGGGCTTGTACTTACCCATGTCTACCGGTACCGTAATTTTTTTGGCCCTGGGGTATTCGTTTTCCAATATGGTTTCCAGCACTTCACCATTGTGGGTTACCAGTTGCAGCATGGTATTGCCGCCATCGGTTTCAAATTCCACGGTGGTGATACCGATAACCGGGTTGGGGTAATTGCTTACCAGGTTCTGCTCGGCATTGGTGAGCCTACCACCGGGGTTGCAATCGGTATTACTGCACACATCCAGTTCGGTATAGCTGCGCACCATCACTTCCATCAGGCTGGGGTTATCTTGGCAGAGCCAGCGCTTCATAATGCTCCAATAAATATTTCTAAAATCGTTTACCATGGGCAGATTATCCCCTACGGTGGCCACGGCCGGCAGTACGGGGTTGGCGCCCAAGATACCGCCCGTAGCAGGTGTGCCAAATACAAACATTGGAGCGCCATAGCCATGGTCGGTGCCCACGCTGGCATTGCTCTTCACCCTACGGCCAAACTCACTAAAGGTCATGCCCAATACCCGGTTATCCTTGCCCATCAATTTCAAATCGTCGTGGAAAGCTTTGATGGAGTTGCCCAAATTGGCCATCAGGTTGGCATGGGCACCTGTAGACGTATCGTTGGTATTTACCTGCCCACTATGCGTATCAAAACCGCCCGTGGTTACTACATAAATCTTTGTTTTGAGGCCGCCATTAATCAATCGGGCCACAATTTTCAGTTGGTTCGACAGGGAGCTGCCCGTGGGATAGGTAACCATATTGGCATTGCCGGGCATATTGTACGCATTTTTTACTACGGTATAATAAGCCTGCGTTTGCTTGGAGATTTCCCTTACATATATCAATTTATCATTGGCAGGTGTGCCGGGCAGTATTACATCTTCTCCCCCATCGGCATTGTTGATGAACGAGTTGGGGTCGCTGATGGTGTAACCGTTTTGTATGCTGGGGCCTAATGTAAGCAAAGAAGTGGCCGAGCCAAACTGTATGCCCAAGGGATCGGGCATGGCAGCATTGGGGTAACCCGTGGGGAAGCCGGGGTATTCGCCATTGAGGTAGCGCCCCAAAAATCCGGTGGTAAGGTATTCGTTGCTGTTGGAAGCCGTCATCCATATATCCGTTGCCCTAAAGTGGGAGAAGTTGGGCGAAGGATAACCCGCACTTTGTACAATACAAAGATCGCCGTTACTGTACATATCCCGCAGGCCCGTAAGCGATGGGTGCAGGCCCGTAGCCAAAGTGCCGGTAAGCGCCAACACTTTATTTTGCGCAATGGCAATATTACTACGTGCATTAAAATAATTGCTGTACTGGTCCAACGGTATCACCGTATTCAACCCATCATTACCGCCGCTCATTTGCACAATTACCAACACATGGTCCGTTGGCACCGTAGAAGTGTACAACTTGCCCAAGTCGCTATTTTCGCCATGGGCCGTAATGCCAAAACCATTGAAAATACCGGGCAGGGCAACGGTTCCCAAAGCTGTATTGCGTATAAATTTTCTGCGTTCCATATTTGTTCCAATAAACGGTTTTAAAATAAAGGCCATGCCATGTACAGCCCTTGTTTACATCAACTGATATTCTTCCAATTTGCTTAAGAAATAAGCGGCCAAGGTTTTCAGCCGATTGTTCACCACGGTATAGTTGTTCAATACCGCTGGGGCCTGTATGTAGGCATTCCAAGCATCCGTCCAATAACTGTCGGTAATCTGCCCAGTGAGCAAAATATCACGCTTGATATTGTCCCGCAGTGTTTGGCTGAGGGTGCGCCGCAGCAAGTATTTGTTAAAATCCTGTATCAACACGTTGGGGTCGGCGGGGTTGCTCATGCGCTTGGCAAATTCCACCACGTTTACCTCCATTTTAAAGCCGCCATTGCTGTAGCCGCTATTGATGAGGGTATTGATGAGGGCCTGCCTTTTGGGGAAGGTATCGGTAGTGATCCACGATTTATCAAATACCGGCTCTTGGTAATAAGCTGCCCAGCCCGATACATTCGGCGGGTCGCCCAGCATCTGCTCCTGCCCCGACAAGAAGGAAGCAGTGAGATAATTGATGTGGCGGTGGCGCAGTTGTGGATTGCTTTGTGGGGGAAGGTTGATTTTGCACTCCCTTACCAAACCCACGGTAAAGTCAACACCACTTTTTATCATGGCACCATATTGCAGCACATCAAAAAAGTGTTCGCTTTTGAAAAGCTGCTCCAGCACCGGTTTGATATTGTAATTATTGGTGCGGAAGGTATTGGCCAATGGCGTAATTACATTGGTTTCCACATCCGTAGAAATATTGCCGTATACAAAGAAGCGGTACAACCTGCGGCAGATATACATAGCCACTTCATTGGTATTGAATATCATCGTCAACAAGTCGTCCAGTTCCAGCGGACCATCGGCAGCCAGTGGCCGGTGGATGGTAGCATTATTGAAAAAAGCCGAAAACACCTTAGCATTCGTATCATGCCTACTGGCAGTGAAAAATGAAGTAACCGTATTGCTGTTTACTTGATAGCCCGTTAATACCCTGGCCGCCGCCTGTACATCACTTTCCGTATATTGGCTACCGGGGCCTTTGCCCAAGGTAAACAGCTCTTGCAGCTCCCTGGCATAGTTTTCATCCGGTGCCGATTTGGTATTTTGATAACCATTTAAATAAACCAGCATGGCCGGGTTGAGGGTAATGGCTTTGGTGAAATCTTTAAAATTACCCATGGCATATTGCCGCAGCAGCTTCAGGTAGTTGTGGCAATAACGGGCATTGTCCACAATATCAAATTCAATGGCAAAATGGGTACTCCAAAAGAGTATCATTTTTTCCTCGATGCTCTTCGGTTGGTTGACCAATGTGCTGAACCACCAAGCCCTCAGTGACTCCCGGCGATAGTAATTCACCGTTCCCGAACTGGTATTGGCATTCACCCAAGTA
Source organism: Chitinophaga pinensis (assembly GCA_943373145.1). Classification (GTDB taxonomy): domain Bacteria; phylum Bacteroidota; class Bacteroidia; order Chitinophagales; family Chitinophagaceae; genus Ferruginibacter; species Ferruginibacter pinensis_H. The sequence goes on from CALSBI010000012.1 coordinate 72,716, forward strand.
CCGCCCACCGGTACGGCCCAGTCGGGGTCGTTGGCAGGCGTATCGGTGGTATTGGTGGAGTAAATTTTTACTGGATTGCCCAAGGCCGAGGGGGTGTTGAGGGTGTTGAGCAAGCTATCAACAGCCTGCGCATAGGTCATGGTCTTGAGGATTTCCACCTCTTCCCGTGGCGCCCCAAAGCACAAACGTTTTAGCAAATGGATTACTTCTTCATCCGTCCAGCCGCCCGTATAAGGGGCCACGCCAGATGTAATGTTGAAGGGTGCCAGGCCCGGCGTATCCTCATCCAGTACCCTTCTGGCTTCCTTGCGCTCCTTTAGGCTTTTGGGCATCAACTTTTCCAAAAAATCTTTCCTATCCATAATAAAGTATCATTTAATGTTCAGGAATATATACAGTAGCAACCCGTAACAATCCGTATCCAATAACGACCGGTCGCTTGTTTTATTTTTGTTCTACCAACTTGCGCAAACGTTCTATCTCTTGCTGTTGGGCATCCAACAGGCCCTTCATTTCTTGCAAGGCTTTTACCAATGGCACCACCATTTCGGCGTAGCGTATGCCATAAGGGCTGTTGGCATTGGCGGGTTTGTCGATACCGCTAAAGTTGTAGGATGCCGCTTGTGCCGCCTGTTCCACTTCCTGCGCTATAAAGCCCGAAAAACGGGTACCACTGTTGGGATTGTTCAAAGAAACGGTTTTACTTTCGATACCCGTTTGCAATTTGTACAGACCATCGTAATCGTAATAATAACTAACGGGACGCAAACGCATGATAAAATCGAGCCCACCCACATCTTGCCGTATATCTTTTTTGATGCGTTCATCGCTAAACGTTGTCCAGCCTACCTGACCACCGATACTGTTTACCGATGTATTGCCCACCCGCACTTGGTTGCTGGCCGTAATGATTACCCCTTGCCCCAAACCGGCAGAGTTGCTGAAGGAAGCCGATGCAGGGGCCACATCAATGGCATAACCGATGAAGGTGTTGCCCGTACCGCCCGTTTGCGTAAAAGCCGTTTGAAAGCCCACAAAAGTATTATTGGTATTGCCCGAGCCGGTAAAGGCCAAGGCCGAGTTATGCCCCACAATGGTATTTTGATTGGCATTGGTAGCACTGGAAAGCGCATAATGGCCCAGCAGCACATTGTAAGAGCCAGTGCCCAAGTTGGTGCCCGTGTTGTAGCCAATAGCCACATTTTCCAAGCCGCTGGCAATTTGTTTGAGTGCATTGTTGCCAATGGCCAGTTGGGTAAAAGTAGTTTGGTTGTTTTGCAAAGCCCCGGCGCCAATGGCCAGTATATTGCTGCCGATATTGTTGCTGGTGGCCGCATTGTAGCCGATGGCAATATTTTCAGATGAAACAGAATTTTTCAAGGTACCTGTACCGATGGCCACATTGCCCGTAGCCGTAATGATATTGTACAAAGCATCGCTGCCGATACCGATATTGTCGCTGCCCGTAGTAATGTTTAAAAGAGCGGAATCGCCCAAGGCCGTATTGTTCAGCCCTGTGGTAACTTTGTTCAGTGAAAAAGAGCCGAAGGCATTATTGCCACTACCCGTAACGGTGGTGTTGAGGGCCCGATTACCAAAACTGTTGTTGCGTTTGGTAGAGTCCACATCAATAAAGCCCGACCGTTGGTTGTTGGTGCGCAACACCAGTGAAACATAGTCGCTGTTGCCCAAAAAGTTGTTCGTGGCCGATAAGCCCGTGTTACCGGTTAAGGCCCAACCACTGCCGCCGATAAAATTGCCGATGGTACGTTTGCGCAGCACACCGCTGGCGTTAACGGTTACCACACTGTCGGAAGCGGCACCGCTCTGCAGGCCATCCAACCGCAAAGGATCGGCCGGGGCATTTACATGTAGGCGGTTGAGGGGTGCGGCAATGCCGATACCTACGTTTTGCGCTGTTGCCGTAAACCCTATCAATAAAGCAAAAATGGAACTGTAACAATATCTCATAATCTATTGGGAATAAGAATTTGTGCTAGGAGTAAACGCAGTAGTAAGGTAATGAGCTACAAATTAAGAAATTATTGAACAAAATCCCCCTTTTGTGAATAAATTTAAGCTATATGAGCAATTAGCCTTAACGAAATCCACTAAAAGTCGCAGCTGCTTTTGCAAATCAAAAATAATACCAATCGGCCCAAATGGTGGGGAAAAACTCAAAAGATAATATCACAGGGACCCTTTGTTTAAGGTTAGCCAAAGCTTTGGTGCAGGGCTATCAACATGGCCGCTGCCTAGCTGATTGTTTATCGAAAGGAGAATAACGTTTACACGCCAAAGGAAGTACCGCAGCCGCAGGTGGTGGCCGCATTGGGGTTTTTAAAGGTGAAGCCACGGCTGTTGAGGCCGCCCTGCCAGTCTATTTCCATGCCCAGCAGGTAAATACCTTGTGCCCGGTTCATGATGCAGCCGATACCATCCAGTTCAAAAAAATCATCCTGCTGCTCATCTTTGGTATCAAACTCCAGCACATAGGTCATGCCGCTGCAACCGCCGCCCTTTACGCCCACACGGAGGTACTGGCTGCTGTCGAAGCCTTCGTCACCCATCAGGCGTTTGATTTCTGCCAAGGCCGAAGGGGTAAAACTTACCGGGGTTGCTACGATTTCCATATTACTTGTTTTTTGCAAAATTAAACAGAATTGTGGTTTGGAAGTATGTAGGGCTTTGCGAGAACAGGAAATAGTTGAGGGTTGAGGGAAGGGGTTGACAGTTGACGGTTGACAGTTGACAGGAGGAAGGCGGTAGTCCATGGACCATCGACCATGGACCATGGACTGTTCATTATTCACTTTCCCCTTTCAACTTTCACCTTTCAACTCGTTAACCCTTACTTTTGCTGTTTAAACCATTTTGTGGCATGACGACATTTGAAATATTACAAACCATCGTATTCATTTTTTTAACGGGTGGTGTTATTTGGCTGGCGGCGGAGCTAAAGGGCATGAAAAGGGAGCTATTGGCCAAGGCGGGCATCAACCAGCAGAATATACAACTACAGTTGCAGGCTTTTGAGCGGCTGACGCTCTTCGCCGAACGTTGCGGTCTTAAGAATTTGGTGGGCCGGGTATCCCCCGATGGCCTAAATGCGGCCACTTTACAGGAGGCATTTTTACAAACCCTCAAAACCGAGTACGAATACAATATCAGTCAACAGATTTATGTAAGCCCCGAGGTTTGGCGGGCGGTGAGCAATTTAAAGGAGCAGAACATTTACATCATCAACCAAGTGGCGGCGGCTTTGCCAAGCGATGCCCCCGGAATGCAGCTCAGCAAAAGCTTGCTGGAACTGTTGATGATCAACGAAAAAGCCGACCTAAGCAGCGTGGTGCTCGACGCCCTGCAATTTGAAGCCAAGAAAATATTATAACCACTAAACGCATTGCCATGAGCGATCAACCCCTTGTTACGGATAGCGGCATCCATATCAAAACCGTTTATTTGCCCAGCGACCTGCCTGCAGCACTGGACGAACAGCCGGGCCAGTTTCCCTTTACCCGTGGCGTACAGCCGGATATGTACCGCGGTAAACTGTGGACCATGCGGCAGTACGCCGGTTTTAGTACCGCCGAAGAAAGCAACAAGCGCTACCATTATTTATTGGGCCAGGGCGTGATGGGCCTAAGCGTGGCCTTTGACCTGCCCACCCAAATCGGTTATGATAGCGACCACCCTTTGGCCGAGGGCGAAGTGGGCAAAGTGGGCGTGGCCATCGACAGCATCCACGACATGGAAACGCTTTTTGCAGGCATTCCGCTGGAAACAGTGAGTACCTCCATGACCATCAATGCCACAGGGTTTATTTTGTTGGCCTTTTATGTGGCTTTGGCAAAAAAGCAGGGTGCCGATTTGAACAAAATTTCCGGTACCATCCAAAACGATATATTAAAAGAATATGCCGCAAGGGGTACTTATATTTATCCGCCCAAACCTTCCATGCGCATCATCACCGATATTTTTGAATGGTGTGCCAAGGAACTGCCCAAGTGGAATACCATTTCCATTTCGGGTTACCATATACGTGAGGCGGGCAGTACGGCCGTGCAAGAAATTGCTTTTACCCTCGCCAATGGCCGGGCCTATGTAAAAGCGGCACTGGAAAAGGGGCTGGATATCAATGTGTTTGGTAAAAGGCTGTCCTTCTTTTTCAATGCCCACAACAATTTGTTTGAAGAAGTAGCCAAGTTTAGGGCGGCCCGCCGCATCTGGTCAAGCATTATGCAAGAGCTGGGTGCCACCGACCCCAAGGCCATGATGCTCCGTTTTCATACCCAAACCGGCGGCAGTACGCTTACGGCACAGCAGCCACTCAACAATATCAGCCGGGTAACCATCCAAACTTTGGCGGCGGTACTGGGCGGCACCCAAAGCCTGCACACCAATGGCTACGATGAAGCCCTGAGCCTGCCCACCGAGGAAGCGGCCCGCATTGCCCTGCGCACCCAACAGATTGTGGCTTTTGAAAGCGGCGCACCCGATACGGTGGATCCCTTGGCCGGCAGTTATTTTGTGGAAGCACTGACCAGCGAAGTGGAAAAAGCGGCCTTGGCCTTGATGGACAAAATAGAAGCCATGGGCGGCAGTGTGAGCGCCATTGAGCAGGGCTTTATGCAGGATGAAATTGCCCGCAGTGCCTACGAATACCAGCGCCATATCGAAAGCGGCGAAAAGATCATAGTAGGCGTTAACAAGTTTACCGGGTCTGATAAAAATGATACCCCCGTATTTAAAATTGATGACAGCATCCGCTTGGTACAGAGCGAAAAGCTGCGCCAGTTAAAGGCTGGCCGCAACAGTGCTGCTGCCGAAGCCTGTCTGGCCACCATTACGGCCCATGCCAAGGATGGCACCAACCTGATGCCCGCCGTAATAGCCGCCGTGGAAAACGAATGTACGCTGGGGGAAATTGCGGATGCGCTAAGGGCGGTGTTTGGGGAGTATAGGTAGAGGGAATGATGAGTGATGAATTACGAGTGACGAATATTGAACTTAGAATAAGGAATGGTTACAATAATCAAAGCTCAAAAATTGCTGAGAAGGTGAAGGGTTTTTAGTTTAATTTGTAAAGCTTGATAGGCGATTGTTATAGTTTACAAACGGGTGCGCCCATTCAAAACGGATATTGGCTCAATAGGTTTTTGTGGTAACAATTTCAATAGTTATTTGATAACCAATTTAAAAAATTGCGTATTTTGTATCAAATAATTTTAAAATTGCGGCAGTACAAACGTTGTATGTAATGCATTTCAAACACTCTAACGAAAGTGACAACTAAATATAAAATCTTGCTTTTACTGCCTTTTTTGCTTATTGGAATTGCTGCCAATAAAATTGACGCAAATTCATTAAAGCAATATAACACTTCTTTCATTTCTATTGCATTGACAATCGCTACTTTTTCAATAAGCTTTTCATTTTTGCAATATCAATTCAGCCCTTACAAAGCGTTACTGAAATCAATTAGCAAAAGACAGTTTTTGTTTTCCTTCTTAACTATCTTAATAGCATTAATACCCTTAGTTACTCTATTCATTGACACAAACATAGTCCCAAGTGTTAGCCTTTTTGTTATTCCAATACTTGCATATCTTTTTATACTACTTCTAATTATTTCCAATGAAGAATCGAATCCGGTCTATCTTTTGAATAGAACTTCTAGAAAAAGAAATTATAGATTTTACATGAAACATTTTAAGGATGAATTCGCTAAGTATACTCAATTACAGAAAGAATTAAGTTTTTCAAAAGTTGACGAACAACCTGTGCACGATTTTGGAGATGAGAAATTTCAATTGACTCACTTCAAGAATGATCCATATATCCTTGTCAATAATATAATAGATATCTCATTAAAGAATTCCGATTTAGAAACTTTCGAAAAAGTTATTTATAAGTTTTTCGAACTCCTTGAAAATTCTACGTCACTTGAAGAGTACAAAAATTCAGATTTTAAATTTCGACTTCAAAATCATATTAACACTTGCTTTACAAGGATAGCATACTCAGCTAGTAGTCTAACTGAAAATAAAATCTATCACAATAGACTTTTAGATATATCTGGAACGTATTTAAAGAGACAAGCACTTATTCAAGAGCAAGTAAATCCTGTCAATCTGGAAATTGTGCAAGCCTTAACAAGCTTTGCTACTGACATTTTAAAAACTAATGCGAATGGCTCTTTGTACGTCACTTCTCTGTTTCGCCAGTTAGCACAAAAAGGAATTTATGACAATGTTGACAAAAGCGATAGCAGAATGTTTGACCACTATTTGTCCTCCTTTGCATCATTAATAAAAGTTATTGGACAGGAAGCCATAAAAATAAAGGATTCAGACTTTTTGTATAGGTGCTTAGAAGAATTGGGACACTTAGGTTGTACCGCTATTAAATCAAATCATTATCCGGTCGGCATTGAATGTTTACAATCTTTAGTTCAACTTGGCAGAGGAGCAAGAGCCAATGGACTTAAATGCTTTTGGAGACATTGTATGTTAGAGACAATTGACCACGCCGATGAAAGACTATGGTGGATGCTTTCGTGGGTTCCGCATCTTGATGAAAAATCTGTTGACCAGTGGATTGAATCATTTACAACAGCATATTCCAGGCTCCATGGATTTAAAAAACAAATTTTAAAAGAGCAAATAGACAATAGAACTGGATTTAGATTTGTTGAAACCAAAGAGCCGTATATTGAAGCATTTTCAAAAGAACATTACTTTAGGAATGTTGACTATTCCGATTTTAATGAAACAAAAGAATTCAAACTTTATTAAACACTATATACAACATTGATATTGCCAGTAGTGGTGCTTGACATTGGAGTAATCAGCAGCGGCAATATCTGGCCATTAGCGGTCATTGTAAAGCGACATTCGATACCATTAAAATTTCCAAATGAAAAAGAATGATTTAAAAGACTATTCCATTTTTAGCAAACGTAGCTCGACTATAAGTCATGCTTTTGCATCCGCTCTTTCAATTGCGGACGACTATGATGTTGCCAAAATTGATAAGGCAATTACCATACTTGGACAAAACCCTGACGAAGATTTGTTTTGTGCATATTGTGATAACCCAGCAGAAACTTGGGATCACATTAAAGCTGTTGTTGTTAAAACTGCTTATTCTGGTTATGGACATCAAATTAACAATCTACTTCCATGCTGCAAAGACTGTAACTCTGCAAAAGGTAACAAAGACTGGAAAGTATTTTTACAAAATAAAGGACTTGACACAGAACAGAGAATTAGCCGTATTGAAAATTATTTAACCCATAATTACATTGACACAAAAAGTTTGTTGGAGAATGACGACTTGAAAGAGGATTTGAAAATTTTCAACGAAATAAAAGAGCAGGTATTTGAACTCTTTAAATTAGGAGACCAACAAGCGAAGAAAATTCGCAACAAAATAAGAGAAGCAAACAAGTCAATTTAATAATTCCGAAAACAACAAAGCGCTAGCATTGGGTTTGCTGCAAGGCAGACGTTGGAGCAATGACATCTTATCGCTGTTGTGCTTCATCTGAGCTGGGCCTACCTTATTGGGCTTTTGTTTGTTAACCTGTACTTTTACATCTTTAACCTGCCGGCAGGCAAGCAGGTTAGCAGCGGTTCAAGGCTGGACTAGCATCTATTCAAGCCCTGCGGCAAGCCTCGGTCGTTGGCAGCCATTGCACCCTACTACACCAAAGACAACTTGCCTTCCTTGTTGTACTTAGATTTATAATCCAAAGGCGACAAACCAGTTACACGACTGAATACATCTCTAAATGCTTTTGAATCATTATACCCAACCTCATACATTATTTCATTTACTGTTTTTCGAGTAGTTTCAAGCATCTTTTTGGCAGCTTCAATTTTTACCCTTTGTAAATAATCAAGCGGCGTAAACCCCGTTGCCTTTATAAATCTTCGGTCGAAATTTCTTCTACCAATGCTTAAATCTGACGACAATTTTTCAATGGAAATTTTATCTTGATAGTTTTCTTCAAGAAATTTTTGCGCTTTAAGAATATCGTCGTCGTTATGTTTTTTATGGCCGTTGAATATTGAGAATGCTGCTTGTAAGTTCCTGTCTAAATCTATCTGAAAATATTTTGCACAATGAATAGCGGTTTGCCTATCATAAAATTTTTCTACCAAATACATCAACAGATGTAAAAACGAATAGGCGCCCCCATTGGTATAAATCCCATTTTCATCAGTAATCAATTGGTCGGTTTGTAAGTTTACATCAGGAAATAATGCTCTAAAATGCTCGGACAAAGCCCAATGCGTGGAACAAGTTTTCCCCGAAAGGATACCTGTAGAAGCCAACATAAAGCTGCCTGCACACATACTGGCTATTTCTGCACCTTGCTTGTACTGCTTCGCTACCCAATCTATTAACAGTTTATTGTTTTTTGTAGCGGTTTCATAACTACGAATTAATGATGCGGGAATAATGATAAGACTAGTTTTATCAATTTCATGGATGGTAACTTGATGCTTTATGGAAAGAAGGTTGTTATTTAAAAAATCGGTTTTGGTAGCACCAACCAACTCGATTTTAAAAATCGCCCTTTCGCCCTTTTTTGCTAAAAAATTATTCGCTTCGCTAAATATTTGATAGGCCCCTACAATACAGGCAATCGTGCTCATATTGGTTTGTTCATCAAAAACTAAAATACTCAAATGTTTCACTTACGTTCTTTTGCGACAAAATTAAGTAAAACATTTGTCTAAAACAACCCGTCATAATGTCTAAATGGCACCATTAGGATATGTATTCTAGACATTACCTTTGTTTAAAATTTCAAAAAATGACAACAACAGATTTACTTGTAAAAATGGTAATTGATAGATGGAATGGTTCCATCCTTAATTTAAATAAGCACTTGCAAGGCCTAACAGATGAGCAATTGCAAAAAGAAATTGCACCAAACAAAAACAGAGGCACTTATTTGTTAGGGCATCTTATCGCTGTACACGATGATATGCTGATACTGTTGGGGTTGGGCGAAAAATTATTTCCTGAATTACACGAGCCATTTATTAAACAAGCAGATAAAATGGCCACTCAAACTCCAACAGTTGCTGAATTAAGGGAAATGTGGGAAAAGCAGAACGCTCATCTGCAAGAAATGTTTGACTTATTGAAGCCCGATCAATGGTTTGAAAAACATACAGCCGTTTCTGAAGAAGATTTTGCGCATGAGCCGCATCGCAATAAACTAAATATCATCATTACCAGAACTTCTCATTTGCAATATCACACAGGACAATTGGCTTTACTCAACTAAAATAAAACAGCAATGGCAAATGAAAATTTTCAATACAGCTTTACTACTTCAAAAAAACCAAGCGAGGTATTTGCACATTTAATAAATCCTAAAAATTGGTGGGGTGGGTTATTTGGCGAAACAATAGAAGGAAAAAGCGAGGGCATTAACGATGAATTTTCTTTCAGCGCAGGTGACGGCGTACACTATTCCAATCAAAAAATCATAGCACTGCTTGCCGACAAAAAAATAGTTTGGTTGGTTACCGAAAGCAATTTATCGTTTTTAAAGAACACCAACGAGTGGGCAGGAACAAAAATTTGTTTTGACATTGAAAAAGTGGGCGACAAAACAAAAGTAACATTTACACATATCGGTTTAACACCTCAAATTGAATGTTATGGTGGTTGCTCAAGTGCTTGGACACAGTATCTACAAAATCTGCTAGCACATCTCACCTGAAATATTAGCTGAAAATAAAAAATATAAACATGAACAGTACAGCAAGTGAAAATTATACAACTACCATCATTGTTGGCAAAGACATTTCAAGCACCTTTAATTCCATTAAAAACTTCAGGGGTTGGTGGTCAGTGGAAATTGAAGGCAATACGGACAAATTGGGCGAGACATTTTTTTATCATCACAAAGATGTGCATTTCTGCAAAATCAAACTTATTGAAATGGTTGCTGATAAAAAAATGGTTTATCTAGTAATAGACAATGAATTCAACTTTACAAAAGACAAAAATGAATGGGTTAATACCCAACTGATTTTTGATTTATCGACCGAAGGAAACAAAACCAAAGTTGTATTTACCCACGAAGGTTTAGTGCCAGCATACGAGTGCTACCATGTTTGCAACGATGCCTGGACAAGCTACATACAAGGAAGTTTGAAAAATTTCATTGAAACAGGCACAGGAAAACCAAACGAAAAAGAAGGTGGTCTAAATGCTGAATTGGTTAAAAAATGGGGTTTACAAAATAAATAAAATATCGAACCGTCAACAAGGGTTTTATACAACTGGGGCGGAAGGAATGTAACATGAGCTGCGGTATACATTCAAGCTTTGGCACCGGGCAGACGGAATACTTCAATTCCTGCACAAAGCCCTGCCCGTTAATACTACCATCAGCCACACCCACACAAAAAAAGGAAGCCCTTGCTTCCTTTAATATTATTATTGATTACTGATCATTGATTGCCACCGAACAGCTCAACCTTAAACTTTAGACATTAAACATTGAACAACCACCAAACCTTGAACAACCGAACAGCCAAACAAAAGCTTAATTGGTTGCCAGTACTTCCGTTTCAAGCACTTCTGCAATGATGCGGCCACCACCGATAAAGCGCTTGCTGTAATAAGCTTCATCCAAGCTGCTGATGGTAACGCCACTGTGGCTGCTGCTATGGGTAAAACGGCCATTGCCCAAGTACACCCCTACATGGCTCACTCCACCACGGGTATTGAAAAATACCAAATCGCCCTCGGCCAATTCATCCTTGCCAATGCGTTGGGTTACCCGGTATTGCTCCCTAGCGGTACGTGGCACATTAAAGCCATATACTTCTGTAAGCAACTGACCGGTATAAGAACTGCAGTCAACGCCCCTTTTGGTAGTGCCGCCATAGCGGTAGCGCACGGCCCACCAGTCTTCAATAAAATTGAACAAGTCGGCATTGTTGATGGCTTCTACTTCCATGTCCATCAACTGTGCATATTTAAACTGCAAAGGGAGGCAGGTTTCAATCGTACTGCCAAACGCCAATTTGCCCGGTCTTTTGGCCGCAGGTGCAGCCACCGGAATAGTTGGGATTTTAGTGGTTGCTTTAACCGTGTTTACGGCTATCGCATCACGCTTTAACTCAATGCCTTCAATAAATTGGGTTGCGGATCGGTCTCCAAACTTGGCAATGTTTACACCAGTTTGGGCTTTTGCTGGGGTCACTGTTCCTGAAAGTATGCCAACGGCAACAGAAACAAGAAATAAGCTCCTCATACGTAAAATTTGGGGTTTACACGTATGCACGACATCTTATCTTGTGTTCTTTGGTCGTCTCTGTTTCTTTACTTGTTACTTGCTTATCTTTTCCTACCTACGAGTCTTGTCCTACAAACAAATGAATAAAATAAATTTTTCTCTAATGCAGCGCAAAGGTAAGTCGCAATTCCGACAAATGCAACCCCTACTTTAAAATATACATAATTCATTGATTATTAATGAATTAATTATTAGCATCGCCTGTGGATAAAACAGTCTTTACTATCTTTCCATTGTTTCCGATATTTACACTTTCAGCACAAAAAAGCTTATTGATGGCAAAAGCGGCCCACTACGCAACTGATTCGGGTTGCACAAGGCCCTTCGCCAGCGTACTGCCAATAATCAATCATAAGTAATCAATAATCAACAGCAGTCAATGCAGTTCTCACACTTACACGTACATACCCAGTTTTCGCTCTTGGATGGTGCCGCTTCCATCAAAAACCTCTATAAAAAGGCCATTAAAGATGGTATGCCCGCCCTGGCCATCAGCGACCACGGCAATATGTTCGGTGTGTTTGAATTTGTAAAAGAAGCCTATAACCACAAAAATGAAGATGGCACCTTAAAGGTAAAACCCATCGTGGGCTGCGAATTTTACATTACGCAAGACCGCCACCGCAAAACCTTTAGCAAGGAAGAAAAAGACCCCCGCCACCACCAAATCCTATTGGCCAAGAACGATATTGGATACAAAAACCTGGTAAAGCTCACCTCACTGGGCTTTATCGAGGGCATGTACAGCAAATACCCACGTATTGATAAAGAACTGATACACAAGTACCACGAGGGGCTGATCGCTACCACTTGCTGCCTCGGCGCCATGGTACCGCAGGCCATCCTGAAAAAGGGCGAGGCCGAGGGCGAAAATGAGTTCAAATGGTGGTTGAATATTTTTCAAGAGGATTATTATGTAGAGCTGCAGCGCCACGGGATGCCCGAGCAGGACAAGGTGAACGAGGTATTGCTGAAGTTTGCCAAAAAGTACAAGGTAAAAGTAATTGCCAGCAACGATAGCCACTATGTGGACCAAAAGGATTTTACGGCCCACGACATCTTGCTCTGTATCAATACGGGCGAAAAAGTGGCCACCCCTGCCCTACGGGAATTTAGCGACGACGATGTGATGGTGAAAAACAAACGCTTCGCCTTTCCCAACGACCAGTTTTATTTTAAAACCACGGCCGAAATGACGCAGGTGTTCGAGAACCTGCCCGAAGTGATTGACAATACCAACGAAATTGTGGATAAGGTGCAACTGCTGGACCTGAAGCGGGACATATTGTTGCCCAATTTTGTGGTGCCCAAGGAGTTTGCTACCCAAGATGATTATTTGGAACACATCACTTGGCTGGGTGCCAAAGACCGCTATAGCGAAATAACCCCCGAAATTGACGAGCGGCTGCGTTTTGAACTGTTCACCATCAAAACGATGGGCTTTGCGGGCTACTTCCTAATTGTGAGCGACTTTATCAAGGCCGGCAGGGATTTGGGCGTATTTGTGGGGCCGGGCCGTGGTTCGGCTGCCGGTAGTGTGGTGGCCTATTGCATCGGCATCACCAATATCGACCCCATCAAATACAACCTGCTGTTCGAAAGGTTTTTGAACCCCGATCGTAAGAGCATGCCGGATATTGATACGGATTTTGACGATGATGGCCGGCAAAAAGTGATTGACTATGTGGTGGACAAATATGGCAAGAACCAAGTAGCGCAGATCATCACCTATGGTACCATGGCCGCCAAAATGAGCATCAAGGATGTGGCCCGTGTGATGGACCTGCCGCTGGCCGAAAGCAATATGTTGGCCAAGCTGGTACCCGATCGGCCGGGCACGGTGCTCAAGCGGGTGCTGCATGCGCCCATGACCATTAAAGAGGCAAAGGATGGCGATGATAAATCGCTGGAAGAGAAAGAAGGCTTGTTGCCCGATGATGTAGAGAACATCAAAAGGCTGCGTGAAATATATAAGGGCGACGATATGCAGAGCCGGGTGCTGCACGAGGCCGAGATATTGGAAGGTTCGGTGCGCAACACGGGCATCCATGCAGCGGGCATCATCATTGCCCCCAGGGACCTCACCGACCTCATACCGGTGGCTACCTCTAAAGACTCCGATCTGTGGTTGACGCAGATTGAGGGCAGTGTAATTGAAGAAGCTGGTGTTATCAAAATGGACTTCTTGGGTTTAAAAACCCTGAGCATTTTGAAAACGGCCCTCTTCCTCATCAAACAAAACCATGGTGTTGTCATTTCCATTGATGATATTCCGCTGGATGATGAACTGACTTATCAACTGTACCAGCATGGCGATACCAACGGTACCTTCCAGTTTGAAAGTCCCGGTATGCAAAAGCATTTACGGGAACTGAAACCGGATAAATTTGGCGATTTGATTGCGATGAACGCCCTGTACCGGCCGGGCCCCATTGCCTATATACCTGAATACATTGACCGTAAACATGGTAAAAAGGCCATCAGCTACGATTTGCCCGCTATGCAAGAGTACCTTGAAGAAACCTACGGTATTACGGTATATCAAGAACAGGTGATGCTGCTGAGCCAAAGTTTGGCGGGCTTTAGCAAGGGCGATGCGGACGTATTGCGCAAGGCCATGGGCAAAAAGCAAAAATCGATTCTGGACAAGATGAAGGCCCAGTTTGTTAACGGTGCCGTGGCCAAGGGGCACCCTGCCGATAAGCTGGAAAAGATTTGGACGGACTGGGAAGCTTTTGCGCAATATGCCTTTAACAAATCGCACAGTACCTGCTACGCTTTTGTGGCCTATCAAACGGCTTACCTCAAAGCGCATTACCCCAGCGAATACATGGCGGCGGTACTAAACCATGCGGGCAGCATTGACAAAATCACCTTCTTTATGGAGGAGTGCAAACGCATGGGGTTAAAAGTATTGGGCCCCGACATCAACGAATCGCTCAACGGCTTTGCGGTAAATAAAAAAGGGGAAATACGTTTTGGTTTCAGCGGCCTTAAAGGGGTGGGCGAAGCGGCCATTGATAATATTATTGAAGAGCGCAACAAACGGGGCGCTTACACCACTATTTACGATTTGTTAAAAAGAGTGAACCAACGTGCGGTAAGTAAAAAATCGTTGGAAAGCTTGGCCTATTCGGGCGCCTTCGACTGCTTTAAGGATATTCATCGGGCGCAATACTTTTTTGCACCGCCCGGCGATGTGGCTGGCTTGGAGCGCCTCATCAAATTTGGCAATGTTTTCCAATCGCAGAGTGCCAGCGCCACCAATACACTTTTTGGCGATTTGCAAATGCCCGATATCGTACCGCCCAAACTACCCATTTGCGAACCTTGGCCATTGGCCGAGCAATTGGACTATGAGAAAGAAGTAACAGGCATGTACATGAGCGGTCATCCGCTGGACAATTTCAAATTTGAAATGCGCCATTACAATATTACTCCGCTGAATGATTTCAACGAATTTAAGCAGGCGGTTAATACCCTACCCAATCCCGGAAAATCCTTTAGGCTGGCGGGTTTGGTGGTGGATGCACAGCACCGATTGACCAAAACGGGCAAGAACTTTGGCATATTGTCGATTGAGGATTTTAGTGGCAAAAGTGAGTTTATGTTGTGGAGCGAAGACTATGCTAAATACACCCACTACATGGAAAAAGGGACGATATTGATGGTGGAGGGCGGTTTTAAACAACGGTACAACAAAGACGAATATGAGTTTAAGCTTACCAAGATCCATTTGCTGGATACGGTAAAAACCTCGCTTACCAAGCAAGTAACCATTGATTTGGAGCCCCAGTTTGTGAATAGCGATTTTATTAATTTTATCGAACGCAATACCAAGGAGCATCCGGGCAAAACCGCCTTACGCTTCAATATTTTCGATCCCCGACAAAATTGCCGGGCCGGCTTGTACAGCATGGAAAAGGGCATTACGATGAATGATGATCTGGCCCATTTTTTACAGGACAACCCCGACATTGCTGTGAGTGTAGTAACGGTTTGATAGTGGATAAAGTGGTAGCAACCTAGTTGCCTATTTATTCGCCATATCCCTGTATCACTTTAGTTTCCCTTGCATGGCTTCTACAAACTGGGCTTTGTACATTTCGCCTATGATAATTTCCTGAGCAATGTCTTGCAGTTTTAATGTATTGCCATCAACTACCGCAATTTTATTAAGGGCGACAATAAAAGATTTTTGCACCCGCAGAAAATATTTCGGCGGCAGTTTCTCTTCCATCTCCCGCATGCTCATCAGCGACAAGGTTTTTTGTCCCAAGTGATGAATGCATACATATTTTTTCATGCCCTCGATATAGTCGATATGAGACAGCATAATCCGAACCATCCTGCCCTTCTCGCCTGTTTTTACAAAGATGTAATCTTGTTCAAAACCTTCCTGACCTTGACTTTCTATTTGCTGGTTGCTGCCCAAGCTATTGATGGCCCGTTGCACACCCCGCATGAATCTTGGCAACGAAATGGGTTTTAATAGGTAATCCACCACTTCCAGGTCAAAAGCTTCGCTTACAAATTCGCTGTAGCCTGTAGTAAATATCACTTTGCATTTCCCTTGTACAATTTTTGTCAATTCCAGCCCTGTCATGCCCGGCATTTGAATATCCAAAAAGACCAATTGCACCGGCTCCGTGTTAATAAAGGTGATGGCCTCCAAGGGCTTGGTGGTAGTAAATACCAAATTGAGGCAGTCTGTTTGTCTGATGTGTATCTTCAATACTTCGATAGCACTCTGCTCATCGTCTACTACAATGCAGTTTATCATGTTTTAAAAGTTTGGCTATTTAGCACCTGTTTTTTCAATATTTAGTTTTAACCCTGATTACGCTTAACCCAACTACGACTTCATTTATTCCCCTTTAGTATGATACGCTACCATCATTTCCACTTGGCAATACCCATCCTTCTCATCAATCTCAAATTCATAATGCGCCCCATATACGGCTTGCAATCGCTTTTTTACACTATCAAACTCAACACCATGGTCCTGTGCCTTGTACCCTTCGCTTTCTTTATTGCGGATGGTAAAATAAATGTACTGTTCATCTACTGTTAGCCGCAATACAATCTGTTCATCGGGGGAATCAAGGTCGCCATTTTTTAGCGCATACTCCAAAAGGGTAATAAAAATAAGTGGCGCTACTTTAATTTCCCCAAAAGTGCCTTCTGCCTCAAACTGTATCCCCAATCTATTACCAAATCGTAATTGATGTATTCCGATTACACGCCGCAGGTGCTCCACTTCCATTTGTAAAGGCACAAGTTGCCCGGCTTGGATGGTTTCCAGCGAATATCGCATAATATCAGCAAGCGTCAACAGGCCATTTGCCAAATCTTTATTGCTAGGCAAGGCCTGTGCATAAAAAAGATTGAGCGTATTGTACAAAAAGTGCGGGTTTATCTGTGCCCGCAAAAAATTGTTTTCTAGTGCCAGCATGTTTTGCTGCAATTTAGCTTTGTGCGCAGTCAATTCAGCAATACTTAAAGCCGATTGGGTGGCAGCCAATTCCGTAGCCTTTTGTTCCTTGAGCGCTTGCTGTTGGGTACCGTATCGGGTGAGATAATAATAACCTGTAGCATAAAAAGCAAATTGCATATACAAATAGAGGCACTCCCATACATACCCTGCTTTAACAACATATAGCTTTATCCCATGAGACCCAACCCACAACTCCCTTACATAATTGAATAAGAACACAAAACCCAACGAAAGAGCAAAAATCCCTACCGATTGGGCAAACTTTGCCAAAGGCCTTTTCTTAAAATTTACTAGACCAAAAAGGAAAGCATAAAAAATGAACACATCAAGGAATAGCAGCCATAGCTCCCCAACAATATTAAAATTAGGGCCCTGACTTATATAGCCAAAGACCAAAAAAAATGCAGCATATGCCAACCAATAATATAAATGGTTTTTATTGATATTCATTTTAATACTGCTTTACAAAAGCCAACCGTTCCGTTTTATGCACTACTTTCCATTTCAACAGTACCCGTATTTTACCTTAACCAGGTCACCTTAGTTTTACAAGTACCTGTAGTAAATGTTTGGTAGCGATTTATAAAATTCCCGCTCAAATTCCTGTATTTAAAATTTCTAAATAATTGCGGCACAAATATGTATAGGTAGTACTGAAATTGCAAAAATAATTCACCAAATGCCCTTAAAAAGGAACGAAATCCCCTCAGCGGCATAAAAACGCCCATTTGAAGGCGTCGCACAGGGCCATCCAATCACCCAACCCAACGGTTGGTGCAACAAAAAAGGGCAAAGCGTTGGCCCCGTATTTGGCCAATGGCTTTACCCATTATTATTGTTAACCTGCCACCGGCGTGAATTTTACACCCGTCGGCACATGCGCTATCAATCAGCGATCGTTTTTTGCTATACCCGGTGATAGTCGCCCTTCCAGTTTTGTATGGCTTGCTTGATGGCTTTGGCATCCAAGTTCTCGTCTACCGCTTTTTTGGCCAATGCCAACAATTCCTCATCGGGGGCAAAGCGCAGGGCGATGATTTGGGAAGTACGCAAACGGCTATCCAACAACTTACCCGTTAACGCAAAATGCCGCAGGTTTTCTTCTGCCCGGATAGCCCTGTCTTGTGCTTTTAAAGCAAAGGAACGTGCAAAAAAAGTAATGAATACTACTGCAATGGTTAACACCACCAACAGGGCTGCCGAATAAAGGTTACCACTGGCAGCATTGACCAAATTGATGATGGAACCTATCAGTACGGCCAGCAGCAACGTAAAGGTTACATAGTGAAACATGGGCACCAGCCGGGTGTGGTTCTTAAAATTCTGTGGGGTCATAATGTTGATTTTTATGCAATAAAGTGAATATTGGGGAGAAAAACAATTGCGTTTCGATGACCGTTGGCCGATAACCGATTTCCGATCTGCACCACGCTTACAGCTGTCAACGGAATGCGGTCATCGGGCAACGAAAAAAGCTGCCCTAAATTTCTTTAAAACAGCTTGCAGGGTGAAGGGAGCAACGGACTTTTATAAAAATACAACTATCTTTTAATTTTTCCTTGTTAAAACAAAGCCATCCTGCCTTATCGGCAAAAGATGGCTTTATACCGCTTACAAATTGAAAAGAGATGATCCCTTCTTATAAGCGGCATAACCAGTTCTAACTTTCCAACAAGGGTTGTTGTTGTCAAGTCGAATTGGTTGTAAATGGCCTGGGTAAAAGGGGCCGTTTATGCGTACAAAACCGGAACATAGTAAACAATACAAATATAACTATCCACTTCAACGAAAACAGCGCAGAAATACCTGTTGTAAAATCAGGTAGAAGTACTTGGTTGGGGTTTTGTTTACAAGTACCCGAATTTTATCAGGCCGCATTGGTCGCCCAAAGGGAAAACCAACGGATGCAATGATTGTTACGCCAATTGATGTAAAAGGGAGTTTTTTATGATGGAGGTTGACCAATTTGTAGCCAACGGTGCATATTATTTACCATATAAAAAAGGGCGCTTTTGCAGCGCCCTTTCAATTAAATCGGCCAAGCTTATGCAGGCACTTTCCTTTCTGCTTCCCGCTCCCATATCCGGTGCTTTGCAATGGCTTTTATAAATTCACTGATATTGCCATTCACGATTACATGCTTATCGGCCTCAACCTGTGTAGCATTTAAGAAGGCTTCGCAATCGGCATCTAGCCCAATGGCCTTACAATGTTTGTATTGCTCGTTTACAAAATGTACCGCCTCCGGTATATTGCAAAGGTTCTGGGCATGTTTGTCATTGCCCGGGATATACACAGCGTCGAATAAAACAGAAGCTGTATTGAAATAGGTTTCATCAACGGCAATACCATTGATGCTGCCCAGTTTATCTGCAATGACTTTTACTTTTCCGCCTGCCGCTTCAATGCTGGATTTGATTTTCTTGATACTGGCTGCATTTACCCCATCGCTGATAAGTACCGCAATACAACGGGTATGGATCGTATCAAATTTCTGATTGGCCATACTCAGTGCGGATGACTTGCTGGGATGGGGATCCTTTTTAACAGAAGCATAGTTAGCAGGTTTACCATCCGCAGGAACCTGATGGTTCTCCACTTTTACCAGTTTGGTGGGTTTGGGCAAACCTAGCTTTTTGGCCACATACTGTGCTAGTTCCATATCCACATTGGTGAGCGTATTGACCATCCTTTGGCGGATGGCTGGATCTTTAAGTTTTGACAACTCAAATGACAAAGCATTTTGGATATGCAACTGTTCGGGCCCACTTTGACTTTGATAGAATAATTTGGCTTGGCTGAAATGGTCAAAAAAGCTTTTGCTTCTTGCCCTTATCACTTCGCCCTCTACTTTTTGATTATAGGTAACATAACCTCCTTGGGCAGCCTTGGCTTGAAAAGGGCAACCACCCCCTACCGTACTGGGTGAATAGATGGCCTTGCCCTTGGGTATATTGGTTTGCATGAACCCATCCCGGTGGTTGTTGTGCGCTTCGGCAATGGGCCGATTGATAGGAATTTGGGAAAAGTTATGTGTGCCCAAGCGGTGAATATGTGTGTCGGTATAAGAAAGTATCCTACCCTGCAAAAGAGGGTCATTGGTGAAATCGATGCCAGGCACCACATTGCCCGGATTGAAAGCCACTTGTTCGGTTTCTGCAAAAAAATTGTCGGGATTGCGGTTGAGCGTCATTTTGCCCACTATTTGAACCGGCACCAACTCTTCCGGAACCAATTTAGTAGGATCTAATAAATCGAAATCAAACTTATGTTCATCTTTTTCAGGTATGATTTGTAAGCCCAACTCCCATTCAGGAAAATTGCCTGCTTCAATGGCTTCCCATAGATCTAACCGATGAAAGTCTGAATTTTTTCCAGATATACGTTGCGCTTCATCCCAACACAAGGAATGTACACCCAACACGGGCTTCCAATGAAATTTGACAAAAAAAGACTCGTGCTTTTCATTTACCAATCTGAATGTGTGCACCCCAAAGCCTTCCATCATACGCAAACTACGCGGTATAGCCCGGTCGCTCATGGTCCACATAATCATATGGGTCGTTTCGGGAGACAATGAGATAAAGTCCCAAAACGTATCATGGGCCGAGCCTGCTTGTGGCATTTCATTGTCTGCCTCTGGCTTTACAGCGTGCACCAGATCGGGAAACTTCATGGCATCTTGGATAAAAAATACAGGGATGTTATTGCCCACCAAATCATAATTACCTTCTTGGGTATAGAATTTTACAGCAAAACCACGTACATCCCTAGCCGTATCGGTACTGCCGCGAAAACCAGCCACTGTTGAAAACCTTACAAAAACAGGGGTTTCCAACGAAGTATCATTTAAAAAATGTGCCTTGGTATATTTCTGTAGCGGCTTGTACAGCTTAAACACCCCATGGGCCGCCGAGCCCCTTGCATGCACCACTCGTTCGGGAATGCGTTCCCTATCAAAATGTTGTATTTTCTCCCTAAATATAAAATCTTGCAACAGTGTGGGGCCCCTGCTTCCGGCTTTAAGGGTATTATGGTCGTCGTTGATGGGTACGCCCAAATCGGTTGTCATTTTTTGGTTGGTACCATCAAGGGTATCTTTTGAGAGGTCCTGAATTTTACTGCTTTTCACAGAACTCTTTTTTGTGTTTGCCATGATTTGAATTTGTGTTGATGAATTATTCGTGTAGCGTATTAATGAAGTTACGCCAATTTTATTAAACAGTAGAAAATGATTGTGCAGCAAATCTTTGACAGGCCATCAAACTAAATAGAGCGCTGTGGCCAAACTTTAGGTTCATTATAGCAGAGAGAGGGTCTGTGCCACTTGGTTAACTGCTTACTGAAATTTTAGCGGTTGCAATATTGTATGTAATAGATGTTCAATTAACTACCCATCCGCTGAATTATAAATAATTTAGCATAAAAGCTAATTATTTTAGCTTTTAGTTAACTTTGCAATATGAATGAAAAAGTGCTGGGCAAACTTTCGATACTGGCCGATGCAGCAAAGTATGATGTAAGTTGTGCGAGTAGTGGTAGCAAAAGGAAAAACAATGGAGGCATTGGGGATAGTAAAGGGATGGGGATTTGCCATGCCTACACCGAAGATGGACGCTGCGTATCGCTTTTAAAAATTTTACTTACCAATCATTGTATCTACGATTGTGCCTATTGCGTCAGCCGACGCAGCAATGATGTGAAGCGGGCCGCCTTTACGGTACAGGAAGTAGTGGACCTTACCATTGGGTTTTACAGGCGCAATTATATCGAAGGCTTGTTTTTGAGTTCAGGTATTTTCACCAACCCCGACTATACCATGGAGCGCTTGATTTTGATTGCAAAAAAGCTACGCACAGAAGAGAACTTCAATGGATATATTCACTTAAAAACCATTCCGGGCTGCAGCGAGGAGTTGATGCGACAAGCAGGTTTATGGGCAGATAGGCTGAGCGTAAATGTGGAGATGCCCACTGAAAACAGCCTGAAATTATTGGCACCCGATAAAAAAAGGGAAGACATCATTAACCCCATGAAGTTTCTGAAAAATGAAATCATAAAAAACAAAGAAGAAAGAAAAGTATTTAAAAAAGCACCACTGTTTGCCCCGGCAGGGCAAAGTACCCAAATGATTATCGGTGCCACGCCAGAAAATGATTTTCAGATACTGTATTTGGCGCAAGGATTTTACAAAATATTGGGGATGCGGCGGGTTTATTACAGCGGGTATGTGCCCATTAGCGCCGACAACCGTTTGCCAGCCATCGGCACGCCGGTTCCCATGATTAGGGAAAACCGTTTGTACCAAGCAGACTGGTTGATGCGTTTTTATGGATTTGGGATTGAGGAATTGGTGTCGCCTGACAATCCTTTGCTGGATATGGACATTGACCCCAAATTAAGTTGGGCGTTGAGAAACATGGCCATTTTCCCCATTGATATCAATGTAGCGGATATCGAATTGATAAAACGTATTCCGGGCATTGGTGTGCAAACGGCTTTAAAAATTGTAAAAGCCAGAAAATTCGCCACCCTTACATTTGAACATTTAAAAAAAATGGGGATTGCCCTCAACCGTGCCAAACACTTTGTGGTGGCAGGCAATCATTACCCCACAACCATCCTAGAACCGCATAAACTAAAAGCAATCATGCTTTCGGAAGGCAAGTCGAAATATGAGCGCAATTTATCTCCTCAATTAACCCTGCTGTAATATGACCCCTGTGTTTTATGATGGTTCTTACGATGGACTGCTTACAGCCATTTTTGAAATCTACGAGTATAAAATTGTAGACTTCAACATCATGCCGCCACATCAGCAAGCCAATTCCTTGTTTACCCAAGGTCACGTAGTTGAAACCAACAAAGAAAAAGCACAAAGGGTATTTACCAAACTAGAGCAGGTATGTTCTCCCGCTGCCATACAAAATATTTTTGCCGTGTATTTGAGCGAACTGCCGGATATGGAAAATGGCCTCATGCGCTTTGTATCCAAGGCATTAAAAAGTACCACACCTTATGAACACAATTACAGCGACCCCGATGCTTTGATGCTCAAACAGGTTAGCCGTAAAGTATACAAAGAGCGGCATCGGATGGAAGCTTTTGTAAGATTCAAACGCACCAAGGATGATATATACTACGCCATTATTGAACCGACTTATAACGTGCTACCCTTGTTGCTCAACCATTTTAAAAACCGCTACGCCGACCAATCTTGGCTGATTTACGATGCCCAAAGAAGATACGCTGCCTTTTACAATCAACAAGAAGTGGCCTTTGTTGAAGTGGAACATGCCCGTTTATTGGCATCCTATCACAGCAATACGGGTAATGATGAGGTACATGAGGAACTGGAAGCCTTGTTTCAAAATTCGTGGAAGACATACTTCAAGTCTGTCAACATTGCTGCGAGAAAAAACACCAAACTACACATACAGCACATGCCCAAAAGGTATTGGAAATATTTAGTGGAAAAGCAGTAAAGCCACAAGGCCATTGCATTAGCCAAGCATATATATGCTGCTTAATAAGCTTGCAAAAAAACATTTATGCATAAATGCCGCTTGCTATTACTAAGTGAGGACAATAAGCTTGACCAGTTGTATGCTGCTGGCCTTAGCTTTTGTCCTCACCTATTTTGCTAAATCGTATTCCAATTTTGCAACCATCCCTTACTGCCCTACCAAAAACACCGCATTGCTCAACAGCAGTTTGCCATTTTCCCAAAAGCTGCGGAAAATAGGGTCTTCGGCCAAGTAAACAATGCTGCCCCTACCCATTTCTTGTACGCCAATCACCAAGCCATCCTTCAATTTCTCCTTTACCTTGCTGCCCGCAAAACCGGCCATGCGGTTGTCTTTTTTAATCACACCCACATTCCAACCCTCTTTCATAAACTCATACACATTGCCATCTTGCTTGAGCGTATAATAAGTATTGCCAAAACCAAAAGCCAAGGGATGGCTGGCATCCATATCCACCTTATAAATAGCACCGGGGATGCTGTTCACCAACCAGTCACGCTCCCGGTTTTCGTATTTTTTCAAATCGCCATAGCCATTGCCGTCGTCTTTCTTTTCTTCATCCGACTTTTTGGCTTTGATACCCCAATCGTTGGCAGCCATTTGAGCAACCGCTCCTTCCATCGCCACTATCTTGCCGCCCTGCCTTACCCAATTCTTGATCTCTGTGGCTGCTTTATCGCCCAGAAAACCATAGTTGCCATCGGGCAAAATCAGCACGTCAAAATCTTTCCAACTTACATTGCCCATATCGCTACCGTTGATGAGCGTAAGGGGATACTGCAATTGTTGGTCAAACAAATGCCATACTTCCCCGGCCGCATTGGAGCCCACTCCCTCCCCTGTAACCATGGCCACACGGGGGGCATGCATAAAATGTATTTTCTCGCTGCCAAAATCCACCGGATTGTCCATGAAACCTGTTTGCACGGCACTGTAACCATCCGTGTATACATCCAGTAGGTTTTTAATCACCCCCATGCCCTGCTCGTTGCCCTTACTGAGTATAATCAAGGTACCCTTGCTGTATGTTTGTTTGTTGTACACAAAATCTGTTTCCGAAAAACGCACTTTGATACCATTGCGCAGCAAATTGGTCAATAGTTGCGCACTGGCAAAGGATTGATATGGCACTAAAAATCCGTATGTTTTGTCAAAATCCACTTTCGCTTGTTTTGCCACCTCTACTTTGCCGCTCACACTCGGAACATCTTTTAGCGCATAGGCTTGTACGCCATAGGCATAAGGCAGGCTCCAAGCGGTAATATCGTAAGTGGCCGAATCGGATAATTTCGATTTGGGCTCAAACAATACTTGCACCATGGCCGAGCGGGGTTGGCGGCCACTGATGATGATATTATTGGCATCCGCACTTACCGACTCTTCTTTTTGAGTGGTATAATTGTATCCCTTAGCCGTTATTTTGGTAAACTCAGTGTACGCAATGCCGTTTTTGTCCAATAAATCCGTCAGCGCCTGTAATTTAGACCTTACCGGGCTGGTAATAATATAGCTTTTATATTCCCCTATGCCAGTTTGGGTTGCTTGGTCGAAAAACTTTTTGAACTCCTTAATCATCGTAGCCGCATTTTGCGAAGCCACTTCCACCGTGCTCATGCCCGTGGTAAAATGGTGTGCTACCCTATCGGTTAAGGTAAGGGTCTCGCCATCGTTTTTCACAATGGCCAATCCACCACGGCTGTGGCCAGCTTGCTCGTATGTCATGCCAATAGCCCCGTTGTAAGTGGGATAGGTATCGCCATAAGCAGGGTAAAACAAATCAAATTGGTAGCGGGTAAAATACAACCAACCATTGGCATCAAAATAACGGGCATGGTTACGGCCAATGGTCGTTTGAAAATCACGCTGCCATTGGGTTATCACTTCGTGCAAGGGTTCGGCTGCCGGAGCAAAGTAATAGGGATTGTTGTAGCCCTGCTCGTGGTAATCGCAATGGATTTGCGGCATCCAAGCCAAATATTTCTTGATGCGCTGCTGGGTTTCCACTTGGCTTTGCCAGGCCCAGTCGCGGTTCAGGTCAAAATTGTAATGGTTGGTCCTGCCGCCGGGCCATGGCTCAATATGTTCCCTGGCAATGGGTTTGGCATTGTAGTTTTTGCCCACCACTTGGTTAAACCAGTTTACATAACGGTCACGCCCATCGGGATTGATGCAGGGGTCGATAATAATCACCGTATTCGTCAGCCAAGCTTTGGCCCTCGAGGCTGTGAGGAGTTCGTAAATGGTCTTCATGGCGGCTTCGCTGCTGCTAGGCTCGTTACCATGTACATTATAGCTGAGCCAAACAATGCCGGGGGCGTTCAAATCGGCAGGCCGATCGGTTTGCAGCCCCGCCAAGCGCAGGTTGTTCAGCCGGATGTTTTCCAAATTGCCCATGTTTTCGGCGCTGGACAGAAAAGCCAGCATCAAGGGGCGGCCTTCGTTGGTTTCGCCGTACTGCTCCAGTTTTACTTGGCTGCTCATGGTAGCGGCCACATGGTTAAAATACGCAACGATTTTATGGTGCGGGGTGTAGCGACTGCCCAAAGCGTAGCCCAAAAAGGCATCGGGGCTTTTTAACTGGGCCATCGTCATATTGGCCAATAGCAGTATCCCAAGCGATAACATCCATTTTCTCATCATAATAGTCAATTGAGCGATAAAAATAATCATTGCAGGCGATATTGGCTTTATTGAAGGGGATTATTGCAGATTTTTTTGGGAACAGGGATTTATTTGGTACACGGATGGGAACCAATTGCACCGATTACACGGATTATTTTGGCATACAGATGAAGCCGGATTGCATGGACCTGCCTGACGGCAGTTTGGTTTCACGGATTTTTTTGGAACACGGATGGCAACCAATTGCACCGATTACACGGATGATTTTGGGAACACGGATGGAGACGGATTTCACCGATTCCACGGATTATTTTGGTGCACAGATGAAGCCTGATTGCACCGATTACACGAATTATTTTGGGAACACGGATGGAGAGGGATTGCACGGACCTGCCTGACGGCAGTCAGGTTACACGGATTTTGTTTGGCCACTTATAAAATGGATTACACAAACTTGCCAAACGGCAGTCAAGTTACACGAATATCCCATCAGGGCATGTATGACATCTACCCTATCCAGTATCTAGTATCCAGTATCCCTCCACTATCCATTATCAATTATCAATTATCCACTCCCTCCTCATTCATCCCTTTTCACACTCCCAACCCCGCTCACGTTTTGTTCCACAACGGCGCCGCCGCGGTAGCGGATGCTGCCCACACCGGATACAGATGCTTTTAGTTTTACGCTGGCATGCAGTTGGATACTGCCCACGCCGCTCACTTCGGCATTGGCGTCTTCGGTCTGTAAGTCAAAACTCTTGATACTGCCCGGTCCGCTTAGGCTGGCGGTATAAGTTTGCGTACGCCCACTCAGTTTGATAGAGCCTACGCCGGATACACTGGCCGCAATATTGGGGGCATCCACTTCGGCGCTGATACTGCCGGCACCGGAAAGGTGAAAGCGGATACGCTCCACATCCCGCAATATGCCATTGGCTTTGATACTGCCCACACCCGAACTGGTAACCGTGTTGAGGATGGGAGCGGTAACAAATACTTTCGCATGTACGTTAGTAAAATGATTGAATCCCTTCTTAAAATGGATTTCCAGTACCCCGTTTCTAACCGTGGTGTAAATATCGTTTATCACATTGTCGTCGGCCTCTACCTCTACCGAGATAGCATCTCCATTTTGTATTTCCACCGAAATAATATCGGAGGCCTCTACCCCGGTAAAATTGCCGGTACTGCGTTGTTCGGTAACGATGTTGCCGCTGCCTTTTTTACGGCCACCCACACGGCAAGCAAATAGCGAAGAAACTGCTAATAGCAGGAATAATAATTTTTTCATTTTGTTTTGGCTTTACTTTACGCAAAGAAAATAAAATAATGGTGAGATTGCTAACCTTTTGCCCCCTTATTTGTTCCATTGAGCCCAATTAGGTGACGATGAACGGTTTGACGGTTGGCAGGGAGGGCGACGATCGTTGGTCGTTGGCCGTTGTTCGTTGGCCTTTGGCCGGGTTGACAGGCGAACCTGCAACCCTTGACCACGGATTAAAAGGATTACACCAATTACACTAATAGATAACACGTAGCCCTTAACCAATAAGCAGTTGACGGTTAACAGTGTGACAGTTGATAGTAAACCCGTAACCACGAGTTAAACCACCTGCCTGACGGCAGTCAGGTTACACTAATAAATAACCCGTAGCCAAGGAATAGTGGACCGTTCACAGTCTGACGGGGGGCAGCAAAACCCATAACTCATCACTCATAATTCATAACTAAAATAACCCGTAACCAAAACACCCCCAACCTTAAACTTTAAACATAGAAACCTTAAACTCCCCTACATCCATTTTTGGGCTGCCTTATTATTTAATTACCTTTGCGGCACCATGACGGAAAAAATTCTCATCCTCGATTTTGGCTCCCAATATACCCAGTTGATTGCCCGTGCAGTAAGGGAAGCCAATGTGTATTGCGAAATTATCCCCTATCACAAGCCCGTAGTTGTTGAACCCGGCCTCAAAGGCATCATCCTCTCGGGTTCGCCCTGTTCGGTAAACGAACCCAACGCGCCCATGGTGGATGTGGAAGCCTTGGCGGCTCAACTGCCGGTGCTGGGCATTTGCTACGGGGCCCAATTAACGGCCAAACGCATGGGCGGCTTGGTGGAAAAAAGCGACAAAAGGGAATATGGCAGGGCCATCCTGAGCGTGGTGCACCCCGACAGGCTTTTGCCCGAAGAAGCCCACCAATCGCAGGTATGGATGAGCCATAGCGATACCATCAAAACCTTGCCCACCGGCTTTGAACTGCTGGCGGTTACCGAAAGCATCCCCGTGGCGGCTTTCAAACGTTCACATGGGCCTTTTCCACTCTACGGCCTACAGTTCCATCCCGAGGTGTACCATTCTACCCAAGGCAAAAATATCATCCGCAACTTTTTGGTGCAAATCTGCGGCTGTAACCAAGATTTTACCCCTGCCCATTTCATCGACGATACCGTGGCGGCCCTCAAGGCCCAAATCGGCAACCGCAAAGTAATTATGGCGATGAGCGGCGGCGTAGATTCCACCGTAGCAGCCACCTTGATCCACAAAGCCATTGGCTCCAACCTCTATGGCATTTTTGTTGACAATGGACTGCTGCGCAAGGACGAATTTGAAGAAGTGCTGGACATATATAAGCAACTGGGGCTCAATGTAAAGGGCGTTGATGCCAAAGAGCAGTTTTACAACAAATTGGCGGGCAAAACCGACCCCGAGGAAAAACGCAAAGCCATTGGCGGACAGTTTATAGAAGTGTTTGATGCAGAGGCCCATTTGTTGGAGGGCATAGAAATGCTGGGCCAAGGCACTATTTACCCCGACGTGATTGAATCGGTATCGGTGCATGGGCCATCGGTTACCATCAAATCGCATCATAATGTGGGCGGCCTGCCCGAAACCATGAAGCTGGACCTAGTGGAACCGCTGCGCTATTTGTTTAAAGATGAGGTACGCCGCGTGGGCGCTCAGTTGGGCATACCTGCCGCCCTATTGGCCAGGCACCCCTTCCCCGGACCGGGCCTGGGTATCCGTATTTTAGGCGAAGTAACACCAGAAAAGGTACGGTTATTGCAGGAAGCGGATGCAGTTTACATCAACGGGCTAAAAAAAGATGGCCTCTATGCAACTGTTTGGCAGGCGGGCACTATCTTGTTGCCAGTGAAGAGTGTGGGCGTAATGGGCGATGAGCGTACGTACGAGTACACCATAGCGCTGAGGGCCGTTACCTCGGTTGACGGTATGACGGCAGATTGGGCGCACTTGCCCTACGAATTTTTGGCCAATATATCCAATGAAATAATCAATACGGTAAAAGGCATTAACAGGGTGGTGTACGATATCAGCAGCAAACCACCGGCCACTATTGAATGGGAATAAATAAGATGCGACAATTGGATATGAAAAAGTTATTCGTTTTATTGGGTTTGATGGCGGCAACCTTTGTAGGTTTGGCCCAAACGGCAGTTACTACTTATAAGGTGGGTATTTTTGCCCCGCTTTACCTCGACTCATTGTTTGCCTACAACGGTACCTATAAATATGGTAAAGAAGTGCCCAAGTTTGCACAGCCCGGCCTCGATTTTGTACAGGGTGCCCAAGTAGCGCTGGACTCGATGTTGCTGTGGGAGGAAAACGTGGATGCTTATGTGTACGATTGCAAATCTTACACAAAAAACATCCCAGCGCTCATCAAACAGGGCCGCTTGGATAGCTTGGACCTAATTATCGGCTCTGTTAGGGATGCCGAATACCGCCAATTGGCCGATTTTGCGCTGCTAAAAAACATCCCCTTTGTATCGGCTACCTTCCCCAATGATGGGGGCATCACCGGCAACCCTTTTACCATCATTATGAACAGTACGCTCAAAGCGCATTGTGAAGGTATTTACGGGTATCTTTTACAAAACCACGGTACCGATAAGATTTTCCTATACCGCAAAAAAGGTGCGCAAGAAGATAAGGTGGCTGCGTACTTTAAAGCCATCAATGAGCAGGAAGGCAAACCCATGCTCAATATCCAAACCATTAATATCGACAGCAATTTTTCATCGGAGGCTTTGCGGCCGAAGCTGGACTCCACCCGCCAAAACATTATCATCGGCGGTAGCTTGGACGAAAGTTTTGCGGTTAGCATTACCAATGGTTGTAACGACCTAAATGCGACATACCCCATTACCCTTATTGGCATGCCCAATTGGGATGGCTTTAAATTTTTGCAAAAAAAGGGCAGTTACGAAGAATTTCCGGTGTATTATACCACACCGTATTACAACAACAAGTGGGACAATTATAGCAAAATGCTTATCGGCGCTTACGCCAAAAAATACAAAACCAAACCCAACGACAACGCTTTTAAGGGCTTTGAAGCCACATACCTATTTACCAAGTTATTGGCCAAAAACCCCAATGATTTCATGGGCCATTTGAACGACAAAACCTTTAAAGTGTTTTGCGAATACAATTACAGGCCCGTGTCGGGCAAAAAAGGCAATGTTACCCCCGATTATTTCGAGAATAAGCATTTGTATTTTGTAAAAGTATTGAATGGGGCTACTAGCAAGGCTTGGTAAGGGCAAGTAGTAAGTACTTAGTACTTACTACTTAGTACTTAGTACTCGCTAATGAGTAGCCAGCACCTTGTTTTAGCCCCTACTTCTTGGGCAAAAATTCCTTTGGGTTTTTTACAAAATCTTCCTTGCACCCTGTAGCGCAAAAGCCATATAATTTTCCCTTGTAGGAAACCGTGTCTTCTATCCCGGCTGTTAGGGGCATACCGCAAACCAAGTCCTTTTTTTCGGCGAAAACCAAATCGGCAAAGGGTTTGGCCTTTTTGATGGGTGCTTGGGCGGTATCACCGTGGCCGCCATGGTCCATGTTGTGCACTAACGGCGCAGCTGAGGATGGGGAAGGGTTTGTGGGTTGTTTGGCCCCGTTGTTGGAACAAGCTACCAATAGAGCTGCCAAGCAGGCAACACTTACTATTTGTTTGTACATTTTATTGATTTTTAATTTGATTGTATATAATAGATGGTGTGATCAACTGGGCACAGTCGTACCCAGCAGTAAAAAATAAATACCGGGCTGGAGGCTTTACTGCAATATCAACCCAGTTGTGGCCACCATAGCCGCTGCTATGCCGGCACTTCAATACATTAAAATTTAGGCTTGTGGGGGATGGAAAATATCCGTATGACGGTCAATCGTTGTGTTGTTCTGATAGGTGGGCCGAATATTGCTGGGTTGATTAAATGCTACAGTAGCGCCCATACTTGCATGGGTTGGCGAAAAAAATGGGAGGTCAATTTTGTTGTCGATTTTTCTTTCGCTGCCATCTTGATTTTTCTTTTCTTCCGCCTGTATTTTTTTCATCATCTGGCATTTGCCGTTGCATTGCATTTGCGGTTTGGCCTTGTTTTCGCAGTTTTTGGCATACGCCTGCGTGTTGGCATAATAGCCCGCAACAATAAAGGACTTGTTGAAAGTTTGGGCAAGTACGGCCAGCAAGATGAGGGCGGCCGCTATTGATTTATATATTGAGGCGATGGACAAGGGTGCAAAAATAAGTCAATTGTTGAATACGATTGGATTAGTACCATAAATATGGCCTTATCTATCCGCAGGTGTGATTTCGCCGCCGTCTGGTTTTCGACCAACGGCGTTTTTATTAATAAACACTACCCTTATCAACCCACAAGCAAAGTTACAACGGCTTGGTACCGCACTTTTTGATTACCACAAACTGCTTCATGGCATAAAAAGCACTATTTACCTGCCAGGTTTGCGCATACTGATTGAGCAGCGCCAAACCCTCCGGCCAAGCTTCGTTGTTCCAAAAACATTCGCCAATGATGGTGCCGTCATCTCTTTTGGAGATATACAGATTTAACCAATTAAAGGGATTTTCGGTTAGTTTATCCTTCAGTTTGTCTTGTATCAAATGATACATCACTCCATTACTTGGCTGGTCTGTCCAATTGCCCTGCAAAATCGTAGTACCCAAGTAAGTGTGCCAAGTTGTGGCCCCGCCTGCCGTTGTAATGGTAAAATCCAAGTCGTTGTAATGCTTGTCAGACAGGCTCTCCATGATGGTGCTAAACGTACTATGGATATAATTATCAATCACCGAGGTCACTTTTTGCTCCAGTGTTTCCCCTAGCCCCGCTACATGCTCTTCTATTCCATTGGGAAAATAATCCGCATGCATGGTGAGTATCATCAAATGCATCACCAGCGGATGGTTGTTGGGATCGTTTATGATAACCGCAGCAATCTCCACCACCTCGTTCACTATCAACGACTGGTACTGCGGATGCCGCACTGCCCGGTAACCCATATCCGTAATGCTGGCCTTGAGCCGCTCCAATAAATAATCATTGGGGTCTACGGAATTGGAGGGTGCCGCTGCAGGTTGTTTGGCAGCCTCGGGTTTCTTCTTAAAAAAATCAAATAAGCCCATATTTGGTTTGTTATACTTTTATAGCAACTAAGATACAGCTACTTCCCTTTCCCAGGCTACCACCTATCAATTCTGCTACCCAAAGCCCATCCCCGGCAAATCCATGGCCCTATCTCATGGGTACAACCTTTTGCGTTGCCGCTTGTTAAAATGCCATGGCCCACCAAAAGCCCCATTTACCACAGAAAATATGTACCGTATGCGGTAGGCCCTTTGTTTGGCGCAAAAAATGGGCAGCCGTGTGGGAGGAGGTAAAGTACTGCAGTGAAAAGTGTAGGAGGAATAAGAAGGGGGGGGTAGAGGCTGGATACTAGGGGCTAGATGCTGGATGCTAGATACTAGATGCTAGCATACAGCAAACAAGAATCCAGTATCCCAGTATTCAGAATCCCCAGTATCCAGTATCTCAGTATCCAGAATCCAGTATCCAGTATCAACCCTCCCCTACTCCATATCCGCCGCCGTAAAGCCAAAGGGCAGCAACTGTCCAGCTTTTTCAATGATTTGTACCGGCCCTTCCATACCGCTCAATATCAAACGGATGGGCGTTTTGGTGCGGTCTTCAAACTCCACCAAGCTTTGCCGGCAAATACCACAGGGCGATACGGGCCGTTTGCTCTCCCCCAACATATTGTGGTAACTAATCGCCATGGTTTGTATGGGCACGCCCGGATACAGCGAGGCCGCCACCGATAGCAATACCCTTTCGGCACAAATCCCTACGGGATAAGAGGCATTTTCTTGATTGGTGCCCGAAACCGTTTGCCCATTGGCCAGCAGGGCTACAGCCCCTACATGAAAATGGCTATAAGGGGCATAAGCCTGGGCGGTAACCTCCCTGGCCTGACGCAATAAATCCGCATCGGCGGGGGCCATTTCATCCAGCCCCGTATAAACCGTTATATCGATCGCTATTGACTTTTTCTCCATTGTTTGCTTTTTAATAACTTTTGGTAAGCTGTTGACGATAGGGCCAACCCGCTTCCAGCAGATAAAAAAGTCCCCTCTGCACCATGCAGAGAGGACCCCATCCTGTATTAAAAATACGATTTATTTATTAAAAAACACCAAAAGGCGCTTTATTTGATCATCTTGAACATCCTGCTCCAGCGTGGGCCACCTTCCCAACTAAACCAGATAAGCGATGCCTTGCCCACAATATGGTCTTCGGGTACAAAGCCCCAATAACGGCTATCCTGCGATTTGTGGCGGTTGTCGCCCATCATCCAGTAATAGTCCATTTTAAAGGTATAACTGGTGGCTGGCTGCCCGTTGATGAGCACTTTATCGCCCTGCCTTTCCAAGGTATTGCCCTCGTACACCCTGATACAGCGTTCGTACAATGTCAAATTCCGTTCGTTCAATTCAATGCTCGCCCCTTTTTTAGGTATCCAAAGCGGCCCAAACTCATCGGTACTCCATTGCACCACTTTTGCATTATAAGGGAATATGTCGTGGGGCGGTAAGGTATCCCTAGTATGGCTTACATAGCCCGGCAATTTCTTTACAATTTCCAGCTCGCCCAATGTTAAATTGATTTTGTAGCTGCCCTTGCCTTGCTGTTGAAAATCGTAAGAATCTATCCTATCTTCCTTTTGGTTGAGCCGTATGCCCGCATCCATTAAGGTTTCCTCCTCCCAATTGGCTGTACTGTTTACATTGTAATAGGTAGCCGAGGTGGGCGAAACAAAGGCCGGCTGCCCATTTACGAACAGTATGCCATCTTTGATAAAAATGCTATCGCCCGCAATGCCCACACAACGTTTGATGTAGTTTTCCCGCTTGTCAACGGGGCGGGTCAAAATCGTGTAAGTGTCCCACACTTCTTGCCTTCCGCCGGGTGTGCGCCTTACAATATCGTAATAGGGGTCGGCAGAGTCAAACTCCTTGGTGAGGGTATCCCCTGCGGGGAAATTGAACACCACGGCATCGTTGCGCTTCATGGGACTGGCAAACCAACGGGTGTAGGGGATCTTGATCCATTCTACATATGATTTGGTATTGAGCCCCGGAATGGTATGGTGCATAAAGGGCATGGCCAAGGGTGTATTGGGTATACGTGGCCCGTAGGCAAACTTGCTCACAAACAAAAAGTCGTTCACCAATAAGGTTTTTTCCATTGATGAGGTGGGGATGGTATAAGCCTCAAACACAAAAGTGCGGATGAGCGTGGCAGCCACTACCGCAAAAGCCGCCGCATCGATCCACTCCCTAGCACCCGATTTTTTATAGTTGTTTACTACGCTATTGCCCGCATAGCGCTCGCTTTTGCTAAAGCCCAAATAGGGGAAATAGATAAAAGGCACCAAGGTAGTAGCGGCATGGTGCCAAAAGCCAAAGCGGCCAAAATGCTCCACAAATTTGATGCAGATCCAAATGGTGATGAACTGGCCGGCGATGGGTATCAGTTGCAAAAAGAACCAATACTTTTTCAAGGGCATTTTTTCCACCATGCACCAAGTGTTGTAAAAGGGCACAAACGCCTTCCATCCTTCGATACCGGCTTTTTTGAACATGCCATAAAGCCCGATATGCCAACCTAGGGCACCAATGATTACAATAATCCAACCTATCATAAAAAAAATTTCAGGGCCAAAAATACCATATTAAACTGTTTAACCGCCACTGGTGGCCAAATCTTTAGCAATCTTTAACATAAAAGCCCGGTTTTAACCCAAAACGGATGTCAGGTAACCGTTGATTTCTGCCGCTTTGTTCATAATCATCAGGTGGCCGCCCCCTTCCACTACATAGGTGGCTTTTACTTTTTTGATGGGGAACATACGGTCTTTGGTACCGTGGATATGGTAGAGGGTGGCAGGCTGCCAATCGTTTTTCCAGTTGAGCACTTGGTTCACCGCCCAGTTGATATAGCCACGGTCGGCATTGCGGCGGTATTCAATGGCCATATGGCGCTCGGCTTCGTTGGTTACGCCCAGTTTACGGTTTTGGATGGGTTCCAATAATTTAAAAGAGCGCAGCGGTACCACCCTATCCAACCCCATCTTGCCCACCATGCGCATCCATTGGGGCAGTTCGTTGGCCGATTTGATGGAGGAAACCAGCACCACTTTTTGCACCGGTATCAACTTGGCAATTTCAATGCTCATCATACCGCCAAAGGAAAGGCCCAGCAAAATAGGGTTTGGCTCTATGATGTCCGCCGCCATCCGTTGGGCGTAAGCCCCGATGGTTTCGCCCCGCAAAGGCTTTTTCCAAGCAAGGGGCTGCAATACATAACCGGGCACTGTAATGTGCTGAAATACCCGTTCATCCGCCCCTAACCCGCTGATGCAGTAGATTGTTTTCATTACGCAAAGATAAACTGTTCGCTGTTTGGTTGTTCGATTGTTCAATGTTTGGTTGTTCTTGTTGGGGCTGTTTTTAGTTACGAGTTGTTTTGGTTACGGGTTACGAGTTAATTTGGTTACGGTTATTTATTAGTGTAATTGGTGTAATCTTTCTAATTCGTGGTTAGTTACTGGTTAGCCGGATATTCAACACTTAGTATACACTAACCATGGCCGAGTGATGCATCAGTCTAAATTTTGCACATTTGCATATCTGCACCGTGCGTTCCGCTCGGCCGTAGGCATTTGCACACTCATCAGCATATTAGCACATTAGCAAATTTGCATATTAGCACATTAGCATTACTTTTGCAGCCTAAAACGATTGAGATGCAGTTTGAACTTTCGGAAGAGCATATAATGATACAGAAGGCGGCCCGTGATTTTGCGGTGAATGACTGCCTGCCCGGCGTTATAGACAGGGACGAAAAGCAGGAATTTCCCCGTGCGCAGATTGAAAAGCTGGCCGATTTGGGCTTTATGGGCATCATGACCGACCCCAATTATGGCGGCAGCGGCATGGATACCGTGAGCTATGTACTGGCCATGGAAGAGATCAGCAAGGTGGATGCCAGCGTAAGCGTTTGCGTAAGCGTAAACAATAGCTTGGTTTGCTACGGCCTGCAGGAATATGGCAATGAGGAGCAAAAACAAAAATACCTGACCCCGCTGGCCCAAGGCAAAAAAGACGGTCAACTGTACATCGGTGCCTTTTTGCTGAGCGAACCCGAAGCGGGTAGCGATGCCACTTCGCAAAGCACCACCGCCGAAGACAAGGGTGATTATTACCTGCTCAACGGTACCAAAAACTGGATTACCAACGGCAACTCCGCTTCGGTGTATTTGGTGATTGCCCAAACGGATGTCAGCAAGGGCAGCCGGGGCATCAATGCTTTTATAGTAGAAAAAAACTGGCCCGGCGTAACCGTAGGTGCCAAAGAAAATAAATTGGGCATCCGCGGCAGCGATACCCATAGCATTTTGTTCAACGATGTAAAAGTGCCCAAGGAAAACCGCATTGGCGAGGATGGCTTCGGCTTTAAGTTTGCCATGAAAACCTTGGCAGGCGGGCGTATCGGCATTGCCGCACAGGCTTTGGGTATTGCCAGCGGTGCTTACGAACGGTCATTGGCCTATAGCAAGCAGCGCAAAGCTTTTGGCAAGGAAATCATGCACCACCAAGCCATTCAATTTAAACTGGCCGATATGGCCACCAAAATTGAAGCGGCCCGTTTGCTCTGCTTAAAGGCGGCTTGGGAAAAGGACCAGCATTTGGACTATACCCTCAGCGGTAGTATGGCCAAGGTTTTTGCCAGCGAAACAGCCATGTGGGTGGCCACTGAAGCCGTACAGATCCATGGCGGCTATGGTTTTGTAAAAGAATACCATGTAGAACGGATGATGCGGGATGCCAAAATTACCCAGATTTACGAGGGCACCAGCGAAGTCCAGCGTATTGTGATCAGCAGGAGTATTTTGAAATAAACGATTATTGATTATTCGATTATTAAATTATTAACGCTCTGCTGGTTGGTAGGGCGTTATTTTTGTTACGGGTTACGAGTTGCGGGTTACGAGTTGCGGGTTGATTTAGTTACGAGTTATTTTAGTTACGGGCCTGCTTGCCGTAGGAATGGTTGCGAGTTACGAGTTACGGGCCTGCCTGCCGTTGGCATGGTTTAAAGTCTAAAGTTTAAGGTTGGCGTTGAATTTGTTACAGGTATACGAGTTGTATTTCCGGTCAACGGCCAACGGTTCTCGGTCAACGGTCATCAATTATCAATTTAACAACATGGACCATATTCAAGGAGATAACGCTACGTTCAACCAATCGGCTGCCTTATTGGAAGCCTTGGGCTTTACCATTGTAAAGGCAGACAAGGAACGCCCTTGGGGCGGCTTTTACGTAATTGACGAGGGTCAGGCGGAAGCATTTGCCCAACATTTTTTTCCCAATGAAGATTTGGCCAGTCTCAAAATAGCAGGACAGTTGAGTCCCAAACTGCTGATGGTGGCACCGGGCAAAAGGCTGAGCTGGCAATACCACCACCGCCGGGCCGAAATATGGCGGTGCATCCATGGTACGGTAGCTGTAGCCCTCAGCGATACCGACACCCCCAGCGAAGAAAGGCAATTGCAGATAGGCGATATCATCAAATTGCGGCAGGGCGAACGGCATAGGTTGATTGGGCAAGGAGATTGGGGCGTTGTAGCCGAAATATGGCAGCATACCGATGCCAACCACCCATCCGACGAAGACGATATTGTGCGCTTACAGGATGATTTCGGCAGGTAATGGCATTTTA
The DNA here is from genome assembly GCA_943373145.1 of Chitinophaga pinensis. Classification (GTDB taxonomy): domain Bacteria; phylum Bacteroidota; class Bacteroidia; order Chitinophagales; family Chitinophagaceae; genus Ferruginibacter; species Ferruginibacter pinensis_H. The sequence continues at coordinate 110,809 of CALSBI010000012.1, forward strand.
ACCTATCAATTAAATCGATACTACATTTTACTGCGGCTATGCTCAGCATCGTCGGATATAGTATGATGACGAAGCAATGTATCGGGGTCACCCTATTACTATAGCATACTTATCAAAAACCAGTGGAAAATTGTATGTTAATGGGCGAAGGGTTATTAATGTGTTGCCAAAAGGGAGAAATGTTGGGCTAACGGACGATAATTGACGAACTTCTAATGCATGCTCAATTTCTAGCGAATGTTCAATTTCTAACGAATGTTCAATTTCTAACGAATGTTCAATTTCTAACGCATGCTCTATTTCTAACGCATGTTTAATTTCTAAAGCATTTCCAATTTCTAACGCACCCGCTGAAGCTGCTAACGGACCCGCAATAGCTACTGAAGCACCCGCTATTATTGCTAACGCCCCCACTACAGTTTCTAACGCACCCGCTGAAGCTTCTAACGGCCCCGCTATATTTACTAAGGGACCCGCAGCACCTGCGTAAGCACCCGCAATAGTTGCTAACGGCCCCGCAGCATTGTCGTAAGCTGCTACTGGACTTTCTAACGGCCCCGCTACACTTTCTAATGGGGGAACTGAAGCTGCTAACGGAATGGCTGGACGGGAAAATGGTTTTTGGTAATGCATTAGACCTCTTGCGTAATCTGGGATAACCCATTAGGTGCCGCAACAAAAAAATGGAGCCCTCCATTCACTGAATATCAGGCTCCGTTTCATCGCCCATGCTTGCTTATATACATTCTCTCCTACTAAACATTAAAAAAAGGGGCAGCAATATCACCAACTTAAAAAAGCTATGAAAGCCCTGCCCCATCGTCATTAATCAAACCTTAAATTTTTCATAGGCACCTTACAATAACTAATCGAAAATTGTACATTAAACACAAATCAACACATATAACAAAAACAACAAACAAAAACATTGCATTTTATAGCTGTTAGCAATCGGCCATTATTGATAACTTATAGATGATACCAAAAAGGTTACACCCCTAACACCGTCATTTACTACTTTTTTAAAAAGAGGGGCTGCATATTATCAGCTTAGAAAAGTAACAAAAACCCAGCCCCACTAACTAACATTGGTCACATCTTGGTTCCTCAAAGGATCCTTACGATAATTGGAAATTGGATATTAAACAGAGAGCAATACAAGCAAATCTGGTAAAACAATAAATATGGCCCCCTTTATCTTTATAGCTGTTTATTAACAGCACAACTTTACATATTCTCAAAAAAATAAAAAAAGGGGCTTAAACACAATCCACACACACATTGAAGCATAGCCCCTTTTTGATTGTCGGCCTTTGGTTTTGTTTTTTGGTTTCAGTTGTTTGGATGGATATTATAACTAAGCACCATTGCATTACACCAAAACGATTGTTAACTACAATAACCTTTTATTTAACACAGCTCCTTTCATCAAAAGCTGTTAGTAATTTTAAAAAAAAAGCCTGCCCTCATTACCCTAGCTATTATGCAGACAGGCCTTTACATGTTGTGTTGTTTCTTCGGTAGCTTAACTCTACTTTACTTAAAAAAATTTAAAAAAAGGGGCCACTTGTTCACTGATTATACAACCAAGATTGTATAGCCCCCTTTGGTTTTTCAGTCACCGGTTTCAGTTTTATTGCACTTACTTGTTTGGATATTGAATAATAAAAACGGGACTTAGCACACAACAAATTTTCATTACATTTATGTTTTTTCTTATAAATAAAATCGGCATCATCATTCACACTTTTTATCTGGTCTTGGTCTTTTTTTCTGTAGCGCTTATTTTTTCTTTCGGTTCTGCACTACTATTTTCAAACCTAATGCCAAAAAACTAAACAATTGATTTTCAACGCTTTACATCATTTAATCAAAAAAAAAACATTTCCACTTTCGAGAAAAATTCCATTTTGTAACCAAATAATGCCATTTTTAAAAAAATCCATTAAAAAAAAACGGGAAATCCACGGTTGCGCTATAACTTAGGCATGATGAGAACCACAGCATATAATATTTTCATAGTGGAGGATGATCCTTGGTATGGCGAAATACTCGAATATCACCTGAGCTTAAACCCAGATTATAAAGTAACACTACTTCAAACAGGGCAAGCGTGTTTACAAAAGATGCACTTAAAGCCCAACTTGATTACACTGGACTTTTCCTTACCAGATATGGATGGCGATAAACTGTTTCAAAAAATCAGGGATATTGATCCGCAGGTACCGGTAATCGTTATTAGCTCGCAAGATGATATCATGGTAGCAGTGAACCTATTAAAAATGGGTGCAAGTGATTACTTGATAAAAGATGAAGCTACCAAAGACTTACTGTGGAACACCGTTAAACGCATCAGGGAAAACCAGATGCTGAAAAATGAAGTGGAAGAACTACGGGAAGAATTAGGAGAAAAATTTGCGCTCGACAATTCAATCATAGGCCAAAGTGATGCGCTAAAGAAAGTGTTTACCATCATTAACAAAGCCATCAAAACCAATATCAACGTTTCCATTATGGGAGAAACGGGTACTGGTAAAGAAGTGGTGGCCAAGGCCATCCATTACAACAGTGATAGGAAAAAGAAAAATTTTGTGGCGGTAAATATGGCGGCCATACCCAAAGAGTTAGTAGAAAGCGAATTGTTTGGTCACGAAAAAGGAGCCTTTACGGGTGCCCATACCCGAAAAGCTGGCAAGTTTGAAGAAGCCAATGGCGGCAGCATTTTTTTGGATGAAATTGCCGAAATGGATTTAAGCCTGCAGAGCAAATTATTGCGGGTACTGCAAGAAAGGGAAGTAATAAGGGTGGGCGGTAATGAAAAAATAAAATTGGACATCCGCTTGTTGGTTGCCACCCATAAAAACCTCACTAAAGAAGTGGAAAAGGGCCTGTTTAGGGAAGACCTTTACTTTCGCATTATGGGGCTGCCCTTGGAGTTACCGCCCTTACGTGAAAGGGGCAATGATATTTTACTGCTGGCTAAATATTTTGCAGAATCTTTTGCCAAAGAAAACAATTTAATACCCGTACAACTTACCAAAGCTGCCAAAGAAAAATTAATGCACTATCACTACCCCGGCAATATCCGGGAGTTAAAAGCGGTGGTAGAGCTAGCCGCCATTATGTGCGAAAACAATGAAGTTTTGGCCAACGATATTACATTCAACAGTTTTAAAAAAGACGAAGAGCATTTTATTGCTCCAGGCAAAAGCTTACGGCAATACATATGCGATATCATTAAGCATTATCTAAAACAAAACGACAACGATGTGGTAGATACGGCTAGGATGCTCGACATCGGCAAAAGCACCATTTATAAAATGATCCGCAGGGGGGAATTAGATTAACAGCAGTCTCCAAAGTGGAATAATTCCACATAAGAGACGAGCCCTCAGTCGGGAGCTATGGATAAACAATTGAAAATCAATGCGATAATGGCTTATTAAATTTGGTACAATTTTGTTGGTACAGTTGGGTTACTTCACTCAACAAACCAACCACTATGTACGGAATCATCAACAAAGCCCTTCAAGAAATGGTAATAAACAGTCATGGTGCTTGTACTTGGGAGGCAGTAAAAAGTAAGGCTCAGATAGATATTGATACTTTTTTCAATGGTGAAATGTACGACGATGCAATAACGCACCAATTAGTGGATGCACTTTCCGCTATAGTATCAATTGCAGCAGCGCAGATTTATTACAATATTGGCGAATGGTATGTGGTACAAACGATTGGGAAAAAATATGCCGGAATGGTACTGGCGAGCGGTAAAACATTAAAAGACTTTTTTGTGAATCTCCCCGCTTTATATGCCAGCATCAAACGTTTATATTTTCCCAATACGCCTTCCGCAATGAGTATTAGCAATGTAGAGGAAAACAGTGCGGTGGTATGCTACCATGGACCATGGCCAGACCTTGAAGATATTGTAAGGGGTGGCCTTAGCGGGTTTTGTATATTGTTCAATGAGCAGCCAGCAGTTAACATCATTGAAAACAAAAGCGAAGGCAATACGCACATTATATATAAAGTTTGCTGGTAAAATGACACACCAATGATTAATCGTCTATTTTCATTCAACAAGGCCCGGCTAAATAGGTTGTTCCCTTTTTATATTGCCATCAACCGGCAATTGCAGGTAACAGATTGTGGCAATTCGCTTATGAAAATGCTGCCACTGACGATGCCGCTCCCACTGCATAATTGTTTTAGCGTAATAAGTCCTGCCATTAAAGTTACCTCACTAGACGATTTACAAAGCCTAGAAGATCAGTTGATAGAATTGGCTTTTATTGGCCAAGAGTCCCTGCCCTTAAAAGGTCAATTTGAGTACTTAGAACAAGAAGATGCCATCATATTCCTTGGCTCACCCTTGTTCAAATCCTTTAACCAACTCAATGAAAGAGGGCTCAGCCTAAACGACTTTGCCCGCCACGATCATTTATTGGATCTTTTGTACATTCTAAAAGCGCAAGAGTTGACCAATATTGAACTGAGGGAATTGGTGGTTACCATCAATGTTCAAAAACAAGCGCTCAAAAAAGCCAATCGGGCCATTAAGGACGTCGCTTTATTTCCGATCCAAAACCCCGACCCAATGATACGTATTGATTTTATGGGGAATATACTTAGCCTGAACCCTGCCGCAAAAAAACTAACCTATTTTGAGTACAAACAAGAAAAGAGCACGCAGGCAGTTTTTTTAAAAAAATTGGCCCCGCAAATTAACAAAGGGAACCCCCGCTGGACCTTTGATGCCATTTCGGAAGGCAGAAATTATTCTTTCGTTTGTAAAACACTGCTGCGGGAAGGTTATATCAATATCTATGGCAGGGATAATACCCAAGAAAAGAAGAACGAGGCGGCGTTGCAACAACTATCGCTGGTGGCCAGCGCCAATAAAAATGGGGTGCTGCTTACAGGCGAAGACAAAAAGGTATTTTGGTGCAATGAAGGCTTTTTGAAACTAACGGGTTACACACAAGCAGAGGTGATGGGCAAAACCCCGCAAGAGCTGGCCTGTGGCACTACAGCCATTAATAGCAGTATGCACAAGCTGGATAATATGCTCGACGGTAAAGATTTGTTTACCCACGAAGGGTTGCACTGCCATAAAAAAGGCAACATGTTCTGGGTACGCCTACAAGCACAAACTGTTAGCAATGCAGAAGGTACCGACCAATATAAGTTTATCACCATTGAAAATATTACTCCAGAACGGGAAGCGCAGCGCCAGCTAAAAGCCTACGAGGAAAGATTAAAGCTTGCCTTAATTAATGTAGGCGACAATTATTACGAACACGATATGCGCACCGGAGAAACCCTCCATTATAACCCCAACGACACCCTACTGGGTTACCCTTTGCAAGAAGTAAGAGATTCCGTTAACTTTTGGATAGCCCGAACTTTTGAAGCAGATAAAGAAAAGGTAATGCATGTATATGAGCAGTACCTAGCAAGGGAAATCGACAGGCATGTACTAGAATATAGGATGATACATAAAAATGGCACGTTACTATGGGTACTCGACCGGGGTTTTATTATAGAACATGACGATGCCGGCAACCCCCTTAAAATGGTAGGCACACACATTGATATAACCAAGCATAAATTATTGGAAGCCCAACTCCTGCAGGCCAAGGAAGCCGCAGAAGCTTCGGCCAACGCCAAGGAAATGTTTTTGGCCAATATAAGCCATGAAATGCGCACCCCCATGAATGCCATTACCGGCATGGCCAGTCAATTGGCCAAAACCCCGCTCAACAATAGCCAGCAATTTTACCTCAATATCATCCGTTCGGCTGCAGATAATTTATTGGTTATCATCAATGACGTATTGGATCTTTCCAAAATTGAAGCAGGCAAATTATCCCTTGAGCAAATTGGTTTTGAACCGCAAATGGTAATCAACCATACCATGCGGGTAATGATGCAACGGGCATTGGAAAAGAGCCTGGTATTTACCAATTCTTTTTGCGATAGTGCCCTACATCCCGTACTCCTTGGCGATCCGCACCGTTTAAACCAGGTATTACTGAACTTGGTTTCAAACGCCATTAAGTTTACCGAGAAAGGGAAAGTAGACATCCGTTGCTATGTAACAGCCGACTCGGCTACCGCCCAAACCATAAAAATCGTGGTACAGGATACCGGCATTGGCATGACGGCCTCTTTTGTAGAAACACTTTTTAATAAATTTACGCAGGAAGACAATTCGGTTACCCGGCGTTTTGGCGGTACGGGCTTGGGCATGAGTATCTGCAAGCAACTATCGGATTTAATGGGCGGCACCATTCAGGTAACAAGCGAAAAAGGCAAGGGTACAACCATGTCAATTTTCATCAGCTTTGCGAAAGGCGAGCAGGAAGACCTGCCCCAAAAAAACAACCCCCTTATCAACGAACAGGTATTTACCGGCAAAAAGATAATGGTGGTGGACGACAATGAAATGAACCGGGTGGTAGCCCAAATTATTTTAGAAAGTTATGGTGCCCATATTACAATAGCAATCGATGGCATAGATGCGGTGGCCAAAGCGTCCGCCGATTTTGATATCATTTTAATGGATATTCAAATGCCCCAAATGGACGGATTGGAAGCTACAAGGCTTATCCGCAAAAAAATTGGGGCCAGTATACCCATCATTGCATTAACGGCCATGGCACTTAAAGGAGATGAAGAAAAAATACGCAAGGCCGGTATGCAGGGCTACCTGTACAAGCCCTTTGAAGAAGTGCAGCTACTTAGCATCATTGCCAATCAACTTAAAACCGAGCAGCCTACCTTGACACCCATTGCCCAAAGCCAACCACATACCGACAATATGCCCTTGTTTAGTATGGACAAACTCAACAGTATTACCAAAAATAACCCCGCCTTTACCCAGCGGCTACTACAGCTTTTTATGGAGCAGGTTCCGGCTGCCATGCACACCATGCAAGCCGCCTATCAACAGGGCGATTTTGTCCTGATAAAAAAGACGGCCCACCGGTTAATTGCTTCCATCGACAATATGGGTATTGAAGTGCTAAAGCAAGAAATAAGGGATATTGAAAAAAACGCCACCGTCTATGGCATTTCCCCCCAATTGGAGGGCCTGCTCAATTATGTGGACGATGTTGTTAAAAAGATTGTATTACAGATAAAAAACTATGTGGAGTAAGATACAAAGCCAGATGGTAGCCCCTGATTTTGTTAGTACAATATTTTAAGCCATTGTCCGCTTGCCCATCAATGGGCCTACCGCTTTATTTAACCCTATAAGGAATACTAGACAACAGCTTATCCATGCGGATATCAGGCCAAAAAACCACTTTTTCAACTATTTTTTTATTAAAATAACGCTCCATTACTGAGCGGGGCACCACCAAGCAAGAAAGGTAATATACTTTTCCTTCAATTGTCAGTTCCCACCAACAGCCCCAGCCCCATGGCGTATAGCTTGTACTAGTAAAACAGGTGATACCATCTATAGCAGCCATATCAAACGGCAATGCGGTATCCCCTAGCTCCAAACTAAAAAATGTACCATCAGTACGAAGCCTCACCTGCCTACCGTACTTCCAATGGCGATACATGAGATAAACAACCGGAATAATATACATGCTTGCCAAAATAATTGCAAAAAAGAGTTTTCCGCTCAAGGGTATTTCCGTTGCTCCTTTTGAGGGCAGCGCAAATAAAAGCAAGCCAAGCAACACCCCCATAAGCAATGGCTCCATTAATGCCACAAGCAGTTTATGATTTTTATACTGATATACTTGTATCGCTCCTTGCATACGGCCCAAAAAAAGCGGATGAACCCATCCGCTTTTACTATTATTGGTCAAATTACCATTTATCTACTTCCTCGTTGGCACCATTATCGCCACTGCTGGCCTCCAAATTGGTTGAGGGGGGTGCCGCCGGAGCTTCTTCCGCTGCAACAGGTGAAGTGGCCGCTTCAATGGCATCGGGTGCTGACTCTACTGGTGCAGCATTGTACTGGCTAGCACCACCGTTGCCTTGCTCATCCTCATCGCCATCATACGGCGTATCGTGGTTAAACGAGTCGAAATCAAAATCGGGCATCAAATCGGTCTTTACATAATCCACCGCTTCGGTAAGCCCTTTTATGAACTTGTTAAAGTCTTCTTTGTACACAAATACTTTGTGCCTATCAAAATTATCATCTTCGGCACGCCTACGGCTTTCCGTAATGGTAATGTAATAATCATTGCCGCGGGTAGCTTTTACATCAAAAAAATAAGTCCTGCGCTTGCCGGCCCTTACACGTTTACTGTAAACACTCAGGTTCTTTTTTTCGTTTTTTTCGTACGCCACTGTAGTTGGTTTTAATGCTTACTTTTTTGTGTCTGTTTAAAGATCAAATGGAAAAACGCTAACTGATTGTTTGCATTTACATTTGGTACCACGCCCACGGGAAAAAATACAAACATGCTTCATCGTGTTATTTTCAGCCGTGAAATTAGTGCAAGCAAAGATAAAATTGTTTTTGAAACCACAAAATTAAATACCCATTGCCATTTTGGTAATATTGAAGCAGGCTTTTTAGTCCCCCGATTCCGCTTCAACCTGTTGCCTGGCGTACATTTCAGCGTATAGCCCGTTGAGTGCCAGCAACTGTTCGTGGGTGCCCTGTTCGGCTATCCGGCCCTCGTGCAGTACCACAATCTTATCAAAACGGAACAAAGAAAAAATCCGGTGGGTAATAATCAGGGCGGTTTTATCCTGCAAAAATTGGTACAGGTTGCCCACTATCTCGTTTTCGGTACGGGCATCCACGGCGCTGAGGCAATCGTCGAAAATGACCACCTGCGGGTTTTTAATGAGCGCCCGGGCAATGGATATACGCTGTTTTTGCCCACCGCTAAGCGTTACCCCCCGCTCGCCGATCATGGTATCGTAGCCCTCGGCAAAACCCATTATTTCGTTGTGCACACTGGCTTGCTTTGCCGCCTGCACCACTGTTTCGGCAGATGCATTGTCAAGGCCAAACGCAATATTGTTGCGCACCGTATCGCTAAACAGGAATACATCTTGCGGCACATAGCCCATCTGACTGCGCAAATGTTCCAGCTCAATTTGGCCAATGGGCACCCCATCGTAGGCAATACTGCCCTGCTGCGGGTTGTACATGTGCAGCAGCAGTTGCGCAATGGTTGACTTACCCGAGCCCGTTCGCCCTACAATGGCCACTTTTTGCCCTGGTTTTACCTCCAGCGTAAAGTCTTTTATAGCCTGTATACCCGTATGCGGATAGGTAAAGCTTACATGGTCGAGTGCGATATGGCCCTTTAATAGCGGTGTTTGGGCAGTGGGGCTATCGGTAATATCGGGTTGGGTGAGCAGAAACTCGTTAATCCTTTTTTGCGAAGCCGCCGCTCGTTGCGTCATGCTAGCCGTCCAGCCAATAGCGCTCACCGGGAATGTGAGCATTTGTATGTACATCACAAATTCTACAATGGTAGAAAGCTTACTGGCATCGTCCACGGCATAAATGGCCCCAAACATGATGGTGAGCAAGGTGCTCAGGCCAATCAGCAGTGCCATACTGGGAAAATAAATGGCTTCTGTTTTGGCCAGTCCCAGTGCATTGGTTTTGTACGCCTCGCTGTTATTGGCAAAAAAGCGCAGCATATTGCTTTCTTGGCCAAATGACTTGATTACCCTTATGCCCGAATAGGATTCTTGCGCATTGGTGGTAAGGTCGCTCAGCAGGGATTGTATCTTTTCGCTGCGGCGGTTGATGATATTGTTAACGAAGTAGATGGCAATGGCCAGCAACGGCAGCGGTGCCAGCGATACCCAAGTAAGCGTGGGGTTGGCCCGGAACATAAAGAAAGTACTAAAGCCAATCACAGCGGCCAAGTTGATAAAGTACATCAAGGCTGGGCCCGTGTACATCCGCACCCGGCTCACATCCTCGGCAATACGGTTCATCAGGTCGCCCGTGCTGTGCGTTTTGTAAAAGCCCGCATGCAATTGTTGGTAATGGGCAAAAACCTCGTTCTTTTGGTCGTACTCAATGTGCCGGCTCATTACAATGATGGTCTGCCGCATCAAAAACATAAAAAAACCGCTGATGATGGCCACCAACAAAAGCGCCAAACCACTGAAAAGGATTTTTTTATTATCGCTCAGTCCATCAAATGCATAAACGGCCTGCTGAACCAATATATCGTAATTGCCTTTTTGTAAGCTGGGTGCGGCGGCACGGTTTTCAATCTTGTTCACCACGGTTTTTACCACATAGCCCGTTAACTGCGGTGCCATAATGCGAAAGTAATTGGTGAGTACCACAAACAGGATACCCAGCAACAGCAGCCATTTGTACTTCCAGAAATATTTATTGAGCGTAGCTAAATGCTTCATATTTACGAAGTGCAAGTTAGGGAATTAGGGATTAGGAATTGGGTATTTGGTATTGGGTTCACGCCTGCGGCGTGATATCGTCTACGCCTCCAATTGGTAGTTCTTGTCAATCAAGGGCTGAGACAAGATGGTCGCTTGCTGCGGCCCCTTCCAGTATCAGCTAGCCAACCATGCCTGCTGCCCCGCCTTGCTGGATATACTTGGTGTCGTCAAAGCCCCACATCCAGCCCCGAGTATCCAGCACCCAGCATCCGCACCTATCCCCCACACACTAACAATTTGAAAACATTAGCACATTTGCATATTTGCACATCTGCACATTCCTACCTCCCACTTCCTTCCACATACCCCCGTAGTTCCGCCGTAAAGCCGGTTTCGGCCAACAGGGCTTCCAAGGTAATATGCATCCGATAGCACCAAAAATGGTTGGGATCGGCGGGTTGGTTGATCCTTTCTTCTTCCGGCTTTTCGCGGCGCAGTATGGCATTGGTACCTAATAGGTCCTGCAATTGGAAGATACTCCACATCGCTGGCGAATACAAATGCTGGATTACAATTTCCTTGTTGATCCAAGGCTCACAATAGTAAGGGGCCTCGCCATAATGGCCCAGTATGTTGTTGTAAAACTGTTGCGTTTTCTCCCGGCTTTCCTGCCACCAGCCGCGGATGGTACTCATATCGTGGGTGGAGGGCGTGATAACGCTCAGGTAAGGGGCATCTGCGGGATGCAGGAAGGTGCGGTCCGTTTGCTTGGGCATGCGCTGTATCTCCAAGCTCAAAATACCCAACTGCTCCATTACATCCGGCACACAATGCGGCACCATGCCCAAATCTTCGCCACAAATGAGCATATTGGTACTACGCTTCAGCGCTGGCAATTTGCTCATGGCTTCTTTGGCCCAAAAATCATCCTGCCTGCGGAAGAAATAGTTGACGTACAAATCCTGCAACTGCTGTTTGGAATGCTCATCCAAATAACGGAAGGAACTCGTTTGCTCCAAGGCAATCCGGCAATGGAAACGGGTGCCCTCGCTGCCTTCTTCTTCTAACAACAAAACATTGCTGATGAGGTTGAACAAGCCCTGTTGAATGGCTGCGGCTGAGCCATCCGTAATATCGGCAAAATGGTCGGCCACTTTGCGCTGGGTATTAAAAGCTTCCTTCAGTTCGAACCGATCGTCTTGCCAAGTCAAATAGTTTTCCTTTACCTCGCCAACCTGCTCGCCAAATAGTTCATTCAGCACCTCATCGTTGATAAACGGACTGCAATAGCGGTGCCTATCGAAGCTCATGCCCCTTTCAAAAAATTCGTTGATATGTACGGGAATGGCCGGCACAAAATGCCCCATGATACCTTCCACGGCATGCAAGGGTATGCTCCATATCCTAAAAAAGCCCAAAATATGGTCAATGCGGAAAGCATCAAAATAGTTGCCCATCTGCTCAAACCGCTTGCGCCACCAGCTAAAATCGTCGGCCTGCATTTTTTGCCAGTTATAAGTAGGGAAGCCCCAGTTTTGCCCCTTGATGGCAAAATCATCCGGCGGTGCCCCCGCTTGGGCATCCATATTGTACAGCTCGGGCTGCACCCACGCATCGCAACTGTGGCGGTAGATACCAATTGGCAGATCGCCTTTTACAATAATGCCTTTTTTGTGGCAGTAAGCCGTGGCTTCTTTTAGTTGCAGGTGTAGGTAATACTGTATAAAATAGTGAATGGCTACCTCATCGTAAAAATCTTGCGTGGACGCCACCAACTCCTGTACCTCATCTTCATTGTACACCTGGTGCGTGGGCCAGTTGGCATACACGGCGGTGCCGTGTTTATCCCGCAGGTAACAAAAAGCGGCATAAGGCACCAACCAATGGCGGTTCAGTTCAAAAAACTCAAAATAATCGGTTTGGTCGTGCCAATCGGCTTTTTTCAACTGGAACAATATTTTAATGGCCGCCCATTTGGCTTCCATTACGGCTGCATAATCCAGTTCCGCCTTGGCGTTCAGCGCTTTTTGTTGTTCCTTAAAAGGGGCCAGTGCCTTGGCGTGTTCCTTGCCCGCCATTTTTTCCAGATTGATAAAAATGGGGTGCAGGGCAAAGGCCGACACGGCTGCGTATGGATAGGAATCTTGGTTGCTATGCGTGGCGGTAGTATCGTTAATCGGCAGCAATTGCACCAGCTTTAAACCGGTTTGCTCCGCCCAATCGGCCAAGAGCTTAATGTCGGCAAATTCGCCGGTACCAAAACTGTTTTTACTGCGCAGGCTAAACACGGGTATGGCCAGGCCAGCGCCCCGCCATTGGGGGGCAGGCAATTGCACAAACCCATCGTGCACAATGGTAAGGGTTTTGCCAGCTCCTTCGCCCGGCAAAGTGCGGTTGGGGCCGTTTTCAAAACTCACGAATGTATTATCGGCTACATTGTACACACCATATTTATAAGCTACGGGAAACATTTCTTTGGCAAAATTGATGGGCATTACCCACCAGTTGCCCACCCGGTTCGCTAGTATAGGCTTGGCCGTTTCCCACTCGCCCAAGGCTTTGCCGCTACCGCTGATGCAAATCACTTCGTTGGGGCCCAGCAGCGGCGCTTTTACCCGCATTTCGTGGGTAACGGTTTTGCGGACCTTGGTTTTGGCCACCGCAGGCTTGGGCAGCAATACCTGTTGAAAAGGCTGGGTAAAAAAAGCATGCTCGGCATTGCCGGCATGGCTCCAAGTATCCATCAATACCACATCTTTTACGGTAAGCGCATGGGTATCCACCACCCGGTCGTCGCCCCATTCGGCAATATCATTGCCACCTGCTTGGCGCAGGATATAACGGTAATTGATACTGTCCACATCCTTGGCATCCGCCACTTCTACCGCTGCATACCAAAACTCGTTGCTGAGGTAATGCAGTGGTACAGCCGCTGCGGCATCGTCGCTGCCCAATGCAGCGCAACTGCCGCTAATCCATAGTGACTGGCCGTATTGCGTAGAAAATCGTAAATAGAAGTGAAAAACCATTTCAAATAGCAATTAAGAGGCGGCAATTTAACCCCTTTATACCGAAATGTAAAAACTACACATTAAAATCTTATCAAAGCACATGGGCTTTTGCCGAAAATTGGCGTCGATTGGTTGGATAAAACCGATTTTTTGTTTGTAGTTTATACCCGATTGCGTTATTTTTGCCAAAATTTTTTACATGGAGACGACAACAAAAAAAAATACGTTACTATATTGGGTATTGTTCCTGCTTTCTGTAGCATTGTTCTTTTGGGTTTACCTATCGCCCATAGGTGCCTATTGCTCTATGGTGTTGCCGTTGAATGTTACTTTTTTGGCCAAAGCGCTCGATTTACTGTAATCAACCAACTATTTTGATAAAACTGGGCCACGCTACAAGCGTGGCTTTGTTGTTTTGTGAGGGCACCTTTCAATTTTTTGCTTTTAATACAATTTAGAGTTATTAGGATTCTCAACCTCCGCTTCGGTACGGCCTCATAAAAAGCTACTAGCCCCGCTCTCAATATCCTTTGCTTATTTATCTTGTTGATCCCTGATTGCCTCCGGGGCCGGCGGGCCCCGTTCCTGGCTCCACGCTGCTTTTCGCCTTTTAATTGGGGCCCTTCCCCAATTAATCCCGCCTTGCGGCGGGACCAGCCGAAAAGAGGCGTGTCGCTCAGGAACTGATGAAAAGTGGCCGCTTTTTGTATTGTTAGTGCAAAAGGGATAGGGAATTGGGGATTGCCCCTGTCTGGTCTTTGACCAACAGGTTGGGGAAATAGATTATTACAACAATTTTTCGACCGACCCGCTCGAGGAATTTGAAATACCCCCACTACCTAACACCTCCAAAAGTATTTGCCCTTATCTTTACACTATAGATACCCCCCATTTATGAAAAAAATATATGTCTGGCTATTACTGATTGTGCTAACCGGTACCGCCCTTGCCCAAAGCGCCGCCACCACCTCCGAATCCTTTCGTGGCTGGCACCTCAAAGCCCAACAGGATGGCTATTTTGGCATTGAACTGGAGGCAGCCTACCGTTTTTTGGCCGAACGTAAAATAAAAAGCGAACCGGTGATTGTAGCAGTGCTGGACAGTGGTATCGATACCCTGCACGAAGACCTCAAAGCCATACTATGGACCAACCCCGGCGAAATACCCGGCAATGGTAAGGACGATGACGGCAATGGCTATATCGACGATGTGCACGGCTGGAACTTTTTGGGCAACCCCGATGGCCGCAACGTAAACAGTACCAGCAGCGAATGGATCAGGGTGTACTGGCGGTACAAAGCTAAGTACGAAGGCAAAACCATTGATACCGCCACCCTTTCGCCCTTGGAAAAATACAGTTATGCCCAATGGCAAAAAGCCCGTGGCGGTGTGGTGGGCCAAGGCATGAAACCCGAAGAATTGAAAAACCTCCGCCAATTACTGTTCAGCATCAATTTTTGCGATAGCGTGTTGAAGCAGAAATTCGGCAGGCCCCAATACACATTGAAAGAAGTACGCAACATGGATGCCGCCGATAAAATGCAGGAGGAGGTAAAACAATTCTTCACAGAGATTTTTAAAAACAATAGCGACGAAAACAGCACCAACAAGCAATTGCTGGCCGGTGTTACCGAATATGTAGTGGGCGAAGAACGCAGGGCCAGTGGCGACAAAGTACCACCCGAAGACAACCGCACGGCCATTACCGGCGACGACGAAAAAACATCTACCAACCGCTTTTATGGCAACAACGATATTCAAGCTGCCACAGCCGAACATGGCACCCATGTATCGGGCATTATTGCCGCTGTGCGCAACAACGGACTGGGCATGGACGGTGTGGCCGACAATGTACGCATCCTCTTTGTGCGTACCAGCCCCGAAGGCGATGAACACGATAAGGACATTGCCATGGGCATCCGTTATGCGGTGGACAATGGGGCCAAAGTGATCAACATGAGTTTTGGCAAAAGCCTCAGTCCTGATAAAGCCTTGATAGACGAGGCAGTGCGCTATGCCATTAGCAAGGATGTGCTATTGGTGCAAGCGGCGGGCAACAGCCATTTGAATGTTGACGGATATCACAAATACCCCAACCCCCGTTTTTTATTCAGCGATTCCCTGGCACCCAATTGGATTACGGTAGGCGCCAGCGATGCCAAGGGCCAAGCCGCGGATTTTAGCAATTACGGCAAAGAAGTGGTGGATGTTTTTGCGCCCGGTGTGGCCATGTACGCCCCTTTTCCCGGCGTTAACCAATACAAATCATGGGAAGGCACCAGCATGGCAGCCCCCGTGGTAACAGGTGCAGCAGCCCTTTTGCGCAGCTATTTCCCACAGCTCAAAGCGGCGGAAATCAAGCAGATCATCCATCAATCCGTTACAAAACCCAGTTTTGAAATGAACAAACCCGGCACCAAACAAATCGTGTCCATGAGCGAACTCTGCAAAAGCGGCGGTATTGTGAATGTTTTGGAGGCGGTGCGGTTGGCGGCGAAGCGAGTGGATAATTGATAGTGGATAATGGATAGTGGATAATGGATAGTGAAGAGTGAATAATGAAGAGTGAATAGCGCACATGGTCCATCGACCACTGACCATGGACCATTGACCATGGACCATCGACTATCGACCCTCAACCCTAGCCCACCCTATCCAGTTATACGCTTCCAACCCCAATTTTGCACATCTGCACATTTGCCCATTTGCACATTCTACAAAACCTGCACAATCAAAAACTTCAAATAATGCGTATTCTCCAGCCCACGGATGATGGGGTGGTCGGCGGATTGGGCATTGAACACCACTTGGCGCAGCTTGCGTTTGGCATCTTTGGCCGCCATATAAATGATTTCTAAAAACAGTTCGGGTTGCACCAAGTTGGTACAGGAGGATGTAACCAAAAATCCGCCCGGTTTCACCAGCTTGATACCCCGCAGGTTGATTTCCTTATAGCCCGTAATGGCTTTTTGAATATTGTCGCGGGTTTTGGTAAAAGAAGGCGGGTCCAGCATCACCACATCCCATTGGCGGCCCTCTTTGGCCCATACTTTCAGTACATCAAAAGCGTTAACCGCCTCAAAGCGACAAATATCTTGCAAGTTGTTCAGTGCCGCATTTTTGTTGCACATGTCAATCGCTTTGTCCGAAATATCCAGTCCCAGTACCGATTTGGCGCCATAATGGGCCGCATTCAGTTCAAAGCTGCCCGTGTAACAAAAGGCGCCCAATACATCCGCCCCTTTTACAATATGCTGAATGGCTCGGCGATTATCTTGCTGGTCCAGAAAAAAGCCGGTTTTTTGCCCATTGGCAATATCCACATGAAACTGCACCCCATTTTCGGTAATGGTGATATTGGTATCAAAAGGCTCGCTCAAAAAGCCCTTTTGTTGTTGCAATCCCTCCAGTTCCCTTACCGGCACATCGTTGCGCTCGTAGATGCCCGCAGGGTTAAAAATTTGTTGCAGGGCCGCCACAATGGCCGGTTTCCACACATCAATGCCCAGGGCCAGGGTTTGGATAACAAAATAGTCGCCAAACTTATCAATGATCAACTGGGGCAGTTCATCCGCTTCGCCATAAATCAGGCGGCAGTTTTGCACATAGCCAATTTGCTGGCGGTATTTCCATGCCTCCAAAATACGGTTGTAAAAAAACTGCTCGTTCACCACTTCCGCCTTATTGCGGGTAAGCAAGCGTACCATAATCTGCGATTGGGGGTTCACATAGCCCCGGCCGATAAAGCGTTTATCATGGCTGTACACATCGGCCACTACCCCGCCCGTTAAGTCGCCTTCGGTGGTGTTCACCTCATTGGCAAATATCCAAGGATGCCCCATTTCTACCCGGCGGCTGATCTTTTTGCGCAAAAAAACCTTTGTCATGCCGCAAAAGTAACGGTTTAGGAATTACGAATGACGAGTGATGAATGACGAGTGACGGATTACCAACTCAGCTCGAACCCTTGCTGGATACTGGATACTAGATGCTGGATACTGGATGTGGAGGCCCTTGGTCGACACCAAGCCCGCCCGACTGCGTCATTCCCGTCCGATCCGGCACGGGCGGGCAGACTGGGCCGTAGGCTTGGCTGGATACTTGTCTAGAGCCAACGAACCTCCCCCTGTCAACTGTCACACCGTCAACTGTCATCTGCCTTCGGCAAACGGTCTCACGCCTATGGCGTGATGTCGCAAAGCCTCCAAACGGCCAACGGTCAACGGCCAACGGTCAACGATCAACGCCCCTCCCGTCAACCGTCATCTGTCAACCGTCAACTCCTCTGCCCTGTCAACTTTGCCCCTTTCCCCGCCCCTTCTTGCCAATTTGACGGTTCCGCAACGCTTGGCAAACGATTTGACTGTAGTACCTTTGCCGCCCCTAAAAGGGCGTGGACTGTCAAATTGGTAATGCCGCCATCAAAAAATGGATAGCTGAGCGGCAAATTCAGGATTTTTGTAAACCGTTAAGAAATATGAAGGAAGAAGTAAAAGCGAACGAGCCAGTAGACAATACAGAAATGAACATCAACGCAGATGCCGATGTGCCGGGCAATACGCATTTGAGCAACCCCGAAGTGGATGAGAATACCTTGGAAAAGCTGCAAACCGAGTTGGAGGAGCAAAAAGATAAATATTTGCGCCTTTTTGCCGAGTTTGACAATTTCCGTCGCCGCAATGCCCGGGAAAGGATCGAACTGGTGCAAACAGCGGGTAAAGATGTGATCAGTTCGCTATTGGATGTGCTGGACGATTGCGATAGGGCCGAAAAGCAGATGCAGGATACCGAAGATGCGGCCCAATTGAAAGAAGGCATCAGTTTGGTTTTTTCCAAACTGCGCCATACCCTGCAAAGCCGTGGCCTGAAGGCCATGGAAAGCATGGACAGCGATTTTGATGTGGAAAAGCATGAGGCCGTAACAGAAATCCCCGCCGGTGAAGAGAAAAAAGGAAAAGTGGTGGATGAATTGGTAAAGGGCTACTATTTGAACGAAAAGCTGATTAGGTTTGCCAAGGTGGTAGTGGGGAGTTGAGGTAGTGAATAGTGAATAATTGATAATTGATAGTGGATAATGGATAGTTGAAAGGTGAAAGGTGAGAGTTGAAAGTGGAGGGTTAATAGTTAATAATGAATAGTGCATAATGGATGTTCATTAATTCAACATTCGTCACTCAACATTCATCATTCATCATTCGTCATTGGGTATTGGGTATTGGGTATTGGGTATTGGGTATTTGAAGCGACTTCAAACTTTAAACCTTAGACTTGAAACTTTAAACCACCCCAATTACAAACGCATTAACAAGTTATAACATTAGCTAATTAGCACATCAGCTAATAAGCACATTAGAAAAGGATGAAAAAGGATTTTTACGAAATATTGGGCGTGGCAAAGTCTGCTTCGCAGGATGAAATAAAAAAGGCTTACCGCAAAGTGGCCATGCAGTTCCATCCTGACCGTAACCCTGGCGACAAAGCCGCAGAGGAAAAATTCAAGGAAGCCGCAGAGGCCTACGAAATTTTGAGCGATGCCGACAAGCGGGCACAGTACGACCGTTTTGGCCATCAGGCATTTGCCCAAGGCCGTGGCGGCGGTGGCCATACCGGCGGCATGAACATGGACGATATCTTCAGTCAGTTCGGTGATATTTTCGGTGGCGACAGTCCTTTTGGCAGCTTTTTTGGCGGTGGCGGCGGGCGTACCCGTGGCGGCGGCGGGCGTACCCGTGGCGTAAGGGGCAGCAACCTGCGCATCAAACTCAAGATGAACTATGCCGAAATTGCCAAAGGCGCCAACAAAACCATCAAAGTAAAGAAACACGTTAGCTGCAATGTATGTGCGGGCAGCGGCGCCAAAGATAAAAATGCCCTACAAACCTGCGGTACCTGTAACGGCAGTGGCCAAGTAAGAAAAGTACAAAATACCTTTTTGGGCCAAATGCAAACCGTAACCGCTTGCCCTACTTGCAACGGCGAAGGCACTACCATTACCAACAAATGCACCAATTGCAAAGGCGAGGGCCGGGTATATGGCGAGGAAACCGTAACCATCGACATACCGGCCGGTGTACAAGAAGGTATGCAACTGAGCGTAAGCGGACGGGGCAATGCCGGCGAACGGGGCGGCCCCAATGGCGACCTGATTGTGCTGATTGAAGAGGAAGCACATCCACAATTGCACCGTGACGGGCTGAACGTAGCTTTCGACCTCCACATCACTTTCCCCGACGCCGTATTTGGCACCCAATTGGAAGTGCCTACCATCGATGGCAGGGCCAAAATAAAAATTCCACCCGGTACCCAAAGCGGCAAAATCTTCCGCCTCAAGGGCAAGGGCTTCCCTTCTGTCAACAGCTACGAAAAAGGTGACCAACTGATCCACATCAATGTGTGGACACCACAACACGTAAGCAGCGAAGAGAAAGCCATGCTGGAGAAACTGCAAAATTCACAAAACTTCCACCCCAAGCCCGAAAAGAACGCTACTTCGTTTTTTGATAAGGTAAGGGAAATGTTTAGTTAATACAGGAATAGGCAAATGTGCAGATGTGCAAATGTGCAGATGCCTAAGGCTACGCTGTACGCATGGCGCTAATATGCAATCATACTAGCCCTTAAAACTATAACATGCCGCAGCTTTGGCTACGCCTTAGCATGGAGGCTCTGTTTTGCACATTTGCAAATTTGCACATCAGCACATTATTACATCAGCTAATCAGCATATTCTGCAAAAAATATTGCACCAACTAAAAAATTTATCTATTTTGAGCCAAATAAAACTATACGCTCATGACAGATTTCAATCAAAACGTTGACCAAGCAAAAGATTTGCTGAATTTAGAACAAAAAGACATGGCCAAATTGCCCTCCATGTTAAATGTGCTCACCATTCTTACTTATGTGGGTTGTGCATTGGGTGCTATCATGTCAATTTGGAGTTATTTTTCTGCTACAACTTCGTACAAACTGATACAAAACATTGAATCTGGCCCAGGTACAGGTAGCCGTGCATTAGATTCCATGATGTCATCCACTATGGAAATGGCAAAAAAACAATATGACAACCGGTTGTTCATTTTGCTACTTGCCTTAGCTGGAGCAGCTTTGTGTTTTTATGGTGCCCTCCAAATGCGTAACTTAAAAAAACAAGGTTACTTGATTTATGTAGTGGGCGAAGTACTACCAATTATAAGTTTTGCTGTATTTGTAGGTTTTGGCAATATTTTCGCAGCTACCAGCATGATATTTATTGTTCTGATCGCTGCTGTTTTCATCATTCTTTACACCACGCAAAGGAAGTTTTTGGTCAACTAAGCTCACTTATATCGAATTTAAAGCCCCGCTGCATGGATGTAGCGGGGCTTTTGTTATAGTAGAGATTTATCTATTTAACCAAAAATAAGCCGTATTCAAGGCCGTGGCAAAACTCACCCACAAAATATAGGGAATATTTATCCAAGCTGCCCAAGGTTTGAGTTTATAAAAAACGTACAGCATGGTAGCAATAGACAGCCACAACAAAATAATGTCCACCAAGGCCCAGCCTATCTGTTTAAAGTAAAAAAACAAAAAGCTCCAAGCAAAATTCAGTGCCAGTTGAAACAAAAAAACACCCATGGCCCTGTTGCGTTGCTTACTGGCCGGCAATTGCCAAATCAGGTAAAAGGAAATACCCATCAGTAGGTACAAACTAGTCCATACCGGGGCAAACACCCAATTGGGCGGGTTAAAGGAAGGTTGGTTGAGTGTGGCGTACCAGCCGGGTATGGCCGAGGAGGTAAACATGCCCGCCACGCCCCCCACGGCTAAAGGCAATAACAAAGCCACAATTAATTTAACAATACGCATAGTTGATTAATTATTACTCATCTCTCCTTACTTATATAACATACAAATCCGGTTTTTGTTAAGGGCGGCAAGCTATATCTACCAAAATGTTTATCTTTCCTATATGAAACAGTACTTGTTAATCACAGCAATGGCCATCATCTCCCTTAGTGCAAACGCACAAAAAAACAACGCCAAGCCAATCAATTACGATGTGGCGCTCCATTTCAACAGCATGGGCACCGGTGCGCCCGATGACGCATTCTTAAAAAAATTCCTCAAGGGGTTTAATAAAGCCAATAAAGTAACGGTGAAGGCCTTTAAAGTGGGCGGCTGCGGCCGCGAAGGCGAGTTTAAAATATTGCTTTCGTATGCCGGTATGGGCAAAAAAGCCTGCACCCAGTTCAAGAGCCAGTTGGATGCGCTGATACCCAAGCAAAATACCAGCAACAAAGCCGCCAATGGCAGCAGCGGCAATATCGACCTGCAGTACAAGCCCGTGGCCGACGATTGGCAGGGCTGCCGCATCCCTTTGGCCGCTTGGAAGTATTAGCCCATTGCCATTGAAAAAATCATGCATTAAACCTACACAAATGCACCCCGCCTGCCCGACTCCATTATTCAGGCGTGCTCTACGTGGTCCCATTCGCCATTTGGCGTAGAGCGCCACCGAGCCTGCCCGACTGCGTCATTCAGGCGGGCCTGCCCGACTGCGTCATTCAGGCGGGCCTGCCCGACTAGCTGGTTAGGCGGGCCAAAGGCACGGCATCACTCAACACTCAACACTCGTCATTCATCATTCGTCACTCGTTATTCACTATTCACTATTCATTACTCACTATTCATTATTCCCTCCGCCACCCTAGGTATAAACACCTTACAACTGTCCAACACCACCGTAAAATGTCTTTGCAAATCCGGCTCCCATTTTTTGAACAATACTGAGTCGTATTTATATTTTTCATCCGAATGGCGCAACCCATTGGCCCAATCCAACGCCAGGTTGTATTTGGTAAGCGTGGTCAGCAACTCACGAGGGGCATGGTCTAAAAATATGCGGGCCACCAATGCATTGTCGCAGGCAGTGGTAATAAAATCCCTTCTTACAATATTGGTTTTATAGTGGGGCAAAAAACTTTGCTCCAAAATATATTGATTTTCCGTGGCCTCCACTTTTACCGCCCGCAGCATGGCATAATAACTATCCTTGTCCCTTCCCTCATCGGCCAATCGGTCTGCCCAAAGCGCCGCAAAAACCCCCAAGGTAGTGGCCACTACGCCAAACAAAAAACGGATAAATTCTTCCTTTAGCAATTTCTTCATACCGCAATTAGGTTATGTTGATGGATGAAAATAGTGATTTTTTATCATATCGATAATAACGAGTGTATTTCAAATTCTCCCAAGCGGGGCATCAGCAAAACTGCTGCAATAATCCGATGAGCGAATCCCCTACCTGTTGGTCAAAGACCAGACAGGGGCATGCGAAGTGAAGGGTTTACGGTTCGCCGCCGCCTGGTCTTTGACCAGCGGCGATTTTTTCTTTTGATTATCAGCGTTAGAAATAGGTTATATACAATTTTCGCTTCTCGGTTATAAACAAGCCTTTTCGGTTGCAATAACCTGATGGGCGAATCCCCAATACTACTTATGGCAAATGCATCTAAATTAAATTCAAGAGGAAGCGCTCGATTTGCCTTAACGTAACGAGGCAAGAAGTGGGTCAACTGCCACCAGTTCCGAGGTGAACCACCTCATTTAGGCCGGTCCGCCGTAGGCGGATTTTCTGGGGAGAAGGGGCCCCAGAAAAAGGGCTAAATGCAGTGGTGAACCCGGAACGAAGCCCGCCGGCTTGAGGCATGCACAAGCAATCGGCCAATAAAATGCAGCGATATAGCTAGTAAAGCGACGATTCGAATATTATAAAATTAGATGTATTTGAAGATTAAACCATCGGATGATTGCAGCGGTTTTAAAGTCGACCCGCTCGGGGATTTCAAATGCAATGTCGTTTAGTCAGCGTTTTATGGATGCGGCATTGTGTCACCCCTTTGGGGTTGTAGCACTCCTTAACTAAATGACATTGGATTTCAAACACCAAAAAAAAACGGGGCACTACCCAGCGCCCCGTTCCCTATCATCCATTGCCCTTATTCCAGCCATTGCTTAATAGCCGCTTCCAGTGCAGCACCTTCCTCATCAATCGCCACAATACGGCCCTCTTTGTTCAACAAAAAAGTAGCCGGTATACCGTTGATGCCATAGGTATCAATCACTTGCGCATTCCATCCATTAGGGTCCAACAGCGATGTGTAGGGCAACCTAAAATATTTGCTCGCCTTTTTCCATTCGCTGCGTTTGCTGTCGATAGAAACGGCCAATACTTCAAAACCTTTGCTCTTATACTTATTGTACAACTTTACCACCCCCGGTATGCTCTGGCGGCAAGGAAAGCACCAACTCGCCCAAAAATCAATCAACACCACCTTGCCTTTAAAAGAAGAGAGGGTAACAATGCTATCCTTGGCATCCGGCAACGCAATTTCAGGGGCCGTTTGCCCTATCCTTACCTGCGCTTGGGCCAATATGCCCATTGCCAGCCCTAGCAAAACCATGTTCAATCGTTTCATTATCATTTTTTCTTTTTAAAAGCGTTTAAAAAATTGTACTCCAAGCGCACCAAATAACGCTGCTGGCCCATGCGGTGCACATTGTTCCATACATTCAACTGGGCACCGATATCCACCCGTGCAATGCTGTTAAAGATGAACTGCACCGCCGGGGCAAAATCGGCATAGCTGCCTTTGCGCCCATCCAGTACCATCCCCACCAACTCCGCATATAAGTTTACATTGGTTTGGCGGTAACTTACATATTCTTTGGGCAATAACAAATAACCCGCCGAAGCCGTATACTGCAGGCCATGCCTGGGCTGGGCCGCTAAACGATTGTACCCTGCATTGGCCAATACTTTTACATACGATACCGAAGAAGAAACGGCCAAGCGGTGTTTTAATTGTGTAACCACCACACCTGTTTCCCAGCCCGCATTGTTGCCATCCAAATCAATATCGCCGGCCACATGGCCTTTTGTTACCTTATGCTCCTCAGGGCCATTGCCGTGATCAATAAAATAAGTATACGAAGTTTGGTAGGCCGGTGGATTGGTGATATAGCTAACCTTGCCAAAAGCCGCCATGCGCAAATGGCTATGCAATTCATCCTTCGAAAAAAAGCGGTACTTGGCATACAAACTTCCCCCTTCCACCCGATAAGTGCCCGTGTACACATCCGAAGCCATCACGCTGGCATGCACCATCAGTTTTTTAGAAAGCCCAAACATCAAATCCAGTTTATTGCGAAAGCGCACATTGCTGTCTTGCTGCATCGGCATTAACTTATTGTTGAGCCGAAGGGCAAAGCTACGTGCCGCCATATTGCTGGCAGGCTCCGTAACCACGTACAGCTCCTGTGCCGCAAGGGATTGGCCAATGGCCAACATACCCATTAAAGCGAATCGTTTCATACAAACAAAAATGAAGTTGCCATCGGCAACTGGTTAATTAAATGGTTACATGAAAAATACGGGTACCCGATGGCACACCGCTTTTGGTACAGCAGGTACCCGCCACACCCGTAGTATAACAGGCCATTTGCGTAAGCGCTTTATTCTTTTTGTATTCTTTGCCGCTCACAAAACCTTTGTCCAATAAACGAACGGTTTTTTCCCCTTCCAACACACTGTTTTTGATATTCAAAAAGTGGAACATCATTCCGCCCACGGCCAGATGGCTATCGTTGGCGGCCTGCACCTTGGGAAAATTAACCACCGCATATAACTTGGCTACAAAAAACCCCGCATCTTCCACGGCCGCTTTGATTTGATCAAAATCAACCGCTTTGTCGGG
The DNA here is from genome assembly GCA_943373145.1 of Chitinophaga pinensis. Classification (GTDB taxonomy): domain Bacteria; phylum Bacteroidota; class Bacteroidia; order Chitinophagales; family Chitinophagaceae; genus Ferruginibacter; species Ferruginibacter pinensis_H. The sequence goes on from CALSBI010000012.1 coordinate 135,917, forward strand.
TTTAAAGGCTAACTGAAAAGTAGAATTTTTAATATCCACCTGAATATCGCTTACAAAATCGAGCCCTTTTAACGATTTGTGTATCGCATTGGTACACATGCTACAAGTAAGGCCGCTCGCCTGCAAGCTCACTTTGCTCACTTGGGCAGCCCCCAGCAAAGGCGCCACCAAGCAAAGCAGTATAAATAATTTTTTCATTTTAATGTATTTAAAAGGTGAATAGGCAAACCCATCTAAATTAAATGTAGGTGAAGCCCAACTGGCCTTAATCTAACGAGGCAAAAAGTTGTTAAACTCCCAGCAGTTCCGAGGTGAACCACCTCGTCATTATTGACGAGATCGGTCCACCATAGGCAAATTTTCTGGGGTTCGGGGCCCAATGTCATTAAGTTAACGTTTTATGGCGGCTGAATTGTGTCACCCCTTCGGGGTTCTCCCCTCAATTTGTTGCATCTTCTAGAATAGTGGCACCCCTTCGGGGTTAAGCTACTTCTTAACTTAATGACATTGGGTTCGGGGACCCAGAAAAAGTGTTACATGTCCGATGAGCTTGCCCTTTTGAACAACCACCTATAGTTAAGTTATTACTGCTGTACCGCCTTGCGCTCATACTGACAACAGCTATGCAGTTTTTTATACGCTTCCCCATCGGCTGTTACATCCTGCGTATCATAACCCACTTTGCCAATAGCCGCTTGGATTTTTTGAGAAGAGGTAACGGCCTCTTTGTACTGTACTTTCAGTTCGCCGGTTTCCTCGTTCCAATCGGCTTTTACGGCGCCCGCAGTTTTGGCCGCCTTTTCAATTTTGGTTTTGCACATGCCACAGTTGCCCCATACTTTAATGGTTTCTTTTTTAACACCCTTGGTTTGGGCAAAAGCGGTAGTACCTAAAAACAAGTTGCACAATAAAACAGCAATGATTTGAATCGATTTCATCGTATTATTTTTTTGGACGGTATAGGTGGTAGGCGCCTATTGCTGGATATTACCAACAAAACGATACGCATCACCAATAACCTGTTATCAATAAATTTTGGAATGGTGCAAATAGGGGGATGCCCAACGGACTACAAAATGCCGAAGGGAAGCAGGGGGAAGCATCAAATTCTAAAAACACAGTTTACGATACAAAGTGCAGGCGCATGGATATCGGGCGGAGGATGTAGGGCAACAGTGTTAAAACTAGGATCGGCCGGCAATTGACAGTCGGGTACAGGATATACAGCGGGCAGGGCAATGGCCCATAGCGGGGCTACCCCCAGGCTGTTAACCTGCTTGTGTACATCTTCCAACTTGTACACTTGCACTTGATCGTGACAGCAGCCGCCCTTGCCTTCCTTCATGCCACATTTGCCGCATTGTTCGTTGTGGCCACCATACAGTTCCACCCCGGCAATCTTGCCCATGCAATAATGCACTTCCAGTACCACCCCCGAAGAAACGGCGAGGTACAATAGTGCTAATATGCCTGTAACAATCTTTTTCATTGTAATCTACCCTACAAAAATAACACAAATTTGGCGAAATAGGTTATTCCGGCAGGCGATAGGGGAAATTTTTAACAGTTGACGGGGGCGAGGTTCGTTGACCGTTGACCGAAGGCAGTTGACAGTTGACAGATGACAGATGACAGGAGGGCAGAAAGCAGCCGATTGTCCATCGACCATGGACCATGGACGGGGAATAGTTGACAGTTGACAGATGACAGGAGGGCAGTATCGTCCATCGACAATTGACCATTGACCATGGACCATTGACCATGGACTATGGACCATTGACCATCAACAAGTTACTGTGCCGCTACCATTTGCCGAAGCGATTGAACCAACTCCTTTTTCTTTTCCATAAACAATCGCTCTTTTAGAAAATTACTCCCCTTATTTCCCTCAAATTCTTTTTTATACTTGGCCATTTCTTGCTCGAACCCTACAATGTCATTACTATAGGTTATTCTTTCTACCTGGGTAGTCCTAAAAAAATCTTCAGCCCAAACCACCAATCCAGGCAGTCCAAAATAATTTACAGGTCCACTTGAAATGGGCACTTCGCTTGTATACCAAACAGTTAATAGCAGCCCTTTATCCTTTGCTATTGCCTTTGTACAGTTGAATCCGAATAACTGCTTTTTCTCTGAAGTAATCTCCCATTCAATATCTCCAACAGACCCTTGTGAATAAAATTTTCGCCCAAATAGTGTTTCAAATTTATAGGTGGCATTTGAATCCGTTTTGCTACAAAAAGAAAGATTATCAGCCAGCATCAATTGTACATCTTCCCTTCCCTTTGGTTTTACAAAATTCAGCGAATCATATTTATACACGGAAGCTCTTGTTTGCAAATTTACGAGGAGTGTATAATAGCGCTTATGGGCATAATTTAATTCCAAATCCAACGCCTTATCTGCTGCACTTCGATTGCTGCTATTATTAACCTTGTACTGACTTACCGGGCTAGTTCTGTAAGTTATCTGCAAGATGTTTTTGCTACTATCTTGCGCTTGCGCCGACAGGGCAACTGCCATTCCAAAAAAAACAATCATTTTTTTCATACCTTATCAAAGTTAGAATTTATAAAACACTTTTGCCATTACATAGCTGATCCTGTTATTATTAATAGTTTGGTTTATGATATTACCATCAGAAGAAATATCAAGGCCGATATTCTTCCCAGAATTTATATGAAACAAATCTAATACCGATTTACCGCTTAATGAGAAGGATAATTTGTCGTTTCTTTTGTAGGTTATTGAAAAATTCAAATTCAGGATGTTAAACTTTGTAAAATCAGTAGTAAAATTTGCATTTTCCAAATAGGTTTTCCATTCAATTTTTTTTCTATCCGACGACAGTCCGATATAGGTTGTAATGGTGCGTTGCGAGTTGATCTCTTGATTATTTAGCCTCAAGCTTTGTCTGGAAATATTGATGCCAGCTACAATCTCCTTAATAAAGATCCGCTTGTGATTGAGTGTAACATCAATATTCATTAAAATCTTCTTACTTTGATAATTTTGCTCCTGCTGGTTAATGATTGTAGGAAAACCTGAAATCATATACGAAGACCTTGCCCTAAACTGGATTTTATGATACTTATTCGTAAAATAAAGGCCTTTACTTGCACCAATATTATACGAGTCTGTTCGGCGTTTACTTAATACCAGGTTGTTGAAATAAAAGGCATTGTTAACAATAGTATCAAAAATTGGATATATATCATTCTTGTCGGCACGAAAAGTACAACCCAAATAATATGAATTTGATTTGGCTATATTAGAATGATATAAACCAAAAGAAAGGTTTCTATTTAGCGATAAATTTGTGATATTTTGCTTTTCATTTACCACTACCTGATTTACTGCCTGAAAAATCGTATCGTACACATTGCTGATATCCTGCTGCTGTTGGAGTTGGTTAAATCGTACAGTGATGCTTCGCATCGTGTTGAAATTATACCCAAAAGATGAACTGATGCCCAAAAAGAATTGCTGTTTAGGGTGGTAAGCATTTATTGCCCAAAAAGAGGGTTTCATGGCTGCTGCGTACTCCATTTTTTTATTCATCCCATTTGCCTTAAGGTTTACTTCATAAATTTGTGTAGTCCTTGCAATGTAATTAACACTATTACCTTTATTCGTAATTGAAAGTTTTCCCGTATGCCTAATATTGAAATATGTAAAGCCAGCCCCCAACGAGAGTAAATTATTTCTCTTGTGTTCTACCCCCGTAAAAAAAGAGCCCGTTCTTTTTTTCGACTGATTATCCTGCATAATATCTAGCGGAACAATGCCTCCCTCTAATGAGTTTCTCGATTGCTTTCCTGCATCTTCCACATAATAATCAATAGCAAAATTGAGCAAATATTTTTTCTTTATCAATTTTGTTAATACAGAGTTGGCGCCAACAGAAAACACAGAGGGCATCCCAGCTATACGCTCGATAAACCGAAGCGAAGTAGGATAGTAGTTATCAATATAACTGAGCCTAGTATCCTGGGCGTCTAATATACTAAAAGTGGCCGTGCTATTTACAACGGTGTTTCTACTAAATAAATAACTATTATTTATAGATGCCATTAAAAACAGGCCCCTTCGATCCAAGGTTCTGCTCTCATCTCTAAACAAAGTGTCGGGCGAGGCAAGCGTTGAAAAAGTATTGGTTTCTTGTTTCATATTACTATGTACCATAAAAATACCTGACTTGGTCCTGCCAGTTTGCTTCCTAACAGTAAGGCTATTATTCGTATTAAAATCCTTTTTCAACCCTCCCCCATCAGTAAAAAATGAGCCCACGGTTGTTTTAAAAAAATCGGTAGCATTTTGCGCAATGCTTGAAGCGATATCATTGGGGCTAAAATCTTTTTCGGAAATATTATTTGTATTAGCGGTAGCAAAAGTGTTGAGGTTGTCAGAAAAAAAGAAGCCTTTGCCTTTTATTTTGTAAGCCCTTTCATACCCCAGCCCTACTTCACTATTAAGCTTAAAAACGCCCTTAAACCTCGCCTTGGTTTTAATATTGATTACGGGGTTTTTTATACTGTTAAAATCAATATTAAACCTATCGGTATAGTTATTAATAATCTGCACTTTCTCCATCAACTCATAATTCAAATTATCCAAAGCAATTTTATTTTGGTTGATAAAAACCTCTTTACCATTTATTAACACCTTGTTTATTTGCTTGCCGTTAAAAGAGATGGCCCCATCGTTTGAAATAATTACGCCTTCCGTTTTATTTAGGATATCCCGCAAAGTTGAATTATCAGTTAGGGTACTACTATCCGGCTTTATATCAACAGTATCCCGCAGTGTTTCATTTTTGATAATGACCTCTTGCAATGTTTTTGAGGCATTCTTTAATGTGATAGTCAGCAATACAAGTGTGTCGCATTTAACCGAATCCACCTGTTCGCTATATCCAATTGCAGTGGTGGTCAATTGCAGCATTGAAATGTTTGGGCCAATGGTAAATGAAAAAAAACCGGTTTCATTCGCTACACAATAAGTTAAAACCACATTCCCTTTTGTTAAAGGGTTGGATACAACTATATTGGCAAAAGGGATTGAACCGCCATTTTTGTTGATTACCTTTCCCTTAATAGATAAGTTTTGAGCACAACAAGAAAAACCAATAAGCAAAAGCAAATATAAAAATATACTTCTCATGCTAGTTTTTTAGGAACAGTTGTAAATTTTGAAAAGGCTGCAATGTTCCATACACACATGATGGCAGCAAATGGATATAGATCAAGAAAGAAGCCAATGGATATATGCATGAGTATGCAAAGTACAAGCGCAATTTGTCGGGTTTTTTTAAAAAAAACGAGTGCCGTGTAAAACACTTCCAAAAATACTACCCCAATACCGGCGAGGGTTAAAATAATCGATGGTATTTTATAGTATTCATTTGAAATGGAACACAACGCCTTCCACATCGAGTTCCCATTCCACCAGTCGGAATCCAATAACTTAGCAATTCCAGAAGAAAAATACACAATACAAAGATGAATTTGAAGTACGCGTTGGTAATTAAAAATAACCTTTTTTTCCTTATGGCTATTTATACGGCTATCGATGGAATAATATTTACCCACCGGAAATAGGCAACAATAAAACAAAGTCATTGTAATAAACTGGTCGTATCCATAGTTGAACTCGGGAAAAGATTTATAGATTAACAATTGAAAAATCAAGGCCCCAATAGCAGCCACCCTCGAGAAAAGACCGATGGTTAAAAAAAGTAGCGCAACCAAATAACCCCAAAAAGAAATGGAATAAAAATATAGCTCAAAATGATTGCGGAAAAGATAACCGTAGAACATGTGTTGCAAATCGAAGTATTCCGAGGGCAGGTATAAAATTTCTTGGGGTACAATTGTAGCGTTAGGAGAAAAAAGCAACTCGAAATCAGGGAACATGGATAGCAAATCTACCATGGCAATTAGCCCTACAGTAACCCTTAGGAATGCGAGGAAATTAGGTTCGTTGTAAGCGCCTTCAAATAGGGCAATTATTCTAGATGGTATTAAATTCAATTTCTTTGATAACATATCTCTTTGGGTTTTCTTGCTTTTCCTTACTACTCCAAATATTTATGGGAACAATCGTATTTAGTTTAACTTTATAAGAATGGCAATGGGGCGTATTTTTTGCTACACTTTTTCCTAGGTATTTAAAAACTTTCTCTACATAGCTTTCCCTAAAAGCAATAATTGGCTTTGCCTTTGCCGAGGTATCGGTTTTTAACAACTCATCCGTATCATTTATGTAATTTGAAAGGTGCGACGCATAGCTTTTGAAGCGTGAAAAACCATTAATAGTGTTAAAATTAAAATATAATTCAGTCCCTATTAGTTTCTTACTGCTGTCATAAAGTTCTACCTCCAGAAACTTTTCCGTAGAAACACTTATTCCGTAAAAACCATAGCCCGTATTTGTGCCAGATAGGATTAAGAAATTATGTAAATACTTACGGCTATATATTGAATTTTTAAAAGTTGTAAGAATGGGTATATCGGCCTTTTTTTTATAGTTAAAACTCATAAATGCTTCCACTATCGACGTTATTGAAAGGGCTGCAATTACCATAAGGTGCAATAGAAAAAATATTACGAGTACTTTCTTCATGTTTTTTAATAACTTATCTACAAGGTTATATCATTTGATAATTAGAAATGGCTTTCGCTATGCGTTATCATAACAAAAGTCAAATAAATAGGCTACCCAACATTTTATTTGGGTAGCCTATTGATAATCTTTTAATATTTGTCTAAAACAGCTACTTGGGCAGCATTCTGCTCAACAGGTGTGTCACTCCAAGTCTTGTGCCACTCGCTCCAAGTTTTGTCAGCACAAGTTCCGCTGCTGTAGGATTCCGTAAACGAACCAGCAAGTCCGCCAAAGAAAACCAAATTTCCAGTTTTTTTGTCGTACGTGGCAGTTTGCTTATTGATTGGCTTAAATGAGAATAATACCAAACACAGCGTCACAAATAATGCGGGAACAATTACCTTTTTCATATTTATTCTTTTTTTTGATTAGCATACCTGTCTTTCGCCCTGGCATGTATATTCAGCGTCCTTGTATTATAGTGTGAAGGAACACACTTACCTTTTTTGTTTTTCTTTGGTCAATTCAGGTTTAATCTCCAGTCATTGTTGCAACAATTTTTTTTTACCCGTTAAGCAATGGCAATCATTTTTCTGCTTTCAGGCAAGCTATATCCACCCTACCCAATACCCATTCACCAATAATAGCTACTGAGTATTGAGCGCAATATTTTCATTTGTATGTATTGTACATATCAATCTTAGGCACACAGTTATACTGCCAACATAAAAGTTGCTTAGCATGAACGTAATCAACAGTTTTCACTATTCTTTACGCCTATACAATTAAGCCTGAGGATACTAAATAGATTGAAAGTTTATTAAAAGGAAGTGCTTATTCTAAGTTGCGCCGTTTTTATTAATTATAGCCTAGCTGTGATGCTTTTTTCCGATAACAAATATAACTTTTATTTTCAAAAAAACAAATTTTTAAAAAAATAATCCCTAGGGCAGCAAAGCCCATATACAGGGGATAGTTGACAGGAGGCAGTTGACGGTTGACAGATGACAGGAGGGCAGAAAGCAGCCGATCGACCATGGACGGACAACAGTTGACAGATGACAGGAGGGCAGAAAGCGGTTTATCGACCATGGACCATCGACCATGGACGAAGAACAGTTGACAGTTGACAGTTGACAGGAGGGCAGTATCGTCCATCGACCATTGACCATAGACCATGGACCATGGACCATGGACCATGGACCATCTACCATCGCAACCATTCAAACTATCAGTTATCCACTATTAACTCTTCACTATTCACTATTAACTATTCACTAAAAAAAAGAGGCACCCAAAAGAATGCCCCTTAAAAATGAAAACTACAAAAAATTAAGCCGCATGAAGGCTCACCGCCACACGGGTAACCTTGCCCAGCTTCACCACCAGTTCTTCCAATACCGTATCCGCAAAGCCCTCCGCTTTTACCAGCACTTGGTATTTACCGGGCGGCAAAGGTTTGATGGTAAAATTGCCCGCCGCATTGCTTTGCAGCACCAGTTCCGTAGGCCCCGTAAGGGCAATGGTAGCGTACTTAACCATTTTGCCCGAATCGCCTGCCAGTACCTTACCCTTTATTTGGGTGCGTTGTGTGGGCGGATCATAAATGGTGCGGGCCGCTTTGTATTTGGCCACAAACTCAGGGTGATCGTTTTTAAAGATCGCAATCACTTTGTCCATTTGCTCCTTCAGCAACGCATCCGTTTCCTGTACCAATTTTTTTATACCCTTGGTATAAGTGGTACGCTCGGTACGGGCATGTTGCGGCAGGGCCACTTGGCCGGTATAATCGTCGATTGTTTTATCCAGCATGGCCACATGCACGGCCGACAGGCCATAGTCTTCCAGATCCTTTAAGTTGGCCTGTACCGCTTTTGAAATATTCAGCAGGGCGGGCAGCAAGGATTCTTTGTTCAAGCGTTTCAAATCCGTTACGGCAAACTTCATGGAAGCTTTCAAAGTGGAGTTGCCCGTGGCACTCGCATAAGCAAATACCAAGCCCGCAACATCCGTTGCCAGGGTACAGGCCGTTAATTGGCTCAGCTTCTTGCTGGTGCCCACCCCTTTGCCTACTTCTTTTTCAGCAGCGGCCAAAGCCGTGATAGCCGAAATTTTTACGTCCAACAAAAGACGTGCTTTTTCAAAAGCCTGTACCGAAACGGTAATGGTGCTGTGTTCACGGCATGTAAGGGCCGTGTTGCGAAACATCGTGAGTTTCGCCTCATCTCTAATCTGCATAATAAATTTGTTTGTTTCTCGCCGCCTTACTAGCGCTTATAGGGTAGGACGGGTCGAATAGTTAAAAAATAAAAAACATTTCATTTGATACTTAAGTTCAATACAAATTTGAGAAAGATTTTAAAACCACCAAAAAATAAATTGTTAAAACTTTGTTAAAATTTTTGGATGCGTTGGCCGTGGGTCGTAGGGCCTTGACCATGGACCATGGACCATGGACCATGGACGAAGAACAGTTGACGGTGTGACAGTTGACAGGAAAACCCCATCACTCATAACTAAACCAACTCGTAACTAAAATAACCCGTAACCCGCAACTCCTAACTACACCAACCCATAACCATTCGTTGTAACAAAAAAAGATTTGGTAATTTGATTATATATACTACATTTGTAGTACAAACAATACAATTGTAGATATATGAACCTATCAAAGTCAGAAGAAGAATTAATGGAATTGATATGGCAACACGAAAAAGTGTTCATGAAAGATTTGATGGCAGCCTATCCTGAACCCAAGCCCGCATTGACCACCATCTCTACCCTGCTCAAAAGAATCCAAGATAAGGGCTTTGTTGGATACACCGTATTTGGCAATTCCCGGCAATATTACCCATTGGTAAACAAAGCCGATTATTTCTCCAAACAAGTAAACAGCCTGATCAAAAACTTCTTCAACAACTCGCCGCTGCAATTTGCCTCTTTTTTTACCGCCAACACCGGCCTCACCAATGCCGAGCTGGAAGACCTAAAAAAATTGGCCGACAAACAAATAAAAAAGAACAAAAAATGACAAGCTACCTCATCAAAGCCATACTCGCCTCAGGCTTACTGCTATTCGGCTACCGACTGTTGCTCGAAAAAGGAAAGCTGCACCGCTTTAAGCGCATCTACCTACTGCTCAGCCTAGTACTGGCTTTTGTAATACCCTTACTTAATTTCACCGCCTATACACCCATGCTGCCCATAACCGAAGCACCCATCACTATCCTAGCCGATATGGTAGGTACCGGCAGCAACGATCAAGCAGCAACACCCTCCACAGGCAACAAGGATTATCTCTTTTTGCTACTCCCTTATTTGGCCATCACGGGTATTTTGCTCATCCGGTTTATCCATAACCTCAGGGCCATTTTACAAAAAGCAAGGCGCTATCCAGCCCTACCCTTTGCCGATGCCACTATTATTCTATTAGATCAACCAGTAGCGCCCCATAGTTTCTTACACTATATTTTTGTGCATAAGGCAGCGTATCAAAACCAACAGGTTGAAAACGAAATATTGGCCCATGAGTTAACGCATGTACAACAGAAACATACCTACGATGTATTGGCCATTGAGGCAGTACAGGCCATCTTTTGGTTCAATCCATTTATCCCGTTCTATAAAAAAGCCATCACCCTTAACCATGAGTTTTTGGCAGATGAAGCCGCCATCATTAGCTACCCCAATAGGGGCAGTTATGTACAATTGCTTATTGCCAACGCAAGTAAACTACCCACTACCGCTTTAACCAATCCATTCAGTTATTTAATCACCAAAAAAAGGTTAATCATGATCACAAAATCAAAATCATTCAAGCAAGCATTTTGGGGGCAACTGGGCAGCATCCTGGTATTGGCCCTGGCCGTGGTACTGTTCAGCAACAAAGTAATGGCGCAAGACAGTACCGTAGTACCTATGGTAAAACAAACAGCCACTCCCTTTACCACCGAAGGCGTATCGCAAGACTTACTCAACGAATATGCCCAAATAGTGGCTACCGTCAAAAACGAAAAGGGCAAGCCCGTTTATAGCAAGTTTACCACCGCCGATAAAGACAGGTTACTGGCCATTTACCTAGGCATGAGCAAGACCCAACAAGCGCAACAGGTAGTGGTATTTTTACCCACCCCCGCTGCATTGCCCAAGACAAAACCAACCCAACAACAATTTGAAAGCTGGAAAAACCCCAAGCTGTACGGGGTATGGATCAATAATAAAAAGGTAAGCAATGCCACGCTCAACCAATATGGCCATGCCGATTTTTCGCAGGCTTTTGTAAGTAGGTTGGCAAAAAACCTAGCCGCCAACAGAAAATATCAGTATCAGGTTGACCTTATGACCAATGCTTACTATGATAATTATGTAGCAGATTCAAAAAAACAAAAAACCCGATATATACTTGGCATTCGGGTAAATGGCGTTGCGGGCCGCTTGGTAACCAATGGGCAATTGGTGCAGTAATGGTGCTGAACTTTCTGGCGCCAGTTTAGCGAAGCGCAACTGGTGTCGGGTAATTCTACCGGTTTGCAACCGGATTCAAAAACCACCACTGCCGATGACCATACAGAAAACCCAATGGCAGCAATATGTCAGCCCGGTTCGTATTCTTCACGAATCAGCAGGCGGCAAAATAAATTTATATGTTGGATAGCTCTGTGCAGATTGTGGCTCGCCGTTTCGCAGATAGGAACCGGGCGGAGAGCGAAGATGGGTTTGTTTTTCTGCACATAGCTATCCCCAGGAGCCTGTAGCAATACATACTGACAGCAGCGAAGAACGGTGGGGTACTAAAGTGAACCGCGCACTTCCAGAGGAATGGAGGCAACAATATAGATTCAGTGGAAGGAGTGACTTTGCAGGATAGGCCTGAATAGCCATACTTGTGGTTAAGCTCGGACGTGCAGCCCGTTTTCAAGTTTATTTATACAGAAAGTATGCTGTTTCCATGTTCGTCAATAATGATTTTACGATTGTCAAATTGAGTAACTAAGGCAAAGCCATTGTAAAATGGCTCAGTTGCGGCATATCGTTCTTTGTATAATCCCCTGCCCTGTCTGTCAATGTGATGCCATCCTTCTTTGTCTTTAGCTGTTGCAAAGTTTTTATGAAAGATGCCCAAATCAAGAAAGTCAATATTGTTTATGCAGTTTCCTTTTGTATCTATGTGCCTGTAAAATCCGCCCGATGTTTTTACACAAGCAATTCCATCTTTAAAATCACCAGCATAGGTGAAAGTTTCTGCATAAATTTTATGTCCATTCAAATCAATATGAAAATATTGATTGTCAGCATTTCTTACCGTGCAAATATTTTCCTGATAGTTTCCAACCCAACCAAATGAATTGTGGTAAACTTGTTTTCCCAATTCATCAATATGAAACCATTTTTCATTCAACACTACGGCTGCCCGGTTGCAGTAGTAACCAAAGGTTCTTGTGTACTTTTCAGAATAAATTGCTTCACCTTTAATGTTGATGTGGTAAGCTCCTGTATCATCAAATACAGGTGCTATGCCTGGTGCATGAAATTTAAGTACTTCAATAAAATGCCTACCGAAAATTGGTTCGCCGTCAAAAAGAAAGTGAGTGTTGTCTGTTGCTATTTGTATGTTTTGCCAATTCATTGGTTCAGTAATTTTTGTTTAAGTTTTAAAATCTGATTATCCATTAAACCACAAGAAAGTAAGTAAGGCTCTATGCCTCCCTTGTTGTTAATAATGTCTACCACCAAGTTCAATCTACTCAATTTTACATCAACTTCACTTGCTAAATAGTCGGCATAGATTACATCCATTGGAGTACCTGCAAGCAAGTGAAGCATTGAAATGAAAATACCTGTTCTATCTTTGCCTGCAAAACAATGAATTGCAACTGAACCTTGTCTTTCGCCTATAATTGCTTCCATTGCTTTCTTTATCTGGTCATTGCATCCTAATGCAAAATAGCGGTAAGCAATTTCTTCATTGGTTCCCTGATGGTGTTTTTGTTTGAACCATTCGGGTTGGTTCCAAGGGTCAAGCGGAGCTTTTATGTACTTGAATTTTAAAAGGGTTTGTTCGTGGTATGGCAATTCTTCAATTTCTTTACCTGCTCTTAAATCAATTACTGTTTTGATTTGTGTTTCTCTCAGTAATTCATCAAACCTGTTATCATTTTGAAACAAAGACATTGTTGCTGTTCTGTAAATGATACCCCTTTTAATTCTTGGATTATGTGTGCTTATGTCTCTAAAGTTCCAGAGGAAATCACGGTTATAAAGCCACTCACAAAACTGTTTTACTTCATCAAATTTTTCAGGTGTTACCAATGCTTCTATTGCTGCATAAAAGAAGTGAAGCAATTTTCTTTTCTGTTGATTGGCTTCGGGCAAAAACAATGTGCCCCGGAGGTAGTAAAATGTTTCTTGCTCTTCCTTTGTAAGGATGTTTGCAATGAAATGCTTAGGAAGGAAATTGAATTTTGAATACCCTTTTGAAAGGTGGTATAATTGAATGGCAACATGCAAAGCAATGTTGTAAAAAAAATAAAACTGGTAGCCATCGCTTCTCCGGTGCATAACAGAACAACTTTCAAATTCATAGATAAACTTGTCAATAAGGTCTGTTATTTGGTTATCTTTCTGCAGCTCTGTTTTGCTATTGTTGTAATTGCTTATCAATTGAGCCAGATATGAAGCTGTATCGTAAAGCTGCGGCTCTCTTTGATATAATATTGTCTGCCCGAAATTAATAATTTCCGAACCCAGATAGTTTCTATCAATTTCGGTAATGCTGGTGCAGATGGCAAATTCAATTTTGGGTTGTGATTTGAAATAAGCCACTACCTTCTCTCTCAAGGCTACTTCACGGATGGATTGAATTTCGTTGTGAAATAGTTCCTGAAGCTGGGCTTTAAAATCTCCTTTTTCGAAATCTTTGTTTACTAATAACTGGATATCAATATCAGAATTGGGTGTGGCTTCATTTCTGCCAAAAGAACCGTATAGCAGTGCTGCATCTATCCCTGTGATATTGGGAAACATTTTTTTTAGTTGTTCAATTTTTTTTAGCTGTTTCATTTTCTTACTATTTACTTGTTGGTTTACGCATATTGCATGTTTTGCATAGCGGTATTGATTTATAGTTTTTGACCAGGTCTTTGTAAACAGGACTGTTTACTACTTCCCGGATCGTGGTGCTCTCAATGTTTCCAAAATCACCTAAAGATTTACGAAGACTGTCAGGAGCACAACAAGGTGATATTTTTCCAGTTGCTGAAATCCACAACTCTTTTGTGAGAAAAGGGCATTCGTAATGCTCCGGCATTTCTGTATTTTCAGCTTCGGTTAGTGGAATGATATTTTCCAGAAGCACTTTTTCACCATTGGGTTTTCTGTATTGCTCCCGGACTTCCAGTACCTGTTTTACAAAGCTATTCCATTGTGTTACGCTTTCTTTTGATGCCTTCATAGAAAGACTCTTTATTTCATCAAAATGTGCCCAAAGCTGATGACCTTTTACTCTGTCAACACCTAATGAAGCCGCCAATTTTATGATGTCTGCCAACTCATGCATGTTGTTTTGCATAAAAGTTAACTGAAAAGTTACCCGGCAGTAATAGCCTGTATTTGCAAAGTGTTCGTCCCGGTATTTGATAAACTGTTTTACATTTGCCACCGACTTTTCAAAATCTATTCCCTTCATTATTTTTTCAGCTGTTTCTTTTGTTGCTCCATTCCAGCTGATCTTTACATCGGTGGTGTTTGGCACAATCAATTTCGCCCACTCTTCAATTGATTTTTTAGGGAATGTGCCGTTTGTAGTGAGATTGAGTTTTATGTTTTTCTGCTGCGCTAATTCAAATATTTTATCAAACTCTTTGTAAAGCAATGGTTCGCCCATTGTGGAGGGGATAATTTCTTTTACTCCCAATTTTTCTGCCTGTAGAAAAATGTCCTGTACTGTTTCAAAATTCATTCTTCTACGTTTTACACCTGTTTCTTTGAATAGTTTCGGGATGAAATCACTGTAAGGGCTGTGCTCTTCGCACATGATGCATTTGAGGTTGCAATCTTCAGGATTGGTATCAATGGTTATTCGCCAAAGAGTTTTGGGGGTAATGAAACGATTGTAGATTTTCTCTAATTCTTTGCAATGATCGTGGATATTTGGCACACTGCCATCTTGCGAAAACAAGTACCCCTTCTGGCCGTATGCTGCCATCAAATGGGGGTTTTCCACAGCAAATTTCATTTGGGCTGCCAAGGATGCTATATTGCGGTGTTCAAATAATAATCCATTGACCTGATGCCGCACATACTCCTTCATTCCCCCAAAAGCGGCTGTGATGACAGGTATTTTGCAAGATTGAGCTTCGTGAATGACCAAGGGTGAGTTTTCTGCCCAAATGCTTGGAACAACTATGCAATCAACTTTTGAAAAAACATCATTTGCCAGGTTGTGATTGATGTATTCCCCAGCAAATTCAATTGTATTTTTTGATTTGCCGGCAAGCAATTTTAAAGCGCCGGAGCTTTGCCCGTTTTGTCTTCCGTAAATTTTTAGTGTTGCAGGTGTTTCAATTTGGCAAAAGGCTTCAATGAGTTGATGAACACCTTTGGCAGGTATTAATGTACCAATGTATCCGAAGGTGAAATTGACATTGTCTTTTGATTTTTCTGTTTGCGTTAAGTATTCAGTAGGGAATCCATAGTCTAAGTAAATGATCTTGTTTTCAGGCACTGAAAACTCATTTACAAATCTATTGCGCAAGTAATAAGACGGGGCAATGAATGCATCAACCTTGTTGATGATTGCTTTGGTTTCCATCATTCTTTGGTGTGTCCAGGCAGTCCAATGTTCTATGTCTTGGGCTTCGTTCTCCTCTCTGCCACTGAAATACACCCTGTAACAGTCAGTTGCGCATTTATGGTCTTGCTGGGCTGAACACAACCGAAAGTTGTTTTCCCAGCCAATGCTTCTTGTAAGAAATTGCCCTCTTGGGCACATCAGCCAAAAGTCGTGAAGTGTAAAAACGATTGGAATGTTCTGTTTGTTGAGCTCGTCCACAATTCCGGTGGAAAGATGGTTGAGATGCCCAATATGTGCTATATCGGGTTTGATTTCGGCAATGAGTTTTGCAAAATTGCTATCCATTGCCTGATGGCGGTAGCCATCTTTGCCTTGGGGATTGTTTACGAAATACAAATCCAGGTTACTGTTTTCTGTTTGCTTACGGATGGCAAAGTCGGTGCTGTATGGGTTTTCTTCTCTTGTGAAAACTGAAACCTTGTGTTGCTTTGAAAGTTCATTACAGATGGACTGGCTATAAACTTCAGAACCGGCATTGTAATTGAGCGGATAGCCATGGATGATTTTCAGGATGTGCATGTTATATTAAAGTTGGTTTTGAGTTATGGGCCAAAGCCCCGCCAATATGAGTTATGGTTAAAGACTATTGCCTGAATTCGGCCCGGGCTGAAATGTTACTTAAACAGGGTTTATGGATTACCCTTATAACTGTAAACAGCCAAACCGGTTACAATCCGGCAGTATTTTTAGGCATCAGTCATTCTGCGGAATATTAGCGCCAGATAAAAATATGGAAAATGTGAAATTTCAGGCTTTACAAGCATAATAAGTATTTAGATTCAATTTAAATTCGTGCTTTAAAAGTATTGTCTTTGGTTACCAAAACTGATACGCTTGTTAATACTAATGACCCTATTTGAATAAACTCTGTAGTGTCAATCATGCTTTACTTGTTTTTTTCTTCCTATCAAACTCCCCCTCTTCCTCCGAAGCCATTGCCAGGTTTTCTTCTTCCTCCACTTCTCCCACCTTCGCCTACCCATTCATCATCATGGGCAAATAGCATCTTCCTCTTGTCCACTTAGTGAGTGCTCTCATCCGCTTTATCTACAGAAATCAATAGTACTCCTTGATATAACTATAAGCCCTATCAAACAACACCTGATCCTTGTGCAATTGATACTTTAAAAGTGCTTGCCTTAATGATTTTTGTACTTCTCTTTCGCCAGATGTTGTCTTTTGCCAACCTGGGAAACTTACCACACGAACAATGGCGTCAATATCCGTTACAATTCTTTCTACAACTGCAGGTGTTTGGTCGGTTTTTAGTTCTAAGAATAATTCTGTTAATGCTGCCTTGGGTGATTTTTCTTGTAGTACTGCTTCCAAATCCTTTTCTGCCTGAACAGTTTCTTTGGCTATTTTACAAAGCTCCTTTACAAATTCAATAGATGTAATCAATCCTTTCTCCGCTCTGTCTCGCAATTCTTCTAAAAGTTCACTTAGTTTTTTAAATCTTGGATCATTACCATTTTTTTTAAAGCGATTGACCAGTATTTTGGTTAACTTCTTTGCGTTTTTTGGATCTGGGTTGTTGAAAATATCCTCAATCACATCCGCATCTAAAATAAACTCATCTAAATTATGAATATCCCCTACATGAACATTATCGTGTATGAGTTTGGTGGTTTGTGCACCCAATGTCATCCACAGTAGTTTGCCAACATTGTCTGAAGCCGGACGCACCGATTCGAACACCTGCGATAACCATTTATAATCTGCTTGAAATAAATTTAAAATATTATCGGGCGATAATGATTCCCAAAGTTTACTCAGGAATTTATAATCTTTAGCAAAGGCATCTTTTTTCTCATCGGTTTTGATGGCATCTTGAGCAACTTCTAATCCTTCAAAACCATGTTGGTTTCGATCTACACCTTCAAAATGTTGTAAAGCATCTTCTACTGCCTGAGGTAATTTACCCCGCAGTTCTGACAAGTTAGTGATAATTTGTTTTACAGATGCTTCATCAAACTCCAATGCTTTTGCGGCATCATCAAACACACCAAAATAATCTACTATACGCCCGTATGTTTTATTGGGGAATAAGCGGTTGGTTCTGCAAATAGCTTGCAACAGGGTATGATCTTTAATGGACTTATCTAAATACATGGTTTGTAAAACAGGTGCATCAAAACCAGTGAGTAGTTTTGCCGTAACGATTAGAAACTGTAAATCTGAAATCGGATCGTTGTATTCATCTGCAATTCGTTCCTGCTGCGATTTATCAACACCCCATTTTTGTTTGAATTCCAGCGTGTCATTTGCGATAGTAGAAATAACCACTTTGCTGGCCTCAACCGGAAAATATTTATCAAGTGCTTCTTTGTAAAGAACACAAGCTTCCCTATCAGGTGTAACAATCATGGCTTTAAAACCATGTGGTGCTACTTTTTCTTTAAAGTGAGTTGAAATATCTTCTGTAATTTTAGCAATCCGCTCCGGTGATTTCAGGAAGGCGGCCATTTTTGCCGATTTTTTATTGAGTGCATCTGCTTCTTCATCGGAAAGGGCGGCTTCTTCTTTGAATTCTTTGAAAAGCTTGTCAATGGTTTCCTTATCTACATGCACATCTATAAGGCGTGGTTCAAAATGCAGCGGCAAAGTTGCACCATCTCTGAGAGAATCCTGGAAAGTATAACGGGACATATAACCGCCTTCATCTTCTTCGGAACCGAAAGCCCAAAAGGTATTTTTATCAGCTTTGTTAACCGGTGTACCTGTTAATCCAAACAAAAATGCATTGGGTAAGGCTGCCCGCATTTGTCTTCCCAAATCTCCTTCCTGTGTTCTGTGTGCTTCATCTACCAATACAATAATATTATCACGGGTATTCATGTTGGGTTTGGCATCACGAAATTTATGTATCATCGAAATGATAATTTTACGGGTGTCCTGTTCCAGCATTTTTTGTAAATCCTTAATGCTTTCGGTGGCTTCTACATTGGGAATATCCGATGCATTGAAAGTGCCTGAAATCTGTGTATCTAAATCGGTACGGTCTACCAATACAATTACGGTTGGACTTTTTAACTCTGCTGCTCGTCTTAATTTTTGTGCAGCAAAAACCATCAGCAAGGATTTACCTGAGCCTTGAAAATGCCAGATCAATCCTTTTTTAACCCGACCATCTTTTACCCGTTCTACAATTTTATTGGCTCCTTCGTATTGCTGAAAACGTGGTATGACTTTGCTGCGTTGTTTTTTCTTGTTGGTGGTGAATAAGGAAAAATTTTGTAAAATATCCAGCAAACGGGCAGGATGTAATAAATCACCCATCTCTTTGCCAATTTCGCCCAATCCCAATCTGCGGGCAAGTGTTTCGTCTTCATCTTCCAAACGCCAGGGCGCCCAAAAGTCCAATGGACAACGAATGCTTCCATAATACAAAGCCTTGCCTTCAGTGGCGAAGGATAATATATTGGGCACAAATAATTGCGGCACCGTATTTTCATACACGTCATGAATTTCATAAGCACCATCCAGCCAACTTACGCTGGGGCGAATAGGCGTTTTTGCTTCTCCTACAACAACCGGTACACCATTGATGAATAAAACAATATCGGGTATTTTGGTTTCTCTATGATGAATGCGAAATTGATTGGTAATGATATAAGTGTTTTGTGAGAGATTATCAAAATCGAAAATACGAACAGGCACATGGCGGTTATTTTCGCCAAAGGGCATGGTTTTATCGCCACCAAGCCATTTAAAAAATTCTTCGTTGGCTTTTACCAAACCAATTTGATTAACCGAAATTAAAATAGCACGCAGTTTATAAATTACTTCATCTGCCAATTCAGGTTTGTCAGCTATTTCAGGATTTAAACGAATCAAGGCATCTTTCAATTCTTGCTCAATAAGTACTTCGTTGACCGAACGGTTTAAATCAGCAGCAGATTGGTATTGCCATTGCGCACCATAACCTACTTTAGGTTCCTGCAGCTCATTGCTATTCAAATTTACCCCACTGAGTTGTTGTATAATGTAATGCTCTACGCTATTGAGTTCGTTAAATCCCATGCTTAAAATATTTGATTGATGAGGCTTTTTTGTAAAGATTGGGAAGATAAAATTCTTGATTTAGTATCACACTCTATTTGATCTATTGCCACAAATTTACTTACCCATTTTAACTGCATATCATCATCTGGTTGGAAAAATTTGAAACTTTTTATTCTATTTGCATATGTGTGTCGTACGGTTGTTTTAGTCGCAGCATTTAAAATGTGGCTCCGATATGTTGGCGTCTGTAGCAGATAATATATGAAATTAAAATTCAGTTTGTTGTTTTTGAGAACAACTTTACCGAGTCGCTGATTGTGAAGAATAATTTTACCTTCAATTTCAGGTATGAAGGCTGGATATCCCAGAGTGTCGCCATCCTTACTTAAATCAGTCATTGTAATGACCATTTCACCAGATTTGAATATAAATTTGGTGTTAACATCATCAGATTTATAATATTTCATTTTGTCATAAAGAAATCCTCCTCCAACTTTAAAATTTCCCGGGGTCATTAAAATTCTGTCCGTTACATTATCGGAAATAAATTCACCTTTGAATGCATATCCATTTTCTATTTCTAGAAAATCACCAAGATTACTAATTACACCATGTTTAGAACTCGCTAGTTTTTGTAGGATAGCTTTTTTTAATCTTAAATTTTTATATAGTATCTCCTTCTCCTTCTCAATCACATCAACCATAGCCCTGAGCAATTCTGCCAAACGCATTTGTTCGGCTTTGGGTGGGAGGAGAAATTCGTAGTTGGCAAGATCTTTAAATTTTACACGTGGGGAAAGCCCACCAGCAGAATGTTTAACTGCATAATCAAAAAACTTGTCGTTGTTTACTATAAAGGGTAACAAAGCGTACGAAAATTCTTTTTTAGCTCTGAACACTGTAATATCACCTGAACAAATACCATCAAAATCAGCCTGGGCAGCCTTTTTTAAATAAGCCCTTCTTCTTCCAAACAATACATCCCCTTTTCTAAATTTCTTTGAGAATGTAGTACTTTCTTCAATAGTTGCCGATTTTCTTAAATGCACATCACCTGTGTCAATATGCTCCAAACCTACAACATGCTCAATGCCTTCAGCGACAATATCTTTACAGATTTCCTTTGGTTCTGCAACTACATCACCAAACTTAACAGGTTTCCAGTTAGTTTTATCTATTTTTAAAATTGTATGATTCATAACTGCTTCCATTATTTTCCTAAGCTTTGAAATAATTCATTCATACTCTTTTTAAGTTCTTTCCCACTTCTATCCCAATTTTCATAGGCATCTTCAAATGATAAGGAGAAATTTGCTTCTGTAGTATCAGGTCGTATATAGAGACTAATGGACATATTTCCATTGTTATTTAATACATCATCCAAAGAAGCTACAGCAGCAAAGTTTTCAACGGCTTTAAAGTTTTGGTAAGCCTTAAATATTTTATCAATATGCTTATCTTCTAAAAAGCCCATTGTTTTTTCTTGTTTCACTTCATGCACAGCATTAATGAAAAGTATTTTGCCTTTTTTATTCTTTGCTTTATTGGTTGTAGTAATCAACAAACAAGCCTCCATTGGTGAGTTGTAAAATAAATTTGGGCCTAAGCCAATTACACATTCTACCAAATCTTCTTCAATCATTTTCCTGCGCATTTCTGCTTCAGCATCTCTGAACAAAATCCCGTGAGGCCAAAGAGAAATGGAGCGTCCTTTTTTATCATTCAGGCTTTTTTGTATATGCTGTTGAAAAGCATAATCGGCACAACCTTGTGGAGGCGTTCCCCAAAGATTTCTTCCGTAAGGATCGGTTTCAAAACTTTTGCGGTCCCATGCTTTAATGGAGTAAGGCGGGTTGGCTAAAATTACATTAAACTTTTTAAGGGTGTCATTTTCCAAAAATGCAGGTTGCGCCAACGTATCGCCACGCACAATGCTAAATTCTTCTATGCCGTGCATAAACATATTCATGCGGGCAATGGCGGAGGTAATGAGGTTAATTTCCTGGCCATATAATTTTAGCGTACGATATTCTTTTCCTTCGTCACGCAAATGCAAAGCACAGTTCAACAATAAGCCACCAGAGCCACAGGTAGGGTCATACACGCTTTCACCCGGTTGCGGGTCCATAATCATGGTCATGAGTTTTACCACAGTACGGTTGGTATAAAACTCCGCAGCGGTATGTCCACTATCATCTGCAAATTCCTTAATAAGGTATTCGTATGCATTACCCAATTTATCATCGGCAACCGTACTTAAATTCAGTTTGTGTTGTGAGAAATGTTCAATCAAATTGATTAGCGTAGCATCAGAAAGGCGGTCTTTATTGGTCCAGCTGGCATCGCCAAAAATACCATATAAAGTATCAGGGTTTGCTTTTTCAATTTCCCTCATGGCGTTTTGTATAGCCATGCCCACATTGGTGGTAGTTTCCCGGGCGGTATTCCAATGAGCTTCCTTGGGAACAATAAAATGATGGTGTTCTGCAAAAGCAGCATATTCTATATCGCCATCACTTTCTTTTAATGCTTTTTCAAATTCTTCGTCATATACATCGCAAATCCTTTTGAAGAATAATAGAGGGAAAATATATTGCTTGTAATCTCCGGCGTCAATGGTTCCACGCAACACTTTGGCAGCACCCCAGAGATATTTTTCTAGTTCTTGTTGGGTCATTCTGTTTCTTGTTCAATAGTTTCTAATTCGCCTGCTTTTACATTCAATAAAGTCATTAGTTTGCCTTTGAGTGTTGCCCTACGATTATCATAAAAAGGAATAAAATCTGCAAAATCTAAAGAGGCATCATTTGCTATATGATTTAGGGATAAATAATTCATTCTGTCAGTTTCGTTTGGATACCTTTCATTTAACCACAATTTAAACTGCTTATCTTTCTTTTCAATGTTTTCAGTAGCTTCTAATAATTGTAGATTAGCTAAAGAGTTAAATTTTCCAATATATTCGTCCTTTAATATATCATCAGATATACCCAAAGCTCCTAATTTTCGTTTATTAAAAAATGACTTAGGATGAATATGATCTTGATGATATTTGAAAGAAAAGTTTAAAGAGGAATAGATCAGTGTTAAAGCACTGTAAGCTCTTTTTTGGCCATACTGAATATCTAAGATACTATCGATATCGTCTTCCGAAAACGAAATTGATTTACGTTTACCTCTATAATGAGCTATAATTTCTGGTAATGGGAATCGGCCAGGGTTATCTGTAACTAAGGTTCTAATAACTGGATAAATTGCATCAGGAGTTCCTCCAAATGTGCCTCTTAAAAGTACACGAGCCAACCATTCTATAATTGCTTTTCGATCACTTTCACATAAGGAATGGTGTAATATTTTATCATCTAGTTTGTTTTTAAAGATAAAATACGCAATGGGGATGATTGCAGTAGAGGCCGTTAAACTATCCCTATTGAAACCATATTTGGAAATAAGTTTAATACCCGATTTGATTGCTGAAGCAGTATCATCCCATTTTTTTTCAATCGTAGCCATATTGGCTTTAGTGAAATTATCAACTTTAAACTTGATATCGTTAAAATCAGCCAGTACCAAACAAGACTTCAGAACAAAATCTTTATTAAAGTCGAAACCATCTCCAATTTGGTTTATTTCATCTACAAATTCATGAATTACTTCTCTTGCATCTTTTTCTTTCCATTGAGCCGTTGCAATTGAAAGCAAGAGGTCGGAATAACTCAGTTTGGTTCCACCACTGTTTATGCGAATAAAAATTTGAAGTACTTTATCAAGTTCTTCGCCTTCCTCTAAAAAGTAACTTATCGATCCCTTTTGATGGATAATATTAAATAATTGGTTAAGTGTATTTAAAGCCATTGAGGCTTGAATTTGCGTATATTTGGAAGTATCCATCAAGCCATTAAGCATTAGGTACTCCATTACCTTACTCAGGTCGGTATAGTCTAAAATTTTACCTACCTCAAACCAAAAATTATGTTCATTATTATCAGCTTCTTCTTTTGATAAAAATCGGAAATCATATTCCAATTCTATATCGTTGGCCTTACTGATTAAGTTAAGATATAAATGTTTTTTAGGAAAAGCTTTGTCATTGTTCCAACCAAAATAAGGCAACTTTTTTGCGTGCGAACCTGTTAGTGCGATATACATTGATGTCATTCGCTGCTGACCATCTAACACAGCAATTACATCCTCCTCCTGGCTTAAATCGGCTTTTGTATTGTGTGTAGAATTAAGCTCATGATAGTTCTTTAAAAACTCATAAAACTGAAAATCTTTAATTCTACTTTTATCTACTTTCCAGAAAAGAAATGTACTAATCGGATAATCTCTCATAAGAGAATCAAATAGTCTTTCAATTTGTAATGTATCCCATACAAATTCTCTCTGAATGGATGGCAAAACGTAATGCTTCTTGCGAATATTATCAATCGCTTTTTTTATTGTAATTGGTGCTTCGTATGCCATTATATAAATTGTTTTAAAATTGTTTTAAACTTTTCTTCCGCTATCAAACTCTCATTCCAAGCTGTTTTCAAACCTGTCAGCGCAACTTCTACCGATGGCAAGTTATCCTCAATCACTTTTTCTACATACAACGGGATATTAAGGTTGTAGTCGTTTTCAGCAATATCTTTTAGTGAGGCAACCTTTGTATAATTTTCCACTTCTTTAAAGCTAGTGTACCAATCAAATAGCTGTTTTACATGTTGTGGCTCGAGAAAATTTTGGGCACGCCCCACACGTACCTGATCGGAACCATCAATAAACAACACTTTACCTTTTCTTTTGGCTGGTTTATTTTGCTTGAACACCATTACACAAGCGGCTAACTGAGTACCATAAAAAATATTAGAACCTAATCCAATAACTGCTTCCAGTAAATCTTGCTTTAATAATTCTTCACGAATTCGTCCTTCAGCACCTTTACGAAACAAAGCACCATGAGGCAAAACAACAGTCATACGGCCTGTGCTGTTCATGGATTTTATCATGTGCTGTACCCATGCCATGTCACCATTCCCTTTTGGAGGAACTCCGGCTATATTTCTTCCATAAGGATCATTTACCCAGTTTTCGCTACCCCAATCATCTAATGAAAATGGAGGGTTTGCAATGACACAATCAAATGTTTTTAATCCATCTGCTGCAAAAAATGCAGGATTTCGAAGCGTATCACCACGCACAATATTAAAATCTTCAATGCCATGCAGGAACATATTCATACGTGCAATAGAGCTTGAAGTCAAATTCTTTTCCTGGCCATAAAGCGTTAAGGTTCTATAATCCTCTTTACCTGCTTGCAAATGGTTTACACATTCCAAAAGCATACCACCAGTACCACATGCAGGATCATACACACTTTCACCCTCATGCGGATCGAGTATTAAACCTAATAGATGTACTACCGAACGAGGTGTATAAAATTCCCCCGCTTTTTTATTGGTTAAATCTGCAAAGTGTTTAATCAAGTATTCATATGCTTGTCCGAGAATATCCGGGTCAACCAATGAATTGGATAAACTGTATTGTGAAAAATGCTCTATTAAATCAATCAATAATCGATCAGAAAGTTTGTTCTTGTTGCTCCATTGTGCATCACCAAAAATCCCATACAACAATTCCTGATTGGCTTGTTCAATACCACGAAAAGCTTTTTCGATTGCTTGACCAACGTTGGTGGTGGTTTCTCGTACATCATTCCAATGGCATTTCTTGGGAATTTCAAAACGGTGAAATTCGGGCAGGGACGCATATTCCTTATCTCCTTTAGATTCTTCTAAAGCAATTTGATATTCTTCATCGTAAACATCTGATAGGCGTTTAAAAAACAACAAAGGAAATATGTACACCTTAAAATCTGAAGCGTCTACCGGACCTTTTAAAATCCAGGCAGCTTTAGAAAGGTATTGTTCGAGTTGGGAAAGTGTGAGTTTTTGAATCATAATTAGATATCTCTACAGTTTCATTATTATTATTATCAAGAATTATTAGATGATCAGTATTAAAATTAAATTTCATTGTTTTCGTTAGGCTCTTCAATAATAATTTCAGAAATGATTTTTTGAGAGACTCCCTCTGGCAACCCCTCCACATTTTTCAACTGCCGCTTAATCGCCCGTGTCCTCGCCCCTACCACATCATACAGTTGCCCCAGCTCGGTCTGGATATTTTTTTGCCCAAGGTTTATGTTTTATAGCTGGCCGCCAGCCATGCCGAAAGGTACTGCATCCCGGCTAATCAAAAAACAGTAAAAACCCTATTTCTTCCCCATCTTCGCTGCCGTTGCGCAGTTCTTTAATAATGCTCCCCAACTAGTTGGGGACAAAACTGAAATAAGCTTTTTCGCTAATGATAAAATGATCCACCACCTTAATATCCACTACTCCTGTGCTGCCATAGGCGGTATCCGCCGCTTTCAGCCTCCAACTAGTTGGGAGGTCGGTAGCATCCTTATCGACGCGGCTGGGCTGTAGTTTACCAGCGGGATGCCTGTCCCGTTCGGTCAGACGGGGATTATGCACAAATATCACAAAATCCGCATTTTTTTGGATGGCTATGCTAAACGCCTGCCTGTCCAGCAAGCACGAAGGCGAGGCAGAGACCCAACAATATTCCTGCTTGCGCCGCTGTTTGTTTTCCCGTAGCAAAATGGGCTGCATAATACCATATACATCAGGGGCCAAGCCTGCCCAGCATGGCGGGGCGGATGCATGGTCGGTGGCCGTGTATATCGGTTTGCTCTTTTGCTGGGCAGTTAGTTTAACGTTCATCGTTATTCAATCGGTTAAAGATAGCAACAAACCGCTGAAATATGAAATGGGGGCAGGGCAGCCCGGATTTTGGCATTATCGTTACCCAAATTTATATATAGCAAAATCTCTGATGCCATCGCCTTCAAAAAGAAAAGCCTCACCCCTGCCCTCTCCCGTAGGAGAGGATGACTCGAAGATTGAAGCGAAGACCGTAGCTAAGGCTACGCTATGGTCTTCGTGATTACCTCCTCTCCCCGGAGAGGAGGTAGGTGGTCAGGCCAAAAGCCAGCGGAACGGTACTGACCGCTTGCCTGTCTGCCACCTAAGGCCATTTGCAAAGACCTATCCCCCAATCCGCCCCCCAACTAACTGGGACTAAAAGCTTGCGGCCCTTAACAGCAAGGTTAAAACCGCTGCCTACGGCCCATTATCCTGAAATTACAATAATCCATAATAAATACCCAATAATCTAATACAATGATACAATTACCCAAAAAACCAATCAAAAATCAAGAAAAAAAGGGCAACAAAGCCCATTTACAACGCCGCAAACGCCATTGACAACGCAGCAAAGACCATTGACAACGCAACAATCGCCATTGACAATGCCGCAAACGCCATTGACAACGCAGCAAAGACCATTGACAACGTAACAAAGACCATTTACAATGCCGCAAAGCCCATTGACAACGCAGCAAAGACCATTGACAACGCAACAAACACCATTGACAACACCGCAAACGCCATCGGGGATTGGGAATGGGGGATTAGGAATTTGGAATTTGGAATTTGGAATTTGGAATTTGGAAAACCTCAAACTGTAAACCTCAACCCCCAACCTTCAACTTTAGACCTTAGACTTGAAACCATCCCTCTGGCAGGCAGGCCCATAACTCATAACCTGTCGCAAAGCGCCACCGTCCAAAGGCCGCCGCCTATGGCGGGGCAGGCTCGGCATAACTCATAACCCATAATTCATAACTAAAATAACAGCGAGGTAAACTCGCCGCCTGCGGCTCGCAACAAAATCAACCCGCAACAAAAACAACCCGTAACAAATCAACATAACTCGCCGATAAAAATCATTGTTCCAACGTTTTTTTTATACGTAATACAATAAAGTTGACCTTTTTTCGTCTATACGGTACTCTACTTTTCTTACGACAAACGTAATAATGAATACTACTTTTACCCCTAGCAAACGCATCTGGCTGCTTGCGGTATTCCTTTATTGTGGCCAACTCGCATTTTCCCAAGTAAAAATTGGGACCAATCCCACCATTGTCAATCCCAATGCTATATTAGAAATAGAATCTACTAACAAAGGTTTGTTGCTGCCCCGTTTGGCATTAACTGCTACCAATAACCCCTACCCGCTTAGCGCTTTTGTAGAAGGTATGCTGGTATATGATACCGCTACCAATGCCGACATTACCCCCGGACTATATTATTGCGATGGCGCCAAATGGATAAGGGTAAACAATGGCAGCAACGTAAGTACCACCCCTGCATCGGATGCCTGGCTACTTAAGGGCAACGACGGCACTTCGCCCAGTATACACTTTATAGGTACCAAAGACTATAATGATTTGGTGTTTAAAACCAATGCCCTCGAAAGGCTGCGCCTCACCAAAGAAGGTTGGTTGGGCATTGGCACAGCTAGTCCCAGTGCGGCTTTGCACGTAAATGGGCAGGTTGTGATCGATTCGTTGGAACAGGGCGATGTAAACAAAGACAGTTTGGTAATGGTGTCGGCAAGCGGTAGGTTGAAAAAGATAGACGCCGCCCAAGTAACGGCCATGGGTACCAGTGTAAAAAAAGCGAGCATCATGGTTTCCATATCGGGGCAAAACAGTTTTGAAACCCCTGCCCCCATCAATGATCCCAATAAAGTGATGCTGTACCGCAACGGTGTGTTGATCAATTTCTCCGTGGCAGGCAGTACCACCATCATATCTGAAATAGCCACCGTAAGGGGCGATGAAATAAAAATAGTTCAAATCTTATAAAACGTCACTTAACAAACAAATCAATATTCTTTTAAAACAACAATTATGCAAAAATCAATTCTCTTTCTGCTTTTCTTATGCGCCGTAGTGTTTTCGGCCAAAGCTCAAAAGGTTTCTACCAAAGTGGTAGACAACAAGGGTACCATTAAATGGGTACTCGACAGTACCAGTGCTGTTATTACATTGTCCGATAGTACACTGCTGTATGTAACGCCCAAACAATTGCGCGACAGCATGGGCAACAACATGAAGTACACGGATACTGCCAGTATGCTTGCCAGTTATATCAATGCAGCCGTAAACGGTCTTACCAAAACGGGCCAAACGGTAAAATTGGGCGGCGATCTGATCGAGCCAACTACCATCGTTACTACCCCGGCCAACTTCTTGGCCATTACCGGCCTTACGGCAGGATCGCCCAGCACCGATAGTGTATTGGTTACCGATCCTACTACCGGGCAAATAAAAGTAATTTCGGCCGCATCGCTGTTTAACGCATTAACGTTTACCAATGGCCTTACCAAAACGGGCAATAATGTAAAACTGGGCGGCATCCTTTCGGAAGCAACCACCATTGCCACCGATGCCACCAATGTGCTAAAAATTACCGGTTTGCAAACGGGCGATATCGCCACCGATAGCCTAGTGGTAACATCCGCCGACGGTACGTTGAAAAAGGTAGCTTCCAGCGCCATTACCTTACAAAGTGGCAGCCAAGAGTTTACCACCAGCATCGGTGATGCTACTTTTAGCGTAACGGGTTTGCCCGCCAATGCATCCAGGGTATGGGTGTACCGCAACGGTGTTAAGCTGGTAGCCACTACCGATTACACGGCTGCTGCCGGCTTGGTAACATTAACCGGCCCCATGGCCGCCTTGATAGCGGACAATGATGTGATAGAAGTACAGTGGGTTAAATAATCAAATTAAAGAGGTATTGCATTTTTCACCTTTCCCCATTACACTATAATGGGGAAAGGCTTTTTGCAACAATAAGATTACTAAAAATCTTATCCCGCTTTTACTAAATCGATTATTTTGTCTTCTCAACCTCTGCTTTGGTACGGCCTCATAAAAAAAGCCGCCTGTCCCGCCGATGGCGGGATTGAGAAAAAATTTAAGTGGAGGACGCAAAAGAAAAAATAATGCTACTAAAGCTTGGCGATGCAATTGGTTGGTAAGTCGCACTAAAGCAAAATATCTACCATAAAAGGCAATTGCGATTTGAGATAACAGCAACAAAGTGAAAATTTCAACTTCATCCCATCTAATCATGTTGCTAGTTCAAGCGGTTTTTTTATAAAATCAAAAAAGTGAAAAAGAAGGTATTACCCTTTTTGGTAATGATATTATGCTGTGCCAACACAATGGCACAGATATCCGTGGTTAACCCCAAGGGTACCATCATATCGGTAGATAGCAGCAAATGGCTATTGAACGGTACCAATATCAGCAACAAAAATACAGGTAATACCGGCATCGGCATCAACAACCCTTTGTTTAAACTAGATGTATCGGCCACGGCCAACCCCCTGCGCTTGCTGGGTTTGCAAAATGGCACAGCAGGTACCGACAGTTTGGTGGTTAGCCAAAATGGCATCATCAAAAAGTTGGCCCCCATCAACAGCTTTATTGTCAACCGCCCCGATAGCACCACCGCCAGCAATGGCCTGAACTTGAATGGTAAAGACGTAAGGTTGGGCGGCAATTTAACCCAAGCAACCACCATCACCAGTAATACCAACGCCCTCACCATCGCAACAGGCGGAACGGCTTTGAACATCACTGGCCTGCCCATTGGTGTATCTGCAACCGATAGTTTGGTTACGGTACAAAATGGTTTGGTTAGGAAGATTGCACCCATTAATTCATTTATCGTAAACCGCCCAGATAGTACCACCGCCAGCAATGGTCTCAGCCTAAACGGCAAAGATGTAAGGCTCGGCGGCAACTTAACACAGCCCACCACCATTACCAGCAATACCAATGCCCTCACCATCGCCACGGGTGGAACGGCTTTAAACATTACTGGGCTTCCCGTTGGTGTGGCCGCAACCGATAGCTTGGTGACGGTACAAAATGGCTTGGTAAGGAAGATTGCACCCATCAACAGTTTTATCGTCAATCGCCCCGATAGCACCACCGCCAGCAATGGTTTGAACCTGAATGGCAAAGATGTAAGGCTCGGTGGCAACCTCACACAGCCCACTACCATCACCAGCAATACCAACGCCCTCACCATCGCCACGGGTGGAACGGCTTTGAACATCACCGGCCTGCCCGTAGGTGTGGCCGCAACCGATAGTATTGTAACCGTCAGGAACGGCACCATACGCAAGCTGGCACCCATCAATACATTCATCATCAACCGCCCCGACAGTACCACGGCCAGCAATGGTCTGAACTTAGTTGGCAAAGATGTGAGGCTTGGTGGACCGCTTACCCAAGCCACTACCATCGCCACTGGGGGTAATGCACTTAATATTACAGGCTTGCCCGTGGGCATCGCCGCAACTGATAGCTTGGTAACGGTACAGAACGGTGCGATCAGGAAGATTGCACCCATCAACAGCTTTATCGTCAACCGCCCCGATAGCACCACCGCCAGCAACGGATTGAACTTGAATGGTAAAGACGTAAGGCTCGGCGGTAACTTAACGCAGCCCACCACCATCACCAGCAATACCAATGCCCTCACCATCGCAACAGGTGGAACGGCCCTCAATATCACTGGCCTGCCAACAGGCACAGCCGCAACCGATAGTCTGGTGACGGTGCAGAACGGTTTGGTAAGGAAGATTGCACCCATTAACTCTTTTATCGTCAACCGCCCCGATAGCACTACCGCCAGCAACGGCCTGAACCTGAACGGCAAGGATGTGCGCTTGGGCGGCAACTTGGTACAGCCAACTACCATCACCAGCAATACCAACGTCCTCACCATCGCCACGGGTGGAACGGCACTTAATATCACTGGCCTGCCAACAGGTGTGGCCGCAACCGATAGTTTGGTTACCGTGCAGAACGGTTTGGTAAGGAAGATTGCACCCATCAACAGCTTTATCGTTAACCGCCCCGATAGCACCACTGCCAGCAATGGCCTGAACTTAAATGGCAAAGATGTAAGGTTGGGCGGCAACCTAACACAGCCCACCACCATCACCAGCAATACCAATGCCCTCACCATCGCAACAGGCGGAACGGCTTTGAACATTACTGGTCTTCCCACAGGCACAGCCGCAACCGATAGTTTGGTGACGGTGCAGAACGGTTTGGTACGCAAGATTGCCCCCATTAACTCTTTTATCGTCAACCGCCCCGATAGCACTACCGCCAGCAATGGCCTGAACTTGAATGGCAAAGATGTAAGGTTGGGTGGCAACTTGGTGCAGCCGACTACCATCACCAACAATGCCAATGCCCTCACCATCGCAACAGGTGGAACGGCCCTCAATATTACTGGCCTGCCCGTTGGTGTGGCCGCAACCGATAGTTTGGTTACCGTGCAGAACGGTTTGGTAAGGAAGATTGCACCCATCAACAGCTTTATCGTCAACCGCCCCGATAGTACCACCGCCAGCAACGGCCTGAACCTGAACGGCAAGGATGTTAGGCTCGGTGGCAACTTAACGCAAGCAACTACTATCAACAGTAATGCCAACGCCCTTACCATCGCCACAGGTGGAGCGGCTTTGAATATTACTGGGCTTCCCGTAGGTGTGGCCGCAACCGATAGTTTGGTTACGGTGCAGAATGGTTTGGTAAGGAAGATTGCACCCATCAACAGCTTTATCGTCAACCGCCCTGATAGCACTACCGCCAGCAACGGCCTGAACTTAGTTGGCAAAGACGTAAGGCTCGGCGGAACGCTTACCCAAGCCACCACCATCGCCACAGCGGGCAATGCCCTCAACATCACCGGTTTGCCCAGTGGCGCTTCCACCGATAGTTTGGTTACCATCAACAATGCCACGGGTCAATTGCGCAAAATACCCATGACCAATACCGGGCCCGCTGTCATCGAAATATTGGATGCAGCCGGCACACAAACATTAACCAATGCTTTTGCCAACCTGGTGCTGGGTACTACCAATATAGCCGACCCCGGTTATACCATCTCCGCAGGGGCCATTACCGTTGTTACCGCCGGTACTTACCGCATTACGGCCAGGGCCACCGTAAGGGTTACCAGCAACAACAGTTCGGGTTGCGAGTTTAGGTTAACAGCAGGCGGAACGGCCATACCCGGCACCTTGGGTTATACTTACCAGCACAATGCCAACAGGCCCTTTGGTACGGTTACCATTGTAAAAATGATCAACTTGGATGCCAATACCGTTATTGCAATGCAGGGCCGGAGGTACAGCAACAACGGCAACCTCGTATTGGTAGCCAATGGCTCCACTTTATTAATTGAAAAGGTTAAATGATTTGCATAATGAAAAAGCGCATCCTTACATATTGCTTTTTACTCATCGGGGCCATCGCATGGGCGCAAACACCCATTACCCCCGCCGATGTAACCAATTATCAAAATGGCACTTTATCTGCCAATGAAAACGATATTTACCAAGAAGCCATTAGCAAACAATACTATATCGGCCTTTCCAGCGGTCGCTTAAAATTTATACAAGATACGGTACGCACCAATGCCACGCTTACGGGCGGGGGCACCAGCACCAGTCTGTTGGGTATTGCCCAGCAAGGCGCCACCAACGGCCAAGTGCTCAAATGGAACGGCACCACTTGGCTGCCCGCCAACGAAGCTGCGGCCAACAATTGGTTGATTACGGGCAATAACAATATTACTTACAATACCCATTTTTTGGGTACCCTCAACGATGTGCCCCTCACC
This sequence comes from Chitinophaga pinensis, assembly GCA_943373145.1. Taxonomy (GTDB): domain Bacteria; phylum Bacteroidota; class Bacteroidia; order Chitinophagales; family Chitinophagaceae; genus Ferruginibacter; species Ferruginibacter pinensis_H. The sequence goes on from CALSBI010000012.1 coordinate 168,998, forward strand.
CTCCGCTCCAACAATACCCCCATGTTGGAAGTGGGGCGCAGGCAATCCTTGGGTTTGCTGGATGCCACCAGCACCGGCCTTTTCCCTTATAACCAAGCCAATGCCTCCGTTACCTATATCAGGGGTACGGGCGGTGTATCGGCCCTGGAGTTTGAAGCCGATGGCGCTTCCTTTTACAAGCCCATCTTTTTTACCGATGCCACGGGCAACTTTGTGATGCGGGGATCCTGTGCGGGTACCGATTTTTTTGAAATGGGCAGTGGTAATACCACCAATAACAACGGTAGGTTTACCATTACCATTGGCGATGATGGCGATGAACCGGTGATATTCAACAAGTTTAACTATACCACCGCCACTTATGTAGAAATGATGCGCTTACAAGGCACGGGGCTCAATACCGATGTAAGGATCGGCATCAATACCAATGGCAATGTGGCCAACTCCACCCTGCAAGTGGGTGGCTCCGTTAGTACTAATATCCTTACCACGGCTGCGGCCCTCACCCTCAACGAAACCCATTATACCGTAATTGTTACCGCCAATGTAAACATCACCTTACCAGCCGCCAATACCTGCCGCGGCAGGATTTATATCGTTAAAAAAACCGCCAACGGCAATAGCAATATCAGCAATTATATCGACAACAATGGAGCCAACAGCAATACCATTCAAAGAGCAGCCTACCATTTGCAAAGCGATGGCACAAACTGGCAGCGAATTAATTAATGTGCTGATTAGCTAATTTGCTAATGTGCTAATTCCTTCGGTTTGAAGAACCATTTGTTTTATTCAGTCGTATACGGATTGACCAGACGGCGACATACAATCAATACGTTTATTTACATCCCAAGCAGTAAAGCGCCCAAATGCTTGAACTGCACAGCATTGGTACATTAGCTAATCAGCACATCATCCCATCAGCACATTAGCCCTCCCTATCCAACAGAAACCAACAATCCGAATTTTGCACATCGGCACATTTGCATATTTGCACATTAGCACCCACCAACGAGTTGGGGGCAAGCATTAGCACATTACCCCCTCAGCTAATCAGCTAATTAACCTACCTTTGCCCCTCACTACTGTTGTAACAACAGCAAAAATTGTAAAGCATGAGCCAACAACCGTTTCAGAAGTTCGTAAACAAAAAGAAGAACAGTGCCGTAAAGGAAGGCTTTAAGCAAGAGAAGAAAAAAGCTAAAAAAGAGCGGGCCGAGTACTTCGACAAGATTAAGGAAGAGAAGAAGCAGGCTTATTTAGCCCGCTTGGCCAGTACCGAAAAGGAAAACACCCCAGCTACGGGCAAAAAGACCTACGCTGATAAAAAAGGCTATGGCCGCCCGGCAACCGGTACAAAGGCCCCCCTGCCCGCCCCTAAAGCAGCCACGGGCAAAGCAGCCGCCCCCGAGGCTAAAGCGGCACCCGCTGCCAAAGGCCCCATTCCCATAAAAAAAGCAGCCCCCGTTGATGGTTCCATGCCATTGAACAAATTCATGGCACATTGTGGCGTGGCCAGCAGAAGGGAAGCTGTAGAAATCATCAAAGCGGGCAAAGTAAAAGTGAATGGCCAAGTGGTGCTAGAACCAGCGCATAAAATAACCGATGCCGATGAAGTGAAGTTCAATGGCAAAAAACTGTTTGTCACCAAAAACCTAGTGTACATCCTGCTCAACAAGCCCAAAGATTATATTACTACCACCGATGATCCGCAGGGGCGCAAAACGGTGCTGGACTTGATCAAGCAGGCCACTACCGAAAGGGTGTACCCCATTGGCCGATTGGACAGAAACACGTCGGGTGTACTGCTGCTTACCAACGATGGCGAATTGACGCAGAAACTCTCCCATCCCAGCTACAACATCAAAAAAATATACGAAGCCAAATTGGACAAGCCCTTGACCAAAACCGACTTTGATAAAATATTAAAAGGGCTCACGCTGGAAGATGGTCCCGTAACCGTGGATGCGCTGGGCTATGTGGATCCCAAAGACAAATCGATCATCGGCATTGAGATACACAGTGGCCGCAACCGCATTGTACGCCGCATATTTGAACATTTGCATTACGATGTAAAGGGGCTGGACAGGGTAATGTATGCCAGCCTGACCAAAAAGAATGTGGACAGGGGCAAGTGGCGCTACCTCGGCGAAAAAGAAATCCGTCAGTTGAAGTATATCAATAAGTCACGCATTACCAAATAGCAAGGCCGTGGGCAAAATACATTTAGACATCATCTTCGAAAACGAGGAGCTGGTGGCCATCAACAAGCCATCGGGTATGTTGAGCATCCCCGACCGGCACGACGAAGCCCTCCCCTCCCTGCAAAAAACCTTGCGGGAAAAGTACGGCACCATTTTTACCGTACACCGCTTGGACAGGGATACCAGTGGCATTATTTTGTTTGCCAAAAACGAAACAATGCACAAATACCTCAGCCAGTTATTTGAGCAACATCAGGTGCAAAAGTTTTATACAGGTATTGTAATGGGGCAGCCTGCCAGCGCATCGGGCACCATTGATGCGCCGATAGCCGAGCATCCCGTACATAAGGGTACCCAGGTGGTACACCGCAAAGGGAAGGCGGCCCTTACCGATTATACGGTGTTGGAAAAGCTAGGGCCTTTTTCATTGGTACAGTTTCAAATACATACGGGCCGCACCCACCAAATACGGGTACATGCCAAGCATATGGGCCACCCCATTGCCTGCGACCCCACTTATGGCGATGGCAAACCCGTACTGCTGTCTGCCATCAAAAAGAAATTCAAATTGGGCAAAAACGAACTGGAAGAAAAGCCGATATTGAGCCGGTTGGCCCTGCATGCCAGCCAGTTACAGTTTACCCTGCCCAATGGTGAAGTGCTGGCATTGGAAGCGCCCATGTACAAAGACATGCGGGCATTGCTACAGCAACTCAAAAAAAAGAGTTAATTTACAATCCGAATATTCAATCTAGGGCATGTTATCAAAAAAAACGCAATACGCATTAAAAGCATTGGGCTACTTGGCAGCCAAACAGGGCGAAGGGCCTGTGCTGATATCCGAAGTAAGCAAAAAGAAAAAAATCCCTTTGAAGTTTTTAGAGAACATTCTATTACAGCTCAAAAAAGAGGGTATACTGGACAGTAAAAAGGGCAAGGGCGGTGGCTACTTTTTTGTACACCACCCCAAACACACAACCGTGGCAAAGGCATTGCGGATTGTGGAAGGCCCCATAGCCTTGCTGCCCTGTGTGAGCCTTAACTTTTACGAGCGCTGCAAAGATTGCAATCAAGCTACTTGCGGGTTGAACAAAATAATGGTACAGGCCAGGGATGCTACCCTAAAAGTATTTGAAAAGAAAACACTGCAAGACTTGGTTGACGAATAAACAATACCCCGGCATCCATTTGTATGAAGCTACTTTGCATAACCTGCTTATCGCATGGGGCGCATTTACAATTTCCGCTTTCAATACAATCGAGTTATTAGGGTTCCCGACCTTCGCTTCGGTACGGCCTCATAAAAAAGCCGCCTGTCCCGCCGATGGCGGGATTGAGAAAAAATTGAAGCTGAGGGCGCAAAAGAAAAACAGTTGTTACTGAAGCCTAGCATCGGTATTGGCCCGTAAGTCCTACTGAAGCTAAGTTTTGCACAACAGATTGAGCTTGTTTTTCTTTAGCCCGAGGATTCAATTTTTAGGCTTTTTTATGCAGCTTTGATTTTTTGCTCCACTTTTGTATCAAGTGGCACATCCCGCCCAAGGCGGCGGGGACAAAAGTGGAAAAACCCGCCGTAAAAAGCAACTTCAAATTGGGACAAGAGCGAAAATGTGAAATACACCCCATCACATACTTACCTACACAGTAGTATTGCTTTTTTACAAGGCAGGTAGTACTACCTGTTTTTTTAAAATCGCAAAAAAGTACATACAAGTATCAGATTTGTAACTACCTTTACATCCTGAGTTAAACCACAATCTAATTCCTCTAAAAATCAAGTGCAAATCCTACACAAACTGTACTTGTAACAATACTAATCATAGGTTTGTCTTGTATAAGTTGTGTACTTTGTAGCTACTCAAAATAAAACCATGGCATGTGAACCAACACCTGCCGAATAAATACTTTTTCAATATTCTCCAAAAAAACAACAGCATTTGTAACTGGTGTTAAACGCTTAAACTGCGATGGGGTAACCCTTTGCAACAACATTAAACCTTAATCTTTAAATAAATGAAACCAATTTCTACACAAAAGGGTAAGCGCAGCGTTATGCGTATTGCCATCATCAGTTTTTTTCTTGCCGCTAGCTTGCTCTCCACTTATACGGCTGCAGCACACAAGGTACAGTATTACACGCCGCCTTGCATTACAGCAGGCCAGCAAGTAATCATCCCCGCAAAAGTTGTGTTTGCCAATAGCGGTACTTGGTACCACTGGCAATACCGCCTTAATAACGGAGCCCCCGGTGCTTGGACGTACTTAAGCAATGGCAACAATACCATCAATGGTACTGTGTTTGCAGTTACCAATGCCTCGCTTAAAACCAATGTGGCCGATAGCTGCGCAAGTTTAAAAATCAACAATGCCACCACGGCTTTGAATGGTATTGAGCTGCGTGTTGTGATGGGCGACAATGCCGATCCGCAAGTGGTTACTACACCTGTATGGGGTGGCAGCGACCAAGCCCTGTTTGAAGTAAAAACAGTACGCATCACCGTAAAGCCCGCTGCCGAAAGCTGTTTTTCGGGATGTACGGACAATATGCTGGTAACTACGCCGCCCGCTACCCTCAACACCCCCCTATCACAGTTTTACGGTGGTTTTGAATCGGGCAGCAGCAATTTCGGCGGTACCAATGCCAATGGCAGCTCGGTTACAGCACAAACGGATATTACCCAATGGACGGGTGGCTCGCTCAGTTCCAACCCACGCTATCGGGTGGCCAATAACCCCGATACGGTTAACACGGCTTTCAGCGCCTTTGCACCGCACTCCGGTAGGCAACAAATGATTGTGAGCCGCTCGGCCAATAGCACTACCAGGGTATGGTACAAAACCATTGTGGCCAATACTACCCCCACACAAAATTATTATTTCAATACCGGTAGCATGAAAGCTTGGGTGGCTAAGGCCGATGGCGGTACCAACCCCACCATTGTACTGGAAATTGTGGGCACCAATAACAGCAACAATACGGTGGTACTGGCCAGCGCTACTTTTACCTTTACCACACAAGCTGCCGGTCAATGGGTGCAAGTAAGTGTGTCCGATGTAAACGTTACTACCAATACTTATAAGAAACTGGAGTACCGCATACGCAACACCAATACCACGGCCAATAGCTTTGCGCTGGATGATATTTGTGTAATCAGCCCACAAGCTGGCACTTTGCCCGTAACGCTTACCGCCCTCACAGGCAAGTACGCCAATGGCGTGGCCAGCCTTAACTGGGGTACACAGCAAGAAAGCAATAGCAGCCATTTTGAAATTGAGCGCAGCAACGACGGTAGCAACTTCAGCAGCATCGGCAAAGTAACAGCCGCTGGCTTCAGCAATTTTGAAAGGAACTATCGCTTCAACGATATCAAAGTAAGCAATGGTGTTAATTATTACCGCTTGAAAGCGGTGGACAAAGATGGCAGCTTTAGCTATAGCAATACCGTGGCCTTGCAGGTATCTATCAAGGGTATCAGCATCACGGGTATTTATCCTTCGCCTTTTGTAGATAAAGTAAACATTGCATTGGCAGCAGAAACAAACACGATTGCTACCCTGCGTTTACTCGACAATACAGGCCGTCAATTGCGCTTGCAAACCAATGCCATCAATAAGGGCTTGAACAATTTGTCTTTTAACAATTTGGGCAGCTTGGCCAAGGGCCTCTATTTGGTAGAAGTAATAATAGATGGTGCGGTGCAAAGTCAAAAAATCATCAAGCAATAAAAGATTGAGCAATAAATAACTTGATGAATCAAGTATAAAAGAACCCTGCCAGTGATGGCAGGGTTCTTTGTGTGCCCATTTGGGCAAATTATTCACTATTCATTATTCATTATTCACTATCCCCTACCTCGAAGACGCCCGCTTCAACAGCGCCTTGCCAAATCGGTTCTTCACCTCATCAATCGCTTTGTACAACTCGGTTTTTCTGCCCGTATCGGAAAACAAATTGGTCTGTACCGCCTCATTGGTCAGTTCGCTCAAGCGCACACCCAACAAGCGGATGGGCTGCCCTTTGCGGTACAATTTATGAAAGAGTTCTTTGGCTACTGGTATAATTTCATCATCGGCACAAGTATAGGGTACCGTGGTTTGCCGACTGGTTGTTTCAAAATCGGGGTAGCGGATCTTAACAGCTACGCAGCCTGCCACTTTACCATCCTGCCTTAATTCGAAAGTAATTTTTTCGCACATCCGTACCAGTTCGGCCATCAAAAACACCATATCCGTTTTGTTTTCCTCAAAAGTATTTTCGGTACTCACGGATTTGGCTTCGTGGTAAGGCTCAACGGTTCCCTGATGGATGCCTTGGCTTTTTTGCCAAAGATCGGCACCCCATTTGCCCAAGCGCTCCTCCATTTCCTCGGCTGTGCGCTGGCTGATATCGCTGATGAGATGTATGCCCATGGCCTTCAGTGCCTGCTGGGTTTGCTCGCCCACGCCGGGTATCTTGCCCACGGGCATGGGGGCTAAAAACTCCTTCTCCTTGCCAAAGGGCACTTGCAAGTAGCCATTGGGCTTGGCTTCGTCGGTAGCCATTTTGGCAATCATTTTATTGCCGGCCAGCCCAAAGGAAATCGGCAGTTGGGTTTCATCAATAATCTGTTGCCGCAGGTCAATGGTCCACTGCAAGGGATTGAAGAACTTGCCCATACCGGTCAAATCCAAGTAAAACTCATCAATGGAAGCTTTTTCAAACAGGGGGGCTTTGTCGGCAATGATCTGCGTAACCCAACGGCTAAAGCGACTGTACTCGCCACGGGAACCCTTTACCACCACCGCATGTGGGCAAAGCTGCAGGGCTTTTTTGGAGGGCATGGCACTGTGCACACCAAACTTGCGGGCCTCATAATTACAGGCCGCCACCACGCCCCTATCCCTACCGCCCACAATAATGGGCTTGCCCCTGAGCGAGGGGTTGTTCAGTTCCTCTACCGACACAAAAAATGCATCAAGGTCAAAATGTGCTATGATACGCTGGGGCTCGGCCATGGTGTAAAGTTAGGAAGGATACTGGATACTTGAGGCTGGATATGGAGGCTTCGCCGACACCAAGCCGTAGGCATGGCTGGGGGCTGGGTACTGGGAGCTGGGTATTGGATGCCGAGGCTTTGCCTGAAACTAAGCCCGCCCGCCTAGCAATCAGGCGGGTATATACAGCAAGGCGGGACTGGGCTGCATAAAAATTAGCATTAATTTGCCGTATCACTCCGGTTTAACTGGAAAACCATTTATGCTTATTGGCGGTATTAACCGCTTCAACCTTTGAGTGTATATGCAGCTTGGAATAAATATTCTCGATATGTTTTCTTACCGTTCCATGGCTGATAAATAGCTTATCGGCAATTTGCTGATAACTCAATCCTTTTACCAATTGCTCCAGCAACTCGGTTTCCCTATCGCTCAAATTATAATCACTCGGCTGGGGTGTTGCGCTCACCGCTGCTTGGGCCCGCAACAATGCCAGTGCTTTAGCGGCAATATGTGGGCTCATCGGCCCGCCGCCCATCATCACATCTTCAATGGCACTGATGATCCGGTAGGTTTTGCTCTCCTTTAACAAATACCCGGCAGCTCCGGCTTTAATGGCTTCAAATACCTTTTCATCCGTATCAAACACCGTTAAAATCAATACCTTGATATTTGTTTCCTTGGTAATAATGGCAGTGGCTTCAATGCCATTGATGAGGGGCATTTCAATATCCATTAAAATTAGCTGGGGCAGCTTGGCCGCCGTGGTCAACTTATCCAACAAATCCTGTCCATTGCTGGCAGTAAAAAGTATGTTGATATTATCCGCAGAAGATAAATTCTCCTTTATCTGTGCAAGTAAAGTAGCGTTGTCATCGGCAATAACAATATCTATTATTCTATTCATAATTTTAGCTTTGCGGCACAATGGGTATGTTGATGGTAATGGTTGTTCCCCCACCGCACTCCATTGTAAAGGCCCCGTTGAGGGCAATTGCTCTTTCTTCCATATTTTTCAATCCGTTGCTGTTTTCCTGTTTTGTATTAACAAAACCCTTCCCATTATCGCTAATGGTTATTTGCAACTGCTTTTCGGTTGGCGAAAAAACATAGCAGGCGCTCGTTGCATCGGCGTGTTTTACAATATTTTGGGTTGCCTCTTGAATAATACGGAATAGTTGTAGGCTTTGATTGGCAGTTAAAACTTGCGTCACCGCTCCGTTCACTTTCACATCCCAGTCTATATTTTTTTGGGGCAATACCCTTTGTAAAAAACTTCGGGTCCGCAATACAAATTCGTCCAAATGATGGCTGTTTTCTTGCACTGCCCATATCGTTTCCCGTAATACATTTACAATCTCCCTCGACTGGTCGGATAGCTGCTGTACTTTTTCCAAGGCATCCGACACTTGGTTGTTCAGTAACTTGTTTTCAATATTGTCTGCCTGCGCAATCATGGTTACCAGGCTGGTACCCAAATGGTCATGCAAATCTTTGGAGATACGCTCCCTTTCTTTGCCAAGCGTTTCCTCCAGCAATCGGGCTGCCACTATTTTACGCTCCTTTCTTTTCCTAAAATAAAAATAAAAAGTAAATAGGCTCAATGCTACAGCCACAATGCCCAACCCAATAAACCAACCTTTTTGCCAATAAGGCACATCCACCGAAAAACTTGCCAATTGCACTTCCCCGCTTTCCACACCATCGGCGTTGATTGTTTTTACCAACAGCTTATACCTGCCGGCCCGCAATTTTGCAAATGAAACGGTTAAGGAATCTTTTAGCTCTGCATACTTATCATCCAACCCTTCCAGTTTGTAATAAATAAAGGATTTTACAAAAGGATTGGCATCAACAGGTTTAAAGCTAAAGGAAACGGTTTGGTAATTGTCGGGCAATGTAAATGACAAATTATCGCCAATACTTTTGCCATCACAATAAACTGCAGCGATCATGGGCTGTGTTGCCGTTTCCGTTCGTTTGATGTTATCCAATTGTATGGAAATAATTTTCTTTAGTGTGCCAATTACCAATGTATTTGTGGAAAGGCTATATAAGCAGGAATAGGGCATATCGTCATTCCCATCTGCCACGGCTATAGAAACAAGGGCATTAAATCGGTTGCCAACCCATTCGTTTAAATGCTTATCCGTTAATACCCAAAGTTTGCCCCTATTATCATGAAAAGAAAAAATACAACGGCTACCTTTTATACCCTGTGCGCTTGAATAAGTGCTCACTACTTTTCCATTGGTGTAAGCAGCCAGGCCCATGGCAGTACTTATCCAAATGGTATCTTTATACTCATGTACATGGTACACCGCATTGGAAGGCAGTCCGTCTTTGATCGTTAGGCGTATTGTTATATTACCATTTACCAGTTGCAAGCCATCTTCGTAATTATAAGCCGCATACCCAACAGAAAGCGGTTGCAGCTTTTCTGAAACCCGTAAAGTGATGGCATCATCTGTTACAGTACGTTTTGCCGCATCATAGGCCCAAACGCCGTTACCAAAACTACCCGCATAAAGCTTGTTGTTCACTTGAATAACAGAAGAAATACCTGCGCCAATCTTTTGTTCGTCTTTTTTTATTAATGTATTGCCATTTATGGCATACACCGAAAAACCATACAGCGAAGTAATAAAAATATCATGGTCCCACACATCAACGCCTTGGATATTCCTATCCGCAAGTGCAAAGCTAGATAGGCTGTTGGGGTTGGTAATGTCAAAAGTTACCAACTTATTCTCTACGGTAGCATACACCGTATTCCCAAGCTGCGCCAAACCCCTAACCGGTTTATCGTTGGCGCTGATGGTAGCGCTGCCTTCTGGCAATTTGCAAAACAGTCCACCGCCCAATGTACTTATGAGGTAACTGCCATTTTTTGCTTTTTCTACATCCGTAACCATTAGATTGGCGAGTCCATCCTTTTCGGTATAGTGCTTTACAATGGCCCCTTCCTTGTCAACCAAATACAAACCGCTTTTTCCATCCCATATCCAATAGCCGAAATCAGCTTGCGAAATGAACAGATAGGCGTTGTGCCCCTTAAATATAGGCACGGGCCTGAGCTCCTGCTTTGATTTGACGAGATAAATACTATTGGGATTGGAATAAAGGGAGTCATTTTCTTTACGCAACAAATCCGAATAAGTAATTGTGTAATCAGTAGTATCCACTTTCCACTGAAGGTAATTTTGCAAAAAAGGCTTTTTTAAATGCTTGGCATTCACATTTCTGATCAACTCAATTTGTTGTTTCTCAAAATCAACACTAAGCGAATAATCGGCCACTGTATCATTATAGGCAAAAATGGTTTGCACCTTAGCTGGCTCACTCGCTTTGGCAAATTTTGCGATTTTGTTGCCCGATGCCATATTATCATAAAAAAACAAGTCGCCCGCTTCGTTCAATAGGTACTGGTAGTCGAGTACATCACTGGTTACAAAAGTAATTTTACCCGTACTAATTTGATAATGGTATAATCCCTTGGTGGCAATCCCCAACCAAATACCATCTTTGCCATTGCATATTACTTTTTTTATATAGTTACCGGGCAAATGGTCATCCATATCATATACCTGCCATTTAAAACCATCGTATTTGGCCAACCCTTTATCGGTGCCGGCCCAAAAAAAACCATGCTCATCCGCACTGATGTCAAACACATAGTTACTGGGCAGACGATCTTTGGTGGTGATAGACTGAAACAAGGACACTTGCTGCCCCATGGTAAGGTTGCAAAACCCCAAAATGACCGTTATATATAAAACAATACCCTTTACCACGTATTTTTTGCAAAGATTTACTACTATGTTGAGATACAAATACGCAGTTCATCGTATTTAAAGAAGCCACAAGTTATTGAATTTGCACCCAATAAAACTCTACACAAAATATGAAATCAAATTTACTCACCCTTCTTTTTTTCATGGCACTATGTAATGCAAAAAGTCAACCCATATCCTTGGTTAACGAGTTTGGTGGCAGAGGGTTTGTCCATACCAATATAGAAAAGACAAACGGGGTTGGCGGCGGGAGTATCATTAAAATTTTGCCCTTGGCCAACGATAATGTGCTGGCCATCACCCAAAACAATGCGGTTACCAACATCATCAAATTATTGCCCAGCGGTGCGATAGATAATAGTTTTGGCATCAATGGCATAGCAACGGGCAACAATTTCAATGCCACCTGCGCAGCTTTACAGGCAGATGGAAAAATAATAATTGGGGGAACTACAAGTGCCCAAGACGGGATGAGCGCCCTTGCCCGATTTAATAGCAATGGAACGGTGGATAGTAGTTTTGCACAGATAGGCCGCACTTCTTTTAAAATGGGTACCATTGGTTCCAGCGTGTCAGACATTTGCTTGCAATCCAACGGAAACATCATTATTTGCGGTACTGTACGTACCAGCACTACTACTTCGGTCATTAAATTTGGCGTGGCCCGTTTACTGCCCACCGGAATCTTAGATAACAGTTTTGATGGCGATGGTTTTGCCATTATAGCAGTTACCAGTAGCACAACGGAGGCGCCATCCTGCGTAGCCGTACAAACTGATGGCAGCATTGCAGTAGCTGGGTACAGCTATCCGGCCATTGGCGTACGCAGCTTGTCGATAGCAAAACTCACCAATACAGGCGCCCTTGATACGGGCTTTGATACCGATGGCATCCTATTAGACAATTTTTCCAACAATGCTTATGCAAATGACATTGCCATACAAAGCGATGATAAAATTTTGGTAGGTGGCAGTCGTTATTGGGGTTCAGAATTTGTTTCATATCTCATCAGGTATAACACCAACGGAACGAAAGATGCCAGTTTTGATACAGATGGTGTATTGGATATGCCTTTTCCAACCCCAGGGAGCTTTGGCGGTTCTTATTTAAAAGAAATGTTTATTGCCAACAATAGTATCTACGCCATGCATGATGTGGGTAACCTGCCCGGCAATAATGGGTTTGCCATCACAAAAAATACGATGTCGGGCACATTCGACAATAGCTTCAATGGCAACGGCATCGTCCAAACCAATTTTGACCCCGGCAACTTTGATGAAGGTATTTGCATTGGTATAAGTGCCGAAGGTAAAATATATGCAGGCGGACAAGTCCAAAACCCTTATTCCTTAACCTTTTTGGGCATTAATAAATTCAATGCCGATGGCACTGCCGATAACACATTTGATGCCGAAGGGAAGTTGCTATTGAATATCAACAGTAGTGAAGACATTGTGAATGATATTGTTCGACAACCCGATGGCAAAGTGATAGCGGTTGGTACTACCCGCAAAACATTGGCTTCACCTAGCACACAGTACACTACACAAAACGGGTTGGCCATGGCAAGGTACAAGTCCGATGGCACGCTGGATAGTACTTTTGGCACCAACGGCTTAGTGGTAGAATACACAGTTACCAACAGCGTACTTGCCAATTCGGTAATATTACAGCCCGATGGTAAAATTGTAATAACGGGCCAAAGCAAGGCTGGGGGGATGGGTATTGCCCGATACAACGCAAACGGCACCATTGATAATACTTTTGGCACCGGTGGCCGTACAAATATCAATACCATACCCATTTTCACCGCAACGGATCAGATGGGGGGTGGCAATGATATGTATTTATTGCCAACAGGAAAAATACTGGTTGTTGGCCAAGCGGGTACCGTAACACTTAATCAAAGTCACAGCAATTTGGTGGTTGTACGCTTTAATGCAGATGGTACAAAGGACAATACCTTTGGCACGTCGGGCCAAGCTACTGGCACAGGCAGCACTTACAGCAATGAAGTGGGCTATGCACTGGCCGTACAAACCGATGGCAAAATTGTGGCAGTGGGCAATAGTGATAACAATTTTTTCGCCATCCGCTTTAGTGATACGGGAACGCCCGACCCTACCTTTAACGGCACCTCAAAACAATCGGTAAGCTTTGGCAACAATACCGCAACGGCCCGTTCGGTTTATATCCAAGGCGATGGCAAAATCATTTTGGCTGGTAATACCGTGGGTGATGCGTTACTGTACCAAAGCGATTTTACCATGTTGCGTTTTTTGAACAATGGTACGCTGGATGCCAGTTTTGGAACCAACGGTTTGGTGCAAACGAATTTAGGTTTTGATAGTGAGGCCATTAAAGCCATCAGTTTGCAGGGTGATGGCTCTATTATTGTGGCCGCTACAGGCCGTAGCAATATTGATAGTTATAATTTTATGCTTGCCAAATACAGCAGCGCAGGTGTGTTGAGCACTACATTCAACAATGGCTTGGTTAATAAAGATTTTTTAAACGGGTCATTTGAGCAACTCAATTGCGCCTATATGAATGGCGGTATCATTTATGCTGGTGGTTTTGCTGAAACCAGCACGGGCAAAGACTTTTTGCTAGCCGCCTACGACTTCAGCTTAAACCCCGTTCCGTTACACTTTTTGAGTTTTTCTGTACAAAAATGCAATGCCAATCAAGCATGCCTTACCTGGAAAACAGCCAACGAACAAAATGTATCGCATTTTGAAATTGAAAGAAGCGTGGATGGGGTTTCATTTGTAAGCGTAGGCACCAAGTTGGCCAATAATTTATCGCTCAATACCTATACCAGCACAGACAATATGAGCGCCCTTACCGGAAACAAGGTCTATTATCGCATCACACAGATAGATTATGACGGTCAAAGTAAACGGAGCAGCATCGTTGTGTTAAATAAGGCCAACAAAGGCATTGACCTCTACCCTACTTTTGTAAAATCGGGTTTTACCATACAGAACAATGCCGACACCAAAATGCAAATGCAATTGGCAGATGGACTGGGAAGGATGGTGCTGAACAGGCAACTGGGCAAGGGCTCCAACTGGATACTTATTGAAAATTTATCGGCAGGCACTTACTACTACACTGTAACGAATGTAGTTACCCAAGAAAAATATACAGGTAAAATCATAAAACAATAACCAACCATTGAGCATTATCCAATAATTGAGCAAATAACAGGGGAAAGTAAGGCGTAAAGCTTTGCTTTCCCTTTTTGCTTTGATGAAAAGTAATGCCTTATGGATCAGTACACAACTCCATAAAAAAAACCGGCAGCCAGCAGTTCCTAAAGAAACAAGCTGACCACCGGTGATGTAATTCCCAACTTCAAAAAAACAAACAGCGTTTATAAATGCGTTATGTGTTTAATTACCGCCTGCTTTCACCCTGCCCTTTTCTTCATCAGCGCCACCGATTTTACGACGGGGTGCATTTACCTTGCCCTTGCTAAATCGATAGGTAAAGCCCAAGGTTACTTGCCTGCTATCCCTCCACTGACGAAACCAAGTGTCGATATAAGCATACTGGGCCGTTCCTTTAAAGCGTTGTGTCCAAAATATATCACGCATGGCCAACCTGATGGTGCCTTTGTTTTTAAGCACTGTTTTGGATACACCTGCATTGGCTGCCCACATAGGGCTGATAGCCATCACACCATCCAATCCACCGCCGCGGTAAAAACCATCCACACTGCCCTTCCAACCTTTGCCGAAATTCAATTGCAACGATACATTACCGGTAAACATCACGTTGGTTAAATCCACATCGGTGTTGTTGATAAAGCCTTTAAAACGGTTACGGCTTACGTTGCTATATGCATTAACCGCCAGCCATTTGGTAGGTTCAAACCCAGCGTTTACGGCCAAGCCAAACTGTTCGCCGCTGGCAATATTGGCTTTTTTGATAAAAGTTTCCTGTGTGGTTTCGTTTTGCTCAAAAATATCCTGCATCATGTCCGTGGTTTTTGAATAGTTTAACGTCGTATTCAAAATCCCTTTGTAGCTGTGGCTCAGCTCTACATTGTGCGAAAACTGTGGACTCAACCGAGGGTTACCTGCCTGATACGTATACCGATCCAAGAAAAAGAAGAAAGGGTTCAGGTCGGAATAATCCGGGCGCTCGATGCGGCGGCCATAGTTTACCGAGAAAGTATTGGTTGCATTCATTTTGTAGCTGAAGTAGGCAGTAGGAAACAATTGTACATAGTCCCGGTTGAACTGCTCGCCGGTTGTTAACTGCTTGCCCTTGGCTACCGTGTTTTCCAAACGCAAACCCAGTTGCATATCCCATTTTTTATTCAAGGGCTTTTGCAGGTTTACATAAGCGGCCTGTATTTGCTCTTCGTACACAAAGTGGTTGGTACGGCCAAAGTCGGGCACCAGCACATTGTTGATGAGGCTATCATAACGGGCATCATTATCGGTTTTAACAAAACTGGCTTTTATGCCTGCTTCCAGTTTACCGTTGCGCAAAATGGTTTGTGTGTAATCGGCCTTGCCGCTAAAAATGCGGATGGTAGAGGGAATATTACCCACCAAGGTATCGCCGGGTGCCATTTTTATATTATTGACATCAAAATAGTTATTGGCCAAGGTTTGTTTACTAGTCGATTGATAGTTACTGTAATCTACATCAAAGGTCAGTTCCTTGCCGGTACTGTCGAAAACATGGCGCAGGTTAACGTTGGCGCTCAAGTTCTGCCATTTGTTGTTCATGTCGGTAGTGGCGGTGGTCAACGAATTAACTACGCCCATTTTATCCTTTAAAAACGTGTTGTTGTTGTTGCGCATTTTTTCAGGGTTGTAAAAACCGGTAACCAGTGCCCCTACGGTGGTACGCTTACTGAGGCTGTAATCGGCTCCCAAACGAACATCCAAATTTTGACGCCTATTGCTCAGCTCTGCTTTTTGATCAAATATGCTCAACAGTTCCTTGGTATCTTTGTTCCTAAAATTACGCATGATCGTAATCTCTTGCTTTTGTCTGTTGTTGCTATAGCTGGCATTGGCAAATAAGTTGAGCTTGTTTTTGCGGTAGTTGATATTGGCGCTTTCGTTGAAACGGGGCACCATGCCTTGCGTATAGCTGCTCGACAAACTACCGTTGAAGCCCATCACCTTCGATTTTTTAAGCTTGATATTGATGACACCGGCATTGCCAGCCGCATCATACTTAGCCGAAGGGTTGGTCATAATTTCCAGTTGGTCCAACTGGCTGGCTTGCATGTTTTTCAACAGATTGGCCAAATCGGCGCCGGAAAGATAGCTGGGACGTCCATCAATATAGATGCGTACCCCGTTTTTACCTTTGAGGCTGATATTACCATCCTTATCAACCGTAATACCGGGGGATTTTTCCAAAATCTCCATGGCGGTGCTTCCCGCATTGGTTACTGCCGCATCCACGTTCACCACTGTTTTGTCAATCTTTTGCTCGATAAAGGGTTTTTTGGCTACAACGGTCACTCCTTTCAGGCTCTTTTCTTGTACCAGCAATTGCAGGGTACCCACAGCTACATCGCTGTCGCTAACGGAGAAGGCAGGGCTGTAGGTTTTGCCATGGCCCACCGAAGTGGCCATTACCAAATAACTACCGTCCTTAATGCCTTCAAATTGAAATTGGCCGCTTTTTTCACTGTAGGTAAGCTTTACGGCCGAAGAATCTTTTGCCCTTAAAAGGGCAATGGTGGCGGCATCAATTACTTTTTGATTACCACCATCTTTAATGTTGCCGGTAACTTTTACACCGGTTTGTGCTAGGCTGCCTAGGGCAATACATGCCCCTGCCATCAGGCTAAATAATTTTTTCATGACTAATACTTTTTTTAAGTTGGCTTTACTTTATTGCAATTACTATGTTTTGATAACTACATAACAAAAGTAAGTACTTTGTTTTGCATAGTACATAGTTTAACATTGAACGGTAATATAAATGGATGATTGGTTATGGCTTTATTATTTGTTTAGTAAGACGGATTAAGGGTGGGTTTGTTACTTTTGGGCGTATAGATAATATAAATTATTGATTATTAGTCATTTATATATTAAAATATCGTTGGTTAAAAAACAGAGGGCGTTGGTACGTTCCCAAATGAAATACATCAGCCTATAACGTAGGCCCCCATCTGGTCTGCGACCAACAGGGAATTCTCTAACCAAATGCCGTTGCTTCAAAAATCAGATGGCGGCATTTCACCACTCTTCATTCGGCGCAGAGCACCACCGAATTGTAAATCCTGCTAGTAGCGATGGCCGGGGCGGGCACCATTCGTCATTCATCATTCATTCTTCGCCACTCCCTACACCGGTACATGTATCGCCACCAACGTACCCTGCCCGGGTGAAGAATCAAAATCGACTGTTCCTTTCAAATATTCGATACGGGTTTTGATATTTTTTAGACCTATACCTTCAAATTTACTTTTTTGCGTGGTGTCAAAGCCCTTACCGTTATCCTCAATGGTTGCGGCAATACCATCGGCATCCTTTACCAGTGATATTTCCAACTGATTGGCACCGGAGTGCTTGATCACATTGTTCACACACTCTTGTATTACCCGGTACAGCACGGTTTCCACATTGCCATCCAACCGCTCGTTTAGTCCTTCGGAGTATAGGTTTACCTTGAGCATGCGGCTGTCAATCTTATCAATAAACTCTTTTACCGCACTGGCCAAACCTGCCTTCAGCAAGGCATTGGGCATCATGTTGTGGCTCACGGCCCTTACTTCCTTACAACTTTCATCTACCAAGGCAATCAGTTTCTCATAACCCAGTTTATCCTCGGTAGTCGCAAACTGTATCCGGTCTTCAAAAGCCGAAAGGTTCATTTTAGCAGCACTCATCATCTGCCCCACCCCATCGTGCAGGTCGCCAGCAATGCGTTTCCGTTCGTTTTCTTCCGCTTCAATCACGGCTTTGGTGGCCAGGTCTTGTTGCTTCATGATCGCTTCCTGCATCTGCTTTTCCTTTTTCAACTTAAAGCGGCGATAGTACGAGTAACCGAGTAGGCTGGCCAACAATAGCAGGCCAACGGCACCGGCTATCCAATAATTCTTTTTGGTAAGGGCAAAATCCTGCTCCTGTATCTTTTTCTCTTGCTCCAATGTTTTGTACTTGGTTTCGAGTGCAGCAAAGGTTTCGCTCACCTTATCGTTAAAAAGGCTATCCTTCCCATCGGCATACAGCTTGTGCATGGCAAGGGCTTGGGTCATATCGCCCTTGGCTTCGTACATTTTGGAATAGGTTTTAAACAGCATATTGCGCTCACTTCGGCAGTTTACCGCATTGGCTGTAATAGCCAACCCTTTTTGCAGGGTCGTACTGGCACTATCGTACTGTTTGGTCAATATATAGGCATCGGCCAAATTGTTCAGGCAACTGGCCATGCCCTTGCTGTCCTGCAAAGATTCCCGCAGGCTGAACGATTCTTTCACCACTACCAAGGCGCTATCGTATTGCTTTAGCTCAATAAAGGAAGTGCCCATATTGTTGAGGGCATTGGACAGGTATTCTTTATCGCCAAGTTCTCGGCAAATAACCACGGCTTTTCTAAAATAGATGATGGCCGTATCCGACTTATCGTCTAAATGGTAGCAATTGCCCACATTTACATAAGAGCCCGCTAACCCCAACTTATCGCCAATCTTTTCTTTGATGGCAATGGACTGTAGTTGATAATTGGCCGCCTCGGCATAATGTCCCAAATTTTGATTTACGATACCAATATTGTTCAGCGAATAGGAAATGCCAATATCGTTTTTGAGTTTTTTGAACATGGCCAGGGCTATAAACTGGTTTTCCAGTGCCTTGTCAAAAATGGCCATCTTTTGATAGATGATCCCGATTTTGTTGTACAAACGGGCAATCCCCAGGCTATCCCCCATTTTTCTGCGTATCTCCATGGCCTTGCCGTACAATGCAATGGCCGTATCATAGTTTTCTTTATCAAAAAAAATGATGCCCAAATCGTTGTAGGCCTGAGCAATACCGGGCTGATAATTTACTTGCTGGCCCGTGGCGATGGCCCGGTTGCCATAGGCAATGGCTTTTTCCCTATCTACCATGCGGTATTGCCAAGTCAGTTCGTTGAGGGTACGCACCAAAACGCTGTCTTTTTGCACAGGCAGTAACTTTTCCATGCTATCGAGCATACGCTGTTTATTGGGCTGTGCCAAACTGGTTGCGCTTACCATCATCCAAACGAGTAAAAAGACAATTACCGGTTTCATAAAAAGGGGTTTAATAAGTTGTAATATAAATAAAATTTGGAGCCTGTAGCAATCGGTGCAAAAAAATTGCCCCCCATTGAGTTGGGAGGCAATCAAAATCGTGCTGGGCATCCTTAGCTGGCTCTTTCATTACCATAGTTCATGGTAACACCTTAAAATGATACTACAGCTTTGCAAAACGTACAGCCGTCCATTTTTGGTTGCTGCTGTAGGCCGACAAATAATAAAGGCCTGGGGGCAATTTTTCTACATTGATGGTAAATTGGTTTTGCCCCGTGGCAGCCGTTTCCTTTATGGTATGTACCAACCGGCCATTGATATCCGTAATGGCAAACTGCAATGGCGTAGCAGCGGTGGCATCCAAACAAACAACCGCTTGTGATCTATTTACCAAGGTGGGTACCATGGCCATACCGCCGGGGGCGCATGCTTTGTTTTGCAGCAATACAAACGTGCTGTAAGAAACCGTACCGTCGATATCGGTAATTTTAATACGGTAATAATTGAGCCCGGCCAGTGGGTTGCCGTCGGTAAAGTCGAAGGGCTGTAGGCATCGGTCGAAACTGGCCGTAATATTGGCAATGGTGCTAAAGCCAATGCCGTTGCCACTGCGCTGTATTTCAAACTTGGCTTGGTTGCTGGTACAGTTAACGGCCCAATTGAGCATATTATCCGTACCCCGTTTGTTGCCCTTGAAATAGTTGAGCGTAATGCCACTGCGCAAATTGAGGATGGAGAATTGATTGCCCAGTACAAATGCCGAATCGAGGGTACTGGGGGCAAAAGTTCCTGTTGTGTCGAAACTAGCACCAAGCAATGGTGTACGTGCAGGGCCAACAGGATCCACGTTCCAAGTGGGGTTTACAAAATGTCCTAATTCCATCGGACCATTGCGGTTGCAGAGTACGTTCAAAGCGGTATTGGGGTATACAAAGGTCAATTCAACAGGGCTAAAAAGCGTAAATGCATTGGCGGCGTTGATAATCCATGTTCGGTTAACGGTAAGCCCTGTGTTGAAAATACCACTGGGGTTATTGCCAACTTCTACCCTTACATCAAAATCATTGGCAAAGGCATCGCCATTTCGTAGAATAACCGAACTATTGGAATTGGCGATAGGTGATACGGGAAAAACCGCCGTGGCAAAGGATGCCAAGCTTGTAAACTTTACATGCCCAGTGCCACTGGTTACAAAATGGGGCGTGGGCGCAACGGCCTGCGTTTTGAATTTAGTGGCTGCTACCTGCACATGGTTGTTTTCCAATTGCATGTAGCCTGATTTAAGGTATAAGGTATCCGGGCAAGTGATATTGGACAACAACAGAATACCATTGGTATTGTCGGCAATCAATTGTATCGGGCCCGTCCAGTTGGACATATACAATTGCTGTAAGGCCGTTCCCTGCAATTGGATATAATTAATGCGTGATGGGCTTAGGCCCGCAAAACTACTTGAGGCACTGATGGTGCCGCCAGTTTGTACAAAAAAGCCGCTCACCACCATGCCAAATGAGCCGCCGCTTAACAAGGTAGGTGGGCGGTTAGAAAGGTCGAACGAGCCATTGCTCATTATGAAATTACCATTAACGTTCAACCGCATCGAGTCGGGCGCAATATTATCAAACGCAAAAGTGGCATTGCCAATTACATTGCCACCTGCAATGACAAAATCGGTATTGATGGTACCAAAACGGCCTGTTGAACCGGGGGCACTTAGTTCCAAAGTGCCGCCATCTACTTGCAAATGGCCAATAGTAAAGCCTGCGGGATTGGTATTTAAGCGTACGGTACCGGTTCCTGTAGATTGTATGCGCAAACTATCAATCGTGATACTGGGAGAAGGCAGAATGTTTGCAGAACTGCCCGAAATGGTTTGGCCTGAGCAGTTCCAGTTGATAAGGCCGTTGAAATTGGAAGGTGTATTAAAGACTACATTCGAACTGGTAACCCCTGTAATATTAATGGTGGAGCCATTTTGATAATCGGCACCTGGTATGGCCCCCCCGTTGCGTAATCCCTGAAAAAATGAACCGGCATAAAAACGGAGGTTGGTGGTAGCTGTGCCAGTAATAACGCTGCCTGTGTTATTGCTAGCAACCTGTACCGTGCCGTAAATATTGGCTATACAATTATTAGGGGAGGAAGAAAAAGGAGCTACTGTCCAGGTCGAGGCCGATTGTCCCAGTATCAATGTGCCATATATATTGGCGGTGTTGGTAACTGCCGAGCCGGAAGTTTGGATGGAAACGGCAGCTCCATTGCCTAAAGTAAGGCTAGAGCCAACTTGGATTAAAAGTGCTTCTACTGGTGTACCCCCATTGCCAATTGTAATGAGTCTTGAGGCTGCTGCTGAAAAGATAACAGTAGCATTGTTCTTGACCTGTAATGCCGCCGCACTGGGTGAAATATCTACAGATACAGTAACCGAAGTATTGAACAAAGCCGTATCATTAAAGGTAGGTACGCCCGAAGGTGCCCAGTTTCCAGCAGTATTCCATCCGCCCCCACTCACCCCTACCCATGTTTTTAAAACCGCTTTTGAAGATAGGGCACATAAAAGGCAAGCAACCGTAAGTGTAAAAATCCGATTCATGTAAAGTAGTTGTTAAGTGCAAAACTACTAATATAGAACACGCCAAGCACAATAAACGCTGCTTTTGTTCGTTGCGAAAGCGAAAAAATGAGCGTTTGCAGTTGATTTGTTGATTGGTTGAATAGTTGATGGGTAATACCTCAGGCAACTTGAAACCTTAAACTTTTAGACTTTAAACCTAAAACCTACTCATGCCGCAACGCCTCAATAGGGTTGAGTTTGGCAGCTTTGTAGGCAGGGTACAGCCCGGCAAGCAGGCCTACAAGGGTACACATGATGATGGCCATGATTACCCAAAACACAGGAAATACGAAACCGGATTTTAGCAAAATGGCAACCCCATTGCCCAAAAGAACACCTACAAAAATGCCTGAAACGGCGCCGATGAGGCTGATCAAAATTGATTCCCAAAGGAATTGGGCACGGATTTCCGCTTTTTTGCCGCCCAAAGCTTTGATGAGGCCAATTTCTTTGGTGCGTTCATTTACCGCCACCAGCATAATATTCATCAAACCGATGGCCGCCCCTAATAAAGTAATAAAGGCAATGGCGATGGTAGCGTACTTTAAAAAGCCAAGGTTGGTGAGTAGCTTTGCGGCAATGCTGTCGCTTTTATCTATGTAAAAATTATCTTCCTCTTTTACATCCAACTTACGTATGGGCCTAAATGCGCCCTTCGCCTCGCCTACGGCAATCTCCATCATTTTTAAATCGTTTACCATTACGGCAATGATAAAGGTTTTGTTGATGGTGGGATAAAGGCGACGGATATTATTGTAGGAAGTAATGACCACTTTATCAGCATTAAAAAAAGCGCTAGAACCCTTGTCTTCCAACACACCCACTACCCGGTAAGGATTATGGTCTACCTTAATCACTTTATCAACCGCTTTTAAAGGATTGTCGGGATACAGCTTTTTGGCCAATGTATTGCCGATCACACATACATTACGTCCAGCGGCCACTTCGGTTGGCGAAAGGTTACGTCCAAAAGCCAGCTTGTAACCATTGAGCAACAAATAGTTTTCGTCGGAACCCATTACCCGTATATCGGGGTTGGTCTTTTTTTGATCGGTGTTTACCACAATATTATTGGGACCGCCCACTGCAATGCTTACCGCTGCGGGAAATGTATAATTCTCTTTGAATGCCCTTGCCTCTTCGTAGGTGATGAGTCTTCCCGTATTGGACTTCTTTTCTTTCAATGCCGACTTGCTTACTTTTTGCACATCATCCCGCTGCGGTCCACCACCAAAGCGGATGGTACGCTCCTTGAACCGAATGCTAAAGGCATTGGCACCCATGGTGGAAAAACTGGAAGTGAGGCTGTTGCTGGCGGCTTCGATGCTGGTGGTAATCATAATCAGCGCCATGATGCCCAAAGCAATAATAGCCACGGTAATAGCCGTACGCAGCTTGTTGCTTTTGATGGTACGGTACGACAATGCTATGATATCTTTAAACTTCATAATGACGATGATAGCCTAAAGTTAGTACATATTGTTACAGACTAACTAAAAAATATACCAATGGTTGGATTGGGCTTGCCAACGCCCTTAAGCTCTTAATAACTGTGGAACCAGTACAATATCATTTCGGGGTAGCAGCCAATGATAATGATGAATGCAGCGGTGATGACCAACATTGCTTTAAAAGCAGGGGTAATCGCTCCCTCGGTTTGTACGCCCTCCGCAGGCTCTTTGAAAAACATGGCCTGTATCACCCTGAAATAGTAATAGGCGCTGATAGCGGCACAGAGTACGGCCAAAACGATCAGCCAAACCATTTGTCCATTTTCGGCTGCGGCCATCAACATGTAAAACTTGCTGATAAAACCAGCCGTTAACGGCACACCTGTAAGCGAGAGTAAAAAGACAAGTGCGGTAATAGCCAAAATAGGCTGCGTTTTCGCCAATCCGTTGAAGCCTTCAATGGTGTAATCTTTCATTTTTATCAAAATGGCAAATATGCCGATGGTAGCCAAACTATAACCTGCCGAGTATAATAAGAGACCGTCTTTTGCCTTTACGTTCAGGGCAAATAGGGCAAACAACATAAAGCCTGCCTGCGCAATGCTGGAGTAAGCCAACATACGCTTAACACTTTGCTGGAATACGGCCGTAATGTTGCCAATGAGTAAAGTTGCGGCCGTAACAATAGCGATGAGCATTTGCCATTGGGGCTGTATGGTGCCAAATGAATTTTCGAACAAGCGGATGAAAGCTACAAACCCAGCGGCTTTTACCACGGTGGCCATGAATGAGGTAAACACCGTAGGGGCACCATCATACACATCGGGCGTCCAAAAATGGAAAGGGGCTGCCGATACTTTAAACGACATGGCTATCAACAACAATACCATACCTACCGCCAATAGGGCAGGCATTTTGTCGCCACCCAAGTTGAGCGTACCCAGTATGAAGGAGCCGTTGGGGCTGCCGCCATAAATAAAGGCGATACCCATGAGCATGATACCTGTGGAGAAAGCACCCATCAAGAAATACTTCAGCGAGGCTTCATTGCTTTTTAAATTGCGCTTATCGGTACCGGTTAAGATATACAAGGGTATGGATATGATTTCGATACCGACAAAAAGCATGAGCAGGCTGTTGAACGTAGCGGCAATTGATACTCCACATAAGATGAAGAACAGCAACGCAAAATATTCGCCCACATTATTGCCTACTGCTAAAATATCTTTACCACTGAGCAGGAAGAAAAACAGCGTACAGATAAAGGCAATATTATTGAACATCAGCCCAAACGTGTTGAAATCGAACATGCCCTTTGTATCTACATCGAAAAAGGGGGTTCCATTTACCATTTCCAAGCTATTGGCAATGATGGCCGCTATGATACCCACGATGGCAATATAAAGTGGTGTGGTTTTGCTTTTAACAAAAACCGCACTGAACATTAGTACAATACCTAGAATTGCCGTTATGATAATTGCGTTCATATCTTAGTAATATTCTAAATGGGCTGATTACCCATTTTTAAAATTTGAAATTAATCCTTCTACTGCGCCTTTGGTAAGGTCAAACATCGGCTGAGGGAACAGCCCCATCATAAAGATGAGTACCACCAATATGGAAAGCACAATCCTTTGCTCCCATCCAATATCTTTTACACCTTCAGTAAGCGTATTGGCCTGACCAAGAAATACTTTTTGTATCATGTTGAGCGTATATACGGCTGCCAATATGATGCTGATGCCTGCTGCGGCCGTTATCCAAACATTGTATTTGAACAAGCCACTGAACATCATGAACTCGCCCACAAAAGCATTGGTGAGCGGCAGGGCAATATTGGCCAAGGCAATTATTACCAGCATTACCGTTAACACAGGTGCCTTGTGCGCCAAACCGCCCAATTGCGATAGCTTGCGTACACCCAACTGCTTTTCGATAATATCGATAACTATCCATAAGCCGATGATGTTAACACCATGGCTGAACATTTGTATCATCACCCCTTGTATGGCTACCTGCTGGGCAGAGAAAAGGGCTGCACACATCAATCCAATATGCGCAATGGAGGAGTAGGCCACCAAGCGTTTCAAATCGTCTTGCACAATGGCGATGCAACTGGCATACAACATTCCTACTACCGATAGGCCAATTACCACATTATCAAATAAAGCCGTGGCTTCGGGGAATACGGGTATCAACCAACGGATAACCGCAAACAAACCCATTTTAACCATGATACCGCTGAGCACCATCGTTGTGGCCGTTGGTGCTTGCTCGTACGTATCTGGCTGCCAGGTATGAAAAGGGAAGATGGGCATTTTGATGGCGAAGGCTGCAAAGAATAACCAGAACAACCATTTCTGATCGGCCATGGCCAACTTCACTGTTTGAAATGCTTTTAACGAAAAAGAATGGTCGGAATGACTGGTGCCGCCCGTATGCTGGTACACGTACAAAATACCTACCAACATTAACAACGAACCGGCAAATGTGTATACAAAAAATTTGAAGGTGGCCTGTATCCGCTTCTCTCCGCCCCAGCGGCTGCACAAAAAGTAAACAGGTACCAAGGCCAGTTCCCAAAAGAAGTAGAATACCAAGGCGTCAATAGCAGTGAAAACACCCATCAAGCCTGCCTGTGCCAACAGCATCAAGCCATAAAAAACATGACCGTTTTTATAATTGTTTTTATACGTAGCCGCAAAAATGAGGGGGAATGCAATGGCCGTTAACAACGTTAATACCAACCCGGTTCCGTCGAGGCCCACCGCAAAGCTGCTGCCGATGTACTGCAACCAAACATAGCTAACATTGTTGAGGCAAAAATTCTTTTCGCCATCGGTAATGTACAGCAAGCTGGCCAATGAAATGCACAAAGTGATGATGGAAGCAAGTAGGGCCCAGGCCTTAACCATAGCCGGTTTGCGCAGCATAAAGGCAATCAACCCCGCCACCAAAGGGAACCATATCAGCAGTTCTGGAAAGGTTATATATATATTATCACAATTCATACAAACAGTTGTACTGGTTATTTTATTACTTTCTAATCATGCTCATTTACAAAAACAGTTGTACCACCAGCAAGGCAATGATACCCAACACCATCATTAGGATATAAGTACCGGTATTGCCATTTTGCAATAGCCGTAATTGCCTGCCACCATAATTTACACCACGTCCGATGCCATTCACAAATCCGTCGATACCGCTTTTTTCAATTACATTATAAAAAAAGCCGGACAGTTTTTGCAGCGGCTTGGTAATTACCGCAGCATATAATTCATCCACATACCATTTGTGCTGCAACACTTTGCCCAATCCGGTTGCTGGGGCATCGCTTACCTTTTTGTTAAGGACAAATGCAAGGATGGCAGCAATCAAGGCACCAATGGTGGTAATGGCCATCAGTGTAATTTCCATGCTATGGCTTACGGGATGCTCACTGGCTTTTTCCGATACCAAAACAGGCGCTAAAAACTCATGTAATTTATCGCCCCCTTTCATGAATATTTCGGGTATGCCTACAAAACCTCCGATGATAGACAGCACGGCGAGTACCACCAAAGGCACCGTCATGGCTGCAGGGCTTTCGTGCAAGTGATGTTCTTGCTCATGTGTGCCGCGGAAGCTGCCCGTAAAAGTGAGGAACAACAAACGGAACATGTAGTAAGCGGTAAGCATGGCAGCAAAAACCGCCAAAGCGTACAATACCACGCCCCCATGCTCGTATGTGTGCAACAAAATGGCATCCTTACTAAAGAAGCCTGAGAACAAGGGGCAGCCTGCGATGGCCAAACAGCCAATAAAGAAAGTGATGTATGTGATTTTTAGTTTTTTGCCCAAGCCACCCATTTTGGTTATGTCTTGTTCGCCGCCCATGGCATGTATCACACTACCCGAACCCAAGAACAACAAGGCTTTGAAGAAGGCATGCGTCATTACATGGAAAACGGCTGCGCTGTAGGCACCTACACCCAATGCCAAGAACATAAAGCCCAACTGGCTAACGGTACTATAGGCCAATACTTTTTTAATATCATTCTGTTTTACAGCAATGGTGGCGGCCAACAAAGCCGTGGCAATACCGATGCCTGCAATGATGTGGCGGGTAGTTTCGGCCGTATCCAGCGAAAACAGCATGTTGCTACGGGCTATCATGTAAATACCAGCGGTAACCATCGTTGCAGCATGGATCAACGCTGAAACCGGCGTTGGGCCCGCCATGGCATCGGGCAACCAAGTAAACAAAGGTATCTGGGCACTCTTACCGGTAGCTCCTACAAACAACAATAAAGTAATGCCCGTAACATCCACCGCAGATAATTTGGCCAAGGCGGCGGCGGTAAACACTTCGCTGTATTCGGCACTGCCCACTTTGGCTATCAACCAAAAAATGGCAAGCAAAAAGCCCAAGTCGCCAATGCGGTTCATTACAAAAGCTTTCTTGGCGGCGTTGTTATAATCGTTGTTTTTGAACCAATAACCAATCAATAGGTAAGAGCAAAGGCCCACACCTTCCCAACCGATGAACATGATGATGAAATTGCTACCCATTACCAACAGTAGCATGGAGAACACAAAGAGGTTGAGCCATGCAAAGTAGCGGGCAAAATCCTTGGAATCTTCCTCATGCATATAGGCGGTGGAGTACAAGTGTATCAAAAAACCCACACCGGTAATAATCAACAGAAACAATGAACTGAGCGCATCGGCCTGAAAGGAGAAACTGATGTGCAGCGAAGCAATATTGATAAAATCGAACAGTTTTACAGTAGCGGAAGCTCCGCCTTTCACTTCCATAAAAACCATTACGCTCAAAATGAATGACGCCAATATTACGCCACTGCCAATGATGCTTGCTGCCGTTTTGGATAACTGCTTTCTGCCCAGGCCATTGATCAGAAAACCGACCAACGGCAAAAAGGGAATTAGCCAAATCAATTCAAAAATTTTGTTCATAAGCCCAATCCGCCAACCGGCGGCGCTTTTATTCCCGCCCTTACGGGCTGGAGTATTGTTAGTTAAATAATATCATCCTTACCTAGCCTTTCCGCTTAGTGCTTTAAGCGGTTGAGGAAGTTTACATCAACCGAATGCGTACTTCGGTACAACATAACGATAATGGCCAATCCTACACTTACTTCAGCGGCTGCCACCACCATAATGAAAAACACAAAAACCTGTGCGTCGCTAGCGGTAGAAGGCTGCCCTATGGCGGCGGCATTCAATGCATGCATTTTGCTAAAGGCTACCAATAGCAGGTTTACGGCATTTAGCATCAGTTCGATACACATAAACACAATAATCGCATTGCGCCTTACCAACACGCCCGTAATGCCGATGCAAAAGAGCGCTACTGCCAACCCGATATACCATTTAATTTCCATGTACTATAATTTTACATATACGCCAATACCCATGGTGTTGCTGGCCGGGGCCACACCCAGTATATCGGACAGTTTTCTTTTTACCGTTCCGTTAAAAATATCAACCGCTTTGTAGGAGGCCGATTTGGTTAAGAACTTGCTCACCAAGCCGCTCACCAAGGTACCTACGCCACCGGCAATGGCCGTTTGGTAATCCTTTTTTACGGCTGCTTTATCAATCGCTTTTACGGCACCGTACAAGGATATGGCCGACCCTACATAAGTAGCCACTTTGTAAATGGTACGCCCTGTTCTAAATACTTTGAAATATTTGTCTACTTGATCATTTTTACGAAGACCCAGAATTTCGCCCACTTTAAAAATTTTGGTGATGGGTTGATTGCCAAGGGAAAACTTGGGGGCATACCCTTTTTCCACATTCATTACCTTGCCCACAATGTCACTCAGATTGAAGATTTTTTTTAGGTCAATCTGTGCTTGGCTTTGACTTGTAATGGCAACCAGTATAACAAGTGTTGCGATAATTCTTTTCATGTAATTGATTGTTGTTAGGTTATTAAAATACTTTTACTGTTCTTTTTTGGCAATTACAACCGCTCCAATCATAGCGCTCAAAAACAGCACACTGCTTATTTCGAACGGTACCACATAGTCTTTAAATAAGGTTCTGCCCAACACCTGTATCAGTCCTTCCTCTCCAGCGCTTGAGAGCAGTTTGTTATCCATCACCAGATCAGATTTACGCAGGGCGGCCACAATCACCAACATGAGGCTCAAGCCCGCTATGAGCGATGCCACAAACATATTGTTGCGCTTGGGCGGCTCACTATCCGCATTGAGGTTCATCAGCATCACCACAAATAAAAACAGTACCATGATGGCACCCGCATATACAATGAGGTTTACAATGGCCAAAAACTGGGCATTGAGCAAAATATAGTGCCCTGAAATAGCAAAGAATACCACAATAAGCCATAGTACACTGTGTACCGGGTTTTTGCTGGCCACTACGGCGCACCCCGCAAACAATGCCAGTACGCTAAGGAAAATAAATAATATAGTTGTTATACTCATGATGCTTGGTCCGTTGTACTATTAATTGTTGGTTGCCGATTGATTAACCACCCTTGAGCCCAGTGCTTTTTGATAAGCTTCCGGCTCTTCTATGGGATGGGGAATCAACAAATCGTCCTTGCCATATATAAAGCCCTTGCGCTCAAAATTGGCGGGGGCAAAGGTTTCACTGAGATAAATAGCATCTTTGGGGCAAGCTTCTTCGCAAAGTCCGCAGAAAATACAACGCAGCATGTTGATTTCGTATTTGGCCGCATACTTTTCTTCGCGGTACAAATTCTCCTCTCCTTTTTTGCGCTCTGCCGCTTCCATGGTAATGGCTTCTGCCGGACATGCTACGGCACAAAGACCACAAGCGGTACAGTTTTCCCTACCCTCTTCATCCCTATTAAGAACGTGCAGGCCACGGAATACCGGGCTGAACGGCCTTTTCTTTTCGGGATAATTGATAGTGGCCTTCTTTTTAAAGATATGCTTAAAAGTGATAAACATTCCTTTGAAGATAGCCGGCAGGTACATCCGCTCCAGCAAACTCATTGGTTTGCGTTCTACCTGTTTGGCCCTATTGGTTAATGTTGCTTGCATTGCTTATGAATTGTGCGCCAATTTTCAGCGCAAATATATTTTTAAGTTTTAAAAAGACCAGCCGTTTTGTTTAAAAAGGATAAAGGCACCCGTACCCAGCATATTAATCAAGGCCAGTGGAATCAATATCTTCCAGCCGAGGTTCATCAATTGGTCGTAGCGGAACCGGGGAATCGTCCACCTTACCCACATAAACACAAACAGGAAGAACACCACTTTGCCCAGCAGTGCTGCAATGCCGATCAAGGCTGCGATGTTGGGCGAAAAATTGGCTTCGTTTACAAAAGGCATATCGTAACCACCAAAAAACAAGGTAGCCATGATGGCACTGCTGATGAACATATTGATGTATTCAGAAAAAAGGAAGAAACCCAACTTCATACTAGAGTATTCGGTGTGGTAACCACCAATCAGTTCATTTTCAGCTTCTGGTAAATCGAAAGGAGTTCGGTTACACTCGGCAAAAGAGCAAATGATGAAGATGAGGAAGCCGAGTGGCTGGTACAATACATTCCACATACCTGCTTGCTGCTGTAGTACCATGTCCTTGAGGCTTAGCGTACCCGTTACCATCAACAAAGCAATCAAAGCAATGCCCATCGGCAATTCGTAGCTGATGATTTGCGAG
>CALSBI010000013.1:0-194983 GCA_943373145.1 Chitinophaga pinensis
GCCCCCGTTCATAATGATTGAAAATCAATGGGTTAAAAAATCCAAAGTTTTCAAAAATTCAAATCGTTTCCAATACAAAATCCCAGCAAACCCAATACTGACAATATTTTCAAAGAACTTATTATAATAACATCAAAACGCTAGTGATAGTGGATAATTGATAGTCGAGAGCCGCATGCAGCGAGCGAGGCCTTCCTATGAAAGTGGCGGGTTATAATCCGTGTAATTAGTGCAATTGGCTTTAATTCGTGTTCAAACATTAGTGGTAAAAAAATATGATGACGGTTTATCAAATAGATGCTTTTACCAACCGCTTATTTGGCGGCAACCCTGCTGCGGTAATACCTTTGCAAGCATGGCCCAGCGATGCTTTGATGCAACAGATTGCCATGGAAAACAACCTCAGCGAAACCGTATTTATCGTTCCTGCGCAGGAGCCAGGGGTACACTACGATATCCGTTGGTTTACACCGGTTGACGAAATTAACCTTTGCGGCCATGCTACCCTGGCGACGGCCTATGTGCTGTTTGAAATATTACAACATCCCGATAATAATATTGTCTTCCACTCGCAAAGTGGCCTACTTACGATACACAAGGAGGGGGATAAATACCATATGGATTTCCCTAGTTGGGCACCGGAAAAACTGGATTTGGTGCCGGCTTATTTGCAAGAGGCGCTTGGTGGTGCAGTACCGTTGGAAGTGCACCAACACCGGGATTTGATGGTGCTGCTGCGGGATGAGGCGGCGGTAAGGGATTGCGTACCTGATTTTACATTAATGAAAGAACACTTCAAATACATCATAATAACTGCGCCGGGCGATAGTTGTGATTTTGTTTCCCGCTTTTTTGCACCGGGCAGCGGGTTGGACGAAGATCCCGTTACGGGCTCGGCACACTCGCAGTTGATCCCTTTTTGGAGCAATCGGTTACAACGGCCCAACCTGTTTGCCCGTCAGCTATCGCAGCGGGGCGGGGATCTTTGGTGCAAACAGCTCAACAGCGATCGGGTGTCGATTGCCGGACAATGTGTATTCTATATGAAGGGCGAAATCAACCTGTGACAAGGGTTGGTGCGCTTTGCTAGCAAGTATGGCTAAATCAGGTCGTGCTTGATGGCGTATTTCACCAAGCCTACCCTGGTATTGGTATTCAACTTTTTAAATAGGGCATCGCGGTAATAATCCACCGTTCTTTTGCTGATATGCATTCGGTTGCCGATTTCTTTGTGCGACAGTTCAAGGCAAATCAGTTTCAAAAACTCGGTTTCCCGCTCGTTCAATTCTATCACATCACCACCGCTCTGCAACCCCAGGGCAATCCTTTCGCTAATGGCTTCAGGTAAATAGAACTGATTGTTAATCAATGCATTAAAAGCGTCCCGGATTTCATCTGCGGAGGCAGTTTTAAGTAGATACCCTTTGGCACCGGCCTTGATCATTTTAATGATAATCGTTTCTTCTGAGTGCATGGATAGGGCCAATATTTTAATCGTGGGGAATTTTTTGGAAAGTATGGCACAGGTTTCAAATCCATCCATGTGCGGCATGTTGATGTCCATGACGATGATTTCGGGTTGATTCTTTTTGGTGAGCATTCCCAATAATTCGACACCGTCAGATGCTTCCAGCGTTACTATATAATCAGTAAAGGAGTTAATAAGACCTGCCAAGGCGCTTCTCAACAAAGTGTGGTCATCAACCAAACCAATAGAACAAGGATGGTCTTTCATGAGTTATTACATATCTTTTGGGTCTTTAACAATTGGGTATATGGCAATTCATATCGCAAAAGCCCTTCAAGACATCCGCAGCGTATCACCACGGTGTAAAAGTAAACAAAAAGCAAACAAAAAAAACTAGTCAAATGACCAGTGGTGTACTAGTCAAAAAACTTAAATTTTCTGGTTTTATTTATAGGTTCTAATTGTTAATAAGCCAATACCTTCACGCCACAAACCAGTCATTGCTTCCTGATACGCACAATTCCAGATGAATATATGCTGATGACTTCGATATGATATTAATATTTGATTAGTATCACCATAAAATATTTGATACGTGCCCCTGAAACTTGTGTTTGTTTAAGTAGAGGTAGTCCCCCGATTCTTCGGGGGACGTTTCTTTTACTATGATTCAGGGTGATTTTTTGATTGGTGTGATTGGGGTATAATGTGATGTTGCCTGTGGTCGTTATGGCCTTTGTTGGATGCTACGGGCTGCAATCGCTCCAAATCCCGTTGCAGTGCGTACAGCACTTTGTCTTTGCTTACCGGTTCCAGCAATCTTCCCCCTGGGCCGCTGCCTACATAGGCTCCGTACAGATTGGCCACCCGGAAAACCTGTGTGCTGCTTACTTCCACATCCATGATTTTTTTTAACACCTCATTGCAATGTTCGTAACTGTCCATTTGCCTGGTATATACCATTAATTCCTGTAGCCCGGAGCTTATTTGAAAACCATTGTTGCCTTTACTGAAGGTGTGGGAGTTGTCAATAGTAACATGGCCGAATGTCGTGAGGTTTTTTTAAAGCTTGTCATTTGACCTCGTTCCAATGTTTTTCTCTAACACGTCCCGGCCAAAGGAACGCTAAATATTGGCAAACCCTACCTCGTAATCGTAAAAATTTCCAGATTGTTGAGTGCTGCAAGTTCTTCGTACCGGACGGCGGCTGTCAGGAATTCTGCTTTTGTCATAAAAATGGGGTTTTGCTAAGATAACCACTCTTTTTTAATAGCGAAAATTTGAAATGCACCCATTACAATATTTCAAGGAACAAAAGTACAATCAATTGACTATCTTCGACTTATACCGCAACGCTAGTGACTAGTTTATTAAATTTCCAAAGACATTAGTTCTAACATTAAAGGAGAAAATTATACCTTCGTTAACATGCCAGATATGGGACATTGTTTATAGAAGTTTTTTTAAGATATATCTTAAGGTTATATTACACGTGATAGGGCAAAATTTTTCGTATAAAGAATTTCAAAAATTTGAATTCACAAATAGGGATGAAAAATTTGGATATTAAATAAAATAGAAAGTAAAGTAATGACTCTCAAAATTAGCATCACAGGGCATAGAAGGCTTGAAGATTCTGAAGACGTAAGAAGGAGAATAAGTAATGCAATAAAAGATATTCTAAAAGCAAATGAAGAGACATGTTTTGAAGCATACTCTTGCCTTGCATCAGGAAGCGATTCGATTTTTGCGGAAGAAGCTTTAGAAATGAACGGCAAATTAAAAGTTGTTTTACCTATGCCTGCATTGGAATACTCAAAAGATTTTGATACGAATGAAATCAAACTATTTTATGAATTATTGAGTAATGATATCGCTCCTGTAACCATTTTAAATAAAAAACCTGAAGCAGCTAATGAAATAAATGAAGCGTATCTACAAGCGGGCAAGTTTGTTGTAGATAGATGTGATTTTTTGATTGCTGTATGGGATGGAGAGAAAAGCAATGGCAAGGGAGGTACTGGCGACATTGTACATTATGCTCATAAGATAAGAAAAAAAATCATACACATAAAGGCATATCGGAGTGATATTTCCAGACTTTTCATTAAGTATGACAAAAGGGCAATTCAATATAAAAATATTTACGAATGGCTTTGGAAGCTATCAATTAGTTCGAGTTTAGTTGCTGCAGTAATCCTTGCCATATTCATAAGCTTTGAACTAAATAATCACAAAGTTGTATTGGCTTCATGTGAGTTTATAGCTGTTGTAATTGCTATAGGTATAATTTTCTTTTTAAAATGGGGCAACCTAAATAGAAATCGGATTGCAATCAGACGCTCAGCAGAGCGATTGAGAGTATTAGAGAAGTTTGATGATAGCGATATAAATATCGGACAATTGGAAGATTTTATAGGCTTGCCTGATGAGGTGAAGAAAATAGAAAAAAAGTATCAGGTATGCACATGTGTGCAAAATAATTTTGAAAAAAGCAAAAAAAGCCTTTTGCACTTGGTTGACGAACAAATTGAGTATCATACTAAGAATAGGCCCGAAATAAAAGGCATAACTTTTCACCTTCTTGAAAGAATACAATTTCCTCTCTTGATATTGTTTTTCTTTGGAGTTTCATTTCACTTTGGCTCTTTATTAATTGTAAATGAGCATTTAACCCATATTTTTCATGGGATTGGTTTTATGCTGAGTTTGTGTATGCCACCAATTTACGCCGCCATTGAAGGATATATATACTTTAAAGAATATCACAAAATATCCTTAGATTCTGATAAAATGCGGTCATTTTTCAATAGTATGAAAGAAGCTATAAGTACTTTGGACGATAATTCCAGCAAGAATTTCGAAGAATTGAATAGCTTCGCTTATCAAATAATGAAAAACATGGATGCAGAAACAAAGGACTGGGGCATTATAGTTGGGCAAAAAGAATCCCCTGGTATATAAAATACAACCTACAGATTTTACATTTTTTATTTTTTTCTTATTAGTTTTCTAAGCTCATTAACTTTTGCCAAAAGTGAATTATCAAACAAGCCATCTTTTTCAAATGTATCAAAATCTTCTAGAAAAGCTGTGCCGTATGTGGGCAAGTTTTCCCTGCCTCCAAATTTTTTATCTTTATAACTTAGGTAGTACTCTTTGGCTTTAGGATAATCACCTGTAAACAAATAATAGTGTGGTATATTCGTGTCCGGGTATAAGTTTTGAGGATCATATTGCTTGCTTTTTTCCAAATATTCTAATACGTTGGTATATTTTTTTGTTAGAATGCAGTACCAAGCTAAGCTATTATAATGGCTCGATATGTCTTCGTTCAACCATTTTAACTCTAATTTACTCAAATCGGTAGCTGTTTTAGCATAGTCCAAATCCATAGCAATAAGGGAGGTGTAATAAACCCTATACAAGGGATACGCAGCAAGCCCATCATTGATTTTTTTAATAAAATAATCTCGATAATTTTTTAGGTTATTGCTATCAGTTAAAAAAAGTTCGTTTACTCTATTAGTTGAACCATATATAAGGAAATTTAACCAGATGCTCTCCCGTATTTCTGGGTTATCTTTTAGTGAAAGAACCTGCTTGGTAATCGATTCTGCGTCTTTTGTCTTGCCGTCTTTTAAATAAAGTTCCTGCAAGTAGAGCATTGAACCAATATCATTGCTGGAAAGCCACTTTTCGATAGGCAATGTGTTTTGATAAAAATCAACCTTTAACAATCCTTTTTTCGCATCGCTATTAATAGAGTCAAGCGCTTGTACCCGTTGGTAAATAGCTCTTGCTTTCATATAGTCTTTTATACTTGCCAATGAATCTGCATAGTCTAAATAAAATACAATTACATTTTTTTTAATAAATCCTTTGGTTAATGAATCTTTTTTAATAGCATATTCATAAAGCTCAAATAATTTATCATAATCCTGTTTAGTAATGCGAAATGGGCCCCCGTTGTTAATTAGCAGTTGATTGTCTCTATATTTAGCTGAAAGATATTCCTCTCTTTGTTTTTCCTTTTCTTCGTCCGCAGCTTCCAATGCATAAGCACACAACGCATTAAACGATACATTATTTTTCCAAGCTAACTTTTGCAATTTTAAAAATGCCTCCCTCACTTCTTTTGGAATTTCCCCACCCCTGGCTTTAGCTACCCATTCCGCTTGATCTTCTATACCTCGGTATGGATAGAGCGTGTCCCTGTCTAGTACGTAA
The DNA here is from genome assembly GCA_943373145.1 of Chitinophaga pinensis. Lineage (GTDB taxonomy): Bacteria > Bacteroidota > Bacteroidia > Chitinophagales > Chitinophagaceae > Ferruginibacter > Ferruginibacter pinensis_H. Next base: position 5,699 of record CALSBI010000013.1, read on the forward strand.
ACATCAAATGGATATTTCGTGTTACCAAACCAAGTGGGTATCGTAAACTTTTTTATACTTTTGCGCTGGTATTTTAAACGGAATTCTATAATTTTTAAGCTATCCATGTTTCTGTACAGCTTAGTCTTATATATGGTTGCCAATAATGCAGTACTGACACTATCGCCTTCATACGAAGCAAAGCTCAACACAGGTATAGCCGTTTCGTATTTTCCTTGACTGTATAAATGAGCACCATAATCTATTGCGGCTGATTTAATATTTGAAATTAGGTAAAAATCAAATGGATACTGCTTATACAATGGATAAAACTTAGCAATCATTTTCTGGTATACTTCGGCTGCTTGCTTAAAATTCTTTTTGAGTATGTTGTATTTTACTACATTTGAATAAGCGCGACAAAAACTTGAAAAATCTTCACTGTAATCACTGTAGCTTGGCAGTAAATCAGCAGTTTCAAACTTTTCAATTGCTAGCTTATAGTGGTCTATAGCTTTAAGTGTGTCTTCTGCTAGCCGATAACCATATAAAAGATCAGCTATATTTGTATTGGACTGAATGACGATATAATTAACTCCTCTTTTTACTGAATAATACATGGTAGGCAGCCCTGTTAGCAACTCAATAATGTTTTTATAAATAGTAATCTTATAACTTGGCGGTTCATTGTTATCTATAATAATATTGCATAATTTATCGAATACATCTTCTAATCGCCAAAAATCAGTGATTGGTAATTGAGTGTCTTTGACAATAAGACCAATGCACTTAACAATTGAATCAACATACTGTCTGGAAGATAAAGTGTCTCTAAGATTATTTGTAAATATGCTGCTGAGTTTAACAAAAAGTCTCGCTTTTTGTAAGTAAATTTCTTTAGCAACCGGATTGTATGAAGCACGTTGGTTTATAAGCGCTATTTGATTTTTCACTTTTAGTAATGCGTTGTCAAAGTCTTTCTTTGTAATATCTACATCAATGGCATTGATAACACAGGTAGTGGCTGCATCTAGTATAAGACTTGATTGTGTAAAATATTTTAGCTGGTTTAAGCAATAAGCACAACTCAATTGGCGAAGTAACTGTTTATCCTCTCTCGAAAGGATTAATGTATCATTGATATTACTTGAAATATTGCGTATTACTAAGCTTAATCTTCGCTGATAATATGGGCTACTTTTATTAAGTAATACTGCGTTAGCAGCATATTCCACCGACTTTTTCCGATATTCATAACTTATTTTCAGATTTTCTGTCTTTTCATAATAAGCGGCAAAGGCACTGTGGAAACTTGCTAAGCCTGCATAAATTAGGGCCGAGGTACTAGTTATGGATTTTATATAGTTCTCTGTCTCAAAGAATACCTGCTTGGTTTCTTCTTTAAATCCTTTGTCCATTAAATTCCAGCCATAGTATAGTGCCGATTGCAGATAAGTATACACGAGTAAATGGTATGCATCGCTCTCAGGCTTCACTTTTTCCAGTTCTTTCTTTGTTGAATCAAACAAATGTTTTGCTACTACATTATAATAAGTATCATGCTCTAACTTTATATACAGGGCATTTATTTGGTTTTCATAATCTTCTGAGTTTCTACTTAAGGAATTATTATTTAAAAGAAAATGCTCTTCAGCGTTCTCAATAGCTTTTAGGGCTTTTATGTAATATCCTTCTCTTATTATTTTACTTTCGGTTGTTTGTTGCTGTATATTATTTATGACTTCACTATTGCCAGTGCCGTCGGTGAATGTTGCTTTAGGACCCGTATAAAATGATTGGTTAGATTCATAGGTTTTAGTTTTATTAGTTGCATTTTCCTGTTCTAATCTTTTCTTGTCTTTAAGTTCAGAAACTTTACTGTTAATTTCTTTTATTATTCTAAATGCCAATTCACTGTTTTCATCAGAAAGACCTTTGCAGATCTTCATGCAAGTTTCAAAAGACTTACTTGCCTTTTCCAATAAGATAATTGAATCGCCCGCTGCTTTATATTTTTTATTGGCATTATCTAGTGATACCTCACAAGATTTTAGTGGTTGGGCTCTTAGACAAAAAGGAGCTATCACAAAAAAAAGAAGAAATTTGTTTTTCATAATACTTTATTACTTTTTAGCTTATTAAGTTCAATTTTTAATTTTTTTTGCCTTCTAAGCAAATCTATAGGGAGGGCATCATTTCCTGTCTGCAGTAATATGGACGCATCAGATAAACAATTTGACACCATTTTTTGCTCGTCTTTATCTGGAGATTTGGTAGAATTTTTTGCAATTTCAATTAGCTCCTCGGCCTTTTTAAATTTCTTTATATAGTCGCTTATTCTATTGAGACTTAATACACTATCCTGTTCGGCCACCTTTTTTTGTACTTTTGTAAGCGAGTCATTTGCTTGTTTTAGTTTTTCCTGCTCAGATTTTGTAATCCTTTGGGCAATGAGAACTTCTGATGTAGCCTTCTCAGCTTTTTGCTTTTCCTCCTTATATTTTTCAGCTTCAGATTTTGCTGTTTCTGCATTCTCTATAGCCACAAACATAAAATAAAAAGCAGCGGCTAGCATAACGAGGGCTACTCCTAAAGATATTCGTGAATATTTCAATCTTCTTATGGCCTTGTCCTTTGCCAGCGCCAGTTCTTCTGCTTTTTTCTGTTCATTTATTATTCGATCTTCTAATATTTTTTTTTCTTCTTCACCTCTTAGTCTCCGGCGGTCTTTGGCAATTTTTTCTATTGGTATTATCAGAGAATCATGGCTAATTTCATATAATAGCCTGCCGGCTGCATCTCTCTCCTTGCGGAGCAGAGAGCTGTCTTCTAGTTTTTGTAATAAGTTTTTATGTAACCCAAACTTATTTTGTATATAAGTATCCAATAGAAGATTCCGCTTCCCATTTTCAATCAAATGATCGCCTATTAATTCTTCAGCTTGCTTGCGTTCAGCAGGGGCAAGCCTGTCTAGTACATTTTGATAATATTTTTGAAAAATGTCCTCAACTTCCCCAAGCAACTCCTCAGTTATTAATGCCTGTTGCTCTTTTGCCACTAATACCTCTTCTATATGCCTGCAGATAATTTGAAGGCTTGCTGATTCAATAGCATTATTATTTCCATTTTTATTGATTACAACCGATAAGATTTTTTGTATTGCACCGTCAGTGTAATCAAAAGGAGGTGAGATGAAGCCATGATGTTGCGGTAGGGCTGATGGTGATGCAATAGCATCCCTCGCCTGGTCTGTAGTGAGAGACTTTAATTCATATAAATCCTGAAGTATGGCAGGATGCTTTTCCGTTAACCCATTTAACAGTGAAAGCCTGTCGGAACGTACAGAGAATACAACTTTAATTTCAGGCTTATCGTACAATAGTTTATATAGTTCATCTGTTATTCTCCCCTCTTCATCGGCTAATGATAATTGATTCCTGAATTGTACAGGAATAGTGCTATAGAGCATTTTGGAAAGCTGGTCAGAAAATTCGTCCACCATTTGCCGCTGGTATGTGAAAAGCTCTTCAAACTGGTCAAAAAAAAGGATAAACTTGTTTTTCCCTGTAACGTGTTGCTGCGTTTTTATCCAATACCAAAAGGAGTTTTCAAATGGTAAAAGTTTATCTAATATTGATGCAGATCCTTTTAAAGAGTATGATAGTTTTTGGCGTAGGGTTTCTGTTGGTGAAATATTTTCTGCTACTTCTTTTTCTGAAAAATTATTGAACCTGATGGTAAAATACTGCCAATCTCCTTCTGCTTCAAGTCGGGGGATGATGCCTGCATTAATAAGTGAGCTTTTCCCATACCCGCTCTTCCCATATAAAACAACCATTTTCTTAATGAAAATCAAGCTATAAAAACTTTCAACATCTCTGGATCTGCCAAAGAATATACTCTCTTCACTAGCAGTGAAAGGCTTTATTCCGGGATAGCGATATTTGATGTATGTAGTGCTCAATTTTATCAATCTAAAATGTCGGAAATTATTATTTCTATATTTTTTTCAAGATCATCTTTCATTAACGACACACACTTTCTTGATTTTAAATCGCTTAAAACTGCATGTATATTTTGGTTGTATTCAATCCACTCTTTCCTGTCCTCAATAAGGTCCTCAATAGAATTGTTGCCCCTATCGGAAATCTTTGAAGCAATATCTTTAAATTTGTGATCTGCCATTTCTGCTGCCTTAGTAATAAAATCCTTATCTTGAAAAGATTTGTCAATATAGCAAGGCAGAAAATAAGTGCTGGCTTGTTTAAGAGTTATACTAACTTCTTTGATAACCCACTTCGAAAGAAGGCTGTTTTCTGAAGAAAGTAGAATTACGCAATCTACATCATTAATAATAGAAATGAACTCATTAATTTTTTGCCCCCCCCACATGGATCTTTCATCCCTTATCACATGGATAGAGGCATTGGTTAGATGATTTTCTATCTTTTCTGCGATAACCCTGTCATCATGACTGTAGGAAATAAATACTTTCTTTTTGTGCTTGGTAACTCTGTTCTTGAGTATATTTTGATGCATACACTGCTGATATATATCTTGAAGAAATTCAATGGGAGAACATTCAATAAAGTCAATATCCAATCTGCTCGCTACAAACGTGCACAAATCATCGTGTTCAGCATTTTTAAGTACTGTGTATTTTGCCGAAATATTTTGATCAGTAATGATTTTTAAAAGCAACTGCACATGCCATTTCTCAAAATGAATACCTAAGAAAATAAATAGTTTTGCTTTCTTAAGCGCTTCTTGTATCGCCGCTGGTAACTGGTGATTGCCTAGTATTCCTGACAAGTAGTTGAACAAATCATCAAATGTGAGTATATTGTCGTCCTTGCTTAAGTCGCCTAGTATATTATATAACACTGGCATATCCTTAGTTGGTGTATCTACTTTATCAGGGTTTTCATCTTTAGGTTGATGACTGTACTGAAAAGGAAAATTTTGTTCTTCAAATATTTTTTTTAACCGAGTGTCTGCAAAAAAAGAAATGATTAAATGAAATGGGATTTGCGAAATTATGCGAAAAGGATCATTAAATTGAGTCTGTTTGTCATAAAACATAGTCATAAACCTACGTATAGCAACTTCATCTTTTTTACTTCTCAGTTTGAATAATTCTTCATTCAGCATAACAGATTGAGGCCCATGCTTAAGTGATTCCCTGTAACTTTCATCTTGCTCAATTGCAGCACATAATAATTCGAAGAAAGACTTGTTACCGTAATCAATAATATCAGGGCCAATTATTAAAACACAACTCCCCTTGGTGACTTCAAAGACAATATCTTTTGGTGACATGAATGTAAATCTAGCTGGTTAAAAAGTAAAGTTAACATGAGTTTGGGGTCTTTTAAATTGATAACCAATCTTTTACAATAAAGCTAACTAAATATTTCGCTCCTTATTAAGCGAAATGAGTTCATATGAATGACAATTTATTAACTATTCGCATTACAGGCGTTAATCCTTGCCACTTTTTTAAGCGATCTCAAGTGTAAGAAACCCTCAATCTCATATAAAATTAAAAAAAAATCTGATAATACAAAATTATTGGAGTATTAATTTTTCGAATCAGTAAAGATTAAATCTCAATTGCTGAACTCCCATTACGGGTTTTTCTAACTTGCCGTAAATGCGGCTCCTATATCAGCAGCAGTCCAGCAAAAGGTAACAGCGGCACGTATTATTATTATCATCATTGCTCTCAGGGCTGCGATATACGCCTTAAGCGAAGCCAAAGAACTGTTTATAATGGCCAATGAGGAGAGTATTAATGTTAATTTGTTTGAAGCTGAAGTAAAGGATTATGCCAAACAAAGCAACTGCAAAAAACTGGACAGGACAAAAGTGTATAGGGCGAAATTAAAACACATTACACTAGTATAAGCAAGGTATAGCAGTTGATGGTTGACGGTGATATAACTGCTACGTAGTAAAGGAAATACGGCAACGTTGTGAGTAGGAAATAATGCGGCTTGAAGGCAAACAGGCCGAAATAAAATTAGAGGATGAAGGTTGGCAGAGTATGTGTCCAACACCGAAAAACTGCTGCACAACCTGTAGGAATACTACGCCGGTGCGGCTTTGCCGGTAAAACAAAAACTGATAGGTTCGATACTGACCGAAAAATTGGTTTTTGAGAAGAGTGCGTTCCGAGCCATAAAATTAAATGAAGTGATAAGCCTGATATGCAGGATAGATGGGTATTTGGTAGAAAATAAAAAAGGACTGTCTCAACTAAATGAAGAACAGTCCCTTTTTGTACCATGTACGGGATTCGAACCCGTGATTCCTCCGTGAAAGGGAGGCGTCTTAACCCCTTGACCAACACGGCGTTTTTTAGGACTGCAAAGATAGGGTTAGGCTCCTTTTGTTCCAAAAGTTTTTTTCTATTTATTTTTTGAGGCTACCACAGCCAAAAAATCCTTTACGGCTAGGTTGAACAGATCCGTTTCTTCCAACATGCCCATATGGGCGCTTTTGTGCAAAATATGCAAATGGGTTTCTGGCGCAAAATGCGACTGCTCCAAGCTTTGCTCAAAGGGGATCGCCATATCATGCTCGCCTGCCAATAGCATAAAAGGGGCTTCAAACTGCCGTAAAACGTCCGACCGATCTGGCCGTAATATCATGGCTTGGTAGTATTGTACCAGTGCTTCGGCAGTAAATTTTTCCCCTTTTTGAAGCAATTCCTCTACAATTTCAGCATTCTCGGCGGCAAAAGCGGGTGTAAACAAACCCGGAGTACTGGTTTTTAAAAATGCTTGGGCGCCATTGGCTTGGATAAAGGCAATAGACTTTTGGCGGGCTTCTTTTTTGGCTTCGTTATCGGCAAAAGCGGAGGAGTGGAGCAAACCGAGTGCATTGGGCAAATGGGGATATTTTTCTGCCATGGCCAAAGCGATATAACCGCCCATGCTATGCCCCAAAATGGTACAGGATGGGATTTCTTCCGCCCCAAGAATGGCTGCCATTGCTTCGGCAAAACTGTCGATGGTGGGTGTGCCGGGCAGGGCTGGCGATAATCCGCTACCGGGAATATCGGGTACCACCAATTGATAATCCGATTGCAAATTGGCAATGAGCTGCTGCCAAATGGTACTGTCTTCGCCAAACCCATGCAGCAGCAACACCGGACTGCCCGTACCGATTACGTCATAATAAACGGGTGTATCTTGAAATGGAATGTTTTTAAGCATTTGTTATCTAATTTATAATTTTTGGAAATACCTACTGCCGCTTCTATATGCCAGCAATGCTACCAATGGCAGTAGGGCATTGTTCATTTGTTGTGGCAAGAAAAACCAAGCCGCCAATAGAATAAGCAAAGCCAGTGCCACGATTCCAAAATATATTTTTACCCAGTGTTTTTTACCCGAAACAAAAAAGGCCATCACAAAGTGGGTTGGCCAGGCCCAAAGTAGATTATAATTGTTGCGGCACATGGCATGATCGGTGGCCGTCCACATAAAAATGAGGATGATGCCCAGTAGGCCTGTTGAAAAGAGCAGTAGTCCATCAAAACCCGTTAAAAAGGTTTGCATACGGCCCCCTTTGAAAAAACCGCATACGAAAATGATGACTGCCAGCAAAGAAAACACCAACAATGGCGTAAGCAGCGGGGCTTTGTTATGCATGTTTGGCAGGGGGTATAAGTCTTTTTTACTGGCCACCAATGCAGGGCTACCGCCAAGGCTATCGAGGGAATACATGAGGTTGTCGGGCAAAAACTGCATCTGCGGGGCCGTCATCACCGCATCGGTTGGCGACCCCAGTAATATATCAATGCCCAACTTATTCCAGTCGCCATGATTGTTGTCCAAATACAAATGGATGGCTTCCCTAAAGCTGGTACCCAAGGGCATCACGGCTTTAATGGGCTGGGTACTATCTTGATACCGTGCAACCATGTCACGGGCACGGGTAGTGCAATTGTCGAAAAAGAAATCGTATTGATAAAACCTGTTTTGCGGTTCCAGATTGGTTTTCAAAGCCTGCTGCAACTGCTTTTTCGCTGCCGGTTCCAGATACAATAGCTGTTCGGTAATGGCCCTGTTTTCTTGTTGGTAAAAATACACAAAGTCTTGAAAGTATTCGGCCGACAGATAATAATTCAATTTACCCCTAACAAACTTGAGGTAAAAACCGGGATCGTCGAAATTGAACGTGCCATAATTATATACAATGTCGGAGTTTTCCGCACTGTCGGTAACCCGGATGGCGGTATGGCCAAAGGTGGCATAGAGCGGCTCCCCCGGCGTACAGGTAAGCAGCGAAATGCGCAGGCGAGAGCTGTCTGTTTGCGCCATGCCCAGTAATGTGGCGAACAAGAATAAAAGGGTGATGCCGATTTTGTTGTGCAACATGCGGTTGTATTGTGCTGCAATTTAGCAAAGGGGGGAGTGATGGCAAAAATAATCATGTTAAAAATTAAGGATATGGGCTAGTAGATATTTATTCGATAAAGAAATAATATTTATTGTTTATCAATAAATATTTATTATTTTTGCTTCTCAATTTGAATCTTAATAGATATGTCGAAAACGAACAATTGGATATTTCAGGGCCTTCGCATTATAGCTTGGGTCATTTTTGTAGGCCTGTGCATCGAGGCTGGGGCCTTACTGGTCAATTTTTTCTTCAGCTTGTACAAACCGCAAACCGTGCCACGTTTGTATGAAAAGCTGGATTTGAGTGCCATGTACCAAGTGAACAAATGGGCCTTTTTTGGCATGTACAGTTTTATTTTGGCCATCGCCTTATTAAAAGCCTACCTTTTTTATATCGTCATCGGCCTTGTTACCAAACTGGATTTGTCGAAGCCTTTTAACGATTTTGTATCGGCGCGCATTACCCAAATCAGCTACTATACCTTTTCCATTGGGCTTTTCAGCTATATTGGCAGGCAAACGGCCAAGGGCTTGGAGCACCATGGGCTGGATGTAGATGCCCTTGACCATTTTTGGGCCGATGGCCAGGCTTTTATCCTGATGGCGGCGGTGGTATATGTGATTGCGGTAATATTCTCTAAGGGCCTTGCCTTGCAAAAAGAAAACGACTTAACAGTATAGCCATGCCAATCGTTGTAAATCTGGATGTGATGATGGCCAAGCGGAAGATGTCGCTCAACGAGCTGTCGGAAAAAGTGGGATTAACACTTTCCAACCTCTCCATCCTAAAAACCGGCAAAGCAAAAGCGGTACGTTTTAGTACACTTGCGACCATTTGTAAGGTGCTTCAATGCCAACCGGGCGATATCCTGGAATATATGGATGGCTCAGAAGCGGAGGATTGATGATGTAGGTGGTAGTTGGACCACATTTGCGATGGTCGGACGGCCTCTTTAACAATTACGGAATGTATTTGCCCTAGGCGAATACTCTTTTTCGAGAACCGGGGAATCCTTTTGCTAAACTGCTTGTTGATCGTAGTTTACCTGTGTCCAAGATTGAGTTCCTTCATTTCAAAATAACATTTTTCACAAACTACTTTTATGCTTGCAAATTTCATTGATTTTTCGTTCCATTCATCCTCCCTTTGTCTTACAACTTCACATTCATCACACCATGCTTGAAAGTCATCATCGTCTGACAATTCCATATCCTCAATCGTTTCAAAAGCTTCATGAAACCCAACTTTAGTTTTATGGTTGAGATGCTTGCAAACAAATGCTATTCTGCGATATTCGTGAGCCTCGCAGTCAACATATTTGTCTTTGATTTTTTTAGCTGTTTCGTTGTCGATGAATTCAGTTACTACAAAAAACATTTTAAGCTGTCTGTCGTTTACAGGTCTGTAAACCCCAATTCCGTTTGTAAGTTTTGCTGCGATAGCTACAAATTCCCAGGCTTCAAATTCGTCACAATCAAAATAACCTGTTGTAAGTTTTGAAAAATTTGACCTTTGCCCAAATTCCTTAACAATGTTTGCCTTTTCTCTTATATTCTCAAGCGTAGTATCGTTATCCCATGACCATTTCCATGTATTTGATTTTTCAGAAAAACTACCAACATCAAAGTATTTAAAATTTAATTCTTGGTTGCCAGTTGAAAAAGTCAAAAGTCCTGTCGATTGGTTATAAAACCAGTTATCATACCAATCGACATCATATTCACTTTGAAATTTGTCCTGTAAAATTTTTAGTTCTACAACGCAGGATTCAGCAAAATTAGTATAATCAAAAATTTCCAAATTAATGTTGATTATGTCGTCAAAAAATTACACCCCACGTATAGCAGGGCTTTGTGCAGTTGGGGAATTAACCAAATGTCTGCCTAGTACCGCTGTTGATATTTTTGTTTAGATGAAGTTAAGAACTGACCCGTCCTGAAATTAGTTTGTCCAACCGTACTCGCCCAAAATCAGTTGTTGCCTTCAGTATTTCTACTTCCGTTCAATTTTTACCAAGCCTTGTCTTGTTGCTAGATATAAAACTCCATTACTGTCAAAAGCCATGGTGGAAATATATGAAGTTGGAATTTCTGAATTGTCTGAATGATAATTTTCCCAACTATTCTTCAAGTCGTATCTTACAAGTCCTGCTCTGTCTGTGGAAATCCATAATACTTTTTCTTTTTTGTCGTAAAGCACACAATTCGTATGATTAAATGGCATACCTGAATTTGCGGTAGTAAATTGCTTCCAAGTACCGTCTGAATATCTTATCCCAATACCTTCGTTTCTATTTACCTTTCCTGGTGGTTTGCTATCGTACTCATATAAGCTAAAATACAGGTTGCCGTTCTCATCCTCGTCCATTGAGTTGATACATTGGCCTTTTAATATATTTTCTGTATCATTAAAATTAGTAGCTTTCCCATTTTCATCTATCATTATAGAACCATTAAAAGTTCCAATCCAAATTCTTTTTTTTGAATCCCGTTTTGCAAAATAAACTCTATTTGATGGTAGTTCCTTTATTTTTTCTTTGTTTATATTATCCCACTTACCCATACTGTATATTGTTAAACCCTCGTCAGAACAAAAGAACACTTCTGAGGTAGATGAGTTATTGATTATATTATATGCTCCGTCAATACCAATTTCCTTAGGGTCATACATAGTCCATTTTTTATTGTCGTAGCTATAGATGTTATTTTTGCCGTAAACCCATTTAATATTTTCATTGTCAGTTTCAATAGCGTGATAAGAAAAGAATTTTCCCTTATCAGTTATGTCTTGCTCAGCATTTCTAAATTTTTTGCCGTCAAATTTCACTAAACCTTCGTCAACAGTCAACCAAATTATTCCATTTTTGTCTATAGTAATATGGTCATTCATATTGTTTGGAAGGTCTGAATTGTTTGAATTCCAAACAGTGATTTTATAATTCTTTAAGTTTTCATTTTTGTAGACATATTCTTTATTATAAATTTCCGGACTATTAGGTTTGTCGAAAGATTTTTTAAAAGCATCCATATCAACTCTCTCGACTTTTCCTATCATATTCCCGTCCTCAATTTCAAAAGACATATCAAAAGAACTCCTTTCTTCATTTGTTTCTTTTGTTTTTGCCGGAATAAAGCCGTCAAAATTATTAAGCGCTGCAACAATGTTTCTTGAAATAACATTGTCTGAAACGTCAGTGTGACTTAAAACACAGCCTTTTCCTGTCGAGTCAACAAGAATTTGAAACTTTACTTTTCCTTTTATGCCCTTTAGATTGTTTGTGGAGTTAAGACCGATAACTAACTGTTCAAATTTAGCTTTGTCTATGTTTGCTTTGACGTCACCACAATCCAAACAAAAACGGGTTGTAATACAATTGTCTAATTTTTTAGGATAAAGATTTTGGGCATTTAGCTGTGTCGTGAAGAAAAGGGCAAGAAGAAAAGAAGAAATCTTAATCATGGTCAATTTTTTTTTGTTAGTAGGTGCCAAATAATATTGCCACCAACGTTTGTATTGCCGCAAATTTAAAATTATTTAGCACAAAATACGCAGGTTTTATAATTGATTATCAAACACTTATTAAAATTGTCGCCACAAAAATCTATTGCGTCAATATCCGCTTACAAATATGGCTTTGTTCATCACAAATCTACCCAAACTCCCTCTAAACCCCATCGTTAAAACACCCTATTTTGTCAACAATCAACAGCTAACGTACCAAGGCTAATCACCCCTGCAACCCATCAACCAATCAACTAATATTGAATACACACATTCTTGGGTTCGGTAAAAAAGCGCAGGGCTTCCCAGCCGCCTTCCCGGCCCACGCCGCTGTTTTTTACGCCGCCAAAGGGGGTACGCAAATCACGCAGCAACCAACAGTTTACCCATACGATACCGCTTTGCAATCGGTTGGCCACGGTATGGGCCTGGGTAATATTTTGCGTCCACACGGTAGCGGCCAATCCATAGTTGGTGGCATTGGCCATCGACAGGGCCTCGTCCACCGTTTCAAAAGGCCGTAGCGTTACCACGGGGCCAAATATTTCTTGTTGACAAGTTTGGCTATCGCTGCCCAGCCCTTCGATGATGGTAGGTGCAATGAACCAGCCCTTGGCGCAGCGGCCTTCTATTTGTACGGCCTCGCCGCCCAGCAAAATGGTGCCGCCCTCTTGTTTGGCGAGTTGAATGCATTGCAGCACTTTGTTGTAATGCACTTCACTCACCACGGCACCCTGTTTGGAACTGCTTTCCAGCGGATCGCCGTTGACCAGCAGCTTCACCTGCTCTATAAAAGCCGCTTTGAATTTTTCGTAAATGCTTTTTTCGATCAAGAGGTTGCTGGTGCAAAGGCAAATCTGCCCTTGGTTGCTAAAGGAAGAACGCACGGTTTCTTGGATCATCTTTTCCCAATCGCAATCGGCAAAGATGATGGCGGGGTTTTTACCGCCGAGTTCCAGCGACAATTTTTTGAACATGGGCGCTGCGATGCTTGCAATGCGTTCGCCTGCCCGGGTGCTGCCGGTAAAGGAAATGGCTTTGATGCCGGGATGTTGCACAATGGCCTCCCCGCATTCGGGACCGGTGCCGTGTACAATGTTCAACACGCCATCGGGCAGCCCGGCTTCCTTACAGATTTTGCCCAACAAAAAGGCCGTAACGGGGGTTACTTCCGATGGTTTGGCGATGACGCAGTTGCCTGCGGCCAGTGCTGGGGCAATCTTCCACGTAAATAAGTAGAGCGGCAGGTTCCAGGGCGATATGCAGCCCACCACGCCAATGGGTTGGCGCAGGGTATAGTTGATAGCCTTGTCTTCCATGGCATGGCTTTCGCTGGCATAGTGCATGATGCCCGTGGCAAAAAACCGAAAGTTGGCCGATGCACGGGGAATGTCTACCAGCTTGCTCAGCCACAAGGGTTTGCCGCTGTCGTTGGTTTCGGCCAGTGCCAAAGCTTCCAGGTTTTCATCAATCAAATCGGCCATCTTATTCAAGATGGTGAAGCGCTCGGCAGTGGGCGTAACGCTCCAACCCGCAAAGGCTTTTTGCGCTGCCGCAACAGCCGCATCCACATCTTTGTGGTTGCTGGCGGGCAGTTGGTTGTACACTTCGCCGGTTGCGGGGTTCACATTGTCGATAAACGCACCGCTCAAGGGGCCGATAAAATAGCCGCCGATATAATTTTCTAAATGATAAGGAAGATCAAGTTGCATACCTAAAGGTACTTATTCTTAAAAAAATGCTGTAATTTTCTGCCTTAATAAAATTGATTGCCATGGCTATTACAGCTCCTTTTAACCTTAAAAAGTGGATTGACGAAAACCGTGAACTGTTGAAACCCCCTGTGGGCAACCAATGTGTGTACAAGGATGCGGCTAATTTTATTGTGATGGTGGTGGGCGGCCCCAATGCCCGCAAAGACTACCATTACAACGAAAGCGAAGAATTGTACTACCAAGTGGAGGGCAATATTGTGCTCAAAATCATCGACAATGGCGAGTTTAGGGACATTCCTATCAACGAAGGTGATTTGTTTTTGCTGCCGCCCAAAACGCCGCACTCGCCGCAGCGTGGCCCTCATACCGTGGGTTTGGTAATTGAAAAGATTCGGGAAACGGAGGAGGATGGTTTTTTGTGGTTTTGCGAAAACTGTGGTCATCAATTGTACGAAGCCAAAATGGTGGTTACGGATATTGTGACGCAATTGCCGCCGGTGATGGAGGGTTTTTATGCTTCGGAGCAAAACCGTTCTTGTGAAAAGTGTGGGGAAGTGATGGGGCTGCCGGTGAGGAGGGGGTGATAATGGATAATGGATAGTGGATAATGGATAGTGGGGGTATTGCGTACAATGAAAATTATGAAATATGAAAACTAGTATTGTGGCTGAAAAAAGTTATGGCTTTGCTATACGGATTGTAAAGTTGTATAAGTGGCTTACTGGAGAGAGAAAGGAATATGTTTTATCTAAGCAATTGTTACGGAGTGGAACTGCAATTGGTGCTTTGTTAAGAGAAGCAGCACATGCCCAGTCGAAACCGGATTTTTTGAATAAGGTCAATATCGCCCTAAAGGAAGCCAATGAAACTGTATATTGGCTAATGCTTTTAAAGGATACGGCATATATTACAATAGAGGAATTTATGAGTATTAACATTGATGCCGAAGAATTACTGAGATTGCTTACAAGCATTGTTAAAACTACCAAAATAAGACTGGAACGGTAACTATCAACTATCCATTATCAATTATCCACTCTCAACTTTCAACTAAAATGAAAATAGATATCCACACGCACATAATGCCAGAAAAAATTCCTAACTGGGCGAAGAAGTTCGGCTATGGCGATTTTATACATTTGGAGCAGCGCAACTGCAAGGCTTGCATGATGAAGGGCGACAAAGTGTTTCGGCAGGTGGAGAACAATTGTTTTGATGCGGTAGAAAGGGAGCAGGAGATGGATGCAACGGGTGTAACGGTGCAGGTACTTTCTACCATTCCTGTGCTGTTCAACTACTGGGCCAAGCCGCAGGATGGATTGGAGACGGCCCGCTTTTTTAACGATCATATTGCCGATACGGTGGCCAAGCGGCCGGAGCGGTTTGTCGGTATCGGTACCGTGCCCTTGCAAGACATTGAACTGGCGATTGGCGAAATGGAACGCTGTGTGAACGAACTGCATTTGCCCGGTCTCGAAATAGGTAGCAATATCAACGGTATCAATTTGAGCGACAAACGGTTTTTCCCTTTTTATCAACGGGCCGAAGAACTGGGTTGCGCCCTGTTTGTACATCCTTGGGAAATGATGGGCGAGGGGCAAATGGAACGATACTGGTTGCCCTGGCTGGTGGGCATGCCTGCAGAAACAAGCAGGGCCATTTGTTCGATGATATTTGGCGGTGTGCTGCAACGGTTTCCCAAGCTGCGGGTGGCTTTTGCGCATGGCGGCGGTTCCTTTCCCTTTACCATCGGGCGCATTGAACATGGCTTCAACGTAAGGCCCGACTTGGTTGCGGTTGACAATGCCATCAACCCCCGTGATTATATCGGCAATTTTTGGATAGATAGCTTGGTGCATGATGTTCAAGCGCTGAACTATATTGTTGATTTAATGGGGGCCGACAAAATTTGTATGGGCAGTGATTATCCCTTTCCGCTGGGCGAGCATCATCCGGGCGCATTGATAGAGGCAATGCCTTGGGACAAAAGTTTACAGCACAAACTATTATATCAAAATGCCAAACACTGGCTATATGGTTAACCCAATATTTGGCTTTATTTTAAAGGACAAAAAAACATACATGAAAAGATTTTCAATAGCAGTTTTATTGTTGGCAACGTTTTGGGCGGCTTGCAAAAAAACAGACACCAAAGTTCCCGATTGTGTGCGCATTACGCCAAGCCCCGGTCTTCATAAAAGCAACGGTAGGTTTGTACATCCTGTATTGGGCACGTTCTATTATCAAGATGTACAAAGGAATTACCAGGCTACGGCGCCCAATGTGTTGCAATACCGGTTCTCTTACCGAAATGCGGCTGGTGGCTTGGACAGCACCAATTTGTATGTGGATGTTGTTTTTTCTACGATTGACTCTAGTGTAACGGTTCGCCCATCCACGGCAGTGGTTACCCCAGCTTTTGATGTGCAAACGCCCAACCCCAATTGGTACGACAGTTGTACTGGCACCTTATATCTGGCGTTTAGTTGGAGCGGTGCCAGCCGGAAAATTACCGATACCTGCCATTTCAATTAGGTACGCAATGGTGCCTTGCTTTAGTTTGCAATCAAATTGGGGTAATCGGTAATGATGCCATCAACCCCCATTGCCTTTAACCTAGCTATTTCGGCCTTGTCATTTACCGTCCAAGGTATCAGCAGCATATTGCGCTGATGGCATTGCTGTACCAGTTCTGCCGTAACCAAGGAGTAATGCGGACTGTAAATAGTAGCCGTAAAACCCAGTTTTTTCAATTGCGCTTCAAAGGGAAGTTTGTCTGTGTCTTCAATCAGCATAGCCGTTTTGATATGCGGATAATGCTGGTGCAAATATTGCAAACTCCTAAAGTCGAAAGATTGGATGATGACCTGCTTTTCCATGCCTTTTGCTTTGATTACCTGCATCAGCATTTCTACAAAAGGCCCCGGTGCTGGGTGAAAAATATTATCGGTTGCAGGCAGGCATTTGGTTTCGATATTAAAAAAAGGGTAGGGCCGCTTGGACTGTTGCATGTATTGCGCCACACTGTCGAAAACATCGGCCAGCCTTGGTTTGGTCGCTTTTATTTTTTGTTGCTGCGGAAAACGAGGGTGCGGTTTCAGCCCCACATCATAGGCCTGCGTTTGGGCATAGGTCATCCGGTAAATATTCAAACTGCGTTCCGCCGGTTCCGTTACATATTGGCCATTGGGCAGGGTAGTGATTTCATGGTTGAAAAAAGGTTCATGCGACAAGATGACTTGACCATCCTGCGTAATGGAAGCGTCCATCTCCAAGGTAGTAACACCCAGTTCCAGCGCTTTTAGCATGGCCGGGATGGTATTTTCGGGCATCAAGCCCCGGCAGCCACGATGGCCTTGCGCATCAAATGTTGCTGACATACGATTGTTGTTGAAATTATTTCCTCCATCTGATGTGGCCATTTTTTTACTGTGGCTACAGGCCATCGTCCCCAAAAGCACTGCCAATAAAACGAAAGGTTTCATATTGTTATTTTTTGCTTTGGCAAAATGGATGAGATGCTGGGTGCTAGATACTTGATACTAGATATGGAAGCTTTACTGACTCCACGCCCTAAATGTGGCTGGATATGGAGGGCTTGCCCGACACCCCGCAGCAGGCGGGGCTCGATCAGCGGCCAACGACCAACGGTCATCGGCCAACGACCAACGATCATCGGCCAACGATTCACTGCACATTCATCGCCTGTATCTCCGTAGGGGCCATATTGGCGTTGCGCATGGCAATACCTCTCGCCGCCTTTCCGGCAAATTCCATAAACGCCGCTTTGGAGGCCGTATCATCACCCACCATCAAGGGTATGCCGATATCGCCACCTTCCCGTATGCTTTGCACCAGCGGTATCTGCCCCAAAAAGGGAATATCAAACTCTTCTGCTAGGTTTTTGCCACCATCCTTACCAAAAATATAATATTTGTTATCGGGCAATTCCGCCGGGGTAAAATAACTCATGTTTTCTACCAACCCGATTACGGGCACTTTCAGTTGTGCCTGCCCAAACATGGCAATGCCTTTTTTGGCATCGGCCAAGGCCACGGTTTGCGGTGTGGTAACCACAATCACCCCGGTTACCGGCACCGTTTGTACAATGGTGAGGTGGATATCGCCGGTGCCGGGCGGCATATCCAGCACCAAATAATCCAGTTCGCCCCAATCTACATCGGTTACAAACTGGCGGATGGCACTGCTGGCCATTGGTCCACGCCATACCACCGCTTGCTTCTCATCTATCAACAAACCAATGCTCATTACCTTGATGCCAAATTTTTCAATCGGTACAATCAGGCCTTTATCGCCATTCTCCTTCATCATGGGGCGTTCGCCCCGTATGCCGAACATGATATGGGCGCTGGGGCCATAAATATCCGCATCCATCAGGCCTACGGAAGCGCCACCCTGCGCCAAAGCCAGTGCTAAGTTGCTGGCCACGGTGCTTTTGCCTACACCGCCTTTGCCGCTCACTACCGCAATGATGTTTTTAACACCGTTCAAAACCGATTTGGCATCTTTTCGGTTGCTGCTGGTATTGGCCGTAAAATTCACCGTAACCTGGGCGTTTTTGTTTACCAATATTTTCACCGCATTTTCACAAGCTGTGCGGATCATATCCTTCAACGGACAGGCTGGGGTAGTGAGTACAACGGTAAAAGATACCGCATCACCATTCACCACAATGTCTTTTACCATGTTCAATGTAACCAAGTCCTTCCCAAGGTCGGGTTCCTGCACATTGCTGAGGGCTTTTACTATATCTTCCGTAGTCATTTCTTAATATTTTGTTAAAATCGCCAAGTTTGACGCAAAATTAACCTTTCAAGCCGTTACTTTGTTGGTAAATACAGAAATGCTCGTAAATGCTTTGTATTTTTGGCAGGTAAGGCTGCCCATCAATTCATTTTGCGGGTAGCACAATCAGCGCAGGCATGAAAAAAATTATACGATACCTTTTTATTTTAGCAATTATATCCCCTGTGGCCGCCAAAGCCCAGTTTGAAACTTTTAAAGATTCGGTGGTGCAGTTGTATGGCGTGGTGATGACGGCCGATAGCCTCAAGGGCATACCGGCGGTGAGTGTGGTGGTAAAAGGGCAAAACCGAGGCACCATTACCAATAACCAAGGCGTTTTCAGCATTGTGGTGCTAAAAGGTGATGCTGTAGAATTTACCAGCGTAGGTTACAAGCCCAAAACCGTGGCCATCCCTACCGACCTACAAGGCAACCAGCACAGCATTATCCAGTTGATGGTGACCGACACGATCTACTTGCCCGCTACCATCATCAAACCGAGGCCTACCCGGCAGCAGTTTGAGCGGGATTTTGTAAACACACAAATACCAGATGACAATATTACCGTTGCCCGAAAAAACAACGATGAAGCCAAGCGGCGCTTGCTGATGGCCTCGCTGCCATCGGATGGTAGGGAAGCGGCCAACAACTACCTGCGCTCCGCTGCCTCCAAATCGTATTATGCTGGGCAGGCCCCACCGCAAAATATCTTCAACCCCTTTGCTTGGGCCGAATTTGTAAAGGCTTGGAAAAGGGGCGACTTTAAAAAGAAAAAATAAGCCAAGATTTTTGGCCATACCTAGCTATCATTTTACATGCATATATTTTTCCTGATCGGGTTTATGGGCGCTGGTAAATCGTACTGGGGCAAGCGCTGGGCAGCGGCTACCGGTTTACAGTTTGTGGAACTGGACAATTTGATCGAAAGCACACTGGGCCAGCCGATTACCGAAGTTTTTGCTACACAGGGCGAAACCTTTTTCAGGGAGCAGGAAAGTTTTTTGTTGAAAAAATGCACCCAGGATAATTGCATTGTGGCCACCGGTGGGGGAGCTGCCTGTTTTTTTGACAATATGGATTGGATGAACGCCCATGGAACCACCCTTTACCTACAAGCTTCGCCCCAACTGCTGGCCGAGCGCCTAGCGGAGGAGAAAGCCCATCGCCCTTTGTTGCAACAGATAAGCGATGCTTCATTGGAAAGTTTTATTGCCCATAAACTGGCCGAAAGGGAGCCTTTTTACAACCAAGCCCAATTGGTGTTGGATGTTACCCGTCTTACCGATGACAGTTTGAAGCCTTATCTAATTTGATGCAGGTTGTATCGATTGCAAACAATAAGTATATCAGTCTGTGCCGATATAATGCAGGGTGAAACAGGTGTATTTCAAATTTTGGCTCTTGCCTCAGCTTGTAGTTGCCTTTGGTGGCGACTTTTTCCACTTTTGCCTTGATGCAAAAGTGGAGCAAAAAATCAAGCCTGCCTAGCAGTCAGGCAGGACTGCATAAAAAAGCCTAAAAATTGAACCCTCGGGCTAAAGAAAAACAAGCTCAATCTGTAATGCAACGCCTAGCTTTTATACGACTTACGTGCCGATTGCACTACCAGACTTCAGTAACAACTGTTTTTCTTTTGCGCCCCGATGTTGCGATCGGGATTAAAAACCCTCAGCTACAATTTTTTCTCAATCCCGCCATCGGCGGGACAGGCGGCTTTTTTATGAGGCCGTACCGAAGCGGAGGTTGAGGAACCTGATAACTTGATTTTATTGAAAGCGAAAATTTGAAATGCGTCTAATGCAGAGCGAAACCTCCGATATTAGGATTTGTAATTCAAAATGTCATTACCCAAAAGGGGCCGGATTTGCATCCGGCCCCAACAGTTTAACCTAACCCATTTGCTATTACGGTATCAGTTTGCTTTTATCTCCACCTGCAAACCTTCTTGCCAGTACTTATGCTCTGGTGTGTAATACAGGTAAATATTGCTGGCCTTGCCACGATAGGTGCCGGGCACTTCCGCTTTTAAATCAAGCTGGATGGTTTTGGTTTCGCCAACGGCAAACCCCATCCAGTACAAGACCAAATAATTGTCGAATATTTCGTAATAAGCCACTTGATTTTTTTCCATGATCTCTTTCAATTGCCAAGGCTGTGCGGCCAACCCTGCCGGAATACCCAACTTGGCAATGGTCATGGGCTGTAGCTCATTTTTCGTATTGGTAACGTCAACCTGCAACCGCACCGTTTCGCCTATGGTGGCAATAGGTGTGCTTAGGCTGGTACGGATGGACAGGGCCGCTTTTTCGCTGGTGGGTGGGGTAAATTGGCTGTAAGCTACTTCTAGACTGTAAGGTATACCGGCTGCTGCTTGGCTGTATGATACTTCAAAGCTATTTACGCCATCATTGATAAAGTTGGACGCAACCGCACCTGCTTCTACACGCTGCTTGTTGAGCAACGACGTGATTTGATTTTCGGCATTGATCTTGCCCGCCAGTTTTGAAAACTGTACCACGGCATCCAATGCTAGTACCGTAGCCTGCGTGGAGCCATAGCCGTAATAGGATTTTTCGCCCAGTATATCGCTAATGAGTTGGGCAATCAATGGCAAATTGGGTTGTTTTTCCCGCATCAATGCCAATGCATACAAGGCCTTTGTTTCTACCCGCAATGAAGCATCACGGGAATTGACCACACTGGTGGTGGCCGCCATATCTTTTTGTTTGTACAGTTCTGCTAAAATGGCCAGCAAACGGTTAAAGTCCTGCTCTTGGTGCAGGTAAGCCGCCGTAAGTGCCATCATCGCTGTTAGGTAACCATCCTTGCTGCCAAGCACATCTTGCAGGGCTGTTTTATATTCTTTTTGTATTTCGCTGCCCACACCAGCTTTTGCCATGGCATACACAATATAAACATGGGCGATTTTATTGGGCACACTGGCAAAGCGGTCGTACCCACCGGTGGCCAGTTTGAAATATCCATTACCATCGCGGCGGCCCAGCAGGTATGCCTTTGTGCGGGCCAACATGGCCTGATCTACTTTTACAAAAGCCTGCATGTCGGTAAACTCCAAAAGACCATAGGCAGTGAGTGCTTCGTGTGGTGGTGTTTTGCCAAACCATTCAAACCCGTTTTCGGCGGTTTCAAAACCCACTAGTCTTTCATAACCCCGTTGTATATAGTTCAAAGCTTTTTGCTCAATGGCTGGGCTGGCTTTGCCAGACGCTTTTAAGTATTGCAGCACAAATACATTGGGGTAGGTGGTGGAAGAGGTTTGCTCAAAACAGCCATAAGGTTCCCGTAACATGGATTCAATACCGTTGAGCAATTGGCCTTCCACATCTTTGAAGAATTTGAGTTCAGCCTGCATCGTAGCCGGTATGATGCCCTGTGCTGTAAACGTATGGGTACGGGATGCATTGCCCGAAAAGGTTTGTACCACGGGAAATCCTTTCTCGGCCGCTGTAATGGGCAGGCTCACTGTTTCGCTGGCCACACCGCAACCTACCACAAAGCGGATATTGCCTTTTACTGCGGCAAGGGCTTCTACGGGTACCAATACCTGCTGCGACTGACCTGCCGACAGTGTAATATTTTCTTCGTATTTATCGGCTTTCATTTTTGCGGGCAATCCCAGTGAAATAAAGCAGTCCAGGTTATCGTTGGTATTGTTCTTGATGACCAGTGGCAGTAGGGCTTTATCCCCCACGGTAAGATAGGGTGGAATCTTGGCATCCACGCTCAGGGCATTTTCCGCAGCATAAGTCGATTCTGTTCTACCTACCAACCCGTTCCAGCCAATGCCTTCTGCAATGGCCCGGAAAGTAGTGGTGGCATCAGAATTGTAAAACTCCAACGAAGCCTTGCCCGCCTTATCTGTTTGCACGGTGGGGTTCCAATAAATAGCATCCCTAAAATCATTCCGCTCGGGTGTAAGCAGGGATTGGTACAGCGGTGCATAAAACTGCCGGGCGATGGTAAACTGCGGTGCACTCGCCATCAGCAATTGTGTAGCGCATGATGGCTGTGGCAAAACGAAATTTTTAGACCGACCGTTTGCCCGGAATTTTTTTGTTTCAATCACAATGGCACCGTTAACGGCTTGGCTGCCATATAGGGCGGCAGCAGCACCATCTTTTAGTACCGAAATGGATTCAATATCATTCACATTAATACCTAGGCCGTTGCGGTTAACCACTTCTCCATTCAACACATACAAGGGTTCATTATTGCCGCTGAGCGTAGTAATGCCCCGCAGGCGAATAAGCGTGGCTGCCCCCGGATTGGCTTGACGGGTTATTTGCAAACCGGCCACTTTGCCCTGCAGTATATTGTCGAAATTGTTTATGCCGATATTTTCTAGCTGCTTGGCATTGACAAGGGTTACCGAACTGGATATTGATCTTCTTCTTGCCGTACCATACCCTGTTACCACCACTTCACTTAAATTGTTGGCCCGGCCAAGCACATCAACTGGTTGAAACACCATGTCTTTTACCGCAGATGGTTCAGCCTTTAATATGGGTTGCTTTGCCGGTTTTTTTGTTATCACAAAACCCCGCTCTTCACCACCCTTCCATGCATTCATGCTGGCAGACAGTGGATTATGGCCAAGGCCGTTCTGCATGATGTTGATGCGTACCTGCTGCATGGTATTGAGTGGTTTTGCTACCACATAGTAGTAATGGGAGGCCTGCATATTCCCAAAGTAAAAAAGGCCATCCGGTGCCGTTACAAACTGTTTTACATCTTTTGTATTGTAATGGGCATTGATTAAATATACGGTTGCCTTTATCGGTTTGTTGGCTGCATCCGTGATAACACCAGAAAGGAGCTTGGTTTCATCGGGGGTATATTTCAACTGCTGCTCCTGCCGCACATAGTCAATATAAGCAAAATACCGGTAACCATTGGTCAGCATCACCAAGTCGAGCGCAGGCGATGCCTTGGGCTCGTCTTTTTTAAAATAGAAGGGGGGCTCTTCCACTTTGCCCCGCAGTTCACTGCCCAGCAATAACCACGAAAGGATATGGTGCTGTTTGTCATCTGCAAAGGTCCACAGTTTATCGTCCAACACAGACAATGATAGATTGGCTGGCACGGGCTTTCCTTGCTCGTTATGGGTTGAGATACTGAGTTTCACTTTTTCCCTTGGCAGGTATTGCTGCTTATCGGTTTTGATGCTGATGTGCAGCAATTTGTTTTCCTGCATAAACACCAGCCGCTCCGCCAATGGACTGCCACTGCTATTGTACAAGGTGAACTGTGCAATGCCAGCCGGAAAAATATCCGTATTGATGGGGATTGAATGGGTACCATTTGCCAGCCAAAGGGTTTGTTGATAAAGCGTTTGATCATGGCTTTGCCCCACTAATTTAAAAGAGTCGGCGATATTGCTGTTCAGTTTTACCATCCATTGTCCTTCCTCCTTGTAAAAATTCATCACCACGCCGCTCATCGTTGCCATGGGCAAGGGGTAAGCCGCAGTAATGCCGGTAGGGCCAGTAATGCTTGCTGAGTAAGTTTTGCCGGGCTTGGGTTCCAGCAAAACCTTGCCCATCCCAAATTGGTAACTTTCAAATTGGGCTACCACCTGCCCCGTTTCATCCTGTATCACGCCCTTTACATCAGCCGGTTTGCCATTTTCATTCAGTGCTTTAAAGGCTACCCAGTTGGGCAGTCCCGCTACCCAAGTGCCGCCCTCTGGCATCCATTGCAAATCAATTTTATTCAGCACCAGCGGGATGCTACGGGAAATGGCTTCGGTAAAAGCATCGTACTGCACCGTGATGTTCAACAGTCCATCGTTGGTGGTTAAGGGTGTTGGCAATGTGAATGTTACTTTTGCCTTGCCTTCGTGGTTGGTGCTAAAGTTGCCCGTTTGCACTACTTTGCCCGCCAGCGATACCGTAAATCCGGCACTATGGTTTTTGATGGGCCGGTCGTTGAGGCTGCGCATAGAAAAATCCGCCAACACTTCCTCCCCGGCCCCATAGCCTTTGCGGGGGAAATCCAGTTTCATCAGCACCCGAGGTGCCAGCACTGCTTGCAAGGTAATTTCCTTGGTAAAAAAGAGGCTGTCTGTTTCGTTTTGCATCCAAGTAGTATATCCCCGCAGTTTGTACACGCCGCCCGGTAATTGTTCCCCAAAATCAAAAGAACCTTCCGCAGCACCATTGTTAACCTGATAATTCATTTTCTGCAACACATTGCCCGAGGGATTGATTACTTCCACATAGGCCACTTGGCTGATGAACGAAGGTGTTTGCCGGGCGGCATTCACCAAGTACAATTTAAAGAACAAGGTTTCTCCGGGTTTGTAAAATACATGGTTGGTATGGATATACAGTTTCTCTTTATTGCTGCTGTAATCGAGTAGCTGCGCCCAACCTGTTGATACAAGCAACAGCAGCGAACAGCAGCACAATAATATATACGTTGTAATTTTTTTCATGATATTATAATTGAATGGTAAGATTAAGTCCGTAAGATTTTGTAGCGGGTAGATTAAAAAAATCAAGCCCCAGGGTAGCGGGTTGGTCAAACAGGTATTGGTTGGGGTCGGCACCCTTGTAAGCCGTCCACAGTATAATATTGCTGATGTATGCCGCCACTATTATTTTTTGAACATGTTTGCGGGGCATCCATTTGTAAGTAAGCGACAAGTTGTTTAGGCGCAGTACATCCCCTTTTTGTATGTAGGCTTCTGCCACACCCGTAGCACCATAACGCACCCAGCGGTTCTGCTCCAGCGGTAGCATTGGATTATAAAAGTCAACCGGTTGCTGGTTGGGCTGCCCATCGGTTCGTATGCCGTTGAATACGTAGCCCGTAATACCCCGCTGGTCGGCCGACTGCTGCGAACGGCCATAATAATCCAGCATCGCCTGTGTGCCATTCCAAATATCCCCGCCCTTGCGCCACTCCCAATCTACGTTCAGGGTCAATTTTTTCCACCTGAAACCATTAGTCAATTTCATCACAAAGTCGGGCTGTGGATTGCCAATCACCCCCGGCGTACTGCTTACCAACGGAAAGCCATCTGCACCAATCAGCAAGTCTCCATTGGCCGTTCTGGCATACCGGCTGCCCACAATGCTGCCCAATGGCTGCCCTTTCACCAAGGCCGTATGTACATCGGCAAAGCCCCCCAGTGGTGTAAAATCATAGCCATTGGATACCGTAGTTACTTCGCTGCGGTAAGTGCTAAAAAACAAATCGTGCCACATGAGTAACTTGTCTTCAATTAACGGTTGCTCATGTATCGACAGTTGCAGTTCGATGCCTTTGTTGCGGTGTGCTGCCATATTCATCAGTTGATAGCCAGTACCGGTTAACACGGGGTACACATCATTTTTTACCTGCTTTAAAAATAGTTCGGCACTCAAGGTCAGTTTGTAATTGTAAGCCAATTGTGTACGCACTGCCCAGTCTTGGTGCAGTATCGGCAACAGTCCTTTAAAGCCCAATACTTCTTTCACGGGGAAATAGCGGTCCGATTCTGCTGTTGTCAGTTGCAACAGGTTTACATGGGCCAAAGAGCGGTTCAGGGGTATTTCGGAAGCGGTACTGTTGTAAGAAACGCTCAAGGAAGCATTTACTTGCCGCTGCTGGTATTTGTTCTTGCTTACATACAGCCGCAGGGAGGGCAAACACCACTGTGGGCGACTGGCCGTGTTGGAAAAATAAAACCTGTTTTCGGCTTCTACACCGCCCGACCAATGTGCTGGCCCATTGTACTCCAGCCTGTATTGCAGGGAAGGCTCATGCACTTGGCGCTGGTAACGGTAGCGGCTGCCTTCGGTGGTGTACAAAATATGGGTTTTGGTATTGCTACTGATATGGTTCAGTGCAAAAAACGGCTGAAAATAATCACGGTTTCGGTAAGGCCGGAAAGCCACCAATGCATGCAGCGTATAATTAGCATCTTGTTGTAAACGACTGGTTTGGATGCCACTGGCAAAGCCTGCGCTGCCGGGCTTGTACCCTTCCTTACTGCTTTGCCTTGTTTGCTCAATGGATTGTATCATATTTGCGGTAAAGCGGCCCTGGTTTTTTTCCAATTTTAGGGTGGCATTATTTTGTGTATGTATAAAAAGGTTGTCATTTGCCGAGAGCAGCAATTCAGGATTATCGGTGCCATTGGCATAATGCCGCTGGTTGCCATTTTGCAGCAGGTATCCCTGTTTGTTATCGAAGCTCGCTGGCGTAAGCAAACTCTGCCGGTAAACCTGGTTTAAAAATCCATTGCGGTTGCCATTGCTATATTGCTGGCGGTTATGCGAAAAGTTGGTATTGATGAATAACCAATCCAATTGTTTGTTCACATTCAGGTGCAAGGAGCGGGCTTGGTTGCGGTTTTGTTGTACAATGGTACGTTCATCGCTGGTGGCCATCTTTGCACCGATACCCAGTACCGATTTACCTTTTACATGGTATTCGCCCTGCAGCGATAATGCTTGGGAGAACAACAGGCCGTTGCGTAGGATGCTGTTGTTGTTGGCGGTTGCGGCATTGCTTTTTTCCGTATTGGCAGCCACCAGTTTGCCCCTGTTGTCAAAAGCATAGATACTGCCGTCCCAAGCAAGGTTATTAATGGCCGGGCCAAAGCTGAATCGCTCCCCGGTTTCTGCGCCCTGCCATGTAAGTTGGCCATTTTGGGATCGCCCTTGTGCAAAATCCGATTGTACGGCAGCTTCGCTATTTGCCCTGCTCAGCACCGCAGCAGCGGTATAACTGGTACTGTATTTTAATACTTTGCTACGTGCGGGAACAATCGAAAGCACCCCTTCTTTTACCCGTACTTTTTTTACCCCGCCATATATGTCGGGTATTGTTTTTAAGCGCAACAGCGGCCATGGGGATGCCGCAGGGGGCAATACATATTGTACGGTGTCTTTTGTAAGCTGGGTATAATCTGCCGAGTAAACCGACTGTGCAGGTTGATTTATTGGCGCTTCATAGGTAATAGAGGTAGCTGCCAACATACCTTTTCTAATCACCAAAAGGGCGGTATCCCGGTATATGAAAAGTAGGGTATCGCCCACTCGTGCAGGTATTTCGTAATAGCCGTACCGCCAAGTGCGTATGTCATAACCGGTCCGCAGATTTTGTACCCTTGCTTGGGTAACAATATTCCCTGCATCGTCTTTAAAAAATCCCCTGTAGTAACCATCTTTTACCTGTGCGGTAAGGGCAGCAGGGAACAGTAGGGAAAATAGCATGTATTTTACCTGCATCATAAAAATTGTACTTTAATAAATGTATGGCTCCGGCTTTGGGCAGAACGTTGACGAATAGGGCAACCATTCCATGCCAGCAGCAGTTATGTAACAGCAGGATGCGGTAAAGGGGACAATTGCATAAAGGGATAAAAATAAATAGGGCAGGCAACAAATTCTATTTGGTGCAAACGGTATCAAATGGCTTGTATGGTAATTAACGCTTTGTCTTCTTGGTTGGTAGGGTTACGCATTTGATGGTATCGCCAAACGCCTCGGTTAAATATACGTTTACGGGTATGCCTTTCTTTTTAGCCTGCTGTAATAAGCGCAGGGAGGCCGTATAGTTTTTATTCTTGCGTAGGAGTCTATAAAACCGGGCCGATTGAAAAAAAGTAACAGTAGCCTGATCGGGTGTGGCAGGGTCCATTACCACATTGGCCACGGTATATACCTGCGGCGGTGGCAACGTATCTGCCCTATCGTGTGTTGTTGTAGCCATGCTTGCGGTTGATTGCCACATAAAGATACAAAACAACCACTGCCGATATTTTTTATAAACCCTCATGCTTAAGTATGAACAAAAAGCGCACCATACATCAATTGCAGGTAACTAAGTTTTTGTAATCAAACAATTTTTGCTCCGTTTTAACATAATTGGGGTCTGTACTGTAAGTGCCGCCACCCGCAGGTGTATAGGCTGTACCCGGCTGTATGCTGTACGATGTTACATTGGCATTGGCGGCGCAGGTAGTATTTTTTTGCGCATTCAACCAAGTGGACAGTGTTACAGGCGTGTTGAACATACCGGGATCAATTACATAGGCAAGTTGCAGGGTAGCGGTGCCTATCTTTACTTTTACCCTTAGCAGCGGCACTACATGGTACCACCATTTTACGCAACATCCGCCCCATTTGTCGGCCTTTACGGCCAAAGTGCTGGGGTGCTCGCCATAGCTGAATACTTTTTCGCAGCAGTAGCCATACTTGTTCATAATCATTTGGCGCATTTTGTGGGCCCGGGCATAGCAGCCATCTATCACATATTGAAAAGGGATGCAATTGGGGATTGCATAAGGCCCGGGTTTGTTGCAACCCTGACTGGCGCAGTAATTAAAAATGGTTACCAAGGTATTATAGTCGGGCACCACATTGGTACAAAGCTTGAATACGGGAAATTTGCTCAACTTTTCCACCCGGTTAAACTGGCTGGTATCAATTTTTGTTAGGTCAATCCTTTCGGGGGCAGCACTTTTAATTTTACTGGTCATGCTATTAAAGCCATCGCCCGTATTATAGGCCCTTACCTCAGCTTCCGTGGCTTTTACAAAATTATTGATGCGGTTGGTGGCCGGGTCGGAAAGGAGTTTTACGGGCACATTGGCGGTCAAGGCTTCGTTCAGCAAGGAATTGTTGCTACTGAACAATTTATCATTTTTGTCGATGGTGTACACGGCAGCCCTTTCGTAAAACCGGATTTCCATGTTTTTGCCGTCGGCGGCTTCATTGATGCCCGCAATGGTGAGCAGGCTGGTATCAATGCTCGGCAGTAGCGGTTTGTCGGGTTGCTTCCGGCCCGTATCGGCAGTATTGGTAGTGGTTTTGTTGACATTATCGTTGCAGGCAGGTGCAAAAAATAGGCTGAGGCACAGCGCCGGAACCCATAATCTATTGAAAAAAGCGTTCATCTGTTTCATATATCATGTTTTAAATGGGGATCAATTTAGTTGCTATAAAAATACCCTTATATAGGGCCAAATGCAATACCCATTTAGTAGTATCGGCAATATATTTGCCCATCCGCTTGTTAATTTGCATAATATCCCTACCTTTGCGCCGCCAAAAGCCCGGTTTTTTGTCTCTTAAATACCCATTGGTATTGGTTACCGGCTCATTTGGCGGTCTATGAGAGTTTAAATATCATATCGTCCCACTCCCCACCATCTTCGGGGAGGCCAGGCTCAAAAGCCTGTTGTGATTATCATGGCTATTTCGAGGATACATTTTGCCCCCAAGGCTTACCGCACAAATAGCAATCGACAAATAACCAAATTTTAAATCAATTTTTAATTTAATACAATGGCAGATTTACGTTATCAACGGAATTTTGGTATTGCCGCTCACATCGATGCCGGTAAAACCACTACTACAGAGCGTATCCTGTACTACACTGGTGTAAACCACAAAATAGGTGAGGTACATGATGGCGCTGCTACAATGGACTGGATGGCTCAGGAGCAAGAAAGGGGTATTACCATTACTTCGGCTGCTACTACCTGTTTTTGGAATTTCCCAACTGTACAGGGTGCCAAAACGCCAGAGACCAAACAATATAAGTTCAACATCATCGATACTCCGGGCCACGTGGATTTTACCGTGGAAGTGGAGCGCTCTTTGCGTGTACTGGACGGCCTGTTGGCCTTGTTCTGTGCCGTATCTGGTGTAGAGCCCCAAAGTGAAACCGTATGGCGCCAAGCGAACCGTTACAAGGTTCCCCGCATCGGTTTTGTAAACAAAATGGACCGTGCCGGTGCCGACTTCTTGAACGTGGTAAAGCAAATCAAAGAAATGTTGGGTGCCAAGGCTGTGCCTTTGCAATTGCCCATCGGTGCCGAAGATGGCTTTAAAGGCGTGGTAGATTTGATTAAGATGGAAGGCATGGTGTGGGATGATGCCACACAAGGTATGACCTACAAAGTGGTGCCCATCCCCGAAGATATGGTGGAAGAAGTGAACGAATGGAGGCAGCATTTGATTGAGGCCGTGGCCGATTATGATGAGAAGCTATTGGAAAAATTCTTTGATGATCCTAATTCGATCACCGAAGCCGAAATCCACGAAGCGATCCGCAAGGCTACCATCGATATCTCTATCATCCCCATGATGTGTGGTTCTTCTTTCAAAAACAAAGGTGTACAAACGGCGTTGGATGCGATTGTGCGTTATCTGCCGGGACCCATGGATATTGAAGCCGTAAAAGGTACCAATCCCGATAACGGCGAAGAACTGTTGCGTCATTGCGATCCCAAGGAGCCGTTCAGTGCCTTGGCGTTCAAAATCATGACCGATCCATTTGTGGGCCGTTTGGCGTTCTTCCGGGCCTATAGTGGCCGCTTGGATTCTGGTAGCTATGTTTTGAATACCCGTACGGGCAAAAACGAGCGTATCAGCCGTATCATGCAGATGCATGCCAATAAGCAAAACCCTGTTGACTTTATCGAAGCAGGTGATATTGGTGCTGCGGTAGGTTTTAAGGATATCAAAACTGGTGATACCCTTTGCAACGAAAACCATCCCATCGTGTTGGAAGCGATGACCTTCCCCGAGCCGGTAATCAGCGTGGCCATTGAGCCAAAAACGCAGGCCGACGTGGACAAAATGGGTATGGCGATTGCCAAATTGGTGGAAGAGGATCCTACATTGCGTGTAAAAACCGATGAGGAAACTGGCCAAACCATTTTGAGCGGTATGGGTGAGTTGCACTTGGAGATCATCATCGATAGGATGAAGCGTGAGTTTAAGGTTGAAATCAACCAAGGTGCGCCACAGGTAGCTTACAAAGAAGCTTTCCAAGAAACGGTTGATCACAGGGAAACCCTGAAAAAACAAACCGGTGGTCGTGGTAAGTTTGCGGATATCATCTTTAGCATTGGCCCCGTAGACGAAGAATGGCAAAAAGAGAACCCCGATAAGAGCTACCAATTTGTGAACTCACTGTTTGGTGGTAGCATTCCCCGTGAATTTGTGGCCCCTATCCAAAAAGGATTTGAACAGGCCATGGGTACCGGTGTATTGGCTGCCTATCCGGTAGAGAGTTTGAAGATTGAAGTAAAAGACGGTAGCTTCCATGCGGTGGATTCCGACGGTATGAGCTTTGAGCTTTGTGCCAGGGCCGGTTTCCGCAACGCTGGTAAAAAAGCCAAACCCGTATTGCTGGAACCCATTATGAAGGTAGAGGTGATTACCCCCGACCAATACATGGGTGATGTAACGGGCGACTTGAACCGCCGTCGTGGTATGCTGGAAGGTATGGACAGCAAAGCTGGCCTACAGGTTATCAAAGCTAAAGTGCCATTGAGCGAAATGTTCGGTTATGTAACCCAACTGCGTTCATTGTCTTCAGGCCGTGCTTCATCAACTATGGAGTTTAGCCATTACAGCCCTGCACCCAACAACATTGCAGAGGAAGTAATCGCCAAGCAAAAAGGCAAAATCAAAGTGGAAGAAGAATAAGCTTCTTGCTTTGTTTAACAATAAAGGCCCCGTTCAAAAGAGCGGGGCTTTTTTATGGGGAAATGTTGAATAGTGAATAATGAATAGATAATAGTGAATAATGAATAGTGAATAGTGGTTGATTACCGGTCAACCGTCAACTGTCAACCGCCAACGGTCATCGGCCAACGATCCACGGCCAACGATCCACTTTCACCCAACCGCAGCATTCAATGCAACAAATCGTTAGTTTTATACCAACTAAATATTTTTTATGGATAGCAACACCCCCATTCAGCGGTATATGCCCGGCAGCCGTCTTTCCCGTGCCGTTGTGTACAATGGCGTTATTTACTTTTCAGGATTGGTGGCCGATGACCTGACGGCGGATTTTGAAGTACAGCTCAACGATATTTTAAACAAAGCCACCCAAACGCTACAGGAATTGGGCAGCGACAAAAACAAACTGCTAACTGCCACTATTTGGCTCACCGATATGCAATATTTTGATGCGTTGAATACCATTTGGGAGCAGTGGATTGCACCCGGCGCCCCACCTGCCCGTGCCACCGTGCAGGCACAACTGGCCAAGCCGGGTTATTTGGTGGAAATTATGTTTACCGCTGCCGTATAGCATTGGCGGCTAACGGTACTCGGTCCATGGTCGATGGTCCATGGACCATGGGCAACAAACCCTCCCGTCAACCGTCAGCCGCCAACGGCCAACGGTCATCGGCCAACGGTCATCGGCCAACGGCCAACGGCCACCGCCTCCCGCTATTTCGTCACCGTTAACTGAACCCCCGTCTTCACCGTAACAGCAGCACTTGGGCTTACCCTAATGCTCCGGCAACTGGTATTGAAGTTAACGATGGGGTTATTGGCCGATGGGTTGATCACCACATCCGTATTGGCATCGGGTACCCTGCCGCAACTCCAGTTGGATGGGTTTTCCCAAGCATTGCTGGCATAGCCTACCCAGTAATTGGTAAATTTTAAACTAAGTGTATTGCTGTAAGTAGCGCCGTTAACCAAGCAGCGGTATTGATGACCGTAGGCTGTAGTTGAGAACCCCTTGATTTGCAATTGTCGGGTATTGGTGCCACTGTAAAAGAAGGGGTTATCGCTAATATTCACGTACCCGCTACCATCATTCATCTGCCATTGGTAAGTACTGCCCGTTAGGTTGGAAGTCAATACCGTATACCCTTCGGCACAAAGTGATACCGGTGCACTGTTCACCGTAAAATAAGTGTTTTGCTTTTGTGTATTGTTGTAGTTGATTTCGTAGCGCCAAATGCCTGGGGCTGCCGGGGTGGGCAATATGGTGTAGTAGTACCACCAAGAAGCGCTATACGTGGCCGTGAAATTTTGTGTCCAACTAACATACACACTATTGTCGGGTTGATAGATGGTATGTATGGATTGCTGTCCATTCTGTTGGTCGCGGTAATAGCTGCCCAAGTAAACAGTATCGCCATTAATAAAATTTACTTTTTCATTCGGCCTTTCTGCACTGGGGCAGCCACCTGCAGCCGGTGCTGGGCCATGCGTCATCACTTTGTTCAGCGTAGGCACATAGTAGGGCTGTTGGTTGGCCCACCAACTGGTGCTGCCGTTGAGGTTGTTGCAAGGGCCGGCCCAAGGATCAACCAACTGCGTATAGCTGCCATTGGTATATACTTCAAAATGCAAGTGCGGCCCGGTCGAGTTGCCCGAACTGCCCATCACACCCAAGTATTCGCCTTGGGCAACCGTTTCGCCCACGGCCTTGCCGGTAAGCGAACCCGATTTGAGGTGGCCGTACCAAGCAACCGAGCCATCATCGTGCATTACATATACGGCATTCCAATTGCAGGCACCTGGGCAAAAAGCGCAGTTCTGATCAAAGTTGCCGTCCGACTTGTACAGGATGGTGCCGGGTGCGGCCGCTATTATTTCCACCGCATTCCTGGCCATTTTTTGCCAAGGGAAGGGCCAACTGAAAATATCGGTACCGGCATGGTTATAGCCGCCTGCTAGGTCGTAAGTACGGGTGCCGCAGTTGTAATCCAGTAAAGCATTGGGATAAGCGGGGTTTTCATCAACATAATTGGAAATGCCATAATAACCATTATCATTAAAGTTGGCTGCTTGCCGTATGGGCCATGCAAAAGCGGTAACGGTGATGTTCCTTTGCGGGGCCAATTTACCTTCGCTGCGCAAACGGGCTTCGCTGGCTTGCAAGGCGGCAATAATGGCGGCCCTTTGTGCAGGGCTTATCTCATCTTTTACATCAATTACATGTTGGTAATTACCGCCCCCGGCGGGTTGCTTTACGGGTGGTTGTGCGTGGGCTATACAAGTACCAATAGTAAGAAGGAGGAGTAAGGTAAAATGTTTTGGCATACATGTTTGTTTTAAGGCTGTGAAAATATTGAACCGAAAATACAAACTTCGCCAAGGCCAAAAAAGCTTTGGTAAAAATTTAACATTTTTTTGTGAAATGGTTAGAACCTGTTTAAATAAATTTTAAACAGGCTCTTAATCAGCCAAATCCCTGCTCTTGCTATACCTGCGCCATTTTTCAATCACACCGGTAATGTCGTCGGGCAGTTCGCTTACAAACATCATATCTTCCCGTGTGCGGGGATGCACAAAGCCCAGTTCCTTGGCATGCAGGGCTTGGCGGGGGCAGAGGGCAAAACAATTGTCGACAAACTGACGGTATTTGGTAAATACGGTGCCTTTTACAATTTGGTCGCCGCCATAAAAATCATCATTGAACAAGGGATGCCCAATATATTGCATGTGTACCCGTATTTGGTGGGTGCGGCCGGTTTCCAAGCGGCATTCCACCAAGGTAACATAATTGAACCTTTCCAGTACTTTATAGTGCGTAATCGCTTCCTTGCCCGATTCGCCATCGGGGTAAGTGGTAAACAGTTTTCTAAAGCGTTTGTGCCTGCCCACATGGCCGGTAATGGTGCCCGATTCTTCATCAAAATCGCCCCAAACCAAAGCCATATACCGGCGGTGTACCGTGTGCTTAAAAAATTGTTTGGCCAAATCGTTCATGGCCTTTAGATTTTTGGCCAGTACCAATAGGCCGCTGGTATTTTTGTCAATCCGGTGTACCATGCCCGATCGGGTGAGGTTTTCATCGGCAATATCAGGGTTTTGCTGCATCAAATGCCAAGCTACGGCGTTTACCAAAGTGCCGTTGGGGTTGCCGCTGCCGGGGTGCACTACCATGCCCGCCGGTTTGTTCACCACCAATATATCTTCATCTTCATATACAATGTTGAGGGGGATGTTTTCGGGTACAATGTCCTGCGTTTCGGGGTTGCGGTTATCGTACACCACCACTTTGTCGCCCGGCCGTATCTTGTAATTGGCCTTTACGCCCTTTTCATTTACCAGTACCATATCGGTTTCTATGGCCTGTTGAATTTTGTTGCGGGTGGCGCCTTCAATGCGGTTCATCAAAAACTTGTCGAGCCGCAGGGGTTCTTGCCCTTTGTCTATTACGAATGTAAATTTTTCGTATAGGTCGCCGCTTTCAACAAATTCTTCTTCTTCTTGTTCGTTCAGTTGGTGCATAATGTGATGTGGTATAAAATTATCTTTGCAAAATTAATGTAATCAATTTGGATAAGCAGACAGTAAAATTCAGAGATTTAGGGATTATCGACTACCAAACGGCTTGGGATGGGCAGGAAACCCTCTTGCAAACAGGTGTAAAAGCCAAGGCAGCGGGGCTTCCTACCGAGCATTTTCTACTTTTTTGTGAACATCCTGCCGTGTACACCCTTGGCAAAAGCGGCAACGAATCCAATGTGCTGATGAGTCAAACCGATATGGAAGCGCAGCACATTCAGTACTTTAAAACCAACCGCGGCGGGGATATTACCTTTCACGGCCCCCAACAGGTGGTGGGTTATCCCATATTAGACTTGGAACATTTTTACACCGATATTGGCCGTTATTTACGGGAACTGGAAGCCGTGATTATCGACACGCTGGCCGTTTATGGTATTGAAGCTGGGCGTAGCCAAGGGGAAACGGGGGTATGGATTGATGCGGATAAGCCCGGCCGGGAAAGGAAGATTTGTGCAATGGGGGTACGTTGCAGCCGCTGGATTACCATGCACGGCTTTGCCCTAAACGTAAATACCGATTTGAGCTACTTTAACAACATCATACCCTGTGGCATTCAAAACAAACAGGTTACTTCCATGCAAAAAGAGCTGGGCCAAGTGGTGGATTTTGAAAATGTTAAAAACCAGTTAAAATTGAGTTTTGAAAAGGTTTTTAACTGCACATTGGCATAATTCCCTTTTTTTTGCAGCGCAAAGAGCAACGGGTATGGTTGCGGGTGGTGCGTTAACGGGAAAATTTATTTGAACGGCAAGCAAAACCTCACTGTTATCGGGATATTTGCAGCGTTTTACAGTGAGGCTGGGCTTGGGTTTACGGGCCAACAGTCTTTTATATTCAATAAAAATAAAATATAGCATGAAAAAGTTAATTGCCCTTTCTTTACTGGCCTTTACAGGTTTAGTAGCTTTAGCAGGGCCGCCAGCGGAAAAAAACAAGTACCAGTTTACCATCGATTTGGTAAATGTGGTAAACGACAAGGTAAAAGTAGAATTGATTGCCCCCAAAGTAATCGGCTCCACCGCTACCTACTTTATCCCCAAAATTGTACCGGGCACTTACTCCGAGGATGATTTTGGCCGCTACATAGAAAACTTCAAGGCATTTGATAAGAAAGGTGTTGAATTAACAGTAACGCACCCTTCCGTTAATAGTTGGAAAATTGCCGATGCGAAGAAACTTTACCGCATTACATACGATGTGAACGACACTTGGGACGATGCCCGTGGCGATGACGTCATTTTTGAACCAACGGGTACCAATATTCAAAAAGACACCAACTATGTGTTGAACAACCATGGTTTTATAGGCTATTTTGAAAACCTGCAAAAAATCCCTTACGAGGTGACGGTAAAACATAACCCCAAGTTTTATGGCAGCACCCCGTTGATTGATGTGGACAAGCGCAACAATTTTGACAAATTTGTAGTGCCTACTTACAATAGCATTGTAGACAATCCCATCATGTACTGCGAGCCAGATACCTTGTCGCTCAAAGTGGGCAAAAGCACCATTTTGGTATCGGTATTTTCAGCAACCAAAAAATTGAGTGCCGATTATTTGGGTAAAAAACTCGACCGTTTGCTGCAAGCACAGGGCAAATACTTGGGCGGTGTTTTGCCGGTTAGCAAATATGCCTTTTTGATTTATCTGTCCAATAAACCCGGTCTTTCCGGTTCTTTGGGTGCATTAGAGCATTCTTATTCTTCTATGTATTTCCTTACCGAAGGCAATCCCGAAAACATTACGCAAACCATTATGGATGTGGCAGCGCATGAGTTTTTCCATATCCTTACGCCCCTCAACTTACATTCAGAAGAAATACAGTATTTCGATTTTAACGCACCCAAAATGTCGCAGCACCTTTGGCTGTACGAAGGGTCAACCGAATACCATGCACATATTATGCAAGAGAAATACGGTTTGATTGAGCCAGAAGATTTTTTGGATGTAATGAGCCAAAAAGTGGCTACCTCCACCCGTTTTTATAATGATACGGTTCCCTTTACGGTAATGAGTGCCAATTGCCTGAAGCAGTATAAAAAAGAATACGGCAATGTGTACGAAAAAGGTGCTTTGATATCGCTTTGCTTGGATGTGAAGTTGCGCCAACTGTCGGGCGGTAAGTACGGCGTTTTAAATATGGTACAAGACCTTTCTAAAAAATACGGTCCAGAAAAACCATTTAAAGATGCAGAACTATTTAGTGTAATAGAAAAACTGACCTATCCCGAAATCGGTAATTTCCTGCGTACGTATGTTGCAGGTAACAAACCGCTTCCTTTGGAAGAAGTGTTTGGAACGGTAGGTGTAACCTTGCAAAAAGCGGGTATAGATAGCGCCTTGTCATTGGGTGTGCCCCAGCAACAACTGAGCCTCAATGCACAAACGGGCCGTATTAAAATGGACGGTGTTTCCGGCATGAATGCCATGGGCAAGGCCCTGGGCTTTAAGGCGGGCGATGAACTGGTAGCATTGAACGGAAAAGAGATCGGGCCACAAAATATTGGTGATGTAGTAGGCGAATGGCGCAACACGGCCAAAGTGGGCGACCTGCTTACCATACAAGTAGCGAGGAAAGACGAAAGCGGTACCGAGCAAAAGGTAGATTTGAAAGCCAACTTGTTTTTTGTGGCTGTTAAAAAAGAAAGCAAATTGTTGTTCAACCCTAATGCTACA
Organism: Chitinophaga pinensis; assembly: GCA_943373145.1. Classification (GTDB taxonomy): domain Bacteria; phylum Bacteroidota; class Bacteroidia; order Chitinophagales; family Chitinophagaceae; genus Ferruginibacter; species Ferruginibacter pinensis_H. The sequence goes on from CALSBI010000013.1 coordinate 43,866, forward strand.
CCAGCACAATTGGAGCTGCGGAAGGCTTGGCTGACCAAGAGCAAATAATTGGTGACGAAATAAAATCAGTATACAAGAAATCCCCGTTTAGGGGATTTCTTGTATATAAAACCGAGGTAATCAGTTAATCATTTGCAAACGAATCCAAGCATTTCGAAAACATACTGCGGTCGATAAAGCCGGCACCCAGGCTCTCCAAATGGGGCGTATGCATTTGGCAATCAATCAATACAATATCCTGCGTTTGCAGGTGCGCTACCAGTTTGATAAAAGCATATTTGCTGGCATTGCTCACGGTACTGAACATGCTTTCGCCAAAAAATATTTTGCCCAACAGTACGCCGTACAAGCCCCCCACCAACTGACCATCCTGCCAAGCCTCGGCGCTGATGGCATAACCGGCTTGGTGCAGTTGGGTATAGGCCGTTATCATTTCGGGGTGTATCCAACTGCTCGGCTGCCCTTCCCGTGGGGTGCTGCGACAGTTTTCCATTACCGATGCAAAGGCTTTGTTGATGGTAAAATCGAAGGCGTTTCTGCGCAGCAATGGCCGCATGCTTTTACTTATTTTCAAATGCTGTGGTAATAGTACAAAGCGAGGGTTGGGGCACCACCACTCAATCAAATCCCCTTCGTTGTACCAAGGAAAGATGCCCGATTGGTAAGCCAGTAGTAAGCGCTCAATGCTTAGGTCGCCACCTACGGCCAAAAGGCCATCCTCGTCGGCCAATTCGGTATCGGGAAAACCCAGCTCTTCGCTCAAGAAAAATACCATAGCAAATTATTGGGTACGAATTTAGCCTGATTAGGCGAACCAGCCTAAGGGAGTTGACGGTTGACGGGTGGCAGTTGACGGGTGGCAGTCGTTGACCGTTGACCGAGGGTCGTTGGCCGTTGACCGTTGGCGGAGGGCCGTCGATAGACCATAGACCATGGTCCATCGACCAAACTATCAACTATCCATTATCAATTATACAGTCTCAAGTACAAAGTCGTTAGTATCCAGTATCCAGTATCCAGCATCCATTCCCCCCATTCATCATTCCACATTCGTCACTCATCACTCTCCACTTTCACCTTTCACCTCTCCACTCCCTCACCACTATTCGCTATTCACTATTCACTATTCACTATTCCGGCCACCCCCTCAACTCCTCCTTTTTAAAAACCCATTCCGGTGTAGCAATGGCATTGCTGTTGTTTACCTCGTACCAAGGGCTTTCATCGGCGGCGGGGTTCAGCAGCACATGGATGTCTTGGGCGGGCATATAGCTTTGGGCTAACAAATACAAAGTATGGCCTTCGTTGTTTTGGGCCACATCCATCACCATCACGGCATGGCCCGGAAAACCACCCCGGATCAGCACATCGCCGGGTTGTAATTGGCCCCAGTTGGCCGGGCGCAACTGCTTGGCCAGTGAGGCGCTGCCGCACATACCGAATACCCTTTGCAAATAGGCTTCAAAGCGGAGCCGGGTATAAGGGGCTGTAAAGGGGTAGCGGCCACCCTCATTGTCAACAAACAAAATGTCATCAAATCGCTGTTGGGCAAATAGGTATTCGGCCCTCAGCCGCATTACGGCATCGGCACACTGCTGTAGGTCGCGGTTGCCCACCGGTACATCCAGTACAGCATATTGCGCCAATTGGTTACCCTTGGGCTTTCCGTTGTATAAATAAACCGTTTTATCTTTTTTGAGGGAAACACGCCGCAACCAAGCTGCAAAGCTGTTGGAGTTGGCCGTTTGGCGGGCATAGCCAGCCGGCAAAGCAATATCGCCGATACGGGTATAAGGGTTGATGACAGTGGGTTTATTGACTGGTTCACGGGGGGTAGCCCTTTGACCGGGGCTTTGGCAACCCAAGCTGGTGGCCAATAGCATGGTAATGATGGTTGGTAACCGCATAATGTTTATTTTTGAACGTGGTATTGGAAATTCCAGATGCCACTGATTATCATTTCCATAAACAATTTTGTTAAAAAAATGGCTAGCATACTGATTATCGACGATGAGCGGGCTATACGCAAAACATTGGGCGAAATATTGAGCTACGAGGGCTATAAAATTGATGAGGCCAGCGATGGGGAAGAAGGGCTGAAACGCTTCAGTGAAAAAGTATATGATGTGGTCATCTGCGATATCAAAATGCCCAAAGTGGACGGGATTGAGTTTTTGGAAAAGGCCCGTGCCATGAACCCGGACGTTCCCATTATTATGGTAAGCGGCCACGGTAATATTGATACGGCGGTAGAAGCGGTAAAAAAAGGCGCTTTTGATTATGTAAGCAAACCGCCCGATTTGAACCGCTTGCTGATTACCCTGCGCAATGCGCTGGATAAACAGAGTTTGGTTACCGAAACCAAAGTACTCAAACGTAAAGTGGGTAAAGTGCAGGAAATGGTAGGGGAGAGTACGCCCATCAAGAAGATAAAAGATACCATTGAAAAAGTGGCGCCTACCGATGCCCGTATTTTGATTACCGGAGAAAACGGGGCAGGTAAGGAACTGGTGGCCCGATGGATACATGAAAAGAGCAACCGCAATACCGGACCCATGGTGGAAGTGAACTGTGCGGCCATCCCAGGCGAATTGATTGAAAGTGAGTTGTTTGGCCACGAAAAGGGTTCTTTTACTTCGGCCATCAAGCAACGCATAGGCAAGTTTGAGCAGGCGAATGGCGGTACTTTGTTCTTGGACGAAATTGGCGATATGAGCCTCAGTGCGCAAGCCAAAGTACTCCGGGCTTTGCAAGAAGGCAAAATTACCAGGGTGGGTGCCGATAAAGATATCAATGTAGATGTGCGGGTAATTGCCGCTACCAATAAGGATTTGCTGCAAGAGGTAGAGGATAAGAATTTTCGTTTGGACTTATACCATCGGTTGGGCGTTATCATTATCCATGTGCCTTCGCTCAACGATCGGCGCAGCGATATCCCTTTGCTAGTGGATTATTTTTTGGATATGATAGCGGGCGAATACGGTCAACCGAAAAAGGGTATCGAGGCCAATGCCATGGATGCCCTGCAACAATACAACTGGACAGGCAATATCCGTGAGCTGCGCAATGTGGTGGAGCGTTTGGTAATCCTGTCGGGCAAGTCCATTACACTGGAAGATGTGGAGAGTTATGTAATGCCGAGGCGGTAATGTGCAGATGTGCAAATATGCAAATGTGCAAATAGTTGCTTGGTAGGGTTTACGGCTCTTGTCCATGGTCTATGGTCCATCGTCCATGGTCAAAACAACCGTCAAACCGATAACTAAAACAACAGCGAGGCCCCGCTCGCCGCCTGCGGCCCGTAACAAAAACAACTCGTAACAAAAATAACTCGTAACCAAATCAACCCGTAACAAAATCAACAATTGAGCACAGCCAAACAAAATCTCAGGGTACAAAAATTAGTAGTGGCGATAGCCTTGCTTTTGTTTGCTATTAAAATAGTCGCTTGGTATATTACGGGTTCCGTGGCGGTGCTTACTGATGCCCTAGAAAGTACCGTAAATGTGGTGGCGGGCATCATTGGGCTATACAGTTTGTATGTAAGCGCCAAACCCCGCGACACCGATCACCCCTATGGGCATGGCAAGGCGGAGTTTTTATCGGCTGCGGTGGAAGGTGCCCTCATTACCGTGGCGGGCCTTGTAATCATCTACGAAGCGATTAACAATCTCTTGCATCCCCATTCCATTAAGTCATTGGATTATGGCTTGATATTGATAGGGGCTACAGCGCTGATCAATTATCTGGCCGGGGCTTATTGTGTGCGGATGGGCCAGCGCAACAATTCGTTGGCACTGGTAGCCAGCGGTAAACATTTGCAAAGCGATACATGGAGCACCTTGGGCATCATTGTGGGTCTGGGCTTGATGCTGATTACCAAACTGGTGTGGATAGACAGCGTGGTGGCCATCTTGTTGGCGTTGTTTATCATGTACACCGGTTACCGTATTGTGCGCAGCTCTTTGGCGGGCATCATGGATGAAGCCGACAAAGCCATTTTGGAAAAAGTGGTAACGATGCTCAACAACAACCGCTCAATCAATTGGATCGACCTGCACAACCTGCGGATTATTAAATACGGCAGTGTGTTGCACATGGATGCACACCTTACCGTGCCTTGGTATTTGAATGTACATGAAGCCCATCGGGAAATTGATACCTTGGCCCAACTGGTTAAAAATGAATTTGGCGAATCGGTGGAGTTGTTTGTGCATTCCGATGGGTGCCTCGATTTTAGCTGTCATATTTGTAACAAACAAGATTGTCCCGTTCGCCAGCATCCTTTTGTACAACGGGTTGATTGGACGGTGGAGAATATTTCGGCGAATAGTAAACATCAATTGATGAGCTAATGTGCATATTTGCAGATGTGCAAATGTGCAAAATTGGAGTCGGTGAATCTTACATTTTATTGCCGCATACCGCTTGGCTATAAGATTGTGCTGAAAGGCATTTGCAGGGGATTGCTATTTCCAAAACCCTAACAAGTTAACATTTGCACATTTGCACATTTTCTCATTTGCACATTCCCAACAGTTTCTCATGCAACGCCATCACCTGCGGTATCACCATCTGTTGTTCATCATTGGCAATCACAAAATCGCAGAGCCGCATTTTGATGGTTTCGTTGATTTGTTTGTTCATACGGGCCAGTACTTGCTCTTGCTTAACGCCATCCCGCTGTACCACCCGTTGTATGCGCAGCGATTCGGGGGCATATACACCAATAACATAATCGAGGTTTTGTTGCGAGCCGCTTTCAAAAATCAGGGCCGCTTCTTTGAGGCAGTAAGGTGCTGTTTGCCGTTGCATCCATTCCTCGGCATCTTTTAAAGTGGCCGGGTGCACCAAGGCATTCAGTTGCGCCAATTTGTCGGCATCGTTAAAAACCAAGTTGGCCAAAAAAGGCCGGTTCAATTGACCGTTCTGGTACAATTGATCGCCAAATACAGCCGTGAGTGCTTGTTGAAGTTCGGTATTGGTTTCCATCAGCCTTTTGGCCGCCCCATCGGCATAATAAACCGGTATGCCCAAGATGGCAAATATTTTGGCCACGGTACTCTTGCCGCTGCCGATCCCGCCTGTGATGCCTATTTTTAGCATGGTATTGTATTAAAGGCAAGGTAGTAAATTAGTTGAAAGTGGAGAGGGGAAAGTTGAAAGTGGGGAGTGGATAATGGATAATTGATAATGGATAGTTGAAGTTATGGTCGATGGTCCATGGACGATGGACCATCGACCCCTTCCGGTCAACGGTCAACGCTCAACGGCCAACGGACAACGACCAACGATCCACGGCCCAAAAAAAAGCCGGCACCCTTCGGCAACCGGCTTTCATCTAAGGCAATGCCTTATTATTTTGTTTCAGCAGGAACTTTGTTGGCATTCGCTGTCCATTCCATGCTAATCGTACTTTTTTCAATTTTGATATAGCTACCGGGAGAAATTTCCAACTGGATGGTGCCATCATCGTTTATTTTGTTGATGGTGCCATGGATACCGGCAATGGTAACCACTTTATCGCCCTTTTTCATTTCATTTACAAATTGCTTTTGTTGCTTGGCTTTTTTGGCCTGCGGACGTATCATGAAAAAATAAAAAATCACAATCATCCCTATCATAAAGATGGGCATCATGGAACTACTGCCCTTTCCACCTCCGTCGGGAGTCATTAAAAAAATACTCATTAGTTGATGCATGTTATATACTGTTTATTGTTTTGTTAATTATTGTTTTTCGGCTACTACCTCGCCTTTCAGCAGGAGCGATGGAAAACTGGGGTAGGCATTGCTGATAACCGTTACGTTCTTGGTATTGGGCCCTACTTTACCCTTACTGTTAAACACTACTTTGATAAAACCGATTTCGCCGGGCTTGATGGGCTGCTCGGGTTTTTCAGGAACGGTGCAACCGCAACTGGCCGATGCGCTTTCGATAATGAGGGGTTTGGTACCGGTGTTTTTAAACCGGAAACTAAATTCAGCCTTATCACCTTCCTTGATGGTTCCGAAATCGTATAATGAATCGAGTATTTGAACCGTGGTGCTGTCGGTAAAAGGCTGGCCATTGGTATGGTCAGTATGCCCAGTTGTGTTGTTGGCGGCGATTTTGTCGTTTTTTCTTTCGTTACAGCTTATTGCTACAGTGGCAAGGGCCAGTAACCATAACATTCTTTTCATTGTAATCATATTTGAAATGGCAAAGTTAATTGTTTAAAGGGTACTGTTTTTAAATGTCTTTTTCTGGATTTTATTTTCGGCGGTCAAATCCTTCAAAATATTATCCAAAATACCATTTACAAAGTGTCCGCTCTGGGGGGTACTGTAGGCTTTGGCCAAATCGATGTATTCATTGATGGTAACCCGGGTGGGGATGGTTTCAAAATATAAAAACTCGCAAACACCCATGCGCATCAATATCATGTCCAAGGCAGCAATCCTATCGGCATCCCAGTTTTTGAGCTTGGGCTTTATCAGTTCCATGCAATATTCCTTTTTGTCAAGGGCCGTTTGCAGCAGTTTGTTGGCATAGTCCCGCTTGTCCGCCGTCATTATCTCGTTGATGTTAAAACTGCCCGGTTTTTGCAAAAAGTTCTGCACCAGCAGCTCCATCATCTCCGCATCATCGTCCCAATGGATAAAGGTTTCCTCCACATGGCCAATAAAGTCCTCGTTGGGCAGCATCAGCGTGTTGAAAATATATTCCAACATCAGCCTTTCCTGCTTGGGCTCACGGGCCTGGGTTTCGATATATTCCTTGTATTCCTCGCTTTGTTTGAGGGTATTGTAGGTTTTCTTGATCAGTTCCGTATTGGCCGTTAGCTCCGGCTTTAGCTCGGCTACGGCCGCTAGATAGGTAGGGTGTTCCAATATCTTCCACAGCAGCAGGTTGCCCGCAATTTTGGTATTGGTGCCCAAGTCTTCCGCCGTGGGCAAGTGCTTGGAAGCCTTGTTATGGGCATCGGTTTCGGCATAACGGGCCACTTCCGTTATAAAGTGCACCAAATGCACAAATAAATGCCTGCTCTGCTCGATGCCTTTTTTTAAGATGGCAGCCGGTTCATTGGGCTTTATTTCACTGCCCATCTGTTCAATGGTGTACAAAGCCTGCATTACCTTTACCCGTATATTCCTTCTGCTAATCATTCTTAAAGAACTATTTGTTGAAACGGGGGCAAAATTAGCGTTTTTAGGGCGCTTGCCCAAATATAGAGCAGATGACAGTTGGCAGATGACGGTTGACCGTGGGTCGTTGGTCGGAGGCCGATATGCAGGCAAACGAAGCGGTAACCGTTACGCAACTGAAAAATTGTCAGCCCCAACCGCTTTTTTACCTTGACAGACAGGTAAAAACGGCCATTGGCGGCCAAATCAGGAAAAAATGTCCCGAAAAATACAATGGCACGTTATTGGTTGCCCCGTACACGCAATTTCTTAAATTTTTTAAAACTATATTGAATATGGCAAAAAAGGCAAGTGTTACCCCATTACACGACAGGGTTATCGTAAAAGCGGCCGCAGCAGAAGAAGTAACCAAGGGAGGCATCATCATCCCCGATACGGCTAAAGAAAAACCACAACGCGGTACGGTGGTAGCGGCAGGTCCCGGCAAAAAAGACGAACCCATGACCGTTAAGCCAGGCGACACCGTTTTGTATGGCAAATATGCCGGTACAGAAATCGCTATCGACGGCGAAGATCTACTGATCATGCGTGAGAGCGATATTTTGGCGGTAGTTTAATATGCAGATATGCAAATATGTCCCGCCTGCTGCGGGATGCAAAATTCGGATTGGTGCAGTTCAATGTATGGGCTGCCAAATAATCAATAATATAATCAATTAATAATTATTTACGATGGCAAAAATGATATACTTCGACATCGAAGCAAGGAACAAAATGAAAAAGGGTGTGGATACCCTGGCAAATGCAGTGAAAGTGACCCTGGGCCCCAAAGGTCGTAATGTGGTGATTGAAAAGAAATTTGGCGCACCCCAAGTAACCAAAGATGGTGTTACCGTGGCCAAAGAAATTGAACTGGAAGACCCCATCGAAAACATGGGTGCCCAAATGGTAAAGGAAGTGGCCAGCAAAACCGCCGATATTGCGGGTGATGGTACTACTACCGCTACCGTATTGGCGCAAAGCATCATCAGCGAAGGCCTGAAAATGGTAGCCGCTGGTGCCAACCCCATGGACCTGAAGCGTGGTATCGACAAAGCGGTGAGCTTGGTGGTGGAAAACCTGAAAGGCCAATCGCAAACCGTAGGTAACGATGCCAAGAAAATTCAACAAGTAGCTACCATTTCTGCCAACAACGACGAAACCATCGGTAAATTGATTGCCGAAGCTTTTGTAAAAGTGGGCAAAGAAGGTGTTATCACCGTGGAAGAAGCCAAAGGTACCGATACTACGGTTGACGTGGTAGAAGGTATGCAATTTGACCGTGGTTATGTATCGCCCTATTTTGTTACCAATAGCGAAAAAATGCAAGCGGAACTGCAAAACCCTTACATTTTGATTTACGACAAGAAGATTTCTGCCATGAAGGATATCCTGCATATCTTGGAGAAAGTAGCCCAAAGCGGCCGCCCCTTGTTGATCATTGCAGAAGATTTGGAAGGTGAAGCATTGGCTACACTGGTAGTAAACAAATTGCGTGGTACCATTAAAGTGGCCGCTGTAAAAGCCCCTGGCTTTGGCGACCGCCGCAAAGAAATGCTCACCGACATCGCTATTTTGACTGCCGGTATCGTGGTTAGCGAAGAACTCGGCCACAAACTGGAAGGTGCCGATCTAAGCTCTTTGGGTCAAGCAGCTTCTGTTACCATCGACAAAGACAATACAACCATCGTAGGTGGTAAAGGCAAAAAAGCCGACATCACTGCCCGTGTAAACCAAATCAAAGCACAGGTAGAAAATACCACTTCCGATTACGATAAAGAAAAATTGCAAGAGCGCTTGGCCAAATTGGCTGGCGGTGTAGCGGTACTGTACGTAGGTGCAGCCACCGAAGTGGAAATGAAAGAGAAGAAAGATAGGGTAGATGATGCCCTGCACGCCACCCGTGCTGCCGTAGAAGAAGGCATTGTGCCCGGTGGTGGTGTTGCCTATATCCGTGCCATCGAGGCATTGGGCGGTAAAATAAAGGGTATGATTGATGATGAAATGACTGGTGTGAACATCGTTCGCCAGGCTTTGGAATCACCCGTACGCACCCTTACTTCTAATGCCGGTATCGATGGTAGCATCGTGGTACAAAAAATCAAAGAAGGCAAAGGCGACTTTGGTTTCAATGCCCGCACCGAGAACTACGAAAATTCGATGTTCAAGGCCGGTATCATTGATCCTACTAAAGTGAGCCGCGTAGCATTGGAAAATGCAGCTTCTATCGCTGGTATGTTGTTAACTACCGAATGTGTAGTGGCCGACAAACCCAAAGAAGAAGCGCCGCATAGCCATGCAGCCCCTGATATGGGCGGTATGGGCTACTAAGCATCGCAAACAGTTTTTTAAAAATAAATACAATCCCTGCTGTTTTTACAGTGGGGATTTTTTATTGTGGGGTTCACCAATTGCCATTTGTATGTTGGCGTTCGCTCACTTGTATGTTGGCATTGTATATAAACAACCTGTTTTATAAATAGACCTCTTTCATAATTCACCTTTTCCTCTCCTTTGGAGAGGAATTAAAGGTGAGGTCGACAAATAAAAACGAATTATGAAAGAGGTCTAATGTACACTTGCTTAGCCATTGTTGCAGTTAGTTGCGAAGTGGCAAGTATCCATTCTCGTACGCAACCTTACATACGGCAAAGCTATAACGATAGTAAAAAAAAATTTTGGTGTAATGAAAATCTTTCTATATTCGTGTTGTAATTCGTAGCAGAAGCGACCATGTGCAGACCAACAATGAAGAAGCGACGAGTGTACCCAATCCCAGCATCATAGGTATCATAACTGTAACCAAATGGTTATAAGCATGTCTTTGCTTAAAAGTTAGTAAAATAACTTAGTAGCATGCTATTGCCTAAGCTGTTGATTAAATAATAAATAATTTGTTTATGGCTTTCCGAAAAATTTCTATATCTGTAGCTTTTATGGCCTTGTGCTGTGTGCTTGCTGCGCAACCAAGGTCAACTAATGACAGTAGTATTAGCTTGCCCCAAAAATGTATTGCGCAAATCAATAACAAGGTAGATAAGTATTATAACCGGATAACTGCTAAAACAGAAAAGACACTGATAAAGCTTTCTCGATGGGAAAACAAAATACAAAGATTACTGCAAAAAGTTAATCCTGCGGCAGCGGAAAGGTTGTTTGCCAATAAGGCCCTCACTTTTAATGGAATGCTTGAAAAGTATAGAGAAGGTTCCGTTGTAATACAACAATATACAAAGCAGTACGATGAGTATCGGGATAAACTAAATGCTTCAATTGCTTATGTTGCCAGTAGTCAGGCACAGGTTGATGAGGATGAGATACTAGCCGCAAAGCAAACCGAAACAAAACTTGATCAATTGGAAGGCCGGGTTGAAAGTACAGAGGCGGTACAAAATTTTATCAAAGAGAGAAAAAAAATATTGATTGAACAAACGATACAATACATTGGGAAGAGCAAATACCTGCAAAAAATAAACAAAGAGAGTTTTTATTATGTAGAAACTTTGCGCAACTATAAAGAAATATTTTCGGATGCCAAGAAAGCCGAATCGGTAGCATTGGAAATCCTCAATAAAACACCTGCTTTTCAAGATTTTTTTGCAAAGAACAGTCAGTTGGCCGCTTTGTTTGGGTTGCCGGGAGGGGGCAGTGGTGTGAGTGTTGCATCGCCCAATTTTACTGGCTTACAAACCCGTGCTGGTGTTACTGCCATCATGCAGCAGCAAATAGCAGCGGGTGGGCCCAATGCACAACAAATGATGGCACAGAACATACAAGCCGCACAGGGCGAATTGAATGTACTCAAAAATCGGGTGCTTAATAGCGGAGGCGGCGGCAACAATACAGGAGATGCAGCCCTGCCTGATTTTAAACCCGATATGACAAAGACGCAATCATTGAAACAACGTTTGCAATGGGGCAGCAACCTTCAATTTGGTAGGCCCAGTAGGCTGATTGGGTCGCAGGCAGATTTGGGCCTTAACCTGGGGTATAAGGTGAATGCCAAAAGTATAGTAGGTATTGGCTTATCATGCAAGGTTAATTATGGTCGTTTTGGCAATTTCTACCTACAGTACGGCGGTGTGGGGCTTAGGAGCTTTGTTGATTACCAGATTAAAAAATCTTTTTTTATCAGTGGCGGATATGAAATGAATTACAACAATGCCTTTAGCAGCATCGGCAGTTTACAGCAGTATGATTTGTGGCAAAGGAGTGGCCTTATTGGGGTGGGCAAAAAAATAAACATCAAAACAAAATGGTTAAAGGGCACGCAGTTTCAATTGCTGTACGATTTCCTTTATCGACAACAACAACTGACGGGACAGCCATTGATATTTAGGGTTGGGTATAATTTTTAAATAATACGATAATGTAATTAAAATTGGGTTTATGAAAAGACTACTTTCCGTTCTTCTAACATGTGTATGTGCACAGGGACTGCTTGCGCAAGTACCATCTGGGCAAATTAATTCCATTGCAATGCCCTCTACGAACAATTCTTTTTTGGGAAGGACCAATACGGTTTCTGAATTTGGGGTTGATTTGTTTACGGGCACAGCACAGGTAAATGTTCCTATTTGTGCTTTATCGGGCAAAGAGGTGAATGTGCCGGTTTCATTAAATTACACGGGTGGCCGCGGCATACGGGTACAGGACAATGCAAGCATTGTGGGGCTTGGGTGGCAATTGAGTGCTGGCGGCGGTATTTCTAGGGTGGTAAAGGGTTTTCCAGACGAAAACCCCAATGGCTACTTGGGTACGGGGCTATGGGGGCAGCAGGTGGCCAATGCCGGCAATAACAATACGGCGGTGCCCACGGCAATCAGCGGCACATCCGAATCAATACCCACAGCCGATGGGGAACCGGATGTATTCTTTATTAAAACACCTTTTTTTAGCGTACAGTTTGTATTCGATGAATTTGGCAATCCTGTTTTTTCGGCTAACTCTGGCTTGAAAGTATATGCTTATAATTTTTACAATTCAACCTCCTATGCTAATTCATGGTTTAAAGTAGTAGACCTCAACGGCACATCCTATTATTTTGGCAGTAGTTCTTCTTCCGTAGAAAAAAGCACGGCCAAAATGTATGAGAACTCTATTACTTTCCCCACTACATGGTACTTGGATAGGATCAATACATTTAATAACAAAGAGGATATTACCTTTAGCTATATTGCTGGCGTTTCCAATGAATTGACACATTACAATACGGATGTTAAGTTTGATTATTCCTGTGGCCGTATCACTGAAAACAACAATGATGTAATAACTGTGGCATCGCCCAAATTTGTATCCTTGATGCAAAGTGCATTGGGCGAAATCAATTTTAATTACGCATTCGATCGAAGGGATAACAATGATGCAAGATTGGTTTCTATTACGCACAAAGCGTATAATTCAGAGCAAATGTCCAACACGACCACCTTGCAAACCTATACATTCAATTATACCTATTTTGGCGATCCAACTACTGACAAAAATCAATTGCGATTGAAATTGGAAAACATAAGTATTGCGGGCAATCCAACGGTGAACCCGCCCGTTCCTGCTGCCACAGTTAAAACGTTTACCTACAATACAGCGGTAAACCTTCCTAACAGAACTGCCCAGTCTTTTGATTATTGGGGCTATCACAATAATATACAGGCCACCGATGACCCTTTTTTAACAACAACACTGCGAGCGGCCAATAATACCAAGGCACAAGCCAATATATTAACCGATATCGTGGACCTCTCCGGCAAAAAATCAAGTATTACTTATGAACTCAATTCTTTTGTATTGCCCAACACGGGCGGGCAAACGGATGCGGGTGGGGGCTTACGGGTAAAGCAAACCTCACAGAGCCTCCCTACTGGTGAGAACCTATTTACCAATTACATTTATACAGATGATAATGGGGTTACCACTGGTCAACCTTATAGCAGCGTATATAAGAATCTTACTGTTTTTCATGGCGATCCACAATCCTATCAAGTGCTTTCCGAAAACAAAACCAATGTATATGATATCAATGGCACTTTTGTTGGCTACTCTTCGGTGAAAGTGGTTGATCAAAATGGAGGCTATGCCGTTAGCAAGTTTAAGAATTTCAGCGATTTTCCCGATCTGTTCAATGGGCCGATATCTGTACCGGCCGCTACTAGCTTGGCATACAAAAGGGGTGCGATTACCAATAACACGGTATATAATGCCAGTAATGCAAAGATTACCGAGGATATATACAATTATACTTCCCTTACATTGCCCGTGCAAAAAAAGGGTTGGGGCCTCAATGCCCATTTCTTTTATTATCACGTAAAATGTTGTACAGAGTGGTTCGTAATATGTATTTCCAACTGGGAGGAGGCCGTATATTCTAATTCTGCCACATTATATAGTTACTTGGTAGAGGATTATAGGCTTTCGCAAACCGTACGGAAAGAATACGATCAGCTAAATGCAGCTAACTATTTACAAACGGTTACCGACTATACTTATGCTAACGATAAATTGTCTATAAAAGCCGTTTCCAATACAGATTCAAGGGGAAACGTGGTTACTAAAACAATCTACCGGGCCAACGATCCTGTAATCCCCATGGTAAATGCTGCTGAGCAAGCCGCTATTACCATCATGCAAAATGCCAATCGGTTAGGGGTTGTTATACATGAAGTGATAACTAAAAACGGGGCAACATCTGAGTTGCATAATAGCTATACCACAAACCTGGGGGGATCTAACAGCAGGGTATTCCTCACTGCTACAAGTGCTTACAAAGGAGGTGCCCTCATCAGCCAACAAAATTACAATTACGACAATATTTATGCAACCCTTGTAACATCCAATGCGGTGGGCGGAAAACCAACCGCTACCTATTATGGGTACAACAATGTTTATCCGGTTGCAAGTATTAGCAATGCCAGTACGTATTATGCCATGCAACAGTCTACGGGCAATGGATCCTTTAACAGCTTGTACACTTCTTTTACCGCAGATTATGCGGGTACCATCTACTTTAGTATTGGATATTTGAGCGGTAATGGAACCTATAAAGTAAACTATACGTTAACTGGCCCCACTACCCGAACCGGTACCTTATGCTTATCTACCAATGCGCCATCAAACTGTGCCGGTTTTTCAAATGGGGTTACCTTTAACAGTATGCCAGCAGGCACTTATTCGTTGAATATAACACCGATTATGAATACCTTCCAATCCTTTCCATACATCTCGTACAGCTATCCTAAGTATAATCCTGTTTTGACAAATGAGTTTTATTATCAAAATTTTGAAGACGGCAACACCCCTTTACGGGGACAGGCCCATACGGGAACGGGTTATCATAATGCTACGGTTACCCCTTATGCTGTAAACTTTACGATACCCAATAGCCGTACCTATATCATGCAGTGGTGGAACTGGTCGAGCGGTAAATGGCAGATGAACGAACAATCTTATACGGGCCCCACCTCCCTTACAGGCATTATAGATGATATTAGGATATTTCCTTCCGATGCACAAATGGAAACCTATACCTATAGCCCCATGGTGGGTAAAACGGGTGAGATTGATGTTAGCGGCCGGTCGAAAACCTATGAGTATGATGCCATGGGGAGGTTAAATATAGTACGAGACGATGATAAGAATATCTTATCCAAAACTTGCTACACTTATGCGGGCCAACCCGTTACCTGCCCCACGGCTGTTGCATATACAAATACGCAACAAACGGTTAATTTCACCCGCAACAATTGTAGCGCAGGTTATGTAGGCTCACAGGTTGCTTACTCCATTCCGGCAGGTACCTATACTTCGTATGTGAGTCAAGCAGATGCCGATCAACAAGCGCTGAATCAAATTGCATTGAACGGGCAGGCTTATGCCAACAATCCTGCCAATGGCGGCTTGTGTAATCTCCCCGTTACCTACAACAATCAAACCTCGGTTTACTGGAATTTTACGGCGGTGAATACAAGTACGGGAACTTCTTACAGTAGCGTACTGGGCTCAAATTACAACGGCACCCTTTCCGTATCGCTGCCGGCGGGTACTTATACCTTTACTTTATCATCTAGCAGTCAAACAACACCTACTCCGCCACAGTTTACTGTTAATGGTGTGGTACAAAATGCAACCGCAACCAGTAATATTACAGCTACGTTTACCAATGTGGTTGTATCAACAAGTAGTAGCAATCCTTTGATAACAATTGTGTTGCAAGCATCAACGGCCCCGTGCTCTTTCAGCGCAGCTTCAGGCTGGTCGATTGCTACAAGTGGCATCAGCGCATCATCTGGGGTTGTTAACTTTTACATCGTGCTGATAGTTCAATCCGCTGTAGGTTCATGGAGCAGCCCCAATACGGTAGCCACTGTTAATGGTGGTTGTAGGCCATCGGCTAACAGAACATTTACCAAAACCGACCAAAGTGGTAGGACATGGAGCATTACGATTTATACATCTGGGCAAATGACGATACAATTATTAAGTGGAACGCCGCCCAGTACGGGCAGTAGCTTTAGCCTTTCTGGTTGTAGTTACCCTCAATAAAAACTGGGATGTAATCGCTATTGCAATTCAGATAATAATTAACCAACACTTGTGAAAAGTGTAAAATGATTTAGTATGAAAAAGAATATTTTATTGATCGTTACAATATTTTCTGGGGTGTTATTGTTTACCAAAAACACTTTTGGGCAAACCTATAATGTAGTTCGTAACTGGACCGCTCAAAAACCGATTGTAAATGAAGTAGATATTGTATCCGCTAGCAGAACAGTTAACGAAGTAGTGCAAACCACCCAATATATGGATGGGTTTGGCAGGCCGATACAATCCGTGGCAAAGCAAACCAGCCCCCTACAAAAAGATGTGGTGAATATACATGCCTACAATACCATGGGCAGGGAAGTGCAGCGTTTTCTTCCCTTCGTATCCACTGTAACTACGGGGGGCGATATCACCAATGACGGTAATTATAAACCTACCGGTGCCGCACAGCAACTCGCTTTCAACCAAGGGCTTTATCCCGGCGAAGGAACTTTCTACTATGGCCAGGTGAACTTAGAAAACTCGCCCATGAACCGTACTTTGTCTTCTTATTCGCCCGGCAGTAACTGGGTAGGCAGCACCAGAGGGCAATCTATTCAATACTTGGTTAATACAACAATCGACAATGTGCAAATGTGGACGATTGGCTTGGGTAGGGGCAGTTTGCCCACAACAGCTGGCGCCTATCCTATGGGTAGGTTATACAAGATGATTTCGAAAAATGAAAAAAACCTGCAAGTAATTGAGTACAAGGATAAGGAAGGGAATATCGTATTGAAAAAAGTGCAAGTGAGCGCTGCTGCAGATAATGGAACAGGTAGTGCCCATAGCGGTTGGATGTGTACCTACTATGTATTTGACGATTATGGTAATAGGCGATTTATTATTACCCCCAAGGTTGTTGCCGCCATTGATGGCAGTTGGACAATATCCCAACCCTTGGCAGATGAGCTTTGCTACAGGTTTGAGTATGATTTGCTGGATAGGGAAGTGGTTAAAAAAAATCCGGGCACCCCTTCGGGCAGCTTGGGAGAGGAATGGACAGTTTACGATCAAAGGGGAAGGGTTGTAATGACCCAAGATGGAAACCAACGGAGTCAGCAAAAATGGCAATATTATAAGTATGATAATTTGGATAGGGTTACTGGAATCGGGTTGATGTTGGACCCCACCAATTATCTTAACTTAAACTACCACCAAACCAATGCGGCTTCGGCATCCATCAATCCATCCTACCCCAATTTGGCATCTTATACGACCGAATCGCTTACCGAAACTTATTACGATGGCTATACATGGGCAGCAGGCGCAGGGCTGGGCAGTTCCCTCGATGCCGCCAACGTTTCTAATACGGCTTACTTTTATAGCCCATCTAATAGCACGGCCCCTTATCCACAAGCCATTTCGCAAACAAACAAAACGAGGGGATTTGTTACGGGCAGCAAAACAGAAGTGTTGGGCACCGCCGGTTCACAGTACCTCTATACGGTATCTTTTTATGATGCGAAGGGCAGGGTGCTTCAAGCGCAAGCCACCAACTTAACAGGCGGGGTAGATAAGGTAACTACGCAATACAATTGGGCGGGAACACCGCTGCGTGTTTTGGAGGAGCACAACAAAAGCACGGGTATTACCCAATCGCATAAGATTTTAACAAAAATGAATTATGGGCATTTGAGCCGATTACAATCGGTTTCCAAAACAATTAGTAGTACGATTAATACCACGCCTACTGCTACCACTGTTGTGGGGGTAGAAAAAACAATCGCAAGTTATACCTATAACGAACTGGGACAAGTAAAGGCCAAATCCTTGGGTACCCATCCGATATCTGGTTCGCCGCTTGAAACAATTGATTTTGATTACAATGTGCGGGGCTGGCTTACCGGTATCAATAAAGTTTTTACACAAACGGGCAATAATACCAAATATTTTGGTGAAGAGATCGGGTACGATAAGTCAACTACATCAAACGGTACTACTACTTATGCGGCCCCTGCTTATAACGGAAATGCCAGCGGGCAGATTTGGAAGTCGAAAGGAGACGGTATTGCGAGGAAGTATGATTTTGCATACGATAACTTGAGCCAACTGACCAATGCCGGTTATTTGCAGAATACCAATGGTGCCGCTTGGGACAAAACGTATATTGATTATTCGGTAAATAGTATGGGCTATGATTTAAACGGCAATGTAAGTAACCTCAACCAAAGTGGCTTTGCATTGGGCGGAAGCAATACCATCGACAATTTGAGCTATAATTACCTGAACAATGGCAATCGGTTGGGCAACGTGATTGATAACGCCAATAACCCGCAATCCAAATTGGGCGATTTTCATTACACAGGAACGAAAACCATTGCCTCTGTTGATTATGGCTATGATGCCAACGGTAACCAAACCAGCGATTTCAATAGAAATATTGCTGCCATCTCTTACAATACACTTAACCTGCCTTCCCTTATTACGGTAACAGGAAAAGGTAACATTACCTATACTTACGATGCAGCCGGGAATAAATTGAAAAAAATTATCCAAGAAAACAATGCGGTGGTTCCTTATAACGGTAGTAACTATGCCACCAATATTACCACCACCACCACCTATATCGGACAATTTGTTTACGAAGCAAAAGCTTACAGTAATCCAAGCCTTTCTGTCCTGAACAAAACGGAGGCGCTCTCTTATCTTGCGCATGAAGAAGGCAGGGCAAGGTTGGTTTACCCATTGTATGGCCAACCGGTTTATTATGCTTACGATTATTTCATCAGCGATCATTTGGGTAACGTAAGGGCCACATTAACAGACGAACAACAACAAGACACTTATCCGGCTGCTACGGTTGAGCCTGGTGCAGTTGCTACGGAGCAAACTTTTTATAATATTACCAACGATGCTAATCATGTGGTAACCATGTCTACATTACCTTGGTGGTCCACCGTAACCAATGCCACTTATGCCAATAACAACGGTATCCCAACGCCACCGAATACTACCACCAACCCGAATGCCAACAGCGCCACCATGTACAAGCTAAATGGTGCAACCGGCGACCGCTTTGGTATGGGGGTTGCGTTAAAGGTGATGGCTGGGGATGTTATTAGTGTTTTTGGTAAAAGTGTTTGGCACAACAATGGGGGTGGCATCAACAATACAAGTTATGGTGTCAGTAATATTTTAAGCACTTTCATTAATGCTTTTGCCGGTACATCAACCGTGTTGAATGGTAGCAAAGGTGCGGCTACTGGGGCAACATTAAATGGCAATCCTGCTACAACGGGTAACTTGCCTACGGTATTGAATGCTTTGCCCAATCCGGGCGTGTCAACCCCTAAAGCGTATATCAACTGGATATTGTTTGATGAGCAGTTTAAGCCGGTGCAAAGCGGTGGTGGCTTCGATCCCATTAATGTAGCTGCCGATGCGGTAAAAGCCCATAGCATTACGGGCATTAGCATTACCAAGAGTGGTTACTTATATGTTTATTGCAGTAATGAGAGCAACCAAGATGTTTATTTTGACAATTTGCAGGTCATCCACAACCGTGGTCAATTGTTGGAAGAGAAACATTATTATCCTTACGGACTTTCCATGTTTTCACTCAGCAGTAGGGCACATGCCAAATTGCAGACAAATTTTGGTTATCAAGGTAAGGAGCAACAATCGGGGGAATTTTATGATGGTACGGGACTTGATGAATATGATTTTGATGCTAGGTACTACGATCCACAATTGGGAAGGTGGTGGGCACAAGATCCGGCCAACCAGTTTTCTAGCCCCTATTCGGCGATGGGCAATAATCCCGTGATTAATGGAGACCCCGATGGTAAATTTGTTTGGGCACTTGTAGCCATCGGTGCGGTTATCGGCGGTGTCTCTCAAGGCATTAAATACGAAATGGATGGCAAGAACTTCTTAGATGGTTTTTGGCGCGGGGCAATAGTGGGTGCCGTAGGAGGTGCCTTGGGACAGTTTGGGGGAGGAAGCTTTGTGGGGCAAGTCATTTGGGGCGCAGGGCAAGGGGCCATAACAGGAGGACTAGGTTCCGCATTGAATGGAGGTAATTTTTGGGATGGAGCTTTGAGGGGCGCAGCTTGGGGAGCCGCATTTGCCGCAGTTACCAGTACGGTAGAGTCTATTAAAAATTCGAAAGAAGGTTATGGTTTTGGCACCAATACCGGAAGGCTTAATAAGATGGCAAGGGAGTATAGAAGTTCCGTGGGTACCCCCAATGAGGCAGTTATTGCCAATAGGGCCATTGGCTTTGCACAAAAAAGGTTTGGAATGAATGGAGTTTCCATGACGTACGATCCTGCCGAACCCGACTTTGGGTCAACCGATTTGCCAACAGGTGATATTTCAATCGGCCCTGCTGCGTATAAAAACGGATCCTATCTAAAAGCCACCATGGTACATGAGTATGGTCATTCCGTTTACGATAGGGTAATAGACGCTACTGGCAATTGGTCTTGGAAGTATAATTCAAGTAACTGGAGTTCGGCCAACCCCACCATTAACGTGGATGGGCCCGTGGGATATAGTATGGAGATTGCCAATGCCGGTCGCTTGCATTTAACGCCGGGCACGCTGGGCAGTGGCGATAATCCATTATGGTCTAATTACAGCATGTATTTGGATATGCGTAACAACAATTTCCTAAACTTTAAATGGTTATATTTGATACCGCAAAGATTTCAACAAACAATTATATACAAACCATGGTAAAAAATACTGTTTATTCCTTCATCGTTTGTTTAGCAGTATGCATGTATGGCTTAGTGGCCCGTACAAATGCGCAAAGTGCTTCCCATCTTTCCAAAATTACGGTGAAGATGCCACAGCAAGCATTGGCCATTGATAGTCCGCTTGAGTTAGACCTAGCGATTGAAAGCAATGGTAAGCTAAGTATT
Organism: Chitinophaga pinensis; assembly: GCA_943373145.1. GTDB lineage: Bacteria > Bacteroidota > Bacteroidia > Chitinophagales > Chitinophagaceae > Ferruginibacter > Ferruginibacter pinensis_H. Next base: position 64,477 of record CALSBI010000013.1, read on the forward strand.
AGCGATCCGCATTTTGCATCCAATTTAGAAGTAAGGCTATCCAACCGGGACGGTAGCCCCATGGATAGGATAAGAAAAATTAAGGTAGATATGTCTAAAAGACGCAAGATGCTTTTGATGGGCAATGGCAATACGCATCACTTTGTGTATTCGTATAAACTGAAAGATCTTTATGCGATTGAAAAAGGGAAGCAGTATAAACTGGAAGTTACATTTATCGGAGATGTTAAATACAAACGGGTAAAACAAGCGTATGTGCCCGAAACGTTTACGTTCGTTTTTTCAACTAAGTAATGATTAGGGTCATTCGCATATCCATTTACTACTATTGATTGAAAAGGGATGTATTGAATAAAAATATAAATCCCCGCTGGTTAATTTCGGCGGGGATTTTTTTGATACTGGATAATGATAGTTGATAGTTTCGCTGCCTTCTGGTCTTTGACCAACGGCGTATCATGCCTCTGGCGCAAGACTGTGCCTTGTATCTGGTAAACCTGCCCTGTCTGCCGAACAGGCAGGCTTTGCCGGTAGGCAGGCCTGCCGGATTGTATCCCGGCTTGTATTGCTCACGGCCTTCTGGTAAGATGCGGCCTTTCCGATAGGCAAGCAACAGTACGGAACCCTGCCAAAGGCACCTCATTGACGTTCGCTTCTATCAAATGATACATCTGCCTATGGAGGTAATGCAAACTTCTTCTCCATTTACAGTAAGGCAACGAATCCTTTCTAACTTTTTTATTGTATCCAGTACATCGTTTTCAGTCAATACACTTGCATAACGATTTATTATGGCTAGCCTGCTTGTTATGCCTTTGCAAACATAATGTACAAATCGTAGTACCGTGTCATCTCTGTAGGTAATTCCTTTCTTGAAAAATATTTGATAAATAAGATCTGCAGCAATTGCTTTTGAAGCAGTAGCAATATTGGCAATCAGATTGGCAATTTCGGCGTGGTCATTATTAAATTTGTCCATCAATTCATATTCCTGTTCTTTGTATTTAACCTTGCAAGTGCTGATAAGTCTTTTCATTTGCTCATCTATCTTCGGCTTTTCATACTTCGCCAGTTTTTGAGCAAGTACATTCTCTAGCTTTTCTTTTAGTGCAACTATGTCTTGTTTGTTAAGTGTTATGATACTTATTTCTGTATCTGTCAACTGGTCTTTAACTTTTTCAGCAATGAAAGGTGCAATCGTAAAATCTTTAAAGTGCGTAGAATAACCGATATTTTCGTATTCATTATTTTTCAACAAGTACATCGCAATCCCGTCGTCGCAGGGTGCTGCCTTTTTTATCTTTTCATTTTGCTCTTGTGCCAAATGGCAATGAAAACAAATGTCTTTTGGTAAATAGGGACTGTTGGTGGGAATGAATAATTTGTTGCAATCCGTACACTGGATTGCCAAATGCCTGTCTGTCCATTTGGGACAATTATTATCGGCGTCTTTGGGTGAAGGGAAGTAAAATGTCAAGTTATATTTTTCAATTGCCTTTTCCCCTAACTGTTTAGCTAATTCAGGAACTGCCCATTGCTCATTTGTAAATTGTCCCATCCCTTCACTAACAGAAACCTCTCCCAAGAAATGTCTTGTTGCTTGTTTACTAAATGCATGCGATGGTTTTGTATAAAGGTAAAATAGCAGGTACCAGCCTTGTGAGTCGCCGTCCCACAAAGCTTCAAGAACAGTAGGCTGGCCACTAATCTGCTTTATTGTATGTTCTAATACCTCAAATGTAGTTATGTTATGCATGCCGTATCATTAAAGTAACTTATAGCTCTCTCAATACATAGTTTTTTGTCATTGATGAGTTGAGTGGCAATAAGATTTTTTGCTAATATACCTTTTGAGTGCTAGTAAACGACTTTCATCTTTACAAATCTATGCAACTATACCGCTCCTTTTATCGAAAAGACAGTTTTGTTGTAATTTTCCACATCCCCAACGTTCTTTCTAAAGCTCCAACATGTGTAATGATAATTACGTACAATCGGGTAAAACAAACGTATGTACCACAATGCAGGCAATAAGACGGATTCCTGCGCCAAAGCGAGCTTATTTTTTTCTATTGATATGAACAATCACTGGATTTTTTCCGTCCTTATCTCTTTTAGAACGCCCCAATAGTCCGATTGCTGCATCATTGGGTGTGTTGGTTTCAATTTCCGCTGGGTTTACATAGGTGTACATGCCATAACAATGTCCAGATACCACCCAACCCTCCGTTTTATCAAGATGTGTTACACCAAAATCACCAGCAGGGCCTCCTGCATAAACAGGTCCGTATACTTTCATTAGCTTAATTGCTTCCTCTTTGATGTCTTTGATTGTGTCAGCTTTGTCAAATATGATGTATGTACCATTTTCAAATAATACCCAATCCTGAAATGTAGGGTTTATTGCTAATCTAGCGTTTTCTAAAAGTGACATTGCTGCATTTCTGTTCGTTGTACTGGTATCGCTTGTATTTGGCTTTTTGCTCTTCGGTGATTGCCCACAACTTATGAAGAAAGTGATTGCAAGCAGTAATATTCTAGTCATTGAAAGTCGGTTTTGTAATTGATAATACCTAGGATTGTATATGTAGGCTGCATACCCATCGTCAATGTCCATCGCTTTTGTTATTTTTATCCCACTCGTCTGTAAGTTTCTTGTTTTTTTCTTTTTCGTTTTCTAAGGGTTCAGTTTTAAAATATCCTGTCAACTGCATTTTGTATTTTCGTTCTTTGCCATTTGCTACTTCATAATATTCATCACTCATCAATTCAATAATCCCTTCTACAGTGTCATCTTTTTTAAACGTTGGCTTGTTTGTCAAAGTTAATTTGTAAGTTTTACAAGGAACAGAAACCCCAAATTCCAAACTATCATTTTTGTGCAGCTTATAAATCTCTGCGTCTGATTTTGCGAAGTGTCGAATGATACAAGAGTCTTTGAAAAGTGCTATTTGATAACCAAAGCCTGCAAACATTCCCATAAAACCTGTAATATATATTGTGTCTCCGTCAAGCGAAGTCATAGTCATACACTCGTCAACACTTTTTCCTTTAGCATAAGTGTCGGCAACGATGCTGTCATTTTTGAAAATTTTAAAGTCCATTGACGACATTGTCACTCCGTTAAATGATTTTACTTTTTTGTCAACATTGGCTTTTATGGTTTGGTCAACAACATAAGCCCCATTAGCAGTACTTTTTGGATTCTGTCCACAAGAACTTACTGCGACTAAAAGCAGTGTCGAAAATAAGAGTGTCGAAATATTTGTCATTTGTAGGATGTCTGTTTTGATTTACAGTAAACATTCAGGGCTTGTGCAGTTGGGGAATTGGCCAACTGTTCGCCCGGAAATAAAGCTAAATTAATAACTAAAAGCCGAAGTGTAGAACAGATGTTCGGCAGAATTCCGACCGCCAAATATAAAGCTGCAAAGTGCGGTCATTGAGCCAATCCAACCAGCGGGAGCCTAAATACTCGGTATTTAGGGCCAATCTAGCCAGCAGGAGAATAAATACTCGGTATTTGAGGCCAATCCAATCGGCGGGAAGCTAAATACTCGGTATTTGGTATCAATCTAACCAGCGGGAAGCAAAATACTGAGTATTTGGGGCCAATCCAGTCAGATTTATGTAAAATGGAGCGGTTTTTCGATCAATCCAGCTATATTCATACAAAATGGAGCGGTTTTCGGTTCAATCCAGTGAGATTCATCCAAAATGGAGCGGTTTTCGTGCTTCGATGACCGAGGGCCATTTACCGGTGGTAAGCAGGGGCGGTAATTGGCTTTTGTAATGTTAGCATCCGGTCGCAGACCGACAGATTTGATAGACACCAGTTGCGCTGCGCTAAACTGTCGCCAGAGAAGTTTGCACCAACAGCAGCTTGGGCTTAAGAGTCGACCACTTTCCAAAAGTGGTCGACTCAGAAAGCAACCGCCCCCATCCCTCCTGTCAACCGTCAACCGTCACACTGTCAACTCCCACCCACGTCCAACGGCCAACGATCCCAAAGTACAAATCCCCGCCGGCTCGCACCAACGGGGACTTTTATGGATTGTACGCTGCTAACAGCTTCTTTATTTTTGCCAGTTAACGGTGCCTTTTTGTAAGGTTTGCGAATTGGTGCCGATCATTATTTCAAAATCGCCGGACTCCCAATCGTAGGTAATGCTGCCATTGCCCTGCTGTTGGATATAGTACTTTAAATCGGCCGTGGTAATATTGAATTGCACTTGCTTGGATGCTCCTGCTTTGAGTGCTATTTTTTGGAAGCCCTTCAGCTCTTTTACGGGCCTTGCATTGCTGCCCACCACATCCCTGATGTACAGTTGCACCACTTCTTCGCCATCGTAGCGGCCACTGTTGGTAACGGTAACCGATGCCGTGAGTGTTTGGTTGCCCTTGAGCGATTTACTGTTGAGGGCAATGGGTGAATAGGCAAACTGGGTATAACTGAGGCCATAGCCAAAGGGATACACGGGGTCGTTGCTCACATCCAAATAATTGCTGCGGAACTTTTGAAACCACTGGCCCTCTGCCAAGGGGCGGCCCGTGTTTTTGTGCGCATAATACATGGGTATCTGTCCTTCGTTTTGCGGCCAGGTAGTGGTGAGCTTACCGGAGGGGTTAACCGCTCCAAACAATACATCGGCAATGGCCAAACCGGCTTCGCTACCACCGAACCATACATTGAGGATGGCGGGCACATTATCGTTTTCCCACTTGATGGCCATGGGCCTGCCTGCCAATAAAACCAATACCACGGGCTTGCCGGTTTTGAGCAATGCTTTTAACAAATCCTGTTGTACCGAGGGCAAGCGTATATCGCTGCGGCTGGATGATTCGCCGCTCATTTCGGCACTTTCGCCCAGGGCGGCTACAATTACATCGGCATCTTTACTGGCTTCCAAGGCTTCTTGTATCATGGCTTCGGCGCTACGGTTATCGCGGCGGAGGCTTTTGCCAAACATACCGGCCCTATCTTCCAGCGCACTGTCGGCTACCAAATTGCTGCCCTTGGCATAATTGATTTTTACATTGTTGCCCACTACTTGTTGCAAGCCTGCCAAAATGGAAATGGCATTTTCAAATTTGGCGGCCACGCTCCAGGTGCCGGGCATGTTTTCTTTGTTGTCGGCCAAGGGACCCACCAACGCAATGGTACCGCTTTTTTTCAGCGGTAAAATATTGCCTTGGTTTTTGAGCAATACAAAACTATTGGCGGCAATCTTTCTGGCTTCGTTACGATTGGCAGTGGTATATATTTCCGTTTGGGCCCTTTTTGTATCGCAATAGCGGTAGGGGTCGGCAAAGAGCCCCAACTTATATTTGGCTTCCAATATCCTACGGCAAGCGGCATCAATGTCTTGCAACTTTACTTTGCCTTCGGCCAGTGATTTTTTTAGGGTGAGCAAAAAGCCTTCGCCTACCATGTCCATATCAATACCGGCTTTTAAAGCCAAAGACGATACGGTGGACAAATCGCCCAAACCATGATCTATCATTTCGTTGATGCCGGTATAATCGGTTACCACAAAGCCTTTAAAGCCCCATTGGTTGCGCAGCACATCCGTCATCAACCATTTGTTGGCCGTGGCCGGTATGCCATCTACTTCGTTGAAAGACGCCATTACCGTACCGCAGCCTGCATCCACCGCTGCTTTGTAGGGCGGGAAATAATCGTTGTACATACGCACATGGCTCATGTCGGTAGTATTATAGTCACGGCCCGCTTCGGCAGCACCATACAAGGCGTAGTGTTTTACACAAGCCATGATGGTATTGTTCTTAGTCAGGTCATTGCCTTGGTAGCCCTTTACCATCGCTTTCGCAATTTGCGAACCGAGGTAGGGGTCTTCGCCACTGCCCTCGGCAATACGTCCCCAGCGTGGGTCACGGGCAATGTCTACCATGGGTGAAAAGGTCCAGCAGATGCCATCGGCACTGGCTTCTTGTGCGGCAATGCGGGCACTGCGTTCAATGGCGTTCATATCCCAAGTGCAGCTTAGCCCCAAGGGGATGGGGAATACCGTTTCGTAGCCATGTATTACGTCCATGCCAAACAGCAAGGGTATTTTCAGGCGGGTTTCTTCCACCGCTACTTTTTGTACGGCCCTGATTTTTTCAACCGACTTGATATTGAACAAACCGCCCACTTGGCCATCCTTTATTTTTTTGCCGATATCTGAATTGGATGCTTGGCCCGTGGTGATGTCGCCGGCACCGGGCAGGTTCAATTGACCCAGTTTCTCTTCTAAGGTCATTTTTTTCATCAATCCATCAATAAACTGTTTCATCGCTTGGCCATTGGGCTGTTGCGCCGTGGCGGTAAGACCGCAAGCCAATGTAAATGCCAAAAAATACCTTTTCATTGTCTGTTGTTTTTAGTTAAATAACATGCCCTACCTTACCGAAAGCTGATATCGCTTTTGTGGATGGTATAAGCTACTCTTGGATTATTATATTTGTCTATTATTTCCATGTTGATTTCCGGATCGGCTCCCCACTTGATGGTGAGCAGTCCAAAATGATTGTCCATAATGGGACCTTCAATCCGGTTTTTGTTTTGCGTGGCAAAATCCCAAGTGGAAGTGATGCCGCTGGAAGTGATGTCGTAAATAGGGTAGTTGCCCGGCGATTGCAGTTTGGATATTTCGGCATAATGTACATCGCCTGTTAAAAAGATTACACCATTGGCTTTTGTTTGTTGAATGAGTTGCAGCATCTTGGCTTGCTCATGCGGAAAATTGGCCCAAGCTTCATAGCCATTAAATTCAATGCCAAATTGCGAACCGCTGCCAATCAAGCGGATATCGGCGGGCTTGGCCAATTCGGCTGCCAGCCATTTCCATTGTGCCTCGCCCAGCAAAGTACTGTCGGTGGAAATATGTGGTTGGTAATCGGGCGTATAAAAATAATGGTCGCGGGGCAGTTTGGCTAGGGTGTCGTAGGCCAGTAAGTTGCTGCGGAAGGTACGTACATCTAGCAACAGCACCTGTATGGTTTTGTCGCCCTTGGTAAGGTATTCGGCATGGTAAATACCTTCATGCTTGCGCCTTTCACTATTGGCGGGTTCTTTAAAAAAATTCAAAAAGATTTCTTTGGATGTTGCTTTGTAGGGATACCATTTACCAGCATCATTGCGACCATAGTCGTGATCGTCCCAAGTGGCCAAAATGCGACTGGTTTTGCTCAGTTGCTGAAATTCGGGTTTGGCACCCAAGCGGTTATACTTGGCTTGCAGCGTATCCATATTATCGGTATCGCCGTAGATATTGTCGCCCAAAAAAACAAATACATCGGGTTGATAGGAGGCCGCCAATGCCAATACGGGCATGGAATCGGATTCATGTCCGCAACTGCCAAAAGCAATCTTGGTAACCGGCGGTTCGTTGTTGCAGGCGAATAACCCTATTGCCCAAAAAACCATCATCCATTTTTTCATATCTATTTTATTCATTGTGCGCAATGCTTATGCAAGTTAATTTGTTCATTGTCCACAGACCATAGTCGATGGTCCATGGTCTATGGACCACTATTCATTATTCATTATTCACTCTTCACTATTCACTATTTAAGTAGCGTCGGCTCAATCAATCGCTGCCAAATGGCATATCCTTTGGCATTCATGTGCAACCTATCGGCGATAAAAATATCCGCCATTGGCAAACCATCAGGCCCTAGCATACTATTCCATACATCAACGAATGTGGTATGCTTCTTTTTGCGTAAATATTTTTTTATCAGTTGGTTGGCCCGCTGCATCCGTTCCCGCATGGCCCATCTAGCGGGACTGGGTTTAAGCGAAATGAATACCAAGGGAATGCGGGGCCATTGTTTCCTGATGTCATTAAACAGGGTGGTAAACCTTTCCAACACCATTTCGGCCGAAACAGAATCTGCCGCAGCGATATCGTTTTCACCGCAATAGAGTATGATTTGTTTGGGTTGGTAAGGAAAGATGATGTCCTGTTCATATCTAATTAGGTCGGGCAACGATGAGCCGCCAAAGCCCCGGTTGATGATGAAATAACCGGGAAAATAGGTTTGTATATCCGTCCATTTTGTAAAAGATGAACTACCAATAAAGAGGATGCCATTGGCAGGCGGGAATTTTGTGGAATCCTGCTTTTTAAAAAGCGCAATATCCGTGGCAAAGGGCTGGGCCTGCGCCACGCAGCTTACTAACAGCAGTAAAAAAGCTGCTGTAATGTTTTTGACGATATGCTTAATCAACTTGAATGGTTTTAAATCTTTCTGATACACCGTTTTCGTTGATGGCTTCAATGGTGAAATAATAAGTTTTCATCGCATCCATCGCTTTGAACCAATATTCGTTTACATCATGCACCATTACGCTGCTGTACAATTTATCAGGATGTGTACCGTAATAGATATTGTACGCATAAGCGCCATCTACGGGGCTCCACTTTATCCAGCCGCTGCGTTTGTCTTTTTCGGTACGCAATACCATAAAGGTTTTTACGGCATCTGGTTTTGTGCCATTGCCATTGCCAAATACCCGCAGGCCACTGATAGCAAATTTGCCGGTGGGCATGTGGATGTTCTCCAGCTTGATATAACGGGTTTGAACGGGTTTGTCCAACTCAACATACTCATGCGGCACATCGGTTTGGTTATTGCTTTTGTCAACCAGTACTGTCCATTTTTTACCATCCACCGAACTGTATATTTTATACTGATGAAATACGCCTGATGATTTGCCCAGAATTTCGGCATCTTGATCGGCATAGTTGATTTGTATGGCATTAACGGTGGAGAGATTGCCGAGGTCGGTCTGTATCCATTCGCCTTTGTTGGCGGTAGCGGCGCTCCAATAGGTTTTCATGCTCTCATCTACAGTATGGTTGGGCAAGTGACCGCCCAGTGTAGAGGAAACGGCTACGGGCTTTTGGTAATTGAGCAGCATCCATCCCGCAAAGCGACTTTGCAAATGATTGGCCGCACCATTGGGCAATGTATGCGGATAATCGCCAAAGGCAGTGTTGCAATACATGATATCATCTTTGTCAAAACCCGCAGGCCAAATGCCTAATCTTCTTTCAAAATTATTTTTTACAGAGAGCATGATGGTGCTCACATGCCAATAGTTTTTCCAGTTGTCTTGATAGGTGGCCCCATGTCCAGCACCCCGGGCAAAGCCGCCCATTTTGATGCTCAAGGGATCACTTTGGTTGGTAAAGCCGCCCAAGGGTTCGTTGCCTACCGTCACGCCATCGGCATAGCCGCTGAACTCGGTGCCGGGTGCGCCATATTGTAGGTAATATTTACCGTTGTGTTTGGTCATGTGTGCCCCTTCGATAAAGGGATCCAAAAAAGTATTGTCCATGTGCTCGCCAAAGCGTTGCCAGCCATAGCGCCAGGGTTCCAGCATATACATTTCCTTACGGGTGCCGATGGGCTGAAAGGTTTTGCGGTCCAGTTCAATGCCATACAAAGGATAACGGTTGCTGCTGCCGTTGTACATGTACAGGCGGCCATCATCATCGGTAAAAAAGGAAGGGTCCCAACCACCGATAGCAAAGGAATCCACCAGGGGCTTCCAATCATTGGCCTTGGGGTTGGTGCTCATCCATATCGTAAACTTACTGGTATAAGTAGAGCCAAAAACCAGCATGGTATCACCGATGATGCCTACGGCGGGTGCGCAGAGTTCATCGTACACACCACCGTTCCATGGGCGGAGAAAGCGTTTGGCCACATAGTTCCAGTGCAACATATCGCTGCTGTACCAATAGCCCCATTGGTTGGTGCTGAACAAGTAGTAATCGCCCTTATAGTTTACGATTACCGGATCGGCCGTGGCCCGGTGCCTGCCCCATTCGGAAAAGTTGGGGATGGGCGTGTAGCCATAGTCGATATTGATGGGGTTGCAATAGGTTTTTTGTTGTGCGATGGTGGGTTGCATTAAAAAGAAGCTCAACAGCATTACCACAAGCGTTGCGGAGAAAAGCCTCACCCCGGCCCTCTCCCAAGGGAGAGGGTGTATCAAAGAATGCAGCGAAGATTGTTCCGAACAGTCCGCTTCGGTCTTCGTGATTGCCCTTCTCCCAATGGAGAAGGGATAGGGATGAGGCATTGCATCCCTTTGCACAAAAGCCGATTGCATCGTTATTATTTTATCCATGGACTTTCGAAATCTAATTTTGTTAAACCTTTTTTTATTTCGGGACAGCTCATAAAGAGTTTCCACAGCAGGCCACTGCGGTGGTTTTCTATCATGGCGATGATGGGGCCTTGGTCGATGGCCAAATGCGATTGGGCGTACCAGTTTTTGGTTTCGTTAAACGCATCTACAAAGCCGTACTCCGACCATATTTTGTCGCCTAAGTTGTTGTAAAAATATTTGAGCGCTTGCATGGAATACTCTGGTGTGTAGGGAAAGGCGCTGAGGGCCGCCGTGGGCGTGATAGTGCCTAAATCGTTGGTGGGGGAGTGGGCATCGTAGCCATCGTAAGCATCGCTGGCAGTGAGGCCCCAGCATTGTACACCATAGCCTTTGAATTGGCCGGGGTTGCGGAGGCAATGCTCCCGGTTGATGAGGGTATGGTTGCGGTTCTGCTCCCAATAATCGGCATACCGATCTTTTAAACCCCGTGGGTCGAGGCCCAAGAAGGAATATTGTGAAAAGAAAAGCGGCCCGCCATAATCGAAGCCCAGCGGTAGGGTATAGCCGTAAAACTGTTTGCCATTTTTAAAGAAATCGCTTTGCGCCCAACCACGGTGGTATACGCTGCTGGGCACTTGGTAGCGCTCGTTGGGGCAACTAGCGGCCAGCACATACATAATCAAACATTCGTTAAAGCCCCGCACGGGAAAGTTCATGGCCCAGCCATTGTTGGGGCTCCAATGCCAATACAGTACATCTTGCCCTTGGGTATGCCAGTTCCATTCTATATCGTTCCAAAGCCAATTGATGCGGTTGCGGAGTTCGGCTTCCACTTGCGTGTTGGCGGTAAAGTATTGCCGGGCGCAAAGTAACCCTTGAAATAGATAAGAAGTTTCCACCAAATCCGCCCCATCATCTTTGCGACTGAAGGGGATGGTTTTGCCCGTGGCACCATCCAACCAATGCGGAAATACACCGTGGTAACTATTGGCCTTTGATAAAAAGTTCACCATTTTTAGCAAGAACTTGGCGGCGGTATCCCGACCGATCCATTTGCGTTCGGTGGCCACAATTACGCCCATGATGCCAAAGCCCGTGCCGCCGGTGGTAACGGTTTCGTTGCCATAGCCAAAACTCTCATTGCTCCTTTCTCTTGACAGGCCGCTTACCGGATGCGCAAAATCCCAGAAATAGCGAAAGGTTTGGTATTGTACCAAATCCAACAGGGCCGAGTCGGAGGAAGGTTTAGGTCTTGCTTTGGCATTAAACAGCACGGGTTGTTGTGCCCATGCGGCGGTGATGCCCATTGCGGCCATGATGAGGGTGCATGCTATTTTTTTGATCATTTGTTCCGTTTATAAATACGGGGCGGTAAAGCCCAATACATTCTTCATGCCGTTTTTTACTTCGGGGCAACTGGTGAGCAGGTTCCATACCAATTGCGACCGTTGGTTTTCTATCATAATGATAATGGGGCCTTGATCGATGGCCAAATACGAGTTGGCAAACCAAAGATCTTTCAGCGAAAAGGCATCCACAAAACCATATTGCTTCCAAATTTTATCGCCGAGCTTGTAGTAAAAAAACTTAAGGGCGGCCATGCTTTCGGTGGGGGTATAAGGAAAGGAGGAGAGTGCTGCCGTGGGCGAAATGACGCCAATATCGTTGGTGGGCTCGTTGGCATTGTAACCATTGGGCACATCGCTGGCAGTGAGGCCCCAACAGAGATTGCTGTATCCATAAAAGTTTTTGGGATTGGCCTTGCAATACTCGTAATTGATCTTACTGTGGTTGGTTACCTGCGTTTGGTAATTGGCATACGTATCGCCCAAGCCTGTGGGGTTAATGCCCAAGAAGGAATAGTGCGATAGGAACAGGGGACCGCCATAGGCAGGCCCTAGCGGCAAGGAATAGCCATAATAACTATTGTTGTTGGCCATGGCCCCATTGCGGGCAAATCCTTCTTTGTACACCACTTGTGGTATGCCGTAGGTAGTGCTGGATGCGGCCATGATATACGTTATCAAACATTCGTTCCAGCCCTGTATTTTCTGGTTCATATCCCAAGCATAGTTGGGGCTCCAATGCCAATACAGCACGTTTTCACTGCCCTTGCGGAACCAGTTCCACTCTACGGCATTGTACAAGGCATTGATATCGCTGCGCAACGTGGTTTCGGCCACATCTGCCCCATTGAAGTACTGCCTTGCTGTCAACAGTCCCGCCATGAGGTAGGAGGTTTCCACCAAATCGGCCCCATTGTCTTTGGTACTAAAGGGGATAACGGCTCCCGTGGTACCATTGAGCCAATGCGGGTAAGCTCCGTGAAAGCGTTGGGCATTGTTTTTTAAAAAGCCCACAATCTTTTGCATCCGGGCCAAGCCATCGGCCCTGGTGATAAAGTTGCGGCTAACGGCTACCGGTATGCACATGATGCCAAAGCCCGAGCCACCAGAGGTAACGGTTTCCGGCGTGGCATTGCTGCGCTCCCTGGCCAATCCGCTTACGGGATGCCCATAGTCCCAAAAATAACGGAAGCTGCGTACTTGCACACTGTCCAGCAACGCATTGTCGCTGATGATGGGAAACTTGTCGCTGGGGTCCATTTGTGTGGCAAACTGCAAATTGAGTTCGGGAAGCAGCGCCCCTTTTTTGATAGACAGTAAACTGTTGGTGGCTTTTAACGTATAGCTGGTTAAGTACTTCAACGGCGTAGCGGGGCTAAGCACCAAGGTACTATCGCTGTTTTCGTACCGGATATTAAGAGCCAAAGCACCTACACCGGCTTCCACCAACGATACACCACTGCTTACCGTTGTTTTGTCCAACGCATTGTTGAAACTTATTTTTAACTCTGCCGTGGTAGGCACATTGTAATTGGTAATATTGATAATGGCAGCAGTGGCACCCAATTTAATGCCGGTAACATTTAGGGCTGTTGGCGGCAAAACGGGTGTGGTGGAAGTATCGCTTTTTTTACTGCAAGCAGAAATCAATACAAGCCCGGTGGCCAAGAAGCGGAGTATGTTCGCTGTTTTGTACATGTTGTTTATTTAAAATAGTAAGGTGGCGATGGAGTGTGGCCTTGCAGTGATGGTGGCGGCATCGCCATTTACCCACAATAAATAAGGGGTTTCTTTATCGCCTTGGTTCATTACGATAACCACTTTTGTGCCATCAGGGTTTTGAAAGGCCGTAGTGAGCAATTGGCTGCGGCTGGCGGCAGCGGCAATCCTTTTGGCACCGGGCTGTATGTATTTTGAAAAATGGCCAATGTAGTAGTAGGCATTGGTATAAAGCACTTCGCCGGTTTTGGTATCGCCATGTACGGGTGCAAAGCAAAAGTTTTGTACATGGTTGGGGCCGCCGGTTTCATCTAACAAAATATTCCAATCGGTAAAGCCTACCATGCCATTGTTAAAATCGGTAATCATCGAGCGGCCATACTCTTCGCCCAGCGACCATACTTTGTACCGAGTGGCATCAAAGCTTTCTGCGCAACCTTCGGTAAAGAATAAGTTTTTATCAGGATAGGCTTCATGTACCCTGCGGATATTGTCGTACATGGGTGTGCCGCCGCTCCAATCTTCATACCAATGAAAACCAATGCCCCAAATGTATTTGGCCGCTTCGGGGTCGTTCATATACGTTTGTGCCCGTTGGTAAATCAAGTCGCGGTTATGGTCCCACACAATGATTTTTTTATCCTTCAAACCCTCTTTTTCCATGGTAGGGCCCAAGTGCTTTTTTAAAAAATCCCTTTCTTCTTCGGCTGTATAGATGCAGCTTTCCCAGCGCTGCTTGGCCATGGGCTCGTTTTGTATGCTGATGCCCCACACCGGGATGCCTGCTGTTTCGTAGGCTTTGATGAAGTGGGTGTAATATTGCGCCCAGCTATCATACATGTCCGGCTTCAACTTGCCGCCTTGCAACATGCTGTTGTTGTCCTTCATCCAAGCTGGCGGGCTCCAGGGGCTGGCAAACAAATTCAATTTGCCACCTGCCGCTGCCATCGCTTCTTTAATAAAAGGTATTTTGAACTTTTGGTCGTGGGCAATATTGAACGACTTGAGCTCCTTATCGCCATCGGTTACATAAGTGTACATATCGCTGCTGAAATCGCAACTGTTGATATTGGTACGGGCCACCGTATAGCCAATACCTTTGTCTTTGCTAAAATAAGCTTGCAGTACTTCTTGTTGCTTGTTTTTGGGCAGCTTGTAAAAAGTTTCTGCGGATGCATCTGTTAATGCGGCACCGATGCCAAAAAAGGTTTGGTAGCTTTTGCCGGGATCAACAAATACCATCACTTCATTTTCAAATGGCTGGCCCTTTTGGACAAACGTAGCGGTATCGGATGGGGTGAGCCGTAATCCGCTGCTATCAGCGGTGGTTACCACCCTTACTTGCTTACCTACCATCGTACTGGCCGTGGTGGTTGTGCCATTACCATTATTGGTAGTGGCCGGTTGGTTATTGCAAGCAGCCAAAGCCAACATGCTACAGCCAATGATTATTTTTTGCATGATATTTTTATTATGATGAATATTTTTTTACCAAACATAAGTGGCTACTGTACCCGCAGGCAGTGATGCCAACACTTGTTTATCTTTATAACCAATATTAAAGCCGATGCCCGTGCTACCGTCATTGGAAACAATCAATACTTTTTTGCCAGATGGGGTTCTAAAAGCTACATTGGGCAAATCGGGTACCAAATTGCTGGCGATGCGTACCGAACCTGCCGGTACAAACTTGGCGGCTTGCGCAATGGTATAATAAGCCACATTGCGGGATACCGATGAACCAATGATGGTTAACGCCCCTTTGCACAAGGTACAACCACCCGGCGTATAAGGGCCGTTAGTGGCATCGGCGGCCAAGTTCCAGGCCAAAGCAGTGCGGCTCCAATTGCGCATAGAACCGATGATCACATTTTTGAGATGCCATTTCAAGTCACCATCAAAACTGCCGGCGGCGCTGGTCCACTGCTCGGTAAAGTACAGTGCCTTATCGGGGTGTGCCGCTTGTACGGTAGATAGGGCGCTGATATCACCTGCATATAAGTGAAAAGCCGAGCCATTTACATAGGCTTTGGCTGCCGCATCGTTAAGGATGCTGATCGGATAGTTGGGGTTATCGCAATTATGGTCCCACACAATTATTTTGGTAGCAATGCTTGCAGCTTGAAAGGCGGGCCCCAAATGATCTTTTACAAAGCTGGCCTGCTGTGCCGCCGTCATCAACATGCTTGGGTTATTGCCGCCATATTCGGGTTCGTTTTGTAGGGTAATGGCATCGATGGTGATGCCCTTGGCTTTCATGGCCTGTATGTACTTTACAAAGTATTGGGCGTATGTGCCATAATAGGTGGTTAATAAACTACCGCCTATCGTACTGCCGTTGCTTTTCATCCATGTTGGTGGACTCCATGGCGAGGCCATGATTTTGATGGATGGGCTGATGGCCACAATTTCACGCAATACGGGCACTAGGTCAACCGTATCTTGGGCAAGGCTAAAGTTGGTTAAGGTTACATCTGTTTGGCCTGCCGGTAAATCATCGTAACTAAATACGGTAGGGCTGAGGTCGGAGGCACCCATGCTCACCCTTAGGTAGCTGATGCCAACGGAGCCGCCGCCACTGCCAAAGAGTTCTGCGAGTAAATCGCTGCGGCTGGCGGCGCTCATCCTGTTGATATGATAAGCACTGCTGCCGGTAAGGGTATAACCAAATCCATCTACGGGTTGATAACCTATGGAGGAATCAACCGTAATGGTAGGGAAGCCTGTCGTTCCTTTGTCGAATACCAAGTTGGTAGATTGCTTTTGCAACAACATGCTTTGGTCGCCCTTGGTAAGCCAAGTTTCAATGGTAGGTCCCGTAACCGGGGTAACTACCGGAATGGTTGTGGGCGCTGTGCCGCTACTACTTTTGGAACAACTGCCATGCAATACAATGATTGCAGCAGCCATTGCCGCTAAAGTGATTTTTGAATAAGCCATATATCGTATGCCCTCGTTTTTTTTAGCATGCAGCTATTGCAAACTAGTTATTATTTTGTGTGAAAAAAAGAATGCTATCGTTGTTCCTGGCCAATGCCAGTATTTTTTTACCCCCTGCACCATTCAGCCATTTGGCGTCCCGTATCTCACCGTTTACCTGTGGCAAACCCGTGGCCGTGGCAAACCGCTTTGCTGTATTTTGCCAATTGAAAACCGTTGGCATCAATGCATCATAGCGACCTTCGTAAGGGATGGCGCCAAAGAAATTACCTGCTGCCATATAACTGCCTGCATTGGCCATGGGCAAAAAGCAAAACACCGGTGCCAATTGCACATCGCTTTGCAAATCCATCCGGGTAAAATTTCCCTTGCCATCGTTGATAAAGCAAGAAGATGACAGTACTTCCGCTTTTAGTTCTTTATAATCTTTAAACAAATCGTAAAAAACATATTGCACGGTTTTGCCCGCTACTTCGCTGTACTTGAGGTAAGCTTTTTTCAGCACGGGCAGGGAGCGCTCCAATTCATCCTTGGCCAAAAATGGATATTCTTCTCCATCAATTGTATAAGCCATAATCTGCTCCGTGGCACCGTTCTTGTCAAAATCTTTGATGTATAGTTTAAGCGGTCCGTTTTTGCCAGCATACAACTTGCTATTTTGTCCCCAGTTACCCGCCAAGATGTCTACAAAGCCATCGCCATTTACATCCGTGGTGCGGAGCGTTTGCCAAAGCCCGGTGGAATTGGGCAGGGCCGTTTCGGTAAACTTACCTTTGTTGTTGAGGAATATTTTTACGGGCATCCACTCGCCGGCCAGTATCAGGTCGGGCCAAGTATCGCCATTTACATCTGCAAAAGCGGCCGTGGTTACAATACCGGGCGAGTCGAGTTTGATATGGGTGCGGTTGATGGTAAAATTGGCTTTGCCATCATTCACAAAAAGATAAGAAGGCTTGTAGGCACCAAAGGAAGCAGCGCTGCCCATGCCGCCCACAAATACATCTACATCACCATCTTTGTCAATATCCGCGGTGGCAATGCAAGATTTGTTTTCGTATTGCTGCGGAATGGCATTATCGGCTTTGGTAAAATGGCCCTTGCCATCGTTGAGGTACAAGCGGTCTTCCAGCGATTTTACATCCTGTGGCATTTCGTTACCCCCACCGGTTACCCATAGGTCTACAAACCCATCGTTGTTGGCATCAAAAAATGCGGCATCTGTATCTTCGCTGATGGCGTTTACGTTAAACACGGTTGTATCAACGGCTACAAAGCTGCCATTGGCTTGTTGCACCATCAATGCACCGGGCTGAAACTTGGCACCACAGGCATAAAAATCATCCAAGCCATCGCCGTTTACATCGGCTACGGCCAATTTAGGACCTCTGGTAGATTCCAGATGGGGGATGAGGTATTGTAAGTTGTAATCTAAAAAGTCGTTCTCTTTATGCCGCCAATTCAAATTGATGGTGGCGGTAATGTCGGTAAAAGTTGCAGGCGGTAGGGTGATGTATGGGTTATAGTTGCTATCTGCCGCGGCTGTTTCGTTAACCGTGATGGGTTGGTTGGCCGGTACATTGCGGAGCACTTGTTTTTGCTGTGTGGGCCATATCACCACCAAGCTGTCCACCGTGGTGGCGCTGTCCAACCCAAAATGCAAACGGGCCTCGCAAGAAGAGGCAAAGCCACGGGTAAGCATCAGTTGTTGGTATTGCATTTTGCCCTTGGCGTATACATAAGCTTTGGCACCCAAGCCAAATTTATTGCCGCCACTGCCTTTAAAAGCAACGGAAAGCGTATTCTTTTTCTCGGCATTGTTTTTTAGCACCAAGGCTTTTGCGTTCAGGCTGTTGATTACCAAATCCAGCCGGCCATCATTGTCCAAATCTGCATAGGCTGCACCGTTGTAATAGCCTTTCATTTGACCCGTACCCCAGTCGTTGCTCAAATCGGTAAAGCCCAGTTGGCCATCGCCTTTAAACAGAAAAGGGTGGGAGCTACCGTCGGGCATGGCTTCAATGGCTTCATCATCAAATTTGTCGGTTTGGTCCATGCCTTTCATTTTTAAACCAGAAGCAAAACGGATATAATCCAAATCAACGGGGCGCTTTACAATGCCGCTGGATATAAAGAGGTCTTTGTTGCCATCGTTGTCAAAATCGGCAAAGAGGGGGCACCAACTCCAATCGGTGGCAGCTACGCCGCTGATAAGACTGGTTTCGCTAAAACTTACGCCGTTGCCGTTGTTGCGCTGCAAACAGTTTTTGGAAGACTGGTGTTGATAGCCCTGTATCTCCAGTTTCACTTTGTAAGTATCGGCATTTTCATCACTGCCATAGGTTTTCAAGATTTTTTCATCGGGCGGTAGCATGTCTACGGTAATGATATCCAATTGCCCGTCGTTGTTATAATCGGCCACATCGTTGCCCATGCTAAAGCGGCTATAATGCCTAAAATGTTTGGCGCCACTTTCTGTAAAAGTGCCGTTGCCATTGTTTACATAGTAATAATCATTTTCATGAAAGTCGTTGCCAATGTACAGGTCGTCCCAACCATCGTTATTGATATCGGCCACAGCCAAGCCCAATCCATAGCCCAGGTTGCTTTGGTAAATGCCTGCCTGCTGCGATACTTCGGTAAACTTACCGGTGGTGCTGATATCGTTGCGGTACAAGCGGTCGCCAGAAAGGCTATCGTAGCGATGTCGGTTGCTCGTATCTACAATATTGGCATGTGGGTGGTGCGATTGGTTAAGGATATAGCAATCCAAATCGCCGTCGCGGTCATAATCAAAAAAGGCAGATTGGGTGGTGAAGCAAGCTGTGTTGAGGCCATACTGCGCCGACTTTTCGGTAAAGGTGTTGTTGCCGTTGTTGATGTACAGTTCGTTATGGCCTTTTAAGCCATATTTGTTACTTACGGTAGATACATAGATGTCCAACAGCCCATCGCTGTTGATATCGGCCATGGTAGCGCCTGTGCACCAGTCGGATACACCTGCTGCACCCGCTTTTTCCGTAATGTCTTCAAAATTAAAATTTCCTTTGTTGAGGTAAAGTTTGTTGCCAGCCAAGCTATTGGCCGTGAAATAGATATCGGGCAATCCATCGTTGTTGATATCGCCGGTGGATACGCCGCCGCCATTGTAGTAATAGAGATAATAGAGAATGTTGAACAAGGGTTTCTTGGGCAGGTTGTTGGCAAAATTAATATGTGTGGTGGAGGATGATAGGTTTTCGAACAGTGTTTTTTTGCTGCCACAACTGTACAGCAACAGGCTGATAGCCATTGCGATTATACAATAATGGAAGGGCCAATAAAACTGCTTTTTGCCAAACATAAATGGGTATTGAAATGGTAAAATAAAAAGGGCCGATATCAAATCAATGAATCAGCCCTTTTTTGTCAACGATTGCTTTGCTATACTGCTGCTATTATGAGACTAATACCGACGATGCATTGAAATTAATCCGTTGGCTTTATGCCTCGATGCAATGCATGTCGGCATTATGCCATTTTTAATAGGATTAATTGCAAAGTAAAATGGCATCATCTAAAGTTTACTATTATACAAAGCCAGCACTTCTGATGCACTCAAAGCCTTTCCATACATCCTGAACTGATCCAGACCACCTTGCCAAGATTCAATCCAGCCATCGGTAGGGGCACCGTTGCCCAAATCGGCATGTTTGTTCCAACCACCCAACACAAAGTTGTAGGTGTTTTTGAAACCAACTGGCCCACGGGGCGCACCGCCGTTTTTAACATCGGTCATGTTGGCGGCCAAGCCGGTAAGGGCTACACCGTCGATGTAGTAAGTAACTTTTGAAGTTGTTTCATCGTACACCAAGGCCATGTGGTGCCATGCATTGTTGAGCAAGTTGCCTGGCATACGGCCATTGCCGGGGGTAAACTCAAACCATTGGTCTTGAATGGCGAATTTGAATACGGCTTGGCTGGACGTAGAACCTGCTCCATCATGGTCTATCATCGCAAACAGGGCGCTTTGGTGCCAGAAATCCTTTGAGGGCAGTGAAAACAGGAACTGGGGGTTGCCACCCGTAGGCACTGTGTTCTTTTCCCAAAAGGAAATGGTAAAACTGCTAACACCCGAAAAGTCGTTGGCAGAGTTATATTTGATGGCTTTTTGTGTAACACCTTTTACGCCCTTGCCCGTAATACCATCAATGATAGTAAAAGGGTTTACCGATGCAAAATTGGCCCGGATGCTGTCTACGGCATTGCGCAATGGATCAGCAGAAGTGCCATCCAATGCGGCGTAGAACTTAAGCGGACCGCCGGGCGGGTTGTTATCCTTGGGATAATCGCCTAGGGCAGGTCTGTCCATTTTTTGGCAACTTAACGCAACAGTGAGCGCTGCGGCAGCCAAAAAGAAGTATTGAAAGTTTTTTTTCATTTTACTTATTTTAATGCGTTTATGAATTATTACCATTCGGGATTTTGAACCAATGCGGGGTTGGCGTTCAGCGCCGGCGTAGGTATGGGGAAGAACCGGTGCTTATTTTGATAACCCAACGGGGCCAGTACGGCGGCGGCATCGCCCCAGCGTACCAAATCAAAAAAGCGCTCATACTCCATGGCAAATTCAACCCTTCTTTCTTTTTTGATGGCATCACGCATTTGTGCTTTGCTCACAAAACTAATGTTGGCCAGTCCAGCCCTGTTGCGTACTTGGTTGAGCCAGTTTACTGCCAAGGCTTCGTTGGCGGCACCGCCAATTTCATTGGCAGCTTCGGCGCCCATCAATAACGCATCTGCATAGCGCAATACACGGTGGTTGATCCATGTGTTTTGTGCTTCATTGTTGGGAGTACCCAAGCCAGCGGCCAGATAATCGGAATAGTTGTTATATACCTTCTTGTTCCAGTACAGGGCATTGGTAAGGTTGGGCAACGTTAAGCCGTACCCGCCTGTAGATGGCCCATCTGATTGATTGGAATTGAGGATGGTAGATTCTTTGCGCACATCACCTGGTTCATAAGCGCCTACCAGCGAAGCGGTGGGCGTGTTCCAGCCCCAGCCCAAATCCCAAGCACCTGAGCCGCCCCTGATACCTTGGCATTGGCCCAACCTGCTCCAGTAAATATCGCCATCACCTGCCGTTTTGGAGGCTTGGATTTCAAATATCGACTCGGAACCTAACTCACCTTCTTTTTTGAAGATTTTCCAGTAAGGGGTATACAATTGGAATTGATTGGACGAAATTACTTGGTTGCACAACGTGAGCGCTTGCGACCATTGTTGGCGGTAAAGTGACGCTTTGGCACGCAAGGTTTTGGCAGCCCAAGTGGTAAGCCTGCCGGTAAATTTGGCTTCCCAGTTGATGGGCAAAGCTTGTTCGGCAGCAGCCAAATCGGCATCAATCAACAAATAAATACTATCCGCTGTCGTTTTACGCACATTGGCATCAGCGGGGTTGTTGATCTTGAAATCAATCTTGGGCACATCACCATAAGTACGTACCAAGTCGAAGTAAGCGTAGGCCCTAAAGAAACGGGCTTCTGCCACATTCACCAACGATTTGGCATCAGTATAGTTGTTCTTTTTTGCCAAGTCCAATGCATCGTTGCACAAGCCTATAAATACATAGTGTTTGTCCCAATACATACCAGCACCCCAATCGTCTTTGGTGTACTGGAAGTTATCGTAGGTTTGGTGCCATCCGGAGGCACCGGGGTCGGCCACAATTTCGGCATCGTCCGAACGGAAACCGTTCATGGCTACCCAAGGAATGTTTTCAAAACCATCGCCGCAGAATGGTTCGCTTTTGGAGCTTCTGATGGCACCATAAAGGCCCAGCACCTGTCCATCGAGCGCACCCACTTGCAAATCGTCAACAGTGGCTGATAATGGCTTCCTGTCGAGGAATTTTTTACAACCCGAAAAGAGGCCAATAGCTGTTGTTACCAGTAAGGCAACAACCATTATTTGCTTAATCTTTATCATGATGTTATTTTTTATTTTAAATGTTGATTTATTAGAAATTTACGTTTAATCCTACTGTTGTTACCCTAGGCAAAGCACTTCCTGCACCGCCATTGTCGATACCAAAATAGGTGGCGCTACCAGAAAACTCAGGTGAGTAACCCAAATTGTTTTTCCAAGTTTTCAGGTTTTGTACCGTTACAAATACCCTTGCATTTTTGATTTTGAGCAATTTGGGGAACTTGGTAAAATTGTAAGCCAAGCTCAGGTTCCTGATCCTAAAGTAGCTGCCATCTTCTATACCATAGGTAGAAGGGGCCCTGTTGATCAGGTGCAATTGGTTTACAATGGGCACCCAGTTGGAAGTAGTGGCACCTGTCCAGCCTTCCACATAGTTTTGGGGATAGTTGTACACCGAGTTCTTTTGCTCAGATGTGCCCCAAACCCTATACACTTCGTTGCCATATACACCGGCCAAATCGAGGCCCAATTCAAAGCCTTTGTATTTTACCACGGTGTTGATGCCGTAAGTAAAGTCGGGCGTAGGGTTGCCGATGGCAGTCCTGTCCTTGTCATCCACCTTTCCGTTGCCATCCACATCTTTGTATTTTAAATCGCCGGGCTTGGCTCCACCACCGTTGATGGAACTAACCGGAGAAGCCAAGATGTCGGCATAAGATTGATATACACCTTCTACCACCAAACCGTAGAAATAGCCAATGGGGCGGCCTACTTCTGATTGGTTGGGGTTGGGCTGGCTAGTGGCACCAGACAACAAAGGATAATCGAGTGACAATACTTTGTTTTTGTATGTTGTTAAGTTACCCGATACGGAAAGACTCAAATCTTTATTGATGTTCTGTGTCCAACCAGCGGTAAATTCAAGACCACTATTTTGGATAGAACCAGCGTTGGTCAGTGTGGGCAAAATGCCGGGCGGTGTGTACAGTACCAACAGATCAGTTGTCTTTTTGTAATAGTAATCCATTTCAAAATGCAACCTGTTCCTAAACAAATCGGCTTCTACGCCAATTTCGGTAGAGTAAACTTTTTCCCAGTGCAAATTGGGATCGTAGAGATAGTCCTGTGTATATACCGGTGTAAGGTTGTTGCCAAATACGGCAGAAGCGCTGGTAGATACCGTGGGATAAGCAGGGTAGTTTTTGCCCTGTGCGGTAAAGTTGCCCAACAAACCGGTAGAAGCTTTCAACTTCAAGAAGTTAACCTGCCTTACATTTTCCATGAATTTTTCACGGCTGATTTCCCAAGCGGCACCCACTGCCCAAAAATCTTGGAACTTGTCTTTGTACACTTGGCTAATTTGACTGGCACCATCCCTTCTGTAACTAGCTGTCAAATAATATTTGTTGCTATAGTTGTACAATACCCTGGCCAAACCAGAAACGGTAGCATACTCATTTTGATTGGAGGTAGAAGTAAGGGTACCTTGGTTGCCAAAGCCGGTTGAAAGATACCAGAAACGTTTGTTGTTAGGTATGATATTGATACCTACCTGTGTTTGGCTGATATTGGCATTTATTTGCTCGTAATTGTTGTAGTAAGTTGTAAAACCACCGGTAGCTTGCAGCGAGTGCTCACCAAACTTCTTTTTGTAAGTAAGGATATAATCCTGCTGGAAGGCTTGTGTATTGATCAACTCTTGCCTAACAGCGGTAAGGCTGTTTTTGGCAAATACTTCCGTGCCCGCAGCAGCAGTGGGGTCGTACAGGTTGTACAAAGGTGTGTATTCCCTGTTGTTGCGATTGCTCATGTCGGCATACCAAGTACTCCTGAAATTCAGGTTTTTGGTAATGTTTACATCTATATAAGCATTGCCCACATAGCGGTAACGACGGTCGATTTTTTTGTCGGCAAAATTTTCCAAAGTTGCCAATGGATTGGTTTCCGAGTTTTGAATGATGGGGGTTGTTGCGTACAAGTTGTAATTGGCAGAATCGATACCGTAAGGATTACGGGTATAAAACGATTTTGTTGCAGAAGGGATAATCGGCAGGGCCCTTCTTGCATTTTCCAATGCACCGCTATTGTACGGCAGGTTTTCCCTAGATGCGATCAGGGTGAAACCTACTTTCCAGCTTTTGTTGATTTTGTATTCGTCGCTCAAATTAAGCGTAAGCCTATCGTACCTCACCTTTTGTACCAAGCCCTCATCGTAGGTATAACCCAAGCCCATGTGAAAACGGTTTTTGTCGGAGCTACCATCTACGCTCAAGTTGGTGGTGCTAAAAGCCGCTTTACGGGTTACCGCATCAATCCAGTCGGTATTGCCGTTATAAGCAGAAAGGCCGGGGCCGCCCACATTGTTCACAAAATTGAGCAATGAGTTGGCGGTAGGGTCGTCGGCTACCCTGTTATTGGCTTCGGCAGCCAACAAATTCCTAAATTGGTCACCATTGGCCAACTGGATTTTGTCCACCAAATTCTTTACACCATAGGTGCTGTTGAAATTGATATTGAACTGTCCTGCCTTGGCTTTTTTGGTAGTTACCAATATGGCACCAGCGGCACCTTTGATACCAAACACCGCCAAAGAGGAAGGATCTTTCAAAACCTCCATGCTTTCTATTTCGCTGGGGTTCACAAAGTCCATATTATCGCTAAAAATACCATCAATGATAAATACCGGGCGAACCGTACCGATACTCACCGTACCCCTGATACGCACATCAGGCGTAGAAGCTGGTTCGGCATTGTTTACGATAGAAAGACCGGCCACCCTCGATTGCAGTGAAGCCAAGGGGTTGGTATTGGGTTGGGCAGCTATCACATCGCCCTTTACCTTGGCCACCGAACCGGTGAGGTCCCTTTTGCTGGCCGTACCATAACCAATTACGATTACTTCGTCCACTTTCCTCGTTGCAAGCAAAAGCTTTGCGTCCACCACGGAACGACCGTTTACTTTTACATTTACCGATTCGTAGCCGATATTGCTAATGATCAAAGTAGCATCGTTGGCCACGGTAAGGGTAAAGTTGCCATTGTTGTCGGTAAAAGTACCATTGCTGGTACCTTTTTCTTGTACCGAAGCGCCGGCAAGTGCCTCGCCGTTTTCGCCTGTAACCTTACCCGTAACCTTAATGATGGCATTCTCCGCTTCATTGGTCGATAGTACCACTATCAGGTTGTTGTTCAATTGCTTGAACGTGAGGTTGGTACCAGTAAATAAATTGTTTAATGACTGTGTAATAGATAAGCTTTGGGCATTAAAGTCAACTTTGTTCTTTAACCCCTTTAAATCGGAATTGTACAAAAAGCGGTAATGGCCGTCTGCTTCTATAGCCTTTAACACCTTTTTAATTTCCGTTTGCGTTGCCTTCAAGGTAACCAACTGCCCCATTGAGGGTGTGGCCTTTACCTGAAGCGCTGTAACTAAGAGAATAACCATGACAAGCTTCATAACAAGCAGCGTTTTAAGAAGCGTTCCAAGCCATTTTTTGTGGCCCAGATGTACACTTTTTTGCATAATTTTGGTTTTGACGTTAAAAAAATACATTCCAACCTTTGTGATAGTGAAAGGCTGGTCTGCTACCATTTTTGCGGGAAATGTTGACGCATTTCCCGTTTTTTATTTTCTCATTATATTGATCTCATTTCTATTGATGCTGTAACTAAACGGCATCAGCATCTGCAGCACTTTCACGGCTTCTTCGGCCGTTTCGTTTACAAAAGAACCACTGATCTTAAAATTCTTTAGTTTTTCGCTATCAATCGTTATTTTAACATTGAACCAGCGTTCCATACGAACGGCCAGGTCTTCAAAACGCTCATCTTCAAATACCAGCTTATTGTACACCCATGCCGTTTCCACAATGGCCGTATCGGTAATGTTTTTGGCCAATGGCTTGATGATGATGGGCGAGGTTTCCGCTTCCAGCGTGGTGGCAAGGGGGGCGGCAGCCTGCTTTTTGGCGGCTACTTGGGCCAATATCTTGTTGAAAACCAATTTTTCGTGGGGTTTCAGCATGATTTTGGGGGTGCCGGGCTGGTTTTTGTTGGTTACCTCAATGGCACCGTGTATCAATGTAGCTTCAATGGTGGGTTCGGCCGAGTAAGCTTTGATATTAAAAGCCGTACCCAATACTTTGATGTCGATACCGGCGGTATGTACAATAAAGGGGTGTGCGGCATCTTTGGTTACGTCAAAATAGGCTTCCCCTTCCAAGTTTACCTCCCGGTTGGTGGCGCTGAAAGTGCCATCGTAAGTGAGTTTGCTGCCAGAATTGATCCATACCATGGAGCCGTCGGGCAGTTGTATTTTGGTGCGGGAACCCTTGGCGATGCTTATTTCGTTGGCCCCCAACAAGTTGGGATTACCTGTATTACTGGATTGGCCAAAGGGGTATAATAATAAAATGAGGGCCAGTACAGCCATGCTGGCGATTGCATAAAAAGTCCATTTTTTAAAGATGGACTTGGGTTTGGCGGCAAAAAGGCTGTCGTAATCATCGGGAGTAGGGGCCTTGTCAAAATCCGGGTCCTTTTCCTTTAAACGATTGATATGCGCCAAGTAGGCATCTTCGGCTTTTTGGTTTTCGGCTTGGTTAGCCAAGGGTTGCGATGCCCAAAATTCGCTGAGGCTTTCGTTATTGGCTACCCAATCGGGATGGTTGAGCAGCAGTTCATGCAACTCTTCCAGCTCCGCAGGAGTAGCTTCCCCGGCCAGTTTTTTAGACAATAAAACCCAATATTTTTCTTCTTTCACAAAAAGTGTTTGGTATACAGTACAATAAGGACAGTTGAAACAGGTGGTTACCCCTAAAGCCGTAGCAATTATTTTTTTGTGGCCAGCAGGGAATGTATTTCGGGGAAGGCATTTTGGAACTCGATGCAGCTTTTTAGGCGCCTTAGGGCAATGGCCATCTGCGCTTCAACGGTTTTTACAGAAATTTCCAATAATTGGGCCGTGCCGGCATAGCTCAGGCCATCCAGTTTCACCAATTTGAAAATAAGCTTGCAGCGGGGCGGCAGTTCATTGATGGAGGCCATGATCTTTTTGGCAAACTCCTCCGACATCATCAGCTCTTCTGGGTTGAAAAACACGCTGTCGAGGTCAATAAGCCAATCTTGCGACTGTAATTGGCTGCGTTTCTTATTGGCTTTCAATTTGTTAAGGGCATTGTTTTTGATGCCCACAAAAAAATAGAGTTGGGGTTTTTCAAGCTCGGGCAGGCTTTTTCTGCGTTGCCAAATGCCAATAAAAAAGTCTGACACCACTTCTTCTGCGTCTTCATTGTTTTGTAAAATGGAGCAGGCAAAGCGGAATAACCTGTCGTGCAAACGCACAAACAGTTCTTTATACGATTTTTCGCAGTTTTGACCCGAAATTTCGTTAAGCAAGTAATTAATATGGCTATCAGCTATCACAATCGTTTCCGTTCCTAAAGGTAGGGTTTTTTACTATGATTTATTTGATTTTATGATTGGCGTGATTGGGCGGCTTCTCCAGTTTAGCCCCTACCGCATGCCCCTGTCTGGTCTTCGACCAACAGGTAGGGGATTATTTACTATGATTTATTTGATTTTATGATTAGGCGTGATTGGGCGGCTTCTCCAGTTTAGCCCCTACCGCATGCCCCTGTCTGGTCTTCGACCAACAGGTAGGGATTTTTTACTATGATTTATTTGATTTTATGATTGGCATGATTGGGCGGCTTCTCCAGTTTAGCCCCTACCGCATGCCCCTGTCTGGTCTTCGACTAACAGGTAGGGGTTTTTTACTATGATTTATTTGATTTTATGATTGGCGTGATTTGGTTTTGATGGCATTTGCAGGTGTGGGAAGGATTTAGATGAAAAGTTCGCATTTTTTATTTTGATATTTAATAATTTTATTGGAATAGTCGTTTCTTTTATTTCATAAAAATTGATTTTTATATACTTATTTGATATATCTGTGCTTTTACACCATAAAAACCCTGCCCGACAATCATTTTTGGAATAAAACCGCTCATTTTATTCCAAAATTTGCCTCCATGATTCCGGAATTTGTCAATGTTGCGCTTTACAATGGCTAAGTTATTCCTGTATTTTAGAATGTAAAGCTTTACGGTGCCATTGTTGTGCGCAACATCGCCGATGTTGTGTTTGACGGTGGCATTGTTGTGCTTGACGGTGCCAATGTTGTTCCTGTATTTCGGAATGTTGGACTTAACAATGCCATTGTTGCGCTTAACGGTGGCATGGTAACGCTTTGCAGTGGCAATGTTGTGCTTGTAAGGAGCATTTATTCTGTTTATTTGGGCATTTATTGCGTTATTTCCGGTATTTTATTACAAAAGGGGATAAAAACTTCCAAATCGCTTGGCCGGTAATTGGTTTGTTCGACGGTGTTTGGGAGGGTTGGCCCATAGAGTCGACCACTTTTAAAAAGTGGTCGACTCAAAAAAAATGCCCGCTGCAAGAGCGGGCATCCATTATAATGAGCTGTGCTAATTATTTCTTCAAGTACATTACTTCCTTTACCAGCTTTACCGTGCGGGGCACATCTGGCAGGTAAGCGGCCACTAGGTTGGGCGCATAGTGCATGGGGGCATCCAAGCTGGTAATGCGGCGGATGGGGGCATCCAAGTAGTCGAAACCTTCTTTTTGGATGCAATAGGTAATTTCGGAGGAAACGGAGGCAAAGGGCCATTGTTCTTCCACAATTACCAAGCGGTTGGTTTTTTTAACCGATTCCAAAATGGTAAACCAGTCCAGCGGACGGATGGTGCGGAGGTCGATTACCTCGGCCTCAATGCCTTCCTTGGCCAATTCTTCGGCAGCGGCGAGGGACACTTTCATCATTTTGTTGTAGGAAACAATGGTAACGTCTTTCCCTTGGCGGGCCACATTGCATTTGCCGATGGGCAGCAAGTACTCTTCTTCGGGCACTTCGCCTTTGTCGCCGTACATCACTTCGCTTTCCATAAAAACAACAGGATCATCGTCCCTAATGGCGCTTTTCAGCAGGCCCTTGGCATCGTATGCATTGCTGATGGAGATTACTTTAAGGCCGGGTATATTGGCAAACATGGCTTCAAAAGCGGTGGAGTGCTGGGCACCCAATTGACCGGCGCTACCGTTGGGACCGCGGAAAACGATGGGGCAACCCACCTGTCCGCCGCTCATGGCCAGCATTTTACTGGCTGTGTTCAGTATCTGGTCGAGGGGCAGGGCGGCAAAGTTCCAAGTCATGTACTCCACAATGGGCCGCAGGCCATTTTGGGCAGCACCCACGGCAATACCGGTAAAGCCCAGTTCGGCTATGGGGGTATCGATGATACGTTTTTCACCAAATTCGGCCAACATACCCTGGCTCACCTTGTAGGCACCATTGTATTCAGCTACTTCCTCACCCATTAAAAACACCCTTTCATCGCGCCGCATCTCTTCCGAAATGGCTTCCCGAAGGGCTTCTCTGATTGCTATTTGTCGCATGTGGAACTTTTGTGATTGATTTTATTGTCCGCAAAAATATTGGTTAACGGCCATATCAGCAAATTGTGTTGTAGATAGGGGAAAGTTGAGAGGTGAAAGGTGAAAGTTGAGGGTGGGGAAGGTTGACGGTTGACAGGGGTGCGGACTTGAAACATTAGACATTAGACTTGCAACTTTAGACAAATCAACCCAAGGCGGGGTGGTTGACCCCCAACCAGTTGGGGGTCAGTTGACGGGAAACGGGACCCGCAACTCGTAACTCGTAACTAAAACAACCCCTAACCCATAACTCATAACCCATAATTCATAACCCTTCAAGGCAAAAGCTCCGCTAACTTAGCATACAACTTCTTGCCCATCAGGTTTTTGGCTACAATCTTGCCCTCTTTGTCTACCAATACATTGCTGGGGATGGCCTTGATATAATAAGCCTCGGCACTGGCGTTTTTCCAACCTTTCAGGTCGCTCACATGCTGCCAGCTAAGCCCGTCTTTTTTAATGGCGCCTTCCCAGCGGTCTTTTTTATCATCGTAGGATACGCCCAAAATGGCCAGTCCCTTGGGGTGGTATTCATTATAAGCTTTTACCAAATTGGGGTTTTCCTTGCGGCAGGGACCGCACCAACTGGCCCAGAAATCAACCAATACATACTGCCCTTTGAGGGAGGAGAGGCTGATGGGGCTGCCATCGGGGCCGGGTTGGGTGATATCGGGCGCAGGCATGCCCACGGCCACAGTTTTGTACACATCCAACATTTTTTTAACCGTTTGGCCACTGCCCGAAGCCTTCACTTTGTCGGTGAGTGCATTGTACAGCGGCTCCACATCGGCGGCTTCAGCATAATACCCATAATTTTCTTCAATGGCCATGGCGCTGCGGATGGAAGCCGGATTTTGGCTAACAAATTCGGCAACCACTTTCCTTTTTGCAAGCATGATGGTTTCATCCAGTTCATCCAAGCTATCGGTGATGGCCGTATTCTTTGCTTCATACGCTTTTTTATACAACTCATAGTTTTTGTTCTCCCAATCGGTGGTGGGTTTCAGCATGGCGCTGAGCGACTTGTCGGCATCATTGAGCGGCGAGCCGCTGATTTGCAAATCTTTTACGGTAGCACCTTTCATTTTCATTTTGGTGTTACCGGGTTCGATGTAAAAACGCAGCCAATCATCTTGGTTGTTGTCTTTGTACAAAATGGCGGTGGCGGGTTCGGCCAATCGGCCTTTAAAAATGAATTGGCCATTGGTAATGATAGCGGAATCTTTATGTGGTTTATTGTCTTTGTAAATTACCAAGTAAGCGGTCCCTTTTTTTGCTTGGGTAAAACTGCCGGCAATGGCATAGGGGCTTTCCTGGGTTTGTGCCGATGCGGTAAAGCCAATGAGCAACCATAAAAAAGTGCATGCTATCTTCATCTCGAAAAAATTTTGTTAAAGATAAAGCATAATGGGCTGTTGGAGTGTCTTGTTATTAACTTGAGGTGTAATTCAAGTTTTCGCTTTGCATAAAATCAAGTTCTTAGGGCTTTCAACCTCCGCTTCGGTACGGCCTCATAAAAAAGCCGTTAAGAAAATTGAAACCGAGGGCGCAAAAGAAAAACGGTTGTTACCTAAGCTTGGCGGGGCTATTGGCCTGTAAGTCCTACTAAAGCTAGGTTTTGTGCCACAGATTGAGCTTGTTTTTCTTTAGCCCGAGGGTTCAAATTTTAGGCTTTTTTATGCAGCCCCGTCCGACTGGCGTCAGCCGGGCGGGCTTGATTTTTTGCTCCACTTTTGTATCAAGACAAAAGTGGAAAAAGCCGCCACAAAAGGCAATTTCAAATATGGAAAAGAGCGAAAAAATTGAAATACCCCCTAGTAGTTTGCGGCCAAGTGCCTAGTACTATGAAATCATAAGTTGGCAGGCTGCTTCCATTTTGTAAAACCAGTGATATGTATAAAATACTCTTTTCTTTTTTGATAGTTTGGGCTTCCCATACACCCGTATTGGCCGTGGGTACACCCTTATTGGGCAATCGTACTGTTAACAATTTACCCATTGCTGCCCAGCGGCTCGTCAGTTGCCTTTCGCCCCAAGAATTCAGTATGTTAACGGGGCAGAAAATGGGACTGTTCAACCGCATTGGCTACAATAAGTTGCGCAAACGTTGTGCCCGTGAACTAGCGGCCCGCGGCTTGCAAAATGACTATGATACTTTGTACCTGCATGACGGTAGGGTGTTGCCGGGCTTTGTATTGCAACAAAAGGGGAATGCTATTGTGTATAAAGATGTAGCGCAAGCGGGTTTGCAAAACATACGGCTAGATGATGTGGACCATATCGGCTACTCGAAAATGGCATTGGCCGATACAGGAAAGGTTGAAAAACCACCCTTTGAAAAAACGGCTACGGCGGCCATGTGGATTGGTATTGGCAGTGTTGCCTCACTTTTGCTGCCCTTTGTTGGAGGGTTTGGGGCGGTTGCTGGTGCCATCATTGCCGGGGTCATGGGCATTACGGCCTTGGGCCGCATCAAAAAAAGTAATGGTAAACTGAGGGGCAAGGGCCGTGCCTGGATTGGCATTGGGGTAGGCTTATTGGTATTGGTAGCATTGATAGCTGCCATAGCAACTTTGCATGCTTTATAGTAAACTTTATTCGCAAGTTGCAAACTGTTGTAACAGACAAGGGATGGCCTTAACAGCCATCCCTTGTTCATTTGTAATGTTATCTAGTTAATCCATTACTGTTTAATCAACTTCTGCGTGGCCGTTGTTTTGTCGGCAAAAACTACCGTGACCGTATAGATGCCTGCGGGTAGTCCTGCAAGCCTCATATTCAGTTGACGGGTACCTGTGGGCCAAGCCATCTTCCGCAGCACCCGGCCGCTCAAATCGCTGATCTGCAGCATTGTATTGGGCGCTACCGCAGCGGGCAACGCTAGCGTGGCCAAGTCACTGGCCGGGTTGGGGTATAGTTTCAGCACTTGCGTAGCACCGGCTGTGGCGGTCGGCTTCCGCAAGATTACATCATCCACATTGTCACCACCATTTCCTACGGACACACCATCTTTGCAAAAAGTTTCACAGTAAACCTGTGCATTCGGTATGACGGCAATGGGGGCCGTGATACTATTGCTTTCGAGAAACTGGATGGGGTTAACCGGATAAGGACGGTTGTTCTGTACATTCAGTATCCCACTTTCCACAACCGAAATGGAACTAATAAAGTTGCAGGATGCATTGCTATTGCCCTGTGGGTCCAGTTTTATCAGTAGCAACTGGTTGGGCTGATAACTGTCTGAAGACATGCTCAGGTACAAGGAACCGTTGCTTTCAACAACCGTATTGGCCATATTGCGGCCGTTCACACCCAGTTTTTTGGCCCATAACACAATGCCGTTTTTGTCGGTACGTATCACTACGGTATGCCCAAAGTCATTTAAGCTGGGCAAATAAAGGTTGGCCACCATGTAATAGCCATTCACCGTGTTTTTGATGGCGGTAACCACGGGCCTGTTATAGCCGGCAATTGCATATTCAATCGTCCATATTGAATTGCCGTTAGGATCGGTTTTGGCTGCCACCATTTCCACCGGGCCATTGTTATATACATTAAAGCCCACCAAATCGCCCGAAGCAAGGGTTATCAGTTCGCCGTTGTCCTCAATTGGCGCAACGGGGTACATACGGGTTTTGGAGCCAGCGTTGGCCTGCGAGATGATGTTTTCCTGCCATTGAAAATTGCCACCGGTGGCGTCGTGTGCAAACACACAGGTCCTGAAACCGTTACTGCCATTGTAATACCGGCGGCAGGCCCCATACAGGGTATTGCCTACCAAGGTGGAGTAGTAATCCCCTCCTTCACCTTCGAAACTGTAACCCGTGATGGCGCCATTGCCTATATCACGAAGCTCCAATTGGGTGTTGCCGTTGCTGTTGGTTCCTGTTACAATAAACTCATTTGCATTCAACAGGTGCAGTTGTGTATAGGCCACGTCTGAGATGTCAACAATCCAAGCAAAGGTTGTGGCCGTGCTATTGCAGCGGAAAATCACCGATTGGTAAGCGCTGCCTTTTTGATAGGCAATACCCAACAGGTCGCCAGAGGCATCCACCTGCAAATCCCTTATTTGGTAAAAGCCTGTACGCATCTTGAATTTTTGTATCCACTGCACGTTGCCGCTGGCATCGGCTTTTACAATCACCGTACTGTCCAGCGTGAGGCCGGTGGCAAAAAGGCTGCCCGCCGGACCGGCGAACATACCGGGGGCAGTGCCGCCCATATTGTCGAGCCCTTGTACAAAAGAGTTTCGGCAGGGGGAATAGGTTTTAATATCCACATTGCCCGATAATAAAAAGCCCCCGTACCTGTCAACAATATTAACAGTGGCCCTTATTTTCCAAACACCAGCTTGGGGCGATGTGATGGCTGTGCCAGTGGGTAGCGAGAGGTGGTAGGTGGTTGTAGTCACAACGGTTAGCGCAGTGGTACTTGCCGCAGGGCTTACCAGTTCTAAAGCCACCAATATGTCATCAAAAGCCACCCTAAAGTTACAGGTAAGTGAGGTGGTGTTGGCAGGAACGGTAATGTCCCTTTCAAAAACGTAGATGCCGGGTAGGTTGCTGCCATAAGCATAGCCCGGTACATTGATCCACCCGGCATTGGTACCGCTTACAGGTGTTGGTTCCCAAAAACCGGGAAAGGCATTGCTTACCCTGGCGGGTGTGCCGGCTGGGTTGGGGCTGCTGGCAATTACCCAATGGGGGTCCACATTGCCAATGGGTTCTGCCCCCGTTAATGCAGCATTCAACCCAGTGCTTACTGCAATTTGTGCGTGGCCAAATATTACTGCCTGTAGCAGGATGGCCAACAATAATAATTTGTGTTTCATATAATTGTTTTTTACGGTTCCCTACTCTTGTATGGCTTTTCGGGTTACGCCAGTGTGTGTGATTGCTGGGCTGGATATGGGCTGATTGATGGTTATGGCGAGCCTCTGGTGCAAGGGATGAACCGAGGAAAAAGTGTGAGATACGATAGATGGACAAGACTTGGCGGTACCGATGTTTTTTTATTGCAAATGCCTATCCGATTATGAATGTTGGTATGTTGTTTCAAGTGCAGCATGTTGTAAAAATTGTACAACAAAATTGGGGCGTAGGAAAAGGCGGAAAACCATTAAATGTAGGGATAAGGGAAGTAACGAATGACGAATTGTGAATGATGAATGACGAATGATGCGTCAATGTCGTTGACTTAAGGGATTTTATAACCCCGAAGGGGTGAAACTATTCTAAAAGCTGTCGCAAATTAAGGGCAGAACCCCGAAGGGGTGACACAATTTCTTCGCTATCGTTTTTAAGTCAACGACATTGAATGATGAGTGACGAATTTACCAATCAATATTCAGTGCCCCACATTCGTCATTCAACAATCGTCATTCAACATTCAAATGTTATTGCAGCTTTTTATAGTAATACGCAATCGCCTGGCCGAGCGAAGAAATGTGCAGCTTTTCGTAAATACGTTTTACATGGGTGTTGATGGTGGTATAGCTCACCTTTAGTTTATCCGCTGCCATTTTATAACTGAGGCCTTCTGCCAGCAAGGCCAACACTTCCTGTTCCCTAGGGCTGAGCGGTGTTTTGGTATTGGTTGGTTTAAAATGGTCCAGCACCCTTTGTGCGATAGCGGGGTTCATGGCGGCACCGCCTTGATATACTTCCTCCAATGCCTGTAGAATGCGCTGTGGTTTATCATTTTTTAAAATATAACCACTGGCCCCATTTTTAATACTGCCAAATATGATTGCATCATCATCGTAAGCCGTTTGTATCAATACCTTGATGGCTGGGTAGTTGGTTTTGATCAACCGCAGCCCTTCCAGCCCATCCACATCGGGCATATAAATATCCATCAGTACCACATCGGGATAGGTGTTTTCCATTTCGGCCAATACATTTTTACAACTGGGTGCTTCCCCTACCACGGTAAATTCTGGGTTCAAGGACAGCAATGCTTTGAGGCTTTCCCGCCTTTCGCTGCTATCGTCGTAAATAAAAGTACGTATGGCCATGGTGCAAATTAATCAATTGATGGTGGTTGGCTTGTCATAAATTTAAGGGACAAGCGGTATTTGGGCAGCAACCTCGGTGCCCTTGCCCGGGGCAGAAAGCACGGTAAGGGTGCCTCCCAGCTCAGCCGCCCGTTTGCGCATGTTGTCTATGCCATTGCCGGTAGCCTGCATAGGCATAAAGCCCACTCCATCATCCACCACTTGCAGGTAAATATATTTATCATTGTGTTGCATGCCGATGGTAACCCGCCCTGCTTGGCTGTACTTGGCCGCATTGTTAATGGCTTCCTTTATGATCAGTACCAAATTTTTGCGTAGGGCAATATCTTTTACCAATTTATCCACGGCTGGGTCAATGTTTACCGAATAAGCGATTCGGCTACTGCCCAATATTTCACTGGCAAAATTTTTAACCCGCCTGCTCAGGGTCATAAACTCATCTTTGCCCGGCTTCATGCT
This sequence comes from Chitinophaga pinensis, assembly GCA_943373145.1. GTDB lineage: Bacteria > Bacteroidota > Bacteroidia > Chitinophagales > Chitinophagaceae > Ferruginibacter > Ferruginibacter pinensis_H. Next base: position 100,511 of record CALSBI010000013.1, read on the forward strand.
CCATACAATATCGCCTATTTTTTCGGCCAAGTTACGGGCCTGTTCCTCAATTTTTGTAAGCAGGTTTTTTGCCGCAACTGTATCCTTGGTAAGCAGTTGGCCTGCTACGGAACTGTTGATCTGCAAACTGCTGAGCGATGCCCCGATATCATCATGCAGGTCGGCGGTTATTTTTTGCCGCTGTTTTTCCAAGGCCAATTGTTCTTGGAATTTTATTTTCTGACGGGCCAATTTTTGCCGGTTGATGAAACGGAACACAAACGCTGTAACGATAATGGCCATCAACGCCCAAAACCACCCCTTGCGGAAAAAAGGAGTGGCAATGCTGATGCGGATGGTTTTCTGCAACTTTTTCTCGGTCATGTATTTGTTGTAGTAACCCAATTGCAGGGTATAGTTGCCCGGTGCCAGTTGCGTAAAATTGATGGCACTGTTATTGGGCAGTATTTGCCACTCGGAACCGGTTTCCACAATCCGGTAAATCAAATGGTGCAAGTTGCCCTTGGCCAAATCTTTTACGATGGCTTTGATGGACAAATTGTTTTCGGTATAGCCCAACTGTAAGTGACCTATCTCATTTGCATTGATATCTCTGCGGTAAGGGTTGCCCCCTACTAATATTTCATCTACATACACTTCCGGTTTATAATAATTTTTTTGTAGCAGGGGCGGCTTAAAATAGTTAAAACCATTGGCCCCGCCAAAGTACATGGTACCGTTGGAAGTTTTAAAAAAAGCCCTGTTGTGAAAATCCCAGTCTTGAATACCGTCAAATTTATTGTAATTGATTATTTGAAAACTTTCTGCATCAATGCTGCTGAGGCCCCGCTGGTGGCTGCAATACAGGTTACCTGCATCGTCCAATAATAGGCCATAGATATAAGTGCCCGCCAACCCATTGTTGGCATCAAAGTGCTTCAATATGGCAAAGGCACTGTCTAATAAATACATCCCTTGGTTGGTGCCCACCCAATAGCAATGCCGCACAGAGTCCTCAGCTATATAAAAGGATTGTATGCCAGGTAAAATGGGGCGTAGCGGTAGTAGGTCATCCCCCTGTTGTACTTGGTACAACCGCATATCGTTTACCAAATAGCTAACGGCCACCCGGTTGTGGCTCAGCAAATTAATTTTAAAGGCATTAGGCCGTGTGGCAACTTCAATTTTAACAAAACGCCTATTGGGTGGATCCAGCCAAAAAAGCCCCTCGCTAAACGAGCACATAATACGGCGATCTGCCAATATGCCCATATCATTTTGCTGGCTCTTGGGCCCGTCATGCGCTAGTGGTACTGTAAATACTTTTTGGACTTTTTGCGTACAAAAATACAAGTGCTTGGCTTGTTGTTGGTTCATATTGTGCTCTTCAAAAATCCAAACCCCTTTTCTGTATTTATCCGTACACATCCGGAAGGAACTGGCATTGGAGTGAGCATTAAATTCAAAGGGCCTTATTTTTTTGGTTTGCACATCTTGTACAACATTGTGGCGCATCAATACATTGCCATTGTCTAGCTCGGCAAAGCTATGGCAACCAAAGCCAATATTATAGGTGTCGGGATAGTTGTCATTGGGCTCTTTGCCAAGTTGGTGGGCGCTAAAATCAAAAACGACTAGCCCCAACCCGTCGGCGCAGGCCCATAAACGGCCACTTTTATCAAAGGATAGGTGTATCAGTTTGTTAAATCCCTCTATGTTATTTTCGTAGAACCAGCCTTTTTGGGTGCCGTCAAAACCGTAGTAGCCCATGTATTTTGGTGTACGAAATACGATGAATCGTTCATTGCAGGCCAAGAAATTGATGGTACCCAATTTTTTGCCTAGCAACGCTGTTACTACGGTTACCGCTCCCGTAGCAGTATTAAAGATAACAATGCCTTTGTTGGTGCCGCATATCAATCGATTGTTACTGCCGGTACAAGAAAAGAGCATGAGTTTATGCTGCGCCATATAAGGGGCAAAAGGGTAGCTAAGCTTTCCGGTGGCAATATGGTAGGCCGCTATGGCATATTGGCTAAAGGCCCATACCGTGCCCGCTTTGTCAATAAAGGGGAAACGGTAATAAAAAGCATTGCCCGGCATATTGTAAACGTGTATAGATGCCATGGGTTCCAAACCCAATTGTGTTACAAGTGCAACTTCTTTGGTATGTACATCATAAGTGGCCAATTGGTATTGTTTGTTAAAGCACCAAACCTTACCATCTTTAAAAGCAAAGGGCATGGCCACACTATCGGCAGCCTGCGAAAAAATCCGTTGTAAAGTAAATTTGTCTTGGCTACGGTGATAAATGTATAGCCCACGGGTACTGCCAACATATAGGTTGGTCGCATCATCTTCTGCAAAGCCATAGCCTTGCTGTAGGGTAGGACAGTTACTGAAGTATTTGGCCAGGTTATACACTTTGATCATTTTACCGTCGTAGCGGTTGAGGGCATCATTGCCCGTTAGCCACATAAAACCCCGGCTATCTTCGTACCTAAAGTAATTGGAGCCCTGCGAAAGCCCATCATCTGTAGTAACCTTGGAAATTGTAAAAGAAAGGAAATTATCTTGGGCAGGCAGCAGTTGGCCAAAGCCACAGAGAAAACTTAGTAGTAGCATGTTTTTGGAAAGCATACATTCGGTTGTTGGTTGTTGATCGCTGTTATATGTTCATGTTGGCTATGGGCTAGGGCTATGACTTTTTTATAGGCGGAGGGGCAAGCCCTGTTGATGCGATAGGTTTTGTTGTACAATGCATAGTGTTATCATTTAGACATACTGTATTAGCAAAATGCCGTAGAAAGGCTGCAAGGGTGCGTCATCCGGCACTGGCCAAAATAGTCAGCATACAAAGTAAGGTAAAAATTAATATCTATCGTGTTAGCGGTATTTTTTAACAAGGTTTTAACAAATGTCAATTGCTTAAAACGACAAAGCCGTAATGGCACAACAACATATTGTACCACTACGGCCTAGCACCCAGCACCCAGCATCCAGCACCCAGCACCCAGCATCCAGCACCCAGCACCCAGCCTTGCCCTTACTTATTCAACCGGCTCCAGCTTTGCGTGCCCTGTATCTCCATATTGGGATCAAACGCAGGGTTGTTGCTCATTACATAACTGCCATCGCCCCTGCTCCAGGCATGGTTGTAGCCGCTGGTCAGTTCTACTTTGTTACCGCCCTCGTCCGAGTAGTTTTCTACCCCACGGAGGTATTGGCCAAATTCCGCATTGTTATCGCCACTACTACTGCTTGAGCTAGAGCTGTTTTTGGCTTCCCAACTGCGGATGATGTTGTTGCCTATTTCTTGCTGTGCTTGGTGCGAAATCTGTATCTGTTTCCAGGTTTCATCTTGGGCATTGCGGCTTACATTGGCAAAAAACTGTTGCACGGCATTGCCCCATTGTGGGTTGATACGGGCACTGCTGAAAAAGGTACTCATTATTTTACGGGCCATGGCTTCATCGCCGGTTTTGTATTTGATTACTATCCGCATGGATACATAGCAATAATAGTTTTCGCTCATGCCGCCCTGTGCGCCCGGCATCGTAACAATGGTTTGCATCAGCGTACAAAATGCCAGCCCTTCCTTACCATCGGCAAACTGTAGCAGGCCTTCTGCGGCGCTACCCTTGTGACTATAAGCATTGTTGCCGCCGCTCCTTGCCGCATTGGTCATTTGTGCGGCGCCTTGGTCCATGGCTTGCTGTAGTTCATCAATGGGCTTGGCCGATTTTACCTGCGCTTTTAATTGTGCGGCCAAGCTTTGGCTGATATAAGCCGCCGCATCCAAGGGCTGTGCAATATGGCAGGAGTGTAGGTTGAAACCCTTTTGCATGGCATCCAAATAGATGGGGTCGCTACTCCAATCGAATTGGGTAGCCGGCAACATGATCAGTTCGTAATCCTTGTTGGGCGAACTGGCCTGTATGGATGCCTGCAACATATCGGGCAGGCATTTGCTGGTAGCGTTCCATTGTACGCTGCTGTTCACCTGCCAGTTTTCGGGCAATAGAAAGGAGGAGACTTCCACCGGCTGGTTAAAGCCTTGGTTATCGGTTACCCTAAAACGTTTTAAGATTACATAATCTTTGCCTGATTCCATTAATCCTGTTTTATTGGTTCCATCGCCTTGTTCATTTTTTGAAGTAAGTGCATTTTTACCCGCAGGCTGTGTATTGCATGAAAAAAGCATACACAGTACACCTACTGTAACAGATAATGTATTGATGATTTTAATTTGCATGCGCACAATTGTATGGTTAAAGGTTTAAAATATACGATTGGCCAATGTATCATGCTCAGGCATCATACATTTGTATTTAGGCTGTTGGATAAGCTTGATATTACTTGGTGGCCGTCCAAGTACCCGTAGATACACCCGCATCGCCAACAGCCGTGCCGCTCAGGCTATTGTCGTTTTGCTTGGTTCCTGTGTAAACGGCCAATCCAGAAAAATTAAATCCAAAACTGATGCTGTTGCCCGAAGATGTCCAGGTACCCGCATCCACTTTGCTAAAGCCACCTTCCACATAATCCCATTTGCCATTCGACTTAAGTGTGGCGGTAAAATTGCCCTTTGCCATTGAACCGGTAGTAAAATTGTAATTCACCGTCCATTTGCCTTCATAGGTAAATGCAACGCCATCACTGCTTTTTTTGCAAGCGGTAAATAGCAAAATGAGAAAGGAAACAACGTAGAGGACAGTTTTTTTTGAGTTCATTTTTGTATGGTTTAATAAATGAGTATACAATTTTGTCTGTTTAAGCGCTGGATTGCCTATTTATCAATCCCCAACAGTTTTACAGTTGATTGTTAAGTAATTGGTTGCAGAGGCCTTCAAAAGGAGTGGATATTGTTGGATGGCACAAACCAACGAAAGATGGCGGGTACCCGCTATACTCCATTTGGATAGTTATGGGTAAAATCCATTCCCCTACATTTGTATCAAATTGTTTCCATGCAAATCCGGTTGCGCTTTTATGCTGTTTTATTGATGCTATTATTGCCCGTCTTTGTACTGGCCCAATTTTCGGCCATCGAACAAGCAAGGCACAAGCTGTACGCCGCTACCACGGATGCGGAGCAATTGGGCAGTTTGGAGGCCATTGCCAAATATGCCAATGCCTTGCCCGCCGATAGCATTGCCCATTATGCGCTGCTGACAAAGGAACTGGCGCTGCGCCTCAACGATGGCAAGCGCCTTGCCCAAGCGGAGTACAGCCTAGTGGCTGGAAAAATGGTAAAGGGTAAAACCGACAGCGTTATACTGGAAATAGATGGCAATGCTGCTTTTAAGGGGCTTGGAAAAAGCGACCGTCCGCTGTATTACAAATTACAATTGCTCAAGGCCAATGCGCTCAACCGGCTCAACAAACGTACCGAAGCGCTGGAACTACAACTGAAAATATTGGACGAGGCCGAAAAGGAAGGGAATATCAGCACCCAATTATATGCCCTCAATTATATTGGTGCCACCTATTTGAATATCGCCAAACCGGCCGAAGCCAGACAGACTTGGTTGCAGGCATTGTCCATCATCAAAGAAAAAGGCAGCGCCGGGTACCATGAAATCGAGGCTTATATCCTTTCCAACTTGGCACTGTATTATTTTAACAACTACGGCTATGGTAAATCTGCCACGATGGCAGATAGTTTTTTGACCCATATCAACCAAACGATTCAATTGGCCCTAGAAAACGAAATTGCTGGGGTGCTCGCCTCTGCATTGGTGTTGCGGGGCAACTATTATGGCATGGCCGGGCAATTCGCAAATGGAGAAAAGGATTTTACCGAAGGGCTTGCCATCAGAAAGCAAATTGGCGACCCCTTGTATATTTTAAACGATATTACCAGCCTTGCCAATTTCTATTATAGCCAGCGTGAGTATGATAAGTGTATTGCGAACGCCCAATGGGGGCTTGCACTAGCGGATAGTAATGGAATAAAGGGTGAGCAGGTTCAATTGATTGGGCTTATCAGCTATGCCCATAAAGCCACTGGCGACTATAAGCGGTACGCCGAAACACTGGAGCAGTATATAAAAGCGACCACCGAGCACAACCAGCTCAATGCGGCCGAAAAGATAGCCACTATTCAAACCAAATACGAGGTGCAAAAAAAGGAAACCCTCATTGCACAGCAACAACTGGATTTGTTCCGGCGCAAGATTTTTTTATGGGGCGGTAGTATTGCAACGGTATTGCTGCTGGTGTTTTTGGCCTTTCGGTTTAAAAAATACCAACGGCAGGAACGGATTAAATTGGCGGCTATGATGGAGGAAGAAAAACGCCAAAACGAAGCGGCTGTAAAAGAAGCTGAGGAGAAAGAGCGCAAACGCATTGCTGCCGAACTGCACGATAATTTGGGGGTACAGGCCAATGCCATCTTGCACAACAGCAGCTTGTTGCAGGAAACAGAACCGGCCAGTAAAGCCGTGGTGGCCGACCTGCAGGACACGGCCAAGGACATGCTGCTGAACCTACGGGAAACCCTATGGGCCTTAAAAGCGGCGGATGCTACGGCAACGGATTTGTGGCTGCGTATCATCAATTTTATGCAACAAATGGGCCGACATTATACGATACTCCGCTTTACCATTGGCGGCGATGTGCCAGCGGATATGCTGATACCATCGGGCAAGGCATTGAATATATTGCTGGTACTGCAAGAAGCGGTGAACAATGCCGTGAAACATGCAGGGGCCACTACCATTGCGGCCAATAGCCGTATGGAGAAGGGCAATTGGGTAATAACGGTAACCGATGATGGCAAGGGCTTTGATAAAGCGGCGGTTGCCGATGTAAAAGACAGTTATGGATTAACAAATATGCAAGCAAGGGCAACAGCTTCGGCCATTGCCCTTGCCATTGATAGCGGGCTGGGGAAGGGTACTATGGTAACCCTTACGGTTTGATGATTAGAGCCTGTTTAAATTTTATTGATGAGATTCCCTATAGTCAATTTTTGAGCGAAACAAGTCGAATTTTGCAGCCCTAGTCTAAACGCCTAAGGCGAAAAATTCAACGCAGTTGTAGCCAAAAAGTGGCATAGGAAATCCATTGAATGAATTTTAAACAGGCTCTTAGGGACGCAGTATTTCGGTGTAGGTATTGCCAACTTGATACACCACCCGCTTGGTTACGTAAGACGTGCAACCAGTAAGGGGCTGACCGGCCGAGCAATTGATAGAACCAAATAGGAGCCTGCTCCCGGCCGGTATATCCGTTCGGGTAACCGAACTTTTGGCCGCTACATCAATGTCGAGCAAGCGGTTGGGCAATGGGTAAACGGTATCTGCGGCGCCGGTACCTGTTAATATCAATCGCTGGGCGAATAATTCATTGTTGGTAAAAGTAACGGTAGCACTTGTGCCACTGCTTGGTCCGCCATTATCCGACGAACTTTTTTTGCAGGCAAACAGTAGGGCACATACAAAAACTGTGGGGAAAATAAATTGCTTCATGTTGTAAAATTTAACTGCAAAATGGCGGTAAAATCACGGGCTTTGTTACTCCATTTGGATAGTTTTGACCCAGATTTTGCAGTTGGCTGCAAAATCTGCCCCGAAGGGGCCGACGAAAGCCCTTCTTGGGGCTTTGTCGGGGTCAAACCTGACCAAAATGTGTAGCATTTTGCGTCAGCCGAAGGCAAATTTTGCTATGACAAAATTTGGGTTGAAAAATATCCAAATGGAGTATTAACTTTCCGTTACATTAAAACCAAATTTGTAAAAAAATAACCATGATAAGGATTGCCGTGGTGGATGATAAAGCGAATAACCGCAAAGTGATTACGGATAAATTGAGTACCAACCTTTTTTTTACCGTAATGCTACAGGCGGGTGATGGGGAAGATTTTTTGACCCAAATGCAGGGCCTAGCCGAAGAGGATCGTCCGCATATTGTGCTGATGGACTTGGAAATGCCGCATATTGACGGGGTTTCCACCATTGGTACGGCTTCTTCCCTGTATCCCGAGGTGAAATTTGTGGTGCTGACCATTTTTGACGATGACGATAAGATTTTCCGGGCCATCCGGGCCGGGGCCTGTGGCTACCTGCTCAAAGAAGAGAGCAGCTCCGTGATTGCCGATATGCTGATGAATTTGTGGGAGAGTGGGGCAGGGCCGATCTCGCCCAGCATCGCCTACAAAATCCTACAGATGATGCAACAACCCAAAGCAGTTGTGGATGCCAAGGAGAAACAAGAAAACATCTTTCAGTTGAGCGACCGTGAGAAAGAAATACTGCAACTGCTCAGCCAAGGGCTGGAATACAAAGAAATCGGTGCCAAAACCTTTATTAGTCCCAATACGGTAAAAAAACACTGCATCAGCATCTACCAAAAACTGCATGTAAACAGCAAGGCGCTGGCTTTGAAGATTGCTTATACGAAGGGGTTGATTTAGTGAATAGTTAATAGTTAATAGTGAATAATGAATAGTGCTATTCAAATGTGGAGGGCTGCTATCCTGCCTGACGGCAGTCAGGTCGAGTAACGAACCCTACTATTCGAGTTTGCAGGGTTGCTAATCGAGTAACGAACCTTGCTGTTCGAGTTTGGAGGGTTGCTAATCGAGTAACGAACCCTGCTATTCAAGTACGGAGGATTGCTATTCGAGTAATGAACCTTGCTATTCAAATGCGGAGGGTTGCTATTCGAGTAACGGACCTTGCTATTCGAGTTTGGAGGGTTGCTATTCGAGTAACGAACCTTGCTATTCGAGTTTGGAGGGTTGCTATTCAAGTAACGGACCTTGCTATTCAAGTACGGAGGGTTGCTATTCGAGTAATGAACCTTGCTATTCGAGTTTGGAGGGTTGCTATCCTAATATTGAGTGTTCTTTCAGCTTGCGTCATTTCTTTTGCTACCCCAAACAATACATTTAGGTTAATGCCGATACCCAAAGTAGGCATGACTTGATACCAACACGCCAGCGATTTTTTACTTTGTAAAAATTAACTGCCCATTCATTTGGATTGCTTAAAAAGATGTGTATCTTGTTAGCGCTACCGCCCAGATCAGCATTAGCGATAGCCTATATCACCAATTTTCCAATTCGTTTTTTAGCGGGTGAAATAAGTATTTTCCTATTTGTGTGTCAAAGGTGCAGCCTATGAGGGCTGTAAGCAGCGGTGTTGTGTTACGACAGGGCAGATTGTTGCCGGTCGGCGCCATCGCCTATGGCGGTGCAAGCGTGTCTGCAAGCGGCTAATAGCAACCACACTAGGTGAAAAAGCCTGTTTTTAAATCGGGTTTTTAAGCGGTTGCGGGCAGTGGGGATTGCTTGTTTCTTTGTGTTATTAACAACGAACCATTAACATAAAATTGTAAAAGATGAGCAGAATCAATTTGTTTTCATTGCCGAGGCCGCCTACATGGCTGAGGGATTTGCCTACAATTGAATGTGCATAAGTACATTATTTAAAAATTTTTCAAACAAATCAGTAATTAAATCAACCATGAGTTTTACAGCATCTCATAAAGTAGAAAATGAACCTTTTAATTATTCAATTCCAGGAGTAGTGGCATTTGAATCTGTCCCCGCACCGTTAGTAAGTGGAAAACTATTCCAAGAAACTGGTAATGACCCACTCACTCTAATGTGCAGAATAATTCTTTTCATCCCATTCGATGAGACTACTAACCGACTTCCTATATCACTTTTACCAACGCAAAACAATGGACCCACTGGGGAATCTTTTAAATTTGAACTTGTGTATACGGGTGCACCTCTTACTGGAGTAACTACATTCCACATTGTTTATTATGATTATAAATACACTGACTTAGACCCGAAATTATTTCCAAATAAAAAAATCGTGATTAGGACAGAAATTAAATATACGGATCCTGAAACTTCTAGGGGGACGGTAACTACTGTGCAATCGGCAACTCCTCCGTATGTCACTTTATAAAAATATAATTTGTCTAGTATGTTATATGACTTTAACAGTTAAAAGAGTTTTTTTTGGATAGCAAAAATCGGAGGATAAAAGGTTTTATAGGCACTTGTCTATAAAACCTTTTATTAATTGCGATGAAGCAAGTAGTTTTTTGAATTATAAACCTTCTATAAAATTTATGTGTAACAGAAATATTTTCCCTATCATTTCTTTATGGTTGTTGACTCCTTTTGTGCTGTTTTCACAAAATATTACGGGCAGAGGTTTATTAAATGTTGCTATACAAAACAAAGCAGATGAATATAAAAATGAACTAAATTTTCAAAAGGCTCAGTTATTTTTCAGGAAAAACAACTGGGATTCTGCGTTAATTTATTCCATGAAGCAGTTGACTAATATTACTAATAAAGAGCTTACTGATTATTGCTTTTTTTTCAGAGCGTTTAGCTTTAAAAACAAAAAATTACTCATTGAAGCAAAAAAAGAGTTTACTAAGATTTCGGACAAATTCCCTTTTTATTATCTTGTAACTATCAATTCAGGTGAGATTGCACTGGAACAAAATGAATTTCAGGTAGCCATTGATTATTTTTTAAAAATTGAAAAACAGCCGACTAAGGAGAGCTATGATTATAATAGAAGCGCTTTCTCCCATAATCTCGGACTCTGTTATTTCCATATTAAAGAATTTGGCAAGGCTGAAGGGTATTTACTTAAAAGTGCTGCAATGCAGGAAAAAGAAAAGGATACTGCAAGGCTTGTGGGGGCTTATATGGATATTGCCAATTTGTACTATGAACAGTATAAAGATAGAATAGCAATTCCTTATTTCGAGAAAGCCTATCAAATGTCAAAAAAGATAGGTGATTTTCAATTAAAGCAAAATGCCGCCCAGAATATGGCAGCCGTTGAGGAAAACCGGAAAAGATTCCCCCAGGCACTCAGCTACCGAAAAGAGTATGAACAATGGAAGGATTCGCTCAACGACCAAAATAAAATATGGGCAGTGGCAGATGTAGAAAAGAAATTTGCCATAAAGGAAAAAGAAAAGGAAGTAAACGTACTGCAAACAGAAAATAAGCTAAAAATAGCCGAAAGAAACGGGTTTATATATGCATCCCTACTATTGGCAGCCATATTGCTGACCAGTATTTATTTTTATACCCAACGGGCAAAACGCAACAAGCTACTGACTGCCCAAAAAATGCAGGAAACGGAAATCGCCCACCAGAAGGATTTGCTGGAGTCTGTTATTACCTCGCAGGAAGCTGAGCGCAAACGCATTGGTATGGACCTGCACGATGAAGTGGGGGCCGCCCTTTCCACCCTGCGGATAAAAATAGAGCAACATGCCGGAGAAGCCAGCACGGCCACTGCGGCAACGGAAAATTATAAGTCGGATATTGACAAAATCATTGCCAATATGCGCCATATTTCCCATGCACTATCGCCCCGTATTGCCGGTAATTTTGGCTTTTACGATGCCATTCACGAACTGGCGGATGGGGTCAACCGCTCGGGTGCTATCAATATGCAAATACAGTTTGATGAAAATAATTTGCCGGTATTTGCCAACGAACAGGCACCCATGGCGCTCTACCGGGTTGTTACGGAACTGGTGAACAATACGCTCAAACATGCTAGGGCGCAAAACATTCAATTGACGGTTGCCGTTGCCGATGATAGCATGGATATGACTTACAGCGATGATGGCATTGGCATCTCGACTAACCCCAGCACCACAGAAAGGGGCATGGGTATGCAGAATATAGAGAGCCGCTTGGGCATTATCGGTGCCACCTGGGCGGTACGGGAACCCGAAGGGGGTGGCTATGGGGTGGCGATTACGGTGTCGTTAAAATAAGGGCATCGTTAAAAGCTTACCAATTCCTTTGCCCCGGTTCGTGTCTTGCCGCCCCGGTTCGTGTCCCCACGAATCGGAAAGGCCGCCGTCGCCTACTGTTTCGTGGGGACACGAACCAGGGCGAAGGTAAAAAAAAGAGCAGGGTTTAAAAGATATACATACAATAGCATACAGATGGACGAAATACGTTTAGCATTGGCAGATGACCAGGTATTGTTCCGGCAGGGCATTGCAGCCATCATCAGCGGCGAAACCGGCTTTGCATTGGTAATGGAAGCCGATAACGGACAGGATTTTCTGGACAACTTAAAAAAGCTGGAACTGCTGCCCGATATTTTGCTGATGGACATGGAAATGCCCGGTATGGACGGTATGGAATTGAATGAAAAATTACACCAACAGTATCCCTCTATTAAAGTAATCGTACTCTCCGTACACGACAGTGAGCGCCTGATGGCCCGCATGATACAGGCCGGTGCCTGCGGCTACTTGTTTAAAAACTGCGATAAAGAAGAACTTATCAATGCCATCCGCAATGTATTCAACAATGGTTTTTATATTACACCCACTGTGTTGAAAGCCATACAATCGCCCGCAGCCAATGCCAAGGGCCCTACCAATATACAATCCATCCCCATTGAGCTGTCCGAAAGGGAAAAGCAAGTGCTGCTACTTATTTGCGAGGAATACAGCAATGCCGAAATAGCCGAAAAACTCTTTATCAGTGTACGCACCGTTGATGGCCACCGCAATAACCTGCTGGCTAAAACAGGTTGCCACAATACCGCCGGGCTGGTATTGTTTGCGGTAAAGCATCGGATTTTTAAGGTGTTGTTTTAATTGCCGCCCCGGTTTGTGCCTGCCTGCCGGCAAAGGCAGGTCTTCACGAATCGGAAAGGTCGGTCGTCGCTTACTGGTTCGTGGGGACACGAACCAGGGCGAAGGGAATAAACTTGAATTAAATAAGCTGTCTATTGCCTTTGCATCATCAACCTCATTGATCGTAATGCGTTTAACAGCTTAACCGAAATGCGGAGAACACCATACCTGACATCTTTTCAACCATTTTACACACGCTATACAGGCTTTTTTACCTGTTTTCAAAAACGGGCATTTTGGCGCTGAAAAACGGGCTTGTAGTACTGTTCCTTTGTATTGTTAAAACGAAGCTTCAAAACTAACAGCGGGATGCCTTAACCGAATAACATGGCAAAAGTGGAGTTCAGCTACCACTTAAAAAAACGGGTTCATCCCGCAGGACATTTATGCGGGAGGCGGTTTCTGAAAAGCCTAATGAGTAAGTGAACTAATTATTTAAAATATGGCACAAATTACAGTAGTCAATGCTATTTATGGCATGAGTGGCGCATCAATGGACGTTACAGCTAATTGTCAAGCGCAGGTGAACACCAATCCATCAAATTTTATAAGCGTAACTAATGCGGCCTTGGGTGGAGACCCGGATCCGGGCAATAGGAAATCGTTTGCTATTATCTTTTACAACAGTGCAGTTGGTGGTTCAGCTATGCGAGTAGCTACCTGTGCAGAAGAAAGCACGCTTTACCTGGATACAGAAGTGTAAAATATAGCTGTTTTCTGAAAGCGGGTTCATGAAAATATGAACCCGCTTTTATTTTGCCTGAGCCTAGCCAAGAGGTCCGTCTTCACCTTTAAAATGGTTATCCTTTCACCCCACACAGGCTTTTTCACCTATTTTCAAAAACAGGCTTTTTGGCGCTAAAAAATGGGCTTGTAGTACTGTTCCTTTGTATTGTTAAAACGAAGCTTCAAAACTAACAACGGGATGCCTTAACCGAATAACATGGCAAAAGTGGAGTTCAGCTACCACTCAAAAAAACGGGTTCACCTGCGGGGACATTTGCTGCGGGGGCGGTTTCTGAAAAGCCTGATGAGTAGGAAAAAAATATATTATTATGGCGAATTATCAATACATTAATTCAACTACAATCATAATCCCAGCTAATACGAGTTATTGGGGTACTCTCCCTGTTACCCAAGGCTCTATATTGAGTAGTGGGTTGCAGAATGGCGACTATTTTGCCCAAGTATATCCTACGCAATTATTCGTTCTGAATAGCACCACTATCTTTTTCCAAGTTGACAACTTAACTAATGCCTCGGTTTCAATCGTGATTTGGGCTGTAGTAGACAATGCAAATAGCGTAGGTTTCACTGGAATTCAGAACGCTGGATCTAAGCCAATAGCATAAGTTAGCTTAAAAAAAGAGCATTAGTTGATTTTTCACTGCCGTGTCTCCGCCCCAAAGCCCTTCTCTAATGAAGCTATTCCCAACTGGGACACGGCAGTTATAAAGTTGCCTATTGCCCAATCTACCACAACCCATCGTATCCCGACTAGTAAGTTATCATCAAGTTTAGCGGTTTCAGATACAACGGCTAAAGAAGCTGTTGGACATACAAATAAAAGCTGCCCATTCGTTGGGCGGCTTTTCTCGTGTATCCTGCCGTGAAATTTGTGGTGTTTACCATTTTTACAGAGGAGGACAAGATTTTCCGTGCCGGTACCTGCGGTTATTTGCTCAAGGACGAGCGGGTTGATTTAGTTGATAATTGATAATGGATAATTGAGAGTTGAAAGCGACTATAGCCGACTGGTTTCGAAAGTGGGTTCAATAAGTACAATATGTAAACAAAATAGGGCATACAAAAAAAAATCCCGGCATAACCGGGAAGTGGCGGAGAGAGAGGGATTCGAATGGCGGGGCCTTGCCCGCCATGGCGAGTTTACCTCGCCACCCCCGTCCCCGGAACACCCCCATGCTTTACAATGAACTTCTCAAGATCGCTTGTATTGAGGTTTTTGAGTTTTCTTTCTAAAATCATTGCTTGCCCACGGCTATCCTTTTCAATAAATAAAATCATCCGCCATGGATTGTAAGGGGCGGTAGCTTTTTCCATGCCCTTGTTGTGCCTGTTGAGCCGTTGTGCAACATCCGTAGTCTGTCCAATATAATATCGGTTGTGTGTATCGGAGTACAATATGTAAACAAAATAGGGCATACATAAAAAAATCCCGGCATAACCGGGAATTTGGCGGAGAGAGAGGGATTCGAATGGCGGGGCCTTGCCCGCCATGGCGAGTTGTAGTCTGTCCAATATAATATCGGTTGTGTGTATCGGAGTACAATATGTAAACAAAATAGGGCATACATAAAAAAACCCGGCATAACCGGGAATTTGGCGGAGAGAGAGGGATTCGAACCCCCGGACCTGTGACAGTCAACGGTTTTCAAGACCGCCGCATTCGACCGCTCTGCCATCTCTCCGGCGCAAAAGTACGGTTTCGCCACTTTCACCCCAAAAAAATATCGCTTTTTTTAGATTAATGTGGCGAAAGCCTTGCCCATAAAGCATCTGCCGCAATGGTATTCCTTCGTAAAAGGCCCCATTGCGGCAGATATATTGAAAAAGCGTACGTAGCGCTTATGCCATTTTTATATTTTCTAAATTGAATGCAAATGGGGTCGAATTAGCGCCCGGCCCTCCACCTGTCATAACAATATCGGCAGATGCAATGCCCAGCAAAGAGATTTCGGTATTGATGTCGGAAATAATGGCCGAGTTCATTACATCACCTTCTTCCACTTGCGATACCACGCCAACCCATATTGTGGGCTTGAACTCAAAAACCGCTTTTTGGCCGGGTGCCAAATTGGTTTTGGTAGCAAAGAGCTTACCGCTGCGGTAAATTTGGGCATTGATGGCACCCTTGGACAAATGATTGGCCACTTCTACGGTGGTGGGGTTGGCGGCTTCTCCCGTTTGGGCGAAAACATCACCACTTGCCCCGAGTGTCATGGCGGAAGCAGTGCCGATATTGGCTGGGATGCGGGGGCTGAAATTGCCATCGCTATCGCTGGCCGCTGCGGATACCCCTAAATCGTAAGTAAAAGGATGGCTGAACCCTTGGCCTAGGTTTTTGATCACCTGCCAGGCAATGGCGATTTCATCGGTACTGGTGGTAACATCTTTTCCAAATATAACTACGGAAGAGTTGTTGCTGTCATTTGATTTGTCGATAAGGTTTAATAAAATACTTGCCATAGATATTAGTTTTTTGGTGAGGGTTAAAGATATGGTAATTTTTACTCAATTGTCGGCGGGTTGTAGATCAGGTTACAACGATAATAAAAGTTCATAATCATATGCCATATAACACATGGCAAACGCATCTAATTTCGTAACGGTTGAATTGCAACAATATTAGCTGTATCGCTGCATTCTGTTGTCTGATTGCTTGTGCATGCCCTGTCTTTGCCGGCTTGAGCCGGCTTCGCCACTGCATTTAGCCCTTTTTCTGTGGCCCCTTCGCCAATATCATTAAGTTAAGGGCTTGTGCCAGCGGCACAACTGGTGGGTAGCCACCAACCGGTTGGGGCAAGTGTTCCATCGGAACACCTCGTGCTTGCAAAACGTAGGCACCAAACGTTCCTATGGAACGTAACGGCACTTTTCAACTCAATACTACCAACCAGATACCCCGCTGGGGTATGTGAAAATCCTTAACTTAACAACATTGGGCCCTTTCGCCCCAGAAAATCCGCCTACGGCGGACCGGTCTCGTCATTAATGACGAGATGGTTCACCTCGGAACTGGTGGGAGGTGAACCACTTTTGGCATTGTTGAATTCAGGCAAAATAGGCTGTTTGTGCTGAGGTTAATTTAGATGCATTTGCCTTGTATGTGACCAAGGAATGTGCATGGGATTATTGCCATACATTATCCCTGTTCTGGTTCCTCCGGCTTGTCCACGACCACCGTCAAATCTTTTAGGTCCACGGTAATGGGTACCACACCCACTTGTAGCACGGCTTTTTTGCCCCTGATTTCCTTCACCACGCCCACTTGGCGGTTTTGGCGCATTTTGGCCTTTACCCCCACCTTGATTTCGCCGCCTACTTCCTCGTATTTTTCGTTGAGTTTTTTCTGCTGCTTTTCGGCTACCTGCTTTTCTTTTTGCTTAAACAACAGCGCCTGTATCATCTTCACCACCTGGTCTTTGTCTTCCGTCTTGCGCCATTCCAGCACCATCGCTTTCAAGCGGCGCTCCATATCCTTTAAGTAACTAATCTTTTCCTCGCTGATTTTGTTTTGGTGCTGCAAACGCTCCACTTCCTGGCGGTGGCGCTCTTTGTCCATCACCTGCTGCATTTCTTTTTTCAACCGCTCGTTTTCCTTTAGCAGTTTGTTCAGTTCGACCTTTTCCTTGTCAATCTTCTGCAGGTCCTGCTCGGTACGGTTCAACAGTTTATCCAGTGTAAAATGATCTTCGTCCACCAGTGTGCGGGCCTTGTCGATCAGCCGCTTCTCCAGCCCAATGCGTTCGGCAATGGAAAAGGTATAGCTGCTACCGGGTTTGCCCACAATCAACCGGTACATGGGCAGCAGGTTTTTTTCGTCAAACTGCATGGCCCCGTTGATGATGCCCGATACTTTGTTGGCCATCACTTTCAGGTTGAGGTAGTGGGTGGTAACGATACCAAAACTGTGTTTGTGCGCCAGCTCTTCCATGATTACTTCGGCAAAAGCACCGCCCAAATTGGGGTCGCTGCCACTGCCCAGTTCATCAATGAAAAAAAGCGTTTTACCATTGGCGTTTTCCATAAAATGCTTCATGTTTTTCAGGTGCGAAGAGTAGGTACTCAACTCAAACTCCAAGCTCTGCGTATCGCCGATATGGATCATCAATTGCTTAAAGATGCCCATTTCGCTATCGGGATGCACGGGTACCAACAATCCTGCCTGTAGCATCAGTTGCAGCAGACCCACGGTTTTAAGCGTAACCGTTTTGCCACCCGCATTGGGGCCGCTGATGACCAAAATGCGGTTCTTATCATTGAGCGTTAAATTAACCGGAATGGTGGGCTTGCTGTTCCTTTGATTGTACAGCAGCAGCAAAGGGTGGTAGGCCTGCACCAAATGGATATGCGCTTTGTCGTGCAACAAAGGATAGTTGCCGCCGACGGCGATGGCCAGCTTGGTTTTGGCATAAATAAAATCGTATTGCCCCGCCATATGGTAATAGCTTTTCAGCAAGGGGGCATAGGCACCCAACCGGGCCGTCAGTTCCCGTAAAATGCGATAGACTTCCCGGGTCTCGTCGTTTTCCAGCGAAAAAATGGCGTTGTTTAGTTCGGTGGTTTCTTCCGGCTCGATAAATGTAGTGCGGCGGCTATCGCTTTCGCCGTGCAGGATGCCCTTTACCATGCGCTTTTGCTCGGCAAATACGGCCAGCACCCGGCGACCGTTCATAAAACTTTCTTCAATATCGGTGAGGTAGCCCTGTTTGTTCAGTTTGCTGATGATGCGGTCGAACACCCGGCGCAGTTCGTTGCGTTTGCGGAATAGGCTCATGCGAATCTGTTGCAGGGCCTCGCTGGCATTGTCTTTCACCACGCCATATTCGTTCAGCACATCCTCTATCAGTACAATGATGTTCTTTTCGTAATAACTATCGTCTGTTACCTTGGCGAGGGCAGGGTAGGCCTCCCGCCGCTCGGTATCCAGCCAACGGAAAATATTGGCCGTGTTCTGGGCCAGTTTGTGCAGCAGCATAAATTGTTCGCCGCTGAGCATGGCACCCGCAATGCCGAGCAGGGCCAGTTCTTTGTGTAGGTTCAGTGCAAAATCGTTGGGGAAAAATTGTCCTCCTTGGGCCAATATTTTGTATTCATGCACCTGCCGCAGTTCGTGGGCAATGATGTCTTTTTTGGTATGGATGCGCAGGGCCGCCGCCTTGTCCTTGGCGTATTCTGTTTTGCAATACTCTCCCAGCAAGGTTTTTACCTTTTCAAATTCCAATTGCACCAGGGCGGAGTCGGGGAAAAACTTCAACGTTTATTATTTTAGGCTGCAATTTCGGATTTTGTCATTTATCTTGGCATTCTTTTATTATGAGAAATATGATATGCTTGGTGTGGCTCGCTTGCGTGATGGGCTGCACTGCCCCCGCTGAAGTCACTACCTCTCCCGCCCTGCGTGATTACCCGGCCCGTGTGGCCATATTGCCCTGCCAGGTAATTTTAACCAAAAAACCCATTAAGGCACAATGGTATGACGATCAGCAAATGGAGGAGCTGGCAAGGTCTATGTCCATTGCCATGCAGGGCCTTTTGTACAATAGTATGCATAAAAGCAGCGGGCAAAAGGGCAATATGACCGAGTTGCAATCCGCGGATCTGACCAATGCAACATTGGCTAGCGAAAAAATCAGTTTTGCCACCTTATTTGCCAGCAGTAAAAGGGAACTGTGCCAGTTGTTGGGTGTGGATGCCGTGATAGCCCCGTAATTGGTATTGGCCGAGGCCCCCAAAGAGAGTTTGGCCGAAGTAAGGAACCCTTTTTGGTCAGTGCGCTTCAATGTAAACCTATTTACCACTGCCTCAGATAATCCTGTTTGGACCTTTAAAGGAATGGAAAGAAGCAGTGAATCCTACCAAAGGGCGAATGCTGGCCCCGGCGGCCCCGATGATTATGCTACGGTACTACGCAGCTTTCAGGTCCCTATCGAAAAGCTGCTCAAAAAAATGATAAAGGGATATCCGTTTAGGAAGAAGGATGATTAGCTGATTGATTAATGTGCTTATTAGCTGATGTGATAATTAGCTAATTCCTTCAGGTTGGTAGTGATTTCGATTAGGGGTCGCCCAAAGCTTGGTTGGGAAATGGGGTGATGGGCTGATGCCTTTAAATTGATTGGGTTTGGTTGATGGGGGTATTTAAGCTATGTTGGCAACCTATTCATTGTAACGCTCCCATACCATAATACCATAATCCCCAATACTAGTACTTTTTTGCGCAAATGACGAAAATCCTTATCTTAGTCCTGTTACCGACACTAAGCTAGCAGCACTGATGTTGATAACCTTGCACCAATATTCCATGATTTCTATTGAGGGTAGATCGTAAAGCCATTTATATGCTATCGATTTGGGGGTGTACGCCTACATGTTGGGGCACCATCCGGTGGAATTTGTGTTGCTGTTGGTTCGTTAAACAGGAACTAGTGCGGAAATAAGGTTTTTTTCCGGAGGGGAAATTGGGGCTGTTCGGTTAAGTTTGTTTGAAGGAAGCCATTTTTTAAGTGTTTACAAACGGGTACAAACGTTTACAAACGGATATTGGCGCAATAGGATTTAGTTTGATAATCAATTTTTATTACAAAAAGGTTCGCATATTACGAGTTGTGCGTCATGCAATCGCACTCTTTACAGATTACAGTGCTTGCGTATATTTTTTTGTATTTATTTAATCTCTTACCAGTTTTTAGTGAGGCATGATTTTAATTAAAAATCCTTGATATCTTGGAGTTTTATAAATTATTTAATGGCAGAGGTTATTAATATCAGTAAATACGTTGACATTAAGCGAGAGTCGGAAATAGCTCTGTGTGTGATGATGCTACCCTTTTTGAGCATAATTTTAACAATCTTTCTTTCGGTTAATTATATACAAAATGTTGCTATTTTTCTTTTTCTTACAATTATTAACTTACTAAATATAATCGGTGCCTTTTTAATTTGCAAATATGTTCATAAGGGAAAACTTCAAGTTTTTCCAATTGTGATTGTGTATAGTTATTTTCTCTTACCTTACTTTTTACAGCTCTTACTTGTGCTGCCTTTCCAAAAATATATCACTTCCGGGTTTTCCCAGTTTCTGAAAGCAATAATGACTAATGGTCACTTCGGATTTGGATATTTTGCCTTTATTACGATAGTTACTCCTTGCGTGATTTTATTCATATATAATACTACACCTCTTTTTAAAAATAAAGACATTCTCAAGGAATTTGAATTGCCCAAAGAAACAAGAAGCGTAAGCAACTTTTCAAAAAATAAAATTAATTCAAAAAAAATAATCTTCTTTTTTATTGATTTTTTTGTTTTAATATGCTTTATAGTTTCATTCATTGGCTTTGGAATTATTGCTTTCATTATTAGCCGTGGTAGATTCGCAGGAGGGTTGGGGGATACGTATTTTTGGTTTAGAAGAGAAGCGAAAACCCTTTTTTCAAAAGCAAAACTAAATATCACCAGTGGGTTTATGGATATGCTTAAAAAGGATCTTCGATCGCCAATACTATGGATAAGATCTTTCAAAGATGATAATAATATCTTGCAAGCTGAATATAGATTTGAAGAAATAGTAGTTGCAGAATTAAAAAAGTGGGGGCCGGTGATAGCAATAGGAAATTCAAAGGAAAAATATCCACTGATTGGAGCATCAAGAGAGTATTTTGACGATACAAAATGGATATATGCTATTGATGCGCTTATCAAAGGGTCTGGGTTTATTGTTAACGTTTTAGGGCGAACAAAAGGCTTAGCAAACGAGTACGATAAAATTATTAAAAATAATCACTCCGATAAGTTAATTGTTCTTATTCCGAAACTGGAAGAAGGTGAATTAAAGGAAAGATGGATATTTTTTAAAAATAAATTTGAGTTGAAGGAACAAAATGACAAGGATTTTGAGGTGACAGATAGGCTATTACTATTTACAATAAATAATCAGTTAATTGAGTGGGCGCTCTATTGCGATGTTAAAACTAAACTTGCATATAGGCTTGCATTCAATAAGATACTAACTCCGGAATTTAAATTACTTGACAAATCAACGCTTGAAAGTTTAATTACTGATGGCAAATTTGAGAAATTAATAAAGCAGATTGATTAATATGTCAGAGATTTTAAACAGGGACTACAATGAAGCACGAACGCACAACAAGGGTATTGCTAGCAAGCGGGGCAGGACATTGAAACATCAGCAGTTTGCATCGCTGTACTTTTGTTCGGGCTGGACGTTAGTAATTTGGCTTTAGTCATTAACTTCAACAAAATATTTTCAATCAGCATTTGTTTCGGGGCTGGACATTATTAAATATCCCACCTGCAGCAATACCTGCCCGTTAACTAGAATCTTAAAAAATAACACGACAGATAAAAATGACTTCAGAAGAATTTGTAAATAACTTTTATTTAGAGAAAAAATCTCTTGTTGACTTATATTTAAGTTCTGGGAACGAGACTGATGTATCTAAACTAATAGCTGACTTGCAACTTGACGAGCAGAAAACCGAAAGGCTTCGACAAATATTGAATGGCGTTTTAACAGATGCATTTTACACAATTTTGTTGGGGCTTGACGGAGAAGCTTTGATTGGAGAACGGCAAGAACTCTATAAAATTGAAGATGAAAATGGCAATGAACTAACTCGTGGGGAAATTGAAGGTTTTGCTTGGGAGTATTTCCACAATAACAAATTCGAGGTGGACAATTCAAACGCTGACTTCATTGCGACATTGACATATAAAACCACGGAACAAGGTGGTCGAAAAACACCAGCTAAATCAGGTTATAGGCCTCAAGTAAAATTTGACTTTGATGAAATGCAAACTTCGGGACAACAAACTTTTATTAACAGAGAACTTGTTTTTCCAGGCGACACTGTGGAAGCGGAAATTAAAATTCTTTCCGTTGAACATTTCGCAAATAAACTGACCGAAAAAATGAAGTTTGAATTTAGAGAAGGTGCGACAGTAATTGGAAAAGGAATAATTAAGCATATAATTAATGGCAAACTTAAAAAGGCCAGCACCTAGCCTCTAAGGCTTCATTACCCGCACAGTGCCGAAAATGAAGATCCCAGTTTGGGACCGGTATGGAATTGCACACAGGTATTCCAACAGCTTGTAACACACCTGTCAACTGTCCACCGTCATCTGTCCTTTTTGCCTTCCTCCACCTGCAACTCCTCCCAAGGGGTACTCCCGTCCTTTTCCCTTTTGAACACAAAGGCATCGCTGCTTTGTATCAATATTTCAGCAGTGGTATAAACCGTACAGCCATCCATCAAGTGGCCACCGATGGTTTTGCCCGTACTGTCGCTGAGGCTGATGTGGATATGGCTGCCATTGGTGGATAGGGTGCCCACTAGGCTCACAATTTCAAAATGGCCGGTATCGCTGCTGCCGTTGGACTGGTTGGCAAAACGGATATTGTACTGGGTAAGACTGCCCACACAGGTGCCGATCCAACCGGCGGTTATCTTTTTGTCGGTTACAAACTGTTGTATTTCTTTTTTTAAGTCCTGCCCCGGCTTGAGGCGGAATGCGTATGAGTGGGTTGCCATATGTTGTTTTGGGGGATTTGTGTTACAGGAGGAAAAGATGACGGTTGACAGTATGACGCTTGACAGGAGGACGGCCTGCTTGCCGGCAAGGCAGCTTTGCTTAGTGGGTTTTACTATATCTCGTAAGGGGGTAAAAAATAGGGCGATTCTCTGTAATAATGCTATCATGCCAATTATTTCTGCTTTTGTTAAACTTTCGCTTTTGGTAAATGTTATGCAAACTAAGTAAAATAACTTTGCGTAGATAGGGTACAAATTAATTCAGATGAAAAAACGAATGATCGGGTTCATGGCAATATTGGCCGGGCTTGGCATGCAGGCGCAAAATCAGGCTGCCCCATCAGTTATAATAAAAACGAATACAATGCAAACAACAACATTAGATACCGCAACTTTTGGTAATGGCTGCTTTTGGTGCACCGAAGCCATTTTTCAGCAATTGAAGGGTGTTACAAAAGTAACCAGTGGGTACAGTGGCGGTGCGGTGGATAATCCTACTTACAAACAGGTATGCAGCGGCACCACAGGTCATGCCGAATGTTTGCAAATTGAGTACGATTCTTCCATCATTAGTTTTGATGAGCTGCTGGAAGTGTTTTGGGTAACGCACGACCCTACCACCCTCAACCGGCAAGGCGCCGATGTGGGTACCCAATACCGCAGCGTGGTTTTTTATCACGATGCGGCGCAAAAAGAAAAGGCGGAACATTACCGGGAAGCATTGAACAATAGCGGGGCTTTCGCCAATCCGGTGGTAACCACTTTGGAACCCGCAGCCAAATTTTACCCCGCAGAGGATTACCATCAAAACTATTACAACGACAATAAGAACACCAACTCCTATTGCGCCATCGTCATCAAACCTAAATTGGATAAGTTTGAAAAAGTGTTTAAGAAGAAGATGAAGGGGGGGTAATGTGCTGATTAGCTAATTTGCTGATTAGCCAATGTGCAGATGTGCAAGTTTGCAAATGTGCAAAATTCAATTTGTTAGGGTAATGGGTATAGGTAGCGGTATCTTCCAAAGCCAGCGGGCAATAATCAATAATTAGTAAGTAATAATTCCGTCTCCATCGCTAAAATTCAATTTGTTAGGGTGATTTGGATGGGTGGTATTATTTGCTAAGACATGGGCCAATAATGAATAATCAATAATTAGTAAGCAATAACCCCGTCCCCATCGCTAAAATTCAATTTGTTAGGGTAATGGGTAAAGGTACCAGCATCTACCAAAGCCCGCGACCAATAATCCATAATTAATAAGCAATAATTCCGCTCACAGCCACTAAAAATCGTATCTTACACAAATACCCAATATCTTTTTAAACCGAGGCAGCTATTGCCTTTTTACACCGCTCTATCAATATGATGCTGCTACGGCTTACATATCGCTTGGTATTGCTGACGGCCCTTTGCATGGGCAGTCTGCTGTTGGCTGCGCAGGTGATAAGGCCCTATGGTTTGGTGTACAGCGATAACCTCAAGGGCGGCTGTACCATATTTGGCAATACCCTTACCCATATCATTGATAACGGTACCGTCAACCTCACAAAAATGAATGAAACGGGCAATGCGGCCAATGGCGTAGGCGGCATCGGTCATAGCCAATACGGCAATGATTTTTCCAATATCCAATTGGTAGATGTGGATGGTACCCTGCCCGCTGTTTCGGCCCTTTTCCCTTTTGGCAGTGCTTGGAAATATTGGGATGCCAATTCCCGCCCCACGGGTTGGGAAACAAACGCTTTTGACGATACGCAATGGGCGACAGGCCTGGGCGAACTGGGCTTTGGCGATGGCGATGAAACCACCCTCATCAACGGCGGCCCTTTCAATAACCGGTTCATCAGTATTTATTTTAGAAAAACCATCACCATACCCAATATCAATGTGTTCAGCAGTTTGGCCCTGCATGTACGCTACGATGATGGGGCGGTGGTTTATGTTAATGGTACCGAAGTGGCTAGGGTAAACATGCCCGTTGGTACTATTACGCACAATTCCATTGCCAGCACGGCATTGGACAATATAACGGATACGATTGTACTGCCCGTTTCGGCTTTTGTAAACGGTAACAATACCATTGCGGTGGAAGTGCATCAGCGGTCCAACAAAAGCGATGATTTGAGTTTTGATGCTAGTTTGCTGGGCACCAATCTGCCCACGGCCAATACGGCCAGCTCTTCCTCGGCGGATTTGCAACTGCCCAGCGGTAACAATACCATCAAGTTTGCCCGATTGTATTGGGGCGGCCGCATCAACAACGATGTATTGGCTGCCGTGCCCGATACCCTGCGCCGGATAAAGATCCGCAAGGGCATAACGGGCGGTTATACTTATATACAAGCGGCACCTGCTAACACCGACGTGTACCCCATACCGGGAACGGCTAGTACCAACTACCAAAGTTTTATAGATGTTACCAATTTCATCAACACCCATGGTGCTGGTACATATACCGTGGCAGATGTGGCGGCCTCCACCGGAGTAATAGATGCGGGTGGCAATTTTGCGGGTTGGTGTATTGTGGTGGCTTTTGAAAACACGGCACTACAATACAGTAGCATCCGCATATATGATGGTTATCTCAATGTGTTTAACGGCGGTCTGCCCAATACGCAATCGGCGGTACTTACAGGGCTGAACGTGGATACGGATGTAAGCGGTTTGGTGAATGCGGTGATGACGGCCATGGTATGGGAGGGCGATGCCAACCTGCGGGAAACGGCTACCAATCCAGCGGGGGATTATCTTAAAATCAACAACAATACATTTTCCAATGCGGTTAACCCAGTTACCAATATGTGGAACGGTACCATTTCAAGGGCGGGTGCTTTTGTAACCAACCGCAACCCAGCCTATACCAATCAAATGGGTATTGATATTGATGAAATACAAGTGGGTACGGGCTACGGTATTGCGCTTGGCGATACTTCGCTGCGGGTAGAATTTGGCACGGAGGCCGATCGCTATTTCCCCAGTGTGTTCAGTCTGTGCATCGGAATGCGGTTGCCCACCATCAGTTTGGATAAGGCGGTTGCCGATGCCAATAACAATACGATAGTAGAAAGCGGGGAACAGCTTACTTACACCATTTCGGGTAGCAACAGTGGCTTGGCTACTGCGTTTAATTGCATGGTTACCGATACCTTGCCTACCAATGTGAGCTATGTCCCCAATACCTTGGAGATCATCAATTGCCCCGGTATTGCCAGCGGCTTTTATACCGATTTGCCAGATGCGGATATTGCATTTAAAAGCACGGCCAATGGCAAAACCTATTTGCGTTTCTTCTTGGGTACGGGTGCCAATGGAGCGGCGGGTGGCCAATTGGCGCCGGGCGATAGCTATGCCCTGCGCTTTAAAGTGCAAGCAGCTTCGGTGGCTGGTACCATTATTAATACGGCCCGTATCAATGCGGTGTCGCAGGCAGGTGTACCGTTGGTAGATGACGGTACGGCCATCATCGGCCCATTGGGCGGTGCCATACCGGTTAAGCTGGGCAATTTTACGGCCAGCTTGCTCAACAATGGCAATAGTTGGCTGCAATGGACAACCGAAACAGAACTCAATAACAGTCATTTTGAAATAGAGCGCAGCGAAGATGGTATCCGCTTCAGCAACCGGGGGCAAGTGCTGGGCCATGGCAACAGTCAATTGGCGCACCAATACCAGTTTACAGATGTATGGGATGCACCAGTCAGTTTGTTTTATTACCGTTTAAAAATGGTGGATATGGATGGCAAGGCGGCTTACAGCAAAATTGTGGCGCTGCGCAAGGGTAGGGCAAGGGAAGCGGCTTTTGCGGCCTATCCCAATCCCTTTACCGACCACATCAAAATAGCGCTCCTTGCGGAAAAAGAAACGGTAGCGGTGATTACCTTAACAGCCGCTGATGGCAAAACCGTTTATGCAAAACGCATCCAGGTATCCAAGGGCCCTAACATTATTGTACTGAC
Organism: Chitinophaga pinensis; assembly: GCA_943373145.1. Lineage (GTDB taxonomy): Bacteria > Bacteroidota > Bacteroidia > Chitinophagales > Chitinophagaceae > Ferruginibacter > Ferruginibacter pinensis_H. Next base: position 127,407 of record CALSBI010000013.1, read on the forward strand.
AGATTTATCCCCGCTTGCCAAGGGCAGTTATGGGTTGAAACTGTTGATGGATGAAGCGGAAACAGTGATAGCGCTGGTAAAATAGATGCAAGCGAACTGCTTCTTTTGGAAATCTAGCAACTAGCCGCACAGTAGTTACACACGCTCTTTTTTAAATCGAATACCACTGGGCCACATGATGGTCAGCAATACACAGATCAACAGAAAATTATATTCCACGCCATTTCTGCCGCCGCCCACCACAAACCAGCCCTCTTTAAAATGTATCATGGCAATGCCTGCAATTAATATTGCAATGGTAACTCCGCAAGCCCATTTGAGCCACTTGTTCCACAGTAGCAAAATGGCTGCTGCCACATGCGATAGTTTGATGGCCCAGGCCAGTGCCACTCCAAACGGGGCAAAGCCTTGTTCGTTGAGGTAAAACCCGCCAAAGTCGTTCACGCCGCCATTGAACATGCCGGGCACGCTGTGTACCAATAATATAATGGCCGTGGCCAAGCGGAGGATGAAAGTGCTGTGTTGTTGATTCATATACTATTGTTTAATGCAATATAAATGTACAAGTAGAAACCGTAGTTGGCACCAACTTTTATTCATTTGAATTTGTTACGGGTATTAAAAATGCCGGAACAAGGTTTGTTCCGGCAGGTATCGCCCATTGTTTGTTTATCCGCAGATAGTTGCAATACTTTTGGGCTGTCATTTTACTATCAACATTTAGCAATCAAGCCAGCACTCTGCACGCTGTGCCTTGCATACATCCCTGTTGGTGCCAGCGGCTACGCAGGCATTGAACTGGTCGGCACAAAAAGTGTAACAAGGGCCGCCAACGCCACCCGTGATGGCTTTGATTTCTTTTTTTTCAAGCTTTTTCATTTTTCTTTGTTTTAAACGTTATTGTAAATGGTTGATTCCACTGCAACGCACCATTTTATAAAGGCTGCTGTCAATCAGCCATGATGGTTATTTTTTGTACAGTAAAAATCGAATGAAAAAGAAAGCCAGAATTGAGAAAAAACGACATTTTTGTTAAACCGGAATAATTATAGCGAAATGTTTAAGCAGTATTGTGGGTTCCCGGTCAACGGTTTCCGGTTCCCGGCCAACGGTCAACGGCTAACGGTCATCGTTTCATCGCCGCCACAAACATACTATCCGCCTGCCTTTCCCAGCCCGCTATCAATTGTGCATCGAGCAATTGCAGCCCGAGCTGTTGCGCAAAAGCCACATTGTCTTCATTTTCTTGCGTAAAAACGGAGCAGGTGATATAATAAAAAATGCCGTCGGGCTTTAGTTGTGTAATGGCATGGGTAATAATTTTTTTTTGTAGTTGGGCGTATTCGGTAATGGCTGCGGCTTTAAAAAAACAAAGCTGTTCCGGTGTTCGGCTCCATGTACCGCTACCCGTGCAGGGCGCATCGCAAATGATGGCATCATAGGCATGGTTGCCCGGAGCGCCATCAGCAAGGTCGGCCACAAAACTATCGTAGTGCAAAATGCCTGCCTGTTGAAAACGTTGCGATAGATTGAATAATATAGACGACCGGATATCGGTAACGGTAAGCTTGCATCGCCCTTGCCAAACATCATGCAGCAGGATGGATTTGCCGCCGCTGGCCGCACAGCAATCCCATACGGCGGGATATTGGCCATTGGGCAATGTTGGCCGGTGCTGTACAAAAAAATCACCCACTTGTTGCGAACTGGCATCCTGCACTACCGCCTCTTCATTTAGCTTTATCAAGGTATCTACTTTGGCGGTATTGGTCAACGCAAGGCAGTGCTTATTGATGCTTGTAAAAGCGATGCCTGGGGTGGTTAATTTTTGTTGCACCTGTTGTTCCTTTCCCGGCCGTAAACGCAGGAAGAGCAAGGGTTGCACCAACATCGACAAAGAAAAGGCCGCTTTATCAACCCTAGGGCCCAAGGCATCCGCAAAAGGAAAAAGATCGCTGGGTTTCAGCTTGAGTAATGCCAATTTTTCTTTGATGGTAAGATGGATGGAAGCATTCAGGTGGGGCCGTAGGTTTTCGAGTAAAGGGGAGCTTTGTTGTTGGCATAAAAAAACACCCAGTAAAACTTTTTCGGGTAGGGTAGAATCGGGTAGGGCATGGCCCAACCGAAAATACTGGTAACAAAGATTGCCGATTTGTTTGCGGTCTTTGCTGCCGTATTTTTTATGGGCGTTGAAATGGTGTTTGATATAATGGTGAAAGGGCAGGCTGCCGTTGTAGCCCTGCAATATGGTAATGGCCGTGTTGTAGTGGGATAAATGTATCATGCTTTACGAGATGGAAAATGCACAACAGCATTGCCACTGTACAAGAGTGCGACGCCAATACAGTTGGGCCATATTCCCAAAGCTGGGTTCAAAAACAGCATTACAGTTCCAGCAATGCCTTTACAGGGTCTTTGCCAAACAGCAACAGGGCTGGGTTTTCCAGCAGTTCTTTTACCCTTACCAAAAAGCTCACCGATTCCCGCCCGTCGATGATGCGGTGGTCGTAGCTGAGTGCCAAATACATCATGGGGCGTATCACTACTTGCCCGTTGATGGCCATGGGCCTGTCTTGTATTTTGTGCATGCCCAGTATGGCGCTTTGCGGAATGTTGATAATGGGGGTACTCATCATGCTGCCGAACACACCGCCATTGGTAATGGTGAAGGTACCGCCCTGCATTTCCTCTAAAGTCAATTTGCTGTCGCGGGCCTTGGTGGCCAGTTCCACCACTTTGGCTTCAATTTGGGCCATGCTAAGGCTTTCGGCATTGCGGATAACCGGTACCACCAGGCCCTTGGGAGCGCTAACGGCAATGGAAATATCGCAATAATCGTGGTAAATGATATTTTCACCGTCGATATAGGCATTTACGGCCTTCCATTCTTGCAGGGCATAGCAGCAAGCCTTGGTAAAAAAGCTCATGAAGCCCAGGTTGGCGCCGTGCAGTTCCTTAAACTTGTCTTTGTACTTGGCCCGGATCTCCATAATGGCGGTCATGTCCACCTCGTTAAAAGTGGTGAGCATGGCCGTGGTATTTTTGGCTTCCACCAAGCGGCGGCTTACCGTTTTGCGGAGGTTGCTCATTTTTTCGGGCTTGTCCTCCCTGCTAAAGAGGGGTTTGCCCGGTGTGCGGCCGGGGTTGCTGAGGGCTTCCAACACGTCTTGTTTAACTATTTTGCCGTTGCTGCCGCTGGGCACCACGGTTTTGGTATCTACTTTTTTATCGGCCATGATGGCAGCGGCCACGGGGGTCGCTTTTACCTCTGCGCCCGATGGGTTGGGGGTGGCGGCAGGCTGTGGCTGGGCTGCCGCTTGCGGGGTAGCGGGGGCTGCCGGTGCCTCGGCTTTGATGGGTTCGGCCGCTTTTTCGGGGCGTGCCGCCTCGGTATCGATGGTACAAACCAAATCGCCGATTTTGAGGGTATCGCCCTCTGCGGCAACGGTGGTAACAGCGCCCGCCTGCTCTGCATTGATCTCAAAAGTGGCTTTTTCGCTCTCTAATTCGGCTATCACCTCATCCCGCTCGGCCCAATCTCCGGTCTTTTTGAGCCATTTTACCAAGGTTACCTCACTGATACTTTCGCCTACTGTTGGGACTTTTATTTCAATTGCCATGTAATAACTAATTGTTAAGTTGTGCAAATTTCGGGGAAAAAAAGCTTACTTTTAAAGAAATTCGGATGGTTTGTAAAATAGAATGGCCCTTGGTACCGTTTTTGTTGGTAAATAACCCTTATGTGGTATTGGAGAATTGGAAAATAGTAGTAGTTTTACGGCTGACAATGGTTAAATTTATGCGTAGGTTAACCGTTTTAGAACCAAAACCTGCCATTTACTAAATACCCGTATATTTATTTGGTATAAAATAACTATTTTTACAACACAATAACTTTCAACATAAAACTGAAAAATTTGTACGATGCATAAATCAATACGTATTCCAGGGTTGGCCCTTGCCCTGCTCCTTGCAGGAAATTCTTACGGACAGTTGTTTATCAGTAGCGGTACCACTTTCAATATCCAATCGGGCGGTATCGTTACCGTTCAGGGAGATATTACGAGCAGTGCCGATATTACAGGCGCTGGCAAAGTAATTCTGAAGGGTACTGGTAATCAGAATGTAAACATGAACGGGTTTACCATCCCCAACCTGGAGATGGACAATGTTGCCAATGCTACCCTTACCGGTAATGCAAGGGTAGGAACCGACGTTCTCTTCACCAACGGCAAAATCCAACAAGGCAACTTCGATTTTGTATTGGCGCCTACTGCAACGGTTACCGGTGCAAGCGCTTCAAAGTTTTTTGTAACCAACGGTACAGGTCGTTTGACCAAAGCCGGTCTTGGTGCTACAGCCTTTACCTATCCGGTAGGCAATTCCACTACAACGTACAATCCTGTAAGCATTAGCAACAGTGGTACTTCGGATGACATCAGCGTTCGTTGCTTGGCCAACGTATTGAGCGCAGGTGCTACCGGTACAGCCTTCACCAAAGAAGTGGCTGATGCCAGTTGGGATATCAATGAAGCGGTTGCTGGTGGTAGCAACCTGAGCCTGACCACTACTTGGAGCGCAAGCGACGAGTTGGCCGGCTTTAATCGTACAAAAGGTGGTATCTCTTATTATATACCTACAGCGGGTGCAACCCAAGGTTGGGATTTGTTGAACAGCCAAACGGGTGCTGCAGCAGGTGCTGATCCTTATACATATACAAGGACCGGTGTTAGCGCATTGGGTGTTTTTGCCGTGGGTACACGCCCCGTGCTGAGCCCATTGTTGGTTTCGCCTAAAGTATTTTTGCAAGGAGCGTTTAATACAGGTACAGGTGTGATGGGTGATAATTTAAGAAATTTAAACCTGATACCAACTTCAAGTCCATATGATTCGATACCGAATTTCACTGTTGCAGGTAGCGGTGGAGGTGAAACCACAACTACTGCAATTGTTGGCTCGGGTGCTCCCGCTGGTAATGATGCTATTGTTGATTGGTTGTTTTTGCAATTACATGCTGCTGCAGATAGTTCAGTTATTTCAACCAAAGCCGTATTAGTACAACGTGATGGCGATGTTGTTGAAACTGACGGTGTTTCTCCTGTGAATTTCTCTGGTTTTCCTGTGGGCAGCTACTATGTGTCTATCAGGCATAGGAATCACTTAGGCGTAAGAACTATAAGCAACTTGGCTTTGGCTAAAACCACTGCCGCCCCTTATAACTTTACTACGGCTGTAACGCAAGCGTTTAATTTAGGGGTTAGCAACGATCCGATGGCTACACTTAATCCAGGTGTATTCGGAATGTACGGTGGCAATGTGAACGTTGACAGAACTACCCGCAAAACAGGTTCTGCAACTATAAACGACTATTCACTGTTGCTCACAGGTGTAGATGCCGCAGCGGCCCCCGGCCCTACTGCAGTTTACCGCAGAGAAGATTTTAATATGGATGGTAATGTGCGTAAAACAGGCTCAGTATTAACTAATGATTATTCAAGATTACTAGGCATACTAGGTGCTGCAAATATCATTACACAACCAATATTCTAAAACAACATAATTTATCATAGGATGAAAAAAATATTTATAGCAATCGCCTTTTTTGCAATTACAATGGTCGGTTATTCTCAAGGCAAATTTGCAACTTCCCTGACCAATACTGGTAATGTAATTACTTTTAAAGTGAAGCCAATCGGCGGGAATTTAACTACAGGTATATCCACAATGGAATTCTTTGTACGTTACCCAGTCGCTACTCAACCATTCACATATGGTCCTGTAACCGTAAATACAACCAACTTTCCTGGTATGACAGGGACTGGTGCCCCAGCTTCTGGCTCTTGGGAAATTGAGCGTAATAATGCTGCTTATGCGCTGCCAGGTTTTAATGTAGACCATTTTATTTATACAGCTCCTGCACCAAGTACATTGGGTACTCAAGTTTATACAAATAATGTTGAGTATGATGTAATCAGTGTGCCCTTGGTTGGTCCAACTGCCACTGTAAATCTTCAGTTCGTACATCAGGATACAGAGGAAAAATATTATTTGGCTATTACCAGCCAAGTAGGAGGCGATTTAAGGCCCCCTTCATTTACCAATTATTTTTTCCCCACTACCACTACATTGGCAGGCCCTCCCGGCAGCACTTTGTATGTAATGGATTTATTGAATGTACCGGTTCCCGTTAAGTTCAATGGCTTTACTGCGGTTAAGCGTGACAATGATGGTTTGTTGACTTGGGCTGTTGAAAACGAAAGCCCTGTTACCGACCGTTACGAAATTGAGCGCAGCTTTAATGGTCTTGATTTCAGCAAATTCGCTACAGTAGCCCCTAAAAACAATGGTCTTACTGCCAACACCTACAATTTAACAGATGCCAATTTGAGCAACTTGCGTACTTCGTCTGGCATTATTTACTATCGTATCAAGCAAATCGACAAAGACGCAAAATTTGTTTATAGCGAAATCAGGAGCATCCGCTTGGACAGCAAAGGATTTGCAGTAGGTGTTTATCCCAATCCTGTAAAAGATGTTGCCGTAGTAAGCATTGATTTGGTGGATAACGAAGCCGTTTCTTTACTGATTATCGATGCTGCGGGCAAACAAGTACAGCAAATACAAATCCAAGGTGTAAGGGGCCTGAATGTTAAGCGTGTTAACATGGGTACTTTCGCCAGCGGTACTTACCAATTTAAAGTAAGGACAACTGCTGATGTGAAAACCATTTCTGTAGTAAAAGAATAAGATAGTTTAGAGCAAAAAGTGCAAATTGCACAAGCCACGCTTTTAAAGCGTGGCTTTTTTTAGCTAAAGGCAGACGTACCAAGTTATTATGTCAATTTGTATGTCTTCTTTAGCCCAGGTTTTGCGTCGGCCGGGTGATCGGCCACCCCAACCGTAGCGTCGGGACAAACTTTTCTATTGCAAAATTTAGGTTGACGCTAGGCACAACTCGCACTTTTAATAATCAGGTAACCGAAAGGAAAAGTTATTTCCCCATTCTGTAACCTATGGATACTGTTAAACGTACCATGTCATAAAAATGTCATGAAAGGTAACCATTCATCCCATTAATTGGCCGCTTGGTGCATTCTTGTAAAGCGATTATAATCGGACTGGGGTAAATTTGCCCCCTATTCAAGGGAATAAAGCCATTAACAAATAAAAAGTATAGTCATGAAACAAAAATTACTCCTGATAGCTTCCGTTTTTTTGCTATCGGCCTTTTCGCTAACCGCACAGACCAACGCCAGAATTACCGGACACATTAAGGACGACAAGGGTAACCCCCTGTCCAAAATCAGTGTAAGCCTGTACAGGGCCGACTCCAGTTTTGTAAAGGCCGAGGTATCCGATGAGGAAGGCCGCTACGAATTTGTAGGGGTTCAACCGGCCAGTTATTTTATCGTAGCCAGTTCTACCGGAAAGCAAACAACCGGAACAGCAGTATTTGGCGTAAAAGATGGAGAAACGGCTACCCCTGCTACCATTGGTATGAAAGTAGCCGATAAGGAATTGACAGGCGTTACAGTTACGGGCAGTTACAAAAAGCCGATGATTGAGGTAAAAGCCGACAAAACGATTTTTAATGTGGAAAGTAGCATTAACGCTACCGGTTCCAATGCCATGGAATTATTGCAAAAATCGCCCGGTGTTGTGGTAGATAAAGACGACAACATCAGCATGAAGGGTAAGAATGGGGTACGGGTGTACATCGACGGCCGCATGACCCAAATGGATAACAAAGACCTGGCTTCTTACCTGCGTTCTATCAATTCGGTGGATATCGAATCTATTGAAATGATCAGCAACCCATCTGCCAAGTATGATGCATCGGGCAATGCCGGTATCATCAATATCCGCCTGAAAAAGAACAAGAAGTACGGACTGAACGGCAATTTCTCTACTGGTCTGAATGTGGGCAAAACCCCCAAAACGAACAATTCATTGAGCTTGAATTATCGCAACAAAAAGGTAAACCTGTTTAGCAATTACAGCAATGGCTGGGGCGATAATGAGAATAACATGAATTTGTACAGGATTCAGGCAGACAGCATCTACGATCAAAAGGGCACTAACATTGATGGTGGCTGGAACCACAATGTAAAAGCCGGTATTGATATTTATGCGAACAAAGAGAATACCATTGGCTTTGTGGCCACTGGTAACTTTAAGGATGGCTACTTTGCGTCGAACAGCCGCACACCCATTTCGTCTAATATTACGGGCATTTCCGACAAGATATTGTTCGCTACCAACCGCATCAACATGAACAACAATAACTTGAATTTTAACTTCAATTACCGCTATGCTGATAGTACAGGCCGTGAGTTTAACTTGGATGCCGATTACGGACGGTTTAGGGGTAAGGCTAACAGTTTTCAGCCCAACTATTACCTGCAGCCCGGAACGGAGTATTTGTTGTACAGCCAAATTTACACCAACAATACGCCTACCAATATTAACATTTATACCGCCAAGTTCGATTATGAAAAACCTTGGCTAAAAGGTAAATTGGGCTTGGGTGCCAAGTATTCGAATGTAAAAACAGATAATACCTTCGACTTTTTTGATGTAATCGCTGGTACAAGTGTAAAAAATACCAATCGTAGCAACAACTTTCAATACACTGAAAATGTAAATGCGGCTTATGTTAATTACAACAGGCAGTTCAACGAGCGTTGGAGCGTACAAGGTGGTTTGAGGGTGGAAAATACCAGCAGCCAAGGTGTACTGGAAAGCGCTACCAATCAAAGTGATAAAGAAGTGGTAAGGAATTATACCGATTTCTTCCCCAGTGGTGCCATTACTTTCAATGCCAATCCCAAACATGCGTTCAATCTTACTTATAGCCGCCGTATTGATAGGCCCGGCTACCAAGACTTGAACCCATTTGAGAATAAGCTGGACGAACTGACTTACCAAAAGGGCAATGCCTTTTTGAAGCCCCAGTACACCAACAGCGTGGAATTGACCCATACTTTCTTGTATCGATTCAATACTACCATTGGTTACAGCCATATCAGTGATTACTCTACACAAATTATTGATACCACCGAAAAAACAAGGGCTTTTATTACGCAGAAAAATTTGGCCAGTCAGGATATTTACAGCATCAACTTTGCCCTGCCTTTCCAAATTACCAAGTGGTGGAGCCTCTTTACCAATATCAATGCCTTTCACACCCGCTTTAAGGCTAGCTTTGATGATGGTAAGAAAATCAACCTCAGTGTTAGTTCTGCCAGTTTATTCATGCAGCAGGCATTTACTTTTAAAGATGGCTTTAGTGCCGAACTTTCTGGTTTTTACAGCTCACCCACCATTTGGGGCGGTACTTTTGAAACCAAGGGCATGGGCGGTTTGGATATAGGTGTGCAAAAGCAAATATTCAATAACAAGGGCACCATTAAATTCAGCTATACCGATTTACTTAGAACCATGCGTTGGGCCGGTGTGAGCAATTTTGCCAATTACATGAATGCCAATGGCCGTTGGGAAAGTCAGCAATTGCGCATGAACTTTACCTATCGCTTTGGCAGCAACCAAGTAAAAGCGGCACGCCAGCGTAAGAGTGGTAACGAAGACGAAAGCAAGCGTATCAAGAGCGGCGGCGGCGGTTTCGGCAATTAAGCAATGCGGTTATCTCCATATAAAAGGGGCCATCTTAACCGGATGGCCCCTTTTTGTTAATCCAATATTGGTTAACAAAATTCCGTAAATCCAATGCCAATAAAGCCTGTGTAGCTAAACTTGCTCACCGTTACATAAGTGGGGTTGCCCGCATTTACGATGGTAAACTTTCTGGTACCAGAATTGTAAGTAATAGTAGGGGCATGGGAGGCATTGTAACCCGTTTTAAAAACAACCTGTAGTACATCCCTGGTGCTGGCCGTGTTGGCAAAAATGAGGTAAGTGGCACCCACATTGGGGAAAGTGGCCGGACCGCTGCTAAGCAAGGGATTGCCGCTACCAGCTACGGTACCGTTAAAGTTGTTGCCCGCACTGCAATTACCCACGCTTGGCCAGTTATTGTAACTGCCGGTGCCACAATTGTTGATGGTAAGGTTTATCTTACTACAAGTGTTGCTAACGGCTACTACAAAGTCGTAACTAACCGCTGTTGCGGCAGTTAATGTAGGCTCGGCCTCGCTTGTAATTGGTTGGATGGCTTGCTTACGGCAACTGTTTAATAAAAGCATGGCGCAAGCAAATAAGGCTGCAAAAAAGATCTTTTTCATGTTAAATGTTTTAAGTGAGCAAATAAATTACAATGTAAATGTAACAAAGATGAAGCCATATATGTAAAATATATGGATGTGTGCGTTTTATTTTACATTTTGAGATTATCAACACTTGTGAAAAACTAATTTGATGGTTTATGAAATACAATTCAGTAAATTTGGTACAGATGAATGGGTTAGTATTTTAAAAAAGGTATTTCTATTGCAAACAAAGTATTGTAGCCGTTAAACACGCCGCAATATGTAAAACAAAGCAGCATTGACAGAGACAATCATTAACCTCGAAACCGTTAACCCCATTGAATTTTTTGGCGTTAACAATGGTAAACTGGATATTTTAAAGAAAAAATTCCCCTTGCTGAAAATCCTTAGCCGCGGTACCCAACTCAAGCTCAGTGGCAGTAACGAACAAATTGATGGTGCCCGGGAAAAGATTGACTTGATTGTGCAGTACCTAGAGCGTAATGGGCACATGAGCGAAAATTATTTTGAGCAAATTTTGGGTGGCGATGATGAAAAGGTAGTGGATCATTTTATGGACCGCAACCCCAATGATGTACTGGTGTTTGGTCCCAATGGAAAAACCGTAAGGGCTAGAACTGCCAATCAAAAGAAAATGGTGGCTGCGGCCGATAAAAACGATATTGTGTTTGCCATCGGCCCTGCGGGTACTGGTAAAACCTATACCGCCGTTGCATTGGCCGTAAGGGCTTTAAAAAACAAGCTGGTTAAAAAAATCATTCTTACCCGCCCGGCTGTGGAAGCAGGGGAAAGTTTGGGCTTTTTGCCCGGCGATTTAAAGGAGAAAATCGATCCCTACTTGCGGCCATTGTACGATGCGCTGGACGATATGATACCAGCGGATAAATTGGGCTACTACATGAGCACTCGAACCATAGAAGTGGCACCGCTGGCTTATATGCGTGGCCGCACATTGGACAATGCTTTTATCATTTTGGATGAGGCCCAAAATACCAATGACCTACAGATCAAAATGTTCCTTACCCGTATCGGGCCCAATGCCAAAGCCATCATCACGGGAGACCCTACGCAGATTGACCTGCCGCCCAAGCAGCAAAGTGGTTTGTTTAGGGCCAGTAAAATATTGCGCAATATTGATGGTATTGCCCACATCGAATTGGATGAAGAAGATGTGGTAAGGCATAGGCTCGTAAAGGCCATCATTAGGGCTTATGATAGGGAGAAGGACAAAGAGCAAGGGCAGTAGCCGAGGTTGAAATAATGCGTGATATTGTATCATTAAAGCATATCGTAAAAGCAGCATCGTTAGCAATAGCGGTGCTGCTTTTGTTTTTGTTATTTGGCTCCTGCCGCCAATCGGCTAATGCAGGCAATAGGGCACAACTTGTGGCGGATAGCTTGGCCAAGTTGCAAAATAGCCGTAGCCGGATAGATAGTATTGCCCCATTGATACAGTCGGGGGATTTGGTGCTACGGGCCGGTAACGATTTTACCAGTGAAGGTTTGCGTCACCTCAATCAGCGGAACCAAAGCTACTCGCACTGTGGCATAGCAAGCCTAGAAAATGGGCAGGTGTACGTTTATCATGCATTGGGCGGCGAATTTAACCCCGATCAAAAAATCAGGCGTGATACATTGCAGCATTTTGCTGACCCTGTAAGTAACCGGGGTATGGCAGTTTACAGGTATAATGCCCCAGGCATGAAAAACGATATGTTGGTGGCCAAGGCCCAGCAAATGTACCAAGCAGGGATTATGTTTGATATGGCGTTCAACTTGCAAACGGATGAGCGGATGTACTGTGCAGAGTATGTGTACAAGGCTTTACTCCTTGCCAGTAACGGTACCGTAAGGTGCAATATCAGCCATATTGATACATTTAAGTTTGTAGGGGTGGATGATTTGTTCCTCCATCCACTATGCACCAAACAAGCTGAAATTATTTACAAATAGTTAGTAAAAAGTAAAAATTACGATTACTTTTGTTTGCAAAATAAAAAAATAGTTATGAAGAAATTTTTTGTAGCTGCATTGGCAGCATGTACACTTTTCGTTGCAAGCTGCGGTGGCGGTGCAGGTTCTGACCCCAAAGCAACTTTGATTGCTTTTTTTGAGGCTATGAGCAAAAAAGATTTTACCGCAGCTAAAAAAATGGCTACCAAGGATAGTGAAACGATGATCAATTTTATTGAAAAAGGGACTAATACATTTGGAAGTAAAGGAAAAAAAGACATGGATTTTGATAAATCAAAAGTTGAATTCGGTGATGCTAAAATTGAAGGTGATAAAGCAACTGTTACTGTAAAGGACAAAGCTTCCGGCGAGGGTACCAATTTTACTTTAAAGAAAGAAGAAGGAAGCTGGAAAGTGGCTTTTAGTAAAGGAGGATTTATGGAAATGGGTATGGATAAATTCCAAGAAAATGGGCTGGATATGGATAAGTTGGAAGAAGGTCTTGACAAGCTCAAGGACATCAATGCCGACTCACTTAACCAAATAATAAAATCAGGTAGCGAAGAATTAAAGAAGATCAATATGGACTCCCTAGCTGAAAAAATGAAGGCTGGTGGTAAAGATTTGGAAAAGGCACTCGAAGAACTAAAGAAGATAAAAACGAATTGAACTCATTGTTACTGTAAGCACCCCAAAAAGGGGTGCTTTTTTTATGCCCCAATAAAAAGATATATTACCTTTAACTATGGCAAAAAAATATGTAACCCTTGCGGTCTTGTTCTTGGCAATGGCCTGTAATAGTAGCGACTCAACCAAAGAGCCCGTTACCAGTACCGATGTGGCCCAAGCTTTTATTGACGCCACCCTTAAAATGAAAGTGGACGAAGCCACTAAGTATGTATTAAAAGATACCGCTGGCATGAATATGCAGTACATGGAAAAGCTAAAGGAGTACGACAAGCGTTTGTCCAAGGAAGATATTGCCGGCTACGGCAAGGCGAATATTATTATTAAAGATATCAAAGAGGAAGTAAAAGATTCCATTACCATTGTGCAGTATGGCAATAGCTACAAAACCACCGAAAGCAACCGCTTGAAACTGGTGCGGCAAAATGGTAAATGGTTAGTGGACATCCAGTATACATTTTTGGAAAATAAGGAATAGCAACGATGCTCAATAATTTTTTGTTGGTAGGGCTGGGTGGGGCCGTGGGGTCGATGCTGCGGTATGCCGTAGGGCAATGGTTGGGTCAGCGCCCCTTTCCTGCGGCCACTTTGCTGGTGAATATCATTGGTAGTTGCATCATCGGCATGGTACTGGCCTTTAGCCTCAAAAGCGAACAATTTGCCCAAAACTGGAAGCTTTTTTTGGCAACCGGTATCTGTGGCGGCTTTACCACTTTTTCAGCCTTTTCCATCGAAAATATGCAGTTACTACAACAGGGTAAGTACTGGCTTTGCCTATTGTATATCGGTGCCAGTTTGATTGCCGGGATAGCCGCTGCTTTTGTAGGATATAAATTAATCAATTAAGCTTATGTACGTACTGCATCCATGGCATGGTGCCCATTATGGCAACAAAGCGCCCGAAGTGGTGAATGCCCTGATCGAAATTCCGCAAGGCTCAAGGGCTAAATATGAAATTGATAAGCCAACGGGATTGCTCAAGCTCGACCGGGTAATTTTCTCTTCCTTTCATTATCCCATCAATTACGGCTTTATCCCCCAAACCTTGGGAGAAGACGGCGATCCTTTGGATATTTTGGTGCTGTGCAGTGAAAGCATACAGTCCCTTTGCTTGGTGGAGGCGAACGTGATTGGCAACATGCAAATGATCGACACCGGTGTGCCCGATGATAAAATAATAGCTGTGGCGGCCAAAGATCCAACTGTGAATTATATTCAACAAATTGATGAACTGCCACCGCCATTATTGGCCATTTTAAGAAATTATTTTGAGCAATACAAAGTGCTTGAAAACAAGCAAGTGGCCATTGATGAGTTTCAACCCAAGGCCATCGCCATGCGGGTAATTGAATCGGCTATTGCCCTTTATCAATCAACTTTTTCTAAATGAAACAGCCAAAAAAGCATATGGACATACAAATGATATTGATGATTGTACTGGTGGGCATTGCCGCCGGTGTAATGGGCGGGTTGGTAGGAGTGGGCGGTGGCATCATCATTGTGCCGGCGTTGGTTTACTTAATGGGCTTTAGCCAAAAAACCGCCCAAGGCACTTCGCTGGGCCTTATTATGCTGCCCGTAGGTATCTTGGGTGTATTACAGTATTATAAACAGGGCCACGTTGATTTTAGGGTAGTGGGGCTACTGGCCATTGGCTTTTTAATTGGGAGCTATTTTGGTAGTAAAGTGGCCTTGCGCCTGCCCCAGGATACGGTTAAAAAAATATTTGCTGTTTTTATGATCATCATGGCGGTGAAGATGCTGTTTTTGGATAAACCAAAGCCCGGCAATACAGCGGCCACCCTTAAGCAATTTGGAAAGCCAGGGCCAAGCTGAAAGCAGGGGTAGGGGCAAGAGGTACGCATTGGCCTGAGAAAAGGACCGCGGCCATTAGTAAAGACAGCTCTACAGGCTAAGAAAATTAACAGCACTGCTAACCAAAGTAGGTCGGCCAAGAGGCTCCGATCTTGGGTGTGGCAAGCGCTGCTTCCTCATCACATTATATTCCAAGATGCTGAGCGTAGGCTCAGTACCAAAATCAGGTGGACTAATTCATATGTGTAATTGATATAATGCTACAAATAAAAACGGGCCACCAAAAGGTAGCCCGTTTGCATATATATAGTGATTAATTTCCTAGCTGAACAATCCACCAGTCCTTTTGATACTGGTATAGCCTTCACCTATTTTGAACCCATTGTGATATACTTCTACTTTGTAGTTGCCTTTTACAAATTTGTCTTGCTTCCAGTCAATATTTACTGTTTGGCGCTGACCTTGTGTATAAAGCACGTCTACCTTTTTAGTAAATAATTTCTCTTCACCTTCACGGGTGTTGAATTTACCTGAGCCCAATGCTTCAACGGCTATAGGGCTGCCAGATGGATCGGTGATGCAGATGTACACATCTTTGTTGCCAGACTGTGCTACCCTGTTTTCGTCCAGATCAAAACTAACCCTTAATTTATCTGCTTTTTTAGCTGATGATGCTGTCTTTTCCCTACCACCACTTTTTTCGTTAATGGGGGTAATGTTGAAGTTAGAAGCGTGCAAGGTAGAAGCCACGTCTATTACATCTTCTTTTTCCTTGCGCAAAGCAGCTTGTTGAGCGGCCATGCTGGTTTGCGTTGAATCGTATTCACGCCTAATCCGGTCACGGTCTTGCGTAACTACTTCTTTCTCTTGGGTAAGTACCAAGTTTTCGCCCTTTAATTGCTCTATTTGTACCTTATAGCCATCAATATCGCCATTCATTGAACGGATAAGCCTACGGGCTTCGGCCAACTCGCCTTGCGACGCATTTACCTTTGAAAGCAAGGCTTGAATGCGGTTCTTTTTCTCGGAAATTTCATTGTCCTTAGCCACCATGCTGCTGTCCTTCTTGGCGTTATCTGTTTTCAGCTCATCAAAACGCATTGTTGCGTTATCCAGTTCTTTTTGCAGCTCGTCACGCTCTTGCGATGCAGCAGTAATCAGCGTATCTTTTTGAGCAATGTCTTCCTTACTTTTGTTTTTGTCGTAAATAATGTAGCCCCATGTGCCCAATAATGCTACCAGCAAACCGCCGGTGATTAGTGCCCTCATATTTGCTTTGGGTGCTTTAGCGGGCGCTTGCGTTGTGCCCGTTTCTGATGGAAAATTTTCGTATGCCATAATTCAAAAAATTTGTTGTTATATAAATTTGATCAGCTTCGATTTTTTAGTTTCTTGCTTGATCCGGTATGCAATTTTCCAAAACCATGCCAAACTAGCCAAGTTGTGGATATTAACGAATCGGCAAGTAATATATTGTTAATAACCTAGCTAACTGAAATGCAAGCCCTGCGCCACTTTGCAAAAAAATGGCGATAATCGGCCTGCAACTTTTATCTTTGGGCCATGGCAGCCGAAAAAATTATTGCAGAGTGGAAAAAGCAACAGTTTAAGCCCGTTTATTGGCTGGAAGGGGAGGAGGATTATTATATTGACGTAGTAATGGATTATGCCGAGCATCGTATATTGAATGAAAGCGAGGCAGGGTTCAATTTAACGGTTTTTTATGGTAAGGATGCCGATTGGACTGCCGTAGTAAATGCTTGTAGGCGTTACCCCATGTTTGCCGAAAAACAAGTAGTACTTTTGAAAGAAGCCCAGCAAATGCGGGATATAGACAAATTGGAGGCTTATATTGAAAACCCGCTGGCATCTACCATTTTTGTGGTGAGCTACAAAGAAAAAACACTCGACGGCCGCACATCGCTTTCGAAACTGCTAAAAAAGACGGCCCACGTATTTACTTCAAAAAAAATATACGATAGCAAACTACCGGAGTGGACCAACGAACTGGTAGCGGCACGGGGATACAATATTGCCCAAAAGGCTTTGATGTTGCTGGTAGAGCATATTGGCAACGACCTGAGCCGCATAGCCAACGAGGTGGATAAGCTTTTGCTGAACCTGGGCTCGGAGAAGTTGATAACCGAAGATGATATTGAAAAGTATGTAGGGGTTAGCAAGGAATACAATGTATTTGAACTGCAGGATGCCTTGGGTAAGAAAGACCTATCCAAAGCCATGAAAATCATTCGCTATTTTGAAGGCAACCCCAAAGCGGCACCCATTCAAATGGTATTGCCCGCTTTGTACAATTCGTTCAGTAAGGCCTATATGCTTTTTGCCCTGCAGGGTAAAGACGATAAAACGATGGCCGCAGCGATGGGCATCAGTCCTTTTTTTATCAAAGATTATCAGGCGATTGCCCGCAATTATTCCTTTAGCGGCATAGAACAGGCGCTGCTGTTGTTACATGAATACAACCTAAAAAGTGTGGGGGTGGGCAGTGTGGGTACGCCAGATGCCAGCTTGCTAAAAGAAATGGCGGTAAAAATGATGCTTTAAGAGCCTGTTTAAAATTCATTCAATGGATTCCCTATGCCACTTTTTGGCTGTCCCGCCATTGCGGCGGGATTGAATTTTTCGCCTTAGACGTTTAGACTAGGGCTGCAAAATTCGCCTTGTTTCGCTCAACAATTGACTATACCTACGGCCAAGCGGAACGCATGGGGAAATCTCATCAATAAAATTTAAACAGGCTCTAAATCCAGGCTCAATCAATGCTTTGTAAAGTAGTAATGGCCGTTTCTTTATCAAGGGCCAATTGTGCCTTCAAACCCTCCAATCCATTAAATTTCACTTCGCTCCGCAGGCGTTTTTTTACCACTACCGTAAGGGTTGCTCCATAAATCGTCGCATCAAAATCAAACAGGTTTACTTCCACCATCCGTTGGGTACCATCTACCGTGGGCCGGGTGCCGATATTCATCATGCCGCCATAAACCGTGGGCGTACCGTCGCCTACAACCCAAGCTGATACGGCATAAACTCCGTTTCCGGGAATGAGTTTATGGGGCTCGGTTATTTGTAAATTGGCCGTGGGGTAGCCAATGGTACGGCCCAATTGGTTGCCTTTGACTACCAGCCCCGAAAAAAAGTAGGGATAGCCCAGCAATTCGATGGCCGTGGCACAATCGCCCTGTAACAAGGCTTCCCGTACATTGGTACTGCTGATGGTAACATGGCGGAGTACATGCGGCGGTATCTCTTTAACCGTAAAACCATAGCGGGGCGCATCAGCCTCTAGCATTTGATAGTCGCCGGCCCGGTTGTGGCCAAATTTATGGTCGTACCCGATGATAATCGTATGCGGATGGAATTTTTCCACCAAAAACGATTGTATATAAGCTTCGGGCGATAAGGCGGCAAAGGCTTCGGTAAAAGGCACCACCACCAAATGGTCAATACCATGGCTACGCAGCAATTGCTCCTTTTCCGCCAGTGTATTGAGCAAATACAACGGCCTGTTTTGCCCGGCTATTACCAACCTCGGGTGCGGATGAAAGGTAATAATCACCGTTTCCCCGCCGATGGCCTGGGCTTCGGCCTTAAGCTGTGCAATGATCTGCTGATGCCCACGGTGCACCCCGTCAAAAGTACCGATGGTAATGACTGCTTTGTTAAAGGCAGGTAGTTGGTTGATATCGTTGTGTAGCCGCATGAAAAAGTGGTGCAAAACTAATTGAGAATTAAGAAATGGTTATTGATTGCCGAACATTTATTTTTGCAGCCTAAAACCGTTTCATGTCATTATACTCCAAAAGGGGCGTTTCGGCGCAAAAAGAAGAAGTACATGCCGCCGTGGCGCAGCTCGATCAGGGCCTTTACGCCAATGCTTTCTGCAAAATTTACCCCGATTACTTGGGTGGCGATGCCAAAATGGTAAATGTGATGCATGCCGATGGGGCGGGTACCAAAAGCATTTTGGCCTACCTGTATTGGAAAGAAACGGGTGATATCTCTGTATGGAAGGGCATTGCACAGGATGCCGTGGTGATGAACTTGGACGATTTGCTTTGCGTAGGTATTTACGATAATATCGTGTTCAATTCCACCATCGACCGCAATAAGCACTTGATACCGGGCGAAGTACTGTCGGCCATCATCAACGGTACCCAACAACTATTTGATACCTTAAAGGGATATGGCGTAAACATCCATTACTTGGGCGGCGAAACGGCCGATGTAGGCGATGTGGTGCGTACCGTGGCTGTAAACGGCACTATGACCTGCCGTTGGCCGCAGGATAAAATCGTTACCAACAACCATATCCAGCCCGGCGATGTAATCGTTGGCTTTGCCAGCTATGGCCAGGCCAGCTACGAAACGGCTTATAACAGTGGTTTGGGCAGCAATGGCCTTACCAGTGCGAGGCACGATGTGCTGCATAAAGTGTATGCGCAAAACTATAAAGAAAGCTACGATAATAACCTGCCCGATGAAGTGGTATATATTGGCGCCCACAAACTCTCCGACCCCCTAGAAGCCTTGCCCGGTCTGACTATTGGGCAACTGCTGCTGAGCCCCACCCGCAGTTATGCGCCGGTGCTTAAGCCTTTGCTGGAAAATCACTTTGATAAAATACACGGGCTGATACATTGCAGCGGTGGTGGCCAAACCAAGTGCCTCAAATACCTGCCGGGCATTATGCGGGTGGTAAAAAATAACTTGTTTGCCCCGCCGCCGGTATTCAATATCATCCAGCAAAATAGCGGATCTACCAACAGGGAGATGTACGAAGTGTTCAATATGGGGTGCCGATTGGAAATTTACTGCGCTGCCCAAGATGCCGCTACCATGATAGCCGCAGCCCAAACTGTAAATATTGAAGCGCAAATCATAGGTAGGGTAGAAGCGTATACAGCCAAGGAATTGGTGATTGAACTGCCCAGCGAAACCTTGGTGTACGGGTAAACGGCAAAAAAAATCCCGATGTGTAAACACCGGGATATACCAAAGTAAAACTAACTGTTTTAAGGGAATGATAAAAAGCTGTTAAGGCTGTTGTTGCCCTTCTTTTATAAGTGCCTTGCCCTTAATAATTTTTTGCTTTGTATCTTGTGCGGCTGGTTGCCCACCGGGACTAAAATTGCGAGAAATCGAAAATCAATCTTCTTTGATGACAAAGGTGATGGGCTGCTTACGGTAGGCTTTTATTTTGCGGCCATTTTGCGTGGCTGGCTCCCAATTAGGCCCATTTTTAATAACGTCGATACAATGTTGGGACACTTTAGTATTTTGATAGTTCAACGTCTTTGCTTCCGATACATTCCCTTCCGCATCAACTGTAAACTGTAGGATAACCTTATAGATTCCCTTTTTCCAACCAGCTTTTCTCGCTATTGTCGGGTCTAGATTTTTTTCCAAGAATTTACGCCAAGCGGGGTCCCCACCAGGGAACATCGCCTCTGCATCCCCCTGTGTAAAAATAACTGTAGGCTCTGACTGTGTTGGGCTGGTTATAGTAGTTATTAAGCGGCCACCGGTCAATATGGGGGCAGGCTTTTCACCTTTTGTAAATGCCTCGCCTTGTTTTTTGGTCGTAATTTCTATCACACCATTACGGCCCTTATCGCCATACAACTTAATGGCTTGGGCATCTTTTAATACGGTAACCGATAATATATCTGCGGTAATTATCTTTTTTAAGGTGGCATCATCATTGCCCAAAACAGTGCCGTTTAAAACATACAATGGATCCAATTTGCTTGTAAGTGATAACAAGGGCTCGCCCTTAACTAACTTGGACTCGCCGGCTCCCTTTTCGCTGTTAAGGTTGCTTAAACTACCCTTGAGTTGGCGCACCACAATAGTGGGCTGGGTGCTAGGGCTCAAGCTATCGAGATCGTTAACAGCGTTGCTGGCTGCCAGTTGTTGCACATTGGCATTGGGCATGGTTTGCTTAACGCTGATGGCTTCTTTGGGGGTGTTTTCGGCCGATTGGGTGCCATTACTTTTTTGGGATTGATAATTATTGATGGCTGCCAATATATTTTGGGCAATGGCTGCTTGGCCCGCTTCTGATTTTAGATAAGCCAAATCCTTTTCGTTGGTCATGTAGCCAGCTTCAATCAATACAGATGGACACTCGTTGTTTTGTAATACTGCAATCCCTATTTGACGCTGGGTAGGACTGGGGCTTACGCTTAAACTGTAATTGTTGGCAAAAGCGTTCACCATACCTGAGGCCAGCAATAAGCTGCTTTCGGTATTGGGGTAGCCCGCTTTGGCCACATACACCGTAAGACCCGTTTTGCTTTCCTCATTTTTGGGGGCTGCATCCATGTGGATGGAAATAAAGAGGTCGGCCTTTTGTGCTTTGCCCAAGTTAACCCTTTCCATGGGGCTGAGATAAACATCTTCGCTGCGGGTAAGCACCCAGTTGATACTGCTACTGCTGTTGAGCGACTTGATCTTTTGTGCCAGTGCCAACGTGAGGTCTTTTTCCACCTCGCCATTGGGACCATAACTGCCCGCATCTTTACCGCCGTGGCCAGCATCCAGCACTACGGTGATAGGCTGCAAAACTTTGTCTGCATGGCCCTGCTTTGAATAAATGGGCTTGGCCTTAAATGTAAATGCTGCAAATACCAAGGCTGCCAGTGGCAATACCATCATGCGGCTGATGTACGACACTTTGGGGTTTTGATTTTTCGTTAACATGAGTAACCTCCTTTTTATGGGTGAATAGAAAAAATTATTCGTTAATTCAAAGCGGTGCTTGGGATAAGCAGCCTGTAATATCATGGCCGCAAAACTCGCCGTGTCATTATCTTCTACGGCTTTTTTGTCGGCAATAAATTCATGTATCATGTTCAATTCTTTGCGGATAAGCCAAAAGAAAGGGTTGCACCAAAAAACAATCAGCAACAGGTTGATGAATATTTTATCATGGCTGTGTCGCTCCTGTACATGCGCCACTTCGTGCCTAAATATTTGTCGCCCCGCCTGGCTTTCCAAGTCAATGGCTTCATTCCAAAAAATATAATTGAAAAAGGAAAAAGGAGTGCCTTTTGCATTGGTGTTTACAAAGAAAAAACGCTCCACAATCTGCCCCTTGTATTTGTAAATCAGGGAGCGAACTATCCATAATACCCTGATAAACAAGACAAGCATCACCAAAGAAACAAGGGCATATATTACGGTTAAAAACGGGCCGATAGTAAAGTGGTTGGGGTTTTGCTTAATAGCAATTTCGTTAAAAAAAGTATCGCTATTCACGGCCTGCAACAGTTGAATGGCTTGGCTTTGGGGCAAATCCATGTCATGCGTTATGTGTATCGTAAGCAAGGGTAATGTTAACGACAATACCGTGGATGCCAGTAGAAAAAATCGGTTATAATGATGGTATATCTTATTGCGCAACATGAGCCAGTAGTAGCCCATCAAAATTCCCGAACAAAGGATCACTTTTAATAAATACCACGATGCTTGTAGCATAACGTAATAATTTAACGTAAACAATAATTTTAATACAATTGTACCAATGACTTACCCTGTAAGATTGTAGGGCCAGTCAGCAACCTCTTACTTTTTCTTGAGTTGTTTGAGCAACAGCTCCAAATCGTCGATGCTGAGGCTGTTTTCCTTTACCATAAAGGATACCGCATTGCTAAAAGAGCCTTCAAAATACCCTTTTACCAAGTTCTTCATGCTGCTTTTGCTGTATGCATCTTTGCTAACCAAGGGATAGTATTGGTGCATGCGGCCAAATACGGTTACATCTACAAATTCCTTTTCTACCAGAATTTTGATGATGGTGGCCACTGTATTGCTATGCGGCTTGGGCTCCGGCAGTTCCTCGATGATTTCCCGCAAGAAAGCTTTGTCCAGTCGCCAAAGCACCTGCATAATCTGTTCCTCTGCCTTTGTTAAAGTTTTCATCATTAACACCGTTTAATTGATTGGTTAAAGATTGTTTCAATGATTTTTCAAAAGTAAAACTAATATTTTAGTTTAACAACTATTTTTTTAGTTATTCATAATTTTAACATATTCAGAAGTATTTTTTATTGCCAACAACGTGGATAGGTATAAATTTGCCATCTTTGTTCAGCATTAGACAAATAGGGCTCACAGTTTTAGTATTAACAACATAACAACTAAGCGGAAACTATGGCGCAACCAGTAATCGAATTAAAAAATGTAAATATCTATCAGGCCAATAACCTGGTATTGCAAAACGTAAATATTACCGTAGAGAAAGGGGAGTTTGTGTATTTGGTGGGTAAAACGGGTACCGGCAAAAGCAGCCTGCTCAAAACCTTGTACGGCGATTTGCTCCTGCGGGAAGGTGAGGGAACGGTGGTAGGGTACAACCTGAAAGATATCAATTGGAAAACGGTTCCTTTTCTGCGCCGCAACTTGGGTGTAGTATTTCAGGATTTTCAATTGCTGACTGATAGGGATGTAAACAACAACCTGAAGTTTGTGTTGAAGGCCACCGGTTGGAAGGATGAAAAGTTGATGGACGAAAAAATTGCCGATGTGTTGGATAAGGTGGGCCTTAAAACAAAGGGCTTTAAAATGCCTTATGAATTGAGTGGTGGCGAACAACAAAGGGTAGATGTTGCCCGTGCCCTGCTCAACTCGCCCAAACTGATATTGGCTGATGAGCCTACCGGTAACCTCGACCCCGAGACTTCGGACGAAATCATGCAACTGCTTTTTCAAATTTGCCGTGATTATAATACCACCATTGTGATGGCCACCCACGACTATCCGGTAATCAACAAATTTCCTGCCCGCACCATTAAAACCGAGCAGGGCAAAGTGTGGGACAATGCTACGATAGTAAACTAAGCAGCTTTTCGGCATTTGCCCGGTTATTGTACAGCCGCTGCAAGCCACCCTGCCGCTCTTCGATGTCATGCAGGGTAAAAGGTTGCTGGTACAATTTTTCAACAGCTCTTACAAAATCTGTTGCATCCTCCGCAATATGGCAATAGGGTGCAAGCCCACTGCCGCTTACAGCCGCTTCGTTTACCAAACAATGCCTGCCATTGAACACGGCATTGATGAGTTTCAGCTTTACACCCGTATTGTTAAAAGAAGGTAAGATATTTACCTGTGCCCTCGCAATCAAATCCTGCATTTCGGTATCGCCGGGATTGGCCACCAAGCAAGTATGCTGGTATTTGTGCGCTAACTTCTCCAGACTTTTTGAAGGATCTTTACCCGCTATCACCAAGGGTAATTGGGTTTTGCTAAAAACTTCCCGCAATAGCCATGCTGCGGCTTTTTCATTTTCATTTACCGATAGGTTACCATGGTAAAGGCAATAGTTGCCAACGCCCTCTTTGCAAGTGGCCATGGTGTGCGGCGTAAAAACTGGTAAGAAAAAGATGGATTTTGCACCCAGCTTATTTTGATAAATGGTTACATCCTGCTCGCTCACCGCCATAAATACAGCTTTGTTGGCCAAGGCCCGCTCATACTTGTAGAGTGCTTTGCTTTCTCGTTTAAAATAGGCTTTTTTTAGCAGGTTCTTTTCATGCAACGCCAAATGATGGTAGTATTCAAATTCTGCATTGTGTAACCTTACCAATATGGTCCGGTTGCTAAGTTCACCGGTAAAAAGATGATAGGTACAATGGATGCCCTCCAGCAATACCGGGTAATTGTCTTTGTTCAACCGTTCAATCAAAGTGGCACTGGCCCTC
Source organism: Chitinophaga pinensis (assembly GCA_943373145.1). GTDB lineage: Bacteria > Bacteroidota > Bacteroidia > Chitinophagales > Chitinophagaceae > Ferruginibacter > Ferruginibacter pinensis_H. The sequence goes on from CALSBI010000013.1 coordinate 151,807, forward strand.
GACTTTACAATAAAAGGTAGTTTGTACGAAAAGCCGCGGATATTTTTATTACGCACATAATAATGCACTTCTTCGCAATACTGGTTTAATTGTTGTTGCGGGCTGCGGCCTTGGGTAAAGCAGTGCAAATGGATTTTAACCCCCAATGTAGCGAGTTCCTTGATTTTGTAAAATAAATCAACCACCCCTCCATAATCGGCCGGCCAAGGGATATCGTGGGTTACTATGTGTAAATGTGTTGCGATGGTTGTGGTTTTTTATTGTGACAATTGTTGGTAAAATTCCAAAAGTTTTACGGCCTCCTGTTGCCAGCAATACACTTCCCTTGCCTGCATGCAATTTTGTTGTAAACGCTGGTACGCATTTGTGTCGGTCAACAAATGATTAACGGCATTCGCAATATTTTGTTCACTCAGGTCTTTGATTAGCACCGCCACTTCAAACTGTTGGTTAATTCTTTCATATTCAGGAAAAGCCATGCTTACCTGCGGTACAGCATGGTGCATATAGTCGAAAAACTTATTGGCCAATGAGTAATACTGGTTCAGCCCTGTATTTTCTACCAAGTTCAGCCCCATATAGGCTTCAGCGGTAATGGCCCCTAGTTCGGCAGGCAAAACCTTGCCCATGAAAAATATTTTTTGTTCAAGACCCTGCTGCTTTACCAGTTGTATACAGGCTTCCATCATATTGCCATCGCCATAAATGTACAAGTTGGCATCCACCTGCCGCATGGCCGGTATGAGGTATTCCAAGCCACGGGCCTCATTTACGGCGCCTTGGTAGAGTATCTTTTTTTCTTTTACTGTTTTGTTGGGCATAAGTGGCTGCAGTACGGTGCAGTTCATCACCACAGCATATTCCACGCCATACAACTTTTTAAATTCGGCTGCAATGCTATGGCCAACGGTATAGCCATGTTTGATGCGGGGCACAAAGGTTTTTTCTATCCAATGCCATACTTTGTACACTTTTGGCCGGGTAACCACTTCCTTTTGCTGACTAAAATATTCATGGGCATCGTACACCAGTTTTTTGCCCCTCAGCTTTGCTGCAAAAAAAGCGGGCAGCATAGTGTCCAGGTCGATACAGCAAAATATGTCGGTGGGCTTTCCCAGCAGGTAAAAAAAAAGCCGGAGATTGTAGTAAGCGTAAAAAGCAAACCCTTTTTTAAATGGACAATACAAGCGCTTTTGGGAAAAGGGTTGGGGGGTAAGTGGTAAGGTGCCGCCATGTTTAACACCTACCAACGTAACAGGGTACCCCGCAGCCGCAAGCGTAGTGCAAATGCGTATCATGCGCTGGTCATGCTGAAGCGAATTGGTAACTGTAAAAATGAGTCGTTTCAAAAGCGGCTTATAAATTTGCTTGTTGATATATTTTCTCAATCAGGGCCACTGTTTTTAAAGCGCCCTCCCCATCCGTTACTTGGCTCTCGGCACCTTGCAGGGCAGCAATCACGTTTTCGTACACTTTATCGTGGTTGCTCATGGAGCCTTTGTAAAAACCGTAATCGTTGGCTTGGTTTCCTTCGCCCAAACTGCCAAGGTCAATCAGGGCGGGTTGTTGGTACACCAATTCGTTCAGGTAAGTACCGCCCAATTTAATGGTCGCCTTTTCCGCCACGATCGTAAGTGATACCTCGTGGTTTTGCAACTGTGCATTTACCGAATAATGCAACGTGCCGATGGCCCCGCTCTGCATTTTCATGGCTACGGCACCCGTATCCTCAAATGAAATGCTGTTTTGGTGTGCCCGGTTGCTCCTAAAACCACATACATCCAACACATCGCCCAACAGCCATAGCAGTACATCAATATAATGGCTGAACTGCGTATAAAGGGTACCGCCATCTAAGTCCAAGCTGCCACGCCAATTGTTGGCATAATAGGCATCGGGGCGGTTCCACACACAATTGAGCTGAAAACTGTACACATCGCCTATTTGCCCCTTGTCGAACAATTTTTTCAAGGCTACGATGGCCGGGTTGTACCGGGTTGATTTTACGACCAGCAACTTTTTCTGGGCCTTTTCGGTTGCTGCAATCATGGCTGCCCCATCGGAGGTGAGCAGGCACATGGGTTTTTCGCAAAGTACATGGTGCCCCGCTTGCAAAGCCGCAATGCTTTGGGCCGCATGTAGCCCATTGGGGGTGCAAATGCTCACCATGTCCAACGCTTTCTCTTTTGCCAGCATGGTATCAAAATCGTAATAGGCCCTAGCATTGTAAGCGGCAGCCAAGGCATTTGCCCGCTCGGGAACAATGTCGCATACGGCCACCAATTTGCCACGCCGGGCAATTTCTTGGGCATGACGATCGGCAATTTTACCGCAGCCAGATATTGCAAACTGATAAACCATTTAACCGCAAATATTGCATTTTTACCTGCCAAAAGAAAAAAAAAATCAACCATCAAAACTTTAATAGATTTGCCGGAGATTAAAATCACATAAGATATGTCAAGTATTTTTGATGAATTTGCCGAGCAACCCAAAAAAAGGACAACCTTTATTACGGTGTTGTGCATCCTCACTTTTGCCTACAGCGGGTTTCTCTTTGTTACCAATATATACGGGTATTTTACCGCTAAGCAAACGGCCGAACAAATGCAAAAGATGCAAAAAGTAACCCAAAGCGACTCCATTTTTGCAAAGAACGGCAACAAAGCGAATGCCAAGGACAGTGTGGCCGATCGGAAAGCGAAACAGATTACCCGGCAAATGTTTGGCGATTTAGGCGATTCTTTTACGGAGGATAACATTAAGAAAAATGCTTTAGGGGCCATTTTGGCTGCTATACTGTGCATCAGTGGGGCATTTTTGATGTTCAGGATCAATAAAAAGGGCTATTACCTCTACGTGCTCGGTACTTTAGTGGGCATTGCCATTCCAATATTGTTGTATGGCAGCAACCTTGTTGGTATTTTAGGTACAGTGTTCAATGGCTTTTTTGGGCTGGTTTTCTGCATTCTGTACGGGGTAAACCTCAAAGACATGAAGTAAGAGCCTGCGGGAACAAAAAAAATAACACGAGTTGCTGGAATATACGTTTTTTCGCTACCTTTGCACCCGAAATAAAGAAAAAGTAATAATGGTGCCATACGGGTGCCACAAAAAAAACAGTAATGTCTCATTTAACAATCGAAAGAAAAGCCAGCATTTTTGCTGAATTTGGCGGAAAAGCTACCAATACCGGCTCCATTGAAGGGCAGGTGGCACTACTCACGGAGCGCATCAATCACATTTCCGCTCATTTAAAGACCAACAAAAAAGATTTCTCTAGCCAACGCGGCCTCATGCAAATGGTAGGTAAGCGTAAGCGCCTGCTCACTTACCTGAGCAAGCACGACCTTAGCGGTTACAGGGCACTGATCGAGAAATTAGGTTTGCGTAAATAATCTGAATCTCAGCTATGTAATAGAGGATGTTCCCAACTTGTTTTTAAACAGTTGGGAATTATTCGTTTTACGCAGTTATATTTTTTAATCGACCGGTACTGGCCCTATATCAGCCGCTAGCGCACCGGTACACAACATTTTTTCCAATTATGTCATTATTACAACCCCAATCTGTTTCGTTTGATATCGGTGGTGGCCGTATGGTAACCATCGAAACCGGCAAACTGGCCCGTCAAGCGGATGGTGCCGTAACGGTACGCCAAGGTGATTGCATCATCCTTGCTACGGTAGTGGCCACCAAAGAGCCACGGGAAGGCCAATCATTTTTCCCACTATCAGTGGATTATCAAGAAAAATTCGCAGCCGCAGGTCGCATCCCCGGTTCATTCTTCAAGCGGGAAGCCCGTTTGAACGATTACGAAGTACTCACCAGCCGCCTCATAGATAGGGCCCTGCGCCCACTTTTTCCAGAAGATTACTTCTGCGACGTACAGGTACTGGTTACCCTCGTATCCTCCGATCCCGAAATCATGCCCGATTCACTGGCTTGCTTGGCAGCATCTGCCGCTTTGACCGTATCGGATATCCCCATTAAAGAAATCATCAGCGAAGTAAGGATAGGCCGCTTGGATGGCGAGTTCATCATCAACCCCACACGCAGCCAGTTGGAAAAAGGCGATTTGGAATTCCTTATCGCAGCCACCGACAAAAACATCATGATGGTGGAAGGCGAAGCCAAAGAATGCCAAGAAGAAGATTTGGTAAAAGCTTTGGAAATGGCGCACGACGCTATCCGCATTCAGGTAAAAGCCCAAGAGCAATTGCGTGATAAAGTAGGTGTTACCGCCAAAAGGGAATACACCAAGCCTTACCGCAACGAGGCCTTGGAAACCAAGATCAACGATTTTTGTAAAGATAAAATGCATGCCATCTCTGCTTCCGCTTCAGGTAAGCATGAGCGTACAGATGCCTTCAAAGCCCTGCTGGAAGAGGTAAAAGTACATTTGGGCGAAGAACTGCCCGAAGAAGATAAAAAACTGATTGGCTTTTACTTTGGCGAACTGCAATACTATGTGGTACGTGATATGATTTTGAATGACCGCAAGCGTTTGGATGGCCGTGGATTGGAAACGGTACGTCCGCTGGAAATGGAAACCAATATCCTCCCGTCACCACATGGCTCTGCCTTGTTTACAAGGGGCGAAACACAATCGCTTACCACGGTAACTTTTGGTACGCCATTGGACGATCTGTTGGTGGAAAGCGCTGCCAAATCAGTTGATTCTAAGTTTTACCTGCACTACAACTTCCCGCCATTTAGCACCGGTGAAGTAAAAATGATGCGTGGCCAAAGCCGCCGCGAAGTAGGGCACGGTAACTTGGCCATGCGCTCTTTGAAGCAAATGATGCCAACTGCCGACTACGCTTACACAGTCCGTGTAGTGAGTGATATTTTGGAAAGCAATGGTTCTTCTTCCATGGCTACCGTGTGCGCAGGCTCACTGGCCTTGATGGATGCAGGTGTACCCATTCCCAAGCACGTAAGCGGTGTGGCGATGGGCCTTATCACCAAAGAAGATAAATATGCCATTTTAACGGACATCTTGGGTGATGAAGATCACTTGGGCGATATGGACTTTAAGGTAACGGGTACCCGGGACGGCATCTGCGGTGTTCAAATGGACATCAAAGTGGATGGTTTGAGCATGGATGTAATGCGTAAGGCATTGGCCCAGGCCAAAGAAGGCAGGATGCACATTTTGGACGCCATGTACGAATGTATGCCAGCCCATAGGGACGATGTGAAGCCACATGCACCACGGATGGTTAAACTGATTATCGACAAAGAATTTATCGGTGCGGTAATCGGGCCACAGGGTAAAGTGATACAGGAAATTCAACGTGAAACCGGTACTACCATTAATATTGAAGAAGTGGGCAATACCGGCGAAGTGAGCATCTTCTGTGCCAATAAGGAAGGTATGGATAGGGCTGTACTTTGGGTACAGGGCCTCACTGCCATGCCCGAAGTTGGTAAGGAGTACGAAGGAACCGTAAAAGGCATTAAAGAGTTTGGCGCTTTTGTTGAATTCTTGCCTAAAAAAGAAGGCCTGCTCCACATCAGCGAAATAAGCTGGAAGCGTTTGGAAACCATGGACGGCGTATTCAAAGAAGGCGATAAGGTAAAAGTGAAGTTGGTTGATATTGACCAACGCACCGGCAAGTACAAACTAAGCCGCAAAGCCTTGATGCCCAAGCCCGAACAAAGGTAATAGGTCATGATTTGATGGTAAATTGATAATAGTCAAAGCCGTTCTGCAAAGGACGGCTTTGTTTTTTGGCACTAGACCAACTTGATGCGGACATCGTAAATAAAATCTTCCACAGATACAATCCGATAGTCGATGGCCGAAGGGTGAAGGGGATTGATGATATAGTTAAATTCGGCTGGTATTACGGTGGAAGGAATTTGTATTACAGGATGTTGGGCCGCTTTCAATAAAGCGGTAACGAGGTTTTTGGTGCTCATCGGGGCTGGACTTTCTTGCCAGTTGCCGGGCAGTGCCTCAATGGGCAGTTGCAGTATGTTGTCGGAGGGCACTTCTAGCGTAGTGATGCTCAATGCCCTTGGTATTTCCTCAATGTTTACATTTACCGTGTATTCCAAAACGGCCAAGGCCCTGGTTTCGGCTGTGTATAGGCATGGTGTTAGTTTGTGGTTCCATCGCCCACCATACAGCCTAGCACCTTCGCCAGTAAGATCTTTTGCAAATTGGGTACGACCAACCCTGTACACTTTCATAAGTATCAATTAAGAATAAACGCCATAGGCAATCCTTCCAATGAGGTTTCTTACTTCTTCCCTGCCAAATTGATTGTTTAGCAAGTTGTATGGCGGCTGACCGCCCAAAGCTTGATTGGGCCTAAAAACCCACGTGTTGAATTTGTCCTCATCTTCAAAAATTTCGTAGCCAAAGGAATAGATATCGGCAAGGCTTACAATCTTTTCGCTGATGCTGCTGCTGAATTTTTCGAGGCCTTTTTTATTGATTAGAGTAGCACGGGTAACGGCCAAGGCTTCGGCCAACTGGTCGTAATCTAGTGCGGCCGTATTTTTTAGGTGCTCCAAATCTTTTTTTGATATTCCTTTTTTGATGAGGCCCATCTTTTCTAGGGGCGACATTTGGCTGATGGGTTTAAATAAAACAGGCCCACTGGATACGGCTATATTGGAAAGGGCTTGTGTAACTGCATGACTGATTTGAGATTGGGGGGCGATTCCAATATATTCTTCTTGTAATTGGTTGTTGGGTATGGGGCTTTCAAAACTGAAGCCCATGCTGGGTGTTGTATTTTTTTTATTCACTTCGGGATACTTTCCAACAAAGTTATATCTTTTTGAGTATAAAATTATACATTCTGCAAATTTTTATTTCCACTTCTATCAAAATTAGCTATAAGGCTTACATTGCAGCCCATTAATTGAAACGGAAATGAACGATTATATACAAGTGGGCATTGTGGTGAGCGAGGCTACCAAAATGGAGTTGCTGGTGGCTTTGTTGGCCGAAATGGGCTTTGAGGGCTTTGAGGAAACGGGTGAGGGCTTGCAAGCTTTTATCCCAGCGGATTGTTTTGATGCTCCGCTTTTGGAAGCTTTGGCAAAGGAGCATGATCTCACCTATTCGCTTCAGTCAATTGCGCCGCAAAACTGGAATGCCATTTGGGAGAGCGGATTTGAACCGGTGGTAATACCCGGTTTTGTGGCTATCAGGGCAGGCTTTCATCCGCCACATGCGGGTGTGCAGCACGAAATTATCATTACTCCTAAAATGAGCTTTGGTACGGGCCACCACGCTACTACCTACATGATGGTGCAGGCAATGGCCCAGCTTGGGTTTTCGGGCAAAACCGTACTGGATTTTGGCACAGGTACAGGTGTATTGGCTATTTTGGCCGAGAAACTGGGGGCACCCGAAGTGTTGGCTATTGATAACGACGAGTGGAGTATCGATAACGCAACCGAAAATGCCCAAGCCAACGGTTGTAACCGTATCACCATCCAGCAGGCGGAAACGGTACCTACTGACCGGCTTTTCGACATTATTTTGGCCAATATCAACCTCAACGTGATAAAGGGTAATTTGTCAGCTATAGCGGGGGCCTGCCAACCCGGTGCAAATGTACTGTTGAGTGGCTTTTTACCAGAAGATGAGGGTGTATTGCTGCCCTTGCTCATCCAATCGGGCTTCCGAAGCCTTGGGAAAATTCAAAAGGACAACTGGCTCTGCCTGCATGTAACAGCTCCTTAAATTTGGGCCGCCCAGGTTCTGGTATAAAATGTGCGGAAGTTTGGGAGGACTAGGTTCGGATTTTTGTTGTAATTTTGTTATTCAACTCACGAAGGAAACAAGCATGAAGGAAGCAATTCTTATTGTTATAGCATACCTCATTGGGTCCATCCCAACAGCATTAATCATTAGCAAACGGTTTTTTGGAGTAGATATTAGGCACTACGGTAGTGGTAATATGGGCGCTACCAATACTTTTAGGGTATTGGGCAAGCAGTACGGAACGGTAGTGATGCTGATGGATATATTGAAGGGCATGGCAGCCGTTGGGCTTTATAACTTGCTGTCTTTCTATTTGCACAACGAATTTGAACGGACCAACTTGATGGTAGGGTTGGGCCTGTCCGCTGTGGTGGGGCATATCTTCCCCATTTTTGCACAATTTAAGGGCGGTAAGGGCGTGGCTACTCTTTTTGGGATGATCATCGCCATTCAACCGATAGTGGCCCTCTGCTGTGTGGCTGTTTTTTTAACAGTGCTTTACCTTACCCGTTATGTTTCGCTAAGTTCTATATTGGCATCTGCCGCCCTGCCCATTTGCGTATTGTGGATATGGAACGAAGATGAAGTGATTTACCGCACTTTTGCTGTGGCCGTAGCTGCTTTGGTGGTACTTACCCATCAAAAAAACATCATCAAACTAATGCGGGGGGTAGAAAGCCGGGTGCCCATATTAAAATTTAGGGACAGGAGGAAAGCAAGGCGCAACATGGCTTAATCGCTACGGCCAACCCTACAATAGTAAGACGAATTTCCTTATCCATCACAACCTTTTCCTGTTTATTATCATCTCCTATAGAGAAACATGGGTGAACCAATAAATTGGTACGCCAATTGATTAATAAAGTATGTATCAAAACAAATAAGATGAAAAAAACAGCATTTATTATCGCTTTGGCCGTTCTGTTTTCCGCTTGCACACGCAATGCGATAACTGGACGCAAGCAGGCCTCGCTTTTCTCAGAAGCTACCCTGCGGCAAGAAGCACTTACCCAATACCAAAGTTTTCTATCTCAAAATACGGTCGTTAGCCAAAACACCAGCAAAGATGCAGAGATGGTGAGAAGGGTGGGTACCCGTATCGCCAAAGCCATTACAGATTATTATACCGCTAAAGGCTTATCCAAAGAGTTGGAAGGCTATGATTGGGAATTTAACTTGGTTAACAATGCCGAAGCCAATGCATGGTGCATGCCAGGTGGTAAAGTGGTGGTGTACAGCGGTATTTTGCAATACACACAAAACGAGGCAGCCCTAGCCGTGGTAATGGGCCACGAAATTACCCATGCCGTAGCGCACCATGGTAACGAACGCATCAGCCAAGCTGCTATTGCGCAAGGATTGGGCGTAGTGGGCGACCTGTTTACCTCCAATAACCCCAAGGCCAATTCCTTATTCACAAGCGTATTTGCCCCTGGTGCCCAAGTGGCTGTGTTGATGCCCAATAGCCGTAATCAAGAGTACGAGGCCGACCATTTTGGCCTTAACTTTTGTGCCATGGCGGGTTACAACCCTCGGGAAGCTGTTGCATTTTGGCAGCGGATGGCAGCCGGAAAGAACCAAAAAACACCTGAATTCTTAAGTACTCACCCCAGCGATGAGAACCGTATTACCCGGTTGCAATCGCACATGGATGAGGCCCTTCAGTATTACAAGCCAGTTGGCCCAACAAGATAGGTGCTCTTACCCCCCAAGGGAATAGTAAAACCGGTTATACAAATAGCCGGTTTTTTTATGTTTAGATAGGTGGGTAAAGCAAAAATTGGATACTTTTAAATCCTTAAAACGGAGCAAATCCTTGCCTGTAAAAGCTTTGATGTGAACTGTGGAAAACAAAATTGTGCTCGATCCCGTTTTTTTTTGTTACTTTTGCATGATTTTTAACAAACCTTTAACAATTGTCTGCTTATGTCTTTATCGCAATCAATGCCGGAGAAGTTGCAATTAAAGGATGAAAAGAACCTATTGGTTCAGGGATTGCCCTCATCCATAGAGAAGCAGTTTGCTAAGCTTTCATTTGCCAAAAATGTTACTCCTTTGCTCAAGGCACGACGGATTGATTTTGCCCTGGTTTTTGCGATCAACCAACGTCAGCTAAAAGATATTTTGAAGGAAGTAGTACCCGCCATGCACCACGAAGCCAAAATGTGGGTAGCCTATCCCAAACCAGCTTCCAAAATTACCAGTGATTTGTGTAAAGAATGTACTTGGGATTTTGTTTGTGAACACGGCTATAAAACCGTGGAGGTAGTAGTGCTGGACCATGTGTGGAATGCGGTACAGTTTATAAAAGAAGAATCTGAACTACTGTCGATAGATGAAGCAGACAACATGCTTGCCATGGTAGAAGCCGAAAAGAAAACTGCGGCTAGCGTTACTGCCGTTAATGTTAAAACAAGGGTGGTTGAAATACCCGGAGAGCTACAGGCCCGCCTGAAGAAAAACAAGCAGGCCGCAGCTTATTACGAATCGCTCCCTTTTAGCCACAAGCGGGAATATGTAGAATGGATCACCGAGGCGAAAAAAGATGAAACCAAAGCCCGCCGTGCAGAAAAAACCCTGCAAATGCTCGCAGCAGGTAAAACAATGGTAGCAGCAAAATAATAAAACGCTCTTAAACGTATAAGTGTATTAAAGCCCGGCTTATGGCCGGGCTTTTTATTGGGCAATGTCAAAACTACCGAACCAAGGATGGGCTAAGTTCAAAAATAAAAGTGGGCAGTTGTAATCAACTGCCCACTTGCTTTTATCGGTAATACAATCTATACTGTCATTATCCTTTTGGATTCAATGCTTTAGCAATCCTGTCGCTGATATCTTGTAAATGATATTTCGTCATTTTATCGGCACTAACAGCTGCAGCCGCATCAGCCAAAGCTTTCAGCTCACGGGCATGGCCTTTTAATGCAGACAAGATATCCGATTTTTTGGTATCTATATTAGTATTGCCGCCGGCATTCTGCCCAGGGAAAGTAATAGCAGTGGTAGGGCTTGTTGCTGGAGCAATCAAAGCAGTCAAGCGCTCAACATAAGATTTTTGCAGATTGCGCCTGTAAATATCCGTAGGCTTTTTAGTAACCCATTCTGTAAAAATGTTTTGCTTTAAGTCGCCCAAGAATTCAATAAGCGTATATGCTTGGTTGCCCATAGCAGCTTCGGCACTCAACATTTTGTTCATGGTGCTAGTAGAGAAAATCCTACCAAATGCAACTTCTTGCACACCTAGGATAGTTGCAGTAGGCAATGAACCCGTTTTTTCTGAAATCTCTTTGTTGATCAACCAAGTAGGGGTAGTGAATATTTGTGTCCTCAAGAATTCCATTGCCTCTTTTTGAGTAGCTTTTGACACAAATTCATATACGGGGCCGCTTTGGTCAGATTTTTTGGGTGTTTCATAAACACCGCCCAAATTGTAACATACGTGGCCAACATAACGCTTTAATTGTGTAGTTACTTGGTCATATACTTCTTTGGTATCAGCATAATCTTCATTTGGCGTTTTGGTCCATGCCATAAGGTTAGGCACAATACGCTGCATGTTTTTAATACCGTATGCTGAAGCTTTCATGGCATTGTCGCCCAAGTCTTCACTTTGACAACGTGGATCATCGGGCTGGCCTTGCCTACCGTACCAGTAACGCTTGTCTTTTAATTTTTCAGCAGCCCATTTGTCCAGTATCGCTACTTCAGCTTCTGGGGTTTTGGCATCTGGCAAGTAAGTATAACCCCATTGGATGGCCCATTTGTCGTAATCGCCAATACGTGGGTAAATACCTGCTGCGGTAATGTTATCTTCTGGCTGGGCCACGTAGTTAAAACGGGCATAGTCCATAATACTAGGTGTATGGCCATTAGCCTCAACCCATGCCTTGTTACGCAGGTTTTCTACCGGTGTTGAGCTACTGCTACCAAAGTTGTGCGGCAGACCCAGTGTATGCCCCACTTCATGAGAAGACACAAAGCGGATCAATTGGCCCATCAACTCATCGTCAAATACCAATTTACGTGAGCGGGCATCAATAGCGGCAGTTTGAATCATGTACCAGTCACGTACCAAACGCATTACATTATGGAACCAACCAATATGGCTTTCAATGATTTCGCCACTGCGGGGGTCATTTACATTGGGGCCATAGGCATTTTCTACTTCAGATGGTTTGTACACGATGGCTGAATAACGGGCATCTTCCAAACTCCAAGTACTGTCCTCGGCCTTGGTAGGTGCTACTTTGCCTACAATTGCATTTTTAAAACCTGCTTTTTCAAAAGCAACGTTCCAGTCGTTTACACCCATAATAAGATAGGGAACCCATTTGGCAGGCGTGGTGGGGTCGATATAATATACAATTTGCTTGGCGGGTTCAACCAGTTCGCCACGCTTGTATTTTTCCATATCCTCAGGCTTGGGCTCCAGCTTCCAGCGAACAATCATGCTCACATCTTTTACACCTTGTGGATTAAGGTCAAAATCGGTATAGCTCCTACTGAAATAGCCTACACGCTTGTCTTCCAGCCTAGCTTTCATGGGCTTTTCGGGCAGTAGGTAAAGCGAAGTGTTCATTTCCAAAGTAACCGTGGCTTGGCTTGGTGGGCCAGAGGGGGCTGGCGAAGGGGCACCAAAGCCTCCTGCAGCAGCGCTTTTGGAAAAAGTTTTTACCGTTTTGATTTCGATGTTAACGGGGTAGGGCTTAACAGAGCTGATATACGATTTGTCAGACTGTAAGCTACCTGCTTGGAACTGGCCCTTCCACATGCCAGAAAAACCAAACACCTCATTGTCGCCACTGATATTGTCCGTAATATCTATTACGGTACCGCCGCCAATGCTATCGGGTACATTCGCTTTTATTTCAAAAGCCATGGTAATGGGCTGCAGGTTAGAGTTGGCCACGGATTTGAACATGGGCTGGTTGCTGTCGCTACGCACATCGTACGAAATGGTTTTTAAAAAAATCTTTTGGTTGGGGCCTTTTTCAAAGCGGATTACGCCTTGTCCCACTTGGTCGCCGGCATAACCGTAAAAGTTCTTATTGGTTTGGATAGAAGACTTGGAAACCCGGTTCACATACAGGATGTCGCGGCCCAGCATTTTATCCGTTATTTCAAAATAGTACTTGTCTTCTACCTTATGTACCGTAAACAGGCCCTTACGGGTAACAGCTTTGTCGGTAATCACTTCTTTATAAGGTTTGGGGCCTGACCGGGATGGGGAAGCACTAGGGGGAGCGCCTGACGGACCGCCTGTTCCTGGGACACCACCCGTTGGCCTTTGGGGCATTTGGGCCGTTGCCAGGAGCGTTAGACCGGTTAATACGGCAGAAAGAGACGCTTTTTTAACAAAATTCAGCATACACTAAAGCTTTTAGTTGACTTTTAAAAATAATGGTTGAATAAACGAAAATATTGATTTGGGCATAAAATAACACCATTTTGGGATGAATGGCAAATTTCATCCTACGCAGAGCCAACGTATAAGAAACTGTTTACCCATTCTGGGGAAAATAGAAACCCTACTTAAGCAAAGCATTGTTTGGCACATTTTTTTATCAACAGTTATGGAAAAAAGAAAGTTTTGGCATCTCGCAAAAACATGGGAAAATTACGTACAGAAAATTGTTGGTTTCGTTTATTTTATTAACTTGTGCGTCCCGATAATAATATTTTGTGGATATTAAATTTAAATTGAAATATTTTTTTCGTTAGCATTGTGCAATCAAAGATTTATTTTTTATAAAAAAAACTAAAATTTCACTCACTAAAAATTGAATGTCATGGCAGAAACAAAACCAACTGCAACAGTAAAACCGGCTTCTTCAGTTCAAGCAAAAAAATCAAGCAACATCATTTCGCTTTTGGCTCCCGTTATCTGTATTATTGCAGGCTATATAATTTGGAGGTTTATCTTGGGCGATCCAGATGGTTTTAAAAAACCCGGTGGTGGCGGTTTTTGGCCCTCACATGAAGGACCTAAAAATGCATTGAACAAAATGTATTTGGGCGGTATCATCGTACCCATCCTAATTGGCACCTTTTTGACCATGCTTACTTTTGTAATCGAACGTTTCCTTACGATCAGCAAAGCTACAGGTACGGGCAACAACGCCAACTTCATCCGCAAAGTGCAATACCACTTGGCCAACAAAAATGTTGACGCTGCTTTGGCCGAATGCGATAAGCAAAAAGGCTCTGTGGGCAATGTAATGAAAGCTGGCCTGCACCGCTACAAAGACATGATTGGCAATACCGAATTGGCTACCGATCAAAAAATCATGGCCATTCAAAAAGAAGTGGAAGAAGCCACGGCTTTGGAACTGCCCATGTTGGAAAAGAACTTGGTATTCCTTTCTACCATCGCCTCAGTAGCTACCCTGTTGGGTCTGTTGGGTACGGTATTGGGTATGATCCGTTCGTTCTCTGCCCTAGGCGAAGGTGAAGGCGGTGGCGATGCTGCAGAAAAACTGTCTGTGGGTATCTCTGAAGCCTTGTACAACACGGCATTGGGTATCGGCACATCTGCATTTGCCATTATTTTCTACAACATGTTTACTACTAAAATTGATGGTATTACCTACGGTATCGACGAAAGCGGCTTTACTTTAACACAAAGTTTTGCTTCTCTGTACAAGTAATTGTATGGAATCCGACTGGTAATGTATCAAATTAAGTAAATAAATTTTATAAAATGGGAAGAGCGAAAATTCCTCGTAAGAGTACCAATATAGATATGACGGCGATGTGCGACGTTGCGTTCCTGTTGCTTTCATTCTTTATCTTGGCTACTAAGCAAAAGCCGCCAGAAGCGGTAGCGGTGGTAGCCCCATCCTCGGTTTCGTCTAAAGCAGCCCCAGAAAAATCCATTCTCATTACCTTGAACAAGGAAGGGAAAGTATATCTGATGCTGGGCGATGAAACAAAAAAAATGGATATTTTGGAAGATTTGAACACCAGCAGGGGCTTGGGCCTATCGGCAGGTGAGCTGAAAAAACTTTCTAAAATGACAGCCATTGGCCTGCCGCTGAACCAGCTTAAAGGCGCACTCGCCATAGAAGAAGCCATACCGGCCACCAAAATGCCCGGTATCCCTATTGCGGATTCGGCCACCAACGAACTGGTAGATTGGCTCAGGAGTATCAATGTGGCGTATGCCAATACCCCACGCAGCCAATTTGAAGACATGGTACTGTTAAAAGGTGACGGCGATGCCAAATATCCTGATTTCAAGAACATTAAATATGCCTTGAAAAAGAACAATATGTTCAAGTTCAGGATTGTTACCAATTCAGAATCAGTACCGATTGGGTCTGAGCTTTATACAGAAAGAAAGACGACCACTAAATAAGTCGTCGGGAAAAGATTAATTAACGTATTAAAAATAGTTTACTATGGCAGAAATGGATACTTCGTCGGGTGGCGGCCACAAAGGCGGGCCTGGCGTCAAGAAGCCTAAAAAACTGTCCACAAGGGTGGATTTGACCCCCATGGTGGACTTGGGTTTTCTGCTCATTACCTTCTTTGTGTTTACTACAACCATGAGTAAGCCTACGGCAATGAGCATGAACGAGCCCAAGGACGATCCAGATAACCAATTAAAGGTGAAAAATTCGGGTGCCATGACCATTTTGTTGGGCAAAGGCGACCAGCTGTACTACTATTACGGCGAATTGGTGCCAGAAACCATCAGTGAGCAGTTTAAATCAACTTCTTACAAGGAAATTAGGCAATTGATTACCGATAAAAAGAAGGCAACACCCATTGGGGATTTGATGTACATTATTAAGGCAGACAAAGAATCGAAATTTAAGAATGCCATTGACATCTTGGATGAAATGAGCATCAGTGCGGTACCGCCCGGGCACTATGCCGAGGTGGATATTACAGAAACGGAGGCCATGCTGATACAAAAAACAGAGGAAGCCAACGGAATTAAATAAAAATTTATATGGAATTTCCGCAATTCTGAATCTAACTAACAAAGCCTTTCAAAATGGATATAAATAAAATTCAAAGTGCCGACATCCTCGATATCATTTTCGATGGAAGAAATAAGCAGTACGGCGCTTATGATCTGCGCAAAACGTACAATAGGCGCCTTACCAAGGCCCTTATCATTACCGCAGGCGTTGCGGCGCTCATCTTCCTTGCTACGGTATTGGTAGGCCAGTTCCAGAAAAAAACAAATGATGAACTGGATGTACTGGATACCCAAATGGCCGAAATTAAGAAGGACGCACCGCCACCACCGGTAATACCACCGCCACCGCCACCCAAGGCGCCCCCACCACCCGAAATCAATCAGGTGAAGTTTACCCCGCCCAAAATTGTAAAGGACGAGGAAGTGAAACCTGAAGAAAAGATTGAGGAAATCAAGGAGGATCAGGTGATCAGTACCAAAACGGTGGAAAGTGATAACAAAGATGCTGTGGTAGCAGCCCCCGTAGAAGAAAAAGGTACGGGTGTTGTGGAAGCCCCACCCAAAAAGGAAGAAGATGAGGACAAGATTTTCACCAAAGTGGAAAACGAAGCCGAATTTCCTGGTGGCGACGCAGCTTGGAGAAGGTACTTGGAGAAAAACTTGGACCCCAACGCTCCAGTTGAAAATGGTGCCCCAGAAGGTACCTACAAAGTAACGGTACAGTTCATCGTAAGTAAAGATGGTAGCATCAGCGATGTAAAAGCCCTTACCAGCCACGGTTACGGCATGGAAGCAGAAGCGATTAAAATCATCAAGAAAGGCCCCAAATGGACGCCCGCCTTGCAAAATGGTCGCAACGTAAATGCCTACCGCAGCCAGCCCATCACTTTTGTGGTGCAGGAGAGCAATTAATCTAAATTTATTTGGATACAAAAGCCCCCGTAACAACGGGGGCTTTTTCATGTGTATGATTGAAAAATGACCAATCCGGGATTACAGTTTTCCACATGCGGTAGCTAAAATTTTTTTGACCATCCAAAATAGCTGTATCTTTGCATGACCTCCCGGATTTTTTATTCCATAATTTTCCATTGGTCAACGTATTTCAGGTACAAATAGTAAGTAGTGCCTATTTTTCGTTTTTGCCCAAGGGCAGTAGGTTCTATTGGAATTAGCAACCATAAAAACGGACATTTTTATGGGGTAACAGTATTTATCATAAGATTATTAAAATAAACCACACCATGATGGCCAAGTATATTTTTGTAACCGGCGGCGTTACCTCCTCATTGGGTAAAGGGATTATTGCGGCTTCCCTTGCCAAACTATTGCAAAGCCGGGGGCTGAAAGTGACCATCCAAAAGTTTGATCCCTATATCAATGTGGATCCGGGCACTTTGAACCCCTACGAGCATGGCGAGTGCTATGTAACCGATGATGGTGCCGAAACTGATTTGGACTTAGGCCACTACGAACGCTTTTTGAATATTGCCACATCGCAGGCCAATAACGTTACCACGGGCCGGATTTACCAAACAGTAATCAACCGCGAAAGGGAAGGTGCCTATTTGGGCAAAACCGTGCAAGTTGTGCCACACATTACCGACGAAATCAAGCGCCGGATGTTGCTATTGGGCAAAGAAGGCAAATATGATATTGTGATTACAGAAATTGGTGGCACGGTGGGCGATATCGAGAGCCTGCCATTTGTAGAGGCAGTACGCCAGTTGCAGTGGGAAATACCCGAAGAAGATTGCATGGTGGTACATCTTACATTGATACCCTATTTGAAAGCCGCCAAAGAGCTTAAAACCAAACCCACACAGCACAGTGTAAAAATGTTGGCCAGCGAAGGCGTACACCCCGATGTGATTGTATGCCGCACCGAAGAGCCGCTGAGCACGGAGCTAAAAAATAAGATTGCCCTTTTTTGTAATGTAAAGACCAATGCCGTAATTGAAGCCATGGATGCCAGCACCATTTACGAAGTGCCGCTAAAAATGCTGCAAGAAGGCTTGGATGTAATTGTATTGAAAAAACTACAGATCAACGGATATGCCGCACCCGATTTGGGCAAGTGGCGTGAGTTTTTGGACAAACTGAAATACCCCAAAGCAAAGGTTACCATTGGCTTAATAGGCAAGTACATTGAGCTGCAGGATGCCTACAAATCCATATTGGAAGCATTTGTACATGCCGGTGCCATGAACGAATGCAAGGTGCAGGTAGTGGATGTGCACAGCGAAACCATTACCGAAGACAATGTAGCCGATAAACTGAACAAGCTGGATGGCTTATTGGTAGCGCCGGGTTTTGGCCATCGGGGTGTGGAAGGCAAAATCATAGCCGTTAAATATGCCAGGGAAAACAAACTGCCCTTTTTTGGTATTTGCTTGGGTATGCAGATGGCGGTAATTGAATATGCCCGCCATGTATTGGGCCTCACCGATGCACACTCAACCGAAATGGTAAAAGATACGCCACATCCGGTGATAGACTTGATGGAGGCGCAAAAGGAGGTAACGGCCAAGGGCGGCACGATGCGCCTAGGTGCCTATCCCTGCGATATACGGCCAAATACGTTGGCCCACACCATCTACGGTACCGATCATATCAGCGAGCGCCACCGCCACCGCTGGGAGTTCAACAACAAGTACATTGATGCTTTTGAAAAAGCAGGTATGGTACCCAGTGGAAAAAATACCGCTACGGGTTTGGTGGAAATTGTGGAATTAAAAGACCATCCATTTTTTGTGGGTGTACAGTATCACCCCGAGCTAAAGAGTACGGTAGAAAATCCACACCCTGTATTTGTGCATTTTATCAAAGCAGCTAGGGAGTATGCGGATAAAAAAAGTACCATCAAAAACCCATTGCTGCAGAGCGAAATGATTTAACCCGTTGGTAAGGATATGCGTAAACTGCAAATGGATGAACTGAACCGTAAAACGGTGGCAGAGTTTAAGCGGGCAGAGAAAATACCGCTGGTAGCCATATTGGAAAATATCCGCAGTGCGTATAATGTGGGCAGCGTTTTTAGAACGGCCGATGCTTTTTTGATCGAAGCCATTTACCTCACGGGCTATACTGCCTGCCCACCGCATAAGGAAATTAAGAAAACAGCACTTGGCGCCGAAGAAACGGTGGATTTCAGCTATTTTAAGAATGCCGCCGAAGCGGTCACTGAATTAAAAAGCCGTGGTTACAAAATATATGCCGTGGAGCAGGTAGAGCACAGTATTTCCTTGGAAAAAATGACCATGGCACCCGACGAAAAAATAGCCGTGGTGTTTGGCAACGAAGTAAGTGGGGTGGAAGCGGAGACTATTGCCCTTTGTGATGGCTGCATCGAAATACCGCAACTGGGCATGAAGCATTCGCTGAATATTGCCACGGCCGCCGGTGTGGTACTGTGGGAACTCATCCGCAACAGCATCCACCAACACCAACCATAAATTTATTGATATCAAGCCATCGTTTTGAAGCAAGTAAAAAACTATCTCAGCCTCATTAAGTTTTCGCATACCATTTTTGCCATGCCCTTTGCCCTGATTGGCTTTTCCTTGGGTGTACTACCTGCTGTGTCGGTAGTGCCGGGCTGGAACATCCCTGTTTTTCCCGATGGTCAACTCATCCACCTATCAACCAATCAACTCATCATCAAGCTCCTGCTCGTCATCGCCTGTATGGTATTCGCCCGCAGCGCCGCCATGGCCTTTAACCGTTATTTGGACAGTCGTTTTGATGCCCAAAACCCCCGCACCGCCGTAAGGGAAATACCCGCTGGCATCATCAAAAGCAACAACGCCCTTTGGTTTGTCATCATTTGCTGCCTCTTGTTTATCGCCACTACCTTCTTCATCAACCGTATTTGCTTTTACCTGTCGCCGGTAGCCTTGTTTGTGATACTGTTTTACAGCTATACCAAGCGTTTCACCGCCCTTTGCCACTTGGTATTGGGCGTGGGGCTGGCGTTGGCACCCATCGGCGCTTATTTGGCCGTTACCGGTGTTTTTCATCCTTTGCCTATTCTGTTCAGCGGTACCGTGCTGTTTTGGGTGAGCGGCTTCGATATCATCTATGCCCTGCAAGACGAGGATTTTGACCGCAACAACCAACTCCACTCCATACCGGCTTGGCTGGGCAAGGGTAGGGCCTTGCGGGTATCGCAATTGCTGCACTGCCTGGCCATCGGCTGCTTGGTTACCGCTGGCTTATTATATGGCTTGGGCATCTGGTATTGGATCGGCGTGGCCGTATTTGGCGGACTGCTGGTTTTTCAGCACAGTTTGGTAAAGCCCAACGATTTGCGCCGGGTCAATTTGGCTTTTTTTACCACCAATGGCATCGCTTCGGTGATATTTGCCGCCTTTGTAATAACTGATTTATTGCTGCGCTGATAAAATCCCCATCCATTTAAACCTACCTTTGCGCCATGGCCCGCATTCTTTGTATCGATTATGGTTTAAAACGTACCGGCATTGCCGTAACCGATCCCTTGCAGATCATCGCCACGGGACTTACCACCATCGACACCCGTGATTTTATCCCTTTTTTAAAAAAATATTGTGCCACCGAGGCCGTAGAACTGATTTTGATGGGCGAGCCCAAAAACTGGGACGAAAGCGATACCCACGCCACGCCACTGGTGAAGAAGGCCGTGGCACTCTTGCAAAAAGAACTGCCCCATATTCCGCTTAAAATGGTGGACGAACGTTATACTTCCAAAATGGCCAAGGATGCCATGTTGCAGATGGGGTTGAAGAAAAAAGACCGCCGCAACAAAAAAATGGTGGACGAAATTGCGGCCACCATCATGTTGCAAGAGTATTTACAGCATTATAATTAACGCTTATCATTGGCTGGTTAGCACAGATTAGGTAATTTTGCCCAAAATGTGGCCAAAACGGCATGTAAAACAGTAAAATATGATTCTTCCGATTGTAGCTTATGGCTCCCAGGTGCTGAGAAAAGTGTGTACAGATATTGATGCAGGATACGAAGGTTTGGACAAATTGCTGGCAGATATGTGGGAAACCATGTACCATAGCAACGGGGTAGGGCTGGCTGCACCGCAAATCAATAGGCCCATCCGCCTATTTGTGGTGGACAGTGAGCAGATTTTTGCCAACCAGGAAGAAGATGAAAAAGGTGTTTACAGCGATGAACCCGGCTACAAGGGCGTGTTTATCAATGCACATATCAAGGAGTTGGATGGCGAAGAATGGGCCTACAACGAAGGCTGCCTCAGCATTCCCAAGATACGGGAAGACATCAAACGCCAAGAAACGGTAACGCTTGACTTTTTAGACGAAAACTTACAGCCCCATACCAAAACCTTTACGGGCCTTACTGCACGGATTATCCTACACGAGTACGACCATATTGAGGGCAAATTGTTTATCGATTACCTAAAGCCACTCAAAAAGAAGCTGCTCCGTGGCAAATTGGACGATATTACCAAGGGAAAAGTGAAAACCGACTACCGCATGGTGTATATCAAGTAAGTTTTACCAATTATTGGCCCTATCTGCCAAATAAGTGCCCATACCTGCCGAATTTGAAATTGCGGGTAGGTTTGTCAAAGCAGTACTACATTTGTGTTTGCATCAGGGGCCTATGTAAAAAGTTTTGCACAAGCCACTTTGGTAGTATTCCTTTTAGCTAATCAAATATCCCTTAAAAGCCCTCGCCAATATCCCACCACGGTTATGTTAATTATTTTTTTATCATAAATGACGTTTATGCGGTTTTTTCTACCCCTTTTTTGCCTCTTATTGGCCAATGCAGCCGTGGCACAATTGCCCGCCAGTTCCGACTCCAGCGTGGGTGTTGGCACTACAGCCCCACTGTACCGGCTGGATGTGCAGAGCGCCCAAAACAATGATGGGCTAAGGTTGCGCAGCTTGAACCCCGGCCAACTGCGCTTGGTATTGGATAATATGGCAGCGGGCAAACAGTACAGTTTTTTGGTGAGTGGCCCCACATCGGCTTTTGGGCAAGGCAACTTAGTCATTACCGATATGAGCCGCTTGGATTCGGCCCGTTTGCTCATAAACGGCAATACCGGCCATATCGCCATTGGCGGCGGCACTACCAATCCTGCCGAAATGCTTACGGTGAACGGCAATGTACAGGCCAACGGTCTCCGTCTTCCGCAAAATGCTGGGCTCAACCGTATTTTGGCCAGCGATGCCACGGGTATGGCCAGTTGGCAACCTGCCAATGTACTCAACCTTCCTGCGGGCAGCGGCTCGTTTAATTACATAACCAAATGGACGCCCAATGGGTTTACGCTGGGCAACTCGCAAATGGTGGACGATGGTACGTATGTGGGCATTGGCAATGTAACGCCGCAATACAAACTGGACCTGGGCACGGCCCAAGACAACGATGGCCTTCGCCTCCGCAGCACCAATGCGGGCAATCTGCGCCTGCGGTTCAACAATGCAGGTACCAATAAAGAATTTAGTATATTGTTAGGGGGCAGCGGCTCGGGCTTTGGTAACGGAAACTTGGTTATTACGGACATGAACAATGGCGATAGTGCCCGTATTTTGATTAATGGGGCCACGGGCAATGTGGGCATCGGCAGCAACAATATAAGCCCTGCCGAAAAATTGAGTGTAAATGGAACGGTGCTTGCCAATGGCCTCAGGCTGCCAGTGAATGCGGGTATTGGAAAAGTACTTGCCTCCGATGCATCTGGCAATGCCAGTTGGCAAACGCCTGCGGGTACGGGAGGTGCCGGCCCCGTGATTTACTCCAACTGGATTACCAGCCCCTACGGCTCAAGGGATACTACGATAGACGGAACCTGTGTGCGCATACGCCACTTGGATGCTCCTTCATTATCGACCAATATATTGAACCAAGGTGTAATGCTGGTTTATTTTCGTATTGGCTCAATAGGGCCGTACAAATTGCCTTACATATCCGATGCAGGTGGGGCAACCAACCAAGTCAACTGTATATTCAATGCGCAGAAAATATTTGTGTACCGCCACACGTACAATACCTGTCGATTTACCAGTGCAGTTATAGAAGCATTCCCCGGTCAGCCGGTATTGATCAACCTGCCGCAGTCGCTGGAATATCGCTATGTATTGATTGGCGGTACGCAGGCAGGTGGCCGGATGACCCTAGGACCCAACGAACACTATACCAGCAGTTTGGATGCTATACCCGATATGGGGCCGGTCCAAATAGTGCCCGGCAAAGTGTATAGTACGGCCAGGGATTGATAGTTGCGTATAGTTTTCAAAGTGAATTGATATAACTTGCAGGCATGATTAAAAGAATCATGCCTGCTTTTTTTTGTGTGCTGCTGGCCCCGCTGGTACATGCGCAGCAAACACCCGGCGATACCACGGTGCAGGTGGGCCGCAAAATGATTACCCTCAGCGAAGTGGTACTGAATAAAAAACTCAACATCCCCACTTTCATCAACCGTATAAAAGAAGATACCAGTTTTTACAAAGCCTTTCGCAACCTGCGTGTGCTGGGCTTTACCGCCATTAACGATATCAGGATGCTGAAAAAAGATGGCAGCATCAAAGCATCGTTGCATAGCAAAACCAAACAGTTGCGGCAACACGGCTGTCGCAAAATGGAAATATTGGAAGAGCAGGTTACCGGCGATATGTACGATGATGACCACCAGTTCAATTACTACACGGCCAATATGTACGCCTCGCTGTTTTTTACCAAGGATTCTGTATGCGGCGAAGACAATATTGTAAAAGGCCGGGAGTTTAGCACCGCGGGCAAAAGTGGTATAGAAAAGCACAAGGAGCAATTGAAGCAATTGTTTTTCAACCCCGGCAAGAAGATAAAGGGCATACCCTTCATCAGCAATAAAACCCCCATTTTTGAAGATGAAATGGCCGATAAGTACGATATGGAAATTGATATGGACCTCTACAACAAAACAAGCTGCTATATCTTTTCGCAAAAAGTAAAGCCCGGTTTTGAAGACGATGTGGTGATAGACGAAATGACCACTTGGTTCAACGATAGCACCTACGAAGTGGTGGCCCGCAATTATAGCCTCAGCTACAGCGCCGGGGTGTACGATTTTAAGGTACAGATGCAGGTTGAAATGACGCACTATGGCCAGTACTTGGTGCCCGCCCTCATCCGGTACAATGGCAACTGGGATGTGGCTTTCAAAAAACGGGAACGGGGCGTATTTACCGCCACTTTGTTCGATTTTGGGCAATAAAGGCCATCAAGAATTTGGCGAAAGGTTATTGACCACCATAATTAATGGAAAACATTGATTTGCAGAGGTCTAACTGTATTTGATTCTTTTTGGCTTTTATAGTATTTGCCATCCTTACCAAGCTTACGCTTCGCTTTATATTTGAAACATTAAGCAATTATGGAGCATTAAGCCTGCCCTCCGGGAGGTGGGTTCAAAATTGTTTAGTGCCTCTTTTTTTGTGGATAGCTCGTTACGGAAGTTGGGACATGGAGCAAAAAGGCTTTCTTAATGGCCCTTAATTTCTTAATGGTTTATATTTCTTTTGCTTTTTTAAAGGCATCTATATTGGATTACCTCAATTACTGCCCAATAAGTTAACTTGATCCTAATTAATGATTATTTTTGACCCCAATGAAGCAAGTCGTTTGGGCTTTTATCAGCCTTTTTTGGTGTATTCAGTGCATGGGCCAGGATGCCGGTAAACGGCCTACCGTTACGGGCGTTATCACGGGCCAGGTGTTGGATGCCGACAATGGCAAAGCATTGGCTGCTGCCACCGTAACCGCAAAGCTGATGGGCGATACCATGGCTGCCCAATCTGTGGTAAGTGCCAAAAACGGCGATTTTGTGTTGGAAGGGCTGGCATTTGGCTATTACCGCTTGCAAATTGAAATGAGCGGCTACAACAAATTGCAAATAGACAGCATTTACCTACGGCCCGAGCGCTACGATTTTAACCTGAACGACATCAAACTGCATAAAAAAAACACCGAAATGGCTGAGGTATTGATTTATGCCGAAAAGCCCTTGATAGAAAACAAAGACGGCAAAATTACTTTTAATGTGGGCGAATCGGCCCTTAGCTCCGGTGCTTCGGCCACAGAACTATTGAAGCAGGCACCGCTGGTAAATGTGGACAATGATGGCAAAGTATTGCTCCGCGGCAAGGAAACCAAAATTTTGATTGACGATAAACCCGTAGAACTCAATGCCAAGCAATTGCAAGATTTGCTGGAAAGCATGTCGGGCAGCACCATTGAAAAAATTGAAGTGATGACCACCCCGCCACCGCAGTACGCCAATGAAAGGGGCGGCGTAATCAACATCGTTACCAAAAAAGGAAAAGTGGGCAAAACCGCCCGGCTCAACCTGAGTTATGGTACAAGGGGCGAAGCATCGGTAAGCATGAATTTTGGTTACCGCAAAAACAAATGGGCCATCAATGCCAGTGCCGGTTTTGGTTATAGCCGCTTTAATGGCAACAGCGAAAGCATTAGGCAAAATATCTATACCGATTCGGTTAATTATTTCAATACCAATGGGCAAAGCGATAACCTCAATAACCGCCCCAATGCTAGGGTAGCGGTGGATTACGATGCCAGCAAACGTAACAGTTACAATATTACTTTGCAGGCCAATGGCAACTTGGCCGATAACAGCAGTGGTACGGCCTATAGCACTATCGGCAATCTGGGTCAGTTGTACCGCTTGAGCAACCGCACCGTGGCCAGTGATGTGGCCAATTTTTCTCCGTCTGCCAATGCCACTTGGACGCATAAGTTTGCCAAGGCAGGCGAGCAATTGAAAATCATTGCAGGTTATAATCACAACAACAACCATAACGACCGTGATTTTTACCAGCAGTTCCTCAACCCCGATTATACCCCCTCGGGTGTGGACAGTACGCAGCAGCAACAGATAAGGATAGCTGCACATACCTTGAGCCTGCGGACCAATTACGACCGGCCCATGAAGGGTACCAAGTATTTGCTAAACTTGGGTACCAACATTAGCCGCCTCGTAAGCCACAATACACTGGGCACTTATTTTATGAAAAAGCCCGAAAACGTATTGCAGCCCAATGCACTGTTGAGCAATGATATTGTTTTTCACCAAAACATATATGGCATGCGGGCCGCCCTGCGCTACAATATCAGCGAAGGGTTCCACATCAATGCCGGTGTGCTGGGCGAATGGACCGCTACCGATTTTGAACTGGCGCAGGCCACGGGCGATTATACCAATGGCTATATCGCCTGGCTGCCCTTTGCCACCATGATTAAGAAATGGCCCAACGACTTTAGTATCACGGTTAGCTATAAGCGTACGGTACAAAGGCCTGGCATCAACGAACTGAACCCCGGCGTGGATTATACCGATCCTTACAATATCCGTTTTGGCAATCCTTTCTTACTGCCGTATTATGCCGATAATTTTGATTTAATTGTGGGCCGGTGGACCAAGGGCTGGAACATCAATGCCTCGGTGGGGTACAATGCGCTGCAAGACATCTACAGCACCATTCGCAATTTGCAAGCCGATGGCAAAACCACCATTACTTGGCAGAACATCAGCGGCAGGCGTGAGTACGAAGCCAGTACTTGGGGCGGTATTACCCTCAACAAAAAAAGCAAGCTCAACCTTAGCTTGGGCTATACTTACAATGTGTACAGTGCCTACGACCGGGCCGTGAACCGCTTTAGGAACGGCGGCTCTTTTTTTAGCACCCTCAACGGCAATTACCAGTTTTCCGATCTGCTGGGCAGCAATGCCAGCCTCACGTTCAACCGCTTTGCCAACCCGCAGGGCACGGTACGCAGCACGCTTAGTATGAATGTGGGCATCCAACAAAAACTTTTGAAAAAGCGGCTCACCCTCAGCCTCAATATCATCGATCCCTTTAGGCAGCAGCAGAACCGCAACAGCACCTATGGCACCAACTTCTATTTGCAAAGTGTTTCGGCCACACAAACCCGCAATATCCGTATTGGCTTGGGGTACAATTTGGTGAAGCCACCGGTGGCGAAGGCGAAGGCGGTGGTGAAGAAGGTTGGGAAATAATGAATAATGAATAATGAATAATGAATGATGAATGACGAATAGCGAGTGACGAGTAATGCTTCGCTATTTTGGGTGATAGGTGGGGGAAGGCAATCTTGCGATAACCGGCAAAGCAATAAAGGCCAAAATTGCTAACAGTAAAAAGAATGATGCAAGCGCCGTAATACTTTCAGTGATTTTATTGTAAAAAGACGAGAAGGGCGGAGGGATTGACCCCGCTGGCCGGAGGCATGTGGGAATATTATAAACCTTTGCCCCAATTGTGCAAGGCTTATCGTATTGACTGTCGCAATTTTGCAATAAAGACAATACTGCTACAATAAAATATATATTATGGACACGAAAGAACTGGAAGGGTTATCAAAAGGCGGCAGCAGTGTCAAACCTGGTACAGCGCACATTGTCGTTGAACTGATTGAATACGAGCACAATGCCGTGGTAAATAAATCCATTTTGAAAAAAATAACCGGATCAATCAATGCCTTGTCGTTCGACAGCGGTGAAGGGCTCAATGAAAAAACTTCTCCTTTTGATACCTATGCCCAGGTGATAGACGGTAGTGCGGTTATTGAAATTGACGGCCAAACCTCTACACTGCAAACGGGCCAAGGTATTCTGATACCCGCACACAAGCCCAGCCATATAGAACCGAATGGCCGATTTAAGTTACTGCTTACGGTAATCAAAAGCGGTTATGAATAATAACAATTACACATATGAATTAGTCCAACTGTTTGTGGTATTATGCCGACCTACTTTAGGTTAACTCAGAAATGATTGGACTATTTAATAAGTAGCGTCGGTATAGTTTGGGTAGATTGGATGTTTTTGTGTTACACATACAGCGCTTAAGTATTAATAGATGTAGAATTCATCGCTCCGGTCTCCGCTTCAATCTTCGCAGCTAACCGGTGTTTGTAACTCCGGTTACTACGCTACGATAAAAAGCATGAATTGATTGTGATGTGGATTTTTGAGTAGTGCCTAGCAATAATGGTAGCGCTTATTTCAACCTTTTCTTGCGGGATCTTGTTTGGCCATTTGCTTTACATCCTCCCAACTATACAATGCGCCCTCGCCTGCAAGGTATGCCTGCCTTTCCTGTAGCACCAATTTCCTTCTGTATGAGTCGGTATCCAGTTCATTTTCGAGCAGGGTATAAATGGCCGCTGCTTTCTCGTCCTCCATGCTGTCAATAAATTGATGCAGCTTTTGGCGCATTTGTTTTACTTCCATTATTGCCTTTTTAACAAATTTAAGCATTTGGCGGTAAATTTCGGAGTGGTTTATTTATACGAGCTGTAAGTGCAGGTGGTTGCCTTGGTAGCGCTTTTATGGTTGGGCTGTCCCGAGTTGCAAACTCGGGACAGCAGTACTTTTATACTTTATGGATAATGCGGGTGGGGGAGCGTGGGTGTAGGATGGGTGGAGTAGACTCTGGAGAGCTGGTGGGTACAACGGGGTCTAGATTTTATTGCTCAATGATTATGGGGATTGCCAATACACCATGGGCTTTTATATATTCTTTTTCGGTACTAGGGGGAATATGAACACCCAATGAAACGGTTGCATACCGTTCATAATCATTGTCAACAGGTTCAATGCTTTCTATAGCGGGTTTATTGGAAACACCTAAAAAAGTAAGGTCAATTTTCATCCCCACTTGTATTGCACCGCGAGTAATCCTGCCTACAAATAAAAGTTGATCTGGTTTTGATTGAAATTCAAGAATATTATAGATTTTGAAAGTAGCTTTGATTGTGTCATGCCAACTATGTCCACAATGCCTACATTGTCTAGCATAAGGTGTTCTGGCAAGTTGGTTACATTTTGGGCAATGATTGAAAAATATTTTATGGGGTGTCTCTTGCAAAATTCGTGTAGCCGTTTTTATATAAAATTCCTCTCTCCCGTTGTTCAGTAAACTCAATATTTCGTGGTCTTCTGTTATGAGATTCCTTGCTTTGAAAAATTTAACGCTCGCTTTATAGGATTCAATTGAATCATAATCTTCCGGACTGAGTAACTTAAACATGGAGTTGCTATGTCGCAAAGCATCCACTTCGGCTTCTGTCATAAGCCTTGGAAAAAATTGAATGATATAACCAGCCGTTTCACTATTCATTTGGGTTGATTTTATAATGCAAGTTCAACAATCTGTCCTTTGTGAAAAAATCCGTTGGGATAACTTTCTAATTCAGTTGGTCTAAATACATAAATGTCAAATTCCGGATCTGCTTCCTTTGAAAAAGGGTACATCTCCAAATAGTGAAAAACTGGAATGCCATTTAAAAGAGCGCCTTCTTTTATCAGCACATGTTCTTTGAAATTTATTTGTTGTGCAACGATAAATTGTCCACGATTGTGATGCGCAAATAACTGTAGGATTTTAAATTCCAAAATCATAAAGATAATTTCAATAGTTGCGACCAACGCAAAAATTTCCACAACTTTTGTTGTCAAGTAATTGAATAGTAGTGGAAATCTTATTTTACCAATACTCGTATTCGAATGTTTATAAACGATTTATTTGAAGCATTTCTTGGACAAAGCGTAAAGACAACCAATTCTTCTCACTTTTGTAAAGCAATTTACATTAAAATATGGGAACTTAATGCGGAGTATGGCAAAACCCACCTTCCCCAAAAAAACAAGGCCCACCCAATGGCAGGCCCTGCATTTCAATATTAATACAAACTTATTGCTTTACAAAACGAAATTGCTGGCTAGTACCCAAATGGGTTACCTGCAACAAATAAGCACCCGCTGGTAGGTTTTGTACCCGGATGCTGTTGCTGCCCTTGTTGGTGGATAAGGGGCGGCCAGCTAGGTCGTACACCTGCAAAGTGGTAGTGCTATTGGCCAGTAATGCGGTTACCGCTACCACATCGCTTACGGGGTTGCGCTGCAATTGCCATTCCGTATTGGCCACTGGCGCAACGGGCCGGGCGACCTGCGGGGCACAGTTGGCCGGTATGGTATCGTTGGTATAAACGGTATCGCAGCCACCACAGAAAAGCGATTTAAAGAAACAGGCGGCCTTGCTTACCCTAAATTCCTTTTCGGCATTGGTGTTGTTGAAAATGCCATGCCCAGCGCCAACGGCCACGGTGATATTGCTGCACTTGCCGGCTGCTACCACTTGATAGTGCAATGTGCGGGAACCCCAAACCGTGGTTGGGGCTGCCAAGCATTCCACATCGGCGGCGGAGTCGATATCAACAACCGCATCTGCCTCCCCATGAAATGAAATCATGGGCACGGCATCGGCCGCATCAAAATAATCCTTTTGCAGCCCGCCCCAATTGTTGAACAAGCCTTTGATGCGAAAAGGCACTCGATAGGCATTGCCGGATGTATCCAGCTTGCCCAACGAATCCTTTACCCTGGGGTACAATTGGTTGATTTCTTGTTGCGACATATAGCTGAGCCCTAAAACCGTACCGGCCCCTGCGCTGCTGCCGCCCACCAATAACTTGCTGGTGTCTATCCGCAGGCTATTGGCATTGGCCACAAAAAAGCGCATGGCGGCATGGGCATCTTGTATGGCCCGGTAAACGGCAAATACCTTGGTGAGGGTATCACGGCAGCGGGAATCGTATTTGAGCCGGTAATCAATGGTGGCGGCCACAAAGCCCCGGCGGGCAAACATCAAGCAGAGGGTGTCGAGGTCTTGTCGCTGACCGCCCACAAAGCCGCCGCCATGCACCATCAAAATAAAGGGGCGTTTCGCTAGCGGATCCAGCGCTAGTTTGGGGTACCACACATTGTACTTGAGGTTTTGCAATTGTCCCGCTACATTGCGGGCAGCGCCATAGGGGCCGGTTTCAAAGGCGATGCTGTCCCTGCCAAAAACATTTACCTCCGTAAAGCGTTTGTTGTTGCAGTTTTGTGCTTCACTGCCCATGTGGGTCACAGCGGCAAGCAGCAAGCATAGAATTGTTTTCTTCATTTGTTTAGTATTTAGTGAATAATGTTTCATTGTTCTTGGGCTGGATGATAGGGGATGCAGTATTGGGGTAAGTTTGGGTGGAGGATAGACTTATAGCAGTTTCAAAGGTTTAATGGGGTATGAATGATATTTTTGTCAGTCCATATGATGTAGTTAACAATACTATGCGTAGCCAAAAGGTGTACTTCAAATTTTCGCTCTTGTCCCAATTTGAAGTTGCCTTCTGCGGCAGCTTTTTCCACTTTTGTCTTGATACAAAAGTGGAGCAAAAAATCAAGCCCGCCCGGCTGACGCCAGTCGGACGGGGCTGCATAAAAAAACCTAAAAAATGAACCCTCGGGCTAAAGAAAAATAAGCTCAAGCAGTAGTGGAAAGCCTAGCTTTAGTGCAACTTACAAACCAATAGCATTCCCAAGCTTACGTAACAACTATTTTTCTTTTCGCCCTCGGATTCATTTTTTTCTCAATCCCGCCATCGGCGGGACAGGCGGCTTTTTTATGAGGCCGTACCGAAGCGGAGGTTGAAGACCCTATAAACTCGATTATAATGGTAACAAAAAATCGAAATAGACCCGCTTGCCAACAAGTTAGGCACCTTGATAATATCTATCTATTGTGGTGTTAGTGTTGTATCGCCAACCGTTTTACATGCCTCGTTGTTCCTTTACTATACACCAAATGATACAGTCCCGAAGGTAGTGCCGACACATCCAATTGTTTGGCATAAGCTTGTTGCAGCACCACGGCCCCATACATATTTTGTAAGGTGATGGTACCGCCTTCCAATCCCTTGCCATTAAGATTGATGGTTTGATCTACCGGGTTGGGGAATACATCAATGCCCTTGCTGATGGTATTGCCCGGTTGTACTGCCGCAATGCCCCTGGCCGCTGTGCAGGTAGCACCGGAAGTATAGCTATGCGGGGTAGCTACCGAACTACGCTCTACCGCCGTATTGCCTACCCGGTAGGTAAAGTAAAAGGAGATGGCCGTACCCACGGGCTGTGTTTGTGCAAACACAAAATTGCTGCCCGAAGCCGTCATGGTATAACCCGCATAAGCACCCGTTCCGGTTTTGATATAGATGATGCAAAGCGTACTGCCTGTAATGGGTGCTTGGGGTATAAAGGTCCAGTTGACCGTACTGCTAGCCGTGGATACTTGATACCGATAATCGCCATTGGCCACCGTGCCGCTGCATGGCCCCGATGTAACAGTGGCGGGTGTGCCATATACTTCCAATTCGTACAAAGAGTAGCCATACACCGTGCCTCTGGCCGTGCCATAGATGCGTACATAACGGCCCGTACCGCTAAGGCCCGTATGGTCGTTGACCAAACTGGTATTGCCGGTAATGGTTTTGATGGTGGTCCAACTATTGGCCGCACCCGTGGCCGATACCTGCACCAAATAATCCCTGCCATAAGCTGCTTCCCAACTGAGCTTTACCCGGTTGATATTGTAATTGGCGCCTAGGTCAACATAAATCCATTGGGGATCGGCAAAGGCACTGGCCCAACGGGTGGTGGCATTGCCATCTACCGCCAAAGCACCGCCCAGTGCCGCCGATTCGGTAGATGAAATCGTAACGGGCCGGTTCAATGCCAAATTAAGGGCCGATGCGGTTACCGTAATATTGCGAGTAGCCGAACTGGTAGTAAGCCCGCCATTGTCGGTAGCTACGGCACTGATGGTATAATTGCCCGCAGGTACATTGGCCCAGCTAAAGCTATAAGGGCTGCTGGCATCGGAGCCGAGTAGGGTGCTGCCATTGTAAAAATCCACCTTGCTAATAGTACCGTCGCTATCTGCTGCGGTAGCCGTTATGTTGATGGTGGTAGGTGCTGAAAAGCCCGCCCCATTGGCAGGTGCCGTAAGCGATACCGTAGGGGCCACATTGGCTGTACCGCCACCTGTGTAACGAATATTGTCGATATAAAAATCCACTGCCGCAGCAGGTGCATCGGCTACCAACATAAACGCCTGTTTTACCGAATAGAGGTCGAGGTTGAGAAAAGCGGTAAAAGGTATGCTCACTTCATGCCAAGCTCCGTCCCTGATCAAACCGTATTGGTTGCCACCGGGCGTGAGGCTTACCCAGCTATCGCCATGGCCGGTACTGATGCCGATGCGGAACGGATGGGCCGAACTGGTTTTCATGTAAAACCGCAGGTAACCGTTGGTTGCAAAAGCACTCAGGTTTTTATAATCATGCGCCACGCCCATGCCAAACCAACTACCCGCATTGGCCCGCAAAGCCCATACCTGACTGCCTTCGTAAGCAGCGGCACCGGCAATGGCCGTGAGGTTGTTCCACAAAAACAAATTGGCATCGGTACCATACACCAACCGATCGTTTACGGCTGCCGTTTCGGTAAACACGCCATAGGTGCCAACTTTTGCAAAGTTTTTACCCAAGTACAACTGACTGCCAGGGCTGGGCTGATACAATCGGATATAATCCACCAACATTTGGCCGGGCAGGGGAGCGGTGATGCCTGCTGCATTCAGAATGCCGGTGTAGTTGCCGCCCACCGCCAAGTTGAGTATTAAAAAATGCGGGATGTGCATTTCCTCCAACGAGTTGGCCGCAATGTTGGAAATGTCGAACACAAAGAACTCTACATTGTCGATGTAAATACGGATAAAGCTGGGGTCCCAAGTCATTTTGTACAAATGATAATCGGCGCTCAGGTTCATGCTGCTGAGGTAGCTGAGGCCATAATCGGCTTGCGAGCCATTGTAGCTCCAATGTACGGCGGCACCCACGGAGCGGTTAGCGGTGCCATTGGCTACTGCTGCAGCGATACCCAGTTCGGCAATATCAATTTCGCCATTAGCGGGCCAAGCGCCACTGGTGCCCAGCATCCACAGGGCCGGCCAAAGTCCATTGGCCAAGTTGGGCATTTTGATACGGGCCTCCAAAGTGCCGTACCGTATGTGTACCCGGCCTTCGGTTTTTAAACGGGCCGAGGTAAAGCCACGGGTGAGAAAGGTTTCCCGCCGGGCTTCGATAACGAGGTTGCCATTTACAATGCGGGCATTTTCGGGCCTGCTGGTGTAATATTGCAATTCGTTGTTGCCCCATCCGCAAAGGTTGCGTTCGCAGCCATCGCCAAAGTCGTAGGTCCAATTGTCGGGGTTGATGGTGGCGGTGTTAAATTCATCTTGCCAAACCGGCGTTTGCGCTTGAGTGGGCAAAGTTCCCAACAGCAGTAGCAGTGCAAGCAGCATCGTGGGGGCGTTGATCCATTTTTTCATATATCTGTATTTAATTGGTGACATGTTATAAACCAATCGAATACTGGCAGGGGCAATCGTGGGCATTTTATCCGTTAGCAATATCCGCTCAATAGCCCTGCCTTGCCAAGAAAAAGGCTACATCAAAAGTACGTCAGCGGTGAGCTTTGTGCATGGTTGGCAGTGGAGGAGGGTACGTCATTACCACGTCAGTACGAGTGATGAATGGGGAATGATGGAATTGGGGATTGGGAATTGGGAATGGGGAATTACGAGTGATGAATGACGAATGATGAGTGTAGAATAAGGAATTTGTAATGCGCCCGGATTGGGCCATCGTATCGCACTGCAAAAATTGGGTTACCTTTATACCCTTTATGCAGCGCAAATCATTTATCAAATTAATGGGTCTTACGCCCCTCGCATTAGGTATGACGGATTTACAAGGGCTTTACAAAATGGGTCAGTCGCTGGGTGCTACCGAGCGGATGCCCGTACTTTTTTTGGGCCATGGCAGCCCCATGAACGCCATTGAAGAAAACGAATTTGTACAGGGCTTTAGAAATATCGCCAAAACACTGCCCCGGCCCAAGGCCATCCTTTGCATATCGGCGCATTGGTATACCAAGGGCACCAAGGTTACGGCGATGGAAATGCCGCCCACCATTTACGATTTCGGCGGCTTTCCGAAGGCATTATACGAAGTAAAATATCCCGCCAAGGGCAACCCTGTATTAGCGGCCGAAACCAAGGAACTGTTACTGCCCACGGCGGTAGAGCTTGACCAAAAATGGGGATTGGATCATGGGGCTTGGACGGTGCTCATGCACCTATACCCCAAGGCCGATGTGCCGGTGATACAGTTGAGCATCGACTATACACAGCCTGCGCAATACCATTACGATTTGGCTAAACAATTGGCTGCGCTGCGCAACAAGGGCATCCTCATCATCGGCAGCGGCAATATCATCCATAACCTGGGCTTGGTAGATTTTCAAAATTTCCACAAAGACAATTATGGGTTCGATTGGGCGGTGGAAGCCCATGCGGGCATCAATGGATATTTGCAATCGGGCAATTACCAACCCTTGATTGATTATCGTCAACAAACCAAGGCCTATCAACTGGCTATACCCACGCCGGATCATTATCTGCCCCTGCTTTATACTTTGGGGCTACAACAAAAAGGCGAAGCATTGAGTTTGTTCAATGATAAGTTGGTGGCGGGCAGTTTGAGTATGACTTCGGCGAAGATTAGTTGATAGTGGATAGTGGATAATGGAGAATTGAAAGTTGAAAGTGATCAATTGGCTGAGGTTTCAACCCCGGTACAAAAAGTGGAGGCTTAGGTGAAATTGGGTGGGAGATAAAGCATTGTTACATAATCTAAAGAACTATGAATAAAAGGACAATCGGTAAAGATATTTTACTAGGACTGGCAATTGGAGATGCATTGGGCGTACCTGTGGAGTTTATGGATAGGGAAAGCATCCGTAGCAACCCTGTTAAGGATATGCGGGCCTATGGAACGCATCACCAGCCTGCTGGCACCTTTTCCGATGATAGTTCCTTGGCTTTTTGTTTGGCAGCGGCACTTACAGGGCCTTTTACTTTGCAAGCGATGGCCAATAAATTTGTGGCTTGGCTCAATGATGGTTATTGGTCGGCACATGGAACCGTATTTGATGTTGGCATTGCTACTAGTCAAGCCATTCGAAGAATTGAAAGAGGTACCCGCCCCGACTTGTCGGGCGGTTTTGACATATCCGATAATGGCAATGGATCGTTGATGCGTATTTTGCCCCTTGTATTATTGATCAAAGACAAGCCTTTAGCAGAACGTTATCTAATTGCGAAAGAGGTATCCAGTGTTACGCATGGACATATCCGTTCAGTAATAGCCTGTTTTTATTATTTGGAGTTTGCTCGTTTGTTGTTACAAAAAGTAGATAAATTGGATGCGTACAAGCAATTGCAAACAACTGTAACCAATTTTTTAAGCAGTCAGTCAATCAATCCCACCGAAATCGATCTTTATCATCGGTTGTTGCAAGGCAGTATCTACGAATTGGAAGAGGAGGAAATTTTCAGTAGCGGTTATGTGTTGCATACACTAGAAGCTAGTATTTGGTGCATATTAACTACTGATAACTATGCTGCCGCCACCTTAAAGGCTGTGAACTTAGGTTTGGATACAGATACTACCGGTGCGGTAACGGGCGGTCTGGCTGGGCTTTTGTACGGCTATCAATCTATACCACCCCAATGGTTACAAGTTTTGGCCAAAAGGGAGCATATTGAGCAATTAGGCGATTTGATGCAGCAGCAGTTGGAAGCTTAAATGTGTTGTGATACCAATGCATAATTATCCATTAACAGTAACTCGGTAGTGAAGCAAATCTTATCTATCATATCATTCCTATATTGGGCCTATTTAGGTGCGCAAGCCCAAACCCTCCGCATCCAGCTATTGGATACCGATACCCAAAAGCCGTTGAAAGGGGCACAAGTATATTTGGCGTATCCCCAGCATACTTTAGATACGGTAAATACTTGTACTTGGTTATTTTATAACTATCCCATTGTGCAAAAGCAAATGAGCGATTCTTTGGGAGAAGTTATCTTCAAAGGGTTTGCGCCGGGACTTTACACGGTTGTGGCCACTTACAACATGCCGCCCTTGGCAAAATTTGGGGGTGGTTATGGTGTGCGGGAAGCCATCGATTCCAATATAACGCTTAGTGCCAAAACCGACTACCGTAAGATTTTCAACCTGATGGTTACCTGCCCTTACGATAAAACGAAAGATCAATTGTTTTGCCCTGTATGTAAGCAGCAGGACAAGGTACTGGAGATTGTCTTTGGCCTACCTATCTATGATAAAAACGGCCATTTACCCAATGATGGCAAATATTACAATGGCGACTGTGTTGTAGATGCTTATTGCAACCCAACCCAACACTGCACCCGCTGCAAAAGGGATTTTTAAAAGTATTCGTGTAAAGACCATATCAAATCCGTCTTTAACCCATTGCGGGATAAGCACGGTAAGGATAGCTTTGTTGTTCACCATAAAACGAATAACATGCAAACATCAAAAGACGAAACACAGCTATTTTACTTTTGCCAGTACACCTGCTTTTATTACAGCGCCAGCAGCAACCCTTGGGAAGCGGCATACATCAACTGTTTTGATGCGCAGTACCAACAAGTAGGTACCATCGTTTTCACTTACGAAGGGGCTACCATCCCTGCTGGGCAACAAAACAGGATCGATGGTGGATTGGTAAAGCTGTATTATCCGCTCAGCCGCTACAATGATGTGGTCAACCTCTTACGCTACGCCGTAAATACCCATTACTGCGATTGCAATTCCGGCAACCCCGAACCACGCAATTTGCCGATAGAACCGCAGTCGGTATTCTTTTCAGTGAATGAAGGAATGAATATTTGGGCTCTCTGCAACAACCTGCACATGGCCGTAGGTGCGCAGTACCATGCGTAAGCGGGGTAGGGTAGTATAATGGCAGTCCATGGTCCATCGTCCATCGTCCATGGACTGCCACTATTAACTATTCATTATTCACTATTAACTCTTCACTACCTCCCCCCAAAGCTTCCCCACTTCCACCGCCTCCTTCACATCATGCACCCGCAAGATATGCGCCCCATTTTGCAGGGCCAGCATGTGCAGGGCCGTGGTGCCATTGAGGGCATCGGCGGGTTTTACGCCCAAGGTTTTGCAAATCATGCTTTTGCGGGAAAGGCCCACCAGTACGGGGCATTGCAGCATGTTAAAAGCAGCAAGGTTTTTCAGCAGGGCAAAATTATGGGGCTGCGTTTTGCCAAAGCCAAAGCCGGGGTCAATCACCACATCCACAATACCCGCTTGGCGGCAGGCGGCCAAGCGCTCTATAAAATAATCCAACACTTCCGTCACCACATCATCATAAGCCGGATTTTGCTGCATGGTTTCCGGTCGGCCCTGCATATGCATGCATACGTAAGGAACCCGCAGCGCCCCCACCGTAGAAAGCATGGCCGCATCCATCAAACCCCCGCTGATATCGTTTACCATGGCCGCACCAGCTTCCACGGCCGCTTGTGCTACGGTGGCGTGGTAGGTATCAATGGATAAAACCGCTTGGGGCAGTTCCCGGTGCAGCAGTTCAATCACCGGCATCACCCGGGCCAGCTCTTCCGCCGCACCCACCCGCTCACTGCCGGGACGGGTACTCTGTCCGCCAATATCCAAAAACGTGGCCCCATCCGCCACCATCTGCCGCGCCATGGCCAATATACCCTCCGGCCCATCGGCCAAATGCCCCTGATAAAAAGAGTCGGGCGTTACATTGATGATGCCCATCACCTGTGGCCTATCCAACGCCACCAACCTGCCCCTGCAATTGATTGTAAACATGCTTTGTTTGGTTTACCGTCCACAATTCATGGTCGGTTCTGCAAGTTTACAGTTTTTGCTTTTATATTTGAACAATAATAATAATGAATGACGAATGATGAATGATGAATGATGCCGTGCCTTAGGCTCGGTGGCGCCCTGCGCCAAATGACGAATGACGAATTATGCCACGCAGTAGGTAGTGGCCTTCGGACAGCCAATAATGAGTAATCAAATAATAAATAATCAATAACCAGGAAGCGAAAGCAACAATGAACCAAACCGACACACAATACGACGAAGCCATCAAGGGCTGTAAAGATATTTTTCTCAATAAAACAGCCGATTATGGCAGCTCTTGGCGGGTGTACCGCACCATTTCGGTGGTAGATCAAATCTACATCAAGGCCAAGCGCATCCGCACCATCCAAGAAAAGGGCGAGCAACGGATTGGCGACGATGTGGCCAGTGAGTTCAGGGGCATTGTCAATTATGCCATCATTGGTTTGATACAGTTGGATTTGTCTCCTGCCGACACCGCCGACCTGAGCTTGGAGCAGGTAACCGCCTTTTACAACGATAAAGCGGCCCGTGCCAAGGCGCTGATGGGCGATAAAAACCACGACTATGGCGAGGCCTGGCGGGAAATGAGCCAGGAGAGTTTTGTGGACCTGATGTTGAACAAGCTATTGCGCATCAAGCAGATTATTACCAACAAAGGTAAAACCCTGATCAGCGAGGGCATTGATGCCAATTACTACGATATACTCAACTATGCAGTTTTTGCATTGATTTTAATAAAAGAAGAAAAGCATTGATATGAAATTAGCAGTCAACATGGCCCGTGTATTGGTGGGCGCCTTGTACATTTTTTCCGGTTTGGTAAAAGCCATCGACCCCTTGGGGCTGGCCTACAAAATGCAGGAATTTTTTGAAAAATGGGCCGAAAGTGGCTTTTTAAAGAGCCTGATGCATTGGCTGGACCAATACGCCAAGGGCTTCTCC
This sequence comes from Chitinophaga pinensis, assembly GCA_943373145.1. Taxonomy (GTDB): domain Bacteria; phylum Bacteroidota; class Bacteroidia; order Chitinophagales; family Chitinophagaceae; genus Ferruginibacter; species Ferruginibacter pinensis_H. Next base: position 191,112 of record CALSBI010000013.1, read on the forward strand.
ATTTTCATGATTACCTTGGAAATAGCCTTGGGACTGGCCCTGCTGATGGGCTTCAGCAGCAAACTCACCACCCGGTTGCTATTGCTGCTCACACTGTTCTTTACGTTTTTGACCAGTTATGTACTGTTCAGCGGTAAAATAAAGGCCTGTGGCTGCTTTGGCGATTGCATTCCTTTGACGCCGATACAAACCTTTACCAAGGATATTATATTGCTGCTGCTGATCCTACTGCTCGTTATCGGCCACAAGCATATCAAACCGCTTTTGGGCAAAATGGCCAACGGTGGGGTAGTGCTGGCGGGTATCATTTTGGCCTTGCTGCTGCAGTGGTGGGTACTGAAGCACCTGCCGTTGGTGGACTGTCTGCCTTACAAAAAAGGCAACAATATTGCCGAGCTGCGCAAAATGCCAGCCGATGCGGTGCCGGATAAGTACGACTATATGTTTGTATATAGCAAGGGCGGGGAGAAGAAGGAGTTTGACATGAAGAATTTGCCCGACAGCACTTGGGAGTTTGTAGACCGTAAACAGGTGCTGGTGTCCAAGGGCAAAAACAATGTACCGGTGATTAGCGATTTAATGCTTACCACTCCAGCGGGTACCGATACCACGGATGCCATATTGGGCCAATCGGGCAAATATTACCTGCTCTTTATCAAGGATATGGAAACCTACAGCGTGAATGGAGAGGCGGATTTTGCCATGGCCAAGCAGCTCTTGCAGCAAAAAATACCCTTCTATATCGTTACCTCGCAGCCCCGCAAAGTGGCCGAGCGGTTTGGCAAATTGACGGACAATGGCACCGCCCTCAATATACCCGTACTCACTTGCGATGCGGTGGTATTAAAAACGGCCGCTCGTTGCAACCCCACCTTGTACCGTATGGAAGGGCCAGTGGTAAAGGGCAAGTGGAGTGGGTTGGATATTCCTGCTGATAATTATTAATTGATTGATTATTAAATTATTATGTGGATTTGATAAATATAAAAAATGGATAGCTGACTAAATGGCGGAATGTTTGTTTAAAATAAAAGCTAACAACTAATAAATAACTAATAATCAATAATTTGCAAGTAAAATACAAAATAATTAACCTGCCCTTCAAACATCCCTTCACCATCAGCAAGGGAACCAAAACCCATCAGCCTGCTTTGTTGGTGGAGTTGGATTATATGGGCATCAAAGGTTACGGGGAGGCCCCGGCCATTGCCTACTACAATATCCCCGTGGAGCAAATGGTGGCCGATTTGGAAGCCAAAAAGATGTTTGTGGAAAAGTTCAGTTTTACCGATCCCGAACGGTATTGGCATTATCTGCACCACCTATTTCCCAAAAACAATTTTTTGGTCTGTGCCCTGGATATGGCCGGCTGGGACATTTTTGGCAAACTGCGCCGCAAGCCCCTGCACCAACTCTGGGGACTGGATACGGCCAAGGCCCCACTGACCGACTTTACCATCGGCATCGACAGCATCGATAAAATGGTGGCCAAAATGCAGGAACTGCCTTGGCCCATTTATAAGGTAAAAGTGGGGGTGCCCGGCGATGTGGAAATGGTGGCGGCCCTGCGGCGGCATACGGATGCGGCCATAAGGGTGGATGCCAATGCCGGTTGGACGCTGGAGGAAGCCCTCGCCAAGATACCCCAACTACACGCCTTGGGGGTAGAGCTAGTGGAGCAACCCCTGGCCAAAGACGATTGGGAAGGGATGAAGACCTTGTATGCACAATCGCCCTTGCCGCTGGTGGCCGATGAAGCCTGTGTGGTGGAAGCGGATGTGGACAAATGCAAGGACCATTTTCACGGTATCAATATCAAGCTGACCAAGTGCAGCGGTATCACCCCGGCCCGCCGCATGATTGCCCGTGCGAGGCAACTGGATATGAAAGTGATGGTGGGCTGTATGAACGAAAGCTCGGTGGGTTCGGCGGCCATCGCCCAATTGGCGCCCTTGTTGGATTATGTGGATATGGACGGCCCGCTGTTGTTGGCGGACGATGTTGCCACCGGCCTTGGCTTCGATTTTGGCAAGATTGTTTATTCGGATGCACCGGGTTTGGGCATTGGCATTGAACAGTTCTAAATATATTTGGTCATATAAATATTGCGCCCTTATTTTGCATCAACAATGAAGCAATTCACACACATACATCATCACCATATCTTGCCGGAAGGTAAGCTATCCTGATTTGTATGTATCTAATACATTCTTTCAAAAGGGCTTACTTTCTGGTAAGCCCTTTTTGTTTTTATACGGTTAAACAAAAAGACGATGTTAAAAATAGCGATACAAAAATCGGGCAGGCTGCACGAAGATTCTATCAAATTACTCAAAGAGTGCGGTATTGAGTTAAACAATGGCAACAAGCAACTCAAGGCTACGGCCTTCAACTTTCCTTTGGAAGTGTTCTTTTTGCGTGACGATGATATCCCCCAGTACATCCACGATAAAGTGGCCGATGTAGGTATTGTGGGCGAAAACGTGTTGCTGGAAAAGAACAAGGATGTGGATCAAGTGTACCGACTCGGCTTTGGCCGCTGCCGCCTCAGCATTGCGGTGCCCAAGGGCATGCCCTACAATGGAGTGTCCGATTTGAACGGGTTGAAGATAGCCACCACCTATGCCCACCTGTTACAAAAGTATTTGGATGAGCAGTCCATCAATGCTGAGATACACGAAATCAGTGGTTCGGTGGAAATTGCCCCCGGCATTGGATTGGCAGATGCCATCTGCGATTTGGTGAGCAGCGGCAGCACCCTCTTTACCAATGGGTTAAAGGAAGTGGAAGTGGTATTGCAGTCGGAAGCCGTACTGGCCGCCAGCAAGGGCTTGGACAGTGAAAAGCAGGCCATTTTGGATCGGCTCTTGCTACGAATCAATGCGGTAAAAAAAGCCAAGAGCGTTAAGTACATACTGCTCAATGCGCCCAACCACCAATTGGAAAATATTGCCCGCATTTTGCCCGGTGCCAAAAGTCCTACCATTGTGCCACTGGCCACAGAAGGGTGGAGCAGTGTACAAAGCGTGGTGGCCGAAAACGATTTTTGGGAAGTGATAGAAAAATTGCAGGCACACGAAGCGCAGGGTATTTTGGTAGTACCCATTGAAAAAATGATTTGAGTAGTGAAAGCGGTTTAGCGAAGCGGCTCAAAATCCCGAAGGGATGATATTATTATAGAACGGAATGAATGAAGCCGCATGCGGCAAAACCCCGAAGGCCTGCCTGCCGAAGGCATGTAGGCAGGGGTGACATTATTATACGACATTGATACAATAAACGGTAATGACAACAACAACAATCAACCCCGCTAAAAATGAATGGCCCCAACTGCTGCAACGCCCGGTGCTGGATACCACGGCTTTGGAAGCTTCGGTGGGTGCCATCTTGGCCGACGTAAAAGCCGGTGGCGATGCGGCAGTTAAAAAATATGCCGCCCAGTTTGATGGGGCCACGCTTACTGACTTACGGGTGAGCCCAGCCGAAATGCAAGCCGCCGAAGCACTTGTAAGCGAGGAACTGAAAACGGCCATTGCAACGGCCCGGCAAAACATCACGGCTTTTCATGCGGCACAACGGGAGCCCAAGCAGGTGGTGGAAACCATGCCCGGTGTACAGTGCTGGCGTCAATCCATCGCCATACAAAAAGTAGGGCTCTATATCCCCGGAGGTACGGCCCCTTTATTTTCAACCTTGCTGATGTTGGCCATACCGGCGCAGTTGGCTGGCTGTAAACAAATTGTGGTGTGTACGCCCTGCCAAGCCGATGGGCAGGTAAATCCCGTAATATTATATGTGGCCCAATTGCTGGGTATCACCAACGTATTTAAAGTGGGGGGTGTGCAGGCCATCGCTGCCATGGCTTACGGTAC
>CALSBI010000014.1:0-171207 GCA_943373145.1 Chitinophaga pinensis
CCTTTACGAAATCATACAGATTTTGAGCATCTCTATTTTTGAAAAAATGCCCATAAATCAACTATTTGAGCAAACTCAAAAACAATATTTCAAAGAACTAAAACATAAACAATTGAAAATCTTTTAGTTATATCAAAACGCTAGTGATAATTGATAATGGATAGTTGCGGGTTGTTTTGGTTACGGGTTGATTTAGTTACGGGCCGCAAGCGGCGAGTTTACCTCGCTGTTGTTTTAGTTACGGGTTTTCCGGCCAACGCCACTCCTGCCAACCGTCACACTGTCGACTGTCAACTTTTCCGGCCAACGGTCAACGGTCAACGAACCACGGCCAACGAACCTGTCAACTATGTAAGAAACTTACAAGTATTACGCCCAATTGTGTAACAATTACCAACACACAAATGCCAACTTTGCATTTCATATTGCTTTTATGGCGATAGTAAAACAAAAGATTAAATGAAAAGAGTTACGTTTTATATGCTGTATGCAGCATTGGCTGCAGTGGTGTTAACAGCATTACCTTCTTGTAAAAAGGGTTCCGACGATCCGATTGTTTCGTTGATTACCCGTAAGGCAAGGTTTACCAATACCTGGACCTTGATCAAGTATGAAAAAAATGGCGTGGCACAAAGCCTTTCGGGCACCACCTATATTTACAATACGTTTAGCGAAGGTACGTTGAAGCAAACCGTGGAAGGCTCCATTTTTGGTTTCCCCGTAAGAACGGTAAGCGATGGCACTTGGTCATTTTTAAATGATGAAGAAGATGTAAACATCACCATCAACAGCAATACCACTTTGTACAATATCCAGCGGCTCGCCTCTAAAGAATTATGGTTGAAAAATAATATAGGAGCAGATAGCTATGTCTATTATTTTGAAGCACCATAAAACAGTGATGCCATAAAGTATTGGGCTGTTGATACCCATACAAAAACCCCACCGCCTTTTTAAAAAAGGGCGGTTTTTTTGTGACGTTTTATAGATAGGCAGGCAATTAAAAAGGTTTGTCCGTAACCCCATATTGGGTGGGTGACATATATGGGTGCTTTTAACTAAAAGCACCCATCACATCTTCAGCTTTTTTATCCCCTCACTATTTACCAACGAGCGCATTTGCGCAATGGCCACCCCATTCAATTGCAGCAACCGCTCCCCAGCAGGCAGTCCTTGGTTAATGAGCAGTGCATTAATGCTTTCCATATTACTCAGTACCACTAATTGCTCAATGGTGGCATGGTCACGTATATTGCCCTCTGCACTAGGGTTGGCTTGCCGCCATTGCGCAGCAGTTTTGCCAAAGAGGGCCATATTCAGCAGGTCGGCCTCGCTGGCATATACAGCGGCAGCATCCTGCTTGGTAAGCAGTTGCGGAATGAGGTTTTCTTTTATCGCATCGGTATGGATGCGATAATTTACCTTGGCCAAAGTGCGTTGTATGCTCCAGCCCAGTTGCAGACGGTTGTTCTCTTCTGCTTTCAGACGTTGGAACTCCACTATAAGATACAACTTAAACTCAGATGAAATCCAAGAGGCAAACTCAAACGCAATATCCTTATGGGCAAAAGTGCCCCCGTACCTGCCTGATTTTGAAGTAATGCCAATGGCCCCAGTACTTTCAATCCACCGTTGGGGCGAGAGTACAAAGTAATTGCTCCCGGCTTCCATTTTAAACCTCTCGAATTCGAGAGGTTTAAAATCCGGGTTAAATAGCTGTTCCCACAAGCCGACAAATTCAATTGTGCTACGGCTGCGCAGCCAATTGTTAATTACCGAAAAAGGTTCGGCAGCATTCTTTGATTTTGCAATATCCGTAAGGGAAATATAATCTTCCCCATTATGTTGAAGGGTGGCAATGCCAATACCTTTTACATGGATAACTTTACTTTTAGCCATTGTTATTACATTTTAATGATACCATTTATTGGATTGGCAGGTAGTTCGTTGTTGCAACTGCCACTGTGGGGTACTAGTGTTTGGTTATATTAAAGCCACGGATACCTTTATTAAATGGATAAAGCAAAATAAAGTATTTTATAAAACACGACCAAGCAGATGGCTAAAATTAAACGTTTAATATTGGCTTAGTGAATTGGGCATTCGTTGTGACAAAGAAGATGTATGGATTGGAGTAGTTAAAAACAATAGTAGCTCTTTTATGGTTGAGGCAGTCCCGAGTTGCAAACCATAACTGTTCGAAACGTTTTAAATACATAATAATGCCACCCCTTCGGGGTTTCACTTGGTTGAATTTTCTGCCCAAATCATGCTATAATAATGGCATCCCTTCGGGATTAATGAACAGTAGGAAAAGGTTTCGAACACTTGTTGTTGTAAACTTGGAACAGCAGCGCTTTTATACTTTGACGGTCTTAATGATAGCGAGGAGCGGCATTACTATGTATTAAATAGACTCCGGCGAACAGCGAAAATTAATATGCTGCTGTGCTAATTTGCTGATAAGCTGATGGCAGAAGGGTTTGATAGTGAGTAATATGTAATCAACAATGGGTAATCGGCTTATCCAGCCTCCAGTATCTAGTATCCAGACCCCAGCATCCCCCCACTCGTCACTCAACATTCAAAATTCCTTACTTTTATCCCATGAGAAAAGCGTTCATCATTTTCAGCATTGTAAGCATGGCCGCATTAGCGGCAGCCGCACTTTTCATTTGGTCGGGCTTTTGGTATTTCCTCGGCGTATTGGCCATACCCATCCTCATCGGGTTGTACGACATGTTGCAAACCAAACATTCGCTCATGCGCAACTTTCCTTTTTTTGGCCGCATGCGCTGGCTGATGGAAGCCCTGCGCCCCAAGCTGTACCAATATTTTATTGAGAGCGATATTGATGGCCGCCCCTTTAACCGCTTAGACAGGAGCACCATTTACCAACGGGCCAAGCAGGAAACCGATACCATGCCCTTTGGCACCCAACTGGATGTATATGCCGAAGGCTACGAATGGATGAGCCATAGCATTGCCCCCAAGGATTTTAAAAAACTGCACCACCACCCCAGGATTACCGTAGGCAATGCAACTTGCAAACAGCCTTACCAACTGAGTGTGCTGAACGTTAGCGCCATGAGCTTTGGCTCCTTGAGTCCCAATGCCATTATGGCGCTGAACGGCGGTGCCAAGCAGGGCGGCTTTGCACACAATACCGGCGAGGGTGGCATCAGCCCCTACCACCTCAAAATGGGTGGCGATATTATTTGGCAAGTAGGCACGGGTTATTTTGGTGCAAGGAACAAGTCGGGCCAGTTTGATGCCGCAGCCTATCGCCAAAACGCCCTGCGTCCCGAAGTAAAAATGATTGAACTGAAACTATCGCAGGGTGCCAAGCCCGGCCATGGCGGTATTTTACCGGCCGCTAAAAACACGCCGGAGATTGCGGCCATCCGATTGGTAGAACCATATACCACGGTGGACTCTCCACCTTTTCACAGTGCTTTTGATTCGCCCAAGGGATTGATACAATTTATACAATTGTTGCGGGAGCAGAGTGATGGCAAACCAGTGGGCTTTAAACTCTGCGTGGGCCGCAAAAACGAATTCATTGGTATTTGCAAAGCCATGGTGGAGTTACAGATATTCCCCGACTTTATTACCGTGGATGGTGGCGAGGGCGGTACCGGCGCTGCCCCACAGGAGTTCAGCAATTATGTGGGTGCCCCGCTAATGGATGGATTGGCTTTTGTACAAAACATGCTGGTGGGCTTTGGCATCAGGCAACACATCAAATTGATTGCTTCGGGTAAGATACTCAGCGGTTTTCACTTGGTGCGTGCTATGGCCTTGGGTGCCGATGCCTGCAACAGTGCCAGGGCCATGATGATGGCGCTGGGTTGCATACAGGCACTGGTATGCAATACCAATAAATGTCCTACCGGTGTGGCCACGCAGGACCCCGCTTTTGCCAAGGGCTTGGTGGTGGAAGACAAGGCCAAAAGGATATTCAACTATCACGAGGATACGGTTCGTACGTTTATGGAACTGATCGGCGCTGCGGGCATCGACAACCCGGCCCAACTCACCCGCAGCCATATCTACCGCAGGGTATTCATGAACGAAGTGCGCACGTTTGAAGACATCTTTCCCAGTTGTACGGAGGGCTGTATGTTAAATGGTGGCGTGCCCGATCGTTATCGGGATGATTTGGCAAAAGCGTTTGCGGATAGGTGGAATTGAGATAAACGAAAATAGCTACATCGCCTTGCGATAATTTTTTTTTAATTTATAAAAAAGTAATTATTTTGTAATTCCGTATTGGCAATCTCCGCTAAAGAGATGGCATTTTATTTAATCGTACCATATGTTAAATCTTAGTAGTTATCCCTATACAACCAATGAAACGTTTTTGGATTATGAATTCGAAAGCAGTGGTCCCAGAGGGGTCATCAAAAAGGTAGCGAACTTTTCAAAAGTAGGGCCCGCTATTTTCAATTTTGGATTTGGTGACTTAGATGAGAAAACAGGGAAAATCAATGATACTATAACAAGTAACAACGGAGACGATGAAAAAATCCTAGCTACACTGGCCAGCATTATTAACGAGTTTACTACAATGCATCCAAACTTTACTATCCTCATTCAAGGTTCCACATCTTCTAGAACAAGGCGCTATCAAATGGGTATTGGTAAGTATTGGGATAAAATAAGTATCGCTTTTGATGTGTTTGGCCTTGTAAATGATAAATGGAAGCCTTTTGTCATTGGCCAAAACTATACCGCTTTTTTTGGCAAAAGAAAGACCTCCAATCCTGATAAAGTTCAGTAAACTGCCAATACGTTATTTGATAACAAAAAAAACTTAAATTTGCATATATGGCTACTAAAAACCGAAATAATACCCTTAGTACAGTAAAAGGGATAAAGGGAAAAGTGACGGTAAATAAGAACATGCCGCAATACGACCAACATCCTTTCTTTGTTAAAAAAGCCGAAGATGCCAAAGATCTGTTATCAAAAGTAGGCTTACCCAAACAATTGTCTGGCAAAATCTCCCTGTAGAAAATATATCTTTCGTATTTATTGCGCCCGTTGTATAGTGATTATTGTTGTATCTGGTATTAACAACCCTTATGCCTAACTACCGCTACCAAAATGTTTTGATTGAGCCCAGCAGCCTTTCCTTTCTTTCAATAACATCCGCAACCTCACACCTATCTATTATATTACCAAAACCAATAACGTATAAATACCTGTCCATAAAATGGGGTATTAATACGCTAGTATATACTCTTGGGCCTTCTACTTTTGTGAGGTCAATATCCTTGCAAATGCCGACTGCTTAGCTTTTTCGCTAACCGGCTTCCATCAACGCCAATGTGCAGTTACACTTACCGCACAAAGTATTTGAAGCAATCATATTGACGACAAACAAATCAACCAAATCTGTTTAAACCATTTAAACCAAACTTTTCAATGAAAAGAACATTCATCATTGCCGCTATGGCGGTTACAGCCACTTTATTGGCTTTTCAGTTTTCCTGCACAGACAAAGGTAGTAGCCCCAACGACGGCAATACCACCAGTGGCGGGCGTGGCAACGCAGACAGTGCGGCCAAAGCGCCCTTCCCCGATTTTGGCTTTATGCTGCCCCCCGCTCAAGCCGACAGCCTTGGCATACGGGTTTTCCGCCTCAGCCAAGATTATCCCGAAAAAGTACCCGATCAACCACTACCCGATTTTTTTCAAACCGACTTTAAAAAAGATTGGCGCAAGTACCTCATGCAAGTGCAGCAATATTGTTTTGCAGGCAATACCGATGTTGACTTTAGGGTAGAAGACAACAAGGTGCGCAAGTGGTACCACATGCCTTGGCAGCATTACAGCAGCAATGGCAGGGAGGGCTTTCATGGCCTTACCAAAGAAGCGCCTGTGCAACCCTATCAGTTGGCCGCTACCCAAAGCTTTGCCACCGGCGGTGCTTGGGCAGTAGGATTTTTTAACGATGTAGCGGGCCATAAAATTGGCGAGGTATGGAAAGACCACGACCACCCCAACCCCCAAGCCATGGGCAGCGGCTTTAAAAACGGTGCCGTGTTGTTTAAAATATTGTTTGTATCCATACCGCAGGATATTGCCGAAAAACAAATCCCTTTTTTACAAAATGGACAATGGTGGGATGCTTATGCCACTTACGATTTTGCCAAGGATGAGCATAAGCCCATTAAAGTGGCTTTGATTCAAATGGATATTATGGTGCGTGACGATAGGGCGCCCAACGGCTGGGTATTTGGCAATTTCCAGTACAATGGTAAAATGAACAAGGCCAATAAGTGGGAAAACCTAGTGCCTGTGGGTATTATGTGGGGCCAAGATCCTGAAAATAATACCAACCAATCGAACCCAAAACCCAAAACCACCATCATCAATACCAAGCTGTTGGAAACCATCATCAACCCCGACACTACCGAACTGCCCCCAACGCACTTGGGCTGGAACGGCAGGCTGAATGGTCCGGTGGATAATCCACAGAGCTCTTGCTACAGTTGCCACTCTACTGCAGAGTATCCCCAAGGTTCGCCCATGAGCCCCTTGTTTGATGCGGATACCTTGGCCGCCAACCCTATCGGCAGCCCCGGCTGGATGCGGTGGTTCAGCAATGTTAAATGCGGCACTCCATTCGATGGCCCGCCCTATCAAAGTACCGACTTCTGCTTGCAAATGGCCGAAGCGATACAAAACTTCGAAACATGGCAAGGTGCACAGGGTGGATTGTTTTACACGCAGTACACCAATGGCAAACCCAAGTTAAAAGCTGCGCCGGACAAAAAAGCCGTTCCATTGGAGAAACGCAAAGTGTTCCAATTGGGCCGTAGGAATATATAATTAACCCAAGGGCATTCCTGTTTTAAAAATATAACAGGGATGCCCTTTAAAATAAAATCAATGTCTAGATTAACGGATAAACGTGCCCCAGACCAAGGACCGCAGATGCCGCCATTGCCGGTAGTGGATTGGAAAAGGATTGGCCAATCGGCCCCGCTTGTATTGCCTTTCGATTATCAAGGGCCCGAGGCTCCCTTGCCTGCTGCCGATATGGTAGTAATTACCTGGACCAATGCGGAATGGTCGGCTTTTGACCATGTATTTTGCAACAGTGGCCAGCCCCGTACCGATAAGGATACGGCTTGGCAAACCGATTGGAAGCAATATGCCAAGGGCGCACCACCAGCGCCCACCAGTGGCACCGATTATCACCTGTGGGGCTATTACCGCATGGTGCAAATAACCGGGCAATCGGGCCAGCCCATCAAAGTGCTGCTGTTTAAAGCCAATGCACATTTGGCCTACGACCCTTACTTGAATGGTTTATTGGCCATGACCAATGCAATATTGGCCGATACGGGTGCCCGCTACCTGTACTCCATTGGTACGGCCGGTGGCGTGGGCGAGGCCGACCTGCTGGGCAATACTGTGGTTACCAACAGTGGACATTTGTACATGACCAACAGCAACAATGCCAGTTCGCCACTCAACAACCAAACCTTTAGTTGTACGCAGTGGTTCCCTTCCTTTGGGTTGATGGAAGCCACGCAAGCACAATTGTTGTACCCATTGAGCAATGTAGCCACTTGGCCACATTACGATTTGTTGTTTGCACAACTGCAGCACAAGCTGGCAACATCACAGCCCCCCGTAGATATGACGGGCATTGGCTTGGATGATTTGGTAAACCGGCCGCTGAACCCAGTAAACCTGCACCAGCCTGGTGTGGCCAACTGCCAGGACAAGCCCCTGCTTACGACCGATTTTTATTATATCGCACAGCCCGGTGATGCGGAGAAATATTGCATACTGGAAATGGACGATGCGGTATTGGGTGCCGCCGCTGGCGAAAAAGGTGTGGCCTATGCGTTTGTACGCAATGTGAGCGACCCAGTGGTACCATCCAAAACGCAGGCTGGCGCTGCCATACCCGATGCCGTACGCAACGAATGGTCATCATTGATATACGATAACTTTGGTTTTTATACCAGCTATAATGGGGCTTTGGCCGCTTGGGCCACCATTGCTGCCATGCAAATGGGCCAACAAAGCGTATAAACAGTAACCATATAACCAAAAAGGCTGAGCGGCAAGGGAAACCCTACCATTCAGCCTTTTTTGCTTCTTTATTTATGGGCTTTGCCGTATCTTGTGGCTATGCCGCTATCATTCTCCAGTTTTGGCAGTACGGCCATTCTTATTATGGTGCTTTGCTTAACAACCGTTGAGCTGGTAAAATACATGCGCAAACGGCTGCAACACTAATCGCCATGGTACGTGCGCCATGGTACGTGTCCCCACGTACCATATACAATAAAACAACTTACTCCGCTTCCACAGCATCCTCTTCCGCCACAGCAATGGCTTCAACGGCACCTTCGGTTACCTCGGCCTCTTCGGGTGTTTCTTCTTCCAACACCGGTGTAATATTGGTAATGGTGAGTTGAAAGGCATTGGTAAGGTTGATTTCATACATGTTTTGTCGCATCAATTGCGCCACAGCATCGTCCTGCTGCAGTACTTCCAACAGGTTTTTAACCGTTACCGACTGGCTAAGGGTAACCAAGCGGCCCCTTTCCAATTGTATATTGAAGCTACAAGTAAGTTTACGGGTGCGGCTGCCACCTGTTTCAAAATCGATGCGGTTAAGGCTCATTTGCTGTGGTCCAGCAATGGAACGCTTAAGCAGTATCCGTATCACAGGCAAATACTTATTCCAAGTTTGTAAATACATTGAATGCGTGAGTTGTGGGCAAAACGAAAGGAAAGTGCAAGGCCCGATGTTAAAATATTGATAAAAGTACCCAAAGGTGCACTTTTAAATTGACAATGCGCAAATTAAAACCGGCCAAGCTCGCTAATAAAGCGTACCTTACACCCCGATTCAGGTACAGCGCCGCTGCATTTATACGGTACAGCCCCGCATTGACCACAAAAAAAAATGGCATGAAAAAAGATTCGCTGGTACAGTTCATTGGTTTTATTACGGCTTTAGAGCAAGATGATTTTACAGCCAATTGGGAACTTTTTGCAGGCCGCTTCATACGGAGCGATGTAAAAACCACTTTACAGCGGAACGCCAGCCCCAAAGCACGTTACAAATACATATCATGGCATGAAGGCGTACAGGAAGATTTGCCCGCTTTTACCAAAAAGAAGCGGTCGGAAAACTTTCCGGAGCACATGGTAAAATTGGTGGAGTTTGGCAGCTATGTAGCCGATGGGCCCCATCAGCCTAAAGTGCCCAAGGGCCTAAATAGGGTTTTTGCTTTTGTGGGCGAAGAAAGCAACGATGCCGATTTTTACACACAACCCGGTTTGCAACAATCTGTAAATGTATACCAGGCCTATTATCAAAGCTGCACCTATGCTTCGGTGTACGAATACTGGGTATCGCCAGAAAATTGCGATGCGTTGGTACAACATTTAAAAACCAGGCATGGCAACGAAGTAGCAGCTTATGTAGATTGCCCGGTGCCGGTTGTTGCATAAGCACCCATTTTGCGATGAACCGCAATTTGCTTATTGGTTAAAGTTATCAGGGCGATTGTATGACGCTTAAACAAACCATCTACCAACATTGCCTACAAGTGATTGGTGATCAGATCCATTTATTACAGTTGAAGTTGGCCGATTTGCGGCAAAGCGCCTCCAACGAAACCAAAAGCAGTGCCGGCGATAAGTACGAAACCGCTAGGGCCATGCTGCATATTGAGCAGGAAAATACCCATCGCCAACTGGCCGAAGCATTGGCCCAACAAACAATCCTACAAAATATTGACATTACGGCACAGCTTAACCGTATTACCTTGGGCAGCTTGGTGGCTACCGACCAAGGGTTTTTGTTCATTGGTATCCCATTGGGCAAACAAAAAGTAGACAATAACAATATAATAGTGCTTTCGCCACAATCACCCCTAGGTGCCCAATTGTTGGGATTAGCAGCGGGGCAAATCGCCAGCATCAACAATAAGGCTTATCAGATTGAGGAAGTAAGCTGAGGAAGGAGGGTTGACGGATGACAGTTGACAGGAAGGGGGCACGTTGACCGTTAGTCGTTGGCCCAGAATCGTTGACAGTTGACAGATGACGGTTGACAGGAGGGCGAGGGCGTTGACCGTTAGTCGTTGGCCGAGAATCGTTGACGGATGACGGTTGACAGTTGACAGGAGGGACATTCGCCGAAGGCCAAAACCCGCAACCAAATCAACTCGTAACCCGTAACTAAAATAACTCGTAACCAAAAAATCCGTGTAATTCGTGCAATCTTCTTCTCAATCCGTGGTAAAAAAATCCGTGTCAAAAAAAATCGTATTTAAAAAAACAAATCCGCCGCAATTCCATCCGCCAATAACTTGCCCGCATCGGTTAATACCAAGCGGTTGCCCAATAACAGGGCTTGGCCTTCCTTGCAATAGCGCTCGGCTGCTTGCAATATTGCCTGCTGCTTTGCTGTACCGAATGTTTGCGCCACCCGCTGTAGGTCAATCCCTTCCATGGTACGCAGGGCAATCATGATGTATTCGTTCAACTGCTGGGTAGGCGTTAATATTTCCTCTTCAAATGGGATGGTGCGGTTGGTCAGTGCCTGTATATACAAAGCATTGTTGGCGATATTCCACCGGCGGCCCTTGCCATCGTAGCTATGCGCCGAAGGACCAAAACCATAATAAGGCGTCCCCTGCCAATAGCTGCTGTTGTGGCGGCTGCGCAGGCCCGGTTGGGCAAAATTGCTGATTTCGTAATGCTCGTAACCCGCTTGGCCCAACCATTGCATCAATAATAAAAATTGAGCCGCCTGTTTATCGCCGTCCACCGCCGCTTTTTGTTGTTGCTTTATTTGATGGTGCAAGGCGGTTTTGGGTTCCACCGTTAGCGCATAGCAACTGATATGTGGTACCTGACGCTCCACCACCGCCTCGACATTGCGCCGCCAATTGGCATCGCTTAACAAAGGTGACCCATAGATCAAATCCACCGAAAGGTTGTGAAACCCTGCCTGCTGGGCTAACGTAATACAGTCTACTGCTTGGGCCTGGTTATGCGCCCGGTTCATCCATTGCAGCTCTTCGGCCAAAAAAGATTGTATGCCGATGCTCAGGCGGTTGAAGCCCAATGCTTTCCAGCCATTCAGCACATCGCTGGTAATATCATCAGGATTGGCTTCGAGGGTTATTTCGGCATCGGGCAACAGGGTAAAACGGTTGCGCACCGCTTGCAAGATGCTCCCCAGTTCTTCTTTAGTGAGCAAACTAGGCGTACCACCGCCAAAATAAACCGTGGCAATGCTTTCGGATGCAGCATAAGGCCCTGTTAATGCAATCTCTTGTACGATGGCCTGCACCATGGCCGCTTTTTGGTGCAATGTGGTAGAGAAGTGAAAATTGCAATAATGACAGGCCTGCCTACAAAATGGGATATGGATGTAAATGCCTGCCAACTGATTTTTAAATTTATTACTTTAGATTTGATCTTACATGCACAGCCGAACCAAAAAAACGATGATCTGTCTGATGGCCATTGGCTGCTTGCTCCTCTATGGCAACAGCACCTTGGCCCAATACACACTGCGCATACAATATGTAAACAAAGATAGTGCGTTTAACCCGGCCAGCTTGCAATTGCAAACCAATTTTGACAACCAGTTGACTTGCTTGCAATATGTGGACAAGTTGACGCCCCTGCTACGCACCAAGGGTTATCCCACGGTTTCTATCGATAGCATTTATACGGATACCAGCTACACGGCCATCCAATTGTATTTGGGCAAACAGTACCAATGGGTGCAGTTGCGGCCCGATAGCATTGACAAAGAAGTGCTGGACCAAGGTGGTTTTTTTGAAAAAGACTTCAGCAGCAAGCCCCTCAACATTAGCTTGCTCAGGGGTGTGCAGCAGCGCCTATTGGCCTACTATGAAAAAAAAGGCTATCCTTTTGCCGCTGTTTATTTAGATAGCATCAACGTGTTGGATGATAAAATGCAGGCTTTGCTAAAAGTGAACAAGGGACCACTGTACCATATCGACAGCATTCGGGTTTTTGGCAAGGTCAAGATCAACAACTTTTTTTTGCAGCAATACTTGGGCATCCCCAATGGCAGCATTTACAACCGGGATAAGCTGGATAGGGTGGGCAAACGCTTGCTGGAGCTGCCCTATATTGAACAAATACAAAGCCCCGACCTGACCATGCTGGGCAGCGGCTCCGTATTAAATTTGTACCTCAACAATAAACGTAGCAGTCAGGTAAATTTTTTAGTGGGCTTTTTGCCTGCGAACACCACCAACGGCAAGCTACAGGTAACCGGCGATGTAAACCTCAACCTCAAAAATGCGTTTGGCACCGGCGAAACCCTCTTGTTCAACTGGCAGCAGTTGCAGTTAAAATCGCCACGGCTCAACCTGGGTTACCAAAAGCCTTACTTGTTCCGCACTGCTTTTGGGGTAGATTTTGCTTTTGAACTCTTCAAAAAAGATTCGGCGTTTTTGCAGATCAATGCCACTTTGGGCATACAGTACCTCTTATCTTCCAACCAACAAGGTAGGCTGTTTGTTCAGCAGCAACGCACTACTTTACTGGCTTCGGGGGCCGATACCAATTTGGTAAAAGCCACCAAGAAATTGCCGCCCAATGTGGATATCACCACTACTAGCGTGGGTTTGGATTATGAGTGGAACAATACCAACTACCGCCGCAATCCCCGAACCGGCAATGAAATAAAAATCGTGGTGTCTACGGGCATCAAAAAAATCGACAAAAACAATGATATTCTTTCCTTAAAAGACCCGGTTTTCAATTATGCATCATTGTACGATTCGGTAAAACTGCGTACCTACCAGTTGCGGTTGCGGGCTACTGCGGCCCATTATTTTCCGCTGGCCCGCCAATCGGCCCTCAAAGTCGCTTTTAATGGCGGCGTTTTTTCCAGCCAAAGCGTTTTCCGCAACGAACTCTTTCAAATTGGTGGTTACCGCTTACTCCGCGGCTTTGACGAAGAAAGTATTTATGCCACCCAATACGCCGTTTTTACAGCCGAATACCGCAATATCATCAACCTCAACTCCTATCTTTTCGGCTTTGCAGATGCCGGATGGGTGCGCAACCAATACCAGCAGGTAGATACCAAGAACCAATTCATCAGTGCTGGGTTGGGCCTCGCCTTTGAAACCAAATTTGGTCAACTCAATATCAGTTTTGCCGTCGGCAAGCGCAATGATGTGGATTTTAACCTACGGCAGGCAGCCAAAATCCATTTTGGGTATGTAAATTATTTTTAACCGCCATGGTTTGTGTCCGCCATGGTCCGTGTCCCCACGGACCATAAGGCCCCACCACTTTGACCGTGTCCCCACGAACCAAACGCACCTATTTCTTTACCTTTTTACAGTTAGCAAGCTTTTCGCCATTACTTTTGCATTTTAAAACAGGGGTGTTGAAATATTTGCTTTCGTTGTTGATGGGTTGGTTACTGGTTCCTGCCATGCTATGGGCACAGGTGGGCGACAGCATCCCTACCCCTACGCCAGATTCGTTGGTTGCCGCAGCACCGCCCTTGAGCAAATACCAAGCTGCCGTAAAGGCCATTTTCGACAGCAGCCTCTACCTCAATGCCAAGGGCAGCCCCGAAGCACTGCTGGCCAGGCCAAAGCTGGCAACGAACAATAAAAACTATCTTTTTTACTTATTAACGGGGGTGGTACTGTTTTTAGCGCTGCTCCGCTTTATTTATGCCCGTTATTTTGCCACACTTTTTACCGTTTTTTTCAATACCTCGTTAAGGCAAGGGCAATTAACCGACCAATTGTTGCAGGCAAAACTGCCCTCGCTTTTGTACAATTGTTTTTTTATTATTTCGGGAGGGGTGTTCATTTACTTACTCTTACAGCAGTTTGGCTACCTGCCACCGAACAATAAATGGTGGCTGGGTATGCCCCTTTGTATTGCCATTTTGGGATTGATCTATGGTTGCAAATATTTAGTACTTCGGTTTACAGGATGGCTTACCAGCTACCGTGAAGCCCTGAGCACCTACACATTCATTATTTTTTTAATCAATAAAATCATTGGTATTATTCTAGTACCCGTGATAGTGGTAATGGCATTGGCCGCAGCCCCACTGGCCCAAAATGCGGCGATAGTGGCGCTGATGGCAACGGGACTCATGCTGTTATTACGGTTTTTTAAATCTTACGGGCTTTTGCAAGGCCAGATAAAAGTAGGGCGTTTGCACTTTTTACTGTACATCATTGGCGTAGAAATGCTGCCACTGTTATTGATATACAAGGGCTTAGTGAATTATTTGATTAAAAAATGATAACTTTGCGCAACCATATTTAGATGAACATATAAAATAAATGGTGAGTATATGGCTACAATGAATGCCGTAAATGTCAAAAAAATTTTAATAACCCAGCCAAAGCCAGAAGGAGAGAAATCCCCCTACTTTGACTTGGCCAAAAAATACAGCGTAGAGCTCGATTTTCATCCATTTATTGTGGTGGAAGGCATACCTGCAAAGGAATTCCGCAAACAAAAAATTGATATCGCTGCTTACACGGCTGTGGTATTTACGAGCCGCAATGCTATTGATCATTTTTTCCGCATTTGCGAAGAAATGAAGACCACTATTTCGCAGGATACCAAGTATTTCTGTGTAACCGAAGCCGTGGCACTGTACCTGCAAAAGTTCATCCTTTACCGTAAGCGCAAAGTGTTTTATGGTGCAGATGGTACCAACAAAAGCCTTTTTGACGTAATCAATAAACACAAAGACAACGAAAAATTCCTCTACCCCTGTTCCGAATCATTCGATAGCGAAATTACCAACTGGCTCAAGCAGCACCAATGTGGCTATGCTACACCAGTACTGTACAAAATCATCAGCAACGATGTAAAAGAGGTTGTTAACCGCAATTACGACGTGATTTGCTTTTTTACCCCGGGCGGTGTAAAGAGCCTCCTCGAAAATTTCCCACAATTCAAGCAAAACGGCACCCGTATCGGCGCATTTGGTCCCAATACCTTTAAGGCCGTGGAAGAAGCCGGCCTCAGTTTGGACATCAAGGCACCGCAGCCCCAGGCCCCCAGCATGGTAAGTGCGCTGGAAGTTTTCCTCTCCTCTCTCAACAAGGCCAAGTAAGCCTACTTATAGCTACAATACCTCCAAAAAAGCTTCGAAACCTTTTTTTATTCGTTTAGAAATTTTATTTTCAAAATATTTTGAAAATTCAAAACTTATCTATACCTTTGGTCTATAAAAATAAGCGCAATGACATTACCAGAAGCCAAGCAACAATTTATCAGCAGTTGGGGTGCTTTTGCCACCCACTGGGGTATCAACCGCACCATGGCACAGATACATGCTTTGCTGCTGATCAGTCCCACCCCGCTTACCCAAGATGATATGATGACCGAACTGAGCCTCAGCCGCGGCAATGTAAACATGAACATTAGAGAATTGGTGGATTGGGGTTTGGTGGACCGGGTACTGCTGCCCGGCGAACGGAAAGACTATTTTACCGCCGAAAAGGATATTTGGAAAGTGGCCACCCAAATCATCAAGGAGCGCAAAAAAAGGGAACTGGAGCCCATGATGCGGTTATTGGCCCAATTGGAAAATGTGGAGGGCGATAAAAAAGACAAAGACGTAAAGCAGTTTACCGATACCATCGGCGGCATCAAAAACTTTAGCAAGCAGGCCGATAGGATGCTGGATGTAATGATAAAAGCCGACGAAAATTGGTTTGTGGGCAGCCTGCTCAAATTTTTTAAGTAAAGCCCCAATAGCAGGGCAGCCGGGCAACCGGCTTTATTTTGACATAGTTATTTCAATTTTTTCTGAAAATACGATACAATGAAAAAGATAAAACAAATAGATATTGGACTACAGTTGGTAGCCATATTCGGCGGTATTATTGCCAGTGCCATCATTGGGTACACGGGTAAGGAGTTTGCTTTTATATACGTTTACTTCATAGTAGGCGCCTTCCAACTCATCAGCTTTTTTGGACACTTGTCAGCAGGTAGAGCAATAGGCCTTACACCCGGCCGCCGCAAGTATGGTTGGTTTTTGATAGTGCTCGCCGTATTGCTACTGTTGGGCCTCATTAGCGGTTTCCTCTTCATGTTTGTGCTATTGGCACTGCTCTTTGTGGCCCCCGTAGTGGCCCTTCTTTACTGCAATATGTGTTTTAACGAACTCAAACTCGTTCATCATGAAACCAAATAACAAAACCATCATTTACGATGATACTTGCCCCATGTGCACTTGGTACACCGGTGCCTTTGTAAAAACAGGGTTGATTGCACCCGAAGGACGTAAAGCGTTTAGCAACATCGACCCACAACTGATGGCCGCTATTGACCTGCAAAGGGGCAGAAACGAAATCCCATTGGTGGATATGGCCACGGGGCAAGTACACTATGGCATTGATGCCATGCTGGAAGTGTTGGCTCAAAAAATGCCTTGGATAAAAAAAACAGGCAACCTGCCACCCGTAAAATGGTTCCTGTTCCGGCTCTACCGCATGGTTACCTACAACCGCCGGGTGATAGTGGCACCGGCCGCCCACCCCAATGCTTTTGATTGCACGCCCGATTTTAATAAGCGGTACCGCAGCTACTTTATGCTGCTCTGCCTGGTGATAAATACCTTGCTGCTGTTCCCCTTACACGGTTATATTTTTAGCAACAGTGTTTTTGCCAGTGTAACCATCAATCAACTATTGCTAGGCCATACCGTATTGGTAGCGTTAAACCTTTTGCTGTTAGCCGGCTTGCCCAACAAAACGGGGCTGGAGTATTTGGGACAGGTAAACATGCTGGCAACCCTGTTTTTCCTGCTTTGCCTACCACTGTTTTTTTACAACAAATATTTAATGACAACAGGGGCCATCGTTAATACGGTTTATCTTGGCCTTTTGAGCGGCTTTATTGGCAGGGAATATATACGCCGTATGCGGTACGCTGGTATTTGGCCCCGCTACAAAT
Organism: Chitinophaga pinensis; assembly: GCA_943373145.1. GTDB lineage: Bacteria > Bacteroidota > Bacteroidia > Chitinophagales > Chitinophagaceae > Ferruginibacter > Ferruginibacter pinensis_H. The sequence continues at coordinate 16,990 of CALSBI010000014.1, forward strand.
GGGTTATTGTAGCCGACTTGGTTAGCATGGCCCTTTTCTTCACCCTTATATTTGTGTAAAATGAAAAATAAAAAAATCGTCATCGCTGGTGGTACCGGTTTCGTTGGTCAGGAATTAGCCAACTGGTTTGGACCAACCAACAATATCATCATTCTCACCAGGGGCAAGGCCAATGCCGCCAACAACGCCTATCATGCAGCTAATGCCGCAGCCACTTATGTGCAATGGGATGCTACTAGCTTGGGCGACTGGACCAAGGTGCTGGAAGGGGCCGATCTGCTTATCAACCTCACGGGCAAATCTGTCAACTGCCGCTACACGGCCCAAAACAAAGCCGCCATTATCAGCAGTCGGGTCAATGCCACCAAGGTATTGGGATTGGCCGTACAACAAGCCACCATGCCGCCCAAATTGTGGATCAACGCCGCTTCTGCCACCATTTACCGCCACGCCACCGACCGACCACAGGATGAAGCAACAGGCGAAATAGAAAACGATTTTTCCGTGCAGGTTTGCAAACAATGGGAAGCTGCTTTTTACGAACAGCGCACCCCCTTTACCCGCAAGGTAGCATTGCGGATGGCCATTGTGCTGGGCAAGGGCGGCGTAATGGTGCCTTATTGTAACTTGCTAAAAATGGCATTGGGTGGGCATCAGGGCAATGGGCAACAAATGTACAGTTGGGTACACAGTGCCGATGTATGCCGTATGGTAGAGTGGATGTTTGACCACCCGGAGATAGAAGGTACTTACAACTGTAGTAGCCCCCATCCCGTAACCAATCGGCAGTTTATGCAAACGCTGCGCAAGGCAACGGGGCATCGCATTGGCCTGCCCGCACCGGCTTGGATGCTGCAAATAGGGGCCGCCATCATCGGTACAGAAACCGAGCTATTGCTCAAAAGCCGTTGGGTGGTGCCCACCAAAATATTGCAGGAAGGCTTTATTTTTAAATACCCCCAACTGCCCGATGCCATCGAACAAATCATCGCACAATTGCCCCGCAAAGCATATCATCTGTTTTAAACCTAATTTTGCAACAATAAAAAAACGATCATGTCCACCACTACCATCCCATCCGATAAAGGCATCATCCTCTTTGATGGGGTATGCAACTATTGCAACACCATGGTCAATTTTGCGCTCAAGCGGGATAAAAAGGATTTTTTACTATTTACCCCCTTGCAGTCGGATGCGGGCCTGGCGCTGCGTGACAAGTATGGCGTAGCCCCTTCGGTAGATTCTTTTATCTACATCGAAAACGACAAAGCCTATCTCTATGCTACCGCTGCCTTAAAAGTGAGTAAGCATTTGAGCGGTGCTTGGCCACTGTTGGGCATTTTTTATATCGTTCCCCCCTTTATCAGGGATGGTGTGTACAAATGGATAGCCCGCAACCGCTACAAATGGTTTGGCAAAAAAGAAACCTGCATGATACCCACACCGGCCGTAAGAGCCAAGTTTTTGCTGTAATTTTGCAATATGGCTACAAAAAAAACCTTGGTATTGGGCGCTTCCGATAATCCTGAGCGGTACAGTTACTTAGCAGTGAAAAGGTTGACCGCCCACCAACACCCCGTTATTGCATTGGGCAACCGGCCCGGCATGATCGGCAGCCAGGTAATCCAAACCGAAAAAAAGCCTTTTGAAGACGTTGATACCGTTACGCTCTACCTCAATGCCTATCACCAACAGCAGTACTACGACTATATCTTTTCCCTCCATCCGAAACGTATTATTTTTAATCCCGGTGCCGAAAATGAGGAACTTTTCCAAGCTGCCCAGCAAAAGGGTATCGAAGCCATGGAAGCCTGTACATTGGTAATGTTGAGCACCGGACAGTACTAATACGATACCCACTTAGTAGATTTTCACTGCTCCCAGCGTGGTTTTGACCGATTTTACCCCCTTGGGCAAAATAAAATATACTTTCCTGCGTTTACTACTGTCAGGTAATTATATTTGACTATCCAAGTTTCTTAAAAACCACAAAATCCAATTGTATGAAGCAATTTGCCTCAACCACGTGGCTGATCCTGTTCAGTCTTGTTGCTACCACCGGTTTCGCCCAGCAATCTGCGGCTCCCAAACCACAACTTTTCAATGCATTTCCGGAAGCTATTAATTGCAATGTAAACGAGCTTGCAAAGATATTTACCATAGCCCAGGGGCAGCAGACCAATATAGCCTTGGCCAGCAATTTTGTCTTTAGCGGTACTGTTTCCAGCAACGAATTAAAATATGGTGTGCTGCAAAGCGCTGTGGTAAAAGTACCTGCTTTTAACAACGCCATCCTGCACGTTACCAAACGCACCAAAAACGACAACAGCATTGTGTATACGGGGCGTATCATCAACGATGCTTATGCCGATGCTTATGAATTGAGAAAAGATATTAACGGCAACTACCAACTGATCAAGATAAAAACTGAAATGGTAATACCTGATTGTAACCAGCAATAATCGGGCTTACCTCGAAACCACATATCCAACATTCCTCTTAAAAATCGCATGAAATGAAAAAACTATTTACTTCATCAGCTTTGCTGCTGACACTGGGCTTCGGCTTTAGTGCTTTCGGTCAGCCAGCACTCAACAGTCATCCTACCATTACGGCTACCACCGCCACCATTTATTTGGATTTTAATGGCGAAACGGTAACCTCCAGTGTATGGAACGGCGGCAATACCATCAACGCTGCACCTTCGGGCCTTACCGATGCGCAGGTAACTGAAATCTTCAACCGGGTAGCGGAAGATTACCGCCCCTTTGATGTAAATATCACAACCGATTTGGCCAAATATTTGGCAGCCCCCATTGAAAAGCGCATACGGGTTATTGTTACCCCTACCAGTGCTTGGCGGCCAGGTGTGGGCGGTATTGCTTGGACGGGTTCTTTTGTATGGGGAGATGACACACCTTGCTTTGTGTTTTGCGATCGCCTTGGGCCCAACAGCCCCAAAATGGTAGCAGAAGCCTGCTCACACGAAAGTGGTCATACGCTGGGCCTTTCCCACCAGTCGCGGTACGATGGTGCATGCGCCATGACCGAGACCTACAATACGGGCAATGGCACGGGCGAAATAGCTTGGGCACCGGTGATGGGCAATAGCTACTACCGCAATATGAGCGGCTGGAACAATGGCCCGACACAATTTGGTTGCGCCAACACACAGGACAACCTGTCAATCATTACATCGCAGAATGGTTTCACCTATCGTACAGACGATTATACCGAAACCCTCAGCGCAGCTACAACCCCTATCAACCCTACTAATTTTGCTGCAAGCGGTGTTATTGCCGAAGCAACAGACAGGGATGCTTTCCGCTTTACACTTACCGGTTCATCGGCTGTACATATTGAGGCAAAGCCTTACAGTATTGGCCCCAACAACGAAGGCTCCAATTTGGATATAAAAGTACAATTGTACAACAGTGCCATGCAGTTGATACGCACCTACGACCCCAGCAATACCATGAATGTAACCATTGATAGCACATTGGCAGCAGGCATATATTACATGGTATTAGATGGTGAAGGCAATGTGAATGTGGGTGATTATGGCAGCATCGGTTCTTATTCGGTAACTGGCTTTAACGGTAGCTTACCCATACGCAATGTAGCATTGGCTGGTACCGTAGACAAGGGCAAGCACAATTTGAGCTGGAACATCATTGCAGATGAAGCCATCAAAAACATAGGCATCGAAGTATCCAACAACGGTACCGATTTTGCCCCATTAACATCGGTAACCCCCGCTGCATCTAAGTTTGCTTATAATCCATTCGACAGAACAGATTTGTATTATCGCTTAAAAGTTACTTCGGTTATCAACCAAACCGTTTACTCCAATACCATTGTACTCAAAGCCGTTAGCAAAGCCGACATGGCCTTTACGGTGTCTACCTTGGTAAATAATGAGCTGGTGATCAATGCATCAGACAACTATCAATATAGGCTGAGCACCATCGGTGGTCAACTAACTGCACAGGGTAATGGAAAAAAGGGGATAAATAAAATTGATTTACAAAATAAACCCAACGGAATTTACGTTATACAAATAGTAAACAACGAAAATAAACTCACGGAACGCATTATAAAACAGTAAGGTAGATTCATGTGTAAGTTAGGGGTCAGTGTTAGGGACTGGCCCCTTTTTTTGTGCGCATAACTGCCGCTTGGGTGTTAAGATATTATTAAATTATTGATGATTGATTATTGCAGGGGCGGTAGTCGAAGGTTACTGAAAACCCGTAACCTTCGAATCGTTGACCGTGGTTCGTTGACCGTGGTTCGTTGACCGTGGTGGAGGCTTTGCCGACATCACGTCCGCCCGGCTGAAGCCATTCGGACGGGCCTGCCCGACTGCGCCATTCAGGCGGGCCACAGGCGTGGGCCGGAAAACCTGCAACTAAAACAACTCGTAATCCCCAAAAAACCAAAGTTGACTGGTTGAATAGTTGATAAAGCCATCCCTAACAAAAGCTACCCATAACTCGTAACCCGCAACTAAAACAACTCGTAACCATGCCTACGGCAGGCAGGCCCGTAACCAAAATAACTCGTAACTTAAACAACCCATTCCTCGTATTAAAATATTTTGTACTTTTAGAAAACCCATTAAAGTATGAAATGGAGAAAATTCAATGGCGACCCTATTCATCTACCCATTAAAGATGAAGTGGAACAAGCCATTAAACGAGAAGCCGAATCGGGCAACAAGCTAAAGGTTTGCATCGGTACCGACAGTCAAGTAAAAGGAAAAGAAACAGAATTTGCTACGGTGATTGTCTTTTTAAGAGAAGGTCGTGGTGGTTTCATGTTCATCCACAATGACAAAACCTTTCACCAGTACAGCATTAAAGAACGGATGTTGGTGGAAGTGGCCAAAAGCATTGAAATTGCCTACGAGCTCTGCGACCTGTTTACCGTGTACAATGTGGACATGGAAGTACATGCCGACATCAACACCAATCCGCAGTTCAAAAGCAATGAAGCGTTGCGGGAAGCCATGGGCTATATTTTGGGTATGGGCTTTGCGTTTAAAGCCAAACCCGAAGCCTTTGCCAGCAGCAGTTGTGCCAACAAAGTGGTAAACTAATTACACCGATAATAACCTATGCCCGGCTGTGGTAGCAACCACGGCCTCTATCCTTCACTCCCCAAAACAGCCATTTTGTATAAAGCAAATCGTTTTTTATACAAAGTATTTGCACTTTTAAGGTGTTTTATCTATTTTTCACGTTATTATTAACGGGCCTTCCATTACCGGGGGCCACAAACACTTTACGTATGCAAAAATTATCAGCAACACAAATGAAGGCATTCATTGGTGGAGGGGATGCACCCCCAGTAGGCGGTGAAACAGGGCACGGTAACCGTGGCGAAACAGGGCACGTCGGACGCAGCACCTGCACCGCCCTAATCGAATACCGCCACAGCAACAGTACAGCTTTTACTAGGGTAGCCGTTTGCGATGCGCCCGGTACTGCTACCAGAGATGGCGGCACCGTGCTGAGTTGCAATTGCGGTTAATGCCATTTGTACCGAATTGAAAAAGGTCTGCTATTGCGGGCCTTTTTTATAATGGCCACTGGCACTAGTTATTTGCTATTTGTCATTTTGCGAATGATTGTTTATTTTTATTACCATTTTTAAACCGGCCCGGGACCAACTCCGGCCATAAAACAAATACAAGATGCAAAAACTATCAGAAAAAGAAATGAAAGCACTTATTGGTGGCGGCGATATGGGCACAGGTGGCCGTAGCGCATGCACCGCACGCATAGAATACCGCCACAGCAATCATACAGCTTTTGCCAGGGTAGCCACTTGCGACAATTTGGGTACTGAAACGGCAGACGGCGGCACGATAGTTAGTTGCAGTTGCAGCTAATATTGCTTACATAAAATTTGCGGGGCTGTCTCATAAGGGCAGCCCTTTTTTTATACTGTTTTACTTTGTTTACGTTTGCGCAGCAAGCCCACCACCAACACAGCCAAAAAGAAAATACCCATGCCCAAATAAATAAACATTTTTTTCTTTTGCTTGGCTTGACTTTCTTTTTGCCAACGCAGTATCATATCCCCATTACGCATCGCATCCTGCCGCAATTGTGCTTTTTGCATAGAATCCGTTCGCCGGATTATCATATCATTGATGCTTTTGCTCAAGCTATCCGTTTTCATCCTTTGCTCCCTTGCGTCAGCCGCACTCTTTTTTATTTGTTCGCTTAGCTGCTGCATATCGGTCTTCTGTGCTATTGTAACCGTACCCATTAATAAGCAGGCCGCCACCAATATCTTTTTCATACTTATTTTTTTGTGTAAAAAAAGGTAAAATGTTAAAGTAAGTACATACCCTGTGGCGGGTATTTATGCAGGGACGTTCATTTCGCTAATAAGGGCCAGTATTTTATCCCGTCCGGATTTTTTAATGGCGCTGCTCACAAAACTCTGTGGCAAAAACTGCCAAGTTTTACGCATGGCGTTCAAAAAATCTTTTACGTTTTTACTTACCGTACGTTGGTTTTCCTTGTCGCTTTTGGTGAACACCAAGGCGCAGGGCACGCCCCATTTTTTAAGTTGCTCCAAAAATTCCAAGTCCAGTTTTTGGGGCTGGTGGCGGCTATCTATTAATACAAAAACCAAGGTAAGGTTGGGGCGTTTGCGCAGGTAATTTTCGATCATTTGCTCCCAGCGGCGGCGGCTGCTCTGGCTCACTTTGGCAAATCCATAGCCGGGTAAATCCACCAAGTACCATTGCCCATCGGGACCGCTCTGTTGCCCCTTCTCGTTAGTGGGGGCACCAATCATCTCAAAATGGTTGATGAGTTGGGTTTTGCCGGGGTTACCGGATGTTTTGGCCAGCTTATCGTTGTTGCAAAGCATGTTGATAAGGGAAGATTTGCCCACATTGCTACGACCGATAAAAGCATACTCGGGCCGATCAGGTGTTGGACACTTGTCAAAATCGGGGCTGCTGACCAGATAAACGGCTTTTTTGATAATCATTAGGCGCAAAGGTAGTTGATTAGCTGATTTGCTAATGTGCTGATTAGCTAATTCCTTCAAACCGTTAGTGCCTACCTATCGTATAGCCTTCTTCTATTTGACGAAATTAGCACCGTGCGTACCGCCCCGCCTTGCTGGACAGGCTCGGCCTGCGGCATTATCAAATTAGCATATTAGCTAATTCCCTCAACCCGTTAGTGCCTCCCTATTACAAAGCCCACCCCAATTCGAAGAAATTAGCATATTAGCAAATCATCACATTAGCACATTGACACATTCCCTTACCTTTGCACCGCATGACAGAGTTTGCACATGATAGCGTGGTGCCTTACAAGGGTTCAAAATTGGGCAAAAAGGAGCAGGTGGCGGAAATGTTCAACAGCATTGCCTTCCGGTACGACTTTTTGAACCGGTTTTTGAGTGCCGGTATTGACGTGCGCTGGCGCAAAAAAGCCTTGAAACAGCTCAAAGACCTGCAACCGCAAACCCTGCTGGACGTGGCAACGGGTACGGCTGATGTGGCATTATTGGCTGCCAAAATGCTACCCTTACAAAAAATTGTAGGCATCGATATCAGCGACGGCATGCTGGAAATAGGCCGCCAAAAAGTGGCAAAAGCCGGTTTATCGGGCAAAATTGAGTTGTTAAATGGCGATAGCGAAACAATAAATTTTCCAGAAGCATCGTTTGATGCGGTAACCGTGTCTTTCGGGGTGAGGAATTTTGAAGATTTGGAAAAAGGCTTGTCGGAAATCAAAAGGGTGTTAAAACCCGGCGGCAAACTGGTAGTGTTGGAGTTTTCAAGGCCCAAAAGCAAGGTTCCGTTGGCATTTTACAATCTGTACATGAAAACAATTGCCCCTAATGCAGGCAAAATATTCTCCAAAAACCGCAACGCATATCAATATTTAGACGAATCAATTAAAAAATTTCCAGAGGGTAAAAACTTTACATTTATTTTAGACAAATTAGGTTTTAAACAAACTTATTGCAAACCCCTCAGTTTAGGAATATGCAGCATTTATTGCGGAGAAAAATAGCAACGGCAATCATAGGCTTCTTTTTGTTGGCCCCCTTTGTGGGCAACGGTCAATTGCGTACTGGCCTCAACCTGCCCGACCACGACGACAAGCCCTATCATTTTGGCATCAATATTGGCTTTAACAAAGCCCATTTCAGCTTTGAGCACCATCCCCGTTTTTTAGCCTTCGACTCTATTTTGGTAGCAGAAAGCATCAATAGCACCGGCCTTAACCTGGCTTGGTTGGTCAATTTTCGCTTGGGCGAGCATTTCGACCTGCGCACTTACCCCCTCAACCTTACGTTTACCGAAAAAGCTTTTCAATACCGCTTGGTACCCGGCACCATTGGCTTCGACGAAACCGAAACAGAGCTGAAGAAAATACAATCCATTTCACTCGCCTTGCCCGTACAGCTTAAGTTCAGCAGCGACCGCATCAACAACTTGAAAGTATATACCATTGCCGGGGCCCGCTTGGATTATGACCTAGCTGCCAATGCCGGGGCACGCAAGGCCGAAAACCTCATCAAACTGCGCAAGCTGGACCTAGGACTGGAACTGGGCATCGGTTTCCATTTTTATTTCCCGGTATTTGTACTAACGCCCGAGCTTAAATTTGGTTGGGGATTGAGCGATCTGCACAGCCGCGACGTAAACCTCAAGTACTCCGCTATCCTCAGCCATATCAATTCACGGACGATCAGTTTTTCGATAACGGTGGAGTAGGAAGCAGTTGATAATGGAGAGTTGAAAATGGAAAGTTGAGAGTTGAAAGTGAGGGGGATTGGCGTTGGCCGTTGACCGAAAAAGTTGACAGTTAACAGCGTGACGGTTGACAGGAAAACCCGTAACTCGTAACCAGTAACTAAATCAACTCGTAACTAGTACTCCCCATTATTCACTATTAACTATTAACTATTCACGCTCAAAGCCTTCCATCATTAACCCATCAGCAAATTAAAAAAGTGTTTTTCATGAGATAAGCGTAAGGCTGACTAAAAGAAAACAACATGTCTATACTTTCTATCTTATATAACAATCCTTTTACTGGATCACAATGGTTTTTGTTTGTGCCGTATGTGCGCTAAAAAAGCCCAATGCTCCATTGCTGATATTGCTTTCAGGATTGGCGGGCACGGATACTTCTAGCTGCAGGTCTTCTAGGCCCCGCAGATAGCGGTACACCGCTTTGTCGATGGTTTGCATTTCTATCGATACCACATCGCCCACTTTTAGTTTCATGTCTTCATCTATCAAGGGTTCGTCTATATCTCCCCCATCTTGAAAGGTATCGTCTGTTATAAAAACCGTTTTGTTGCGTTTGCCGTTTACCGTTTGTACAAAATGGTAGTGGTTGCCAAAACCAACCGGGTCGATAAAATGCACAGCGGTAACAATCAATTTTTCCGAAACAAAAACCGTATCCTGGTACATGTCGATAAAGGGTACCTGTTGCGGCATGGCACTTTGGGCCGTATAGGTTTTCCCTTCCACGCTGGCCCTTAACGTATAGGCCCTACCCGGCTGACCCACCAGCAAAGCGTTGGTATAAATGCCGGGCTGCGTTTCGGCAAGGGTGTAGCTGTTGCCGGCATCGTCGCTCACCTGCACGGTAGCGCCTGTTACAGCGGGATAAGTATTGTTGCCGCTAAAAACCACCGAGCGGCTAATGCTTACCTTAGCCGGCCCATCGTTGCGCACCGCCCCTTCAATTACCAGCTTGGGCGCCGCATTGTTTAAATCAATATCAATTACTTTGGTACAGGAAGACATTGCCAAAGCCGCCAATGCCATGATTACAAACTGTTTCATACTATCTTTTTTTAGTGGAGGTTAAAATTTAAAATTCCAAGTAACGCTGGGTATAAACTTAAACAGGGCCGTGCGCACCGCTTCTGTTTTAGTGGGATCGCTCTTGCTGTCCCTAAACGTGATGCTAAACGCATTTTCACGGCCATAGGCATTGTACAGGCCAAAGGTCCAACTGCTTTGCAAGCGGCGGCGGTTGTTCTTTTTAGCTTCCAAAGTGGCCGCAATATCCAACCGGTGATAGGCGGGCATGCGGTACCCGTTGCGCTCGGTGTACAAAAAAACCGTTTGGCCATTGGCAAAATACTTGCCGCTGGGAAAGGTTACCGCATTGCCGGTATTGTACACCCAGGTGGCCGAAAAGTTCCAACGGTTGTTCAGTTCGTACATGCCCACAATGGAAATATCATGCGTCCTGTCTTGCCGGGCGGGAAAATATTTGCCGTTATCTATTTCTGCAAATTTCTTTTCTACCCTCGAAAGGGTGTAGCCCAGCCAACCGGTAAGCTTACCCGTTTTCTTTTTCAGCATCAGTTCAATACCATAGGCCCTACCGCTGCCATACAGCAGTTCGCCCTCAATATTGTCGTTGCCAAATACCTCGGCAGCATTGCGGTAATCAATTTGGTTTTGCATTGCCTTGTAATAGGTTTCCGCCGAAAACTCATACTGGTCACCCGCCACGTTTTTATAAAAACCCAATGCAATTTGATCAGCTATTTCTGGTTTGATATTGTTGGTGCTGGGCAACCAAAGGTCGGTAGGTTGCGAGGCGGTGGCATTGTTGAGCAAATGCAGGTTCTGCACATTGCGGTTATACGATAATTTGATGGAAGTGGCCGTATTGAACTGGTAGCTGGCCGAAAAACGAGGCTCCAGGTTCCAATAGCTGGCCACGGCCTTGCCCTTGGCATAACGCAGGGAATCGGTTACTTTGCCATTGTTATCGTATTTGTAAAAAACACCGGGGCCATTTACGGTGATATTCGACAAACGCAAGCCGTACACCAATTGCAATCGTTCGCTGGCCTTCCACTCATGTGAAACATATAGGGCAGGTTCAATGGAGTAACGGTTTTGCACGGCCTTGCTGGTGCCGGCACTGGCCCTTTCGGCTTTAACGGTGCCGGGTGCCATTACATGACGGATAAAATTGCCACCCCATTTTATTTTGCTGCGGTTGCCCAGGTACCAATCAAAATCCTGCTTCAGGTTTACATCTTCAATTTTTGAGAACACCCTAAACTTTTCATCGCCCGATTTTACTTTTATCTGATAGCTGTAGTTGCTGTAAATGATAGAAGTGTTGGAAAAAAGCTTGCTGCGGAAAACATGGTTCCAGCGCAGGGTAGCTGTTTTGTTGCCCCAATCGGCATTGAAAAGTTCGCCAAGGCCCAGTACGTCCCTGCCCAAATAACCCGATAGAAAAATCCGGTCTTTTTTGCCCAACCGGTAATTGGCCTTTAGGTTCACATCGTAAAAATACAGGGTTTGCTTGCCCTGCCCGGTATCTTTAATGGCCGAGAGAAACACATCGGCATAAGTGCGCCTGCCGCTTACGATAAATGAGCCCTTGTCTTTTACGATCGGCCCTTCTACATTGATGCGGGACGCAATCAGCCCCAAACCGCCGGATACGTTGATGCCCTTGTTATTGCCGTCTTTCATTTTTATATCCACTACCGATGAAAGCCTGCCGCCGTACTGTGCGGGCATACCACCCTTATAAACCGTTACGTCCTTAATGGCATCGGAATTGAAGGTGGAAAAAAAGCCCAGCAGGTGCGATGCATTGTACACCGGTGCCTCGTCCAGCAGTATCAGGTTTTGGTCGGTACCGCCGCCCCTTACGTTAAAGCCGCTGTTGCCCTCGCCGGCCGATTTAAAGCCCGGCATGAGCTGAATGCTCTTGAGCACATCCCTTTCGCCAAACAGCACGGGCAATTTGTTTACTTGGGCCATGTCTAGTTTTTCGGCACCCATTAATGGCTTGGCTATGTTATCGTTTTTTTTGTTGGTGGTTATCACCACTTCCTGCAACTGTGCTTTTTTGCTGTACAGGCCCACTACCAGGTTGGTATCGCTCACCAATACTATCGTGGCGGTATCGGGTTGGTAGCCCAAGTGACTTACCGTTAATCGGTACTGCCCTGCCGCAGCGGCTACCGAAAAAAAGCCATAGGCATTGGAAACTACCGTAGCGGGCTTCTTGGTATAAAGCGTTACCGTGGCCCCAATCAATGTTTCGCCGGTGGCGGCATCTTTTACCGTGCCGCTGATGCTGTAGCGTTGATTAACTTGTGCCTGTGCATTGGTTGGCCCAAACGCTACTCCCAAACACATCAAGGCGGTGAATAATTTTCTTATTTGCATATCCCTGTTTTAAATAATAGCGGCAAATTAATGCGGCCAACAAGGCCCATTGGGGTTATTATACCAAACTTGCCATTTATACTACCAAATGGCTGTTTGGCTAGCCGTTAATAAAAGGTAGAAATGGTTCAAGTAAATGTACTGGGGAGTGGCTCCTGAAATCGAAATCAATGCAAGGTTCCAAAAACGAAAAACATAAACCATTAAGAAATTAAGATACATTAAGTTATACTTGGCGGAAATCACCCATCACGGTGGCAATGAAGTAATTGGCACAGCACATAGGCTTTCTTAATGACCCTTAATGCCTTAATGTTAAAAAAGAACTAATGATTGCTACCGCTTGATGAGTTTGGCGGCAATGAACTTTTCAAAAAAGCTGTCCCTAAAATTAGTGCCAACAGGTATCTCCTCATCTTTAATATAAACGGCATGGGTATCGGCAGAAATGATATGGTCGGTATTAACGATAAAGGATTTGCTGATACGGGCAAAGTTTTTTTCAGGCAGTTGGGCGTGGATGGTTTTGATGTTCATGGCTGTGAGCACTTTTTTTGTTTCCGTTTGTATGATCACATAATCCTTCAGCCCTTCAATAAACAAGATTTCTTTGAAAAATATTTTCACAAAGCGCCTATCGGATTTGATGAATACATAGTCATCTTCTACTGTAGCAGTTTCCGGCTCATCAAGCCCTTTTTGCAGCAACTTCAGGTAGTTTTCGGCTTTGTTCACGGCTTTTAGCAATCGCTCCATGCGCACAGGCTTCACCAAGTAATCAATGGCATCCATTTCATAGCTGTCCAGTGCATATTGTGGGTAAGCGGTTACAAAAATAATCAAGGGCTTGTTTACCAAACTCTTGGCAAAGTCCAGCCCATTGAGGGTAGCCATCTCTATATCTAGGAACATAAGATCCACTTCCGTTGTTTTCAAAAAGTCGTTGGCATCCAGTGCGTTGCTAAAAAAATCGGCCACTTCTATGGAGCCAATGCCCTTGAGCAACTTGGCAAGTCCTTCCCTGGCCAAGGGTTCATCGTCAATGATAATACATTTCATATAGGCAATTTAAGGGTTACTGTATATTCTTTCTCGCCGTCTTGCATATCCAATACAAAATTTTTATTGTACAATAGTTCCAACCGGCGTTTTATATTTTGTAGCCCGATGCCGCCACTGTTATTTTTACTTTCCTTATTGATCGGCTTTGAGTTCTTACAGGTAAAGTGCAAATATCCATCCGCTGCCAAAAAGCCAAGCGACACGTATGAAGACTGTCGGTTATCGGCACTGTGCTTGATGGCATTTTCGATAAAATTGGTAAAGATATAAGGGGGCAGCATCAGCCCTGCAATATTCCCCTCCACTACAATGCTGAACTGAAAATCGTCACGCCTAATTTTTTCCAGTTCCAATAGCTGTTTCGCAATGGCAATGTCTTTTTTTAGTAATACCTTGTCGGCCACAGCCTCGTAAAGGTGGTAGCGCAATACATCCGAAAGGCCCAATACCACGGCAGATGCCTTTTCGGTATTGGTAGCAATAAGGGTTTGCAGGTTGTTGAGCGTGTTAAACAAAAAGTGGGGGTTAATTTGGCTTTTCAGTTTGTCCAATTCTTCTACTGCCTTGGCCGCCTTTAGTTCGTTGAGCAATTGGGTATCCAAAGTCCATTTTTTAAAAACCTTATACCCCGATGTAGCTGCCAAGAAAATAAGGGGCGTCATCGTTGAGTCAATAAAGCCCTTAACGGAAAAACTGGGCAGTGGCAATACATCCTTAAAAGGTGTTAACAAGTACAAGGTAATACTGGTTTCACATAGATAATATACAATGGCCACACCAATGGAGGCGGCAAAATAGTACAGGTATTTATTTTTGAGCAAAAGTTTGGGGACCAACAAAAGTAAGTTTAGGTTGATGAGTGCAATGCTTACAATATACAGGGCCAAGGAACCCTTTTGCAAGGCCACTACTAACAACTGCGGGTTTTTAAAGTTAATCATCTTAAAAGTATCCGCATCAACGTCGGGATATATATTCACCGCAAGGGCAACCATTAGGATCAAGTGGCGTAGCCAACGCCATTTTTTATCCATGATGAATGCCAGCAATATATGCTGCGATTTGCTGCCTTGGTCCATACCCCTTTGATTATTAGTTATAGCATGTAGCTTTAGTCTGCAATTTACAGATATATATTGCCGAAGGTCATTTTTTAGATATAGTATAGGAATTATTATACTAAACAGTCAATTTCTCCCTTTTCCCATTCGCTTCAGCGCTTGGGCCAGTGGCTGGGAAGATTGACCCAATATTTTTTTGTCAATTAGATACCAATCGGTATCTTCACATATGCGTCAGCCGGAAATAACGAAGGAACTGCTTTTGCAAAAAGCGGGACAGCTCTTTAACACAAAGGGTTACAAGGCCACCAGCATCAGCGAAATAACCGATGCCACGGGGCTTACCAAGGGCGCCATCTACAAACATTTTGGCAGTAAAAAAAAATTGGAGGAGGAAGCGCTGATGCACTTGGCCGACACCATGTTTAACCACATGCGGCAGGCCATTCGGGAGCAACGCACAGCAGGCGATAAACTCAGGGCCTTGTTTACCTATTTTGAAATGTACATGGTAAAGCCGCCTGTAAAAGGGGGCTGCCCCATACTGAATGTGGCCATTGAGGCCGACGATGCACACCCCGGCCTGCGCAAAAAAGCCTTGGGCATGTTGCAGTTGCTGAAGCAGGCGGTAGAAACACTGTTGGAAAACGGTATCCGCCATGGACAGCTTCAGCCCGCCATTGATAAAACTTATTATACCACCATCATCATCGCCTCATTGGAAGGGGCTATTATGATGAGCAAACTCAACCGCAACGATAGCGATATCAAAATGATTACCAAACACTTGAGTGGGTTGGTACAAGCAATAGAACTGTGATTTTTTTTGTTTAACAAGATACCGATTGGTATCTAAATGAACGTATATGCATCCATTCATATTACGCAGTGCCGGATGGGGCTTGAATGCCCTGGCCAATGTATCGCCCAAGGCGGCGGGCAAAAAGGGTTTCGAATTATTTTGCCGACCGTTTAGCGGCAAACTAAAACCACATCATTTGCAATTCTTTCAATCCGCCAAGCAATTCAGCATTCCGCTCAACAATGCGCAAGTACAATGCTACCAATGGGGCGATGGAGATAAAACAGTGTTGCTATTGCATGGTTGGCAAAGCCATAGTTTTAGGTGGCGGGCCTATGTAGATCTGTTGGTACAAAAGGGCTATACCGTTTACGCCATCGATGCCCCGGGCCATGGGCAAAGCCAAGGCAAGCAACTGAACCTGTTGCTCTACAGTCAACTGGTAACCGAATTTGTTTACCGCCATGCCCGCATTGATTATCTTATCGCCCATTCATTTGGAGGCTATGCCAGCATCTATGCGCTGCATCAAATGCCCGGCCTGCCTGTACAGAAAATGGTGTTGATGGGTACGCCTTGCAGTGTGGCCGACTTTATGAACATGTACCAGCAAATGCTGCGTTTAAAGCCAAAAGCCAGTGCAGCCATCTTGCAATATTTTGTGGACCGCATTGGCTTTTTGCCCGAACATTTTGAAGCAGCCAACCTGGTAACCAGTTTTACCAAGCCTGTATTATTTGTACATGATGTAGAAGATAGGGATGCACCTTACGGGCAAGTGGCGGCCATGCACAAGTTGTGGCAAAACGCAACCTTGCTTACCACCAATGGCTTGGGGCATGAGCTCAAATCGACCGAGTTGGCACATCAGGTATTGGCTTATTTGGTACTATGATTTTTGGGATTGTGTGATTGCCATGATTGTTATGGGGTGGGGGCGGCGATTTTATCACAGCGCCATTTTTAGTTATGAATTTGGGGTATAAGTGAAGGGGTGCCTGCATAGGATGGCAGTTTATTCACTATGGGCCGCAGTACTATGATTTTTGGGATTGTGTGATTGCTATGATTGTCATGGGGGTGGGTGCAGCGAGTTTATCACAGCGCCATTTTTAGTTATGAATTAGGGGGTATAAGTGAAGGGGTGCCTGCATAGGATTGCAGTTTATTCATATGGGCCGCAGTACTATGATTTTTGGGATTGTGTGATTGCCATGACTGTCATGGGGTGGACGCTGCGAGTTTGCCACAGCCCCATTTTTAGTTATGAAGTAGGGGTATAAGTGAAGGGGTGCCTGCATAGGATTGCAGTTTATTCACTATGGGCTGCAGTACCATTATTGTTGATTGCTTAAACACGCCAACCAAAGCACTATTGCGCAAAAAGCAGATAGGTCAAATACCAAATTCCTAATCCCCAATTCCGAATTCCCTACGCCTCCAACAACGGATAATACCTTTCCGCCAACACATTTAAGTGATGTATTTGATGACCCACCAAAGTAAAGCCCATGGCCAACACGCTGATATCACTTTTAAATGCCTTGCCCGTTCGTTGCAGCACTTCATCCGTAAAAGAACCAAAAAGTTGCAGGGAGGATTGTCGCATGGTGGTTAACTCGGCCAACAAATCCTCCAAGGGCCTTGCATTGGCTTCGGCGGCATTGGCAAAATCATCTTCTTCAAAGCCGGGCAAAATGGTGCTGTCGTTGCGGGCAAAGCGCAGCGCCCGATAGGTAAATATCCTTTCTGTGTCGATGATATGCTGCAACATATCCTTAACCGTCCATTTGCCCGGCGCATATACCCTATCGCCCAGAGCGGTCCATTTGTCCAACGGAAAACGACCGATCTCATCCAAACTTTGCTGTATGGCTGCAACCAAATCAATATCGGCTACTAAATTAATGTACCTGTCGAAGTAAACAGGCATGGGGTTGATATCACTACGTTTCATACGATAAAGGTAAGCGGATAATTTTGTTGAGCAAGGCCATAAATGCGACTTCATTGGCCAAAACAACAGAACTGTCCCTAGATCCTGCCCTCTCGGTATTGCGATATTAACCGATGTTCCCTTTTCCGATAAAAGCTGTTTGCTTCTTTATAATTACCGAAAACAAGATGCGATGGATGTGTTTCAAATTTTGGCTTTTAATACAATCGAGTTAGTAGAGTTCACAACCTCCGATTTGGTACGGCCTCATAAAAAAGCCGTTAAGAAAATCGAAGCTGAGGGCGCAAAAGAAAAACAGTTGTTACTGAAGCATGGCGGTATTCTTAGCCCGTAAGTTGCACTAAAGCTGGGTCATTGCTACCGCTAGAGCTTGTTTTTCTTTAGCCCGAGGGTTCGATTTTTAGGCTTTTTTATGCAGCCTTGATTTTTTGCTCCACTTTTGCATCAAGGCAAAAGTGGAAAAAGCCGCCGCTAATGGCAACTTCAAATTGGGACAAGATCGAAAACTTGAAATGCACTCGATGCGATAGAATATAAATAATGATGCATTTGTTTACCTAATTTTGGCTTTTCAAAAAACAAATATGTCAGCAGCACTCTACCAACAACGCCAGCAGCAGTTTCAGCAAAAAGCCGACCAACTGGCCCGCTTGCAATCCACGCTTAGTACCGTGCGGCTGCTTTGCTTTGTGGGTGCCGTTGCCGCAGGCATTTATTATTGGAAAACCGGGCATTGGCTTTTACTGGTGCTAGGTGTTGCATTATTGGCCACGTTTTTCATTTTGATAAGGTTGTACGACAGCAAAGGCCAAGAACTGGCCTTTGCATCGGCCTTGGCCAAGGTAAATTTGCAAGAAGCGGCCTTTTTAACCGAAGGAAAAAAATCCTACCACCATGGGGGCGAGCATATCAACCCCCACCATCCTTATAGCTATGACATCGACCTATTTGGACAACAATCCTTTTTCCATTTCCTCAACCGCAGTACTTCCTTATTTGGTAATGATCAGTTAGCGGCTGCACTTACCCAGCCCGATATTGCCCAGATTGAAGCAAGGCAGCAAGCCATTGCAGAATTGAAAGAGAAACTCGAATTTCGGCACAACTTGGCTGCCCATGGATTGGAGCATCCTTTGCAAGCAACAGACGTGGAGCAGATCAAAAACTGGTTGACTTCGCCCAACACCTTATTTGGCCGACCGGTTCGGCGGGTGCTGATGTTTTTGGCCCCAGCTGCCTTCTTGGTGAGCTTTGTTGCTTATTTATTTGAATGGATACCCAATGGCAACCTCCCTACTTATTTGTTTTTATTCAACTTGTTGTTATTGGGCCAGTTTTATAAAAAGTTTACCAAACAATTGTCGGTATCGGGCAGCCTGAGTAAGTCGTTGCTGCAACTGGCCGCACAGTTCAGCGATATTGAAAAGGAAAAATTCACCAGCCCATTGTTGATACAATTACAGCAAGAATTTTTTCGGCAGCAAACCGGTGCAGGGCAATCCATTAAAAAACTAGCGGTACTGTTCAGCAACTTGGATTCGATTTTTAATTTACCGGCCAGCATGGCCCTCAACGGAACGGTGCTGTTTCACTTGCATGTGTTTTATGCCATTGAAAAATGGAAAACCCAGCAACAGGAGCAGTTGTTCCATTGGCTGGATTGCTTGGGGCAGGCCGAGGCCTTGAACAGTTTTGCCAATTTCGCTTACAACAATCCCGGTTTTGTGTTTCCACAGCCCAGTGCAACCGAAACCATCAGCGCAACCGATTTGGGCCACCCATTGATAGCAGCCCCAAAGCGCACCTGCAACAACATCAGCCTGCAAGAAGAAAAATTCATTGTGCTTACTGGTTCCAACATGAGCGGCAAAAGTACTTTCTTGCGCACCTTGGCGCTTAACTTGGTACTGGCCCGGGCAGGGTCGGTAGTGTGCGCTACACAATTTCAGTTTTACCCCTATGATATTTTTGTAAGCATGCGCATCAACGATTCGCTGCTGGACAATGAATCATTTTTTTATGCTGAACTGAAGCGCTTGCAAAGCATTGTTCATCATGTACAGGCTGGCCACAAAACCTTTGTACTGCTGGACGAAATATTACGCGGTACCAATAGCAACGACAAACATGGCGGCACCGTGGGCCTGATAAAAAAACTGGCAGCGATGTGGATATGCGGACTGATTGCTACGCATGATGTGACCATTGGCGAGCTGAGTGCCCTATACCCAGACTATATGGCCAATAAATGTTTTGAAGCCCAGATTGTGAACGATGAACTGCTGTTTGATTACAAATTAAAAGATGGGGTTTGCCAAAAGTTGAGTGCTTCGTTTTTGATGAAGAAGATGGAGATTATTGATTGACGGCTCAGCCATTCAACATTCGTCACTCAACATTCGTCATTTGGAGGGGCTTGGCCCCGACACCACGCTTTGCGTGGCGTAATTCATCATTCCCTTTACTGCAGCGAATCCTTAATACTCACCCAAGTTTGCTTTAGCCCCACCGTTTTCACCAGCGAGTTCAGCACTTTGGCGTTATCGGGATGCACCCTTACGCAACCATGCGAAGCCTTGGTGCCGAGTTTGGCAAAATTGCCCGTCGTGGTACCGTGTATCGCATAACCGCCCTTTAAAAAAACGGCGTAAGGCATATTGCCCAATTGCATGTAATTGCCACCCGGGAATTTTTTGGAAGTGTACTTGGTAACCACCGGACCAAGCGGCCGCATATCCATATTGGGTGTTTCGTACTTGCCCTTGCCCGTACTCACGGCAAAACTGTCTTTCAGTTCGCCCAGCATATACAAGTACAGTTTTTGTTTGCTTTTATCCACTACCGCATACAGCAGGCAATCCTTGCCACGGCATTCGATGGAATCGGGTGCTTGTTGGCCCGCCAGTAAAAAGGAGTCGAGCATCCGCATGTTTTCCCGCAAAGCGGCTTTTTCTGCTTCCGAATAACCCGGACTTTTCTTTACCCGGTTTTTTACCGTGTCCAAATATTCTAGCAGGGCCACTTGGCGGTGCAACAGGGTATCCATGTTTACCAGCATTTTCTCCAGCGAATCTTTGCCGGGGATAAATACACTGGCGTCAAAAAGGTTGGCCGCATCTGCCGATGGTGCCGTATCGGTTTTCAATACCGAATCCTTGAATGTTTCGTACCGGATGGTTTGCTTGGGTGGAGGCTGTTTCTTGTCAGGTTCACTACAGTACTGAAAGAAAACCAATATGCCCAAGGCTAAAATGATAGATACCGTTCTTTTGTTGCTCATATTATTACAATGTTGCAAAAGTAAATGATTGATTACTGATAAATGGATTATTCAGTAGTCGAAATTTGTGCCATGGATTGCTTGGAACACGGATTACAGCAGATTGCACCGATTGCACGGATTATTTTCCACTGATTGTAAAGGATTGCACGGACCTGCCTAGACTGTAGTAAGGTTACATGGATTTTTTTGACCACGGATTGCTTGGAACACGGATTAAGGCGGATTGCACCGATTACACGGATTCTTTGTACCACGGATTTGCAAGGATTGCACGGACCTGCCTGACGGCAGTCAGGTTACACGAATTGTCGCACATTCCTCACTCATCACTCATCATTCGTCATTCATCATTCATCACTCGTCATTCTATATTCGTCATTCCCCACGGCTCCCATTTCCCTAAAAAACCGCCCATTGCAACCAAATTTCACTACCTTTGCACCCCTAAAACCAGCCGTGCAAGCGGTTTTGGGCAAGTGGATATATGCAACTCAAAGACAAAATAGACCTCGGGCGGCTTCCGCAACACATTGCCATTATCATGGATGGCAATGGGCGTTGGGCCAAGGAAAAGGGGCAAGACAGGCTCTTTGGGCATTTTCACGGGGTGGAAAGTGTACGCAATATTACCGAAGGCTGTGCCGAACTGGGCATCAAATACCTCACTTTGTATGCTTTTAGCACCGAAAACTGGGACCGCCCAGCCTATGAGGTGACGGGCCTGATGGAATTACTGGTAGACACCATCCGCAAAGAAGTGTCCACGCTCAACAAAAACAATGTAAAACTGCATGTGATCGGCGATATGGACATGCTACCGGAATCGGCCCGGCAAGAACTACAGGAAGCCCTGCAGGAAACCGCCGCCAATACTGGCCTCAACCTGGTTATGGCGCTGAGCTATAGCAGCCGTTGGGAACTGGTACATGCCGTACAAAAAATAGCTTTACAGGTTCAACAAGGTAAATTACAGCCTGAAGAAATTACCCAGGAATCCCTGCAACAGAACCTGGCAACCAGCGGCTTTCCCGACCCGGAATTGATGATCCGCACCAGTGGTGAGTACCGTATAAGCAACTTTTTGCTGTATCAACTTGCCTATGCTGAATTATACTTCACCAATACCCGGTGGCCCGACTTTAGAAAGGAAAACCTGTACGAGGCCATCATCGATTTTCAGGGTAGGCAACGCAGGTTTGGCAAAACGGGGGAGCAAATTGATCTGGAAACGGAACAGAGTATATAAATTATTATAGTGATGTGTGCTGTCAAATCTTAAAATTTTGTTAAAATTTTGACCGGCGCACAGTTTTTTTAACGTAATCATAGCAACAGGCTACATTATTAACATTTTCTTTTGATTAATCGTGTTAATTTGCCGCCTGTTAAAAAAAGACTTTAATGCTGAGTATTTACAAGCCATTATCTACTGCGCTTTTGCTGTTCGTAGCCATTACCGGGCTCAATGCCCAAGTAGCTGGCGATACCACACCCGTATCCGTCAATCCGCAATTACAGGAAATCTTCAACTCCAAATACGCCAAGGAATATACCATTGCCGAAATAAAGGTTACTGGTACCGTGGCGTTTGACGAGAGCCTCATCATTTCCATATCGGGTTTGGCCGTGGGCGATAAAGTGCTCATTCCGGGTACGGATGCCTTTAGCAAGGCCATTGCCAACCTTTGGAAGCAAAACCTGATTTCGGATGTACAAATTTATTTTACCAAACTGGTAGACAAAGACCTGTATGTGGAGCTGGTTATTACCGAGCGGCCCCGTTTGGCGGATTTTAGGTTCGTCGGCCCAAAAAAAGGCGAGCGTGACGATTTGGAAGGTAAAGTGGCATTGGTGCGCAACCGGGTGATTACCGAAAACATGCGTCTCAGTGCCAAGGAAGCCATTTATAAATATTATGCCGACAAGGGCTACCGCAATGTAAAGATTGATATGGTGGAGATGAAGGAAGCTTCATTGAACAATGCGGTAAGCTTGGTTTTTAACATCGACAAGGGCAGGAAGGTAAAAACCAATTCGGTAAATTTCACCGGTAATGAAGCTGTTGCCGATATCAAGCTGAAAAAGCAGATGAAGGGCACCAAAGAAATGACCCGTATGAGCTTCCGCAGCGAAAAAGTGGAGCGCCCCTACGGCGATAGCACCAAGGCTACTAGCTTTGGCGACTATCTTAAAAATGCAGGGCCTTTCTCATTCACCAAAACCAAAGAATACCTCGACCCCTATTTCCGCATCAAACTCTTCAGTTCTTCTAAGTTCAACGAAAAGAAATATGAAGAAGACAAGGAGAAAGTGGTGGAACATTATAACTCATTGGGCTACCGCGATGCCGTGATTGTGGCAGACACCCTGTTTTACAATTCCAAAGGCAATATCAATGTAGATATCAAGGTAAAAGAGGGCAACCAATACTATTTTGGCGATATCAAATGGCGTGGCAATACCAAGTATTCCGATTCCATCCTCAACCTATTGTTGGGTGTTAAAAAAGGTGACATTTACAACCTTGATGTGCTGAACAAACGCTTGGGCAAGCAACTCTCTGCCGAGGGCGGCGATATCAGCAGCCTTTACATGGATGATGGTTACCTGTTTTTTAGGGTCGATCCCGTGGAAACAGCCGTGTACAACGATACCATCGACTACGAAATACGCATGATGGAAGGTCCGCAGGCCAACTACGGCAACATCACCATCAGCGGCAACGACAAAACCAAGGAGCACGTAATACGCCGCGAACTGCGTACCATACCCGGCGATAAGTTCAGCCGCTCGGATATCATCCGTACACAACGTGAGCTATCGCAGTTGGGCTATTTCAACCCCGAAAAAATCAGCCCTAATGTGGTGCCCAACCAAGAAAATGGTACGGTAGACATCAATTGGGCCGTAGAAGAAAAATCATCGGATCAGTTGGAATTGTCGGCTGGTTGGGGCGGTGGCATTGGCCTTACGGGTACCTTGGGTGTTACCTTCAACAACTTTTCTATCTTTAATATCTTTAAGAAAACGACTTGGGATCCCTTGCCCTCGGGGGATGGACAGCGCTTGAGCGCCAGGATACAGTCTAACGGACGGGCTTTCCGTTCTTATAACTTCTCTTTTACCGAGCCATGGTTGGGCGGTAAGCGTCGCAACTCCTTTACCATCAGTTATTTCAATACCAAGCAAGCCAATACATATGATGAATTTGGCCAGTTCTGCCGTAGCTGTGGCGATAATTCCTACATCAAAACCATTGGTGTAAGCCTTTCATTGGGCAAGCAGCTCAGGTGGCCCGATGACTTTTTCACCCTTATCTACTCGCTCAATTTCCAGCAATACAAGCTTAAAAATTACGGCCAGTTGTTCCAAGGGCTGGATAATGGTACCTCCACCAATATCAGCGCCAAGTTTACCTTGCTGCGCAATTCGGCTGGTCCCAACCCCACCTTCCCTACCAGCGGCTCTAATTTTATGCTGAGCGGTCAGTTTACGCTGCCCTACTCTTTGCTGGGCATTACTTCGGGTACCGATAACCAGTACAGGCTGCCTGAGTTTCACAAATGGCGCTTTACCGGCGATTGGTATGTGCCCATTGGCCGCCCCCGCGGTGAGGAAAATAACAAACAGTTTATCTTAAAAGCCTCGGCTAAATTTGGTTTTATCGGCCGGTACAACAAAAAACTTAACATCTCTCCATTTGAACGTTTCCAAGTGGGTGATGCCGGTTTGGCCAATAACTTTGCCCTGCTGGGTTACGATATTATTGCGCACAGGGGCTATCCTGTGTACGAAAGCAGCAACCCCAAGTCGAACCCCGACAATGGCAATGCCAGCCAGTTCTTTACCATTTTTAACAAGTACACATTGGAGTTGCGCTATCCTTTTAGCACCAACCCCAGTAGCACCATTTATGGTTTGGCCTTTTTTGAAGCCGCCAATGGCTGGTACGACTTTAAGAGCTACAATCCCTTTAAGTTGCGCCGCTCGGCCGGTGTGGGTATGCGTTTCTTCCTACCCATGTTTGGCCTGTTGGGCTTCGATTACGGCATAGGTTTTGACCGCTTAAGGCCGGGCGAACCCATCAAAAATGCCACTAAATTCACGTTCATGCTGGGTGTAGAACCCGATTAATCAATATTTAAAGCCAAAAAACATAGAAAAAATGAAAAAAATGATGCTATTGGCACTGGTTGCATTAACCCTTGCCGCAGGTACGCAGGCCCAGCGCTACGCCGTAATAGACAGTAAGTATATCTTGGAAAAAATGCCGGATTACAAGGCTGCACAAAAGAAGCTGGACGATTTTAGCATACAATGGCAAACGGAAATCGACCAAAAGCAGGTCGTTTTGGACAAAATGTACAAAGATTACGATGCCGAGCAGGTAATGCTGAGCGACGAACTGAAAAAGAAACGGGAAGACGAACTGTTCAATAAAGAAAAGGAATTGCGTGACCTGCAAAAAAAGCGTTTTGGCTTTGAAGGCGACCTGTTTAAAAAGCGGCAAGAACTGATAAAACCCATACAGGATAAGGTGTACAATGCCGTACAGCGCTTGGCTGTGGAAAAAAGTTACGACTTTATTTTGGACAAAAGTGAGGGAATTACTGTTATCTTTGCCGACCCTAAACTGGACAGGAGTGAAGATGTGTTGCGGAACTTAGGTGTTAAATAAGTGTTAAAAATAGGTTAAAACCAACAATCAAAGCAACGGATTGCTCCGTTTTTTGAACTATCAAATAGAAAAGTAAACAATTTAAAAAATGAAAAAATTAGTACTGATTGGTATCGTTTTGTTAAGTGTTGCTGGCTTTAGCAGTACGGCCAACGCACAGGGAAAGATTGGATATATCAATACCGAAGAATTGATGGCGGCCATGCCCGAAACGGAAAAAGCCAACAAAGACCTTACCGAATTTCAAGGTTTGTTGCAACAGCAAAACAATGATATGCTGAAAGAATTGGGCGAAAAAGACAGCCTGTTTGTAAAAGACTCAGCTAGGTTGTCTGAAGCACAAAAAACCTTCCGTCGTAATGAGTTGATCAAATTGTACCAAGATGTACAAGGTTTCAGCCAAAATGCGCAAGACCAATTGCAACAACGTAGCCAACAATTGATGGTGCCCATCCGCACCAAGGCCATGGATGCCATTAAGGCAGTAGCTTCGGCCAATGGCTATGCGTATATCATCGACAACGCAAGCGGTACCATATTGGTAGGCCCTCCCGGCGATGATGTATTGCCGTTGGTAAAGAAAAAATTGGGCATCACAGATCCCAAGCCCGCTGCCCCCAAAGCACCCGCTCCCAAGCCAGGCGGTAACTAAGCAAAAAACGAATTAGGATATTAAAAGCCATCTTTTGCAAGATGGCTTTTTCGTTGGCCGTGGTTCGTTGGCCGTGGTTCGTTGGCCGTTTACCGGTGGAGCATATGTGGTTGGTGGCTTTTTTAGTTGACGGTGTGACGGTTGACAGATGACAGGGGTGAAACGCTGTAAGTTAGGAGGTGAGCGATTACATCCCGTTATGTCCATGGTCCATGGTCGATGGTCCATGGACACAGATCCATTTTCCCTGTTCACGGGCTTCTGCCAAGTGTCAACTACTTGCGGCCAACGGACCTCGGTCATCGGCCAACGCCCTTATTCCCCTACCTTTACGCTTTCTTTTCCAAATATGCAGCAACCCATCGGCGTTTTCGACAGTGGCTATGGCGGTCTTACCATCCTAAAGGAGCTGGTAAAGGAACTGCCCGAATATGATTACCTCTACTTGGGCGATAATGCCCGTGCGCCCTATGGCCCCCGCAGTTTTGATACGGTATATCAATACACACTGCAATGTGTACAATGGTTTTTTAGCCAAGGATGCTCGTTGGTGGTGCTGGCTTGCAATACGGCATCGGCCAAAGCCCTGCGTACCATTCAGCAAAACGACCTGCCGCATATCGCTCCCGACAAAAGGGTGCTGGGGGTAATCAGGCCCACTACCGAAGTGATTGGGCACTATACCAAAACGGGTAAAGTAGGCGTGTTGGGAACGGCCGGAACCGTGCAATCGGGCTCCTACCCCATTGAAATTGCCAAGTTTTTTCCAGACGTACAGGTGTACCAACAGGCCTGTCCGCTATGGGTACCGTTGATAGAAAACAACGAATATGCCGGTGCTGGGGCCGATTATTTTGTGCAAAAGAATATTGGCCAATTGCTGGAACAAGCGCCCGATATTGATGCGGTTTTGCTGGGCTGCACCCATTATCCGCTGTTGCTGCCCAAGATACAGGCCCATTTGCCCGCAGGGGTACAGGTGGTTACGCAAGGGCAGATTGTGGCGCATAGCTTGGCCGATTACCTGCAACGCCACCCCGAAATAGCGGCAAAATGCAGCAAAACGGGCCAATTGGCCTTTTACACCACCGATTCGCCGGCAGATTTTGATGGCCATGCCGCCGTTTTCTTTGGTCAACCGGTAAAATCGGTGCATTTGACGTTATAAACGGCCTAAAAAGCCCAAAAAAATGGCACTGGCAGTGCAAAATGTAAAAAAATCGCCTTACCTTCGCCGTCCTTTCACAAGCGGTAAAATATGGTGATTTTGCCGGGTTTGAATAATCAGTAGTAACAATATTTTGTAAAAGGAAAAATTTAAAGCAATGGCAAATAAAAAACGCACATACCAACCCCACAAACGTCGCCGTAAATCAGTGCATGGTTTTCGTGAGCGCATGGCAAGTGCCAATGGACGTAAGGTATTGTCGGCCCGTCGTAGGAAAGGACGCAAGAAGTTGACCGTTTCCAGCGAAAGGGTAGATAAGAAATAAACAAACGAATAGCCCAAGGGGCAAATATTATATTTACGCCTTCAAAAGTAATTTTGAAGGCTTTTTTTTGCGATATTGAATACCAAGCAACGATATACATTGGGCCGCAGCGAAAAGCTGAAGAGCCGCAAGCGCATCGAGCAGTTGTTTGCCTCGGGCAAATCCTTTGGCCTATATCCATTGCGGGTTTTGTACCTCCAACCTACAGAACCCGAAGCGCCGGAATTGCAATGTGCTTTTTCGGTAAGTACCCGCCATTTTAAAAAAGCCGTGCATCGCAACCGTATCAAACGGCTGCTGCGGGAAGCTTGGCGCTTGCAAAAAAATGAATTGGCACAGCAGTTGGCAGCAACACAAAAAAAATTGGCCGTGTTCATCATTTATACCAATAGTGAGCTGCCCGAATATCCCCTCTTGTTTGAAAAAACAGGACTTGCCATCCAGCGTTTAACAGATAAACTCAATCAATCGCATGAAAAGTTGCTGTAAAGAAACAATGGAACCGTCGGCCCCCAAAGGATGGAGTTTGGGCGGCATCCTCAGCCTGCCGTTTATCGGCCTCATCCGCTTGTATCAAATAGCTATTTCGCCTTGGCTGGGGCCCAAATGCCGCTTTACGCCCACTTGCTCACAGTATGGCATCATCGCTTTTAAAAAGTATGGTCCCATCAAAGGGTTTTGGCTTACACTGAAGCGTTTGCTCCGTTGTCATCCTTGGGGCGGTCATGGGTACGATCCGGTGCCGTAGCGGCCGCTTGCTTTTTCTTTTTACGCCTCACAAAAAACCACACCAATCCGCCCAAAGCCGCACCGGCCAGCGCACCCAACAATATATTTTTAAGCAGGTGGTTTTGTTGCATTTTTTCAGCGTCTATTACCAACTGTTTGTCGGCGATGCTGTCTTTGTTGGCGGTTTCCACCACTTCGTTGGCATTGGTCAGTTGCTCCCTGTTGTAACGGATGCTATCTTGGCTTACACCGCTGAGTATCACCACATAATCGGGGTCGTAATAATTGTCGAAATGCAGCGTATCGGTAGAGCGGTTGGTTTTTTTGTGGATGCCCCAAAAATCGGCCCCATCGGGGGCACCACCGCTGCCGGGAATAATGAGGCTGGTATCGGCTTCTACAATAAGCGTAGTATCGCCATAATGTTTGTGCCAATACAGCGTGTAATCTTTGAGCGCCGCTACATTTTGTAGGGTTACTTTATTGGGGTGGTTGGTGGCCTTGCCGGGGGTATCGGCCATTGCAGGGCCTATAACCATAATGCCAAAACCAAACAATAGTATTTGCTTCATTGCGAAGGGTTGTTTAGGATGGAAAAGTACGATAAAAAATGAAAGGTTTAACCCTTATCTAGCACAAACTGTTCCAGCACCGTCCACGCCCCACCATCTATTTGCTCAATCAGGCTGATGGTATCAAACTGGATTTGCATCGGCAAGGAGGCTTGTTGTACTTTAGCAAAAATGGCATCGGTACAAGTGGCATTACGGGGATGCAACAGGGTAATATGCGCCTGATGCAGTCTGGGGTTATCGGCAATATTTTTCAAAATTGCCTTTCTCAGTACTTGAAAAGATGGCAGTCCTTCAATAGCAGGAAGCAAAATGCCTTTCCCTTCTGCAAAACGAATGGCGGGGCCAAATCCGATGGTGATGGACGGATGTTTTACTTGCTGCAGGTTGCGCAATGCGGTATCCAATGGCTCTAGTTCATCTTCCCGGCAAAGCGTTAGATGGCTTTTGATAAGGGCATATTGCAACGGGTTCACCGCTTGGCGGATGGTTTCGATACAGGCAGCCTGCTGCGGCGGTACAAAAAGGGTGAGTTGGAGGCGCTGGGACATTTACTTGTTTTTCCTATGCCTAATATATTTGCTAAAGATGTTGATATACCCATCGTCGAACATCACTTTGGTAATGTCGCCATATTTTACACTGGTTGGTTTCGAATCGCTAAAACCTGCTGCGTCAAAGTATAAAATTTGTACAGCATTTTTCAACACTTTTTTTATTGGCCCAATGGTAAATGTATTGATTGACGGAGCCTCGCATTCAACAATTACATTCATTCCTGCTACCTTAATAGAAGTAAAAACAGATACCCAATCTTTTAAATTGACATTGTGCTTTAGCATTATCTTATCTACCTCTTTTTCCCAACGCATTATCTTATCATAATACTTATCATGGTTGTTGTAACGCACATCAATAACTTGTGATAGCGGCAGAACATTATACCCATACGCCCTAAAATCGTCAGTTTCTTGTAAGATGACAAAGTCTTTTGAATAACCAACAATATAGCCTCTGCTAATTTCAGACAAGTCTTCCGAAACTTGCCTCGTAATCCTTGCGAATTGCTTGTTGGTATAATGGGATGCTATTTGTTCGAGTATGGTCATTTTTTGCTTCACTATTTACAAAACTAATTAATTTATTAGATGCCCTAACTTAACATTTACCTTACTGGCAACAAAAAAGGGGCAGATCCCTCCGCCCCTCATAAAAAAATAATCATCTTACTTCGCCGCCGCCAACCTTTCGGCCACTTTGCCCCAGTTTACCACATTCCAAAACGCTTCCAGGTACTTGGCCCGCAGGTTTTGGTATTTGAGGTAGTAGGCATGTTCCCACACATCCACACCCAAAATAGGCGTACCCTTTGCTTCTGCCACATCCATCAACGGATTGTCTTGGTTGGGGGTAGATGAAATGGCCAACTTGCCACCGCTCACAATCAACCAAGCCCAGCCGCTACCGAAACGGGTAATGCCGGCATTGGCAAACTGCTCTTTAAAAGCATCAAAGCTGCCAAAAGCGCTATTGATGGCTTCGGCCAGTTCGCCTGTGGGTGTTCCTCCTGCATTAGGGGCCATGCTCTCCCAAAAGAAAGTATGGTTCCAGTGGCCACCGCCGTTGTTGCGCACCGCGGGGCTGATGCTGCCAGCAGCAGCCACCAACTCTTCGATCGTTTTGCCTTCGTTGGGCGTACCCGCCAAGGCTTTGTTCAGGTTGTCCACGTAAGCTTGGTGGTGCTTACCATGGTGTATCTGCATGGTAGTGGTATCAATATGGGGTTCTAATGCATCGTGTGCATACGGCAGCGCCGGTAATGTAAAAGCCATGATTCAATTGTATTTAATAGTGTATAAAAATTGTATGTAAAGATAACAAATGTTGCTAGGCTTGGTTGAAAATATGGTTGAATGGGTTAAATCTTTCTGAATTCGGAAGTGGTGGTCCAACTCACCGCCTTTCCCTAAAAAAAGCCTTCATCAACCCGGCACATTCCTCCCCCAGCACACCGCTCAGCACCTCCGTTTTGGGGTGAAAGGGGTTGTGCGGTGCCGTGCATTTGCGGTGGCCATTCTTTTCATCGGAAGCGCCCCAAACAATCCGGCCAATCTTGCTCCAATACAAGGCCCCGGCGCACATCAAGCAGGGTTCTACCGTTACGTACAAAGTGGCTTCGGGCAGGTATTTGGCGCCTAAAAAATTAAAGGCGGCCGTAAGGGCAATGATTTCGGCATGGGCCGTACTATCGGTCAGCAGTTCCACTTGGTTGTGGCCCCGGCCAATGATGCGGTTATTCATCACCACAATGGCACCCACCGGCACTTCGCCTGCATCGTACGCCGATTGTGCCTCCCGCAAAGCTTGTTGCATGTATTGTTCGTCTGTCATACTGTTGTTTTGTGCAAAGGGCATATAAATTGCCTATCTTGTATCAAAATTAGCTCATAATGTTCGATATCGGGTTATTGCAGGCCATGCGCCAGTATTACAATAGCGGTGCTACCCGTGGCTACGCTTTTAGAAAGGAGCAGTTGCAAAAGCTGCGCAAGGTCGTATTACAGCATGAAACGGAATTGCACCAGGCTTTGTACACCGATTTGAAGAAGAGCCCCGAAGAAGCTTGGGTAACCGAAACCGGGTTTTTGCTCAGCGAAATCAATGCTACCCTTAAGTACCTCAAACAATGGATGCAGCCCAAGCCGGTAGGCACCAATTTGGTAAACCTACCCTCCAAAAGCTATGTAATGAGCGAGCCGCTGGGCCTAGTGCTCATCATCGGCCCTTGGAACTATCCGCTTCAATTGTTGTTTACCCCATTGGCTGGTGCCATCGCCGCAGGCAATTGTGCCGTGCTCAAAAGCAGCGAGTTTGCCCCCGCCACTTCGGCGGTGATGAAAAAAATTATTACTGAAAACTTTCCGCCCGAATATATATTGTTTACCGAAGGTGATGGGGCTGCCGTAGTGCCCGCCATGATGAACCATTTTAAGTTCGACCATGTATTTTTTACCGGCAGTACCGCCGTGGGCAAAATGATTTATCAAATGGCGGCGGCTCAACTAACACCGGTAACGCTGGAACTCGGCGGCAAAAGCCCTTGCGTGGTGGAAAGTGATGCCGATATTAAGGTGGCGGCCCGACGCATCGCCATCACCAGTTTTTCCAATGTGGGGCAAATGTGCGTGGCCCCTGATTATATTTTGGTACATGAAAGCAAAAAAGCGGCCCTCATCGAAGCCTTGAAAAAAAGTATCGCCTCTTTTTACTCGCATGATCCTTCCACGGATTATAGTTATGGTAAAATCATCAACGAAAAGCAATTTGACCGGCTGGTGCGGTACTTGCAGGATGGTAAAATATTGTATGGCGGCTTGTACGACAGAAGCAAACTGTACATTCAACCTACCCTGCTGGATGAAGTAAGCTTGGATAGCCCGGTGATGCAGGACGAAATTTTTGGCCCCATTTTACCCATCATCGGCTTTTCGGATGCGGAGGAAGCCAAGACCATCATTGCCCGCCACCCCAACCCATTGGCTTTTTATGTTTTTACGGGTAGCAAGGCAAAAGAAAAAGCATGGCTGCAAGATGTGGCCTTCGGTGGCGGCTGCGTTAACAACGCCAGTTGGCATTTAACCAACCACCATCTACCCTTTGGCGGCAGAGGGGCCAGCGGCATCGGTGCCTATCATGGGCAAAACAGTTTTGCTGTGTTCAGCCACCAAAAAGCGGTGATGAAAACACCCACTTGGTTCGACCCCAATATCAAATACCCGCCATTTAAAGGAAAATTAAAAATCTTCAAATGGGTAATACGATAAAGTCAACAAAAAAGCCCCGCCGTAAACTTAAAAGGCTGTTGATTGTTTTGTTAGTATTAACGGTGGCATTTTTCGGCTATGTTGAAATAGCCAACATCAAATCTCAAAATATGACATACAGGCAAAAATTGCTTAAAGCGGTATATCCGGCATTCATGTGGTTTACCAAGTTAACAGGCAAAAATACAACAGCGCTTAGCAATACCGCTCAAGTAAAACCGCCACAATCCTTTTATGATTTGAGCCTGAAACTCAACAATGGCAAGGTGTTGGACTGTAGTACCTTGGCAGGCAAAAAAGTGTTGTTGGTCAATACGGCTTCCAATTGCGGTTATACCAACCAATATGGCGGTTTGCAGACATTGCAAAACGAAATGCAGGACAAGCTGGTCATCATTGGTTTTCCAGCCAACGATTTTAAGGAGCAGGAGCAGGGCAGCGATGAAAGCATCGGGCAGTTTTGCAGCATCAACTTTGGTGTAACCTTTCCGCTGGCGGCCAAAAGCGTTGTGTTAAAAAAAGAAGGACAAGGCCCCATTTTTGAATGGCTGACCGATAAAAGCAAAAATGGCTGGAACGACCATCAACCCGATTGGAATTTTTGCAAATACCTCATCAATGAAACAGGCGTACTGACACATTATTTTTCCGCTTCCGTTCAGCCCGGCGGCCCCGAAATAAAAGCGGCATTATCCAAATAGTTTTTTTGCTCCATTCCCACGCCTTTCAATTGCCATGCCTTTCAAGGTGTGGTACCTTTCAATTGCGATGCCTTTAAAGGCATACGATTCTTCAAACAATTTATTTTTTTGTTTGAATAATAAATTATTATAGTTTTGCACAGCAAATAGGCAATATGGCAAGACCGGCTAAAACAGACGAAAAAAGAAAAGAGCTATTGGCCAAGGCGGTTACCTGCTTTACCCGCTACGGGTACAGCAAAACCACGCTGGATGATGTAGCCAAGGAAACGGGCATCAACAAGGCATCGCTCTATCATTACTTCAAAAACAAAGACGAGCTTTTTTTGCAAGTGCTGCTACAGGTGAGTGCCGGTGGTATCGAAGCTTTAAAAGAAAAAGCGCAAAAGGTAAAACAGCCGCAAAAACAGTTGGTGTTTTATTTTACGGAAAGACTGCATTACTACCTGCAAATTGTGCGGTTGAACAGCTTGGACAAATCGGCGCTATTTAACCTGCAAGGACAGTTTGATGCCGTGTACCAGCCGGTGCGGCAGCAAGAAATTACTTGGATAGCCACCGTAGTTCGCCAAATGAACCCCGCATTTAGCTTGGCACAGGCCACCCAGCATGCCCAAATTTTATTGGATACGGCCGATGCCATTAAGCACAATGCCGTATTTACCGGCAACTTGTTAGATGGCGAAGAACAGGCCATCAACGATAGTAAAAAACAGATTACACAAACCATTACCCTTTTGCTAAAGGGGATACAAAATTAATTTTTATGGCAACAGCTTTGATAACAGGTGCATCCAGTGGCGTTGGGTTAGAATTGGCCAAATTGTTTGCAGCCGATGGTCATCATTTGGTACTGGTGGCCCGCAGCGAGGGCAAGCTGCAAGAACTGGCTACCCAATTGCAACAGCAATACAAAATCAGTGTACATGTTTTGGCCAAAGACTTGGGCGATTATCACACGGCGCAAGCAATTTTTGATTGGTGCAACAGCAATGGAATTACAGTGGATTTTTTGGTAAATAATGCTGGCTTTGGCGATTTTGGCTTTTTTGTGGACAGCGATTGGGCAAAGCAGGAGCAGATGATTAACCTCAACATTACCGCACTTACTTATCTAACCCGTTTGTTCTTGCCCGGCATGGTACAAAGAAAAAGCGGAAAAGTATTGAACGTGGCTTCCACCGCAGCTTTTCAGCCCGGTCCCACCATGAGTGTTTATTATGCAACCAAGGCCTATGTGCTACATTTTTCCGAAGCCATTGCCAACGAACTGGAAGGAACGGGTGTAACCGTAACCGCCCTTTGCCCCGGCGCTTTTGAAAGTGGTTTTCAAGCAGCGGCGGCCATGGAAGAGAGCAAATTGGTAAAAGGTAAAAAACTGCCCACTTCACTAGAAATTGCCACTTATGGATATCGGCAGATGCAAAAAGGTGCCCGAGTGGCCATCCCTGGGCTGATGAATAAAATAATGGCCAATTCCATTCGCTTTACGCCCCGCGGCTTGGTATTGAAGATTGTAAGGGCCATGCAAAACAAGGCAAGCTAAGACAATGCTAGCACCGAAGAAGTATTGACACGGCAATAGCCATTAATCAAATCGTATGTTTACCAAAGCGGATATCGAAAAATATTTTACGGCCGAAAAGCAGGAAAGCCTATTGTTTTTGTGCATCGGTATTGCAGCCATTTTACTGGCCCTTATATTTTACTTTTTTGTAAAAACGCCTTCCTACAAAGGGGCGGCCATCCCCTTATTGGTGGTTGGGTTGCTGCTGGGTGTGGTAGGTTATACCGTTTACAAAAGAAGTGATGCCGATAGCATCCGCAATGTATATGCGCTGGACAAGAACCCGGCCGATCTAAAAACCAAGGAGCTGCCCCGCATGGAAGACGTAATGAAAAACTTTGTACTGTACCGCTATGTGGAAATCGCATTGGCACTTGTGGGCATCGCCCTTTTCTGCTATTTTCAAAATGATAATGCCCGTACATTTTGGAAAGGTTTGGGCATAGGCTTGGCCGTCATGGCACTGATAGCGCTGGGGGCCGATTATTTTGCTGAAAAAAGAGGGCATGTTTATATCAACGGGATACGCCATTTTTTGCAAAAAACACCTTAAAAACCGCTTTTTTCGCCCCGCTTCAAACCGGTAAACTTCTGTAGCAGCAGAAAAACACCCCTTTTACTGTTAGCCGCCAGCATGCTGCCTCCGCAGGTTTTGCAAACTCCCATATATTCAATATCTTGTGGCGCAATGAGCCTGGCATAACATAATATTACCTTAACTTATCCTCGCCATTTTTCGTTTTTCAGGCTTAATTTTTGCTTAAACCTCCAAGTACCACATAGACAGTTAGGGATAACTGTTGAATCTGGATGAGAAACAGTAGTGGTACCTGACTAAATAAATAATGCTTTGAGAAGATTTTTTACACTAAAAATGCTTGTTGCTGTTGTAGTGGCCCTAGGGGTTAGCCTTGTTTCAACTGCGCAAACAGCCGATTTTACCAGCAATACCACACAAGGTTGCGTACCGCTTGGCGGTGTTAACTTTACCGATGCTTCAACTGGCGGGGTGGTTATCAACCGCGACTGGAATTTGGGCAATGGCACCATCATCACCAACGGGGGCGCTACGGTAGGTACCAACTACCTTAACGCAGGTACTTTTCCGGTTACCCTCACGGTAACCTTTGCTAATGGCGATATAAGGACCGTTATTAAAAACATCGTTGTACACCCCAAGCCAGTAGCGAATTTTGTGGCATCTGATACGGCCGGTTGCCGACCACATGCCGTAAGTTTCACCGATTTGTCCACCACGGCCACGGGTACCATAACCAGTTGGCAGTGGGACTTTGGCGCCGGGGGCAGCACCAATGCCAACCCCAACTTTGTGTACACCAATACCGGTCAATATAATGTATCACTGATCGTTTCCAATAGCTGGGGCTGCCAAAGCGATGCGGCCACCAAGTTCCAGTACATCAAAGTGTATCCCCGGCCCAACGCCTCTTTTACGGCCACACCAAGTTTTGGTTGTAAAGACACCCTTACCGTTAATTTCAACAATACAACTACGGGTGGTAGCCCCGGCAATACCTATTTGTGGAACTTTGGTGATGGCAATACCAGCACCATAAAGAACCCTTCCCACTTTTATGCGGCACCGGGTACTTACACGGTTACCCTTACCGCTTTTGTGGGCAACAATTGTAGCAACACTACCACCCGCACGGTTACCGTAAGCAATTTTACGGCCGCTTTTAATACAGCGCCCGATACGGTTTGCATCAATGTGGCCAACACCTTTAGCGGTAGTGCCACACCCGCCGCAGCCTCCATCCGCTGGATATTTAGCGATAATGGTGCCATACAGTTTGGGGCATCCACTTCCCATAGTTTTGCCACGCTGGGCGATTACATGGTAACGATGATTGCCACCAGCCCACAAGGTTGCTTGGATACCATTACCAAAATGGTGCATGTAAAAAGCAGTGCCAACCTAGCGCCCTTTTTTGTAGTGGCGCCCGATACGGTTTGCCTCAATGCCCCCAATACGTTTACCGGTAGCTCTACCCCACCGCCCGCCGCCATCCGCTGGATATTTAGCGATAATGGCGCTATACAGAACGGCTTTACCGTTTCGCACAGCTTTGGCGTTTTGGGCGACTACCAGGTTACCATGATCGTTTACAGCCCACAGGGTTGTACGGATACCATTACCAAAATGGTACACGTAAAAAACAGGGCCAACCTCTCCCCAATAATAACAACGGCCCCCGATACCGTATGCGTCAACGCTTCCACCGTTTTTGAAGGCGGTGCGGCCATTACGCCCAACTTGATACGTTGGCAGTTTAGCGATAATGGGGCCATCACTACCGGTTCGCCCACGGCGCACAGTTTTGCACCGCCCGGAACCTACCAAGTATCCTTATATGTGTACGATGCCCAAGGATGTGCCGATACCATTACCAAACCCATTGTGGTAAAAGCAGGGCCGGTAGCCAGCTTTGTCCCTGATAAGACAAGCGGTTGCGGCATACCGTTTACAGTAACCTTTACCAATACGTCCCCTGCCAGTAACCTACAATTCACTTGGAATTTTGGCGATGGCTCTCCGGCGGTGATTACAAACGGACCGCTACAAGTACCACATACCTATAATAGTTTTGGCACTTTTACGGTTACACTCACCGCTAGGGATACCCTACTCAACTGCCCAGGGCCTTCCGCAACAGTTATTATCAGGAACATACAGCCGACCATAGATTTCACTTATGTGCCGCCCAGTGGCTGTATGCCCCTGCCCGTGGCTTTTACCGCACAAATCACCAACCTGATTGTGCCGGTTACCTATTATATTTGGAACTATGGTGATGGCTCACCACTCGATACTACCACAAATCCCATTTCAGGCCATTTGTATAGCACGGCAGGCGGGTTCAATGCCAGCCTTACCGTTGTTACATCCGAATGTACCTATACCACTATTACCAAACCCGTAACTGTTATTCAAATTTGCGATGATGATGGTAGCGGCAGCGGCGGAGGAGGTGGTGGCGGTGGCGCCGGCTTTACGGTGGGTAAAACCTGTGCCGATAAATATACGGTAACCCTTACCGATACCGTTAGCAATTCCATTGTAATCAGTTGGGATTTTGGTGATGGCTCGCCTTTGTACACCACACCACCCTTGAATCCGGTTACCCATACCTATTCGCCACCACAGAAGGATTACATTGTAACCATCATAAGGCAGGATACATTAACGGGGCTTTTTGATACGGCGCAGAAAAGGGTAATCATCATCGACGAAAAAGCCAATTTTGTACCCAATATCACCGAGTTGTGTGTAAACGGCACGGTACTCTTCAGCACCATTGGCATCGACTCTTCCAAAATACGCACTTATACTTGGGACTTTGGCGATGGCACACCCCGACAAATCATCAACAACCAAGCTTATTTCAACACCTTTGGCCTCTACCTCAATGGCAATACCAGCCATGTGTACGCCGATACGGGTTTGTTTTATGTAAAATTGATTATTACCGATAGATTGGGTTGCCTCGACTCGATGCTGTACCCCGTTCCCATCAGGGTAAACAGCCCTGCCGCCGCATTTGGTGCTGTGGTACAAATCAGTTGCTTAGTGCCCATACGGGTGACCATTACGGATTCTTCCCGTCAAAATGGTAGCATCCCCATCATCAACTGGCAATGGAATTTTGGCGATGGCTCACCGGTGTACAATACTACGCAGGATACCGTTATCAACCGTTTTTATGGTCTAGGCACTTATACCATCCGGCTTACCATTACCGATTCCACGGGATGTGTATCCACCACTACCCGAACGGTGCTAGTAGCGTTGGATACTGCCGGGCCCAAAGCCGCATTTGGGGCTACGGTTCTGCAAAACTGTTTGGTGCCCACCAAAGTGGTGCTCAAAGATTCTACCCAGCTCAACGTAGGCATACCCATTACCAATTGGCAGTGGAATTTTGGCGATGGTTCACCACTGTACAATACCAACGTAGATACGGCCATCACCCATTTTTACAATTCGGGCAGTTATACGGTAAGGCTTACCGTTACCGATGCGGCAGGTTGTGTATCTACCACCACCCGACCCGTATCGATACCGATTGATACGTCTGGTCCCAGGGCAAGGTTTGTGGCCACCCCCATCACCACCTGTACTTCACCACAACTCGTTCTGTTTACCGATACTTCCCGTTTAGCAGTTGGCAATGTGCCCATTGTAGAGCGGCGCTGGACCTTTGGCGATGGCTCACCCATACAGTCGGTGGCAACAGATACCGTTTCACATACCTACAACGTAATTGCGCCAGCCAGTTTTTACAATGTCACCTTATTCGTTAGGGATTCGCTGGGTTGTACGGCCACCATTACCAAGCCCAGTTATATCAAGTTGTACACGCCTAGGGCCAATTTTTTCAGTAATGATACACTCAAATGCGGTTCTTATAATGTAACCTTCTTCAATACTTCCTCTGCCTACAACGCCACTTATACGTGGTATTACGGCGATGGCACCAGCTCTACCGGCTTCAATGGTTCGCATACGTATGCCACCGAAGGCGACTACAGTGTAAAGTTGGTAGTGCGGGATGAAAATGGCTGTATGGACAGCATTGTTAAATCTTCTTATATCAAACTGGTAAGGCCCGTGGCCGATTTTATTGTGGGCGATACCAGTCGCTGCGCACCCACGGCCATCATTTTTACCGACAACAGTTTGTACGCCAGTTCATGGTTATGGGATTTTGGCGATGGCGGTACGGGCAGCACCGACCAAAACCCGTCGCCCCATATTTATCCTTTGCCCGGTTTTTATAAAGTAACCCTGTATGTGGTGGGCCTTAATGGTTGTACCGACAGTACTTTTAAATGGATAAGGGTACGTGGCCCCATTGCCAATTTGCAAATACCCCCGGCAGCAGGCTGTAAACCGCTTACGTTTACAGGTCAAGTGCAGGGTACCTTTATCAGCACCTATGCATGGGATTTTGGCGATGGCACACCAGTGAATGCATCCTTTTCCGATTCCATCATAACGCATACCTATACCCGTGGTGGCAAATACCTGCCCAATGTGGTGTTGGTAAGTCCAGAAGGTTGTCCACTGACCTTGAGAGCAAGCGATTCAGTGATTGTGGATACGGCAAAGGCCTTGTTCGCACCATTAACTAGTGAGTTCTGTGCTACGGGCACGGTTTCCTTCACCAACCTATCGCAAACTACTTATTTTTCATCCTTTACCAATTATGCATGGAACTTTGGCGATGGCAGCCCCATCGACCCCAGTGCCACACCGGCCCCGCATGTGTTTGGTCCCGGTAACTATACTGTTTCATTGGCCGTAACCACCCAATATGGTTGTGTGGATACATTTACCAAACCTTTGGCCGTAGTGGTGCATCCGTTGCCGATACCAAGTATTGTAGGCGACAGCATCCGTTGTGTACCCGGCACTTACGAATATACCAGCAGCATTAGTTCTGTTGATCCCATACAATCTTATGCTTGGTATGTAAACGGCGTAGCGGCAGGAAATAGCAGCAATTTGAACTATGCCTTTGTAGCAGGCAATTATAATATTAAGTTGGTGGTAACTACCGTGAATGGTTGTACGGATTCCACCAACCGCAACATCATTGTAGATTTTGTAAAAGCATTCTTCACCGTGTTGAACCCCGTGAACTGCGCCAACAATCTCTCTGTGCAAATTGTGAACGGCTCAGGCGGACAGTTCGGCATCAGCAGCTATGCTTGGGATTTCGGTGACGGCACCACCAGTACGTTGCAAAACCCGCCAACACATATATATCCCGGCTACGGCAATTACAATATATCGTTGCTGGTTACTTCGGTACATGGCTGTAGGGACAGCATGTTATTGACTTCCGGTGTTATTATACATCCGCTGCCAACGGCGCAGATATTGGGTGATAGCATCCGTTGTACGCCCGGCACTTGGCAGTACAGTAGCAATATCAGTTCCATCGACCGAATACAAACCTTTACTTGGTTTGTGGATGGCGTGGCCGTGAGCAGCGATAGCAACCTGGTGCACAATTTTGTGGCTGGTAACCATATTATCAAACTGAAAGTAGAAACCATCAATGGTTGCTTGGATTCCACTAGTCGCAATATCATTGTGGATTCGGTGGATGCTGCTTTCAATGTAGTAAACCCCGTGCGTTGCGCCAACAACCTGAGCGTCCAGTTCAACAACACTTCCGGCAGCCAGTTCGGTATCAACAGTTATGCTTGGGATTTTGGCGACGGCACTACCAGTACGCTGCAAAATCCGCCGCCGCATCTTTATCCAAGTTATGGCAATTACAATGTATCGTTGCTAGTGGTTTCCGTGCACGGCTGTAGGGACAGTGTGGCCATTGCACCTGCAGTGGTGCTGCATCCGCTGCCATCCACACAGATATTGGGCGATAGCATCCGTTGTGTACCTGGCACTTACGAATATACCAGCAGTATCAGTTCTGTTGACCCCATACAAACCTATGCTTGGTATGTAAACGGGGTACCTGCGGGCAGCGATAGCAATCTGAACCATGCGTTTGTGGCGGGCAACTACAATATCAAATTGGTAGTAACTACCGTGAATGGTTGTACAGATTCGACCAACCGCAACATCATTGTGGATTTTGTAAAAGCTTTCTTCACCGTGTTGAACCCCGTTAATTGTGCCAACAATCTCT
The DNA here is from genome assembly GCA_943373145.1 of Chitinophaga pinensis. Lineage (GTDB taxonomy): Bacteria > Bacteroidota > Bacteroidia > Chitinophagales > Chitinophagaceae > Ferruginibacter > Ferruginibacter pinensis_H. Next base: position 58,274 of record CALSBI010000014.1, read on the forward strand.
CTGTGCAGATTGTGAACGGTTCGGGCGGACAGTTCGGCATCAGCAGTTATGCTTGGGACTTTGGTGACGGCACCACCAGTACCTTACAAAACCCGCCAACACATATATATCCCGGCTACGGCAATTACAATATCTCCTTGTTGGTGGTATCGGTTCATGGTTGCAGGGATAGTATGTTGCTCAGCCCCGGTGTTATCATACATCCTTTGCCAACGGCACAAATATTGGGCGACAGCATCCGTTGCCAGCCCGGCACATATAATTATACCAGCAGCATCAGTTCTATCGACCGCATACAAACATTCACTTGGTTTGTAGATGGCGTGGCCGTAAGCAGCGATAGCAACTTGGTACACAATTTTGTAGCAGGTAACCATATCATCAAACTAAAAGTGCAGACCATCAATGGTTGCTTGGATTCCACCAGTCGGAATATCATTGTGGATTCGGTGGATGCCGCATTCAATGTGGTGAACCCCATACGCTGCGCCAACAACCTGAGCGTTCAGTTCAACAATACTTCCGGCAGCCAGTTCGGTATCAGCAGCTATGCTTGGGATTTTGGTGATGGCACTACCAGTACATTACAAAATCCGCCGCCACATGTATATCCTAGTTATGGCAATTACAATGTGTCGCTCTTAGTTGTTTCCGTGCACGGCTGTAGGGACAGTGTGGCTATGGCACCAGCGGTGGTACTGCATCCGTTGCCATCCGCACAGATTTTGGGCGATAGCATCCGCTGCACACCTGGTACTTACACTTATACCAGCAGCATCAGTTCTATCGACCGCATACAAACCTTTACCTGGTTTGTGGATGGTGTGGCCGTAAGCAGCGATAGCAACTTGGTGCACAATTTTGTGGCCGGTAACCATATCATCAAACTAAAAGTACAAACCATCAATGGTTGTTTGGATTCCACCAGTCGCAATATCATTGTGGATTCGGTGGATGCCGCATTCAATGTGGTGAACCCCATACGCTGCGCCAACAACCTGAGCGTTCAGTTCAACAATACTTCCGGCAGTCAATTCGGCATCAACAGCTATGCTTGGGATTTTGGTGATGGCACTACCAGCACCTTGCAAAATCCGCCGCCACATTTGTATCCTAGTTATGGTAATTACAATGTGTCGGTGTTGGTGGTTTCCGTGCACGGCTGTAGGGACAGTGTGGCCATTGCCCCTGCGGTGGTACTGCACCCGCTGCCATCCGCACAGATTTTGGGCGATAGCATCCGCTGCACACCCGGCACTTACACCTATACCAGCAGCATCAGCTCTATCGACCGCATACAGACCTTTACTTGGTATGTGGATGGCCTGGCCGTAAGCAACGATAGCAACTTGGTGCAGAATTTTGTAGCAGGTAACCATATCATCAAACTGAAAGTACAGACCATCAACGGTTGTTTGGATTCCACCAGCCGCAATATCATTGTTGATTCGGTAGACGCTGCTTTCACTGTAGTAAATCCCGTGCGTTGCTCCAATAATCTCAACGTACAGTTTATTAATACATCTGGTGGTCAGTTTGGCATCAGCAGCTATGCTTGGAACTTTGGCGATGGCACTACCAGCACTTTGCAAAACCCGCCCATCCATGTTTATCCCGGTTATGGCAATTATGATGTATCCCTGCTGATTACTTCGGTACATGGCTGTCAAGATAGTGTAGCCATTAGGCCGGCAGTAGTCATCAATCCTTCGCCAAGTGCACAGATATTGGGCGACAGCATCCATTGTACCCCCGGCACCTACACATACACCAGCAGCATCAGCACCATCGACCGCATCCAAACCTTTACTTGGTATGTGGATGGCCTGGCCGTGAGCAGCGATAGCAATTTGGTACACAACTTTGTAGCGGGTAATCATATTATCAAACTGAAAGTACAAACCATCAACGGTTGCTTGGATTCAACCAGCCGCAACATCATTGTAGATTCGGTGGATGCAGCCTTTAATGTGGTGAACCCCGTACGTTGCGCCAATAACCTCAGTGTTCAATTCAACAATACTTCCGGTAGCCAGTTCGGTATCAACAGTTATGCTTGGAACTTTGGCGATGGCACTACCAGCACATTGCAGAATCCATCACCGCATGTGTATCCCGGTTTTGGGGTGTACAATGTGTCGCTCTTGGTAGTATCGGTACATGGCTGCCGCGACAGTGTGCAGATTGATTCGGCGGTAATCATCAACCGTCAACCTACCGTTGGCATCAGCGGCGATAGTATACATTGTACGCCCGGCACTTATCAATACCTCAGTGTGAGTAATACCTTGGATGGTGTAAACCAATGGCGCTGGAAAGTAAACGGCGTAACCGTAAGCAATGCCACCAATCTTACCTACAACTTTAGGGCTGGTTCCTATCGCATTGATTTGTGGGTGAGCACCCCATTTGGTTGCGTTGATTCGGTGAGCCGCAATATCATCATCGATTCGGTAAATGCGGCATTTGCGGTTAACAGGCCCATCCGCTGCGGCAACAACGATTTAACGGTGAACTTTACCAACCAATCGGGCGGTCAATTTTTCATCAGCAATTACCTCTGGACTTTTGGCGATGGCCAAACAAGTACGCTTATAACGCCCAGCCATACCTATCCAACCGTGGGCAGCTATGCGGTTGATTTGATTGCTTATAGTGAACATGGTTGTTCCGATACGGTACGCATCGCACCGGCTGTTACCATTTATGCTACGCCTACCGTTACCGTTAGTGGCGATACGGCTATTTGCGCCAACAATAGTCTTTCGTTTGCATCCACCGTGGCATCGCAGGATAGTATTACCAGCTATCAATGGCGGGTAAATGGTGTAGCGGTGGGCAATGGCACCAGCCTGATCCATTTTTTTGGCACAGCCGGTACTTATGCCGTTACCTTGCAAATTACCACGGCCCATGGCTGTGCGGTAACTGATACGCACACGGTTGTAATAAATCGATTGCCCATCCCCAATGCCTCGCCCAATGCGACCATTTGTATCGGTGGCAGCTTGGTATTAAGGGCTTATGATGGTGTTACATACGAGTGGACGCCTGCTGCCACTTTGCAAAATCCCAATACCGATCAACCACAAGCCACGCCAACGCAAACTACCCAGTACAAGGTGAAGGTTACCAACCAGTTTGGCTGTGTGCAATACGATAGCATTACCATTAGGGTTGACAATAAAATCAACCTGCAAATGGGGCCCGATAGGATCATCTGCCAAGGCGAAACCACTACCATCAGTGCAAGTGGAACAGCGGCACAATTCAGTTGGAGCCCCACCACTGGATTGGGCAGCCCCAACAGCGCTGTTAGCACGGCAAGTCCTACTACCACTACCCAATACACGGTTACGGCCACCAGCGGCAATGCCTGCCCTGCCGAAACCGGTGTGGTAAATGTTACGGTAGGCGTAATACCTACGGTAGATTTGGGGCCAGATAAAGTAGTGCCAGCCGGAACTCCTATTACGCTGCAACCCACTACAACGGGCGGTGTTACCAATTATATCTGGAGCCCCAGTTTGGGCCTCAGTTGTATCACCTGTCCTCAGCCGAACTTTGTGGCAGATAAGGATGTAACCTACAGGGTAGAGGTGCGCACCCAATACGGTTGCAGGGCCATGGACGAAATCAACATTGTGGTAACCTGCAACAAAGGAGCGGTGTACATACCCAATGCCTTTACGCCGAACAACGATGGCAAAAACGATCGTTTCTATATCACCGGCTATGGTTTGGCCAAGATAAAAATCCTGAGCATTTACGATCGCTGGGGCAAGTTGATGTACCAAGTACAAAACGCCTTGGTTACCGATCGTAGCAAGGGTTGGGATGGTACTTACAAAGGCCAAGTCGCCGAGCAAGCCGCCTATGTGTACATTGCCGAAGTGGAATGTACCAGTGGCGAAACAACAATGCTCAAAGGCTCATTGCTATTGATAAGATAGGTATTGCAGTCGAAAATAGATTTAGCGCAGCACATTTTAAATGCTGCGCTATTTTTTTACCGTACAAATAAAAATCGCTGGTGTTTGCCGATAGTTTTATTACATTTCCATAAACAATTTTATCATGGCTACCAACCGCCGCACATGGCTAAAACAAAGCGGGCTTGCGCTGGCAGGCCTTACGCTGCTGCACAACCGCCTACCTGCGCTGCCCCCTAACGAAGTGGTGTATAAACCATGGGATGGCCCGATACGGCTGAGCAGCAATGAAAATCCTTACGGCCCCTCAGCTTCGGCAAGAAAGGCCATGGCCGATGCTATCGCAGGTTCCAACCGTTATCCTTGGGGCAATACCGACAGCCTGCTGAACAAGATTGCGGCCAACTATGGCTTACAAAACGAAAACGTATTGTTGGGTGCTGGCTCATCGGATATCCTAGGGCTGGTAGCCCATTATGCTTCCCTGCAAAAAGGCCACGCCATCGCCGCCCATCCCAGCTTCAGGAGTTGGTGGGGCGCTGCCGAAAAATGTGGGTTGCCCATTGTAAAAGTGCCGCTAACCGAAGACAAAAAGCACGACCTGCCCACCATGATGGACAAGGTAAACAATCAAACCCGCTTGGTGTATGTATGCAATCCCAATAATCCTACCGGCACCGTGCTGCCCGTAGCGGATTTGAAAGCCTTTGTAACCGAAGTGAGCAAAACGACTTTGGTAATGCTGGACGAAGCCTATACCGAATACAGCGACGAACCCAGCCTAGCAAATATGGTGGCCAACAACAAAAACCTGATTGTAGTAAAAACTTTTTCAAAAATTTATGGATTGGCGGGTGCCCGTATTGGTTATGCGCTGGCCCATGCAGATACCATCAACCAATTGGCCGACCTTTTGCCTTGGGCCAATGCAGGGGTAAGTGCGGTATCCTTGGCAGCCGCATCCGCATCGCTGGATGATAAGGGCTTTGTAAATCTGTCCAAAACAAACAACGCAAAGGCCAAGGCCCATACTTGTCAAACTTTTCAATCGCTCAACATTCCCTATATCCCTTCGCATACCAATTTCATCTATTATTCGGCGGCCAATTTCAATGGCGACCTCAATGCCATGCTGAAGGAGCATCAAGTTACCGGGACTGGCATTATTGAAGAAAATGGGCGCTGGACAAGGATTACGGTAGGCACCATGGAGGAGATGCAACAATTTAGTAAAGTATTAAAACAAATATGGAAATGATAAAGACAGCATTGATTGTAGTAGCGGCCCTGCTTATCCATACTGCCGCAATAAGCCAAGTAGATTTGGCTGCCGAAAAAGAATTGGTTAGCCAAACCATCCAACTGTACTTTGATGGCTGGGCCACGGGCGACACCACCAAAGTGGGTAAGGCCATGCACAGCACCTGCCACCTCAAATTTTTCCGAGAAGCAAAGTTTACCGATATGGACCGGGGCACTTACCTCAGCCGTTTTAAATTGCACGAAAGGGACAAAGACTTGATAACACAGATTGTGCTGTTGGACATTACAGAAAATATTGCCAGTGCCAAAACGGAAATCATTACCGCCAAGGATATTTTTACCGATTATTTCAATTTGATAAAAACCAATGAGGGTTGGTTTATTGTTGACAAGGTATCGGTACGGAAAACGAAGTAATCATTTTTTACAATAGGACCTAAGCCTTACTGTACAAGAACGCTTGCTGGTATTGCACACTGGGCCATCCTTGGTTTTATTTACTGTCCTTTTATTGCCCACGCTACCTTATAAAAAGGCTGCTCCCAAAATGGGGAGCAGCCTATCGCTTTTATTAAATACTACTTTGGCTATGCTATCGAGCCCGATTTACATCAACGCCTATAAATTTTCACCACGGCAGAACTACCGACGGTTATTTTTACAAAATAGGTGCCGCTCGACAATCGTTTACCATCAATAGCCGCCGTATTGTACCCTTTTGCGGCTGATGTTGTAAACTGTTGCACAATTGTTCCAGTAGCGCTCTGTACGGTGATATGGGCCCTGCTGGCCATGTCGCTGTAAAACCGGATATTTACCCAAGTATCAAAGGGGTTGGGGAATACCTTGATATCCTGTAAGTGCTTCGATTTTATTTTGCCGATTGGTTGCAAGGGGCGGGCAACTTGATCGGTATCAAAATGAATGGTATCGTGCCGAATGGTATCTACCTTTGTCGTATCACAAAGCCGAACCATCATACTGGCAATGGTAATACCGCAACTCGCCGTACAACCATTGGCATCGGTTACCGTACCGAAGTAGGAACCAGCACAAAGATTGCTCAAGCTGCCGCCCGGCCAACTGTACGTATAAGGGGCTGTACCACCCATGGCAAACATACTGGCCGTACCATTGCAAGAATCGCAAGTAGCGTCTGTACCCATACAGAATACACTCAAATCCGAAGCATCATACACGGTAACACTACAACTGGCCGTGCAGCCATTGGCATCGGTAACAGTGCCCGTATACGTGCCCGCACAGAGGTTGTTCAAGCTACCGCCCGGCCAACTGTAGGTATAAGGGGCCGTGCCACCGATGGCTGTTAAGGTAGCGCTGCCATCGCACTGGCCGCAATTGGCATTGGTACTGCTACAACTTAAGCTCAAGCTACTGGATTGCTCATAAACCGTAACCGTGCAACTGGCCGTACAACCATTGGCATCTGTAACCGAGCCTGTATAGGTACCCGCACAGAGGTTACTTAAACTACCGCCTGGCCAACTATAGGTATAGGGGGCCGTGCCACCGCTGGCTGTTAAGGTAGCGCTACCATCGCATTGACCACAATGTGCATAGGTACTGCTACAACTCAGGCTTAAGCTACTGGGTTGCTCATAAACCGTTGCTGCGCAACTGGCCGTGCAGCCATTGGCATCGGTAACCCAGCCTGTATAAGTACCAGCGCAAAGGCCCGAAACGGTGCCTCCTGGCCAACTGTAATAGTAAGGTGCGGTACCGCCACTGGCCGTAATGGTAATACTGCCATTGCACTGGCCACATTGCGTAATGCTACTGCTGCAATAGGCCCTTAATGTATTGGGTTCTTGGTAAATGGTAACGGTGCAACTATCGGTGCATCCGTTTGCATCCGTTACCGTACCCGTGTAAGTGCCGGGGCAAAGGTTACTCAAGCTGCCGCCCGGCCAACTATAGGTGTAGGGTGCTGTACCGCCACTGGCCGTCATCGTGGCTGTTCCATCACACTGTCCACAATGGGCATAGGTACCCCAGCAACTGGCCGCAAGTGTAGAAGGTTTATCATACACCGTTACCGTACAACTGTCTTTGCAGCCATTGGCATCCGTAACCATGCCTTTATAAGTACCCGCACAAAGATTAGCAAGGGTGCCACCAGGCCAACTGTAGGTATAGGGAGCTGTGCCACCACTAGCCGTAATGGTAACCCTACCATTGCATTGTCCGCAGGTACTACTGTCGGCACTACAGGCCGCTTTTAGCTTGGCAGCCGGCTCGGTGATGGTGGTGTCCACCCATATATCGCAGCCAGTCGCATCCCTTACCAGAACACTATAATTGCCTGCGCAAAGTCCCGTTCTTACAGGATTGGTGGTAGAGTTATCGTCATCCCTCCAAAAAAAAGTATAAGGTGGCGTACCACCGCTTACGGTTAGTGTAATGGTGCCCGTACACTCGCCTTTGCATTTAACATCAGTTTTGCTTTTCTGTACCTTCAACGCTTTACCAATGATACTAAAAGGCAAAGGCTTATCGTCCAACACATCCACCGTTTTGTTCAATTTGGGTGTGGAATACAGCGAATCCCAGTTATAGTCCAACACAATATCATACCCCTTGTCGGATGTACCATTGGGCGTATAGGCGCTCCATATAGCAACCGGTTTGATATGCCCGTTGGCATCGGAAGTAACCGTGGCAGCCGCTACCCTCGTCGCATCGTTGGGTATGGCGTTGCCATCGGCCCAATTGCGGTCTTTGATCACAAACACCCTAAAGCTGCGGTTTTTGGGAAAGCCCACACCGTTGATGTACACGGGTGAGTTCACACAAAAAGTGTCTTGCAGCTTACCTGCGGCATCGCAACTGTAAATAAACTCATCAAAATTATTCACGCTCACCGTGTCTTTGCGGGTGGCCACATCCGTATTGTCGCCATAACCATACGCCGTAATGCTAAGGATATAACGCCCATCAGGAAAGGCAGCGTTCTTATTGCTATCGGCCTCATGTGCAGCGGCATCGTTTTTATTATTCCAGGCCTCGCCTTCTTTACCATTGGTGTCCCAATAATAAGCACTATCCCGGCTCTCCAAGTCATTGTTTATGTCGTCGATATTGGTAAGGTAATACCAATACACACCCTTGTTAACGGCAAAGCCGGGTGCCCTTGGCTCAGATTTACAGGTAGCATCTACACTGTACAAAGTATGAATCAGGTTGCCAAAGTTGGCCTCAATAAAACGTTTGCCCACTTCATCGGTACACATGGCCGTTTTATAAAACTTCCAATGCGCATTACGGCCCACACCCACACCGGCAGGCATGTCAACCGGTCCATAATTGGTAATAGCACCCGTCATCGCATCTTGAATCCTTCCCGAATACTTCATGGTGGGCTCGGCCTGCAAAAACCTTCCTGTGAAATCAACAGGTGTTTGTTTGGCTATCTTAGCAATATTGCCCGGCTTGTATTCCTGCAATTCCCACTCCACTTTTTTAGGCCCAATATCAAAATCGGTGGTACCGGCTGGACCGAAAGTTTCTTTTATGCGGGCAATAAAATCTGCGTTTCCTTGTACTACCGTATCGCCAGAATGGATGGTCGTTTTAAAATAGTCGCCGTCCTGCAATTTGTAAAAAATACCGCTAGGAAAGGATGGCTTATTGGTAGCAGGATCGTTCAAAGGGCCCAGCAGCACGATAGGGTTACCCTTGAACTCAGGTAAAAAATTTTCCACTGGTGGCGGATTGCCTTCAGGGCCGCAGGTCATGAAAAAAATCCAGTTCTCGGCCTTTAGCTTTATCCGCCAATCAAAATGCAAATGCGCCGGGATAGGATCATTTTTGATTACAAAGCCCAAGGTGTCGCCCTTTTTTACCGGATCACCGTTGGCCCAAGTATTGCCCGTTTTTCGGTTCTTTGCCACATCAATATGGATATAACAAAGTGCTTCATCCAAATTTTTACCCCTGCTAACAAATACACAGCTCGAATAACCCTTACCCGTCCTTTCTAAAACCACTTGCCCGTCTTCCGAAGCGACCACCTCTTGCTTTTCTGGCACCAGGATGTCCAGCCCTTCGTGAAAGTGCAAGTAAGTTCCGGGATTGGTAAAATCATCATAGGTGCCATAGCCCGCAAACAAGCGTTGGATTTTGTTGGAAGGAATGGGCCACGGCAGTTGCCCAAAACTGGGCAGCCAGTCGAACACCGTAAGGCAGGCAAGCCATACGGCATAAATCAGCATTTTCTTCATAAACTATCGTTTTAGTGATTAAAAAATACTTTCTCAAAAGTTGCTAGCACAAGGGGACAATCCAGTCAGCACGAATGGCGAAAGGTTTTATTAAGCACATTTGCAATGGTTATGGGTATTTAAGCAGCCGTTACGAATATGGCATGGCAACTGTACCATTCATGGTTCAACTACCGATCAGCGCTGGTTTGTTTGATGGTTATGGCAGTACTTATCAGGTGGTGGCGTTGGAATACTATTAAGCTATCAGGTTAGGTGACTAAAGATAGTAAAAATAATTCCACAAATGAGAGCAAGGGCAAAATAATTCCAAACGCTCCCATATGGTGGCTTGCTTAGGGCTTTACAGCCCTTGGCCTATGGGTCGTTCTCCCTTATCTTCAAGATTACCTTTAATTTCTTTTCCCGTTAGAATAGCTTCCCCACACTAGGTAACGTTTTTTTTATATAAATGACATTGAAGTGCTTCCTGCTTTGCTTGCGTTGTTCATTCATAGCGGCACAAAAAAGCCGCCCTTTGCAGAGCGGCTCCAATAATCTATCATCAATAATAAATAATCAATTAATTATTCAACATCAACGGCATTACCAACATCAACAGTTCTTCATTTTCGCCCTGCTCGGTAGGTTTGATGATACCCGCCTTGGTAGGGGTGCTCAGTTCCATCACCACATCGCTGGTTTCGGCACCGTTGAGCATCTCAATCAAAAACTTGGCGTTGAAAGCAATCTGCAGGTCTTCGCCATCGTATTGGCAGTTCATGCGTTCGTTGCCCTCAAAGCTAAAGTCCACATCTTGCGCCGCCAGTTGCAATTCGCTACCGCTGATGCTTAGGGCCACTTGGTTGGTGCTTTTGTTACTGAACACACTCACCCTGCGCAGCGCACTTTGAAAATCGGCCCTACCCACGGTCATTTTATATGGATTATCAACCGGTATTACCACTTTATAATCAGGGAAACGGGCATCAATCAACCGGCACACCAGTTCCGTACTGCCATGCACCACAAACAGGTGATTGCTGTTATAGCTAATTTTCAGTTCATCGCTGTTATCGGGCAAGGCGCTTTTCAGTAGGTTCAAAGGCTTTTTGGGCACAATGAACGAATCCTTTTGAGGGCAGCTTACTTCCTTGCGGGTGTAGCGCACCAAGCGGTGGGCATCCGTGGCCACAAAAGTGAGTCCCTTTTTGTCCAGCTCAAAAAACACACCTGTCATGGCCGGACGCAGATCGTCATTGCTCACGGCAAACAAGGCCTTATTGATGGCCGTAACCAGTGCGCTGGACGACATTTCAAAACTATTGGCATCATCGGCAGAAGGCTCTTTAGGGAAATTGTCGGGGTTTTCGCCCATCACCTTATATTTACCATTATCGCTGGTAATCTCCACGCCGAAATTCTTGTCAATATTAAAAGTAAGCGGCTGCTCGGGGATATTCTTCAGCGAATCCATCAAAATCTTGGCGGGGATACAAACCCGGCCACTGTCCTTCGCTTCAATATCCATGTGTATTTTCATCACCGTTTCTAGGTCGGTGGCCACTACGGTGAGCTTATTTTTGTCTATTTCAAACAAAAAATCCTCCAAAATGGGCAAAACGGTATTGGCATTGATAACGCCATTGATCTGTTGTAACTGTTTCAGCAGTGCCGAAGAAGATACGATGAACTTCATGCTAATAAATTGTATTAAAAAGCCAAAGATAAACGATTAGGGCAAATGTGTTACGTATAATTAACACAGCACCGCTAAAATAAAGTGGAAAAACCAAAATGCCAAGTGGGGGAACATGTTTTACGGGTAATCAACGGCCATTCGGAGCCATTCGTTAATTTTACAACTCATGCAACAGCAAAAACTCACCCCCAACCAGGCCCTGCCCAAGCTAAAGCAGTACTGCGCTTACCAAGAGCGCTGCCACAGCGAGGTAAAGGAAAAATTGGCCAACTATGGGGTATTTGGCCAAGATGCCGATGCCATTGCCGCCACGCTGGTAGCCGAAAACTACCTCAACGAAGAGCGTTTTGCCATCCAATTTGCCGGGGGCCGGTTCCGCCTAAAGCAATGGGGCCGTAATAAGATACAGTACGAACTGCGGCAAAAGCAGGTAAGCGCTTACTGCATCAAAAAAGCCTTGGCAAGTATCGACCCAGATGCTTACCAGGCCACCCTGCAACATTTGTACGAGCAAAAATGGGCCAGCCTCCGCAGCGAAAAAAACCAGTTTACCAAAAAAAGGAAAACACAGGTTTATTTGATGCAAAAAGGTTACGAAACCGGCCCCATCAACGAATTATTGAACGCCAAAACCCCCAAATAGCTGGTCAGAGCGGCCCAAAAGGGGTAGCCGCCACCGCCATTCGCCGCCAAAACCCATACATTCACCGAGCAGTAAAGTCATTTTACCGAAATAACCAAGTAGAAACCGCAATGGGATGTATTTTTACATCATCCAATATCGCTGAAAAAACAGCAACTAAGTTTAAAAAGAGGTCCAATATCCAAAGTAGAAAAGTCCAACCTCTTGTCCAAAAAGTAATTTCCTCCCGCATTTTGCGGGAGGTTTTTTTTGCGCCGCCCCGGTTCGTGTCCCCACGAACCGGAAGCCTAAAACCTCTCCTATTAGTTCGTTTCCACACGCATCAAAAAGAGCATTCACCCGTCAAAAAAAGGCATTGGGCGGACAATGCCGCCCATCTGCCGAAATGGCATAGTAAAAACCACATTTCAGGGTAGCTTTGCACCATCCAATATCGCTGAAAGATCAGCCCAAACCAAAAAGAGAGGTCCAATATCCAAATCAATAAAAAAACCAACCTCTCTTGCAAAAATGAACTTCCTCCCGCAGTGGTGTGGGAGGATTTTTTTTCGAAAAAAATTGGTAATCAATGCCTTATGCAATTAAACGGTTAAAAATGGCCATTGGTCTAAAACCCTTGTCAATCGCAGCAAAACCTGCAACCTTTTGACAATGGCCCGCAACTATAGTGTATCCAATATCGCTGAAAAGCAAATGGTTATAGAGGTCCAATATCCAACTTAAAAAACCAATACCTCTTTTCCATATATAAAAATCTCCCCGCAGCCATGTGGGGGGATTTTTTTTGCGCCATGGTTCGTGTCTGCCATGGCACGTGTCCCCACGTACCATCCTCCACCACGGTTCCTGTCTCACGGACCATCAGCGGGCAATTTTTTCTTACCACACAAAAGCCAGTTTTAATATCTTTACAACATGTCGTCACTTACCATAACACTGATACAAACGCAACTTTTTTGGGAGGACAAGGCCGCTAATTTGGCCATGTTGGAACAAAAGATCAATGCCATTGAAACGGCTACCGAGTTGGTGGTGCTGCCCGAAATGTTCAGCACCGGCTTTAGCATGAAGCCTGCCCAACTGGCCGAAACCATGGAAGGCGAAACGGTAAGCTGGATGAAGCGGATAGCGGCGGCCCGCAAAATCATCCTTGCCGGCAGCGTTATCATTGAACAGGAAGGGCAATATTACAACCGGCTGATATGGATGCTGCCCAATGGCCAATATGGTTATTACGACAAGCGGCACCGTTTTGCCTTTGCCGGCGAAGATGCGCACTATACGGCAGGCAACCGCCGGGTGGTGGCACAGGTAAATGGCTGGAAGGTAAACCTGTTGGTGTGTTACGACCTACGCTTTCCGGTATGGGCCCGGCAGCAGTTGCAAGACGGTCAACCCGAGTACGACCTGCTGCTCTATGTGGCCAATTGGCCTCAGCGCCGCAGCCACGCTTGGCAAACCCTGCTACAGGCAAGGGCCATCGAAAACCAGTGTTATGTGGTGGGCCTCAACCGGGTGGGCAATGATGGCAACGACATTTACCACAGCGGCGATAGCATGGTGGTGGATCCCTTGGGCCAAACATTGTACCACAAGGCCGATGCAGAAGATGTGTTTACCATCACCCTGCAAAAAGAAAATTTGGACGAAGTGCGGAATAAATTCCCCTTTTGGAAGGATGGGGACAGCTTTAATCTTTTGTAAATCCGCTATCGTCTAGCTAAATAGTTTGCCACGGCCTACCGTTTGCGGTGGCACAATTATGGCAATTGATATAAACTGTAGGCAAACCCCGAAGGCCTGCTTGCCGTAGGCACGGGGTTATATTTTTATACCAAAAACCTTATTATATTGAAGTCTCTTTTTATCATCCGCCATGCCAAAAGCGACCAGCAGTTTTTCGGCAGCGATTTCGAAAGGCCCCTCAATGAGCGGGGCAAGGGCGATGCGCCGGTAATGGCGATGCGCCTATTGCAGCAACAAATCAGCATCGACGCATTTATCTCCAGTCCGGCCAAGCGGGCCAAAAAAACCGCTGAGCTTTTCTGCAAAGCCTATAACCGGCCCGAAGAAGAAATCATATTTGTTACGGCCCTGTACCATGCCCCGGCCGAAGTATTTTACGAAGTGATACAGTATATTGATGATGCGGTAAACCATGCCGCTGTTTTTTCGCACAACCCCGGCATCACCGATTTTGTAAACAGCTTGGGCAGCGGTGCGGTAATCGACAATATGCCCACCTGCGGCGTCTTTGCCATCAAGGCAGATATCGATAGCTGGTCGGCCTTTGCCACCGCCAAAAAAGAGTTTTTGTTTTTCGATTATCCGAAGAAAGTGTAGGATATTTTGTGGTTTTTTTAACTTTCAGCATCTCTTTACCTAAGCGGATGTTAATTCCGCAATTGCCCATCTTGTTATAATAATACCATGAAGTTATTCTTTCTGTTAATTTCTACAATCGGACTTATTCATTGCGGCTCCTCCCCCACCAACCCCGCCAAGGTTCGTGATGCCATGGTCGGTGCCCCCACTGACCATCCCAACGCCATGATCCCTATCCCCGCCGACCATCCCACCAACACCATCCATGTACTGGTAGCCCTCTGCGACAATAAATATCAAGGTATCGTGCCCGTGCCCGCTGCCATCGGCAATGGCCAAAACCCCGCCGCCAACCTGTATTGGGGCTGCGCCTACGGCATCAAGGGTTTCTTTGGTAAAAGCGCCCAATGGCAACTGCTCAAGCGTTATACGATTGATAGTACCATCATGGAGCGCCTCGTGTTCAAGCACCGCCAAACGGGCTGGTACCTCGTGGCCGATGCCTACAATGGCCAATACATCAAGCAATGCACGGTAGATTTTTTAAAAAGTTGCGCCGGTATGGTCAAAGACACTTTACAGGTAAGCGGCACAACCATCGGCTTTTATGGCAATGCCCGTCTGCTTGCCTACATTGGCCACGATGGGCTGATGGATTTTTCCCTCACCGAAAGCTTTGCCAATACTGATAAAAAAACAAGGGATGCCATTATGCTGGCCTGCATAAGTAAAAAATATTTTGCGCCGCATTTACAAAAAACAGGCGCCAACCCACTATTGTGGAGTACCGGCCTCATGGCTCCCGAAGCCTATATTTTACACGATGCATTGGAGAGCTACCTGCGCAAAGAACCCGCCGCCAATATTCGTAGCAGTGCCGCCAAAGCCTACAGCCGCTACCAGCATTGCAGCATTGGTGCAGCGAGTAAGTTATTGGTAAGTGGGTATTAATAATCTACGGTCAACTGTGATCTGTCAATCCTACCTATATCTGCCAAAGACTACTTAGTTGGGGGCCGCAGGCGGCGAGCAGCGCCTCGCTGATAATTTAGTTACGAGTTGATTTGGTTGCGGGTTTTTTGGCCTTCGGCCCTCAGTCAACGCCTCCCTGTCAACCTTCAACTGCCAACTTCAAAACAGTGGCAACTGAACAAAGCAAACCGCCCCAAGCCAAAAATCGACCAACGGCCATCGGTCAACGATCCTCGGCCAACGCCTCCCTGTCAACCGTCAACTTCAAAGCAGCGGCAACCGAACAAAGTAAACCACCCCAATTCAAAAATCGGTCAACGGCCAACGGCTAACGGTCAACGCCTCCCCGTCAACCGTCAACTGTCATCTGTCAACTATCTCCTCACTCCTCTTTCCTCCGCACCAGCAAGTACCAATTGTTTTCCAAGGGCAGGTACCCATAATCATAGCAGAAATAATACACATTTCCCTTTTTGTTGGTATAGGTATGGGTGAGGTACGTAAAGTTGAAGCCCATTTGCAACAAACGGTCCCTCGTGGTTTTGCCCATTTCGTCCCCCTCATGCAGCAACTCGCCCAAAATACGACGGTTCTTCCGCAGGGCATTGTTGATGTTGCGCACCAAATTGTTGTCGGCACCCTTTACTTGGTTGTTGTAATTGTTGCGGCAGTAATCGTCGCAATACTTTTTGTCGATACGCCCCCGGATGGTCTTGCCACAGGTGAGGCAGGTTTTGGCATCTGTTACAGTTGTCATAATAGTATACGATTAAAGGACTAAGATAAGGAATTTATCCATTTGCAAACGTTTGTAAGCGTTTACAAACGTTTACATCCGGTTATAAACGTTTAAAAACCGGATAACGCTTTTCGGCACCCCCATCTTTGCACTGTTATCGGATTGGTACCACCGGCAACTGAAATAACAAATTTGAATAACCGTGCCTAAGTCCACTAAAACAAACACCGGACGGCGGCACACAAAACAACAAATTATGTACGCATTAAAAAACAAAGTTCAACTGATTGGCAATTTGGGCAAGGCCCCCGAAGTAATCAACACCGAAAACGGCAAAAAGATAGCCCGTTTCAGTTTGGCCACCAACGAAAGCTACCGCAATGCGCAGGGCGAAAAGGTAACCGATACCCAATGGCACAATGTGGTGGCATGGGGCAAAACGGCCGCCCTTGCCGAAAAATACCTGCAAAAAGGCACCGAAGTGGCCGTAGAAGGTAAGTTGGTAAGCCGTAGCTATGTGGCCAAAGACGGCAACAAAAAATACATTACGGAAATACAGGTAAGCGAAATACTCCTGTTCGGCAGCAAGGCCGCTTCCTAACGATAGTGAACGCTGCTCCAGTAGAGGGGAATGGATAGTGGCAGTTGGACCGTACACTATGGCAGCGTTCCTTTTTCTCACACCATACCGGGCTTTGCCAAGGTATCAGTATACAACAAAGCAACACCGGTGTCCCCAATAGGTTTAGGTAAAATAAGTAGCTTTCTAAATGGTATATTTTGCCCCAAGGGATTAATACCCGTCAAATAGTTTCCAACCATTAATAGGTATTATCTTTCTCAACGGTAATAACAAGGCTTTGCAGTTGCCTTGCATCAATTGGACGTACAAATCATACCCAATACAAATGGCAATGTGACTAAGCTCAGCATCTAAGGACATAATGTAATGACGAAGCAAATCCGTCACACCAAGGCCGAATGTTCATCATGCCCACCGAGGCGTCGGGAGCGTATTGGCCGACATGCAGGTGTTTCATTCTTTATCTTTGGGTCTGTTTCAATGCGTTGTCGTTATTACAGCTATTTATCCTTATTGCCTCTTTACTTTTATCTATTGTGGCACCGGTGTTTTATTTTTTAGTAGCTTTCCGTTTCGTTAAATATGTCTTCAACCGATATTACCAATCCATATTTCAGCCTGGCCGCTACGTTTGTAAACCAAACAGGGCAATCCGTATTTTTAACCGGCAAGGCAGGTACCGGTAAAACCACGTTTTTACGGTACATCAAAGAAACCACGTTCAAAAAAACGGCCATCGTGGCACCAACCGGTGTTGCGGCCATCAATGCAGGTGGTGTAACCATGCATTCTTTTTTCAACCTGCCCTTTGGGCCTTTTGTACCCGTATTACAGGGCGGCTGGAACAGCAATGCGGTAAACAAACACACCCTTCTAAAAAACATCAAACTCAATGGCACCAAAAGGGAACTTTTGCAAGAACTGGAGCTGTTGATAATAGATGAAGTAAGCATGGTACGGGCAGATATGCTGGATGCGGTGGACACCATCCTCCGGCATTTCCGGCACCAACCGGCCCTTCCTTTTGGCGGGGTACAGGTACTGTTTATTGGCGACCTTTTTCAATTGCCACCGGTTACCAATAACGAAGATTGGGAGATACTAAAGCCCCATTACAAAAGCCCCTTCTTCTTTGACGCACAGGTACTGGCCAATACCCCGCCAGTGTTCATCGAACTAAAAAAAATATACCGGCAAAACGAGGCCACGTTTATCGACTTGCTCAACAACGTACGCAACAACTGTGTTACCGAAGCCGATTTGACCTTGCTGCACCAGTATTACCAACCTGGGTTTCAGGCCCCGGCCGGAGAGCATTACATCACCCTCAGCACCCATAATGCCAAGGCAGATGCCATCAACCAACAGCAGTTGCGAAAGCTAGATGGTAGTACCCACGAGTTTAAGGCCGAAATAAAGGGCGACTTTGGGGAAAAAGCATATCCGGTAGATGAAATATTACAACTTAAGGAAGGTGCCCAAATCATGTTCATCAAAAATGATAAGGGTGACGTAAGGCGTTTTTACAACGGTAAAATTGCTACGGTAACAAAAATAGAAGAAGGCAAAATAAGTGTCAACTTCCCCGGCGAGCCAGGCGAAATGCAACTGGAAAAAGAAATTTGGAAAAATATCCGCTACGCCTATAATAAAGAAAAAGACCAAGTGGAAGAGGATGAACTCGGCAGTTTTACACAGTACCCCATCCGCTTGGCATGGGCCATCACCATCCACAAAAGCCAAGGGCTCACCTTCGAAAGGGCCGTTATCGACGCAGGTGCTTCTTTTGCCCCCGGTCAGGTATATGTGGCCCTCAGCCGCTTGACCAGCTTAAAAGGCCTTGTGCTGTACTCAAAAATCAATCCGGCCAGCATCACCAGCGACCAACGGGTCTTATCATTTTCGGCCACGGAAAGTAGCGAAACGAATCTTCAAGAACTGCTCAAAAAAGAAAGACAGGTATTTGTGGGCCGCTTGCTGCTCAAGAGCTTCGACTGGAGCAAGTTGGTAACAGCGCTGCAAGATTTTCATCAGGGCTTTGAACAACAATTGATACCCGATACAAATGAGGGATCCGACTGGGCCAAAAACTTGCTGGAGCAGCTAACATCCCAACAGGAAGTAGCCATGAAGTTCAACCGACAATTGGAGCAATTACTGGCGACTGCAACCACGGATAATTTTGCTCAACTGCACCAACGGGTAGAAGCGGCTGTTGCCTATTTTAGTAAAATGGTAGCAGCAGTAAACGAAACTCTAAAAGAACACATTGCCGATATCAAAATAAAAAAACGGGCAAAAAAATATTTAGCCGGATTAAGGGATATTGCCGTTTTGTTGGAAAGAAAAAACATGCACCTCCAGCAATCTTTGTCCATCGCCAAAGGACTAATGACAGGCATCGACACCGACCTGTTGCTACAGCAGGTAGAAGAACAGAAAAAAATGCAGCCCATCGCCACACCTGCAATCGCCATAGCTGCCAAGATGCCCAAAGGGGAAACCAAGCGCATCAGCTTGGAAATGTACAAGTCGGGCAAAACCATTGATGATATTGCCCAAGAAAGGGGCTTGGTACCCGGCACCATCGAAGGCCATCTCGCCTCATTTATCCTTACAGGCGAAATTGGCATTGGCGAATTGGTATCCACCGACCATCTTACCACCATCAGCCAAGCGCTGGAAAACCATCCCAACCAAACAAATACCGCCATCAAAGAAATATTGGGAGATAGTTATACCTATGGTCAAATAAGGGCGGTTACCCTGTACCGACAATTATTGCAGCAGCAGGAACAAGTGGTGCAAGTTGGTAAAGAAGCTTAGATTATTAACCAACGTCCATATCTTACAGATATTTTACATATAAAGAATAGCGCTTAACCTCAAGCCCAGCAAGGATTGTGTTCGATTGCTAAAAAATATTTGAGTGAGCCGCCAACCCGTCTTACCTTTATCCTCATTGCTTTATTGCCCAAGTGATATGCCTTGGCGTATTACAGTAAGTGTTTGGGTGTGCTACAACCATTATATTCAATTTCAATAAAAGCTATGCAACATTCGGTTATCACAGGTACAGGTTGTTATATCCCCACATTGGTAAAAACCAATCAAGATTTTGTTGTCAATAATTTTTATGGCGAAGACAATGCCCCTATTGCCACACCGCCTACCGAGGTAGTGGAAAAATTCAAAGGCATTACCGGTATTGAAGAGCGCCGCTATGCCGATACCGAATTAAACGCATCGGATATCGGGGCCATTGCGGCACGCCTCGCCATCGAAGAAAGCGGCATCGACCTCGAAACATTGGACCAGATCATTGTGGCGCACAATTTTGGCAATGTGCTCAAACATACCATTCAAACCGATATACTGCCTGCTCTGGCCAGTCGCATCAAACATCAATTGGGCATTCGTAACCCCAACTGTGTGGCTTACGACATCCTATTTGGTTGCCCCGGCTGGGTGCAGGGCATCATACAGGCCGATGCCTATTTTAAAGCGGGCATTGCCAGCAAAGCGTTGGTGGTTGGCACCGAAACCCTTAGCCGGGTATTGGATATGTACGACCGTGACAGCATGATTTTTTCAGATGGGGCTGGGGCCTGTGTAATAGAGTTTCAAGATACAGGCAGCAATGGCAGCGGCATCTTGGGGGCAGCCGTACAAAGTCATTGTATCGACGAAGCGTATTATTTGTACTTGGGCAAATCCAACTTTCCGGGCAGTGACCCCCGCATCCGGTACATTAAAATGAAAGGCCGCAAAGTGTATGAATATGCCATGAAGTATGTGCCCCTTGCTATGAAGGATTGCTTAGAAAAAAGCGGGGTGCCCATTACCGAACTAAAAAAAGTATTCATTCATCAAGCCAATGAAAAAATGGATGAAGGTATCATCAAAGCACTGTACAAACTTTATGGCATTGCACAGGTACCAGCAGACATCATGCCCATGAGCATACACAAGCTGGGCAATAGTTCTGTGGCCACCATCCCCACCGTGTACGACATGGTGCGCAAGGGGCAATTGGAAAACCATAGCTTACAAAGCGGCGATATTGTGTTGTTTGCTTCCGTAGGTGCGGGCATGAATATCAATGCGGTTTGCTATCGTGTATAAAGTTTATCGTAGTATCCATGTTTTTATATAAAATACAATTGCCAAAAATTTGTTAAAGTTGCAAACAAAGGCAACAATATTAACCGCAGATGTCTCTTATTGAATAAAACTCAAAAAATATGAAGAAGCAAATTCTAGCATTAATCGCCCTTACGGCCCTATTGTTTAGCTGCGGTCCCACTATTTACAAGGCGCAAGATTTCGACAGCCGTACGGCATCGCATAAAACCGTAGCCATTTTACCGGCAGAAGTGAGCA
The DNA here is from genome assembly GCA_943373145.1 of Chitinophaga pinensis. Taxonomy (GTDB): domain Bacteria; phylum Bacteroidota; class Bacteroidia; order Chitinophagales; family Chitinophagaceae; genus Ferruginibacter; species Ferruginibacter pinensis_H. The sequence continues at coordinate 79,036 of CALSBI010000014.1, forward strand.
TTACCCTACGGCCCAACGAAATGAAAAATGTGACTACCGAACAATTGCGGGAATCGGAAGAAAAAACCGGCCTTACCATCCAAGACAAAATGTACACTTGGTTTTTGAAAAGGAGTGGTAAATTCAAATACACGGTTAGCTTTCAAGACATTAGCAAAACCAATGCTTTGTTGCTACAAGCTGGTATTAAATATGGCGATATGATTGGCAAAACCAAGGATGAGCTAGCCAAGCTACTGGGTGTGGATGCCGTTATTACCACCAAAGCTTCCATGAAAAAGCCGATGAGCGATGGGGCAGCCGTAGCCGTTGGTTTATTGGTAGGCGTTTGGGGCAGTACCAACGATGTACAAACCTCTATCACCATCAATGAAGCCGAAAAAGGTGATTTGGTGTGGAAGTACGATTACAATGCAACAGGATCGGTAGGCAGCAATACCGACAGACTGGTAAATGCCCTGATGCGCAATGCATCTAAAAAATTCCCTTATAACGATAAATAAACGAAGCTATAAAAATTAAAAATCCCCTCCCTAATTAATTGAAGAGGGGATTTTTATTATCCAGATTTTGCAGTTGGCTACTCAATTTGGGTTAACCAATATTTTTATCGTATCAAGATACTGGTGCCCCGCTCTTCTACGAGTTTACCCGTATCTACACTGATATAGCGCAATACCCAAACATAAGTACCGGGATCCTGTCCTTGGCCTTTAAAAGTACCGTCCCAGCCATTGCGCCAATCGTTGGTGCTATACAGCAATCGTCCCCATCTGTTGAACACTTTAAAACTCAAATCCCTCGCCTTTACTGCATACATGGGGTACAGCGTTTCATTCAACCCATCGCCGTTGGGCGTAAAGGCTTTCGGCACACCAATATAACAGCTACGTACCACCGTAATATTCTTCTGCACGGTTTTCTGACAGCCCAATACATCGGTAACAGTAAGGCGCACCGGATATGTTCGGTTTACATCAAATGTGGGGAAGGTATGCGATACATCCTTACCATTACCTGTGCCACCATCACCAAAATTCCAATTATACTGCGTGGTATTGCCCACACCCGAAAAACTAAAAGCCACCGGTTCGTTGGGGCAATTGAATTCCGGTGCGGTAAAGTCGGCCGCAAAAAAGTTAGGCAGATCAATCTTTTGTGTAGCCGTATCACTACAAAAACCATTGCTCACCCTTAGCGTTACCGTTTTTTCATTGAATATCCGGTATGGGGCCGTGGGGTTTTGTTGTGTACTCGTTAGGCCCTCGTCCAAATTCCATTGCCAAACATCTATACCGTTGCCGCCGGGATGCGTATAGTTAACAATATCCACGTCGCAGCCCAAAACAGTCGTGTAGCCAAAGTTCGCATTCACGGTATCCTTCACCGAAAAATTCAGAGAAGATCCAGCCGGTGTTTCCTCGTTACATTCATCAATCAGTGTATTGCCATCAGTGCCCCTTTGTAGCGTAAGTACAAAATTACCCGCTACTTGTAAGGGTTGCGATAGGGTTACTGTAATGAACTTGCTGCCCGTGCTACCAGCCGTACAGTTGCCACTGGCACCCGTTACCGTTACGGGATATGTTCCGTTTACCACAAAATCGCTGCCATCGGCGGCCACGCTATTGCAATTGATATTTTTGCTAAAGACCAAGGTAAGACTGGTAGGGGCGCAGCGCAAAGGACTGATGCTATCCATTGGCGTGGGCGCCTTGGGCAAAATGGTAAAGGGGATATTGTTTGTTAGCGGTATCGGTTTATCGCAATAATCCAATATCGTATTGCCATCGCTGCCATTTTTTACGTTCAGCACATAATTGCCGGGCGGCAATGGCTGGTTCAATATTATTTCCAATGAATCTGAGTCGAAATTGGTGGTGCAGTTGATGCCCCTAGCAGAAGTGGGTGCTACCACGCCGGCTGGGCTTATGGAAAAATCGCTGCCATCGGCCGCCATGCTGCTGCATTTCATCTTTTTATTGAGCTTGAGGCGCAGGATATCGCCGCCGCAATTGGCCTCCAGCTTTTTCATCGATGGTTCGGTAGGGTCGGTAATCACCGCTGTGCCCCCTTTGAACTCCAGCTTATAGCCCGTTTCGCCCGAAGCAAAATTACTTACCAGCAACAGGTATTCCCGTCCGGCTGTAATAGTGGGCATTCTACTAAAAAGTGGCCTGCCCAATCCATCGCACACAAAAATTTGGTTGCCACCCGATGAAGCCCCGGTTACGCCGCCCTCACCACTCCAATTGCTGCCCACCACCAAGCTCACCACGCTATACACATCATTGGGGTTGCGGCCCGTAACATCAAATACCTGCCAATCATAATCCGCAGCCATATTGTTGGGCGTAATTTCAAAACCCAAAGTGCCGGTTTGAAAACAAGTAAACTTGTACCAAAAAGGATTGATATCGGTTAATTGGGCCGTGCAGGAAGGGTTGGGCACCCTGGTACCCCCGCAAGAAGGTACGGCCGATTGGGTAAACACACTGGTACCACATACAGGAAAGGCTGTGCCCGGGTTTTGCCCCGGTGTGGTGCAGGGCTGGCCACTAACAGCAGTTACTACTAAAACACTTAAAACGAGTCCTATTATCCATCTCATATTGCCAAAACTCATATTTGAATCTACAAATTTAGCGAAGCCCAGCCTTATAACCCTACAAACACGCTTGGGCATTTGTTAAATTTATCCTAAAAGCTGGCACCATTCCACAGTAAGAGGCAATCCAACCAGGCTTTGCTGCTTCACCGTGATGGGTGGTTGCAAAATTGCAGGGTATCCTTATGAGGGTAGCGGCCTGCGCCCCTGCTAATATCTAAGACAGTGGCGAAGCAACCCCTTTTCGTATAATGAATTTGTTTTATCCATATGCAATTTTGCACAGGCAAATACGTTATGGTCTCAATTACCTCTAATAAGCTCATGGCCCACTTTTACCAACAACTCATAAAGCCTTCATTATCAAGCTCTTTACGCTTTAGCGACAAGGACAATCGGCTCCGTTTTTCCTTTTTTTTGGTACTAACATGTGTGGCAGCCATTGTGGAAACAACCTTTGCGTTGTACCATGGCTTTATATGGATCGGTTGTTTTAATACGGCTGTTATCGCTTTTTGTGCAATCAGGATATGGCGCATCCTACAAAAAGGCAAAAGTCCACAAGCCCTTTTTTTCTTGATTTGCTTTAATGTATTGGTAGGTATCTCGGTTTGTATTGAAGGCAAGGCGGCCAATGGCTTCGTGTATTATTTCCCCATGCTAACCGCTACGGCTATGATTGCCGATAAGCACAGGCCATTAAAAGAAACGGGGCTTGCTGTTCTTTTTTCAAGTGTCTTTTTTATTTTCACGGCGCTTTTTCTACCAGAGAAGGGGCTTTTATTGTATAACCTAAACGTTAGCCCAGCCATATATCAACAATGGTTTTACCTCAAAATTTCACTGGCCTTTGTGCTGTCGGTAGCCAACATTTTTATCGGTATCAGCCTTTCGCTCCGCAATGAGATTGTCTTGTTAAACGAAAAAGCATATTTTGATACCGTCTTCAATACCTCATTGGAGGCTCATATTATCATACACAAAGATACCATTACCGATTATAATCAATGTACAGTTGAGATGTTCCAAATGAACGATCCATCCGATTTTAAAAAACTGTCGCACACCCGCTGGCTGTACCGCCATTTGGTAATGAATACCCCCGGCGCCGAAGAAGTGATCAATGAAAATCCGGCCCAATGGGTAGGCGAACTCACTTTTGTAACCATGAAAGGAAAACCCTTTAATGGATCGATGAGCGTGATGTCTTTTATTTACAACGAGGAGGAATACTTGAAAGTGAGTATCAAGGACATCAGTAGTTTAAAGAAAGTAGAAACCGAATTAAAGGAGGCCAGGGACACCGCCGAAAATGCGGCCCGCTCCAAAGCCCGCTTCCTCAGCAGTATGAGCCATGAACTGCGGACCCCACTCAACGGCATTATCGGTACTGCCAATTTATTGCTGCAAGAAAAAGAACTACAGCCCGAAATTGTAAACCATATCAATGTGCTCAAATATTCCAGCGACCATATGCTGGGCATTATCAACGACATTTTGGACTTTAGCAAAATAGAAGCGGGCAAAATGACGATGAATATTTGTTCATTTGGCATTAAGGAATATTTGGATAAAATCACCTGTCAATTTCAACCACAATTTGCAAGTAAACAACTCTCGTTTACTAGTGTGATAGATAACGGCCTAGCTGATATTAACCTATTAAGCGATGAAGTGAAACTGGGCCAAGTGCTGCACAATTTATTATCCAATGCACTTAAATTTACCGTTCAGGGCCATGTGCAAATGGAAGCCGTAGTGCAAGAAAAAACGGACAACAAAATCACGATACAGTTTGCAGTAACAGATACGGGCGTAGGCATACCACCAGAAAAAATACCCGAAATATTTGAAGGCTTTACCCAAATGAAAAACAACAGCTTTACCAATAAAGCAGGCGGAACGGGCCTGGGCCTCACCATTAGCAAAAAACTAGTGGAGTTGTTCAATGGTGAGCTGCGGGCGGAAAGCGAACCTCATAAGGGCAGCCGCTTTTATTTTTCGGCCAGTTTTGAAATAGACAATAAAGTGCGGCATACTTATACGGTAAGCAATGTGCATGTACGACCAGATAACATGTTGCGGGGCCTAAGGATATTACTGGTAGAAGACAATGCCATCAACATGAAAGTGGCCAAAGGTTTTTTGCGCAAGTGGCAGTCAAACATAAGGGAAGCGGGTAATGGCATGGAAGCGCTGGAACTGATGAAATACCATACATTCGATATCATCTTAATGGACCTCGACATGCCCGAAATGGATGGCTACACGGCCACCCAATGTATCCGGCAACAGGGCATCTATATTCCTATTCTGGCATTTACGGCAGCATTGGCAGAAGACTTGGAAATTAAATTGAAACAAACCGGTTTTGATGGCTATATTTTAAAACCTTTTAAGCCCACCGACCTATATAAAAAGATTGAAGCCTGTTTGCAGGCCCATGTGGTTTTTGTATAAAAGGCTGTTTACAGGCAACGGTTGGTTTGATACCATGCCAATCGTTGCTCTCCGGCACCCATGGCCAATCATTCAACAAATCGCCCAACCATCCTGCATTTTACCTACATTTGTTATCGGTATAAAACTTGAAACTGTATGCGCAAAAGAATCATCACCGGCCTTGCCGGTTTTTTAATGCTGTTATTGCTGGGTACCACCCCTGCCAACGCCCAGCAACGTGTGAGCAAAGTATTGCTACAAGCCTTTTGGTGGGATTACTGGAATAACAATTACCGTTTTGGTTGGGCCAATTACCTCACCGAACTGGCACCACGCCTCCGCGCCTTGGGCGTGGACGCCATTTGGATACCCCCAGCTTCCAAAAATAACTCGGCTGGCTCAGTAGGCTATGCCCCTTTTGACCATTACGATTTGGGCGATAAATACCAAAAGCAGCAAGGGGATACCACCCGCCTTGGTACCAAGGATGAACTGCTGCGTATGATTGCTGTAATGCACGCCAATGGCATTGAAGTAATTTCGGATATGGTACTGAACCATAACTCCGATGCGGCGGCTGTGGGCGGGCAAGACCCCGAAGCAGGCATGTCCATGCAATCGGCCAGCGGCTACAAAAACTTTCGTTATGTAAGTTATAAAACACCTCGTGTGGATGAGTCCATCAACGATTATTGGACACGCTCGGGCAGGTGGGCCAAAAACTACCAAAACTTTCACCCCAACTATGCCAACGTGTGCAACTCGGGCGATATTTGCGGCACTTTTTGGGGGCCCGATATCGACTATGCCACACCGGGTGCCAATGGGCAAAGCAGCAATATCCCTCCTTTTGGTTCGGTAAATGTGGGAGGTGTAAGCCGTCCCTTTTACAATCCGCCTCAAAGCAGCAATTACATGCTCAATAGCGGGCGGGAATACATGGGCTGGTTTAAAAAACAAACGGATGTAGATGGGTTTCGCTTTGATGCGGTAAAGCACTACTCCATTCCGGCACAGCGGGACTTTATCCTGCACACCAAATACAATTTGCCCGCATTTGCCAACGGTGGCCAAAATATGATGAGTATTGGCGAATGGGTGGGCAACCAATTTAATGTAGATGACTATGTTACCAATGTGGCAGGCGGTGGCGAGGAGCATACGGGCACCTACGATTTCGCACTGCGTGGCTATAGCAGCAATGGTAGCGGCATTTATGGCATGGTACTGGGCAACGGTGGCTACAACATGCAAAACCTGCCCGCTTGCCAGCAAAGCAAACGATATTACGATTATAGCACCAAGCGGGTTTATCGCAGCATACCATTTGTAAACAGCCATGATACTTACCGTCCCCGCTTAACTGCCAATGGCGATTTCTTAAAAACTTTGGGCGATGCCAGTGGTTGGGATTTGGGTGGCGAACTGGGCGGCAATGGTCAGCATATCGACCCAAGGGAGCCACGTTTGGCAGCTGCTTATGCGGGCATATTTGCAGTGGATGGCAACCCCGCTCTGTATTTTGAAGATTTGTTTGACATTGGCACAACTGGCAAACGCTGGACGCACTTACCTACCAATACCACCGACCTACCCTTGCGTGGCGACATACAGAATATTATACAAGCGCACCAAAAGCTAGGCTTTAAGTCGGGTGATTATAGCGTACCCACAGCCTTGGGCGGTGCACAGGCCCCTTTTTACCAAGTAGGTAGCAGCGGCGACCACTTGGTATTAGAAAGAAAGGGGAAGGCACTGATTGGCATTACCGACGCTTATGCTGCGGTGAACAACAATGGCAGCGACCAGCAGGTATGGGTAAATGTGGGCGACCCTACTTGGATTGGCAGAGCCCTTTACGACTTTTCGGGGGCACATGGCCTAACAACCACTACCGTGCAACCCGATGGCAGGGTACTGATCATGACGGCACCGAATGGCCATAACATTACGGGCGCTTACGGTCATGGTTATTCCATTTGGGCACCTTTGCCCATTGGTGCTACATTCAATAGCATAGCTGATATCTATTCATATTTGTCCACTTTTGTCCCAACACGCAGTACACTTACCACACAAGAGTGGGAAATGGCCGATGATTTAGGGGACAGCCATTGTCAATCATTGGGACAAGGCGGTAGGCTGCCCGATAACTCGATGAACGAACGAATGGCAGGCCGTGTGTTTGCCGCAGCAGCACAGCCTATTACCTGTACCGTTTCTCCCGAAGTGGACGGCAGGGACATTACGGTAACGCTTTACAACCTGCAAGGGCAACAAGTAGCTACCGCCTCGGGCATAAGTACGGTGGCCGCACCGCTTACGTTGAACCATACCCCAACCGCAGATGGTTGGCTGAATGTGAAAGTGCGCAATACCGGCGATAGCTATCCTGGTCAGAAATGTTGGGTAAGGGTGGCTTATACAGCGCCACAAGTGGTAAACACCAGCAGCCCCGCCAACAGCTTGACCAATAATGTATCTATTTGGACGGGTAATAAAAACACGACCGATGTAAGCGATTGTGGCAACTGGGAAAGCGGTAAAGTGCCGAACAGTGGTAGCCATGTAATTGTATATGGACATACCCGGCCCTTCCCGGTGTTGACATACAGCCTCACCATCAACAAACTAACGGTACAGCCCAATGCCTCCTTTACAGTGGCGACGGGTGTTAACTTAACAGTACTGTCGCAATAAAAGATAAATGCATTCTTACAAATCCCCTGCCATGGCGGGGGATTGTAGTTAATAGCTATCGAAAAGAGATATGTCATTTTGACAACAGCTCTCATCCCAGCCGTTTATTGCTGCTGCTGCTGCTGTGCTTCCAAATAGCGGCGATAAGAATTGTTATCGGGTTCGGGGGCTTCTACCTTATAAGAAAACAGCGGGGTAAAACTAGCGTCGCCTGAATCATTTGCTTGCGGGTTGGCAATTACCACCGATACCTCAAGCGTATGGGCAGCACTGCCTTTGTAAGTTCCCTTCACCGGCGTACAATCCGAAAAATTGCGGCCGGTAGCCAAGCGCACATGACGTTCACCTGCCAAACAATCATTGGTAGGATCCAGCCCCAGCCAACCATAATATGGTATGTAGGCTTCCACCCAAGCATGGGTAGCCCCCTCTCCCCGTAATTCGGCATCTTTGGGGCAGATATAACCACTTACATAACGGGCCGGTATCGACAACATGCGCAACATCACCAATAGCAGGTGGGCAAAATCTTGACAAACGCCTGCTTTGAGTTGCCATATTTCATCCATGCTCGTTTCCACGGAAGTAATACCCTTGCGATATTGAAAGTTTTGATAAATATAGGTGGATAAGGTATGTGCATTTTGTAAGGGTGTTTGCTCCAACTGCACCAAGCCATTTACTAAAGCCGCTACATCGGCAGCTTGTTTAAACTCTTCCTGTTGCAAGTAATCCATATAGGGATATTGCGCTTGGAGGGTGTGCAGTGCTGCCCATTGTGTGGTTACTGTTTCTGTTATAACCGGTTCGGCCAAGGGTTGTGTAGCCACTTCGATGGCAGAAGTGATGGTAAGCACCTGGTGCGGCTGTACCATGCTAAATACGCCTACCTGATTGCCAAAGTAATCGGTAAAACCCTCCACCACCGGATGGCCGGAAATCTCCAAAGATTGGGACAATACATTTTGCCGCTCGTCCTGGATAGGATAGAGCATCACTTGGTTCACACTGTCGATAACCGGTTGTGAGTAACTATAACGGGTGATATGTATAATGTTGAAAACAGCCATGATTTGTTGTAGTTGTTCCGCTTGATCAATTTGGTTGCAAAATAAGTATTCTATGAATTACCAAAATACAAGCGGCTAAATGAGTTGGCAATATGATAAAAATTGTGTCGCACTTGATGCAAAAAATCCTGCAGGGCCGGCGACTCGTTAAAGTCCACACTACTGTACTTCACCGCATTCATTACCTTGCCAAGGGTAAATTCAACTTCTTTAAAAGTTTCCAGTTGCGAAAAAGGCCGTAGACGTTCTGCATAGCGATTGGTTTGGTGCAAGCAGTACAGCACCGCATGCGGAAACTGCATATTGTACAATACCTGTTGCAAAACCAAGTTGGCCTGTATTTGGCCCCGATTGGTTTTTAGGTACATCTCATATCCCGCCAAGGAATAGAGCAAGTACCGCCAGCCCGGTGCCTCCAAACTATTTTCTTCGCTGTTTAATTCGCTCAGTTTAATCTGCAAAATATCTGCCGTAAGGATACCCCTTTCGAGGTACTTTCCTATATTCAGAAAACTAAAATCTTCCCCACGCCCCATGGTGGTATCCACAATACCATAATACATCATACCCTGCTTTACCAACATATCCAGCGCACTGATCGGGTCGCCATGTTGTAGCATCTCTTGCAAATGCTTGTCACGCACCAAATGATAAAAATCATTGAGGCATTGCCATACTTCTTTGGTAATATGGTCCTGTACCGAGCGGGCATTTTCACGGGCACAAGTAATATTCTGTATCACAGAAGCAGGGTTTTCCCGGTCCAGCACCAAGCACTCCAATGTTTGCACCGGGTTAAGGGCCATGGCTTCCAATTCCGGTGCCGGGCGGTTGCCGTATATCGACAGAATGGGCAACCAGCTAAAGTCCCTTACCTCATCTTGCGAAGCAATATAATTGGTACGGATAACCCGCAACAGACCATTGGTCCGTTCCATATAACGGGCCATCCAAAAAACAGCATCGGCAACACGACTGAGCATAGTTTTGTTTTAATGTGCAAATGAGAAAATTTGCAAATGTGCAGATATGCAAATGTGCAAATAGTTGATTGTTGCAGTAAGTAATTTTGTTTAGTGGTTGAATAGTTGAGTAGTTGATTGGATGAATACTTACAGCAACTCATCACTCATAACCCATAACTCATAACCCATAACTCGTAACCCTTCAACCAATCAACCCTACTCCTCCAACACCCAAGTATCCTTACTTCCGCCACCCTGCGAAGAATTTACCACCAACGAGCCCTCCTTCAACGCCACCCTGGTAAGCCCACCCGGCACTATATCAATCCCATCAGGACCAAAAAGTGCATAAGGCCGCAAATCAACCCTACGGGGCTGCAACTCGCCATTGATATAACAGGGCGATGACGACAAACTGATGATGGGCTGGGCAATAAAGCTGCGGGGATCTTCCACAATCGCTTTTTGAAAAGCCGCCATTTCCGCCTCGGTAGCCGCATTGCCAATCAACATACCATAACCACCCGATTCATTGGTACGTTTGATCACCATCTTATCCATATTTTCAAATACCCGCTTGCGGTTTTCTTCTAGTTCCAACCGATACGTGGGCACATTCTTTAAGATAGGCTCCTCATTCAAATAATACTTAATCATATCCGGCACATAAGCATACACCGCCTTATCATCGGCCACGCCATTGCCCATAGCATTGATAATGGCCACATTGCCCTTGCGGTAGGCCCAATAGATGCCCGGCACCCCCAACATACTGTCGGGTCGGAACACCAGTGGATCGATAAATTCATCATCTACCCGGCGGTAAATCACATCCACTTTTTGCAGGCCACGGGTGGTTTTCATGTACACAAAATGATTGTCCACCACCAAGTCACGGCCCTCCACTAATTCAATACCCATCAAGCGTGCCAAGGTAGTATGCTCAAAATAAGCCGAATTGTAAATGCCTGGGGTAAGCAGTACCACCGTAGGGTTGCTGCTTTTGCTATTGGCCAAGGCCAGCAGATTTTTCAGTAACAGGTCGGGATAATTTTTTACCGATTGTACCCTGTTTTTGGGCAATAAGGAAGGAAAGATGCGATAGGTGATGCTGCGGTTTTCCAGCATGTACGATACGCCGGAAGGGGTGCGAAGGTTGTCTTCCAACACATAATAACTACCATCGCTATCCCTTATCAAATCAATGCCCGAAATATGGGTGTAGATATTGTGCGGTACTTCCACATGCATCATCTCACGTAAAAAATTGGGGCAAGAGTAAATGAGTTTAGAGGGCACGATGCCATCTTTGATGATGAACTGTTCATGATACACATCCCGCAAAAAAATATTGAGCGCTTTTAAGCGTTGCTTGATGCCAGCCGCAATCACATCCCATTCATGTGCCTGAATGATGCGGGGGATGATATCGAAGGGGAAGATTTTTTCAACGCCTTCACCGCTGCTGTACACCGTAAAAGTAATGCCTTGGCTCATAAAGAGCTTTTTGGCCAGTTCATCTTTGTGCGACATTTCGCTGGCCGATAGGTTTTCGATGGCAGCTACAAAAGAGCGGTAATGTTCCCTTACACCGGCTTGGGTAAACATCTCATCCCATACCTGTGGCTGCTCCGTATATGCCGCTAACAAAGCATTTTGCATGTTACTTTTTTGTTTTAAAATGACACTTCAATAATGTATGGCAAACAATCGGGCTGCAGGAAAAGCCCTAGCAGATAGGCCATGAAAATACAAAAGGATTGTGGGAATAAAAAATTTTTATGTGGCGCATGCTAGCAGCAAACGCTTAGGGCTGCCCTTTACGGATGATAAGACTGTTTTTATGTATGGTTGCAAATGGGTTGTTTTATTGGGTGCATTTCAGATTTTCGAATCTTTTGATCTTCGCCGCATTCTTCGCTCCGATGTAGAATTACTAAAGTTGAAGCTACAGTAGTATTGAAGCTTAATCAGGGAATCCTCCGTCTCGTCATTTTGACGAGAGGGGGTAATCGGCGGCGGTGTCCTTTTTTGCTTACTTTTTTTGACAAGAAAAAAAGTAAGTCAGAAAACAACCGAAAAGAGTGAACTATAACTAGAAAGAGTAAATTAGAAAATATACCTGTTTTATTAAACGTTGCAACCTCATTATCTAATAAACCTTACCTTGCATTGCTAAAATTATATCATTATGAACAAGATACTATCGCTTGCATTATGCGTTGCTGCCATGGCAGGTTTTACGGCCTGCAACAATAGCGACACCAGTGCCAACACAGAAAAGAAAGCCGCTGCGCCCGATTGGGCAGAGGAAAACATCACCTACACGGGTGATGGTACAACCATGAACGGTTTTGTGGTGTACGATAAAAACGATACGGGCAAAAAACCAGCGGTATTGGTGGTGCCCGAATGGTGGGGCATGAACGGGTATGCCAAGATGCGGGCCAAGGAACTGGCCAAGCTCGGCTATGTGGCTATGGCCATTGATGTGTATGGCAATGGCAAAACAGCCGATAACCCCGACAGTGCTGGTGCATATGCCACACCCTTTTACAAAGATCCGGCCAAGGCCAAGCTGAGGGTGGATGCCGCTATTGCCCGGTTGAAACAATACCCGCAGGTAGATGCGGCCCGTATCGGTGCCGTGGGCTATTGCTTTGGCGGCGGTGTATTGCTCAATACAGTGCGCTTGGGCGACGAACTGAAAGGGATTGTGAGTTTTCATGGCAGTTTGGTAGGAACGCCTGCCCGTAAAGATTTGTTAACCGCCGATATCTTGGTTTGCCATGGCGGTTCCGACCCCTTTGTGCCGCAAAAAGAAGCTGATTTGTTTAAAAAGCAAATGGATTCGATTGGGGCCAAATATACCTTTAAGGTGTACGACAGCGCCACCCATGCCTTTACCAACCCAGATGCCACGGCGATGGGCGAAAAGTTTAAGTTGCCCATTCGTTATAATGCCAAGGCCGATACCGCTTCTTGGAATGATATGAAAGTGTTTTTTACGGCATTGTTTAAGCAATAGTTTTGAAGGTTTTCTTATAGCACTAAGTATTTAAAAAGGCTGCCGAAAATTAGGCAGCCTTTTTTTGTTGGGCGAGCCTGCCATTTATTGGTGGGCTTGGTAGGCGCAAAAGCCCAACATCGCTACTCTATTTCAATAAAGTCATTTCCTGAAATTATAGCTTCAATCGCAGCTTGCCCAGATTCGCCGATTTTAACCAAATAGGAATCATATGCCCCATATACAGCACCATCCGCATCCATTAACAAGACAAAATGCTCCCGATATGCGGTGCCAATCAAGCACATATTCTTACCAATACTAGCTTTGTATTCATCTAACCACCCAGAAGACAACAACTCATTAGCCCTAAAAACATCAAAGTCGAAATCATCAACAAGGCCATTCTTGCAATTCTTGAAATTGAAACTCAGGCAATAAAAAGATTCTAGAAATTCAATGGCTTTGGATAAGATAGGTTGGCCTGTGTTAACAAAAAAATGAATGATGATGTCCCTGTCAATGCTCCTGTCTTCATTCCATAAACCCTTGTACAAAACATCCAAGACAATATTATTTTCAAAATGAAATTTCATCGATCAATATTTTTTTAACCCTTATCAATTTCATACATTGGCCTAATAAAATACGGTAGAACAAGTATACGAAAATGGGCTGCGGCACAGTTCCACCATGAAGAATGAAAAAATAACTATTGAGTACATTACCCACTAACACTTTCTAAGGCATATACTTTTATGACCTCATTATTGTCCCCAAAGAAATAAAGCCTACCACAATTGTTGCAACTCCATACCTTATTTGCCGTTTTTGCTAGCTCTATCGTTGATATAAAGTTTTCATACAAAATTTGATGCAGTTGCTTATCTGTAAAAAAATGCATTGCCATATCATTGGGAACCAAAGAGTCTGATATTATCTCCCCGCATTTGCACTTCATTTTAGCCATAAAATATTTTAAAACTCATATCATCAATGCTGTTGCTTACCTAAAACGGATAAAGCTGAGCAGTACAAATATATGCAAATAAGTTACGGAACACATGAGCAACGGATCATAGATAAACGACATAGACCTAAAAAACAGCGGCTTGAAAAATTATATTTCGAACTCCCCCGCAGCAAAAAACGTAGCGCAGTGTCCGTAGCCACAGGCTGACGGACAGCAGCGGAGAATTTAGCGAAGAACATGCACGAGAACTGGGGGGTTATTTCAGAACAATATCAAATAAATCGAAATCTGTTAAATCAGAAGCAGAATAGCCGGCAAAAAAAAGAGATTTTTTTAAAAAACGTATCATTTTTTCTACTGAACTCGTAAGCTCGATAGGTTCAACTATGATTTCATTATTCGCATTCAATAAATCTTCCAACTCCCCTAAAACAGTAGTCCATTTTGCAATAATTTTTACTTTTCCAAACTCCTTGGTTAAATGCCACAGAGATGCAAACGTATTAGAAGCCCAATGCATCTCGTAAGAATGAACATTTTCATCCTTTATAAATGTATATACTTTGATTAAATCATTGACCATTAATGAAATGTCATACTTATACGACAATGGAATAAAAATGTAACCCCATTTAATAAAGGCATACTCTGTATCAAGAGGAAATATTGTTTCTATTGCTTCCTCTATTGTTGAACTGCTTTTGTTTTTTGTTTTAAGAATTACTGGATTACTTATTTGTATTTCAAACATATGATAATTATTGAATTAATGGATGACCATGAAATGTTCCTGTGCCATTATTCCTCACCCAGATATGAGTGGCAGAATGTACTGAGCCATCCGGCATATAAACCTTAGAAGTGCTACCGGCAGGTAATTGGAAATAGGCCCCTTGTCTTGGTTCTAGAGTAGATGCCTTTGTGGCAGCAAAATCCAAATCAGCTTTACTCCATTGCCCTTGTGGCACGTTATCCTTTTTCGCCATGGCAAACCCCTCTTTCCATGATATACCATGCTTTCCACTTCTTAAATACCTTGCTTCAGGCTTGAGCAAAATAGGGCTGCTTGCATTAGGCAAACTAGGATTCTCCGGAGTTTGAGTTTGGCCTGCCTTAATTTTCGTCTTAGCATTTTTTGTCAACTGCTGTTTGCCATTAACAGCAGTTGCCTGATTAGTTGAAACGGTTTTGGGGGAAACTCGTGGTTTTGGGCTAACAGTAGGTATAGACTGGCTTTCTCTACTAGCTACAACTACTAATACTGCCGTTTCTGTATTTTGCTGATTTGTTTCTGATTGTCCAACTAATTTTTTGGCATCCTCGAAACAATTATTTTTCGAAATTTGGAAATCCCTTTCGCTATTATAAGTAATTGATGGCGGGAAATTCGAAATTCCATTTCCTTCACGTGCAACAATATAGATTTTATAGGACTTACTAGTTATTATAGCACCTTCATAATCTTTAAAACGATTGGCAGGTTCGTCACTCCAGTCCCCAAATAAGCCTTTCTGAGGCATTCTCGTTTGTTCTCCCAAAAACGTAAGTATTGGTTCTCGCCCATCACTTGGGAAAAATAGGGTATAGTGATAAATCTCCCTGCCGTCCAAATCAACGGCTTGAATCGGAGTATTGCCTGCAAACTGGTAAGGTGTTAACTCAGGGTACTCAGCTTGCAAAGGGTCAACACTCAAAAATTTCCCAATTCGTGGGTCGTACACACGCCAACCGTAGTCAATGTGCATAGCATCGCCCTTCACCTCATTGTCATTCTCCTTCCCATTAAACCCATATCTATACTTGGCATTTGCCACACTAAACTTCCGCCCCGGCATCCCCATCCCAAACGGATAATAATCCGCCGCCGTTACCACATCCGCCATATACCAATCCACCAAAGTGCCATTGCCGCTCACCGGTATCTTCTTGTCGGAGATGGTAGCGAGTACATTGCCCAAATGGTTGGATAACTCAAAGAACTTATTGCCTCTTGTAAAGGTAATGGTTCCCGTATTATTTACCAATAGGTTGCCGCTTTGTACGTTTACATCCGTATTGAGTATGCCGAGCCTAGTGCTACCGTACAAATGCACTTCCTTTTGGGTGAGGTTATAGCCGGTGCTTTGCCCGCTCTCGTAAATCCCCATTACATTGCCCGAGGCATCCCGCACATAATAGGTGTTGGTGGGCAGTACATCGCCCAGCTTCCAAACGGTTTTGCCAATGCGGTTGCCCGCTGCATCGTAAGTGTATTTGATGGTGGTTACGGGATTGGCTTGGGTGCCAGTACGTTGTATCTCGTTTATCTTGCCATATACGTTCCAACTGATAGTGGTGATATTGGAAGGGCCCTCTGACGCATCGCTTATTAGGTTGCCTATCGCATCATATTGGTAAGAGCCATTCTCTTGCCCTTGTTTGATGTCGTTGTACTTGTCATACAGGTTGGCGGCCACATCGGACGCTGCATCCACCACTTTGTCCAATTGGTTTTTGCCGGGCTTGTAATGGTAGGTCATATTATCCATAAGCTGTCTAGCTGCATCGCCATTGCGCCAATAGCTCAATATATTACCATTGGGGTCGTAGCTTACCCGTTCTTTATAATCGGCGGTAGCTATTGCGGTAAAACTGTTGGCATCGTTGTTCATACCGCCAAAGGCATCCATGCTCACGATGCGGTTCAATTGGTCGTATTTATAGCCGTAGAGTTGGGTGGCACCCAGTTGAGGAATACTCACCATCATACTGGCAATATTGCCGTTGTACAGCGGGGCCGCTACTGTTTGCAAGTCGGAGTTCACCAAGTTGTGCATACTGCCTGCTGCCCAAGGGGTCACGGCACTGCTGATGGCTTTGTAATCGCCGGGGTGGTAATTGAGGCTATAGCCAAATACGTCCCTGGCCACATTGCCGTGGCTAAGGCCCGGCCGCCCGTCTTGTCCCATGTCGTACAGGGCCAAGGTGCGGCTATGGCTGTTCACGCCTTTTAGCCAGCCCTGCAACGTGTAGCCATAATCCAAGCCCTGCACCTGCCGCTGCCCCAGCACCGTGCGGGCCAATGGGCCGTGGCGATAGTATTCATAGGTAGCGTCACGTTCCCAGTACAGCCTGTCGCGGCTGGTGTAAACTTTTGTTAACTTATTCTCGGCATCATAGTCATAGCGATGGTAAAAGCCGTCTATCCGGCCGGGCTGGTAGGCCACTTCGTTTACCTTGCCGCTGATAAGGTCGTATTGGTATTCCATGCGTTTCCAGCGGTTGCCACCGATGAGGCCCATGCCGCTCTTGAAGTCCTGCACCAGCACATCCACATTGCCGTGTATATCATAGCTGTACAGGGTGGCTGCCTGCCAGGGTATGCGGGCGGTCAGCGTTTCGCTCTCATCATCCTGTACATAAGTATAGCTTACCCGGTTGCGTAGGTTGCGTTGGCCGAGTACCTGTGTTTGGAAATTGCCCACGATATAGGGTTCGTCATATACCGTTTTGGTCAACTGCTTTTTGCTGCCGCCCTGGCCCATCCAACCGCTTAGCAGGGTTGGGTCTTGGCTGATGGCGGGTTCCATGGCTGTTGCCTGCATTTTTTCGCCCACTTCTGTTATGCGCCCCAGTGCATCGTACTGCGTAAAGCTATACAGGTTGGTCAGTTTTTGCTTGGCATTTTGGCTTACCACCAGCCTGCCGAGTGCATCATACCAAAAATGACTGGTGCCGCCATCGGGACTATGTTGCGCCGTTACCTGTCCAAGTGTGTTGTACCGATATTGCGTTACAAGGGTATGGGCAGGTGGACCATATTGACCAGGGTAACCGGTTCCATCTCTCCGGGCGGTTGCCACGGCGTCTAAGTAGCCGTCATCAAAATTGGGGTTGGCCCCGGCTGGCGGTACCGTTTTTACCAAATTGCCCGCTTGGTTGTAATAGTACAGGGTGTAGTGGTACTCGGCTACGGGCGCTTCTACCGTAAAGCTTTCCAACTTACGGGCTTCCAAGCACTTGTTTAAATACTGATTGTCGAACAGGTTGTACTGCTGGGTAAGGTATGCACGGTATTGTTCGGTGGCCATTTGCAGGGCCATGTCTTTTAAATAATCGCAAGGGCCAGGCGGTGTGGTTACTGGCATTTTATAGGGTTCGTTGCGGCCACATAGTTGTATGGTAATTGGCAATACGCTGCCGGGCTGCGGATCACCTTCTTGTTCCAATATCACCTCGGGCCCAGATACTGCCGCTAGGGGGTTGTATTTATCCAACCCGCAGGCATTGGCATAGGCCAAAATATCGGTATAGGTATGACCAGTGCCAAAGTATTGGTTAAAAAATGTAGCAAAGCTTTCTTCTTGGCCTATGGTGTTGCTATTGTCATAAATAGTTCCATAGGCTATTTGAATGCCTTCCAACTTTGAGCAGGTGAGCATGGCCGTACTGTCGGCATTGTATATATTCAATGTAATGCCCGCAGCTGCATAGATATTGCGAATATGCAACCAATCGTGGTACTCCCCGGGGCTTAGATCCCGGTTGTACAAAGCTGTAAACAAATCCCGGGCAAGGTTTGCTGGCATTGGATAGGCTGTATATTGGTTGTTAAAATTGTTTTTAAAAGTCAATAAGATGCCTGTATTGTTAACCGTACAAATCTGCAAGGGCTGTTCGGTTAGGCTTACATAAAAATTATTGATTTCGGCATAGCTGTAATTGGTGGAAAAAGATTGGTTAAAGTAATTGGCAAAGGCTGTTGTGCAACCGGTACCGAAATATCCTGCGGGGTTGGGGTACAAACCCAAGAAATTGGATAGGGTTGTTTCCAATTGGGCGGCCGTAGTTATACTAACCGGCTGGCAAAAGGGCGGTTCCTGCCCGCAGTACAACAAATAAAGTGATACGATTTGCGTAAAGGTATAACTGGTACTATAATACGCATTGAATTGCTGTACAAAAAAGCCCCTGCAGTTGCTACCGGCCAGACTATCAGTATAATCCTTTAAAAAATCGGTATGAAACTTGGTCAATTCCTCACAATTGAATGTCGTACTGCATATACCAAAAGGTTCCATACTGCCGCTATTGTTGCCGCAGGCCCGTTGATGCATCAACGCCAATTGCTCATAGGTGTAGTTGCTGTTCAGGGCCCTATTGATAAAGAAGGTATAACAATCCTTGCAATACTCAGGGGCACTAGGGCTTATCTGTGGAGAGCAGGCTGCTGCGCCTTGGTTGTTGTAACTGGCATCCAACTGCGCAAGTGTTTCGCAATTGGCGGGTGTAGCGCATACATTCAGTTCAATCCCTTGCACTTGGTACAGTTCCAAAATGGCGTTCCAGCTTAATTGTTGCTGCGTTTGGCTATTAAAATAATTGATGAACAATTGTTCGCAATTGTTATTTAACCATCCCATGTTAAGGGTATTGGACTTATAAGCACTGTCGATGATATATAACCGAGCATAGCTATTGGGGCCAGTGATGGTAAAGTTTTCATTGGTAAGCGATTGTACAATGGCCATCACTTCCTCCACCGTATTATCGGTTCCAAATTCGTCGTTGAACATGTTGGCAAAAGTTGGCTGCCAATTGTTGTTCTGCCCATAATTGGCACCGTAACGATGGTACATGCTCAATGCCAATTGTTCAATGTCGCTCCTACCGGCCAATTTCTTGCAAACATTTAACCGCTTGCCGCAAAGCTGCTCGTAAAGGGTACTTATCTGCGAGAAAGTATAACCTGTACCAAAGTGGGTGTTGAAAAACAGGACAAACGCATCCTGGCAAGCAG
The DNA here is from genome assembly GCA_943373145.1 of Chitinophaga pinensis. Lineage (GTDB taxonomy): Bacteria > Bacteroidota > Bacteroidia > Chitinophagales > Chitinophagaceae > Ferruginibacter > Ferruginibacter pinensis_H. Next base: position 98,580 of record CALSBI010000014.1, read on the forward strand.
GGCCTGTTGGGCTACCAGTGGGAGGTTTGTAAGCAGATAATAAAGCTTCTAAATCATCGCATTTTAATCCACTAAGTACCTGTCCGCATTGGCCTTCAAACGCCACATATTCTTGCCAGCGCTTGTTGAAACCTGTTTTTTGGTTCATGAACAGGGCAAAGGCTTCGTTCAGTTGGATATCGGCTGTCGTTTGCGGACTGATTACGGGTGCTGCACTGAAAATACCATTGTGATAGTTGATAAAGATTTGTTTTAGTTGATTGTACTGGGCACAGTTAATACAATTATCTGTTAAGGGTTTGCAATCCAGCAAAAAGCCCGGGACCACCAAAGGCGGGTTGTAGGTGTTGCAATCGGGCGGCAAGTTGTTACACCCGTCTATTAAAGTGGCCAACAAACTAGGTGCTACAATGTAACCATACGTGTTTTTAAGATAAATATTCATATTACCGGGCAACATTGCTGGGCTAATATCATAGCTGCCCAAAGCAGCCATATTGGCCTTGATGGTTGCCAATTTCGTACACAAACAATCATCCTTTTTATCAGGCAAAAGACCATCGTTCAAAGGCGGTTGTTGGTCGTAGGGCCTTGGAAAATCAATCATATAAGGATGGCAAAGGGCGGATGAGGTGATGTTGTACAACCCCAGCACATCAATAATTGCCTGTTCAAACGAGGGGGGCGTTTGGGAGGAATTGGGAGGAACCGTGGAGGAACCCAATGGGTGTTCGGCATCGCTACCCCCAATGCATATTGCTTTCAACTTCACTGTAATGGCATCCAAAATGGTTTGCTTCTGTGTATGGTTTTTAATGGCATCGCATTTCTCCAGTTCATTTTCCCAATAGTTGATATAGCTTTCGCAATTGTCAATGTAAATTCCATTGATGGCACCTTGGGCTGCGGTACCCGCACCGTCGGCATTTGGGGTTGATTGATTGATGTTGTTCTGTAAAGTATTCATCAGTTGGTCTTGCCCCATATATTCGGCAAAGCTGCCAAAGCGGCGTTGATAGCCGTAATTCTTCAGGTTTACATAAATATTGCCATTTACCAAATTGGCCATGGCGCTATTTACCATATCGTTTTTAACGGCGATATACAAACTTTTGAACAATTGCCACATATAGTCCTTATCGCTTTCGCAGCGTTTGGCAAAATCGATATGCAGGGGATATATAGGTGCCGTAGCAATGCAAGTGCTGCTTGCCAAATCTTCGCCTAAACAAGCGATACCGGCGTAAGCCAGTTTCCACAATCCTGCCCCATGGTACCAATCGGTGGTGATGTAGTCTATCATGGTTTGTCGTTGGGCATAGCCGGGTGCGCCCACGGTAAAGAAGGGGTCTAGATTAACAATAGCTGCCGCATTGGCGTTGATGTAATTGGCCGTTACCGCCGCAGACCATTTTGTTATACCGTCCAATTGGGTATCAAAATCGTAACTGGGTTTTAAATTAGCTTCCGCATATTTCAATTTGGCAAATTCGGGGTGGTAATACAGAAGGGAATTGGCCCATTCGTTTTTAAAAGCACTTGTAAAATCATCTATATTGCCCAATACTGCACTGCCGTTGGTTTCGTAAGCCGCAGGATCTTTCTGACCATCTGCGGTTTTGTAAATAGATGCCTGCCCGTTGTTATCTAGGGGTGTTTTATAATAAGGGGCCACAAAATTGGCAAAAGGCAGCGGTGCAGGATAGATACTGTTACTTAATATATTATAAGGCCTGGCCAATCCATTTTCCTCTATTTGGTTGGGGGCAGTGCCGATAATATCCGTGGTGGTACCATTATGGTTCAGGTCGATATTGGTACGAGCGTATTGTCCCATGGGCGGTGTCATATCCTCCAGCATTTGGGTGCGGATAATGTCCAGTTGGGTTTCTTTCTTCTTACATACAACATCACAATTAGCTAGCGCCTCCCGCCAAGACTGCTCAATTTCCTGTATCAATTCGGCTGTAGGATTAGCAATGCCCACCTGTTGTAAAAACCGTACTTTAAAATTGGCCAAGCTGCCAACGGCCGTGGTGCAAGAGGCGCAAGTAAGGTTGTTGCAATCGCTTTGTGATAGTAATATATTATAGAGGTCATTTGTTAATTGCTCCAAGGTTTTGCAGATGTTTTTGTTGGCGAAAACATTGTCACTGTACCAGTCCTGCGCTTGTTTGCTTACCGTAAGGGTTTTTACCACATTGTACTCGCCTTCCGTTAGGTATTTATCAAATGCAATATTAAAGACAGGTGGAGCTACGTTGCAATTAATATCGTAATTACCAAAAGTAAAGTTCTTCTCGGTCCGTTGTTCTACCACGGTTCCACAGGCATCTACTACTTTTATTTCCACATCATAGTAGCAATCGTAGCACACGGTTTCGCCCGCAGGGTTACAAGCCACAATTTCGGCACTCTGCGGTGTGAGGTTATACCGGAACTTGTGCAGTCCCGCATCTGTTACAATTAATGTGCTGGATGAAACCACACTCCTATCCTGTACTTGGTTGTTTTCGGGCGTCAACAAATTTTTGATGATGTTTTGCTTGGCAGCGGTATATGATGGCAGGGCGGCCACATTGGCGGGCGGGTTACCGGCCAAGGCGGTGGCAACAGTGCGGCCATGCATATCTGTGTAGCTAACACTGTACTGGCCATTGGCATCTTTTACCAGGTTTTTAAAATAATGACTAGCATATCCTGCCTCTAAGCCAAAAAGCGCATCCAATTCTTTTTGATCGGGTGAACCGTAGTAATAAGTAGTTGCGTGGCCCCCGCTGCCCAATTGGTGCTGTGGCCCGACGCCCGACTGTTCGGCTATGCGACCTGTCCCGTCTGGCGTATAGCGGATTTCGGTGTAGGGATAACCCAGCGCATCGGGGATGTAATTGTTCATATTGTCGGGTGTGGCGGCAATGAGGGTATTATTGGGTGAATAATATTTGGCCGCACCGAAAGCATTATCTAGTGTTGGCGTGCCACTTTGGCAAATGCCTTGATTGGGCAGCAGTTCGTCATACGCTTCCTTGGGATAGGTTGGGTTAGTGGTGAAGCGGTTAAAGTTACGGGCGTATTCCAACACGGTGTTAAGGGTAGGTGCTGGCAGTATATTGATGGCAGGCCGCCCCTGATAATCATAATACGTTTCGGCTACCACGGTATTGTTGTCGGGTGTACTGTTGTCTTTGGTTACGGTTTGGCGGGTGCGTAGGGTTCCATCAAAATATTGTATAACCGATTTACGTTTGCCCTCTTCGGCAAAACTGGTACTTGCCTGCCAATTGAGTTGGTTTTTTTCATGTCCATTAAACACTTCATAATCATCGATACCAACCGTTGTTATCACATTCCAATCGCCTTCCACAATGTCGCCGTTTTCTCGGTATTGTACTGGGCGTATCCGATAATACAATTTACCTCCCCCATCGTACAGCAAGGGAATGATGTAGTTATTTTTTTCATTTGTAAGGGTTACCCTCGTGGCATTGCGCCTGAAGATAAGGCGGGCATCCGTTTGCAACTGTCCTCCGATATTACTCATATATTTATTGGTCGCATCATCATCAATCCAAGCCCATTCTACATCGTAGTGTGTGGCCCCACCCGTAGGCGAAAAATTCCACGCTATCGTTACTTCATCGGCCTTCGCAGCTTTCCCATTCGGATCAATCGTTACGGTACTATGGCAATTAAATTTATAATCACGGTAAGCCGCCAGTCTATTTTCGATGCGCAAAGCATTTAAAATAGTGGATGGGCCACCCATTAAATCTATTGCCTTTATTTCCACTTTCGCTTTTCGGGCATTAGAAAAATAATAGTACTGCCGGGCGTTGTATTGCACTCCTTGTTGCTTATTGTAACTTACTTCCAAATCAAAATCGTATTGCTGCGACATATTGCCCAGCAGATCCTCGTAAGTGAGCTGCAATGATATCCGACAGCTAAAATCGGGTGCCAATGGTGCCGCTTCTTCATTTACAAATAGGGCCACCACATTTTGATAACGATCTTTGGTTACATCTTCTATATTGGCCCTGAAGATGGGATTGTAATAAACAGGATCCACCACCTCCCTAAACTGCCCCACGGCAATTTCGCCCAAACTGCCTTCCATTTTCTCAAACACTTCGGGGTCTTTGGCGGCAGTGGCCAAACCCGGCAACAGTAATATAGCCAATACCGCCAACAGTATAGGCTTGAGGGTATAGCAGCGCAAGATGTTTAGCACTCGACTGTTATTATAATTAGGTAGATACATAAAACTTGCCATAGTATGTCAATAAGGTAATGAGTGAATTAGTTTTCAAGGATTTTGTTCCATCAATGCACTTGGGCTATCCGGCTGTTCATCTTGTTCAATACCGGCCAACATTAGCCGATAATATTGATAGGCTTCGGCTGGTTGGTACCGATGCTTGGGACCAATCGTCCGTATATATCGGGCTTCATCGAATAAAGCTGTGGAGGGCAGCCCCCTGTAATTGCTGAACCGGATACTCAACTTTTGAGTAAGGGGTGCGGGTTGCTCCTCCACAGTTCCCGGCGGGAGTTCTATATTCAACTTATCACGCAACTCCAGTTCCATGCCCAACGGGTAATGCGTATTGATATCATACGTAACGGAAAAGCGATAATAAGCAGTTCGTATCGATGTGTCTGACAGCGTAAACGTAATGGTTTGCGACACGCTGTCCTTCATTTTCATGTTCAGCGTGTACAGGTTTTGATAGTTATCCAAACTATATGTTAAGAAGTCTTTCATTATAAACTGTTCCGCTGGTTGATTTACATTTTTGGCCAGCAAGATTGTTTTTTCACTATGGTCCAAGGTAATGGCAAATGAGTCGTTTTGCATGTACTCCATTTCGTCTACTTTATAATAGTAATGCTTTCGGTTCAAAAAGTATGTGGCATCTTTTTCATACTGCTCAAAACGCCCAGCAGAGGTATCGGTATGATAGCGGATGTGCATATCAAAGCCTAAGAAATCCGTTGCATCAAAGCGTTGGTTCATCCGCACCAGTTCCTTGCGGGCACTGTCGTACAGCGGATTGGATTGCCCAGCTACTGTGGCACTAGAGACCAGCAGCATTATCCCTATTAAATATTTTTTACACATAATTATTGATTTGATAGTTAAAGTCCTGTTATTTTACTTTGCACCGCACTGCGGCTCTCTTTGATGGTTTTAACACCATCCTTGGTTTCCTTTTTTACCCTTACCAATGTGCCTTCATCGTCGTAATCATAAAAACTGGCATAGTTATTTTCATCCAGTTCGCTTGTAAGCCACAATGTCTGCGGATCATATACAAAGCTTTTCATGTTAGCGTTAAAGGGGTGTATGCGCAGATCATCCAAGTAGAACAGATCGCCCATTGTTGCTTTGTTGGCCACCAATTGTAATGCGGTTATATTAGACGGCACGGGAAATTCCCCTTCGAACAACTGCCAGCCTTCTATCATTTTGCTGGTAGCTTGCAAGCTGCCGATGGTTTGGGTGCCATCTTTTACATCCAAGCTAAGCCCGGTATAAGCATTGCACTTGCAATCTTGCCCACCTTTCTTTACCCAAATACCTGCCACCATCCGCTTGCCCGGTATGAGGCTAAAACCATCAATCAGTGCATGGTTGGCCTTGATTTCCGAAGGCTGGTAACATACCACGGGTTGGTTGCCGAGCTGTGGCGGGGTTACGCCTTCGGGATATAAAAACCGTGAGGGCAATAGTTCAAATATGTCATCGCAGGGTTGTCTCCAGTATAATTGGAGGTTGCCGCCTCTACTGCTATGGTGTACATACCTTACTTCAATATTGTACACAGTGCCCGCAGTAAGCAAAACATCGCCACTATATACATCTCCATCTGGGATTGAGGGGCACGTCTCGTATATAATAGTCCCAAATAAAGTAAACCCGCCAAAATTTTCTAATTTCCTTTGCAATGACAGTATGGGCTGCGTACTACCCTGTGGGGTTATGATGATATGGGCTTCATTTACCGAACTGAACGAAAACCCATATACCCCCGTTGCTGGCACTTGCAGCGACCCTTTGAAAAAAGCGCTCACTTTGGTAGTAGGGCTGCCATTGGGGAAAGCGAAAGGTGCATTGCCAGTGCTACTGCCCGAAATGGTATTATAGGTAAAGTCAACCTGTGGGCTGATGCGTTGTTGATGGTATCCTTGGGCAAAGCAATAAGTATCGTAATACCTCGCCGTAAGTCCCGTACCGTTACTGTTCAATACTGGTTTGGTAGTAGTGGTATTGCCAATGGCAATCCGCAACTGAGGGTCTTGGGCTGTATTCTCAAAACCAACCGGCAAGTCAAAAGCTTTGGAAACGGTATTGGCATCCAATTTATAGCTATACTGTCCTGTATGTGCTTCCTCCTTGCTCAATACATTGGAATTTGCCACCACTCCTGTTTCAAAGTGACGCTTGGATGGTTTGCAGTAGGGTTCGCAAGGATCATCTTGATAACCATAATCTTCAAAACCATCAAAGGCTACTTGGCGCACCCGGCTATTGTTGGCCGTTGCAATGGGCAGGGTTTCTTGATATCCATAAACCGCAGCATTATAGCGTTCCAGTGGGTCATGATCTTCCAATTGCGCACCCTTTCGGTTGTACTGCATCACTTCGCTGTTCCATACCCATTTGGAACTGTTGGCAACCTGCATTTTGCCCATGGCCGTTGTTGGCAATACCCAATAGGGTTCAAAGCCGTCAATCACCCCATCCTTACTGATATTGGTAGCGGATAATGGATCTTTCTCCCGCTGCTGCCCGTAAAACACGTAGCTGCGCCAAGGCCGCCAGTTGCCTAAAAAGCCTTGCACATAAGGATTGATAAAATCTTTTGTTAAGACGGAATTGCACGTAGTAACCCACTCATAGTTAATGCAATCAACTGTTTCTTGATCACTAGGTGGGGAAGCTAGATTGCCAGGTAAGCCGTAAGCTTCTGCACAGTTGTAATACTTGATTGAAAGCAGTGGAGCCCTTGGGGAATTGGGATTAGTAATGCCGGAATTGAAACATACCCTTTTCTCTGTGAGGTAATCCGAACTTCTATACTGCATTTCTATCTGTAGTGCTGTAGCGTATTGCTTTTGCGGGTTATCCCTATCTGCAATCATCTTTTCCACCAAACTCTTCATTTCAAATCTATTGTCAGCACTGCCTACTCCACAATTATTACAAAATGACTGTGTGCTGTAAGGGTATTGCGTAGGCCCCCCAACAACCAATTGGTTATTATCTGCTAAATCATTCTCAAATACACTCACCCAAGCTGCTTTATCGGTTCCTTTCCAAGAAGTCATTAACCGTTTTAGATAAAAAATATTAAGTCCGTAGTGTGGGTTGTAATCATAATGCTCTGTCATACCGCCGGGCCAATATGGATCTAACATATAGTGCGAATAATTATTGGCTATTTCGTCATGGGAATAAAGAGAAAGTTGTGCCGACAATATTTGATGTACCGATGTAATAGGTGATAAATTGAACTGTAGCCAACTTTTTGTTGTTATTTCCGGCTTATTACTACCATAATCACGTAGCCGTGCATGAAAGTAATCCTCATTGTACCTTGGATAATATTCAGTTGTCCAGCCGCCGAATATACTTGGTTGATCAAATCTATGCTTCGCCAATGTAGTTACATCGGTAGGTTTAGCCACATACAGACGTACCGGCGCTTTCCTCACCACCTGCGTATAGCTAGTGTTGGCGTAAAACATATCCTGCCCCTTCCATCTCTCTTTGTACAAGGCTGCAGCAGTATTGATAACGTTTGCACTATTCTCAATAACCAACTTATCCACCCCACTCACATTGGCAATGGGGTTGTTCTGTGATACCACTGAGCCCAAGGATGCACCCCCTAAGTTCCGTTTACCGCTTCGGATGATTTTAAACCATACATTGCCGCCATTGTAAGGAGTACCGTTACGATCAATAAAAATAAATTCCTTGGCCGTATTGGCGGGGTCTTTGCGCATGTCCAATGCCCATATATGGTTTTCGTAGCTCTGGGGTAACCGGTCGCAGGGGGTTCCATCTGTGCAAGGCCAAGCCAATACACCAAATTTAGCTTTGTCAATCACCAATAGTTCATCCCCGCTTTCAAAAAGGTTCATATCCACATCGGAGTTTTCCAAGCGGCCATTGCGGAAAATAATATTGTCGTAAGTAACACCTATGTTCTTGTAGGCCGGCTCCATACCCGTTTCGGCCCAATGTGCCGGATAATTGGTATTGTACACAGGGGCTTTAAACTCGTTATTGGTTTTGGACACCAGCACACCTCCCGTTTCCGCATCATACACCATATTCTCAGTGCTTACAATACTGCCTTTGTCGTTGTTGATTACTTTTTCCAGTATGCCATATTCGTTTACCACTTTCAAAGTAGTGGCAGATCGGTACTGCGATTCGTCCCTAAACTGCATCTTGAAAATGGAAGGAATCAATATCGGAATATTACCCGCCATGAAAAACTCTCCATTAATGGGTAATTGACCCGAATAGGTGTAAGAGTAATGTTCCCTCGAATCATTCATCACTTCCACATCTTTGCCAATCATTTTATCGCCAACCACACCGCTGGCATCCATGATTACAGGCACCACATTGTTCAACTTGTACTTATTTTCGCCCACTTTGGTACTACGGTAAATATATTGGGTACTGTTGATGACGGTCTTGTCATCCCCTTCGGGATAGCTATAACTGGCCTTGGGCTTGCCGTTCATATCGTTTAGTACCACCCGCACACCTTGTGTAAGTGTTAACAGGTCTTTTTGCTTAAACTGGAAAATTTCTGAAATAGGATCGGTTTTGAAACGCCGCTGGCTTTGGTTATCAAAGGGCGTAAAATCACTCTGCACCGGAAAATCTTTTGCGGTATAAAACTCTGTGACTTGCTTACCCACACCCGACTTGATTTTTTTGTTGCTATTGTTATGGATACTGCGCACCGTAACCTTGCTATAGCCCACCATGGGTGTGGGGTAAAGTGTTTCAACCAAGGGCAATTCCACCGTTTCCGGCCTTGTGGGACCTAAGGGCTGGGTTTCGTAATACTTGTAGGCTTCCCTAAAAGGGTTTTCGTCGTTGCCCACACCGGGTTCGTAAGTAGCCACCCCACTGCTGATGGTAATTGACTGTGTACCTAAAGTGGCTGTTGTGGAATAATCATACTCCTGCCCATAATAAGAAGCCTGTTCTACCTTAACATTATTGGGGCCTTGCTTGGTCAGCTCGTCCCAGCTATCAGCAATGCGTATGCTTTTAACCCGATGGCCACCGCCATACTTACTAAAGTTGGGCACTGTTAACCTTCCCGTACTCCTTGTTAGGTCAGCTTTTTGGCAGCGGCCTTTGGTTTTAAAATCAAACTCAAAACCCTTAATGGCTTTTTTCATTTGATCGAACATGCCCCAAGTAGCCTTTACCACTTTTACTAAAGCATTGCCGTTTTTATTTTTATAGGAGGGATATACTTTAGAAGTAAGTTGTCGGCGCATAAAATCAACCACCGTTTCCATAATAGGGCTGCCTCCGGCTCCAGTTGGTGCCAATTCGGCATAAAAGCGGGTTCCGCCCGGGGTTACAACACCACATTTTTTTAAGCTGCCATATACAAAAATTGGTTCATAGCCGCTGCCGTAATCATCCGTGGGTACTTGCACCCAAAGGCGCAACAGCAGTTGGTTAACACCGGCAAAATATTTTTCCTTTACCTCAGCATCGGATTGCAAGGGCTGTGGAGCTTCAAAAAATACATAGCGATGATCCCACAGCGCACAGTTGGCAAGGCTTCCAATGGACAGGCCGAGCAGTGAGGGAATGCTATATAAATTATTGGTAGGTGTGGCAACTTTATTTAAACCAAAACCTACAATAGGTGTTACCACAGTGGCCCGCCTGTCTTGTACATAGCTGTAAGTATCCGCTTCATAATCCACTTTTAACACTGCACCGCTGGGCAGCAATACCTTTTCCAAACACCAGGCTGCCGTATACGAATCGGCTTTTGCCTTTTCTTGTACCGCATAGGGATAATCGCTATTGCTCATGCCGTTGGCAGGATTGGACGTAGCCATTTTATAGTTGCCCCAGCGATCGGTTTCGTTGGTATTATAGGTGGGGTTTAGGTCAATGCCATTCTTTTGGCTGCCATAACCAAACACGTACAGGTTCTTCTTTTTATTGCTGCCATTATAGGTAAACCAAATTTTCTTAAGTGTCAATTTACCTTTATTGGGGTCGTTGTTCAATCCGAAGCCTTTGCATAAGTCATAATCATATTCAAAAAAGACCGACTTGATGGGCACGGGATTACCACCGGTTAATTTTTTAGCGTAATCGGCCTTGGTATAAAGGTCTATCCGCTCGAGTTTGCGTTGACAAACTATATTATTGAGGGGCCCTCCATTTTCATTGGACACTTGCAAGCCGTCTTCTCTTTTGGAAACCTGAAAGGTCGCAACCACATTTTTGGACTCGATCGAATGAAGATACCAAAGTTCTTTTGTACCGTAGGTGTAATGTGCTTTATCGTCAGTTTTATCGGTTTTTAGCCCTTCGCTAAAAGTGGCCCAATTCCCTTCTTCATTATTGATTTTACCAAAAGGGAAACGCCATTTGTAGGCTTCAAAACCTGTGGTGCCAGATTGTGATGTTAAATTGGCACAGGAATAATTGAATTTTACGGCAGTACCCAAATCATCATCCGTAATGCCGTCACCCTTTACATCCATATAATCGGGCGATAAAATGGAGGTGAGCAAAAAGCTATGGGCAAAATCCTGCAATTGCTGACTTTGAAAAAAGCCTTCCTCGCCCGCCTCGTTCATGGTTGTGTTTTCGCCGGCCTTATACTTTATCATATTACCAGTTGCAACACCTTCTGTACTAAATGAAACTTCCTTTTGCAAGCGGGTATAAACAGGCAGGCCATATACATAGCGGCTGGCATTACCTTCCAGTACCGTAATCTCAGATAAATGATGTGCCTTGCGGGGATTTGCGGGGCCATTGGAGCCTCCATATCTTGTAAAAGCAGTTTTGTAATTGGGGTCATTACATGAGCCGGGCAAAAAAGTATTCTCACGGTAAGCCCATATCGTCTTATCCAAACCCACCAGTGCGGCTTCCTTTGCTGTAAGATAAGAAATAACTTGGCTGCGCTTATCCCTTGTGTATCGTTTCAATTGACTGTTAACGGGTATTTGACCATCTGCCTGCATAGCCCCGTTAAAAACTTGATAGCGGGCCGCTAACATGGGTGATGGTGAAAAGATGTTGCCGGTAAGGCCATTATCGCTAGCTAATATCGGACGAATCAATTTGTCCTGCCCCACGGCATTGTAAAAATTTTCATCAATGATGGCCTTTTCGCCGGGGTTCTTAAAATAAAACCCTTCGTAATCTGCTTGGGATGGGGTAAAACGGGTATTCTCTTTTAATGCATTGTTGTACTTCCATTCACCAACGCTGGTTTGACTGTAGGCACCGCCCAAGGTTAACCCAAAATGGGCTTTATCCTTTACGCCTACATCAAAATTAACAGAACCCCTAACAGATTTTGACACGGTATTATAATCTTTCACATAGCCCACGCTGCCCCGATAGCCTCTAAAAGAGCCGCCCGTTCCTTCTCCGCTAATATTAAACACATCATAGGTATAAATAGGGATAGAAATCACCGGCGTTTTTTCCGTATAAGTACCATCGTTCAATCGGTTAAAATCCATTTGTGCATTGGCCATGCCTGTGGCTTTGTCCATATACATAAGGCCCACAGCAGGTTTTTCTATCCTTTTATCTGAGGGTTGGATAAACTGATCGCTCATAAAACCTTGTAGGTCGGTATTCTTAAAAAGCACTTTGCCTTCTTTGCCAAATTTAACGCCCAACAATGCGTTATAGCTGGTCATGGTCATACGCATGGTGGGCATAAAGGAAGAGCGGGCAAAAGAAAGGTTACCGGCACTTGAAAAGGTTCCAATTGCTTTGCTTTGATTGTTGTATGTTGTTAATTCAGCGGATATTTTTAAATCCGTAAGGCCCTGCATTGAATTATATCCGATTCCTGTATTCAAGCCAAATCGAGCTTTATAAGCATCATCATAAATACTGGCCGATAAGCCTCTTGTGATTGTAACCCCATCCATTGAGCTAATTGTTAGACTACCATTTACACCGGCACTGCCTGTAACTACTTGTGACTTTGTAGTTTTGGGATCTGTATTAGTTTTGCTCATATCCTTATGCATCTTAAAAGAGCTATTGGCGCCCAGCGACATCCCAAGCCCCCTGCGACTGTTCCACGTAAGGCCAGCATTAAGATCAAGGGCGGTTGTAGTAGGTGAGCCAACAATCTCCATACCCGTACCAGCTGTAACACCAACCGTTAAATTAGGCTTTACACTCATCTCCTTCACCACTTTGTCTTCCCCATTAAAATCATCGGGCATACCCCGCATATTGCGATTCACCACGCCAGGGTTCAAATTCCAGCCCAGCCCCACCCAACTGGCTTCTTGATCCATCGTGATACCGGCATTGTAAAATAGGTTCACCGGGTATCCGCCCACGTCTAGCAGTGGGATATTGTAAGAAAAATCTCCGGTAAATTGATTTACCATATTATCAGCGCCAATACTCTTAAAGGTGGCCATTTCGGGCTGGCCTGGACCACCGATAAAGTTACCTTTAACCTTTGTCGCCTTTAACCCCCTTGCCTGAACCACTTCTTGCATATGCGCCTCATTAAGGTGGGATTTGGTAGTAGTGGTAGGTATCGGCATTTTGTTGCCGGTAGACGATTTTACCGCAACAGGTTTATGGTTGCCTTGTATATTGCTGTAATATTTCACCCCAGCAGACCCGTTTGGTTTAGTTGCATTAGCAGTTGCCACCAAGTCGGCATAAAAAATCAGGAAAAAGAACCATGCAATGGCTTTTTGTCTTTTGATAAGAAACGGATAAAACATAATTACATTATTTTGTTGGGTCATAATACTTTGGATTATAGGTAGTTTTGGGGTTTAAATTTCATATAAAAGCGTTGGCCGTTTCTGCCCTGTAGCATCACTTCATAAATGGTCTCCTCGTTAAGGCGCATTTTTTTCGACAAATCATATTGTAGATAATTCTGCCCTTGCGCCAATGTAAGTTCCATACGCTTAGCACTACGTTCATACTGTTGCCTGTTTTGTGCTTCGTACACCCAAATAGTAGCAATACTGTCCGTTGAAAAATTATGATACTCCAGCTTGAGTGCGCCTTGATGCAAAATGGTAACCGTACCGGGCGTTTCCGTTAATTTAATATAAGGTGCCCGCTTGACGATTTCAGCTATGTGGTTGGGTTTTACCATAAAAACCCACACTTCCGACTTGGCGGCGTAAGTATGGTTGTCTTTGGCTATTATCTGCCAAGCATACCATTTGTCAGTTTCCAGTTTGGGTAAGTTGGCCGTATAACTAAACTGATTGGCCAAGAGATTGCCCTGCGCATGTTGCGGTAAGTTGGCCTCTATTGCTTCAGCAGCTTTTTGTCCTTCTTTCACTTCGGCAACAATAATATCGTACCGTAAGCGATCAAACATAGCGGCAGGCATGGGTGGCAGCCAAGTAAACTGCCCCGGTACGTTTTCCAGTTGCGTACTATCTGCGGGAAAGCTGAGCATTGGTGGGCTAAGTGGTTCAGCATCAAATTGCACACACTCTTCAGCCAAATTGTTCTCTTTGATGTTATCCGCAGTAAGCGTATAACAGGCTATGTAAGTACCTACAGGCAGTAAGGCCTGCAATTGGTTACCTGCAAAAGCATTTAAATAATTATACTGAATGGGTGCAAGTAGGTTTGCATTCAACTGTTTGGCCCCAGCAGCCAAAATAAATTGTCCCGTGGTAGCCGTTATTACTTCCTGCCCAGTACTGCGATCCCTTATAGCCAACTGCAAGCGACAGTCGAAATTCCGGTTGCTGCTGTTTATCAATGTGAGGTTCCACAATTGATTTTTTTGTATAAGCCCTACAGTAGGCACAGTGGCTTGTAAGCTTACTTGGGCCCTTGTTTGCACAACGAACAATATTAGTGCGCTACATGTTACAAATATTTTATGCATCCTTCCTTTTTTTAAAATTCCCGGTAAAAGCTAGCCCTGCCCATGTCCACGGGCATCAGTAGCCGGTTAAACCCAGGTAAATATGTTTTATCGTATTGTAATTGAATGGTACCGATTTTTTTAATTTGAAGATTGAGCCCCGTAGTGCCACCAACTAAGTTTTGCATCTTATTCAGTCGGTTCCATTTTAGCCCGATCTGTACGCTCAGCCAGTTTTTGATTTGATAGCCTAGCCCCTGTTCCAGCGTAAGCAGGTGCAAGTTTTGCTGATCGGTTACTGCTATACTGGTTTGCAGGTTACACTTATTTAGCATAATGCTATGGTTAAGTGTATAGCTACTGGCATTATAATACACAAACCCCGTATCACTACCACTATTGTAAAACTTGGTATATACTACGTTAGTGTTCATGGAAATGTATCTTTTGAACAAATAGTTGTGGCTTGCCACGATGTTTAGCGTATTGTATTGGCTCTCCGTAAGTGTGTTATTGCCAGTCAGCAACAATTGCGAAGATGGATAAAATCCCACCGACACAAATGGCCATCGAGGTATCCGCAGCATGGCTTGTATGGAGGTAAATACGGTAGCGCTTTTAAAATCAGGTACCGCAATGGGACTATTAAAATCATTTTTCCTAACTGCCGCTTCTACGGTTAATCGTTGCTTAAAAAATTGTTGGTTCAACTTAACCATCCATGCTTCTTGGTTTACCTGAAGCGGAAAAAGATTGAATGATTCGAATCTTTCACCCATCTTTCGGTACCAAGCCATAAGTTTTGTATGGGTGCTTGGGTAAGCGCTGTAGAGCTTTATGCTATACGCCTCATTGCTACGCATGCGCATATCCAAAGCTTTTTGTAAAAGTTGTGGCTGACCCGTTTGCAAGCTAGAGACAGGATAGGACGATTTGGCTACTTCCACCAGCAAATAATTGTATTGGTTCAATTGTAGCCGTGCTTCTGCCGAAAAACCCAATACCCGCTGTAACTGTGGCTGCGGTTGTGCCAGCGTAGCATTCAGCACCTGTTTTTTACCATTGTAAAAGGTAAATATCAGGTTGTTCCTTTCCTTTTGTCCTAGTCCTGCTCTTATTAAATACAAAGACTGGTTGGGGGCTGCACCTTGTTGCCTAAGTATAAAATCACGGAATCGGTAATTCACTTTCCCGGCAGCAAAAGCAAAATACCATTTACCGGGGTTTATTTCGGCGTTAAATCCCGCCAAAGAAATATTTTTTACGGTTAGCTCTGAATAATCAACCCAACTGCGCCCAATGCCGAGCTGACTGATGGACGTAAGTAACCTTTGCCCCTTCGTCAACTCCTCTTTTCCTACGCCTTTATCATGCATAAAGCGCTTAAGCGCAGCGCCACTGGCCAATCCGTTAATTTCCCTTTTCAATGAAGCAATCGAATCGGCCAACGTTTTCTTCATTGTAAGCGCCTTTGTTTTATACTGCAAAACGGTACGTTCCAATTGGGCTAATTTTTTTTGCTGCTCTGCATAGTAGGCAGCAAAACTGCTACCCTTATCGGCAAGACTGTCGGCCACTTGCTCGCTTCTGGCCAAAGCGGTATCTTTAACAAGTGTTGCCAAGCTATCTGCCATACTAGTACTTTTCTCTTTTCCTAGGTCAATTACCTTCTCTTTTGCATCGGTGAGCAAGTTTTTTGGCGACACTTCATTTACTTGCTTTCTCAAGTCATTCATGTTGCCGATTCCCTTAATCGGTAAGCTATCGGTAATTACCGTTTGGGCCTTAGCCATCGCTTGCTGCTGTATAGCCTTTTCCCTTTCCTCCACTAGCTGCTGAATTTGGGCTGGGCTTTTTAGCCATTGATCCAATTGTTGCACTTCGGCGAATTTAGTACGGTACAGGTTTTCGGCTTGATTCAAGGCCTCCATATTTACCATGGCAGGCACTCGACTGAGTAACTTAGCCTTTAACTGATTCAGCAACTGGCTTCGGTCAAATTGAACACTTAGGTCTGTTACATTGCTAAAATAGGGTGAATTACTGCTACGGTTGGTAAAGCTGAGTTTCAACGGATATTGATTCTTGATCACCAAACGCAAATTGGTCTGTATATAATGCTGTGTTAAATCCTGCTGCGCAAAAGGCGTATCCACAAAACTCCGATACGTAAAATGATAAGTGATATCACCGTGTACTTGAATAAAAGGGGTACGCTTGGGCAATGCTGCTGCAGGCGCCGCCCTTTCGGCAAATAATGCTGCCGTTTGAAAATTCTTACAATCGCTAAAGTATATAATACGGGAAGCGGGTAACGGCAAGAAGCGATTGGGCATATCCACATCTGGAAATTGATGGGGTATGTACTGCGCTTTTGCAGTATTTCCGATACTGGCGCACAGCAATAGTGGCAGTATTCGTTTTACGATATACGATGACAGATGCGGGTACACGCTATCCACATTTGTTTTAGGTTAAAAAATATTTTACTACACTTGGGAGGCTGGGTACGTTGATGAGGGTACACTCAAAAAATTGTACTGGGCCATTTGGTTTTTCGTGAGATATAAAATTTCACGGGTGGACTTATTGTGATGTAAAAGTGAAATATTTTTTTATTCCAACCAAAAATTATTTTGTAAATTTCTATTATGGGAGATAAATGACTAAACTAAATTCCTCCAAAACCTTTGCCAATGTTGCATTCCAGTGTCTCAAAAAAAATAAATAACTGAACCCTCCCATCGTATAAGAAAAGCCGTTCTTAGTGCGCTCCTTTCACCTACAACACTTTCAATATACTCAAGTGCAAATTTTTATCCTCCTTACTCATGGCATAGGCTGCTATCAAGGATATTTTATTGAAGGGGGTTATGATAATACCGCCACCGTAGCCATAATGCAAGGTATTGCTGCTTTCATTTTTTTCATATACCCTGCCGATATCGTACAAAGCAAATAAGCTGAACTTACCGTTGTACAAATAGCTCTGGATATTTTTTACAAAATGCAACTCGTTTTGGTTGTAAAGGGTTGTGGTTCCGTGAAAGCGTTCCCTTTGATGGCCCCTGATGGTTCGGGTGCCGCCCGTAGTATTGTATTGGTAAAACTCGGGGGTGCCGCCGGTTAAAGTGGCTGCACCGCCCTTGATGGCGATATGAAAAGTTTTTCCAAGTGGAATATAGGCTTGAAAATCGGCCGCCAAACGGACAAAACCGCTCTTGCTTTTATCTGTTATGGGTTGTGTGTAGCTGCTGAATAGTTGTATGCCAAATCCTTTTCGAGGAAGAATGCTATCGTTTAATTGTTGGTACACATACTCCGCACTGATACCCGCAAATGACTTTTTGCTTAATTGCCCGGATTGGTTGTAAGACGCTGTTTTGGCCACATACCTCGCTGTATCAACAATGGGGATGTACAATTGATAAAAGGGCGCAATAGTAATGCGTTGCCTGTTCTGTATAATTTGCTCTATCCCTATTTGTGCAAACAATTCCCTGTGGCGGAAACGGAAATAATCCCTATCGAGTGTTGATAAAACAGATTCATTGCCTAGGCCATAAAAATTGAGCCACCGGACCTGATCGTATACCGCTGCCATCTTCAAACTCCAGTTACCGATTAATTTATTAAAGGAGCCTTCGTAGCCTACACTGTATCCTTTTTGATCGATGGAATATTTTGCCGCAATCCGGTGCTTATGCCAATAGGGCTCCTTACTCCACTTGTTGCGTAACCAAGTGTGTTGCAGGCCTACATATATCCTATCTTCCCAATTGTAAAAAGCTATCGGCAAAGTTCTACTCACATTATATTTGAAATACTTGTAAGGATAGCTGTATTTGGCCGTATCCCGGATTTTAAAATCTACGTTGCCTTTGTTTTCAAGAATATAGTGCGTGGTATCATCGTGAAAAGTAATGTTTTGCCCATGGCCATCGCCAGTAATTTGATTTACCAAGGTTTCCTTGGCCTTGGTGCCTACTATTACCAACTTAGGGCCCTTATGCGTATTGCCGCTGAGTTCATACATATCATCTCCACCCAAGCCAAAGAGGCGGATTTCTTTGGTTTCACTGCTTAAGAAAGTCCTTTTATACAAAGGTTCCCCTTTTGCCACACCCGCTTTGCTTTTAAAAACAGTTACTTCGGTTTCACCCTCGTTGATGCGGTTTACTACAAATTTTTCGCCCTCTTCACTGCCCACTACATCCACACCACCGGCATTGATGAATCTAAAATAGGTTGCTGCCCACTCTGTTAAATATTGTCTTCTACTGATTAGCTTTTTAACAAAACCCTCTTTTATTGTCAGTTCATACACTTCTTGCGGCACTTGCCTTACCGCATCTGCTATTACCGTATCTGTTAACTGCGCTTGTATTTCCTTGGCAATGGCCAACCAATCTTGTAAAGTGAGTGAGGGCGTTAACCTTCTGTCTAAACCCCTGGCCGTAAACCCAAAATAATTGACACTTTTTAAATTCTTTTTAAACGATTGTAAATGTTTGGGGGTACCAGCGCTTACCAATAATCCATCAAACTTGGTAAAAGCATTATCCCTGTCCCTGGGAATGGGCTCATATATATTCTTTTTGCCCTCCTCGGTTTTTGCCCAACGCCATTGGTCTTCATGCCGGCCCCAGTCGTTGATAAAAAAATCAAATAAACGGCTACGCACAAACTGCTTTTCATCCACAACGTTCTTATTGTCTTCGTTGAGCTTTTCTAAAAACTTGTCGGTGGAAATTATTTTATTTGAGTTGGCAAAATTTTTTGCGCCTGACCAATCTTCGTCTGGCCGCATTTCCAACATATACAACACATCACCGGCTTCTTCATTGTATTTACCCAAGGCCGCTTGCTTGGGCAGATATACCAATTGCGGCTGGGTGTGGTACACGCCTACGTTTTCTGCCAAATAAGCAGCTATCAAAGAACCATAAGGGTGACTGAATGTAACTTGGTCATTGGCCAAATCCTCCACAAAAGTGCCTCTAAAATCATCGGGCAAAGCCCCGCCGAAGCTTTTATCAACGCTTCTTAACACCCATTCCCTGTTTTGCTTATCCCGCAGCCGTATTGACTTTGTTTGCCTGCTACCGCCCAATTCGTAAGGGGTAAGGCCGCCTTTTAAGGTATCCAGCATCACCATGGGTACCCTAACCGGTGTATGCCAAATTTTTCTATAATGTTCGCCAAGAAAAAATTTCGAAAAGCCCGATCTATTATACTTGTCCGATGCTTTGATGGTAATGTATCCTACTTGTGCCTGTAAACTTATAGCTATAGCCACAAGGATTACAGACAGTATAATCTTCTTAGACATAACCTTACCCTTGCAAAATCATGCCTGTTGTTATTATGTAACAGCTTGTAAACTTATTACCCCAATTTGTAGTGCAAAATGCGCTTTGGTATGAAGTAGCCCCAAAACGGGGAATATAATACCCGTTCAAAAAAAGGAGGCCTTGGTTATACGGATTAAACACGTTGGCATAGTTTTCTTAATAACCTGTGTATGTTTTTGCTTATTACAAGGATTTATTTGCCATTATTGAGTCTTTTGGTCCTTTCTGCTTGTGGCGAAAAAATATTTATTGCCAAAAGTCCGCCCGGATATGACCTCAATAAACCCGAAGTGGCAAAGTTGCCATTGGAGCTTGATGAGATATCTGGCTTGGCCTATTACCCAAGGGATAGTTCAATTTTTGCCATTGCAGATGACACTCGGGCTATATATAAGATAAAGTCTGATTTGTCGATACAACAATGGAAGTTCAAAGGCGGGGCCGATTTTGAAGATATGGTTACTGTAGATAGTAGTTTTTACTTACTACAGAGTACGGGTGATATTAAAGAAGTAAGTTTTTCGGAAGCAGGTTTAGTGAACGATGAATATAAGTTTCCGAAGGAGTATGGCAAGGGCGAGTTTGAGATACTGTATAGCGACACAACGGCACATCTACTGGTATTGGTGTGCAAGGATTGTAAGGTAGACAACACTAAGACCTTATCAACTTTTACCTTTAATACCCTTACCAAGCAATATAATGATTCCTCCTACAAAATAAATGTAAGGGATATTAAATTGGATAAAGAAGAGGGTACCTCCCGCTTTAAACCCAGCGCAGCGGCCTTACATCCCATAACCAAGGATTTGTATATCATTTCTGCCGTTAACAATTGCTTGGTAGTTACGGATACAAGGGGTGGATTTAAAGAGATTTACTTTTTAACCAAAAAACTATTCAAACAACCGGAAGGGTTAACGTTTTCGCCCAATGGGGATATGTATATCAGTAATGAATTTGCAGAGGCGGGCAGGTCGCAAATACTGAAATATGCATACAAATCAACTAATAAAAAATAAATCTAGTTTACTTATATATTTATGCAAAGGATTTTATTAACCATAATAACAACCATCACCGTGATGTACTTGCAGGCACAGGTGGAAGAAAAGCCTGTAGTGGGCAAAAAAGGGACCGATACCTTGCAAAGCCGCATTGTGCTGATTGGTGATGCGGGTAGTTTAGTGGAGGGAAAAGCATCGGTATTAAACTCGATGAAGCAGCACTTTAAGTTTGATGATAAAACCACAGTGATTTTTTTGGGAGACAATTTGTATGATTATGGATTGCCCGACGAAACCTATCAGCGCTACAACGATATTAAAGCTGCCTTAGATTCTCAAATCAATTTAATCCGCGGCACGCAAGCCAAAAGCATCATGATTCCCGGCAACCACGATTGGGCCAATGGCAAAGCAGAAGGCTTGGAAAATGTACGCAGGCAACAACAATATGTGGATAGGTATGCGGCTTACAATCTTTCTTTTTTACCCAAAGATGGATGCCCTGGCCCCGAGGAGGTTAAAATTAGCAAAGATGTTACCCTTATTGTAATGGATAGTCAATGGTGGCTGCACTTAGAAGAAAAAACGGGTATAGAAAGTGATTGCAGCACCAAAAATGAAGAAGAAGTAATTGAAGAGTTGAAGGAAATAGTGAATAAAAACTATGATAAACTGGTAATTATTGCCATGCACCATCCCTTTAAAAGCAATGGTCCGCATGGCAGGTATTTTAGTTTAAAACAGCACATTTTCCCGTTTACGGATATGAACAAAAAGCTGTACATACCCTTGCCGATTATTGGCAGTATCTATCCCATTACCCGCAGTGTGTTTGGTAGCAGCCAAGACATTCCCAATCCGCGGTACCAGAATATGATTAATATGGTAATGGGTGCCGTTAAGCAACACCCCAACGTGGTTTTTGTATCGGGCCACGAACATAATCTCCAGTATATAAAAGACAGTAGTTATCATTATATCGTAAGCGGCAGTGGTTGCAAAACCAACCGTGTATCGCTAGGCCGCAACAGTATTTTTGCCAAAGAGTCATTGGGTTTTGCCACATTGGAAATCAGTGTAAATAAAGATGTGAACCTGAATTTCTTTTCCGTGGATGAAACGAGGAAGGATTCGCTCACACAAAATTTCGAGAGCCATATTTTGAATTTTAAAACATTGCCCAAACCAGAAGTAAAGGATACGGTTACGGCTCAATATGTATATAAAGATTTTGTAAGGGTACCTGCCAGCAATAAGTACAAGCGCTTGAATGGTTTGAAAAAATTGGTGAATGGGAGCAATTATAGAAAAGAGTGGAGCGAGCCTGTGGAGATGAAGGTTTTTAATATTAAAAAAGAGAAGGGTGGATTTACCATTGAAGGCATGGGTGGCGGCAACCAAACTAAAAGCCTGAAGCTGGTGGATAAGGCGGGCAATATGTGGAGTTTGCGCACAGTGGACAAAGACCCAGAAAAGGTAATACCGGAGAGTTTTAGAAATACGGTGGCATCCAATGTTGTTCGTGATATGATAAGCGCATCGAATCCCTATGCACCCTTGGTTATTACCCCAATCGCTTCCTCCGTGGGCATTATAACGTCTAATACCCAGTTCTTTTTTGTGCCCGATGATCCCAACCTAGGGTACTACAAAAACTATTTTTCAAATAAGGTGTGCCTTTTGGAACCCCGAGACCCGAACTATGCGGATGACAACAAAAGCACTTTTAAAATGATGGATAAAATGCGGGAGGACAATGACCATACCGTTGACCAAAGCAAAGTGCTTACGGCGAGGCTACTGGATATGTTGATTGGTGATTGGGATAGGCATTTTGACCAGTGGAGATGGGGTACCAAGGATACGGGCCAAGGTAAAACCTATTATCCAATGCCCAAAGACAGGGATCAGGCTTTTTTTAGGAGCAATGGGCTGCTTACAAAATTTATACATGGTCAAATGCCTTTTTTGGAAGGCTTTACCAGCGGGATAAACAAAATGAGCAAATTCAATATGGTGGCAAAGGATTTTGACCGGGTATTTTTAAATCAGGTCACTCAAAAACAGTGGGATAGTATAACCAACCAGTTTATTGCCAACTTAACAGATGAAACATTGCAGGAAGCAGTTAAAGCTTTACCCCCAGAGATTTACAATATCCGCGGTAAAAAAATCACTCAAAAGCTCATTGGTAGGAGAGATCAGTTAAAAACTGCCTCACAAGCGTATTACAAATTTCTATCGCAGGAAATACGGATACTGGGAAGCAACAAAAGTGAGTTGTATAAGTTCAATAACACCAGCGAAGGTGGGCTGGAGCTTACAGGCTACCAGCTAAAGCGTGATGAAGGGGATAGCAGCTTTGTATTGTACCACAGGGTTTTTAAACCGGGCGAAACAAAAGAAATTCAAATTTATGGGTTCAATGGCGATGATAGATTTGAAATAGCAGAGGGTACTTCTTCCACTATTAAACTTCGGTTTATTGGTGGCAAGGGCAGCGATACTTTCGATATTAAAGGCCATGTGCGTACACATATATACGACCAAAGCGGTGCGGATAGCAATTATCAAAGGGGCAACAAACGGTTCCGCACACATTTCGGTACCGATGTGGGGCTTAACCGATTTGAGTTAAAGGCATACAGGTATAAGCAGGTAAGTTTTCCTAAACTAACCATGGGCTACAATGTGGATGATGGCTTACTGTTGGGTGTAGGCTTTACTGTTCGCAATTACAAGTTCCGCAAGGATCCATTTGCCAGCGAACATCGGTTTTCAGCACTGTCGGCTTTAACCCAAAAAGCCTTTCAGGTAAAATACAGTGCTGTTTGGAACAAGCTCTTGGGCAATACGGATGTATATTTTGATGGCAAACTAAATATGCCCGGCATTACAAATTTTTACGGGCTGGGCAATACCACCAAGCAAGTGTATGGCAAAAGGTTTTATATGGCCCGCTACAAAACGGTGGAAGCACAGCTACTGTTTAGCAAAAGCAAATTTGATGGCAAAATAAACCTGTTTATGGGGCCAACTTTGTTTCACTATTGGAACAGGTACGAGAACAATCAAAAATTCGTTTTCGGCAACCCTTCACTCGTAGGCCTTGATAGCGCTGCTGTGTACTCGCCCAAAACCTTTGTGGGTTTAAAGGCGGGTATCAACTTGAAGAAAATCAATAGTGAGATGGTGCCTACCAATGGCATTCAATGGTCCAATGTGGTGAGCGTAGAAAAAGGGGTAAGTGGTGCCAAGAACCTAGTGACCAAATTCACTTCGGACATGACCGTTTATGCAAGTACAAAGCTGCCAGCCAAAGTTACGGCTGTAATACGTTTGGGTTATAGCAAAATGTTCAACTCCAAAGATTCTGCACAGTTTTTCCAGTATCTGTATCTAGGCCAGAATAACAACTTGCGTGGTTTTAGGAAAAATCGGTATGGCGGTTCTGAACTATTATATGGCGGTCTTGAATTTAGGATCAAACTAGGCGAAAACAGGAACTATCTCCTACCTGGCCAATTTGGGATCATCACTTTTGGTGATATTGGAAGGGTATGGTATAAAAAAGATATTGCTAACAACAGATGGCATACTGCTTATGGTGGTGGTTTTTATTATATACCATTTAATACGGCGCTCATCAGCGCTACCATCGGCAAAAATGAAGATCCCGTAAGTGTTTTGAATATCTCCATTGGTGCCAAATTTAATTTAACCTTTTAAAGAAGCAGATAAATTATGAATATTCTAAAAGAAACAGAAAAGCATATACGGAATTTGTTTGCATCAGAATCGGCAAAAAGCTTGCTATTTCACAGTGTGCAACATACGATAGATGTGGTAAACCATGTTAATGACATTGCGGCGCATTACGATATTAGCGAAGAAGATGTTATTGCATTGAATATTGCGGCATGGTTTCACGATACGGGACATTTGTACACAACCCCAGATGACCACGAGATGGTTGGGGCCGAATTGGCTGCAAAATGGCTAGGGCAGCAAGATCAAGACCAGCAACTTATAGAAAAGGTAAAGACATTGATACTGGCCACCAAGTTAGTAACTGAACCGAGTTCCCATTTAGAAAAAATAATGAAAGATGCGGATACTTTTCATTTTGGCACCAAAGATTTTAAGCGTACGGATAAGTTGCTGAAAGAAGAAATGCGTTTGCGCAAATTTGACAATTTGTTGCTTGAATGGGATAAAAACAAACTGAAACTGCTGCATGGGCACAAGTATTATACGGATTACGCCAAAGGCCGACTGGAGACGGGCAAAGAAAAGAACGTACAAAAAATAAAAAAGAAATCGCATGAATTGGCCAATTCCAATGCCTCCTCCTCTATATTGCTCGACCAAGATGACAAAGAGTCTAGATCACAAAATGCACTGCTTACCAAAGGCATTCAAACCATGTTGCGTTTAACGAGCGACAACCACATGATGCTCAGTAACATGGCAGACAATAAAAGCAATATCCTTATCAGCGTAAATGCCATCATTATTTCCCTGATTTTAAGTGTTTTAATCAGAAAAATTGAGGTTGATACGCACTTAACCATCCCTACACTTATTTTCCTGTCCACAAGCGTTATCACCATCGTGCTAGCCATTATCGCCACACGTCCAAAAGTAACAAAGGGCATTTTCAGCAGGGAAGATATTTTGAACCGTAAAACCAACCTTTTGTTTTTTGGCAACTTCTATAAATCTACACTTGAAGATTACAAATGGGGTATGCGTACGATGATGAGGGACCCCAATTATTTGTATGGCGGATTGGTTGATGATATATATTATTTGGGGGCTGTACTGGGCCGCAAGTACAAATTGCTAAGTTGGGCGTATACCATATTTATGGTGGGTATTATTGTAAGTGTATTGGCCTTTACTATAGCAACATTGATACACAGCGGCACGGATACTACCGGCTCAATAACAGTTCAGCCGGGCCAAGGCAATCCCTTTTAAACCAAACTTAAATACAGTACGATAAACCACATTAAAAAATAACTATATGTACAAAAATAGAGATATATCATGGTTAGGGTTCAATCACCGCGTTTTAAAAGAGGCGCAGGATAAATCACATCCTTTATTAGAACGAATCCGTTTTTTATCCATCTTCTCAAGCAATCTTGATGAATTTTTTAGGGTGCGGTTTCCCATCGTAAACGCATACTCCAAATTGCCTACTAAATTGAGGGAGAAAATAATACCGCCCCCAGATGCCGACCTTATCGAAAAGGTTCAGGAAGTGATTGATGGCCAACTAAATGATTTTGGCCAGATTTTGTACGATGATCTTTTACCTGAATTACGGACCAATAATATACATCTGTATTATCAGCAAGACATACCGGAAAGTTTCCGTCCCGAGCTGAAAGAATTTTTCTATAGCAAAGTCTTATCATTTGTACAGCCCATTTTTATCAGGAAGTCACTCCAGGAGGATTTTTTTCCTGAAAGCAATCTCAAATATTTCTTGGTTTCGCTTAAAAGGCCCAACGAAGAAGCCATGTGTCATGCTTTTTTAAATATCCCTGCTAGGAAAGTAGGGCGTTTTTACAGCATCATGCAAGATGATCAGCAGCATATCTTTTTCTTAGATGATATTGTTCGGGATAATTTGAATTATATCTTTAGTGGGTATGAAGTAAAAGCATGCTACACTTTTAAAATCACTAGAGATGCTGAGCTAAATCTAGATGAAGAAAATATAAAAGGTGGCATTCTAGATGAGATGGAAAAAAAACTGGCCATCCGCGAAAATGGTTTGCCCAGCCGGCTCTTGTACGAAAAAGGGATGCCCCTTGCTTTGCAAAAATTAATGAGTCAAAGCTTTTTACTTACCGACAAGCAGATGTTTGAGGGCGGCAGGTACCATAACCTAAGCGACTTGGATCAGCTACCCATCAAGCGCTCCGACTTAATGTTTAAACCAATAGTGCCCGTAAAACATGCGCAGTTGTGCGATTACGGAGACATGTTTGAGCAAATAACCAAGGGAGATATACTGCTGCATTTCCCTTACCAGAGTTACAATCCGGTGCTGTCGTTTTTCAACCAAGCTGCCATTGACCCCAATGTGAAGGCCATCTATGCTACGCTATACAGGGTGGCCAGCGAAAGCCATATTGCCAATGCCCTTATTAGTGCGGCAAAAAACAAAAAAGAAGTAACTGTATTTGTTGAGTTGAAGGCCAGGTTTGATGAGGCCAACAATATCCGCTGGAGCAAAGCCATGAAAAATGCCGGCGTAAAAATTGTGTACAGCATTCCCGGCATCAAAGTGCATAGTAAAATTGCCTTGATCAAAACAAAAAAAGCAGGTGATCTTGATTATGCCTTTATAGGTACTGGAAACTTTAATGAAACCACGGCCCGTTTTTATACAGACCATGCTTTGCTTACTTCCAATAAAAAGCTCACTAGAGACTTGGATTTGCTATTCAACATTTTAGAGAAGGGCAAGATGCTGGAAAAAAACAATGATGCTAAATTTGATAAGCTCTTTGTAGCACAGTCCAACATGGTGGAAGCGTTTGAAAAAGAGATCAGCAATCAAATAAAAAGGAGTAAAAAGGGTTTGCCCGCCACCATAAAAATAAAAGTGAATAACCTAGAGGATATCGGCATGATTGATTGGCTGTACAAAGCCAGCCAGGCAGGTGTAAAAGTAGATTTACTGGTGCGAAGCACTTGCTGCTTAGTGCCACGAAAGGCTGGGTTAAGTGATAATATTCGAGTAAAGCGGATTGTAGATAGGTACTTGGAACACAGTCGCATATTCATTTTTGGCAGTGGCAATGATAGAAAAGTGTACATCGGTAGTGCCGATTGGATGACACGCAATTTGCACAAGCGGGTTGAAGTGGTTACCCCCATCCTTAACAGCGCAATCGCAAACGAGTTGGAGGATTACTTCGACATACAGTGGAACGATAACGTGAAAGGAAGGGAGTTGGATGAATCCTTGAATGAAATGTTGGGTAGCAATGGCATTGGCAACGATCTATCTTCGCAAAATAAGATATATCAATACCTGCAGCAGAAAACTGAGGTTAAAAACGAGGTATTGATTGCAACAGAATAGGTGGCATTTTTGAGGAAGGAACGAAGTGGGCATCGAACAATAAAAAACCGCTTCGGGATTTTTTCCTCCAACTGTTCATTAAATATCGGTAGCTGAAAATTTCAGTTACACATCCCTTCCCTACTGTATCTATTAATTCATTAAAAGCCTAGCAGCAAAAAGAAAAGTGGCCAATACATTCAAACAATACTTCAAAAAGAAAGGTGCTACAAGTAGCTTCAAGCTCAAGTGGTTTTTTATGGCCCTTTTAATTTGGACCATTTTGGACCTTTTTGTGTATAATCGTTGGCAAGTTTACTCTAGCTATATTACAGATAATTTATTGGAAGCACCCAGATATATCATTAAAATTACTTGGGTGGTATTGTCACTGGTATACAACGTGCTGTTGGGTTGGCTCATGTTCTATGTCGTTCCGGGCATTAAAGAACGAAAACACCCCATCGCAAAGCGGCTTATCAAGTTTGGATTGATGTTTTCAGCCATTGTTGCGGTAAGTATAATCGCCTATTTATCCCTCATTTTATTTTCGAAGCATATTGATATCACGGATATTTTCAATCATGGAGGCGAACTAATTTATCAATCCAATTACTTGGTGGATGGCGTATTCATCAAGTGTTTAATTGTGCTGATAACCCAGTTGTTTTATCAGTTGGGGCAAAAATATACGCCCGGCTTCTTTATACATATGTTACTGGGCAGGTATAGTGCCCCACGCAGTGAGGATAGGATTATCATGTTTATCGATTTAAAGGATAGTACGCCCATCAGCGAACAACTGGGCCACAAAAAGTACTTTATGTTTATAAAGGAGTTTATATACGAAGTAAGCAATGCGGCCTTGCAATGTAACGGCGATATATACCAGTATGTAGGTGATGAAGTGATCATCACTTGGGCTAAAGAGCCAGAAAACAACATGAAATGTATTCAAGTGCTGATATCGGTACGCAAGGCCCTACAATCCAAGGCACAATACTTCAAACAAGAGTATGGCTTTGTACCCGAATTTCGGGCAGGCATACATGTGGGGGAAATCACGGTAGGCGAAATTGGGGTAGTTAAAAAAGACTTGGCGATGAGTGGAGAAGCCATGAATACAACGGCCCGTATCAGGAGCGCCTGCAGCGAGTTGAATTACAAACACATTGTAAGCGAAAAATATTTTGACTATACCAACCTGAAAGATTGGCAGGGCGAATTTTTGGGGGAAATACAACTAAAAGGATTGGAAAAGAAAAACCTGACCCTATATGCACTGAAAATTTAACTAGTTGGTTGTAGGCAGCTCAACCGTAAAAGTGCTGCCCTTTTCCTTTTCGCTTACAACTGAAATTTTACCTCCATGCAATGAAACTATGTTCTTGATTAAATACAATCCCATTCCAAATCCTTTGCTGAGCTTTTGGCATTCCTTTACCTGATAAAATAAATCAAAAATCTTATCATGCTCTTCTGGGTTTATGCCATACCCATAATCTTTTACCTGCAAGTGAATTAAATTATCTGGCTGTTTACTGAGATAAATCTCTATTGTACTTTTTGGCTTGGAGAATTTAATCGCATTGGTTACTAAGTTGATAATCACTTGCTCAATTTTGTCTTTGTCGATAAAGGCAAAACATTCGTCTAATTGCTCAATTGTAATAATGGCCGCAGGATTGCTGACCCGCAGATCAATTACAGTTTTCTCAACCAATTCGTGTAAGCTGGAGTATTCCTTATCGACGAACATTTTATCAGTTTCCAGCCTTGACAAATCCAAAATTTCATTAATGAATTTCGTCAATCGATCTACTTGATTGTCAATCCTCGTTAATGCAAATGCTATATCCGCATTCTCATTATAATGTGGCCCAATCTCTTCATTCAATAAGTGTGCATAGCCTTTTATAGCGGTTAACGGTGATTTTACTTCGTGGGCAACTATTTTTAGGAAATCGCTTTTTCGTTGCTCTTCAAGCTTAATATTAGTAATATCCCTAGATGAGGAAATGATTTTGACTACATTGTTTTTTTCGTCCAAAATAGGGTTTACAGAAACGTCCCACCACTTAGGGGTACCCTTAGCTGTTGGGCAAAAGGCCTGGAATCGGGATTTGTTGCCACATTTCGCCTCTGCCACCGATTTCGAAACCACGGGCTTTGTTTCTTCGGGCCATAAGTCATGCCACGCCATATGGCGCAACATGCCGTCGAAATCATCCACTTCCATCAATACACAGCCATTGCTGTTCATGTGTTCCAAATATCCATCTGCATCCAGCAATTTTACACAATCCGGACTTCCTTCAAATAAACGCAGGTAAAATTCGGCATTCGATTGAACTAGTTGCGCCTTTCTTTTGAGTTCAGTAATATCCCGCTGTATGGCAATAAAATAGGAT
Source organism: Chitinophaga pinensis (assembly GCA_943373145.1). Classification (GTDB taxonomy): domain Bacteria; phylum Bacteroidota; class Bacteroidia; order Chitinophagales; family Chitinophagaceae; genus Ferruginibacter; species Ferruginibacter pinensis_H. The sequence goes on from CALSBI010000014.1 coordinate 128,571, forward strand.
GAAGCAGCATCTCCAGCCTTTACTGGAATGATTTCCATGTCGCTTAAAAACGCCTCCCCTGACTTTTTATAATTGAGTAATTCTACGCGGATTTTCTTCTTTTTCTCAAGTGCATCCTTTATCATATCCAGTGTTGTGCGACTGGTTTCGGGGCCCTGAAATATCCGTGGCGTTTCGCCCACCAACTCCTCCTTGCTGTAACCTGTCATGGAACAACAGGCCTCGTTTACATAAATGATGCGAGGGCCGGAAGGAGCCGTAATATCATCGGCTGTTGTAATTATTACCGAATCGCTGATGCTTCGAATGAGTTTTTCAAAAATCAACAAAAGATTCTCTTTTCCAACTAACTGCTCAGTAATCATGCTCATTTATGCGCTCCTATTTTTGAAAATAGACTCAAATGTCGGTATAAATAAAACAAGCAATTAAAAAAACTTAAAATAGTAGAAAATGCTCTACACTGGGAATTATTTTCCACAGTGCTAATTGTGGGGAATTTGATTGCATTGCAAAAAGCGTTTACACGTTTATGTTAAATTAAAAAACTGGCAAATCCAAACGTAGAAGGATTGCAAGTAGTTTATTTTGCTCAATAAATTACCTGTTGCTTAAGTACTGTTACTATTAATTTGTGTAGCTGGTTCTTCCTCACCTTTAAACTCGCTTACGTATATGGTATACAGTACAATCATATAATTTAAAAGTACCGGCCCAAATATTACGCCTATAAAGCCAAACAATTCAAACCCAGCTATAATTCCCATTACTGTTAGCACTGGATGTACATCACCCAGTTTCTTCATAATCGTTAAACGTGCCAAGTAGTCTACATTACCGATAACGATTAACCCATAAAACAAAAGTGCAGTAGCAGAAAATGTGGAGCCAATCGTGTACATATAAATCACCAATGGAACCCAAACCAGCATTGTACCTACAATGGGCATAAATGCAAAAACGGCTGTCAAAAAGCCCCACATATACCATTCGGGAACCCCGAAAATAGCATAGCCTATTGCTGCAGTAATACCTTGAATCAAGGATATGAGTGGAATACCTATGGCATTGGCTTTGATGATTGTTTTCCCTTCCCTTGCCAACAAATTTATATTATCTGGTCGCAGGGGAATAAGCTTGAAAAGCTTCTTTTCCAACGACTTTGCATTGCTCAGCATGTAATATAGGAGAAAGAGCATGATGGCAAGGTTACTGACAACATTGGCCGTTTCATTCAACAGCCGGGGTATTTTACCCACCAAAGATGTTAATTGACCTTCTAATTTACTTTGGGTCATTATCTTCCAGCCAATTTTGCCCTCTACCGATGCTACTACTTTTTTAACTTGTTCAACGGTTGCTTGGGGGTTAGCCATCAGCAAATCAATCTTGGGGCTTATGAGAGAATAGGCAAAAAAGAAAGGGACACCCAATAAAAGCAAAAAATACAGCACATAAACTAGGGCTGCAATTCTGGGTTTCCATTTTCGTACGTAAAGCATTTGAAAATAGTTCTCCCTGCTTAAAATGTATAGGGTTATTGCACCTAAGATGCCTGGAATAAAAACCCTTAAACTTTTAACAATAAAAAAGACTAAAACAGCTAATAATAATAATAGTATGTACTGTTTTAATCTATCCTCGAAGAACTTGTTCAAAGTTGTAAATTTATTAATTGTCTAGCTGGCACCATCATTGGCCTTCTCACTTGGCATTTTGGGCACCTTTTTTACCTGAAGAAAATAAACTGAGTAATAGGTCTGTTCCGGTTGCCCATAAACTATTGGTAATAATTCTCTTTATCTCCGAACCACTGGAACTTTCATGGTGCCTTTTTGTTACTTCCTCCGATTGGCCCCTGCCGCTAAAAAGAGAAGTAGCGAACTTTCCTGCAGAACGTATAAGACGGGTCATCACATACATGTAGGAAACGTCTTTAACAGCCTCTGCTACGTGTTTCCTTATGTTTTGCTTTTGCAATTGCTCTGCTTCCAACATTTGTGATAAGGCATCTTCAGGAGACTTGTACTTATCGGCATCTTCCTTAAATACCATTTGCAACAGAGAATGGTGTAATAGTTTGGGGAATATTTTCTTTCTTAATACAAAGAAGAAAAATCCCAAAACTATAAATACTCCTCCGGCAATCACAAATCCCAAACCGGTACTATTTAATAGCTGGCCAACATAAAATGCCAATCCAAAACCCAGAAAGAGCGCAGCTACAAGTAATAGAAAGATCAAGAGCAACACACCGATTACATTGGAGAGATAATTATTAACCGTATGCGTTGCCTTGAGCTTCCATATAGCGACCTTCGTATCGGCGAGGTCGCCTATTTGCTCTACAACTCCTTCTAGGTTATGAATGACATTCTTCATGCTTCAGAAATTAAGATAATGCTTTGTTAAATTCGCCTTTTGATTCTTTAAGGCCGTTTTTAATGTCTTTGCCTGCTTCCACCGTTTGGTCCTTTACATCATTAAAGGAATCGGAGAGCTGATTTCCGGCAGTAACCAGCTCATCCTTTACCTTTGAGAAATTATTTTTAACCACATCGGCCATGTTGTGCATTTGTTCTTTTGCGGCATCACCCAATTCACGAGTCTTGTTCCGCAATTTGTTCCTCGTTTCACTTCCTTTGGCTGGGGCAAGCAATATACCTGCAACAGCTCCCACGGCAGCACCTGCCAATACACCCAGTATTACTTTGTTTGCTTTCATTTTCGTTAAATTTTTATTGTTATTTAATATTATACACTTTCAAACCAAGTTCCCTTTTGCGATACAGTTATGATATATCTGAAGAAAAACAACATCGCTAAGAATATGGCAATTGCATTATAGCCAGGTACCAATACGATTATAAATGTGTTTATTGCCCAGAATGCGAGTAGCAAGATGCTAATTGCTAAATATATACTTTTCATAACATTGGTTTTTAGGAACATTTATGAATTGACCCGCTTGCCAAATAGAAGGCTCACCACAAACAGGATCAAGAATAAGTAGAAAAGAACTTTTGCAATGCTGGCGGCACCAACAGCTATTCCGGTAAAGCCAAATAAAGCCGCTATCAAAGCAATTACTAAGAATGTGACAGTCCAGCGTAACATAATTTTAAGATTTAATTTTGAATAATTATTTTGCTTTCGTTTCTATAGTTATTTAAAAATTCGTGCCATTATCAAAAACAACGTGATTTAATGATTTTTAAGCTTTTATCGTGATAATCTGGGGAATAAGCTCCTCATCTTGGTATATTTATCCCCTTTTTTAAGTTGCCCAATCGTTGATATGGCGTTATATTTGGGGTATATCAACTTTAGGCATTGGGCAACGGATTTGCAAATGGCTAAGGGATTTGACTTACTGGTTTTCTGCATTATCTGATGTAAAACCTAGCATTTTTTTTGTTGTAAAAAGGCGTTCCTATATTTTATTATTACAGGTATATAATATTTTAATTTTTTACGAATGAAGCGTATACATCAAATGGAAAGGACCGATCGGAGGAATCGGACTTGGTTCATTATTGCCGGGATTTTATTATTGGGTTCTTTTTCATTATCGCTATTTAATAATAAAGAGCTTATTAAGAAACATGGTAAGGTGGAGCATACTTTTGAAGTAATCAATACACTCGAAAAAATTATTTCCTTCGCCCGGGAAGGAGAAGCGGGTATGCGGGGCTTTTTACTTACCAGTGATACAGGGTTTTACAATGACTATGCGAATGGCATAAGACTGAGAGATAGTTTTATGTTAACATTTAAACGATTGACCCAAGATAACCCCTATCAGAAGGCGCATACCGTAACTTTAGAAAATATATTAACCCAACGGGCCCAAGATTTAAAAAACATTTGCAACGCTTATATTGCTAACAATTACCGTTTCACCGATTCAATAAAAGCACTTTTACTCTCCAACCGTGAGTGGGTGCTGAATGCTAGAAAGCAAGTGACGACACTTCGGAAACATGAAACTATATTACTGTCAGAAAGAAAAAAAGCTACAGATAAAATCAATGGCTTTATAGACACCATCTCTTTCACATCACTTGCATTTGCCTTGGGATTAATAGCTTTTACATTTATTACCTATAAAAAAGAGCACGGGTGGCGAAAAAAAGCATACCATGAAATTGAGGCCTATCAAGAAGAATTGCAGTTAAAAGTAGAAGAATTAAAAACGACCAATGAAGAGCTCGTTCAAATTAAAAGGCAAGAAAAATTTGCGGCTACAGGCCGGATAGCCAGACAAATAGCCCATGAGGTGCGCAATCCGCTAACAAATATCAACCTCGCTACCAGTCAACTTAAAGAAGATTTGCCCAATATTAGTGAAGACAATATGTATATGTTTGAAATCATTAACCGCAACAGCGAAAGGATCAATCAATTGATTTCCGACTTGCTTACTAGTACCAAATTTGCTGAATTACATTTTGAGCAACGTCAAATAAATGAAGTTATACTGGAGACAATAGAACTTTCAAAGGACCGGGCTGAGCTAAAGAATATAACGATTGTAACAAAGTTAGATGACACCCTCGCCCCGCTGAACCTTGATACCGAGAAAATGAAAATAGCCTTACTTAACTTAATTGTAAATGCAATTGAGGCAATGGAGGACGTCCCGCATCCTGAATTGCAAATCATCACTAAAAAGAAAATGAATAAAGTGCTTATTTTAATTAAAGACAATGGAAAGGGCATGGATGCTACGATGATAGAACGGGTTTTTGAACCGTATTTTACCAATAAGCAAAAAGGTAATGGACTGGGATTGACCAATACGCAAAATATTATTCTTAACCACAAGGGTCAAATCAATGTATCCAGTACCCCAGAAAAAGGAACGGAATTTTCAATTCTTTTGTAAGGATAAATAAAACGCCCATATCGTAATTCTTAAAAAATAGAATTGCACAGTGGGGCTATATTGTAGACAAAATTCCACAATGAGGGGAAAAAATTAGACGGCAGTGATGTCTGGTTCCGCTTCTAAGCCCTTAACAATAGAAACAATTTCATCCACTTTAAAGGGCTTGGAAATAAATACATCCACTCCGTTATTGATGGCCTTTTGCTTGTCTTGGGGAGAATTATGGGCGGTGAGCATCAAAATTTTGATGTTTGGAAACGTGCATTTAATGATGGCCGCAAAGTCGATACCAAAACCATCAGGCAAGTGATTATCCAGCAAAACAATAGCTGGAACTTCTTTACTGATAAGGGATTCAGCCTCTGCCAAATTGAGGGCTACAAAGGTCTCATAGTTGTTTTTTCTTAAACTACGGCTCAAAAAGTAGGAAATGTCCACCTCATCGTCTATGATTAAAATCTTTTTCTTGTTCATCATCTTCTTTAAGTACTAAAACTATACTACATATGTACTGCGACCAATATATAAATGAATATTTGAAAATTTATCTACTTAAATTCTAGTATTTTTACTACAAATTTTCGGCCAAGTGTCATTTTTTTTCGTGCAAGCGTTTGCTGGCAATATTTGGTACGGTATTCTACTATATAGGGATATTATTCTACAAAATTTTTAAGCGTATGACTAAAATACTAATTATTGACGATGACATTGATATGTGCCAGTTGTTAACCCGTTTCTTAAAGCGCAGTGGGTATGAAACTATTTTTGCAACCAATGGCTCAAAAGGCTTAAAAGCTTTTGATGAGGAAAATTATGATTTGGTATTGTGCGATTTTAGGCTGGGCGATAGAGAGGGAGTGGATGTACTAAGGGAAATAAAGCAAAAGAGTCCCAATACACCGGTTATCATTATAACCGGTTATAGCGACATAAAAACGGCCGTGACCGTAATGAAACATGGCGCTTATGATTATATTACCAAGCCTTTATTACCAGATGAAGTACTGAATATTATTAAAAAGGCATTGGCCCAGGACAATCATACGCCACTGCATACATTTGAGGCGGAAAATGCCGATTCGGCAAGGAAAGCGGTAAAACAAACAAAAACTGAAGTAACACTGCCTGGGTTTATGGTTGGAAAATCGGCCTCCATCAAAAAAGTGTATGAAGAAATTAAAACGATTGCCCCAACAAATTATAGTGTGATTATTTATGGAGAGAGCGGAACTGGTAAGGAGGTAGTAGCAAAAACCCTTCACATCATGAGTAACCGCAAAAACAAGCCTTTTATTGCACTGGATTGTGGCACTTTGAGCAAAGAATTGGCTGCCAGTGAACTTTTTGGTCACGTAAAAGGGAGCTTTACGGGAGCCATTACCGACAAAGAAGGCATGTTTGAAGCAGCAGAAGGAGGCACTTTGTTTTTGGATGAGGTAGCCAACTTACCTATGGATGTGCAAGTGTCGTTGCTACGAGTGGTACAGGAAAGGAAATATAAAAAAGTGGGTGGTACCAAAGAAATGATTACCGACGTAAGGGTAGTTGTGGCGAGTAATGAAGATTTGAAGCAGGCCTATTGTGATGGCAAGTTCAGAGAAGATTTGTACCACCGCTTCAATGAGTTCAGCATTCGGATACCGGCCTTGAGGGATCGGGGTGAGGATATCGAAGCCTTTGCTGACTACTTTTTAGATATTGCCAAAAAAGAGTTGGACAAAGAGCTAGACGGTTTTGAAACGGAAGTAATAGCATTGTTTAAACAGTATAAATGGCCGGGCAACTTACGGGAATTTAAAAACGTGGTACGCCGTGCTGCATTGCTTACTTCTACCGGATTGATCAACAAAAATGTATTGCCTTGGGAAATTGTTTCGCCAGAAGAGGATGAGCCACCTGCCGGCGTTAACCAAGGGCAAGAGTCGTTCTCCTTTCCACAGAAAATAATTGCTGCGGCCAATCTTAAGGATGCTGCGGCCCATGCAGAATATGAAGCAATTATGAAGGTTTTGCAAGAAGTAAAGTTTAATAAAACCAAAGCGGCTGAAAAGCTGAATATTGATAGAAAAACCTTGTATAACAAAATAAAATACTTTGAGCAAATAAATTCCCCAGAGGATTAATTAATATACGCAGGTTGGGCATTAATATGCCCAACCTTTTTTGTAAGCTGCTCATTTTAGGTTGTTTTATTTGAGGCATATATTTTGAAATTAGTTAGGAAACTATAGACATGATAACTAATTCTGAAAATATGGCGCAAAACCCTATGACCACCGTTAGCGGTGTGCTAGAAAAACTGCGCATAAAAAATCAAGACACGGAGTTCATAGTCGATGAGATAGGTTTTACAACCAGTAAAGGGAAGCACTACACCCCAGATGAGCTTTCCATTATTAAAACCTACCGTTTCGAGGGCGATAGTGATCCTTCAGATACCTCTATTATCTTTTTGATAGAAGCGAATGATGGCCTGATAGGATATTGCATGGATGCTTATGGCGTATATACCAATCAAAATGACGCATTCAACACACTTATTACACAGATAAAAGTAAAAAGGTAAATGCTTTATCCATTTTGTTGATCAATAATGATTATGCTGGGAAAAATAAAAAAGTTAATTACGCTGGCCTTTTTACTGCTCTATGTTACCACTGTAACATTTGCGCAAGACAGGGATGTGGACATTAACAATGTAAAAAAAGAAACACCAGCAAGCGATTGGTATCAGCAACCTTGGGTTTGGGGTGTAGGTAGTGCGGCATTTCTGTTACTGCTTTTAGCCATATTTAAAAATGGTGGTAAAAAGAGTAACTCCGGATAGAAACAGCCAAGTAAAAAATGAATTAACATAAAACTAAAATTTCAAAACAAGTAAACGTTTGGGTGAATCAATTTTGAAATCCCGAGCACAAAAAATTAAATGATATGGAAAAGATGCAAAAAGTAAAGTTTTTAACTGTTCTGTCAATGTTGGCTTTTACAACCGTGGCAAAAAGCCAAACAAGCACTAGGTTACAAGTAGGCTACAATATGGCCAATATCAGTGTAAAGAACGATGGCACCACTAATGATGCGAATATATTGAGCTCCTTTAATGTGGGTGTAATTGGAAGTACGGTACTGGCAAGCCCCTTAAGTCTTGAATATGGGCTGCTTTTAACGGGCAAGGGAACCAAGCAGGAGATTTATTACACCAATTCAACAACGGATTTCTATTCAAAAAGGACCTTCAACCCGTTTTACTTAGAACTTCCCGTTAATCTAGCCTTAAAAGTGCCAATTGGTGCAACTACCAAGCTGAATTTTTATGCGGGCCCTTATGTAGCGGCAGGTTTATTTGGAAAAGTAAAAGGCGAGAGCAAATTTGGTGCTATTGCAACGAATTTTAGCAACAACATCGAGTTCAACGATGATAATCCTTTTACATCAGATCAAGAAGATGCTTCCAATAGCAGGTTAAGGAGGTTCGACGCCGGCTTGAATGCAGGTGCGGGCATTGAATTTAGCAGGTTCATGTTGCGCTTGAATTACGGCCTTGGTCTAACCAAAATAGGGTCCAACGAGCAAAACACCAATGACAACAACAAGCATCGGGTATTTAGCTTAAACTTGGGTGTTAGGCTATAAAGCATATCCTATACTTCTAAAAATAGAATTTTCAATTATGTGCGGTAGGAATATGCAGTAAGCTCCCCAATTGACCAAATGCATGGCTTTATATTAGAACGGGCATTCTAAAAAAGAAAGCGAACAATGTTACTGCAAAAAGTGAAGAGTGACCTGGATGTCTTTTGGCGTCCAGGTTTTTTTTTGTTGTATCGCCATATAGGGTTTTTCCGCAAATCGTACCCATTTACAATTATGGCTTTGACTTCAGGAAGGCAATTATCCAAGCTCCATGCAATCATTAGGCTACGGGGTGCATGCTCAATACCAATAAGGATTTGAGCGGAAATAAAAAAGGACAAACCACTTTTACAAGCAATTTGTCCTCTTTGGTAGCCCCTACAGGAATCGAACCTGTATCTTCAGAATCGGAATCTGAAATTCTATCCATTAAACTAAGGAGCCAAATACTAATGTGATAATGCGATAATTTGATAATGTGCTGATGCAAGAAGGGCTTCCCATTAGCACATCATCATATCAGCTAATTAGCTCATTTAGCGAACTTTACCACATTGCTACCAAATATCTTTACCGCAATGGCGAGCAAAATTACACCAAAAAATTTACGAACCACTGTTAAACCTGCCGGACCTAAAACTTTTTCTATCCATTTAATCGATTTGAGCACCAAATAGATAACGATGCAGTTGATTAAAATACCTATTAGGATATTGGCATCGCCATAATTGGCCTTGAGGCTCATAATGGTGGTGAGCGTACCACTGCCCGCAATCAGTGGAAAAGCAATGGGCACCACACTGCCGCTTTTGGGATTGCCGTCGGGCTTGAAAAACTCCATGCCCAGCACCATTTCCAGCCCCAAAATAAAAATCACAATACTGCCCGCAACAGCAAAACTCTTTACATCCAGCCCCAGTAGACTCAGAAACTGTTTGCCCACCAATAAAAAAACAATCATCAGTATACCAGAAGCCAGCGTGGCCTGCGTTGAACGGATATGCCCGCCCATTTTTTCTTTCAGCGATACCAAAATGGGTATGGAACCCAACATGTCGATCACCGCAAACAAAGTAAAGCTTACGGTAATAATCTCCTTCAATATCAATTCGCCAAAATCAAACATATGGTAGTTTTTTTGCAAATGTACAGCACGGATAACAAAATAGGCATTTTATATGCCAGCAACAATGCAATGCCCAACGCCAGTTGTGCCTGCCTGCCGCTAGGCAAGGCCACTCACTTGTACGGCATTGCCCACTTCATCCAACAACCCCGGGCCAGCCATAAACCGCCATTAGCTTTTGAACTATAGGTAAGAAGGCTGGTGCGTTTCCGCTTCGGCTGGCGGCAGGTTGTGCAATACCTTGTACCGCCATTGTTCATCCACCCAACTGAGTTGCACCACACAGCCATAATACAACTTAAATACATCAAAGGAGTTGACCAGTGCCGTACCGGTTATATACGCCAATATGCTACGGATCACACCGCCATGCGCCACTATGGCCGCAGGCCTTGGCCCCCTTGCAATGCGCTCAAACTGGGCCACTACCCTTTTGTATACCATGGTATAGCTTTCCCCGCCGGGGATGGTTACGTTTACAAAGTCATCCATCCAAGGCATGATATCCGCTTGGGGAATATCATCCCATTTTTTAAGCTCCCAATGTCCACAATTGATTTCCATCAAATCATCATGGTGCATATGCGCATGTGTAGGGAATAAATAATGCGCCAGTTTACTGCACCGCTGTAAAGGACTGCTGTGCACCTGCTCGATGCGTTCGGGCAAATGTGGTTTGATGGCCATTGCTTCGGCTATAAAACTGTCCGTTACATCCAAATCGCTTTGGCCATAACAAACACCCTTTTCCACCGCTGGCGTGGTATGTCTTATTAAATAAATTTCCATATTGCAACAAAGCTTAACATAATCACCAATTCTGCTACCTGTTCCACAGCACCCAGGCAGTCGCCTGTATAACCGCCCAACCATTTTTTAAAATAACGGACCGCCCATATATGCAAAACCAGCAGTGGCACCAAGATGGCCAGATAGTACCAATGCTGGCTGGCCACTACTGCATAAGGCAGCAGGCCAAAACAAAAAGCACCGGCCACTTCCTTCCAACTAAATGATTGGGCAATGGGTTTGGCCTTGCTCTCCATGTCTTCCCGGGCATAGGGCAATACAAAACTGATGCTGATGGCCGTAAGCCGGGCCAATGCATGCACGGTTATCAATACCAGCAACAACCAGTACCAATGGATACCTGCAAACGCCAATTGCACCATTACCGCATATTTGGTGAGCAGCAACAGCAGCACACCAATGGCACCATAAGCACCGACCGGCTGTCTTTCATGATGGCCAGAATTTTTTCTTTGGTCCAGCCACCACCAAAGCCATCGCAGGCATCCGCAAAACCATCCTCATGAAAAGCGCCGGTGGTTAATACCATTGCGGCGATACTTAGTAGGACGGCTACCGATGTTGGCCATAGTTGCATGCCACCCCAAAGCACCGCAAAACCAATGGCCCCTACCAACCAACCGATCAAAGGAAAATAGCGGGTGGCTTTGTTTAAATAATCGGGTTCATGCCCTACCCACCGCGGACAAGGGACCCGGGTATAGAACATCAACGCTGTAAAAAATATTTTTACCTCTTTTTTCAACTATACAATTTTATCATCTATGCCTGCCGATTCAAAACTGGCCATTTCATTTAACATATTTACCGCAGCTTTTACCAATGGCATGGCCAACGCAGCCCCCGTACCCTCGCCCAAACGCATACCCAAGTTCAACAAGGGTTGTACGCCCATTTCTTGCAACATGGTTTGATGGCCCTGCTCACCGCTGGTGTGCGCAAAGATACAGTTTTGCAACAGTGGGTGCCGGGGATTCAACAAGGCTGTACCGTCCTGCGTTTTGTGAAGTTTGGTAGCAATCAATAAGGCCGCCGTAGCAATAAAGCCATCCACCACTATCACCATGCCCAACTCGTATGCCTTTACATAAGCGCCCGCCATCATGGCTATTTCAAAACCGCCCACACGGCTCAGTAAAACATGTGGTGACATATCATAACTCGCCAATTCATGCAATAGGGCTACGTCTTCCAGCACAGCCAATTTTTGTTCCAACTGTATGTCATTACTGCCCGTGCCCCGGCCCACACATTTTGCCAATGGCAGTCCGGTATAGTGGTGCATAATCAAAGCTGCAGACGAGGTGTTGCCAATACCCATTTCGCCAAAACCAATGGTATTGCAACCGGCATCAAAAATGCCCTGCACTATTGCCCCACCTTTGGCTGTAGCGGCTACAGCGGTGGTGGTGTCCATGGCCAAGTGTTCGCTATAGTCGCCGGTTCCCAAGCCCAGCTTTGCATGAACGATGGGCAATGATGGATCAAATGTATAATTCACTCCGGCATCCACTACCGTTAGTTGCAGATTATTTTGCCTACAAAATACATTGATTGCGGCGCCGCCCTGTACAAAATTCAGTACCATTTGGGCTGTAACCGATTGGGGATAAGGGTTTACCCTTCCGGTGGCTGCAATGCCATGGTCGCCCGCAAACACCACAATATGCGGCTGTGCAATAAGGGGCTTAGTTGTTTTTTGTATCAGGCCAACTTGCAGCGCAATGCTTTCCAACAGGCCCAAAGCACCTACCGGCTTGGTTTTGTTGTCGATGCAGTTTTGCAAGGCTTCCGCCAATGGGGTATCATTTACCATATATCAAAATTAATGAGCGGATAGTGCCAACTCGCAGTACCAAAAACCTTTTGTACCCACTTCCACAATCGGCGTGGGGTGCGGTGTTGTAATGGGTGGCAAGGCCTTGTAGGTATGCTCGCCTACTAAAACGGGAATGGGCTGCTGAAAAATCGGCCCTGCCATACAAAAACTATGAAACTCTCCATTTTCGCCGCAAGCGTCAACGTTTGCAGGTAGATTGGCCACAAAGTCCTTATCAATTACACGCCCTACCCAGCTTTCATCCAAATACCCATCATTGATACAGCAGGTAACCGTTACAAAGCCCTGCTGTATAAAATCATGCACCAATTTACGGGTATCCTTTTGCCACAGCGGAAAAATACAACCCATCCCCACCTGCCGCATCTTCTCTTCCCGATAGGCACGTAGGTCTTCCAAAAAAATATCGCCAAAAGCCACGGTACGAATACCTTCTTGGCATGCTTGCTGCAACACATCGGCCATTTGCTTTTCATACTCAGCATTGTTGCTTTCGTACACATATACTTTTAGCAAAGGGATACCAATGGCAGCAGCCTGGGCTTCAATCAACGCTTCCTGCACACCGTGCATCGAAAGACGGCGCAGTGTTCCGTTAAACGTACTGAGTAAATACGCCACCTCATACTGTTCACTTTGTTGTAATTGGTAAAGGGCATAAGCACTGTCTTTGCCACCGCTCCACGATAATATGATCCTTTCCTTGCTCATGTGCTACTCTTTTTAAAAACTGCTTGATAGGCAGTAGGGTTATCTTGTGGCAATTGCATGGCCTTCAATTGTAGCAGGCAAGTACGGCATAGGCAATCGCTGTATTGCTGTGCTATCCAACCTTCTGTGGTAGCGGGCATGGCAATACCATAGCACTGGCAACGGGTAATGTCCCCTACCCGGCACTCGAAGCCGGTGCCGCAGCGGGGACATTGTTTTTGCTCATGTTTGTTCATGCTTTTGTTTTACGCCGTTTGTTTTACGGTTACCAAAGATGGGTAGTTTGCCTTCATCCAAGCGTACAATCCAAACAAAACGCTACTGTATACCAAGGTACCAATTAGGAAATGTTTGAAAAAGGGGTAGCCTTGTACGTAACATTGGAGTAACCCTTGCCAGTTTTTGGCCAAGGGCTGCATGGTGCGCAAATCGGTGCCACCGCCTAACCAAACGGTAAAATCGGCCAATAACCAATGGGTTGTTGCCGCAGCTAGGGCCGCCAACAATACCCGACTAACCGTTATCCGCTTGATGATAGCGCTACCCATCAACACAATGAGGCCAAATATGCTGTAAATCCAATACCAGCCACTGTACATGATGCCATAGCGGCCTTGAAACACCAAGGTGCTAATGGCCAGATCGCTCAGCAATAATATGGTGAGGGAGAAAAGCAAGGCCTTCCATTTTTTATTAAAGCAAGCGCCGCTGAACAGGCCCATGGCCCCGATGGGCGTATAATGGCTCCAAGGGCTCCATGCCGTGGCATTGAAAACCCTTACCATGGCTACAGCGACAATGAACAGCAGCAGGGCCGACAAACGTGGATTGATTTTTTCAGTATGCATCACAATTATTTTATGTGGACTAGGCCACGGTTTTACAAATTCAAGCTGATACCGGCGCTGCAGTTGAAGCGACGGCTATTAAAGCCCCACAAATCGAAATAACGCTGATCCGTAATGTTTTGGAAATCGGCAAACAGGCGAACCTTGGCATGTGGTTGATACTCGCCATACAGATCCAATGTATAGTAGCCCTTCATTTCAATGGGGACCGATGCATACTTAGGTTCGTAAAACTTACCCACATTACGTACATGTGCACTCACAAATGCTTTTTTGCACAGTTGGTAGCTTGCGGTGAAATTCACCGTATGGGCTGGGCGGCGGTATAGGTTAAAATAAGAAGTGTCTTTGCCCGAAGCCAAACGGCTGGTGATCTCCCCATCTACATAAGTATAGTTAGCACTGAGCGTTAGCTTGTCTATGGGCTTGATACTGGCTTCGGCTTCAATGCCAAAATCGTTCTGCTCATCTTCGTTTTTATAATAACTACTAAACGTATTGGCATCATAATAAAAAATAAATACGTCTTTTACCTTACGCTGAAAACCCACCAAACGCAGTGCTGTATTGTTTTTTGCAAAAGACACACCGGCTTCGTAACCCAATGATTTTTCGGGTTGCAAGGCAGGGTTGCCGTACTCGCTGTACAATTGGTACAAAGAAGGTACCCGATAGCCCGAAGAAACATTGGCAAATATTTTCACCTTATCACCGATGCGATAGGAAGGGGTGAAAGAGAATGTACCATTGTTGCCATAAACGGAATGATGGTTGAACCTGCCGCCCACTTCTACATAAAAGCCCGCTAGATCTTTTACCAATAAAGAAGCATAGGCGCTGGCCTGCTTGGTGCGTACACTATCGGCACCCAAGGGCTGCGACTCGAAAGGACCAAAACCACTGAGGGAGTAATAACTTTGGTCGCTGGCGTTTACCCTATAATCTGCCCCGGTAACCAAACTGATCTTCTTTGTTAAGTCAATATTGGCAAACAGTTCGGCAAACTGCGACTTACCGGTGTACTGCCCTTTTTGGTAATAGGAAAAACCGCCCCGGCTCAAGGAATCGTCGGTTGAGCTGCGGTCGAACCAGTTGTTGTTGTACTGCAAGTTGAAAGTGGTTTTGCCCAGCTTGTATTGCAGCAGCGCCCCCACAACAATATTGCGGTTGCTCAACCGATAATCGGCATCATCGGTAAAAGCACCTGCATCAATATCAGTTTTGTTGCTATTGTATTTACCAAACACACGGCCACTCAAGCCCTTGGCTGGCTTAAAGCCCAAGGCAAACTGCAAGTTGTGCTGGCTAAATCCATCCCTATCATAACCCTTTTGGCCAGTGCTATCGTAAGCGGTTGAAAAGCCATCGCTTTTAACATGGGAGTAGCCTACAAAATAATCAGCGCCTTCCTCTACACCGCCCCGCAGGTTGATGCTGCCACGGAAAGTACCATAGCTGCCGCCCGTGGCGTTGATGTTTACCTGTGGTTGGGTGCCATTGCCTTTTTTGGTAATGATGTTGATCACACCCGCCACGGCATCGGAACCGTAAAGGGTGCTTTGGGTACCCTTCAATATTTCAATGCGTTCGATTTGGTCAATATTATAAGTGTTGAGGTCAAATTCGCTGTTGATGCCCGATGCGTCGTTCTGTGGCATGCCGTCCAGCAAAATCAAGGTATTGGCCGCCGAAGCACCCCGTATATAAGGGCTTTGGTTGGTGCCCAAATTATTGTTGGCCCCATTTACGGTAATGCCCACTTGCTGGTTCAGCAGTTCGGTGAGCGTTTTTCCATAGCTGCGCTGCAACTGTTGTTGGTTGATAACAGTGAGCACCCTGCCCGTTTCGCTTTGCTTCTGCTGTACTTTGTTGGCCGTAATGATAACGCCCGATAATGGTTTGATACTGTCGGCCACTGTGGTTTGGGCCTGCGCATAGCTGCTGATACCTACAGCAGCCATCCATAACATTTTCTTCTTCATGTAGAAAAATTTTTTAGATGACTGCTTTCGAGAAAATAAAAAGAGAGAGAAATATAAATGCCATTGATGGCCTTTACATTCCAAGCCTTTCACCCGAAAGCTGAATGATATAATTTGGCCTTGGCAGGTCTTCTGGCTTCCCGCCTTTTGAACTTCCTTCCCATCCCGTCATCAATGACGGGACAGTGGATGTAGTTGCTCAAAAGTTTCCCGACTGTCATCGGGATCGGGTTTACAGCTACGGGGATAGCACCGGAATTACACCGGTTTCCCTTTTAATCATCCGCCAATGGCGGACGAACCGAAACCGCTGCAAATGTATAACAATTTGCTGGGGGCTAAAGCAAAGTTTTACACATAAACACATTCTGCTATTGCATCACATTGGTGCAATACCCATCACCGCAACCAATTACTGTATTGAAGCGCTATGTTTATATCGTTCCACAATATCCATTTCGCCCCAATTTATAACTTATCTTTAGCCCTGTATAAAGCGCAATAAATGGAACCGGAAATAAGGGCTTTTTTGGTAAGGGTAGCCAACAGTATCGCCATGACGCTGCTGTGGATGCTGGTGAACATGGTGGCCGGCATCCGCTATAATTTGGCTTTTTTTGAACAAGCCCCCAAATGGTACAACTACCTCTATTATATTTGGCTGGTTGGCAGTTTCGTGCTGCTAATCATCTACCTCAAAAGAAAATGGAAAAATACGGATATTGAAAATTTGGGGAACTGATGGGCCACTCATTAATGCTTGTGGTGTGGCGAAGCACATTTGCTGCGGTGGCAGCGGCGGTAGTTGATATAGTGCGCCGACACAATGGCCGCTACGGCAACGCCCAATAACCAAGGCTCATGATTGGGCAAAAACTGCTTTAATACCAGTAAGGAAAACCCTGCAAGAAAAACAGCTAGCGGCAATATGCTGCGGTGGTGCTTTACATAACCATGAACAAGCGCATAAACACCAATGATAAAGGCAAGCAAAATCATGCCCCACTCAAAATAAAGATTGTTGATGATGTCGACGCCAAAAATCGGCAAACTACTCAGCATCACTGGCAACAGGGCACAGTGAATGGCACATGCAACAGATGTGATAATTCCCGCAGCGTCCCAGTTTAATTTTATTGCCATTTATTGATAAGGATGGCAAATATAGGGAAATTTAAATCAAAAATTGCAACATTGTTGCGTTATATATTTTTTGTATTTATCTAATCGCAGGCATACAGAATCGGTTACCTTTGCAAAAAATTCAATACATGCGCAAAAAGTGGCTTTTTTATATAGGTTTTTTCGCAGTACTCCTGATCGTTTTCTATATTTTCTTGTTTAAGATTAGCGATTTTTCCAAATCGGATTTGGCTATCATCAATGATAATGTGAAAGATTTTTCTTTTACCACCCAAGAGGGCAAAACGCTTACCCAACGGGAGGTGGAAGGCAAAGTATATGTGGCTGCCTACTTTTTTACCACTTGCAGGGGTATTTGCCCAAAAATGAATGCCAATATGCGTTTGGTGTATGATGCTTATAAAAACGAACCGGGCTTTGCCATCCTTTCGCATACCTGCATGCCCGAAACCGACAGTGTGCCACTGCTGAAACGGTATAGCCAAAAAATGATCGGTAGTAGCTTGGTTAAAAACGTGGATGGCTCGATGGAAATTGATGAAACAAAGGCCGTAGACACGACAGTGGCCAACACCAACTGGATCTTTTTAACCGGCGATAAGGCCAACTTGTATAAAATGGCACGGGAAAGCTATATCATTGATAATAATCCGCAGGATACCGCCCAAAAGATTACCGACCAGTTTATCCATACCCAGTTCTTTTCGCTGGTGGACAAACAGCGACGCGTAAGGGGCATTTACGATGGCCTAAAAGCCTCGGAAGTGGCCAAACTGATTGCCGATATCAAGGAGCTTTTGCAGGAAAAGGCACCCGGCAGCCGCTTTATGAACGGGTTTAGCAATACGCCCAATTAGTCGCAAAATGACTTTTTTTTCAAAACCCTTTTAATGTTTAAACTTTATACTTAACTTTATCCGCTAAACCTAAATCCAAATTAGCGTGTCTAAAACTTTAGAAATATTAAAGAAAAACCAATTAAGCGTTACGGCCGGAAGGGAAAAAATACTTGAACTGTTTATCAACAGCAACGGTGCCTTGGCCCACGCCGATATTGAAAAAAACATCCAGGCAGGATTTGACAGGGTAACCGTTTATAGAACCTTACAAACTTTTGTTGAAAAGGGTATCATCCATCATATCCCTACTACCGACAACAGCATCAAGTATGCGCTTTGCAAAGACAATTGCGAGGCAGGCCATCACCACGACAACCATGTTCATTTTATTTGCGACAAATGCAAAAAAACAGTTTGCCTTGATGAAGTAACGGTGCCTACTGTGCAGTTGCCGCCCGGCTTTGAGCCCAAGCATGCCGAAATGGTGGTAACGGGCATTTGCAAAGATTGTAAGTAACACCGTAATCAGCCCACTAAGCTGATAGCAGCCCATCACCGCTATTACATGGCGTTAATTTTTGCCAATAACTTATCGGCCAATTTAACATCTACCGATTTCAAATCGTTGTACATGTTTGTGGCCTTATATTTATCTTTCAGTTGAATGTACACCAGGCCGCTGTAATACCTGCAAAGGGCATTGTTTTTATCCAAGGTAATCCCTTTCCTAAATGTTTCCAATGCATCGCTGTACTTGGTTGTCATATACTGCGCATAGCCCATTTCAGTATAACCGGCTACCAATGTATTGTCCAATTCCAATGATTTGCGCAGCATGGGCACCGACTCGCTGTAAAGTCCTTTTTCGTTGTAGCACCAGCCCAGCCCAAAATGCGAACCCGCACTTTTCGGATTGTACTGAATGGCTTTTTTGTAGCTCTCCATGGCTTCATCCACCCTGGCAGGGCTATAGTTCCTACGGTACACATCGCCAATACCCTTGTAGGCAGTACCGTTTTCGGGGTTAATCAGCAACGCATTTCTGTAATTGGCAATAGCCGAATCGTTCTGCTTTTGTTTGTAAAAAGCAAACCCGATTTCGTTGTAAGTAGATACTGTTTTTTTAATGGCCGAGGCTTTTTTCAACCACAACAAGGAATTATAATAGTCTTCCTTGGCGTTGTACAGGTAACCGATATTGTACAGCGCTGATTCGTTGTTGGGATCGATTTCTATACACTTTTTATACGCTTCAATCGCTTCTGTATTGCTCTTCATGTTTTGGTATACATCACCTTTTTGCTTGTACGCCAAAGCGTAGCTGGGTCTTGCTTCAATAGCTTTGTTCAGGCTATTTAGGGCATCTTGGTTTTTACCCAGCTTTTTGTACGCATAGCCCAACTCCTGCCAAGCCTCTGCGTACGTTTTATTGATGGCCACCGCCTTTTGCAGTCGATCGGCAGCGTTTTCAAACTGCTCCAAATCGTTGAAGCACCAGCCAGCTCGGTAAAAAGCCTTGTCGTATTGGGTATTTAACCCGCTGGCCTTATCAAAGGCCGTAACGGCCTCGCGGTATTGCTTTTTATCAAAAAGGTCCATCCCTTTCTTAAACCACTCACTGGCAGTGGTTTGTGCAAAGCCAATACCGGCCAATAGGATGAAAACGCTGAGTAGAAGTAATTTTCTTGCTGGAACTTGCATACTAAATCAATTTGGTTCAAAAGTAAGTCTGTTCGCCTAATCAATCAATACCTACCATTGGGTATTTTATTAAAATAATAAAACAAATCAGCGAATGGCCAACATCAATTTGGCCCAAAAATCATTGTCGAAGCTGGAAGGCCCTAGCACGCTCTGCCCCGTATCGTCGCCATGGCGGATCACCACCAGTTCTTTGCTGGGTACCACATATATCTTTTTATCGCCCTTGCCCAGCCCCGAAATCATGTCGGCAGGCGCACTGGGGGCCAGCGAACCGGCAAACACATTGTACAAGGTAGGCACCATAAAGGAGCTTTTGCCATTGAGCCACCACAGGTAGCCATACGATTGGTTGTACGTATTGCTGGTATTGGTCATGGCCGTAAAATAAGCATCGTCGGTCATCAGCTTGGTCCCGTTCCAACTGCCCCGGCTGGCTATCAAGGAGCCAAAGCGGGCCATATCACGGCTGTTGAGGTACAACACATAATCCAACCATATATAGTTTTTCATACCAATTTTGTCCGCCAACCGGGTTTTGGTGTATTGATTGTAATTGATCCCGCTGGCATTGGCCACCACATCTTGCAGCAAGCGGTAGGGCGCATTGTAATAAAACCATTGGGTACCTGCATCCGCCTTGTATTGCAGGCAGGCCGGGGTAATACAATTATCATCCGGCGCCGCTTCATCCAATCCCGTGGTCATGGTAAGCTGATGGCGTACCGTAATCAGGTTCTCCTTGGCCAGCGGCGCACTGGTCCAACCTGTGCCCAAGTATTGCGAGGTTTTGTTGTTAATATTCAAAAGGCCCTCTTGTTGACCCAAGCCCACCAAAAAAGCCGTTACGCTCTTGCCCGCCGAGGCGATGGGGTATTTGGTATCCCTGTTCCAGCCGTTCCAATAGTTTTCGGTCACAATCCGCCCTTTGTACAAAATGATCAACCCAAAAGTGCTTTTGCTCTGCGCATAGGCAATGGCTTCGTTCAATTTGGTTACATCCCAGCCCAAATCACTGGCCGAAATGGTTTCCCAAGTATCACTGCCAATGGGCGGATAGTAATAAGTAGTAGGCAAAACGGGGGTTACCGGCACCGGATCGGCTGTATTGCTCTTTTTACAAGCCACGGTGAGCAGCAATAGGGCGAACAGCAGGTTTTTGGTTGTATACATATCAATTTGGTTATTGAATGGATAGGACTGGAATAACGGGACCAAGTTTAAATTGTTGCCAATCCCTACCCGCAATGGACATATTTATAATACTTATGGGGGTTTCCGGCATTAAGTTTGCGTAAACGGCTTGCCTTCCGGCTGAATTGGTGTACCTTTGCGGCCATTTTGGTTGAACTGCCTAAAAATAGTCCCAAAATACTCAAACAAGATTATGAATATTCGGAACATAGCAATCATTGCACACGTTGATCACGGTAAAACTACACTGGTTGACAAAATTTTGCACGCCACCAAGGTATTTAGGGACAACCAAGATACCGGCGAGCTGATCATGGATAGCAACGACCTGGAAAGGGAACGTGGCATTACCATCTTTAGTAAAAACGTATCTGTTACGTACAAAGACATTAAAATCAATGTGATTGATACCCCTGGTCACTCGGACTTTGGTGGTGAAGTAGAAAGAGTATTGAAAATGGCCGACGGTGTACTGCTGCTGGTGGATGCCTTTGAAGGCCCTATGCCGCAAACCCGTTTTGTGCTGCAAAAAGCATTGGCGCTGGGTTTACACCCCATCGTGGTTATCAATAAAGTAGATAAGCCCAATTGCCGCCCCGATGAGGTGCATGATGCGGTTTTTGAACTGTTCTTTAACTTGGATGCCACCGAGGAGCAACTCGACTTCCCCACCATTTACGGTAGTAGCAAGCAAGGTTGGATGAATACCTCTTTAACGCCCACCGATAATATTCTGCCATTGCTGGATGCCATTTTGGAGCATGTACCAGAGCCCAAAACCAACGAGGGTACCGTACAAATGCAAATTACCTCACTAGATTATTCTTCCTTCTTAGGCAGGATTGCGGTGGGTAAAGTAGCCCGTGGTACCGTAAAGGAAAACCAGCCCATTACGCTGATGCAAGCCGATGGCACCAACAAAAAACTGCGCATCAAAGAGTTGTACACTTTTGAAGGCATGGGCAAAAAGAAAGTGGCCGATGTAAGTGCTGGCGATATTTGCGCCGTGGTTGGTTTAGACGATTTTAACATTGGCGATACCATTGCCGATATGGACAACCCCGAAGCATTGCCCATCATCAGCGTGGACGAACCCACCATGAGCATGCTTTTCGGCATTAACAACTCGCCTTTCTTTGGTAAAGAAGGTAAGTTTGTAACCAGCCGCCACTTGCGTGACCGTTTGTTTAAAGAAACAGAAAAGAACTTGGCCCTAAAGGTAGAAGACAGCGAAAATGCCGATAGCTTTTTGGTATATGGCCGCGGTATCCTGCACTTGGGTATTTTGATAGAAACCATGCGCCGTGAGGGTTTTGAGCTTACGGTTGGTCAGCCTACGGTTTTGGTAAAACAAATCAATGGCACCAAGCACGAGCCTTACGAAATACTGGTGGTAGATGTGCCCAGCGAGTTCAGCGGTAAGGTAATCGACTTGGTTACCCAGCGCAAGGGCGAAATGCACGTAATGGAAACCAAGGGCGAAATGCAGCATTTGGAGTTTGAAATACCTTCCCGTGGTTTGATTGGCCTGCGTAGCAATATGTTGACCAATACTGCAGGCGAAGCGGTAATGGCCCATCGTTTTAGCGAGTACAAACCTTGGAAAGGGCCCATCCCCGGCCGCAACAACGGTGTATTGCTGTCTAAAACAACCGAAAAAACTACAGGCTATTCGATAGATAAATTGCAGGAAAGGGGTACCTTTTTTGTAGAACCCGGTGAAGATGTATACACGGGCCAGATCATTGCCGAGCATATCAAACCAGGCGATTTGGTGGTAAACGCCACGGAAGCCAAAAAGCTCACCAACCACCGCGCCAGCGGTAGTGATGATGCTACTAAAATTGCCCCAAAAACCCTGATGACACTGGAAGAGTGCATGGAATATATCCAACAAGACGAGTGCATTGAGGTTACGCCCAAAAGCATCCGTATGCGTAAAGTAATACTGAACGAGGAAGATCGCAAAAAAGTAGCGAAATCCATGGCGCAGGAAATGGCATAATTAAAAACGAGATAAGTATAATGGCCACCCCATCTTTGGCGGGGTGGTTTTTTTATGGATTGCACTGCCCAAAACACTCAAAAATTGTTAATTACGTCAGTTTATTAGGCTATTTTAATGTTAATTGCGTCAGTTGATTATTCGATTTTTATGTTAATTACGTCAGTTTGGTGCTTTTGAAAAAATAAAATCACAGTCCGCCTTTATCAAAGCCTATCCCGATAGCCCCTACCATGTGCTGCACAAAGACCATTATCTCGATTTTATTGTATAGCCCTGCATTTATTGCAACCGCTTTGCCGTAATTTTGCATTTGCATGAAAAAGGTAATGACCATATTGGCGGTAGTACTCTTGATGGCTTCGGTGCAACCCACCCAAGCCCAATGCGCCATGTGTACCAAAACAGCCCAGCAATTGGGCGAAAAACCGGCGAAGGGCCTGAACAAAGGTATTTTGTACCTCATGTTTACCCCATTCGCTATCATGGGCATCATCGGCTACCGCTGGTGGAAGAGCAATAGAAACGCCAACGCCTAAGCCGTCATGGTGAGTGTCCCCACTCACCATACACTCACTCGCCACACCATCTAAAATTCCGACAACTTATCCCCTCTTCATTAACTCTTTACTGGCACAAGTTTAGCAAAGCGCAACTTGTGCCCGCTAAATCCACCGGACTGTGTCCGGTTTGATACACAACCGCCATGGTGAGTGTCCCCACTCACCATACACCATACACCCGCTCACCGTACAATCTAAAATTCCGACAACTTATTCCCCCGCTTACATTTTCTTCATTAACTTGTATCATTAATTATTATTATGATAAGGTTATTTGCACTGTTGCTGATAGCGGCTACAACCGCCACCGCACAAAAGCTGCCCACCATCGAAGAAAAAACGGCCAACTTTTCTAAGCAGCAAGGCTTTGTTCCTTTTTTTTGGGATGAAAATGCCGGCAAACTCTGGCTGGAAATCACCCGCTTGGACAGTGAGTTTCTTTACCAAACCTCTTTGCCTGCTGGCCTCGGTTCCAACGATATTGGGCTCGACCGGGGCCTTACCGGCGAAACAAAAGTTATCCGCTTTAGTAAAACCGGGCGCAAAATATTGATGGTACAGCCCAACTACGGTTACCGGGCTATCTCACCCGACGCCAACGAGCGCAGGGCAGTGGAAGAGTCTTTTGCCCAGTCGGTGCTGTGGGGCTTTACCGTAGAAGCCGAAACGGGCAACCGCTATTTGGTGGATGCCACAGATTTCTTTTTGCGGGATGCGATGAAAGCGGCTAACCGCATCCGTGCCAACCAACAAGGCACTTATAGTTTTGATAAAAGCCGCTCGGTGATGTATCTGCCCCGCACCAAAAATTTTCCGCTCAATACCGAAATAGAAGCCACCATCACATTGACGAATGCAGATGGCAATGTGGGCAATTTTGTACAATCCGTTGCGCCCTACACCGATGCCCTTACCCTGCGCATGCACCATTCGTTTGTACAATTACCCGATGCCAATTACAAGCCAAGGGTATTCGACCCACGCAGCAGCTTTATCAATATCGCCTATTTTGATTACAGTACGCCCATTGCCGAGCCCATCGAAAAAAAGTACATTGTCCGCCATCGGTTGCAAAAAAAAGAACCCAGTGCGGCCATCAGTGAGGCTGTAAAGCCCATTGTATATTATTTGGACAATGGTACACCCGAACCCATCCGCACCGCCCTGCTTACCGGCGCCAGTTGGTGGAACGAGGCTTTTGAAGCGGCCGGATATAAAAATGCTTTTCAGGTAAAAATCTTGCCCGACACGGTGGATGCCATGGACATCCGCTATAACGTAATCAATTGGGTGCACCGCTCAACCCGTGGCTGGAGCTATGGCGCTTCGGTGGTTGACCCACGCACCGGCGAAATCATCAAGGGCCAGGTTACCTTGGGCTCTTTACGGGTGAGGCAGGATTACCTCATCGCCCAAGCTTTGTTGGCGCCGTTCATTGGCAACCAAACATCGCCAGTAGGGGAAGACAAGATGCTGCAAATGTCGCTGGCCCGCCTGCAACAATTGGCAGCCCATGAAGTAGGCCACACGCTGGGACTGGTACACAATTATTCGGCCAGCGTAAGCAATAGGGCCAGTGTAATGGATTACCCGCATCCACAAGTAAGGATAAACGAGAATGGAGCGATTGACATAAGCGATGCCTACGATAATAAAATTGGTGCTTGGGACAAAGTGGCCATTGAATGGGGTTATCGGCATTTCACAGATGCAAGCAATGAAGATGCCGCATTGAAAAGTTTATTGCTCAGCGCACAGCAAAAAGGGCTGCAATTCATTGCCGACCGGGATGCCCGAGCGCCGGGTGGCCTGCATCCCACGGCCCATTTGTGGGACAATGGCAAGAGCCCTATTGACGAACTAAAAAACGTAATGCAGGTAAGGGCGAAGGCTTTAGCACAATTTGGCAACAACAACCTGCGCCAAAATATGCCTATGGCTTTATTAGAAGATTTATTGGTACCCGTATATTTCTATAACCGTTATCAATTGGAAGCCGTGAGCAAAATGGTTGGTGGACAGTATTATACCTATGCGCTCAAAGGCGATGGACAAGTTGTAACCCAGCCCGTTTCTAAATCAGTGCAGTTGCAGGCCCTCAACGCCATAGCCGATTGTCTGGATCCAGTGGCCTTGCGCTTACCCGATAGTTTGATAGGGTTGATACCACCACGGCCCTTGGGCTACAACCCCACCAGGGAATTGTTCAGCAAGCGCACCGGGCTGGGCTTTGATGCATTGGCTCCGGCCGAAACAGCCGCTGGTTATACTTCTTATTTTTTGTTCCACCCCGAGCGGCTCAACCGTTTGGCACAGTACCCTGCCCAAAATGGCGGGCTGGGCATTACTGAAATGGTAGATACGCTGATGGTCCGTACTTGGAAGGCCGCACGCCGCAAAGGGATGGAGGAATTGATACAGCAACAAACGGAACAGGTATTGCTTACTTATTTGTTGGCCGCCAGTGTGGACGATAACCTTTCCTTTGCCGCAAGGGCCAGCATCGTACAGGCAGTAGATAAATTAAAAGCTTTTATCACCGTACAACAAAAACTAAATAAGGACAATGCTTTGGCAGCCCATTATCTATTGGCTTTGGAAAGGATGAAAGCCCCAGAAAAAGCCAAGCCCAATGTGCAAATAAAAGACATTCCGCCCGGCGCACCGATTGGTTGCGAAGAGGAATAAGATTTTGTAACCATTAGGTTTTATAAAATACAACATAAACCATTAAGGCATTAAGGAACATTAAGAATTCAGTTCGAGAAACACTTTTGTATAGAAAGATACACTAACTGGGCAAACACTTAATGCCCTTATTTCCTTAATGGTTCAAAAAAGCAAAGCGCATTGTTGGGTTAGGCCTTTTATTTCACTTGTTTCAACACATCCATCAATTTTTCCACGTCTTGGCTGGTATTGTACAAGTTTACCGATATACGCAGCGATTGCCCCCTAGCGGAAACATACACCTTGTTTTCTTTCAGCAAATCCGTTAGTTCGCCCAAAGTGATATGCGCCGGTAACCCAATGCCCATCAAATGCTTACTACGATAGGCATCTGCCTCTACGCCAAATCCATTTTGCTGTAAAAAAGTAGCCAATGGTTGGGTTAGTTCCCCACAATAGTTTTCGATAGTATCGATGCCCCATGCCAGCAACTGCTCCAGCGCCGCATTAAACATGGGCAGCAAAACAAAGTTGCCGTATTCGCCCATATTGTAGCGACCAGCACCGGGCGTATAACCATCTGCATAGTCGGTCAGTTCAGAAAAACGGTTGGCGTTGATGCGGTTTACCCAGCTCTCTTCCAGCGGCTGGCCATTGTTGAAGCGGGGCCCCAGATAGGCAAAGCCAATGGCGTATGGCCCCATCAGCCATTTGTAACCTGCGCATACCAGTGCATCAATGGCGCAGGCCTGCACATCAATGGGGATGGCGCCTACCGACTGTGTTCCATCTACAATAAACACCGCATTGTGCGTTTTACATTTGGCACCAATGGCCGCCAAATCAAAGCGGGTGCCGTCTTGCCAGTGTACCGAAGAAATCAGCACTGCGGCCGTGTCATCGTCAATACTGTTCAACAGGGCCTCGTTCCATGCCGCACCACGTCCCTCGCTGATGGTAAGCGGGGCAGTGACCACTTGCAGGGTTTTGCCCTGGCGTTTGCACCAGCTTTGCAGCGTGAGGTAGCCACTGGGAAACTCATTGGAAACCGTGATAGCTTTACTGCCATTGTCGGTGGGCAGATTGCTTACCGCCGTGGACAGCCCATACGAAGCCGAGGGGATGATGGCCATTTGCTCGGCAGGGGCATTCACCAACTGACCGGCGAGGGCTTTTAGCTTTTCGCCATCGGCAAAAAAATCATCTGCTGTAACCACCGTAGGATTGCGTTTGCGCTGCATGGCGGCAATGCCCACTTCTTCTACGCTCTTGAGCAAGGGCGACATATAGGCACAGTTGAGGTAGGTAATATCGTCGGGCAGTTGAAACAAATGCTTTTGGTTGTTCATGCAGAAATATTTTATGGTTTGTGGCTGGAAGGCCGGGGCAAAGGTAGGATTAAAATGAATTTTGATATTCACGAAAAAACATGCGTATTTTGTGTTTAGATGTTACTAAACTCGTGGCAACACAAAAGTTAGTAGTACTTTTATGAGACCTTACAATTTCACTATATTATTTTTAATTCTAGTTGGCTCATGCAGGCCAAAGAAGACTATTGCAGACGAATCGATGACAATTTGGCCCAATGCTTCTTATGACAATAGTTTACAAGTAAGTAAAGAGGATACAGTAAGATATTCATACTCATCAAAGGAGCGCTATCCATTTGAAACATTCAATCCCAAAAACGGATATTGTGCATTAAGAAATGATTCATTGTTTTTTCATTTTAGTGACGGTCTAATGGGTGCTTCATATTTGACAATTTTTGTTACTAATGACAGCTCAAAAGCCTTTTATGGGAAATCCGACTGCACATCAAATACCATCTATCAGAACATTGCTTTTAAACTGGTGCTGAACAAAAAATCGTTTATAATTGGTGACACAATAGTTGCCGACATATTTTTTAAAGCTGTAGCATTTGCAGACAATAGGTATTATTTTAAAAACGACACTGCTACTGTTGCGGGAAAAATAAAGCTAAAAATAAGGGATACCAATTATGATTTTGACCGCTTATATGAAGAGAAGAGCCAAGCCGCATTTTATGAACTTTTACAACAACGGCCCGACACAATTACAAAATTGTGGCTGTCTGATTGTGGCTTTACAAAAATCCCAGAAGCATTAAATCAGTTTAAAAATCTTCAAGAACTTTCACTTGAAAACAATGACTTAAGCAATGCAGATTTTTCTGTATTACTGGAGCTAAAAAACCTAAAATCATTGAGCTTACAAAATTGCAGTTTAAATAAGATTCCAAAGCAAATATTTCAACTCAGCCGACTTGAAGTTTTAAATCTCTATTGGAACAAATTAACAGACTTACCAGACGGGTTGTTTACTTTAAGATCGCTAAAAGATTTGAACATTGGTTACAACAACTTAAATACTTTATCGCCCAAAATTTCGAATCTTAAGAATTTAGCTTATTTGGAAACTTCAGCAACAGAAATTAAAAGCTATCCAGATGCAATGACGGTTTTAAAAAATATTAAAGAATTGTATCCAAGCGATACAATGAAATATATTCCGGCTTCATTGAAAAAATATGCCTGGGGTTGCGATTATTATTAAGCAGTTTTCTTTCCGGTAGTATCTCCGCCAGCTGACACTATCAGTTTTTGTAACCTTTACAGCGGGACACTGCCCTTTATAGAACTTTTCCAACAAAGTGTACTAGTACAGTGCACAATGGGCAAGCAATAATATACCAAAATTTTCAAATTTTTGTAGCTGACTTTATGTAGTTTTCGTTAAATTTGATAAGTGAAAAAAGGAACAAAATATCATTTAGATTTCATTGTTGACAAATTAACCAACTCAATCCAAAATACAGTATCTGGCGATAGCTTTCAAACCGAGGTTTCCTATCTTACAACGCAAGATTTAAAGCAGGTTACAAAGAAAAATGGCTGGAGTTTTAATTGGAAGCAAGAATTGGCAGATAACAACAAGGAAGTTTATAAACTGACAATCGTAAATAACTCAGCTATCATACAAGGAATTATTAGTTTTACGATAAAGCCCGATCACATTTATTTGGACTTGATTGAAAGCGCCCCATTTAATCTAGGCAAAAATAAAATTTATGAAGGCGTAGCAGGCAACTTGGTTGCTTTTGCTTGTAAAGTTTCTTTTCAGAGAGGGTTTGAAGGCTTTGTATCATTCACAGCCAAAACAAAACTGATTGAGCATTATGAAAAAACCTTGGGGGCTGTACATTTTGGAAATCACCTAATGATTTTGGAAACAAAAGCATCATCAATATTGGTGGAAAAATATTTTAAAAATTATTAAACATGGGACATATTAAAGAACCCAAAGGTGTCGATTTTATCATCAATAGTCGTCCTTTGACCAAACAAGAAGAATTGGCCATCAGCGAACATATCAAAAACTATAAGTTAAAGCATAGCAAGGCTGCCAATAAGCCAAAAAAGGCACAAAAAAGAACACCCAAACCTACTGAGGTAATGTAAAGCAGATACTGCGTGATAGATAGCTATTGTATCGCATCAAATCCCTACCCCACCAAATTATCCGGCGTAACCGGCAACTTCCTTACCCGCTTGCCCGTGGCATTGTACACCGCATTTAAGATAGCAGGAGCTACGCCCACCAGCGCAATTTCGCCAATACCCTTGGCACCTGTGGGGCTGAGGATATAATCGGGCTTGTCTACAAACAACACATCCATCGGCGGCGCATCGGCATGCACGGGCACATGGTAATCCACAAAATTGCTATTGATATAGCGGCC
Source organism: Chitinophaga pinensis (assembly GCA_943373145.1). GTDB lineage: Bacteria > Bacteroidota > Bacteroidia > Chitinophagales > Chitinophagaceae > Ferruginibacter > Ferruginibacter pinensis_H. The sequence continues at coordinate 158,299 of CALSBI010000014.1, forward strand.
ATAGCGGTGGTCGTGCAGGGTTTCCTCTGTCATGGCCATACCGATACCGCCCACTGCACCGCCCACCATTTGGCTGCGGGCCGTTTTTTCGTTGATGATCTTACCTGCATCGGCTACCGATACAATATGCTTGAGTTGGATAACACCCGTAACGGGATTGACATGCAACTTTACAAAATGCACCGAATGGGAACGGGCCTCGTATTTTTCCCGCTGTGCAAAGCCGCCCGAACTTTTGGTTACCGTCAGTTCGGTTTGATTGGCTTGCTGCAACAGTTCGGTAAAATGAACGGAAACGTTTTTATCTTTTGCCGATACCAACTGCCCCGCTTCATATTGAATCTCTTCCGCCTTGAGCGATTGAAAGGCGGGTATTTTTTCGATGGCCATTTTTTTGAGGGCCACTTTCAAATCATCACAGGCACCCATCACCGCCGTACCCACTGCCGTAGCCGAACCGGAGCCGCCCTGCGTAGGCCCATTGGGAAAATCGGTATTGCCCAGTTCAAACCGTACTTGATTACTGGCCAGCCCCATCTGCTCCTTACCTATCGCCACCATGGCCGTGGAAGTGCCTGGCCCCATATCACTTACCGCCGATTGCAGTACCAAATTACCTTCTTGCTTTAAAATGGCGTTCACCGTTGCGGCACCACGCCCTGCCCAAAAAACACCTACCGCCATGCCGTAGCCCACCAACATACCATCCTCTTTCAAAGTGCCGGGTGTAGTAGGGCGTTTATCCCAACCAATTTTTGCTTTGCCCAAAGCATAACATTCCTTTAAATAACGGGAGGTCCAGGGCAATTTGTTGACCGGGTTCACCGCCGTATCATTGATGCTGCGCAATTCGGTGGGATCCATTTTCAATTGGTAGCTAAGCTCATCCAATGCACACTCCAAAGCGAAGCAACCCGTAGCTGGGCCTGGGCCCCGCATCCAAACGGGTGTGTTCACATCCAGCGGCAAAATTTTGTAGCTGGTGTTCACATTTGCACAGTCGTACAAAAATTGCGATACGCCTACAATGCCCTCCGTAAACTCTTCATACTGCGAAGTATTGCTCACCGCATGATGGGTAATGCCCGTTAATTTGCCATCCTTACTGGCACCGATACCGATTTTTTGCCAAGCGCTGGGGCGATAGCCTACCATGGTAAACATCTGCTCTCGGGTCAAGGTGATTTTTACGGGGCGTTTTAGTTTTTTGGCCGCAATCACCGACGCATGTACATGTGGCCAGCTACGTAGGCCGCTGCCAAAGGCGCCGCCCACAAACTCGGTAATGACTTGTACCTTTTTTTCATCCAGCGCAAAAATATTGGCCAGTTCGCTTTGCACACTTTTTGGTCCTTGCGACTTATCGTACACCGTTAGTTTCGTATCATCTTCCCATACCGCAATAGTACCATGCATCTCCATGGGGTTATGCGTTTCAATGGGTATATGGTACTCAGCTTCCAGTTTTACTTCAGCCTTTTCCCATGCATCTTTTTCGTTGCGCAGGTATTCGCCCCGCTTTTTTAACAGGGCATCGTTGTGCTTATTTGTTTCAAAATCCGTTTCATGTTTTTCTACAATGTATTGTGCCTTCACCAATGATGCTGCATGCACCGCCCTTTCAAAAGTATCGGCCACTACCAAGGCAATGGGCTGCCCGTTGCTGAACACTTGGTTATTGTAAAATACCTTCAAGCCGCCATACTCCCGCCCCTTGGGGTTTTTGGCCTTGTCAACCGGTTGATAGCCCGGCACAACAGGACAATTGAGGTAATAGATAATGTCCAACACGCCCGGTGCTTTTTTGGCTTCGCTGATCACCATGTTTTTAATATAGCCCTTGGCAATGGTGCTGCACACAAACACCCCGTACACCAAGCCCGCAGGCCGATGTTCCGCCACAAACTTAGCCCTGCCCGTTACCTTGGCCAAACCATCGGCACGGTCTTCGTCTGGAACAGTCCATCCATTATTATCGTATGTATTAACACCCATAATTGTATTGCTTGAAATTGAAAACTAATTAGCCCATCGCTTTTGTCAATGCTTCTATAATGGCCGCTTTACCCAACTTTACTTTGTAACCATTGTGTTGATAGGTTTTGGCCCCTTCCAACGCCAATTCTGCCGCAGCCGCAAAGTTGGCCTGCGTGGCGGCTTTGCCCACCAACAACTGCTCGGCTGCCTGCAAGCGCCAAGGCTTATGCGCCACACCGCCCATGGCCAAGCGGGCCGATTGAATGGTATTATTGCTCACCTCCAACGCTACGGCCACCGATACCAAGGCAAAGGCATACGATAAGCGGTCACGTACTTTTAAATAATACATTTTGTTATACCGGTTGGCTGGTACCTGCACCGCAGTAATCAACTCACCGGTTTGCAGGTTATGATCCAGCTCGGGTGTATTGCCCGGCAAGCGGTGGAAATCGGCAAAAGCTATTTTTCTATCGCCCTTGGGGCCACTGGTATGCACCACCGCATCCAAGGCGGCCAATGCCACACACATATCGCTGGGATGTACGGCAATACAGGCATCGCTGGCACCAAAAATGGCATGCATCCGGTTGTAGCCTTCCATGGCACTGCAACCGCTACCAGCGGTACGTTTATTACAAGGCATGGTGGTATCGTAAAAATAAGGGCAGCGGGTCCTTTGCATCAGGTTGCCGCCCACCGTGGCCATATTGCGCAATTGTGCCGAAGCACCTGCATTCAGCGCCATGGCCAACAAAGGATATTTTGCTTTTACCATGGGATGCTCGGCCACCGCACTGTTGGGTACCAAGGCACCAATGGTAAGCCCAGCCGGACCATCGCCCAAGTCTTTTAATGGCAAGCCGGTAATGTCGATCAACCGTTCTGGGGCCATTACGCCCCGCTTCATTAAATCAACCAAATTGGTACCCCCGGCAATGAACTGCGAGGCGGCAAAACTACTGCGGGCCTTGATGGCAGCATTGGTAGATGGGGCCTTTGTATATTCAAAATTGATCATAACGGCTGCCCTCCTTGTTTTACTTCCATGATGGCATCCACAATATTGGGGTAAGCCCCACAACGGCAGATATTGCCGCTCATGTATTCCCGTATGTCCGCTGCCGTGTTGGCATGTCCCTCTTTGATGCAAGCAATGGCGCTCATGATCTGCCCTGGTGTGCAATATCCGCATTGAAAGCCATCGTGTTTCATAAAGGCTTCCTGCATGGGGTGCAGGTTGTCGCCATCGGCCAACCCCTCGATGGTGGTTACTTTTTTACCGTTGTTCATGATGGCCAAGGAGAGGCAGGAGTTGATGCGCCTTCCATCTACATGCACCGTACAACAGCCACATTGACCATGGTCGCAACCCTTTTTGGTGCCGGTAAGGCCCAACTGTTCCCGTAATAGATCTAGTAAAGTTGTCCTCGGCTCAACCGAAAGGGCGTAAGGCTTGCCATTGATTTCGATATTGAGCGGCACTTGCTCAAAATACGCAGACAGCGCTTCGTCCTTTTCCCCTGCTTTTACCAATAGGGGCGGCATGGCAGCCAGAGTGGCCAAAGCGGTACCCCGTTTTAAAAAGCTGCGGCGGCCTTGGTTGGATGGGCCTTGTTGCTCATTTTCTTGCATAGTAAAAATATAATCAGCTAAAGTTATAGCTTTTCGACTATAAATGCATAAAACAAAAAGGCTATATAAGCTTTGCGAAAATCATGACGAGCAAAGAAATGGCATTGAAAGAGGGAAAGCCAGTTAAGCGGATGAAGTCCTTACTCGTCCATCCAATCAACGGGAGGCTAATCCTTATACTCGGTTACATTATAGGTTATTTCCTTTCGGATAAATTGGCCATATTCAAAATCCCCTTCGGGATAATCCCAAACAGCACTGCCCTTATGGAATAGATAGCGGCCATTTATGGGGGCGTAAGCAATAACGGGTGTAGAAAAAGGGTAGTCCTTTTTGTTGCTCACATCATACCGTTCGTTGCACACAAAGTTAACCAACTGCCCTTGCCCGTTAAAATACAGCGTGGCCGATATGCTGATGGCACCATTGGTAAAAACGGCTTTTGCAGTTAGGCTATCAACAGGTTGCCATTCAATCCTTTTGTCAATTAAACTACTGGGCGCCAGCAGGCACATGTCGTTGAAAAGGGTAACGGTTTCTGCTTTGTCCATCAAATCGCCTTGGGCCTTTGTTACAGAAAACAAGCCAAACAATTTAACATCCATCGAGGCCTGGCCATTTTCATACCGATGATAGCCCGGTACCGTGGTGCCAAACATGGTTGCTTTCATAAAAAACAGGCGGGTCGGTTTTCCAAAAAAGTTATACTGCACCGTTGTAAAAGGGAACCAGTTTTTGCCCTTGCTCCGCATTTGGCCCTCAAACACAATGCGCATATTGTGCACTTGAGGTTGGTTGAGCGCCCCGCTATAGCGCAGGTATTGTTGTACCGGTGGCGGCAGGTGGGCAATTGCCGTCTCTGTAACCAAACTGCCAGTTATGGCGTTATTGGTGGCCAAATTGCGTCTTACATCAGCTATAAAATCTTGCTCAAAGCGTTGCGAAGCCCAGGCGGCAATACCCACTGCTACTAAAATGATATTGGCAATGGTACCAAACTTTGCATCCTTCCAACTGCTGATGATGACAATCTGTGAAACGATTGCCGCCCCGATGGCCAGCATGGGCCACCATTCCTTTTTTGTTACAAAGCTAATACCCGCCACCAATAGTAATAAACAGGCAGTGAGCCACAATATGCCCATAGGTTTGGATATTGCTTTGGTAAGTTGTTGCCAATGGCCATATCCAAAGGCTTTGGAAAATCCCATGATATGTATTAAGCCATGAACAATCACCAAAAAAAGAAAGAAATACTTGAGCATATTACATCTTTTATACAGCTACTGTATGTAAGAACGAATGTACTCTTTAATAGCAACAAGGTTATATGACGCTTATCAGGTATGCATGTGATTTTGTATGGGGCTTGGCGAAAGGCCGCCTAATGCCCAATCATTGCTTTTAGAATTGAAGGGTGAGCCCAATTTTATTACCAGCTATGGAAAGGTGCAACTCGCTCCTGTTCCAAAAGGAGCCCGATCTGAGCCCGCTGTTATAAGTACTTACCGCTTTTTTGGCAAGCTTGTTAGCTTTTGTGCTAAAAGGTATGGATACCCCAATCAGCCCTGCACCGATGCCTGCCAGCACCCAATTGGCATCCTTTCCTGCGATGGCCGTTCCGATGGGGATGCCCACCAAAACACCGCCGATGCCGCCGATAATGGAGGCTACCGTATTGGCCGATTGTGCCGACTTCAATTGCTGATAGGCTAGCGTATTTGATTCCAATACTATTTTTAGCTCCTCCATGTTCAACTTGCTTGTGCTTATGTAAAACTTGTAGCCGCCAAATGTTTTTTTGATTCTAATGGTATCTGTGCCTTTTTGACCAAAACTAAAGTTGCAAAAGATGAGGAAAATCGCTGCGATTGATACTGTTTTCATTGTATGTTTATTTATGTACTGAATATTTTAGGTTATTGCCGTAAAATCTTTTCCATCTTTTTGCCCTTCGCCAATTCATCTATTAATTTATCCAAATACCGAACCTGCTGGATGAGTTTGTCCTCAATTTCCTCCACCCGGTAGCCGCAAATAACACCGGTAATTTTGGAAGCATTGGAGTTAATCTGCGGTGCTTGCCCGAAAAAGTTTTCAAAATCCGTTTTCTTGTCGATGTGCTTTTGCAGCGATTTTTCGTTGTACCCGGTGAACCAGTATATAATTTCATCTACTTCGGCTTTGGTACGCCCCTTCCTCTCCGCTTTGGTGATATAATGCGGATACACACTGGCAAAAGACATTTTATATACCCTTGCATTACGATCCATTTTTGTATTCTTTTTGTTACATAAGTTTTTATATCCTGCTACCTAGCAGGCTCTCCCGACAAAGTTTCCCTTCCATGCCCAAAATACGAAAAACTTACAAATGCTCAATCTTATGCTGTTTATTTCAATTTTCGCTCTTCCAATAATTTTTCCAATGCTTTATATCTTACATTTTTGGGATCATTCACTATTCTATACACGATATACAACGGGATTATAGTAAGCAAGCCCCAACTGTTTTTGGCAAAACTGTAAACTATAATCCCAACTAAAAATCCGATGATGAAAGCATTCGTAATGGAAAATGATTTCATTTTTTTGGCTTCGTCCAACAGTTCTTGGTCCGATAATACTGAAAGTTCTTTCTGCTTCATTTAGTTCAATTTGTTTTACTATTTTTTGGGGTAGTTATACAATATCGGTTAACAGGCTCGAAGTAATCCGTCTGCCCCAACCGCTGCCGTTCATTTTATTTGGTTGAAGTTAGGGATTAATCCGGAAATGTGTTTGTGCAGGGGGAACTACAGCCCGGTGATGTAAAAAAAATTCCTTGTGGTGTCTTTGCCCGCATACACTTACCTGCCTAACACATTAACCCAGCAAGACACTACAGTAGGTAGGCCTGCCCGACTGGCCTGCCCTCCGGGAGGCGGGCTGGTCAGGCGGACTTTACAACCGGCTTGACGTTAAACCCTGCCATACGTCCCGCCCGATAATAGCAAATAGGAATATACAGCCGATTGCTATTATGTCAGCCAGCATGGCAGCAAACCCAATGTTGGCAGTAGTTTTTAATCAAAGAAGCCTCTTGCCTTCAATATGCCAGTCTTTTTTAACTCAAATAATTGCTCAATGTAATTACCCCATACTACAATAGCCATATTATTTTCAACTTTGCAGTAAGGACTTGGAAAGTTAGTTTCGATTTCTTGTTTATTCCGACTTCTTATTTTATAGGAGACTTCCTCAACAAAACCAATTTTTTCTGGTTTTATTGTAGTGTTTTTATTGTAAGAATGTCCATAGTCACGAACGGCATAACCGCTTGCCCATCGTCCGTTTGTTGTTTTATAAACGTCAAAGTATTGATACTTTTCGTGATAGAGTTTACCATTATAGTTTGAAACAAAAAGTAAAACATAGTCATAATTCGAAAATGCAGGCTTGCCATAATGGTCGTATGCCTCAAACTCTATTGTGTCCTTATTATAATTGCCATATAAATTTTGAATGACTTCATATTTTGCTTTGAAGGCTGCGTCAAATGGAATTTCGTTAGTATCAAGTTTTTGCTTGAAACCGATAACCTCAATCTTCTTTCCCACAAAGACATAAAGACTATCTTTCTTTGTCTGTCCAAATGAGCTTACACAAACTAATGTTACAGTTATAAATATGAAAACGAATTTTATCATAAAATTACAGCTGACGAGCAGGGCTTTATGCGGGTTGAGAATTTGTATTCCGCCTGCCGAAAACCGCTACCTATTTAAAATATTTTGATAAAGTTAAGTACTAAAGCTGAACATTGAACCTCAAGCCCCAAGCGAAGTACAGCAGAATTGCCGCTGCTGATTGCTCAAATATTCAGCCCCATTTCGGCAATAATTCTATTAGCGGCTGTTACTACTTATCCGAATTTGAATGATAATAGTATCTGCCATCGCCACCCTTTCTAAAACAAGGAAAACTTACAAATACCATTTGTACATATTCCTCACAGTTCTTCTTCGTTGAGTCATATTTATCTAGAGTCAATGTCTCTCCTTTATCCTTTTGGTATGCAATCAAATCAGCATGTACCCTTTGAAGACCCCTTATGAGTTGGCTATCTATACTTCTTTCTTTGCAGAGTCCAATCATCAATTTAAGCAATTGAGTTTCGTCATCAGTATCGTTTTTTAATAGCTGATAATGTCCAAGTACAGTTTTGGTTATAGAAAAAGCTCCAAGTATAGAAGTCAGATGTTCTATTTTGAGATTATCAGTTACAACTGCAGGAGGGCGTTTCTCTTTTAATCTGTCTGTATCCGTATTGGTTTTATTCACCGTCTGCTTAATTTTGTCCTCCGGCTTTTGTGTATTACACCTTACAATTGTTGTTATCAATAAAGTTAATAATACCTTAGATGTTAATCTCATATCTTTATAAATTGATTGTGGCAAATTAGAATAGTTGTTTTCGCTTCTACTTAAATACATCAAATCGCCATTTAACCAATGCTGTCAATTAGCAATAGCCGCCAACGGGCAGCGCTTTATGCAGGTGTTGAATTTGAAAAACGTACGCCCACAGTCGCTGCTGATTAAAGATATAAAAGTAGAGGTTAACAAACAAAAGCCCAGCTATGTTTGTCCAGCCCAGATGAAGCACAACAGCGATAAAATGCCCAATTGCTCCAATGTCCTGCCAGCCTTGCAGCAAACCCAATGTTGTGCGTTCGGCTTGTCAAGGTCTGATTTGCTTTTGTCACTTAAGTAAATGATTAACTTTTGTCAGACGTTTTAAAAGCAAAACAAAAATATAAATTCTGGTCACACCCACAATGAGCATTAATAAGACGTCCGGACTAATTGGTCGTTCGTTAATGAAGAACCAAATTATTTCAAAAAGGAAAGCAAAAAGGAAAGCTATTCCTTCAATTTTTCGTCGCAGGCCCGTGACTATGGTTAATAGTAAAATAAAAATCTCAACAAAAAAATAAACTGAAAAATAATTGTGACCAAAGTCAGTTGTCCCAACATGAAGTAAAAAAGATTGCAGTGCCGAAAGAGCAACCGTGATTATTGTCAAAATTATACCTCTATCGAAATATTTCTTGTTTAGCATAGATGTCAATTAAGCTGACGCACAACGAACAGGGCTTTATGCTTGTTGGGAATTAGAATTCCGTCTGCCCGGGCCACTGCTGATTGTAAATATTTTGCTGAAGTTAAGAACAAATGACCAGCGGTGTTTGTCCAGCCCGAACCAATGCCTGGCTTTGCAATTTATTGAAGCTAAGTTTGTCAAGCCCAACTTGCATAAAACCCCATGTTGGGCGCAGTTTAAGTCATTTGAAGCTATATGCATACAAAACAAATGAACCAATGACATAACTAATAACATTGCAAATAATGGTTGCAGACATAATTTTCTGAGTTGGATATTGTTTTTTTAGTCGAGTTATATTAATTAGGGTTTCAATTAATAATGTCAAGACGAAAGCAGCCACATAAAATATTATCAAGCTATTTTTGGAATTAGGGTTCGATAAGTCGACTTCATTACTGCTTACCCATGGAAACCAGACTACCATCCACCATCCGCCATTTAGAAAGATAGAAACTACGATACCAATAATGCCACTTATAAGATTCGAAGCAACAACTGTCCAATATATTCGTTTGTCATACCATTTTTTAGAGAGCAATTTTGATAGAACATAGCATTCTAATATGATTACAAATGCCATGAAAAGCCAACCTTGTGGTAAGAAAGCATATATTCCAAAACTTACATTGAGTAAAGTCATTTTAAATTTTAAAAGATGGCTGAAAATTGCGCCCAACGGTAGCGCTTTGTGCAGGTGTGGAATTAGAATTCCATTCAGCCCGGAACTAAAGCCGAATAAAGATATAAATGATAATGATAAGAACCAAAAGCTAGGCTATGTTCTTCTGCCCGAACCTCAGCCCAACAGTGAACCGCTGCTCATTGGGCTTTGTGCCGCCACATTTGCACAAAACGCAATGTTAGTGGCATGGTGCTTTAGTCCCAAAATTCTTCGTCTCGAATTGCAATTGTCTTACTTGACTTTTTCCCTTCTTTGTCGTAAGTATTTAAAATTCGTCTTGTCATAGGTGTTGATATATGAAATACATATTTCGTCACCCTTTTAAGTGAGTCATACTCATATCTCGAATAAGAGTTTTTGTAAATAAAATACATGTTCTCTTTGTCGGTTGTGTCTGCGTCACATATACTTGAGCTCCAATTTTCAATATACTCTTCAAGTTCGTCTTTATTATAGTGAATCAACAGAGAGTCTTTTGTGCAACCATTTTTTAGCCGCTTTTTCTGTTTTCTTATGAGCTTTTCTGTTTTGTCGAAATACTTAATTACTAAAGAATCGTCAGATTTATGAACCGTGTCAATTCGGGTTAAGTCAGTTAATAAATGAATTTGAAATTGCTGAGTTCTGTTTTTGTCTACCAGATAAGATATTCGATACTTCAGGTCGTGAAATTGTCTTTCAGTCAGACATGTGTCAGATGTCTTTTGTCCATAGGAATGGTGTCCAAATAGAATGATTAATATGGTAACGAAATGTTTCATTGCACTTGCCACTAACGGGCGGGGCTTGGGGCTGTACGGGAATTGTAGCTGTGTCCGCCCACCCGAAAATGATAATAAAGAAACGAAATTATGAATGTAAACGTAACCTTGTTTTGAAAAACGTCACCCCGTAACCAATGCCCAATAAAGCCAAACTGCCTGGTTGATCTTTCTTCCGCCCGTATAGCGCCAAACCCAATGTAAGCAGCAGTTATTGTTCGTCTTTTTTTGTGAACGTCCGAAATTCTTTTTCTTTAACTGGTTTTACTACAAGCTCATCATCGTCAAAGTCGTCAATAATAAATTGCAACGTGTCTCCTTTACCAAGTAGTTGTAAAAATTCAAAATTCAAAGGAAATACTATTGAATAATTTCCGCTTGTGTCAACCCTAATTGACTTTGATTTCACACCAATATAGCTAATGTCAAATTCTAATGGCAAGTCGGTATTTTTTATTTTAAGAGTTGCCTGTCCTACAGAATTACTTTGCGTACCATATATTTTGCCATTAGATTTATTTTTGAATTTTACGATTACTCCTTCTACTGAAGTTGTGTCTTTTTGGTCAAAAAATCTAAACGATAAATATGAAGTGTCGTTTTGTGTCGCCTGTCTAATCAGTGAAAATGCCTTTGGTAAAGGTTTGTTGCTTGGATTTTCAAACACCAAAAGCAATTTCCCCTTTTTTAAAGTGTATGTACCTATGCCTTCTTGACCACCTGTGCAAGATGAAAATTTGTATTCAAAACTTTGGTTGCTCTTAAATGTAAATTCTTCGTGAGTAAAACCTGTCGAATAAATAAATGTCCCTTCAGGTAATTGTTGTCCTGCAGCTGTAAGGGCAAGTGTCAATAAGAAAAATATGATTGAATACTTAGGGTGCATATATAATTGCTGCTTACACAAATATATATGCTATTATGCGTAACACAAACTAAAAATTTGCCATTGATTATCAACCACTTAGTGTTATACATTTTGTATTGTTATTAGTACAATCCACTTTTACCAATCTATCTTTTCCTTTTTAAAAAGGTCATCCAATGGGCTTACAATGTTAACCAACCGCTGCTTGCTTACGTGCAGATAGCGTTCGGTTGTTTTTATGTCAAAATGGCCCAGCAAGTCTTTGATGTATCGTATATCCGTTCCCTTATCCAGTAAGTGGGTGGCAAAACTATGCCGCAGACTATGTATGCCCACCTCTTTTTTGATGCCAGCTTTTTGTTTGGCATTGGCAAATACCTGCTGTACCGTGCGGGTAGGGTAGCTGGTATGGGTTTGTTCAGACTCAAACAGGTATTCTTTTGGCCTTGGTTTATATTCGGTAAGGTATTTGCGAAGTATATCCAATAATACCGGGCTAAGGTTTACGTACCGGTCTTTTTTACCCTTTGCACGCCCCACGAATATCTGCATTCTTTTACTGTCAATATCGCTGAGTTTTAAACTTACAATTTCACTTACCCGCAGTCCGGCACTGTATGCGGTAAACAGCATGGCCTTGTGCTTTTTATTGCTAAGCGCATTGAACAACCGGCCAAGCTCATCTTCATTAAGCAGTTTGGGCAGTTGCTGGGGCTTCTTCGGCCTTGGCACCTCCCAAAAAAATTTCTCCCTTCCCAGCACCTGCTCATAGTAAAACTTGAGTGCATTGATGCGGCTGTGCAGGGTATTTTCGCTTAGCTTGAGCGTTTCAAGGCAGTAATGCAGATAGTCTTTCAGCCTTTCCACCGTAAAGCCATCGGCTGCCGTATTTTTAATGGTGGCCAAAAAAGCCCCCATTTCATTAATATAAGTGGTAATGGTGGAGGGGCTGTAGGCTTTCAATACCAACTGTTGCTTCATGGCCGGCAGCACATGCCCGTTTATCTTGTATTGTTGGGTGGCATTGGCCTTTACGGTTTGTACTTTACGGGGTTGGGCGGCTGCGGGCTTGGGGCTGCTACTGCAATCCAATTTTGCAACAGCCGTTGATTGTGCCGCCAGCCCAAACTGCGCCCTATACCCCTCCGTATCCGGCACATACCAGCATTTTTGCCCTTGGCTCCATTTGGCGCCCGGCAGCTTTTTTATTTGGGCGGTAAATGCGGCATTGTATGCAAATGGTAACCATATCACCGGCTGGCCCCTGTGGGTGCCGGGTTGGTACTGTATGGTGGGGGTATCGGACATGGGGCAATAATTAGCTAATGAGATGATGTAATAATGGGCTGATGGTAACGGTGTGGTGCTGGCAAAGGCTTCTATCCCCCCAACTTATCCATCAACCTATCCACCTGCCCCCGCAAATAAGTAACCTCCTCTTTGAGATTGTCAATCGCTACTTTATACCCCTCATCGCTAACCGTTTGATGCTCAATAATATTTTGATTACCCGCTGAATGGTCGTGAAATTCCGTGTTGTTTTGCGTAATAATCTTCGCCAAATCCTGATCCACCAATTTGCCCATCGGCACTTCCAGCACTTCGCTCACTTTCAGTAGGTCGTTCAGGCTAAAATCTATTTCGCCCTTTTCCTTACGGCTATAGGTGGCTTGGGTGATTCCCATCTGCGCAGCTAGGTACTCGCCGCTCAGGTCTTTGGCTTCGCGGATGGTTTTGATATTGCTGAGTATTTTTTCCTTAATCATATTGTTTTGGCTTTTAGCTGCGCAAACGTACAAATTATACGTTAAACGCAATTATTCTACGTTTCAAATGTA
>CALSBI010000015.1:0-170242 GCA_943373145.1 Chitinophaga pinensis
GCCCCCGTTCATAATGATTGAAAATCAATGGGTTAAAAAATCCAAAGTTTTCAAAAATTCAAATCGTTTCCAATACAAAATCCCAGCAAACCCAATACTGACAATATTTTCAAAGAACTTATTATAATAACATCAAAACGCTAGTGATAATGAATAATTAATAATGTCGTGCCCTGTCTTCGTGTCTCCGGCGGGCAATACCTGACTGCATCATTCCCCCGGCGGCTGATATTGTCTGGGTAAATCCGATTGTATAAACCCTCTTCGTCTTTATCACAAAGGGTACCTGCGGCAAAAGAAATCCGTGTAACCAGACTGCCGTCAGGCAGGTTCGTGCAATCTTTCTTAATCCGTGTTCCAACCAATCCGTGTAACCTGACTGCCGTCAGGCAGGTTCTTGCAATCCTTCCTAATTCGTCCCCCAAAAAATCCGTGTAATTAGTGCAATCCTTCCTAATCCGTGTCCCAAAAATCCTGATTTATTTTTTCAGCGTAGTCAAGTTAATGATCTTAATCGCATCGGCCCTGCTCGGATCTTCTTTACCATCTTGGGCCGAATAAGTGGCCAACACCATTTTGCCTTTTACAAGGGCGATGCGCTGCAACAGTTTTATTTGAAAGCCTGCATTTGCTCCTTTAGAAGTACCGGTATAAGAAAATTCAACGGCCTTAACGCCCAACCATTGCAAGTCTTTTTCGTATTCGAGGTTAAAATCATCCACCACATTGGTAAGGCTATTGCGTACCGACATAGAGATGTCGGCCAATGTTACTTTTTGGTCGGCCGGCAAATCCCTTACAACGTAATTGATGTTTTCTGAAAACTCGTCGGCATCGCCTTCCGATGGTGCATGCAATACGATGGGGCTTTTGGGGTTGGTGGTTTTGAGCCGCCAAGTACTGGGATATTTAACCGTTATGCCCGTAGTGGCATCGGTATGACTGAGCCAGGTGGCGGTTGCAGCATTGGTTACAGGCTTGGTTGTTGTGGTTTGTGCAGCTACCGACAGTTGAACAATGGCCAATAGCACAAAAATAATGGAGCGCATAATATTCGTTTTGTAAAGTAAAAGTAGGTTATTGATGGAATTGTACAATACCTTTTATTGGGTAGGGCAGAGTTGAAAATTGAGAATTGAAAATTGAAAGTGGGCAAGCCCTTAAGGGTTAGTTTATATTTTTTCTTGGTGGAGGGCGTAAAAAAAGGGCTGAAGTGGAAACTTCGCCCCGTTTTTAATCCGTACCCTATGAAAACTGATGCTAAGTTAATACACTATTTGCTAAAATGTGTAATTAAAATGTAAAAAAATTGATCATATTCCCAAATGCGTTGTTAGATAACAGCAACACGCAGTATGCAAGCCAAAAATAGGCCTTGCATAAATGGAATATCAGCAGTGGGGATGGTTACCGCACCACCGTTAACGTAAAGCCCGGCAGCACCGTAACGGTATTACCCCCTGACAAAACGGTGAGGCTGCGGCAAATGCTGTTGGTACCAACTATTACATTAGACGGAGAGGGGACACCCCCATTGGTGGTAACATCAATGGTTAAATCAGTGTTGCCATCGGGCACTTGGCCACAGCTCCAGTTGGCGGGATTTTCCCAACTGTTGTTGGCGGTGCCCGTCCACCTACTGGCAAATTTCAACTGAAAAACTTGGCTGTAGATGCTACCGTTTACCAAATAACGGTATTTGTAGCCGTACCAATTAGAAGGTATGTTGATGAGCTGTAAAGTGGATGTAGTGGTACCGCTATAGTTGGCGTTGTTCACAATGGGGCGGTATCCTGTGCCCGTGTCGACCTGCCATTCAGTAGTTATTACTGTGGGATTGCCCTGTATTGTACCGAGTATTGTAGTACCGCCGCCAGGGCAAAGTGTTACTATTTCCTGCTGCCGTACCGTTAACACGGCTTCGTTGCTTTGGTAGCCGCTACAGAATTGGTTGCTGAAAAGGCAGCGGTATTTTTTTCCATTAAGAGCAAAAGGTACGTTGTTAATCAGCAGCAGCGGCGATTGTACATTGTTATATACGGTATCGGACACAAGGTTTATCCAATTGCTACCATTAAACGTTTGCCATTGGTACCCGATTGTGCCACCCGTTGCAGCGGCAGATAATTGTGCTGTGTCGCCAGTATTAACGGTAAGGTTGACGGGCTGGGACTGTACGTTGATGCCCGTAGTGGCGCTCTGTTGCACTTCGTAGGCTCCCAAATCAACCAAGCTTCCAAAAATGCGGGGATTATCCAAAATATCTTTTGTCAAACCCACTACAAAACTATTGTTGCCTTTATTGATGGCGGGGCTGCAAGTGGTAAGGCGCAGACCATCATCGGCCGTATTCATTAGGCCATCCGAACCGGCGGGATTGGTTTCGCCCTCAAAAAATGGATCTTGGCTAAAAGAATTGAGTAGTACCGCAGGTGCCGTGCCGAGGGTCTGATTTTGGAACAGACAATTTTTTACTGTTGCCATATTACTGCCCGAAATAACATTGATGTTATTAGTGGCCACGGAACTAAAATCATAATTTTTCCAAAATATACTGTTGTTGATGAATACGGAATCCTGTAAGTTTTGCAGTCCGATTACTGTTGATATAGTATTGGAGCGATTGCCAAAAAAAGTGCAATTGGTAACACTGCCAGTGCCATTGCTAAAGAAGATGCTATTGGAAGCACTAAATAGGTTTGGTTGGTTGGCATTTTCATAAAATACCGAATTGCTTACCCGCAGCGTGCAACCAATGACCTTAATTGCCCCGCCACTATACCCACGGTTATTTCTAAACGAACTATTCGTTGTGGTAAAGAAACTGGCACCACTGCCATTTACCTCAATGCCTCCTGTGCTACCGTTGGGATAATTGTCTTGGATAATACAATTGTTAACCATCGGTGGCGCAATCATCCCTGTTGTAATATGAATGCTAATCCCCGTTTGCGTAGCATCAGATATGGTCAAGCCGTCCAATGTTTCACTGTTTGTACAATTTGTTAGCTTAACCGCAAAGCCAGGATTATCTCCTTGAAAGCCAATTGTACCAATATCGGCCGATAGCTTTGTCTTATTGGTAGTATGTATCAAGATGGGTACCCTATCTGCAAAGGTTGTTTCTGTGCCTGCAAACCCACCATACAATTTTACGCCGTTGGGCACCGAAAATGTAAGCGACGGATCGCCCGCAATGGCCCCGTTTTCGTTCCGGTTGGGCTTGTACGTGCCCTTGGCAATCCATATTTCAGTACCAGCAGCCTGGTTATAAATATTGGCCGCAAAAAGGGAGTCACTCCAAGCATCGGCCCAACTGTTGCCCGTTTTGAGGCCAGCACCGGTTTGGGTTACGTATTTCCTATATGGCAGATAGGCAAAACCGCCCATAGATGCCATACCGTTATTGCTAGAGACCATTATGTTGCCCGAAGCCACAGCCCCCACCGTAGCCTGAATCGTATTGCTGTTTATAACTGTTGCTGCAACTGGGATGTTGCCAATCGTTACTGTAACAGGGTTAGCAAAGTTACTGCCGGTGATGGTAATGGTTGTGCCGAATGACCCGCTTTGCGGTGTAAAGGAGGTGATTGATGGTGGCGGTAAATAGGTAAAGCCAGTTTTTGTGCCAACTCCATATGGAGTGGTTACTGATATATTGCCCGAAGCCCCGTTTCCAACCACTGCACTGATGCTAGTAGGCGAAATTACGGTAAAGGATGTAGCCGATACTCCGCCAAAGCTTACTGCCGTAGCATTGGAGAAATGATTGCCGGTGATGGTAACTGTAGCGCCCGTGGCGGCTGTTGTAGGACTGAACGAACTGACCAAGGGTGGCGGCAAGTACGTAAAGCCCGCCAAACTGCTGTTGCCATATTTATTGGTAATGCTGATGCTGCCCGAAGACCCATTACCTACTATGGCTGTAATGGTACTGTCGTTTATAATTGAAAATGAGGCTGCAGCTGTACCGCCCAATGTAACAATGGTCGTGCCGGTGAAATTTGTGCCTTTTATGGTAATCATTGAACCAGATGCCGCTGCTGTAGGTAGAAAAGAGCTAATGGCAGGTGGTGGTATATAAGTAAACCCTGCCAACGAATCTGTGCCGCCTGGGGTGGTTATTTTTATTGGGCCGGATGCGCCGGAGCCGATAACCGCTTTAATAACCGTTGCTGATAGTACCGTGAATGATGCGGCAGCAACACCACCAAGTTTAACAGCGCTTGTGTTAAGCAAGTTGTTGCCGGTAATGGTGATGGTATCGCCTGAGCCGCCACTTAATGGTGCAAATGAGGAAATATGGGGCGGCGGTATAAACGTAAAGCCGGATATGGTATCTGAGCCCAATGGAGTTGCAACGATAATGCTGCCTGATGAACCGCTGCCGGTAACGGCCTTGATCTCATTGTCGGAAATACCAGCGAAAGAAGCTGCCGGAACACCTCCGAAACTTACTGCGGTTATATTAGTGAAATAGGAGCCGTAAATTGTCACAGTATTTCCTGCCGGAGCATCTGCCGGGGTGAAAGAGGATATTACAGGTGGGGATAAATATACAAAGCCTGAAGCATTTGCTGAGCCTGCAATATTGATTACGGTAATATTACCCGAACTGCCTGAAGCTACAACAGCATGGATAAGTGTATCAGAAACAATTATAAATGAATCAGCAGGATTGCTGCCAAAGCTTACTGCGGAGGTGGTGTTGAAATGATTGCCATGTATTGAAACAGTAGTTCCTGCAAAAGCTGCTGGGGGGCTAAAAGAATTGATAACCGGGGGATATATAAAGGTGAATCCCGCAGATGAATCCCTGCCGCCAGGGCTAATTACTTTTATGTACCCGCTTGCACCCGAACCGGGATATGCTGTTATTTGGGAATCTGAATTTATAGAAAAATAATTGGCAGCAACATTGCCAAAGAAAACCTGTGTTGCCCCTGTAAAACCATTTCCTGTTATATATACCGGGTTTCCTGCACTGCCGCTTGACGGAGTAAATGAACTGATTGAGGGTGGTGGGGAAAAATTAAACCCATATAAACTGTCTGAATCAAATGCGTTTGTTACTTTTAAATAACCTGAAGCCCCGTTGGAAACAGTTGCTGTTAAAACAGAGTCGTTTACAACCGTAAAAGTATTTGCAGGAGTAGCTCCAAAACTAACGGCTGATGTACCTGAAAAGTTAAATCCTGCAACAGTTATCAAAGACCCTGCCCCGCCTGATTGAGGCGTAAAAGAAGAAATGACGGGCCGAGGAATATATACAAAACCTGAAAGTGAGTCTTTGCCACCGGGGTTACTGACTTTAACCTTTCCGGAAGCACCCCTGCCCACTACCGCTTTAATGACGGTTGGTGAAATAATGGTAAATGATTGGGCGGGTTTCCCCCCAAAACTAACTGTATCAGCTATGTCAAAATTATTACCAGTGATAGTTACCAAGTCACCAGTACCGGCACTAGTGGGTGCAAATGAAGTGATGATTGGCCGCTGAATATAACTGAATCCGTTTAATGAATCAGTACCCAAAGGTGTTGTAACAAACAGAGCCGATCCGGGTATGCCGTTGCCTAAAACAGCTACGATACTATCAGAAGAAATAATGGAAAAAGATAATACTGGTTGATTGCCAAACCTGACTGATGATGCATTGGTGAAATTTGTCCCGGTTATGTACACACTTGTGCCGTAACCGCCAATGGCCGGGTTTATGTTTGCAATTGAGACTTCATTTGTTTTATTCTTAGAAACAAAGAACTCATAGGCTGCTGATCCGGGAGTTAATGCTATTACATCCAATTTTCCATCCCCTTGTATATCACTCAAAACCATTTTGCCAAATAATTGGTAGGAATACTTAACTCTTGGTGCAAATGTGATATTGTTTACTGCTGTTGTGTTCTTTAAAACCTCAAGGCTGTTATTCCATGTTGTTGCACAAATATCAGGCCTGGCATCCCCGTTTAAGTCGGCTGTATTTATGCGATAACTATTGGAGGATAATGCAAAAACCGTATTTATATCAAATGAGATTACATTAACAATTGAAGTGTTTTTTTTTGTATAAACCATACTGTCATTGTAGCTGGAGGCTATTAAATCTGGTTTTTGATCATTATTTATATCGGCCAATAATACTTTGTCGGATTTGAAGCCGGTGTTTAAATCAATTCTTCCTGCAAAAGAAATACCAGCGGTGGTGGATATATTTTTAAAGATTGATATTCCGGCATCTGAATTAGCTATATTGCCTGTAAGCATATCAACCAGGCCATCATTATCAATATCCTGAATAACAATATCAGTTGGCTGAAGACCGGTTACATAGTCAGTTCTGCTAAAAGAAATATTCCCATTAGAACTTGTATTTTTTAATACAGTTATCCCTGATCCCGGAAAGCTGCCCTGAGTGGCAAAGGTATGATATGCCACTGTAATATCGGGTTTGCCATCATTATCCAGGTCTTGCACACACAGCCTTTTTGGCTGTTTGCCAACCGGGAAACTTATATATGGCTGGAAAGCGATATTCCCAACAGTACTATTATTTAATAAAATTGACACTGAATCAACCGGGTTATTGGGGGTTATCGGTGAATTTATTGTAATTAAATCGGGTTTGCCGTCGCCATTAATATCTTCTGACACAACATCAACTGGTCTTGGGCCAAATGAGAAATTGTCATTACCTGACACCCCCCCCGGATTAATTACTGTTTGAAGTATAATATTACTGTTATTGCTGAGATTTTTGTACACTTTACAATATCCGGCAATATAATTTATGATTGCAATATCTGTTTTTCCATCATTATCTAAATCTTTAGAAACGAGCCCGAAGTTGACGTTGTTTGTTACCGGATGATGGTAAGGCTGACCGAAAGATCCAGCAGTAAAAGCATTATCTCCCCCGGTAAACGTAACCACAAACGGCCTGCTCGCAAACCCTGTCAACCCACCCGTAGTAACCGTAATAGGCTCGTAAGTGGCGCCATAAGGTACAGATACTGTAAGCGATGCGGCAGATGCTGCTGTTACATTGGCCCTTACCGCACCAAAAAAAACGATATTGGCTGATGGCGTGGGGCTAAAATTACTGCCGGTGATGGTTACTGGAGTGCCAATTGGGCCAGTACTAGGGGAAAATCCGGTTATCTGTGGCTGGGCAACTAGTACAAAAAAACTAAGGCAAGAAAAGATAAAAAGTACCGTTTGCTTCATGAGCGGATGGAATTTTAACTATGTAACCATTAAGTAACGGATGTTAAAGATAATATTGTTTTGGCCTATGGGCAAAAAAATGCCGGCTATTAAACCGGCATGAATAAAAATTTAAATATAGCAGGCTTACCTCGCCACGTTCACCGCCCGCTTTTCACGGATTACGGTTACTTTGATCTGGCCGGGGAAGGTCATTTCGTTCTGTATCTTCTGGGCTATTTCAAAGCTCAGTTTTTCGCTGTCTTGATCGGTTACCTTATCGGCTTCCACAATTACCCGTAGCTCACGACCGGCTTGGATGGCATAGGCTTTTTCCACACCGGGGTAGCTGATGGCCAAGTTTTCCAAGTCCTTGATGCGCTGGATGTACTGCTGCATGATTTCCCTGCGGGCGCCAGGCCTTGCACCGCTGATGGCATCGCAAGCCTGCACAATGGGCGAAATCACATATTGCATCTCCATCTCATCGTGGTGGGCGCCAATGGCATTTACCACGGCTGCATTTTCACCATATTTTTCAGCCAGCTTGGCCCCCAATAGGGCGTGGCTCAATTCTGTTTCTTCGTCGGGCACTTTACCAATATCGTGCAGCAGGCCGGCCCTTTTGGCCAGTTTGGCGTTCATGCCCAGTTCGGCGGCCATGATTCCACAAAGGTTGGCCGTTTCGCGGCTGTGCATCAGCAGGTTTTGGCCATAGCTACTGCGGAAACGCATACGGCCTACCATGCGGATCAGTTCTTTGTGCAGGCCATGGATGCCCAGTTCAATCACCGTGCGCTCGCCAATTTCCATTACCTGGTCTTCAATCTGCTTTTTGGTTTTTTCCACCACTTCCTCAATACGGGCAGGGTGGATACGGCCATCGGCCACCAAACGTTGCAGACTCAAACGGGCAATTTCGCGGCGCAGCGGGTCAAAGGAAGACAGCACAATCGCTTCGGGGGTATCATCCACAATCAGGTCAACGCCGGTAGCGGCTTCAATGGCCCTGATGTTGCGGCCCTCACGGCCAATGATCGAACCTTTTATTTCGTCCGTTTCCAGGTTGAATACCGTAATGGAATTTTCTATGGCCTGTTCGGCGGCGGTACGCTGTATGGTTTGAATGATGATTTTGCGGGCTTCTTTGTTGGCCTTTTGCTTGGCTTCCTCAATAATTTCCTGTTGCAGCACCAATGCCTTGGTTTGGGCCTCTTGTTTCAGGCTTTCTACCAACTGTGCTTTGGCTTCTTCGGCAGATAGGCCTGCTACCTTTTCCAAGCGGCGGATATGCTCTTCTTGGTGCTTCTCCAACTCGGTACGTTTGATATTGACTACTTCAATTTGGCGGTTCAGGTTGTCTTTGATGGCCTCATTTTCCTTGATCTGCTTGTCAAGCGCCCCTTCTTTTTGGTTGATGGTCTGCTCTTTTTGCTTGGCCCGGTTTTCTGCTTCGTTGATCTTTTGGTTGCGCTGCATCACCTCCCTGTCGTGCTCTGCCTTCAACTGCACAAATCGCTCTTTGGCTTCCAGTTGTTTTTCTTTTTTCAGGGTTTCGGCCCTCATTTCGGCCTCCTTTATGATGTTTTGGGCTTGCTGCTCTGCCTCCTCAACCTGTTTTCTTGTGTTTTTGGCAAAAATGAATTTACCCAGTACGATGCCCGCAATAAGGGCAATTGCACCGATTATGATGGAAAGTATTGTCGGTTCCATTTAGAATTGCTGTTTTTTTACGATTCAAAAAATATGTCCTCTCTGTACCCATAATTACTTATAGCTGAGTGGTTAATGGGCGAAGATAACGAAAATTTGTATCCCTTTGGTATGGCTTTGAGCATAAAATACCGTTTGCAACAACCGATAACGCAGGGCTACAGCGAGGGGAAAAAGCCGCTTGAAGGCCGCCAAGCTGGGTTTTTAAGGAAAAAATGCCATATTTGTTAACGTTACAACACAAGTATGAGCATTATTACCGCACTGCTTCAAAAAATTTCGTACAACGGATACTCCGAGGATTTGCCTGATTACGAAAAGAAACGGGTGGTTATTTTTAACCGGCTCAACTTTACGGCTTTTTGCTTGGCCACTATCCGTATTTTGTTCATACTGGCTTTTACCCCCCGATATTTCAGCTATACGGCCCTATTGGCCAACCTGCTTTTGGTTATGATCTTCCCTTTTATGCTGTGGCTGATGTACCAGCAGTATTTTAAAACGGCCACCCGCAGTTCGTTTATCTTGGTGCCGCCGCTGTTGGCTTTTGTAAACTGGGCCACGGGGGATGCCGGGCTGGAAATGTTTGTGGTACTATACATGATGTTCTGTTTTTTCTTTTTGCACCGCCGGGCCAATATCATGCGGGCCTTTGTTTATTGCCTGCTGATTTTTTTGCTGATGCACTTTAAGTTGAGCAATTATTCCATTTTTGGGCAGCTTGGCTCGGCATATTTTATCCTCTCCCTTTTTACTTATGTGAGTGCCTTTGCCATGATTTTTGCCACCATGTTCCTCATCAAGTACAGTGTATGGGCCTACGAAAAATCCATCCGGGAAAAAAATGAGCAATTGCAGGCGAGCAACCGGGAAATTGTGGCGAGGGGCGATGAGCTGAACAAAAAAGCGGCCATCCTGCGGCAACAAACCGTGGAGCTGATGGAACTGAACCATGTAAAAACAAAGCTGTTTTCCATTATTTCGCATGACCTGCGCACCTCGGTATATTCCATCAAAAATATTTTTGACTCCTTGGACAAGGGCCTTATCACGCCCAACGATTTGGCGAACATTGCGCCGCAGGCCAACCAAGAAATCAGCAACTCCATCGACCTGATGAACAACCTGCTCAACTGGGCCCGCAACCAGTTTCAGGAAAACAAGGTGATGCCGCAAGCCATCGATTTGATAAAGATGATCAATGGTACTTTTAAACTGCTGGGGGCACAGGCCGATAAAAAGCAGATCAGCCTCAACAACCAGATCAGTGTGTACGTTTTTGCCTATGCCGATCAGGATATGATGATGACGGTTTTTCGCAATTTGATATCCAATGCCATTAAGTTTACCCAAGCTGGTGGCTCCGTTACGGTGCGTACCGAGCCCGATGGCGATTATGTACGGGTGCTGGTGAGCGATACGGGTATTGGCATGAAGCCCGAGGACCGTATGCGGATTTTTAGCAATGACTATTATACCACACCGGGCACCGATAAGGAAATGGGCACGGGGCTGGGCCTGGCCATTTGCCGCGACTTTATTACGCTTAACCATGGCAGACTGGATGTGCACAGCGAAGTGGGCAAGGGCAGCACTTTTGTTATTACGTTGCCGTATAATCAAACGGGGGCTAGGTAATGTGCTGATTAGCTAATGAGGTAATGTGCTGATGAATGTCCAGATGTGCAAATATGCAAATGTGCAAGTGTGCTAATTCAGGGCTGGGTAATGAGCTAATGGGATGATTAACAGTCAGCTTATGTACTCTTTTGGCACTTTATTAGGAATCGGAAATCACAAACCTGCGGTATCCCCACTTTCAATTTTCAACTCTCAACTATTCCCTATTAACTATTAATTATTCACTAAAGCATCCCGTCCAACTGCTGTTCCATCTTCAACAAAGCAGCGGACAGCTCGTTGCTGATAACGGGGGCTTGACCGGGTGTTTGGGTGGCATACCATATCAGTACCATGGCCACATAATCCTGCATGTCCTTACCGGCAAACTGAGTTTTAAATTCTACAATTTTATCGTTGATGATTTTAAGGGTTTTGCGTACCTGCTCTTCATCCGTAGGGATGATGCGGATGCGGTAAGTGCGGTCGCCGATTACGATATTTACGGGAATGAGTTCGCTCATGTTGATTGATTTGTAGGGGTCAGTCACTTAAGTAGGTAATATACTTGTCGATGCTTTTAATGTAGCGGTTGATCCTTTTTTCAAAAGCTTTCTTATCCGCCTCCTCCATTTGCCCCGCCGCCGATTTTAGTATCAACACCTGTTGGGTAAGCGCCTCTATCTGCTGCTGTTGTTGGGCATTATTGTCAATATGGTTTTTGAGCGATTGGTTCAGCCGCTCATTGTCTTTTTGCAAGGCTTGGTATTGCTTTACCAGCCGCTGCAGTTTGTCGTTTATGCGTTTGAATTGCTCTTCCATTTACAAATGACGAATGATGAATGTTGAATGATGCCGTGCCTTCGGCTCGGTGGCGCTCTGCGCCAAATGATGAATAAGAAATGACGAATGTTAAGTGATGAATGACGAATGGGTCACGCAGGGCGCCAAATGACGAATAATGAATGACGAGTGATGAATAGCGAATGACGAGGATTACCCCGTTCTATCATTCGTCATTCAACGTTCGTACTTCTTTACTTCCTCATTTCCTCACTTCCGCTCCCAGCTCCTTTTCATAACTGGCAATAATCTTGCCCACCATCCCATCAATCTCCTTATCGGTAAGGGTTTTTTCCTCGTCCATAAAAGTAAAGCTAATGGCCATGGACTTTTTGCCCTCGCCCAATTTATCGCTTTCAAATACGTCAAACAAATTAACAGATGTCAACTTGTTTACCTTGGCTGCGGCCGTGGCTTTTTCCACCTGCTCGTAAGCAAGTGCTTTGTTTACCACAATGGAAAGGTCACGGGTTACCGGCGGATATTTACTGATGTCCCGATGCTGGGTTTTGATTTTTTTGTTCAGTTGCATCAGTTTGTCCCAATAAAAATCGGCAAACAAAACCGGTTGCTTGATGTCGAAGCGGCTCAGGCGTTGGCTGCTTACCAAGCCAATACTCGCCACCACTTCATTTTTATAAAGCGCATCCACGCCGTTTTCTGTTGCGGTATAACCCGTAAAAGGGATGCCCAACAGCTCGGCAATGCGCTGGCATACACCTTTTAAATAATAAAAATCTGCCTTGGCCGTTTTGCCCGTCCAGCTATCCACACTTACTTGGCCCGTAACAAATAGGCTCAAATGATGCACTTCTGTATACTTGCCGGGTTCGGTGGTGCTGTAGGTTTTGCCAAATTCAAACAACTGCAGGTTGCCATTTTTGCGGTTGATATTATACGCCACACTTTCCAATCCTGTTTCCAGCATGGAAGGACGCATGATGTCCAGTTCGGCACTGAGGTTGTTGAGCATTTTTACCGTACCCGCCAATACTTCTTCGCTGTAATAGGCACTGTTGGTAATGGAGTTGGTAAAAATTTCATGAAAGCCCAACCCTGTAAGGTAACCGGCCGTTTTTTCTTGATAAGCCGCTTCGTGGGCCAAGGTTTCTACGGCAGGCGAAAGCGTAATGGCGGCCGGTATGTCCACATTGTCCAACCCATCTATCCGCATGATTTCTTCTACAATATCCGCTGGCAAACTGATATCGGGCTTGCTGTGCGGCACGGCCACCCATAGCTCATCCATACCCTCTTTAATCAGTTCAAAACCCAGCGATTGCAGTATTTTAATCACCGTATCAATATGGTAATTTTTGCCACTCAGTTTTTTGAGGTAGTGATATTTCAGCGGTACTTCGGTTTTGGCTTTGGGCTTGGGATACACATCTACCACATCGCTGGCAATTTCGCCACCGGCCAATTCCTGTATCATCAAAGCGGCCCTTTTCAGCACATTTACCGTATTGCCAATGTCCACGCCTTTTTCAAAGCGGGTGGCCGCATCGGTACGCAAACCATGGCGCAGGGATGATTTGCGGATGCTCATGGGGCTGAACCAAGCACTTTCCAAAAAGATATTTACCGTGGCATCGCTTACGCCGCTATTCAGTCCGCCAAATACACCACCGATACACATCGGGCTGTCTTCGCCATCGCAAATCATCAGGTCTTCGGCGTGCAATTTCCTTTCCTTTTCGTCCAAGCTAACAAAGGCGGTGCCTTCGGGCAGGTTTTTTACCCGGATGGTATCGCCCAGCACCTTATCGGCATCAAAGGCATGCAAGGGCTGGCCCGTTTCGTGCAATATAAAATTGGTAATATCTACAATGTTGCTGATGGGCCGTAAACCGATGCTCTTGAGGCGGTCTTTCAGCCACTGGGGACTTTCCTTTACCGTTACGCCGGTAATGCTTACGCCAGCATAGCGGGGGCAAGCCGTTTCATTTTCCACCACCACTTTAAATTGACGGCCTTGATTGTCGACCTTAAAGCCATTTTTAAAAGGGCTTTTTACTTGGGCATCTTTTTTATCGTGGTGGTTGAGCCAAGCACAAACGTCGCGGGCCGTGCCCAAATGGCTCATGGCGTCCATGCGGTTGGGGGTTAGGCCAATTTCGAAAATACAATCGGTGTAGGGCTTAAAATAATCCGCAGCGGGCATGCCTACGGTAACATTTTCGGGCAATACCAAAATACCTTCGTGCCCAGTGCCGAGGCCAATTTCGTCTTCGGCGCAAATCATACCAAAACTTTCGGTGCCCCGTATTTTGGCCTTCTTCATCGTCATGGGCTCGCCGGTACTGGGGTAAATGATACTGCCCACCGTGGCCACCACTACTTTTTGACCAGCGGCCACATTGGCGGCACCACAAACAATTTGCAGGGGTTCGCCCTCACCTATATTTACTTGGGTAATGGAAAGCTTATCCGCATCGGGGTGTTTTTCGCAACTGATCACTTCGCCAATCACCAGGCCCTGCAGCCCACCTTTGATGCTTTCATATTTTTCCAAACTTTCTACCTCTAGGCCAATGGAGGTCAATATCCTGCTCAATTTTTCCGGCTCGATGGATACTGGCAGGTATTCGCTCAACCAATTGTAACTAATCGTCATATATTTTTATTCAGCTAAATCGCCTTTTGTTGAGCGACAAAGATAGCTTATTCAGGCTGAATAAGGATTACAGAAGGCATTGTGTAAATACTGTGCATGGGGGGATAAAAATCGTGCAAAAGATTGTTTAAATGTTGCTATATTGTGGAAAAGCGGCAAAAGGCTGTTAATATCGGGTGATTGGGTGTGCATGGAATTTTATTTTTGTGGATAAAGGCGGAGTGGGTATGTGAAAAAAGCGATGTTAATAATTTTTTAACATACAACGAATTACAAAAAAACAGGTCAATACAGTTTTTATCTGATTATTATACTTTTTTATTACCCTACACCAATATATTTTTACGCCCCCCCAATACTTTTTGGGTTTGCCCCTTACTAGTAATTGTTTATTGCAAATGGAGTTAATTAATAAAGATCGTAGCAAAGCACGCCGCAAACCATCACTGGATTTGAACAGCATGATGTTTGGCAAAGTACCGCCCCAATCGAGAGAATTGGAGGAAGCCGTGCTGGGTGCCATTATGCTGGAAAAGGGTGCTTTTGATACCGTGGTGGAAATTTTGAAGCCCGAATGTTTTTATGTAGATGCCAACCAGCGTATTTATAGGGCCATGCAGAGCCTGGCGCAAAAAAGCCTGCCCATCGACTTGTTAACGGTGGTGGAGGAACTAAAGTTTAAAGAAGAACTGGAAGTGGTAGGCGGCCCCTATTATGTAAGTAAACTAACCAATGCGGTGGTGAGCAGTGCCAATATAGATGCGCACAGCCGTATCATATTGCAAAAATTTATCCAGCGTGAACTGATCCGCATCAGCGGTGAAATTATCGGTGATGCTTATGAAGACAGTGTGGATGTGTTCGACATGCTGGACGATGCGGAAAGCAAGCTGTTTGAGATTACCAACAATCACCTGCGCAAAAATTTTGATGATATCAGTACCGTGTTGGTAAAAACCATCAGCCGTATTGAGGAGATGCGCAACCGGCAAGATGATATTACGGGTGTTACGAGCGGGTTTCCTTCGCTCGACAAGATTACCTATGGCTGGCAGCCTACGGACTTGATCATTTTGGCCGCCCGTCCTGCCGTGGGTAAAACGGCTTTTGCCCTTAACCTGGCCCGTAGTGCGGCCATGAACCCTAATAAACCTACGGCGGTTGGTTTTTTTAGTTTGGAGATGAGCAGCGGACAGTTGGTACAGCGTATTTTGAGCGCCGAGAGCGAAATATGGCTGGAAAAGATTACCCGTGGCAAGCTGGAAGAGCATGAAATGAAGCAATTGTACAAAAAGGGTATTGAGCGCTTGAGCAGTGCCCCTATTTTTATAGATGATAGTGCGGCCCTGAATATTTTTGAACTCCGTGCCAAATGCCGCCGCTTGAAAAACAAGCACAATGTGGGTTTGGTGATTATTGACTATTTGCAGTTGATGAGCGGCAGCAGCGATAAGCAAACCAACCGTGAGCAGGAGATCAGTAAAATTAGCCGCGACTTAAAGGGCTTGGCCAAGGAATTGCAGATACCGATTATTGCCCTGAGCCAGTTAAGTCGGGAAGTGGAGAAGCGGAAAGACGGCAACAAAATGCCGCAGTTGAGCGATTTGCGTGAATCGGGTGCGATTGAACAGGATGCCGACATGGTTATGTTCTTGTACCGCCCCGAATACTACGATATTACGGCCAACGAGTTTGGCGAAAGCAACAAGGGCGAAACCCACGTAAGGATTGCCAAACACCGTAACGGTAGCTTGGAAACCATCAAATTGCAGGCCTTGCTGCACATACAAAAATTCATTGAGTTTGAGGAAGGGGGCGGATTCTTGGGTGGTAGTTCGCAACCTAATTCATTACCTGCGGGCGGCGGCGGAAGCTGGAAACCCATCAGCGATATCGAAAACGGCGGTGCCAAACTGTATATACAAAAGGGCAGCAAGATGAACGATGGTGAGTTTGATGAGGATGCGCCGTTCTAACGAACTGTTTGACTGTTCGATTGTTCAATGTTGGGCTGTTTAAAGTCTAAAGTTTTTTAGGTCTAAGGTTTAAAGTTGACAGAACCTCAAACTTTCAACTTTCAACCTTAGACTTTCAACCTACAAACCTTCCATAACTTATATCTCAAATACGGTTGCATGAAAACAATACTCGCATTACTATTGGCCTTGGCTTTATTTGCCTGCAACAATACCAACAAAGCATTTATTGAAAAAGTAACGGATGCAGACAGTGTAGCCATCAACTATTATACCGGCGACGGTAGGATGGATACGGTAGTGGCTGTAAAAGTGCTGCGCAGCAAAGAGCAGATGGCACAACTCACCCAATTTATCGGCAACAAAGCCACCGATCAATATAAATGTGGCTACGATGGCTCCCTGCATTATTTTAAAAGGGGCGTGGTGCTGCAGGATGTTGATTTTAGGATGAACGATGTGCAGTGCATGCACTTTTCATTTTTATTAAATGGCCAGCACTATTCCACCGCCTTATCGGCCGAAGCCCGCCAGTTGTTGGAAACGGTGCGCAAATGATAAAACGAAGTTCAGATACATTTATTGGGAAAAGCCGGTGTAATTAAAAGCAGTCATGTTTTTCACACACCCAAGCGAAGTTAAACCATTAAGAAATTAAGAGACATTAAGGGTTAGGCTTGTTATCGCCTAAGATTCCCCAACGCAGTAATCTGTACCGACAAAATCTTACAACTTCCATGGGAACCTTAATGACCCTTAATCCCTTAATGTTTTAAAACAGCCGATTATATGGTTTATGGAAAAAGAAACGCTCCACTATTTATTTGCCCTGCTGTAAGGTAAAGCCAAAAGTGCTGCCCACATCGGGTTTGCTGCGTACATGGATGGTTTGGCCATGCGCTTCGATGATGTGTTTGCAAATGGAGAGCCCCAATCCGCTGCCACCTATTTTACGGTTGCGGGCCTGGTCGGTGCGGTAAAAGCGCTCAAAAATGCGGGGCAGGTGTTCTTCGCTGATGCCGGTGCCCTCATCACTGATTTCGATAAGTACCCGCTCTCCATCCAGTTTATAAAAGCTTGCTTCAATAATCCCTTCCTGCCTGCCGTATTTAATGGCGTTGTCAACAAAATTGATCAGCACCTGCCTGATTTTTTCCTTGTCGGCATAAACGGTCAAAGGAAGTTCGCAGCCTTTTTTAATAACGCAGTGTATCCCTTTTTCATCCGATTTGATAGAAAGCGATTCAAATACTTCCTTCATCAAATCCTGTATTATAAAATCCTTTCTGTACAGTTGCTGCTCGCCCATTTCCAGCTTGGAAATCTCGTCCAAATCGTCTACCAAGTTTACCAACCTGTCGGTGTTTTTAGCGGCATTTTGCAAAAACTTTTTGTTAACCGAAGCATTGTCCAATGCCCCATTCAGTAGGGTTTCCAAATATCCCTGTATAGCAAAAATGGGCGTTTTCAGCTCATGGCTCAGGTTTTGGAGAAACTCTTTGCGGTAGGCTTCATTTTTTTTCAGCACTTCTATCTCGGCTTTGCGCTGCAAGGCCCACTGCTCCACATCTTCCCGCACTGCATCAATGCCTTTTTGGGGCAAGATGTTTTTATAATAAAACTCCTCCCGTTTGCTGGCCTTGGTTTGGTAAATAAACTTGTAGATGAGTTTTATTTTTCGGTAGATGAACCGCTGCAAGGTGTAAAGGATGAGGCCAAAACTGCCCATATATACCACCACAAAAGCAATGGCCCATACCCACCAAGTATGGTTAATGGCCCAAAAACCCAAGCTTACCGGCAATGAAATAATCAGTGCCGTTAAAGCGGCCAATTGTTGGGGCGATAAGTTTTTTGCCTTTAGCATAATTTTTTGCCATGCCCTGCCAATGGGCAATCAGGTGCAATTTATGGCATATTGGGCATTTGGTGGGTTGTATGGGTGCATTTCAAATTTTAGCATTCATAAACTTCGCTCTGTTGTAGAAATACCGAAGTCGAGTTTACAGTAGTACAAAAGCCAAATCAGGGAACCCACCGCCGCCGGGGGGTAATCGGCGGCGGTGTCCTTTTTTGGTTACTTTTTTTGACAAGAAAAAAAGTAACACAAAAGGCTACCGAAAAGTGCCAACTACTACTATAAAGCGAAGTTTTGAAATATACCTGATTGTAATAAGACTATTGGCCACTTACACCTCAAACTTATACCCTACCCCCTTAACGGTGGTAATACAATCCAACTTCAGTTTTTGACGGATTTTCCGCACATGCACGTCAATGGTACGGTCGCCCACAATCACTTCGGTACCCCACACTTGGTTCAATATTTCGTTGCGTAAAAAAACCTTGCCCGGCTTAGAAGCCAGCAGCGCCAAGAGTTCAAACTCCTTGCGGGCCAGGATAATGTCCTTGCCTTGGTTAATGATGATATAACGTTCCCTGTCTATTTGCAGGTCGCCAAATTGTAGCAGGCTATTGTCGTCTTTGTTGATACGGCGGAACAGGGCATTTACCTTACTCACCAATACTTTGGGGCTGATGGGTTTGGTAAGGTAATCATCGGCACCGGTTTCCAGGCCCCTTATTTCTGTAGCCTCATCGCTCAAGGCGGTTAAAAAAACAATCAGGGTATGCGAAAAAGCGGGATTTAAGCGGAGCAAGTTACACGTTTCGATGCCATTTTTACCCGGCATCATAATATCCAAAATGATCAGATCGGGCTGATGCTTTTTGGCTTGGGCAATGGCTTCGTCCCCATTTTTGGCAGTAACTACCGTATAACCTTCCATCTCCAGGTTAAACTGGAGGATTTCCAGTATATCTGGCTCGTCTTCTGCAATCAGTATCTTATTGTTTTTAAAGTCCATTGCTGATTGTTTGCGCAAAATTAACGGTTGCGAACTGTTAAAATTTAATTAAAAGTTATCAAATTGTTAAGCTATACCCCTAAAATGAAGGGCCGGGCAACTTAAAATGCAACCTGTGGCATAATTTTAGTCATCTTTGCAGTATCATATTATGAGAGCAATTTTACTTATTACGGTTTTACTTTGTGGATACAGCAGTTGGGCAGCCCAAGATTCTACGGTGATACCCATGCAACGGCAACTGATACACCAGCGTATCAAGGAGGCCCAACAAGAAGCGGACAAGCTAGATTACAAAAAAGACAATTTCATCAAATTAACGGGTAATGATGAAATCAATATGCAGATTACCGATGCCCTGATGCGGCAGGTAAATGAGCAGCGGCTGGCTTTGGAAACCAACAAAACCCTGCGGCAGGACAACAATAAACTGATTGGTTGCCTGCGATTGGTACGGGAAATGGTACTGGCCTTCAACAGCAATTACCGCCAAAAGAAAATCAACCCCGCTTATGCGCCCTTGTTGGTAAAAGGCTTTGAGAAAATATTAACCAAAGCGCTCGACAGCCAAAGCATGGCCCCACATATACAGGAACTGCCCTATGAAGTGGGTTTGATACTATCGGAGCTGTTCCGCGACAACAAGGGCTATGCCGACAGTAAAAAAATATTATATTTAAAATATGTGACCCTGAACCCCGATAAAATATTGCAAACCATACGGCCTTATGTAAACGAACCTTTTGCCGATAGTTTGGTGGCCGTTGCCTGTAGGCGTAACCCGGTGCAGTTGTACTCGTACGCACAGGCAATTTCGTTGCCAGAAGGTAAACTGATACGGCGTAGTGCGGATACCATGGTGCGGGCCGTGGCCAAGTTGAGCCAAACGCCCAATGCCCTGTTGTACTATCCCTTTTTTGACGATATTTTTACTGGTCGCCAACGCATTGAAGACATTCAAAAATTTGTGGGCAATGGCGAGCAGGGCTACGATAGTGTGGGTTATTATAAACTGCTGGTAAAAACAGCCACGTCTTATTATCGCAGGGTCATCAATAGGGCCAACCCCGATACGCCCATCGCCATGTACGGCCCCAATGGCCTTTTGGAAGTATTGGGCAAAAAATCTTTACAGCATTTTGTAGGCCCCATTAATGCCCTGCACGAAATAAGCAACCCTGCCATACGGTATAAAGCGGTGGAACCCTTAGGGCCAGTGGAATTGTATTACGCCATGGTAATGACGGAGGAAGACATTTATACCAGTAGCTATAAATATTGCTTTGAAAAAATGTTGGAGCGCATGGGCAAAAAGGCACGCACCGACTCGCTGCTGATTGCGGTAAGCTTTGATCATTTTAAGAAGTTCATCAAAATGGCGGCGGGCTATAATAAGCTAGATACTTTTTTGCGGTGTATGCCCAAGGGTAAGGCCGATACCTTGATGATGGCTTTTGTGTCGAGGTTGGAAGAGTCGCCGGGCAATGAGGAGGCGGTGGATGTGGCCGACTCCTATGCTTCGATACTGGGCAATAAAACCCTGATGAATTTTATCATTGAGGAGATCAAGCGCAATGAGCAGCGCTGCCGGGCTACCAATAACCAAAATGGTGTGCTGGTGTACGAACTGCTGCGCAATATCTGTCTTTCGGCTACGGATACCACCATTAGTTTGGAAAAATTGTACGGCATCCCCTCGGTATATTCCATCGACTATAAAGCATTGGCCGATGATAGTGGCCGGGTAGTGCAGCAAGTGTTTTTTTACGGGGATAAGGATGGTAGGGACTATTTCCCGCCGTTTTTAAGTTCTTTCCCCGCCACCGCTTGGAAGCGGATTGATACGAAGGAATGGGTGGAGTTTAGAAGCATCAAGGGCAAGCCGGTGTATGTGTTTGCCAATAGGCCGCTGGACAATGATACCAATTTGGATTCTATAGCGCAGGCACACCTGAGCGAGCATTTGCTGGAGCGGAAGCTATCGCCCAGTATATTGGTACATCGTGGGCATAGTTACCATTTGCCTTATACCATCAAGCAGTTGCAGGCGTCGGAAAAACTGGTGCTGCTGGGCAGTTGCGGCGGATATCAAAACCTCAGTAAAGTGCTGGAAACCAGTCCTGAAGCACATATTATTTCCACCAAGCAAATTGGTGCTGGCGACATTAACCGGCCCATCATCAACTACATCAACGACCAAATGCTTGCCGGTAAAAAAATCAGTTGGATTGAAATGTGGGCCTCACTCACAAAGGTTTTTGAAAAAGAGAACAAAGACATCCGCAGCCGCTGGCTCGATTACATACCGCCGCACAAAAACTTAGGCGCTTTGTTTATCAAGGCTTATACGAAGAGGGCGGAAGGGTGATTGTTAGGTGAGAGTGGATAATTGATAGTTGATAATTGATAGTTGAAAGACGAAAGTTAATAGTGAATAGTGAATAGTGAATAATGAATAATACCATGTCTGCGGCTTGGTGGCACTCTGCACCAAATAGCGGGGAAATCCGTACAGCATAATCCAATCACATAATCACAGCAATCATATCCAATCCCCGTTAAATAATCCGTGTAATCAGTGCAATCCTCAGTAATCCGTGTTAAAGAAATCATACAATCACCGCAATCACAACCAATCCCCGTAAAAAAATCCGTTTAATTCGTGAAATCAGTCTTAATCCGTAGTAAAAAGCAATCCGTGTAACCTGACTGCCGTCAGGCAGGTCCGTGCAATCGACCCAAATCCGTTGCCAAAAAATCACATAATCACCACAATCACAACCAATCACCGTAAAAAAATCCGTGTAATCAGTGCAATCCTCAGTAATCCGTGGTAAAGCAATACCCCGGCCTTCGGTTTACCTACACAGTCCATGAAGGGCAAACACACAACTCGCAGGTGGCACTATCCCTCCATGAACTGCTCACAATGCCCCAATAGTTTGAGCAAATGAGGTGGATTTGTATCTTTATAGCATTCTAATAATTTTAACAAGCGCTATTATGGATGCAGTATTCAAAAAACTCAATTATAAGGGACAGCAACAAGTATTTGCATTGAACGCACCCGGTTCGTTCGAGGAAAACTTAGCGTCTATAGCCGATGAGGCCACGATAAAAACCAAGGTTGGTAAAGCCGATAAAATTACTTTCGCCATTGGTTTTGCCACCCAACAAAGGCAAGTGGACGATATCGTTAATACGGTAGTACCCAAGTTGGAGGGGGATGCCGTATTTTGGATTTGCTACCCCAAGGGGACTTCTAAAAAATACAAATGCGATTTCAATCGAGATACAGGTTGGGCCATCATGGGCCAATACGACTTTGAGCCCGTGAGGATGGTAGCCATCGACGAGGATTGGAGCGCCCTACGGTTTAGAAAAGTGGGCTTTATCAAAACCCTCACCCGCAACGAAAAGATGGTACTATCGGAAGCGGGTAAGCAAAAAGCCGCTATAAAGGCGCATAAGAATAGTAAATAAGCACCGACTTGATATAGATCAGTGAACCCCAGTTAACATTGTTGCCGCCAGCATCTACTGGATACAGTTTGATGAGGTAGCTATTGGCCGCATTGTCAACCGTAGCATTGCTGCCAATGCTGGCAAAGCCACTGTAAAAAGTACCGCTGGCAAAAACTGCACCCGAATTGGCCGAGTAAAGCACGTTATTGCCGGTGCCATTACTCGGTGTAGCTATCAGGTCGGCTTTGATACCAATGGTGTTATTGTTGTCGTACGCATAAAAAATCATGT
The DNA here is from genome assembly GCA_943373145.1 of Chitinophaga pinensis. Classification (GTDB taxonomy): domain Bacteria; phylum Bacteroidota; class Bacteroidia; order Chitinophagales; family Chitinophagaceae; genus Ferruginibacter; species Ferruginibacter pinensis_H. The sequence continues at coordinate 22,599 of CALSBI010000015.1, forward strand.
TGGTAATGGTAGCGCCATGGGGCAACTGTACAGGCGCCACCAATGTAGCGTTGGTAGTGGTGTTGGTAATGGTAATATCGTTGTAAGGGGTAAGGGAAGTAGCATCCAAACTATAATCAGCCGCAGCTCCATTGCCATTGATGGCATGAAAAGCCGCAGCAGGTACATTTAGTACCGAACCAACGGTGCCGGGCGCCCAGGTGGCATTGCCAGCCCCATCGCTTTTGAGTATTTTACCGGCCCCCTGGGTACCATTGGCCAATCGCAGATTGCCTATCAAATAAGTATTACCAATGGCGTGAATGGCCGTATCAGTACCAAAAAACTTACCGCCTGCCCCTGACTCGCTATAGCCCATAATGGCCGCATTGGCATAGGTGAACACAATGGGCGAGCTTTCAATGCCATCTTGATAAATGCCGCAGATACGGCCCTCCAAGGTTTTGTTGGTGTTAAAAATACCACTCGCAATACCCGCAAAAGGACCGCCCCCAAAGCCTGTCGTATTTTGCGCCATGATGGCCGTACCACGGTACAGGTTATAGGCAGCAATACCTGCCGTACTATCGGAATAAGCAGAAAGGCCCACTGTATAACGCCCGTTCATGCCATAAGCGGATACGGCTGAGTTATAACCAGTGGTTAAAAAGTTGCCGTCATATTCCGCATATAACGCATTGCCTCGGGTAATGCCCGTTTGCTTTTGCCTAAACAGTGCCACCGGATTACTGCCGTTATTGGTAAGGCTGAGCAGCGCTGCGGAAGGGGTATAGCCACTGCCGCCACCCGTGTTGATGGTAAAGGTTTGGCGGAAAGGGATTTGCAAAGTATCGCCACCCACCAAGTTCCAACTGGCCAAGGCTTGGTTGTAGTACATCAGTTTTTTTATCGTACTGTCGTATACCAACAGCCCGTCGGGCACACTGGCAATGGCGGTACGTTGGGCCGTGCTGAGCCGCGGTATCAATACACCTTTGTTGGTACTGGTAATATCCAGCATCGCCGCCGGATTGGCCGTGGTAGGGGCTGGGGCGATGGCAATGCCGGGCTGGGCCCATGCGGCTGTGCTGCTTATCAAGAGCAGGGCACTCAAAAAGAATTTTTTGGACATAACGGTTGTTTTAGCATAATAAAGGTACCATAGTTAGGTGGATGTTGCAAGCAAACCGGTTCACATATAAGTGGTATGGTAGCCTAATAGCCCGCCTTACTTTATCACGTTTACCAACTGGTTTTTGATGGCATAAATGATGATGCTGGCTGTATTGTGTACCTCCATCTTTTCTAAAATGCGGGTACGATAGCCTTCGATGGTGCGGTAGCTGAGATTGATTTCGTGGGCAATTTCCTTGCTGGTAAGGCCATCGCATATCAGTTTGATGATTTCTAGCTCGATATCTTTAAAGTTGGGCTTTTGTTTTTGCTTAAAAGGATTGAACCTGCTCGTAGCAATCATCCGGGTGATTTTAAGTGTGGTTTGGCTGCAATAATAATTTTGCTTGTTGTACACGGCGTGTATGGCGGCTTCCATTTCCTCTTTGGAGGCGTTTTTAACCAAATAGCCCTTAGCCCCGGCTTCTAGCATTTCGATAATCTGTTCCTCATCTTCATACATAGTAAGCGCTATTACACCCGTATCGGGAAAATGGGTGGCAATATGCGTGGTAGCTTCAATGCCATCCATTATTGGCATCCTGATGTCTGCCAATACAATATCCGGCCTATACGTTTCTGTTAGCGCTATCAACTCTTGGCCATTGGTGGCTTGGGCCAATAGCTGTACATCCTCCAACCTGCCCAGTAGCAGGTTTAGGCCATCCCGATATATTTCATGGTCATCCCCAATTACAATGGTAATCATTATTAGCTAATTTTTGTTCTTATGCAAAGGAACTGTCAATTCGTACCTCACCCCCTCGCCCCTACCGGAATGTATAATGGTTTTGCCCGCCAATATTTCTACACGGCTTTTGATATTGGAAAGGCCGCACCCGGCAGATACAAAGTTGTGGGCAGTATATTCAAAACCCTGCCCATCATCGCTGGTATAAATATTTAGCCATCCATCTGCTACTTCAAAGTGTATTTGCAGTACCGATGCACCCGCATGCTTTACGGTATTGGTTATTATTTCTTGGGTTATGCGGTACAAATGCAGCTCCGCTTCTTTGCTTAGGCCCAAAGGTTCATCGGGGTAAAAAAAGTGGATTTTAAAGGCGATGTACTGTTCAATTTGCATAATGTACAATTCAAGCGCACTGCGCAACCCATTCCGCTCCAAGGCTTTGGGCATCAATTCGTTGGCCATTTCACGAATGCGCACAATACCGATATCAAGGTATTTGTTGATATTTTCTACCAGCTCTTTATCCTCTCCATGGGCGGTAGAAAGCGCATTGGTATAAATCTTTATGGTAGCCAATACAGGCCCTAAATCGTCGTGCAAATCCGAGGATAATTTTTTCCGTTCCTCTTCACTCGTCCTTATTTCTGCCTTTACCCGCTCTTTATTGAATTGCCGTTGCTGACGAAAAAACGAAATCACAAAACCAATGAGGATAATAGCCAATGATAGGCTAAACACCAGAATTTTCAAATAGATTTTGCTCTCTTGTGCATCCATAGCAATGATATTGTATATAAAATGTTGGTAGCCACATTAACTACTACATAAATCAGCATCGTATATTGCCAAAGCGCTGGACCGGGCCCAAAAAGGGAGGAGTTGGTTAAAAGTGGGATAAAGGTACTGTATGTATAATAAAAAATAATAGCCAAGCAAATATATAAATATGGATTACGCCGCAGGAAGCCGTTGTTTTTAACAAATATACGGCTCAGTTGATCAATGCCCAGTAGCACCAAACTAATGGAATACACCATCCGGAAAATAATATTTTCTTGCCCCAGATTATTGAGTATACAATTATCAAAAACCCACAACAGTACATACAAGGAAGCCACAAAATACTTCTTGGTTTTGGCTATTTGTCTTAGGCCGCCCCAGCGGAAAAAAAGCCATACCATCATAAAAAAATCGATCACCATGTATACATTGTACACATACAGGTTATTGTGTAGTATCGAGGCCGATATGATGGCTACCAATTCAGTTGCCGTGCCCACCCATAATAAATATACCAAGGGCTTAAATGTTCGTGGTATGTTGGCAAACTTAATGGCGGCAACAGCAGCGGGTAGCAGAATTACCCAAGTGGCTACTAAAAACAGATTGTACATAAGGATTTTTTAACTGATAGGGCAAGCAATTGCCTATTTTAATATTACGCCACCACAGGCTTGCGGACAGGGCAAACCCATTTCCATAATCATGGGCCCTGATGTATCGCTTGCTGCGCCCTTAGCGGCCCGGTCGGCAGACAATGCATCGAAGCCATACTCATCAACACCTACCAGAACCATGTGTTGCCTGTTATCGGTATCCAGCCCATTGTAAATCCTAAAACCGCAAATACCAGTTTGATTGAGCATTGCCTTTACGGCATTAGCGGGAAAGGTTTCTGCCAGCACCCAGCCACCCTGCTCATATAGTTGGCATACCCTGCCTGGTATCCGCGATGCCGTTTGGTAATTTTCAATGAGCTGAGTGGCGTAAGTACGTGAAATCAAGTGGTTGGCTAAAGTTTTTTCGCAGGCGTTGGCTGGAAATGCCATGCTTTGCTGGGCGGTAAGTTTTGCCCTAGCGGGTAAGCTGCTGGGCGCTTCTCTTTTGCAAGCGATGTAAAACAACGAACAGAGCAACAAAAGAATGCATGCCCGGGGGAATGAGGTGATATTGTTCATTATGTAAAAATTTTGATAAAAGTAAACCGGCCAATAAATGTAGGCAAGCGAGCAAGCACCTTTTCTTTTGCGTGTTTATACGCAAAAGCGCAACTTGTAGAATACACCCAGGGCCTGACATAGCGTAGCAATACGTAGCAGTAACACCCCTGTTTGGCTATCTGCGGCAAAGTATTGCCCCCTGTACAGGCTACGCAAACACCTAGCGGAACATGCTCAGATGATATACGTTTTTTATAGCGTATTAAAAGGTGGGAAATTGGGTATTGATGCGCTTGTTTTAGGCCTACTGTGATGACAACTTTGTATCCGGTTGCGTAAGCGGTATGTCAGTAGATGCATATAGTGGCAAGCGCCGCAACTGGTGGGATTTCCCGAAACCACCGAAGAAAAGAAGTAGGGCGCAATGCTGAAAGCGACAGGTAAGCATCAAAAAATACTTAATAATCATGAAATCAATTACAACCAAACTCCACCGCTTTTTTGCCATGCTGATATTGGCACTTTGTTGCTTCACCACCTCTTATGCACAAACCGAGGTGCCAACTGATGCTGAAACGCAGGAACTATTGAATACCTCTGATGCAAGGATATTGGAAAACTACTTGCTGCAAAAAGGTTACACAGACGCAGGCATTATTCCCGAATCGCAATTTGCCGCCAATGATAATTCAAATACTATCAGTCCTGCAGCAAACGAAACCACCCGCACCGTGGTAGTGGCCAAACAATTTAAAAATGCGAGCGGCGAAACCGTGGACGTTACCTATGCTGGGGAAATAACTTCAAGTGGTTTTAGCAAGAGCGTAATAGGTGAGGATGCCCTTTCTGATTTAGTGGTAACCGCTGGTGTTGTACAGACAATTGCAAAAGGTGCAGCAAGAAATCTCAGTAAATTCGATAACTGCTGGAGAAGGTTTGTGCAAGGCGGCGGTGTTACCAACTGCACCAATTGCTATAACTGCCTCAGAAATGCTTTCAGCAGTGGTGCTTGGTGGCAAAAATTAATAAAGGCCCTGCGCTGTATTCCACCTTGCTTTAGGTGCGTTGTGAGTATCTATCAGTTTTACTCCTGCATGCGGAACTAATGCCTTTGCTAAAGTACAAAGCCAGGGCCGGATAAAGGTTTGGCTTTGTACTTGGCTTTTTACATCGGGCCATTAAAATACCTACTTAACCATGACAACGATTATCAAATGGCTAATTGCCACAGTGCTTGTTTTTTTGGGCTTTTTTAAAAGGGGCGGCACCGATTGGGTTACCTATCAAGCCGCGCTGGGCCGCCAAGGCGCTGATTGTGCAGGACGGGGCGTGTGCAGCTTTGTTGAAACCGCCGATGGCTTCAATGCCCGGCTTTCTTTTTCGCCCACCGACTCCAATTTGACCGTACAATTGCTCAATAGCCGATTTAGCTTAGCGGAATTAGACCGGCAGATTGCCAAGGATACCACAGGCGGCAAAGCGGATGGCAGTGGCTTTTTTGTAATGGAAAGCGATTACGTGCTGCCCGGTGCAATGAAAGAACGGCTGCAAATACCGCCAACTTTATACCGCATACCGCATGGGCGGTATGGAACCGTTGAGCAAAATGGACAAAGCATTATTCAATTTAAAATAAAGTAAGCATGAAAAAGGTATGCATAGGGTTGCTGGCATTGCTGCATATTGCTATTGGGGCTTTGGGTTCCGGCTCTACCACGCCCAGCAGCAATACCGACTCGCTGATCAATGTGGTACTAGAAAGCTTTATTGCCGAATGCGGCCAAGTGCATAACGCTTACAAGTATCGCCAAGCTACCTTGCAACAAACGCTGGCTACGGTAAGGATGCGGTTGCGGCAAAAACCACCAATGACCGAACAGGTGGAGCTGCTTTACACCAAGGATTCGTTGGTAGAGGAGCAATTGACCCTTAACCAGTTTGAAACCAACGACATTAGCAAGTTGCGCTACCGCAAGGGGCTGCAAATCATCAAAATACTGTACGAAAAAGTGCTGGGTCTCGATCATCACTTTGCCGCTGTGCGCACTTTTAACGAAATCAGCAACCTTTCCAACCCCAATCACTACCCAGAGTTTAACAAATTGAAAGAAACCCTACAGCAAAATGGCGAAAAGAAGAAAGGATTTGAACTCACTTCCATTTTGGAAAAAAACATTTACACCAATATACTCTCATCACTGATAAAAATTTTTAACGCACCCAAAGATAAAACGGAGAAAACATCTGATCTTAAAAGCATAGAATGCATCGTGGATTTTACATTGCAAATGCACCAAGACCTGAAAACGATTTTTTATGAAACGGCTTTTTTGCAACAAAGCAATGAAGGCATAAAGCTGGGCATTGAGCAACTTTTTAAAGAATACACCAAGCCCATCCGCTACGAAAGTTCCTTGGCCGATTGCCGTGGCAATGATGATTGGGATAGGGTTGAGGACTTGCTGAATATTTACATGCAAAAACTGAACGAGGCAGTTGCCGTGAAAGAAATGGCCGCCAAAATAAACAAGTTGCAGGTAAATCTTGAGTTTCAGGTAGATAGGCTGTTGCAGTTTATTGGTCAGTACAATAATTTTATCGAACAGGGCGAACGCTATTACGGCAAATTCAAGTTGGTGCTGAACAATTACGCCAACAAGCAGGCCTGTAGCGGTGTTATTCCGCAGGAATACACAAAACTGGCCGACGATATTGATATTGCCATCAGCAAGTTTAAAACAGCCTATAAGCCAGTAGAAGTTAACGGCAGTAAACTGAAGGAACTGTTGTATGGCATCAACGAGATTGAATAAGCAAACAACGGGGATGGGAGGTGTAAAAAAAGTCCCGCCTCGGCGGGACTTTTTACTATCAATTATTTCATCGCCTGCTTCGGCACCGGCCGCTCCAGCAGATATTTGTAAATAAACTGTGTTTTTAAGTTTTGAAAATGGGCGCCCTTGGCACCGCCCCAACCGTGCCGCCCACCGGGGTACACCATAAACTCAAAATCTTTTTTGGCATCCTGCAACTTGCTGATAAGTTGTAGACTATTCTGCAAATGCACATTTTCGTCAATTTCGCCATGCACGATTTGCAACATCCCCTTTAATTTGCTCACATGCGTTAATACGGAACTGCTTTTGTAACCATCGGGGTTATTGGCCGGTGTGCCCATAAAGCGTTCGGTATAGTGGCTGTCGTACAAGGTCCAATCGGTAACACTGCCCCCCGCCATGCCATGTGTAAATACATCACTGCCAAATGTAAGTGCATAGCAGCTCATATATCCACCATAGCTAAAGCCGGTGATACATATTTTTGAGGCATCGGCATTACCGTTGGCAATCAACCATTTTGCCAGGGTGCTATAATCTTTGGTTTCCCAATAACCCAAGTTGTGGTACATGTAATCAACACCTTGCTTGCCAAAATGCCCACTGGCACGGTGATCCATCACCACTTGTATCAGCCCTTCTTTGGCATACCATTGTTGGTTGCCGGTCAAGCTCCAGCTATCCATACAAGTGCCAGCATCGGGGCCGCCGTAGATGGAAATGAGTACCGGATATTTTTTGCCCGGTTGCATGTTGATGGGCCAAGTAACTTTCATGGGCAAATCGTATAAACCATCATCGCTTTTAACCCGTATCAATTCTGTTTTGGCCAATTGATAAGCGCTAAAGTCGGGGCCTTGGCTATTGCCCAATTCCTTAATCAGTTTGCCCTTGTTGTTCAGCAGGGCCATGCGGCTGGGGTTGCCTACATTTTGATAGGTAGTAATAAAATAACCCTTTTGCGGCGACATTTCTACCTGTGTGTGGTTGAAATCGCCAAAGCTGAGGCGTTGCAAGTTTTTGCCATCAAAACCCACTCGATAAAAATCCCTACGGGCCGTATTTTCGCGGCTACGGCCAATGAAGTAAATGGTTTTGTTTTTCTCATCCACTTGATTGATTTCAACAACGGTAAATTGACCGCTGGTAATGGGGTTGAGCAATTTTCCGTTGATATCATACAAATACATATGGCGCCAACCGGTAACATCGCTCAGCATAATAAAGGCGTTGCCCGTGCTCAAAAATTTAATGCGGTCGTTTTCATCCAAACTCACCCAAGTTTTTTGGGTTTCGCTTAAAAATTCTTTTTTGCCGCCGGTGGCTGGATTCACTTCATAAATAATCAATTGGTTTTGCAAGCGGTTCATCCATTGCACCAATAGTCCACTGCCATCGGGTTTCCAAAAGGGCATACCAAAATATTGATCGGCCTTGGGGTCAAAATCGCACCAAGTGGTACTACCGCCCTCGGGTGCGACAATGCCCACTTTTATTTCGGGGTTAGGGTCGCCCACTTTGGGATAGCGTACCTGTTCTACCGAGCCGTGCAGGCCTTTTTCGCCGGTAATGGTAAACACAGGCACTTTGCTATCATCTGCCCTAAAATAGGCAATCTGCTTACTATTGGGGCTCCACCAAAACGAACGGTATTTGCTGGGGCGGCCCAAAATTTCTTCGTAGTATAACCAACTGGCATAACCGTTCAAAATGGTTTCGCTGCCATCGGTGGTCAACTGCGTTTCTTTTTGGGTAGGGATATGAACCGTATACAAATTATTTTTTTTGGTAAAAGCCACATACTGTCCGTCGGGGCTCACGGTGGGGTTTACTTCTGCCTCCTTATCTTTTGTCAATTGTACCTCAGCACCGTTGAGCATGGTAAAAAGGTCTGTCTCTTTGGGATACACCAATACTTTCTTCACAAAGGAAACCGTATTGCCTTCCTCTGCAGAGGCCGGGCGCTCAGCACCGGTTTTGCAATCCACCAATACTTGGGCACCGTTTTTTGATAGCACAAAATGCCCATCATCTACCCATTTCACTATCTGCGGTAAAGGGGTTACGATGCCTTTAAAATTGTTTTTTACATATTGTTCATCGGTAAGCGTCATCAACTGGGCCTTGGCTACCAGTGTGGCCAAGCCAAGTACAGCAGCAAAAGCTGTTCTTTTCATCATGCGTATCATACCTCTTTTAGTTTTTTGTGGCAACAAGATAGTTTTTTTGTGCAAAACCGCAGCCGATTTAGGGGTAGTTATAATGAAATCAGCGATGGGTGGTGAGCAAAGGGCGGATAGGGTATGGCCCTCATCTGTATGAGGTGAACCATTGCCCTTTCATCAATCACCTTTATTTCCCCGAATAGCCATATTTTTGGCCAAAAAACAACATGGCACCTGTTTTGGTCGAAATACAAGATGCAGTAGCGGTGATCACACTCAACCGCCCCGATAAATTCAACGCTTTTAATAGGCCCATGGCCTTGTTGCTACAGCAAATATTGGACGATTGTGCGGCCAACCCTGCCGTGCGGTGCATATATATTACGGGTAGCGGCAAGGCTTTTTGTGCGGGGCAAGACTTGGCCGAGCTGGTGGGCGACAATCCGCCCGGCTTCGAGCAGATATTGTCCGAGCATTACAACCCCATTGTACAAAGGCTGCGGGCCATCCCCAAGCCGGTAGTTTGTGCGGTAAATGGTGTGGCAGCGGGGGCCGGTGCCAACATAGCCCTTTGTGGCGATGTGGTAGTGGCGGCGGAATCGGCAGCTTTTATCCAGGCCTTTAGCAAAATAGGGTTGATACCCGACAGTGGCGGTACGTACACCCTGCCGCGGTTGATTGGTTGGCAAAAAGCCAGTGCCTTGATGATGTTGGGCGATAAGGTAGGCGCTGCCGAAGCCGAACGCTTGGGCATGCTATACAAAGTACTGCCGGATGAAAGTTTTGCCGAAGCCAGTTTGCAATTGGCCATCACGCTGTCGCAAATGCCCACACAAGGGCTGGCGCTTACCAAGCAGGCACTGAATGCATCGCTGCATCAAAACTTTGAGCAGCAGTTGCAAACAGAAGATAAATTGCAATACCAAGCGGCACATACGTACGATTATAACGAAGGTGTAGCGGCATTTTTGGAAAAAAGAAAACCGGTATTTAAAGGAGAATAATCTTACTAACTAAAGTACCTCATAATCAATTATTAATTAGTAATCAATAATTATTGCATGCAACCAACCCCACAAGCAGTAGTAACCCACATGATGCAGCACGATGCTTTTAGCCAATGGCTGGGCATTACCGTGCTGGAAGTGAGAGAAGGGTACAGTAAAATAACCATGACTGTGCGGCCCGAAATGATCAATGGCTTTGGCATTGTACATGGCGGTATCGCTTTTTCCCTGGCCGATAGTGCTTTTGCTTTTGCCTGCAACAACCGCAATGTACTGTCCGTTGCGTTGGATACCAGCATCAATTTTATCAAGCCCGTGCATGTGGGCGATGTATTAACAGCCGAGGCCAACGAAATACACAACGGTAAAAGCACCGGTATTTATCACATCCATATTTATAACCAAAAAAACCATTTGGTGGCCCTTTTTAAAGGCACTTGTTTTAGAACCAACAAAAACCTAGTGCCGCCCACCGCATAAATATTTAGCATGATTTATAAGTTCAACAATTACACCCCCGTTGTGCATCCCACGGCTTTTGTACATCCCCAAGCGGCTGTTACCGGCTGTGTTATCATCGGCAAAAATTGCTACATCGGTCCCGGTGCCGCTTTGCGTGGCGATTGGGGTAAAATTGTGGTAGAAGATGGCTGCAATGTGCAGGAAAACTGTACCGTACACATGTTTCCCGGCGTAACCGTAGTACTCAAAGCCGGCGCACATATTGGCCACGGGGCCGTGATACATGGGGCCACCATTGGCAAAAATTGCTTAGTGGGTATGAACGCCGTTATCATGGACAATGTGGTACTGGGCGACGAGTGCATTGTGGGTGCACTGAGCTTTATCAAGGCCGATGAACAATTTGGCGACCGCAGCTTGATTGTGGGCAATCCGGCCAAAAAAATACGGGATGTGAGCGAAGCCATGATACGGTGGAAAACCGCAGGCACCCAACTGTACCAACAACTGCCCAACCAAATGGCCACACAGTGGGAGTCCTGCGAACCCTTGCGGGAAGTGCCGCCTGATTATGCCAATGTAAGCGATATCTATAAAACCTGGAACGAAACAAAGTAATAGCGAGGCCCAAATATACCCTTTGTACGGTATGGTTACAGAGGGCATAATCGCTATTTTTACCACATGAAAAAATTAATAGGGTTAATGCTGCTCGCCTTACTTACCAGTACCGGTATAATGGCGCAAAGGATAACAGATATACAGTTTGCCTACTTTAGCCCCTTATCTAACAATGAACCTACCACCTACACGGCCATACAGGTGGGGCCATACAAAGGCAGTCTGCTATCGACCGATTATGTATCGGAAAACCCCGCTACCAAAGCCCAAATCATCAAGTTGCTCAATAATTTGCGCAACAATGGCACCGAAGACATCAACAAATGTTTCATCCCCCGGCATGCCATCACCGTTTACAGCAACGACGAAGTGCTCTACCATGTGTTGGTTTGCTTTGAATGCGATGGTATCCGTTTTAGCAGTCAAGCCAAAACGACCAAAATTAAAAGTGTAACCAAAAGGGAAAAGTGGATGAAGGAGCTAAAGGCAATTTTTGAGAAATTCCATTTTGAAGAAAAGGGCATTCCCGAGTAAACTATTGTATGGCCGTAATTTCAAACAGTTCGCCATAATCATCTTCCAAAGTATGGGTCGCTTTGATATGGCCACTTACCGTAACGTTCATTCCCTCTGTTTTATAGCTATCCGGCAGATTGATTGTATGTAGGCGCAAATATTTACTGGCGCAATCAATCAGGTAAACCGGTTCGTCGCCCGGTATTTTTTTTACAACGCCATTGGCATGGTGTATGGTTTCCACCGTAGGGCGGTCGGCGTAGGTAGTTTTGCCTTGAGAACTGCCGCCTTCGTTGCCGTTAAAACCCAATCCCACCGCTATCATCAGTAAAGTGCCTAACATCTTTTGCATGGCCAAAATTAGCCAAGCCATATTAGCTTTTTTTTAAGCCATTATTACCTTATTGTTAACTGGCCACGTCCATCCCGTATAAAATGCCGACATTTGCACCATCATGGAGAAATCGAACTTTGTTGACCAGATACGTATTTTTTGCCGAAGCGGACATGGCGGGGCGGGCAGCAAGCACTTTTTGCGCAACAAGTTAACCAGCAAGGGTGGCCCCGATGGCGGTGATGGTGGCCGTGGCGCACATATTATATTAAAAGGTAATGCGCAGTTGTGGACCCTATTGCACTTGCGCTATTTCAAAAATATTTTGGCCGAAGATGGTGAAGACGGTAGCAAAAACAACCGTACGGGCCGCTTTGGTAAGGACATTATTATAGAAGTTCCGCTGGGCACCATTGCCCGGGATGAGGAAACCGATGAAAAACAGGCCGAAATACTAGAAGATGGCCAAGAAGTGATATTGATGCGTGGCGGCCGTGGCGGCTTGGGCAACAGCAACTTTAAAACGGCCACCAACCAAGCCCCCGATTATGCCCAACCCGGCGAGGAAGGTGAGGAAGGTTGGAAAGTGCTTGAACTGAAAGTGCTGGCCGATGTGGGGTTGGTAGGTTTTCCCAATGCCGGCAAAAGCACCCTGCTGAGCAGCATTACCGCCGCCAAGCCCAAAATTGCCAATTATGCTTTTACCACCCTTACGCCCCAATTGGGCATGGTGGAATACCGCGACAGCAAGAGTTTTTGTATTGCCGACCTGCCGGGCATTATTGAGGGTGCCGCCGAAGGCAAGGGGCTGGGCCACCGCTTTTTGCGGCATATCGAACGCAACTCGGTGCTGTTGTTTTTACTGCCGGCCGATAGTGCCAACCACCAAAAGGAATTTGCCATCCTGCGCCATGAACTGGAAGCTTACAACCCCGAAATGCTGCAAAAAGATTTTGTGATAGCCGTAAGTAAAAGCGATATGCTGGATGATGAATTAAAAGCGGCCATTGAAAAAGAATTGCCGGCAAAAATCCCCCATGTATTCATTTCGTCGGTTACCGGCCAAGGCTTGCCGCAACTAAAGGATTTGCTTTGGGAAACCCTCAATAAGCCTGTACAAGCATAAAAAAATAAGTATATAGTATACAACAGTTACGTATAGTGGCATACCCACTTAGTGGTATTGGCTATACTATGTTATCAATGTAACTTACAGTATAAACCAAACCAGTACTACCATGTACAAGCTTATTTTCGCCTGCTGGAATTTGCTGCGATTCTGTTGGCGCATTGTAAAGGTTCCTACACAGGCCTTTACTATTTTTTTACGTACCATCTGGCTCATTTTCCCCGCCGCTTTTTTTGTACTGGCCGTATATACCTGTTTTTGGCAGCTCTCCCAAGGTAAGGATGTGCTCATATCGATGCTGGAAAAAAAATGGGTGGGCGGCATTGTGTTGTTGTCCTTAATTTTTTGGGTATTGATTACTTGGTACAGCAGCCGTATCATCATCTACCGCAAAAAACAGTTGTATGCTGATAATAAACGGTACGGGCAAATCGTATTTCATACACCCCGACTGCTGGGCTTTATCGGCTTTAGCCTGATATGGATTGCCCTGCTGAAACTGCCCCGTTTGCCCAACTTGAACTTTTTGTTCCGCCTACATAAGGGTATGGACTTATTATGGCTCTTTATTACCATCATCGCATACGTAGCCCTGTACAAATGGTTCAAATTCATTAGGGATAAAAAACTACTGACCATCGACCAACTGGTTGCCCAGCCCAATGCCATGAATGCGGACCAATTGGCCCGTTTAAAGCTAAAGTTCCGCTACTTATATGTATTCGTTGGGTGTGTGGTGGCTGGTTTGCTCATGCTCAATACCATTTTTGCCAATGCATGGCTGTTATTGTCTTCCATCATACTGTTGCAAATTATTTACCTGTTTGTGGTGGTAAGCAGGCGTGGCCCCGGATTTATCCCAAGTGTGAATGGTTTTTACCAAATGAAAATGCCGCAAGACCATGGCACCATACAGGATTGGCAGCAAGCAGAAGAGGAAAAGGGCAACCATTTTTTATTGGGCATTTGGGAAAGGCTGTTGTACAATGCCAACATCCCTGCGCAGGAAAAATCTTTTTTTATCATTTTTAATATCATTGGATTGGTATCGCTGGGTGTTTATTTCCTCACCATATTCAACTACCCGTTTTCGGTGATGCTTGGCAGCTTTGCTACGGTGCTGCTGGCATTTGGCATATTGGTGGGTTTCTTTGGCGTGATCAGCTTTATTTCAGTGGCACTGCGCATCAACCTGCATGTCATCGGCTTTATCGCCATCTTGATTTTTGGCAAAGTAACCGAATCGCATAATGTAACGCTCATCAATACCCCAACTGCCACAGCGCAGGCTTTTGCCAACAGGCCCGACCTGAAGACCTATTTTACCAACTGGGCGGCCAAGCGCAGGGCCGATATTGAAAAAGGTGCTTATCCGATGTTTTTTGTACTGGCCGATGGTGGCGCTTCCCGGTCGGGTTATTGGACAGCGGCTACACTTAGCAAGCTGGAAGACACTACCCAAGGCAAATTTTCGCAACACTTGTTTTGCCTATCGGGCGCATCTGGTGGTAGCGTGGGCAACGGTACTTTTTTCGCCTTGCTGCAACAAAGGGATAGCCTAAACAAAATCGGCCGCACTTATACCAATGGCGCTTGCGATTTTTTACAGTCTGATTTTTTAACCTATACCTTGGCCCGCATGTTGGGTCCCGATTTTGTACGACCACTGCTCGGCAGTTTGCCTGTGGCAGATAGGGCGGCAGCGCTGGAACAAGCGATTGAGCAGGGCGGGGAAGCAGGCACTTTGCTCTACTCGGTTTTTAAAAAGCCGTTATCCGAATGTATCCCCACCCCTCAAAACGACCTGCCCATTTTGTGTATCAACGTTACCCGTATGCAGGATGGGAGGCCCTCCGTAATCAGTAATATCAAGGCCGATGCGCCCATCTTCAACCAACGGGTGGATATATTGAAGCGGTTGCCCGCAGGTAAGGACATGAAGTTGAGCACCGCCGTGGTAATGGGTGCCCGTTTTCCCTACATCAGCCCGGCAGGCCGGATAGATAGCAGCTATTATGTAGATGGCGGTTACTTTGATAATTCGGGTGGCGGTTTTGTACATGAAATGATTATTGAACTGCGCAAGATCATTGATGATAGTGTACAAGCCAATCCGCAGCATTACTATAAAAACCTACAGTTTTGCGTGGTACATTCACAAAACGGGGGTACCGGCGAAAAGCTGTTGCAAAAAATCCATCCCATCTGGAACGACCTAGGCTCTCCGATACTCACCATGCTCGGCGCTTTTGGTACACAAACCTCGGTAAACGATTCGCGGCTAAAAAACTATATGCAGGATATGTACCGTGGCAAGAGTCAGGTGGGTTATTTTAGCATCAACTTATATACCCACAAAAAAAACGAGGAGGAGTACCCGATGAATTGGGCCATCTCGCAGTACTATATCCAAAAAATGAATGCTCTGCTCGTAGATCCGGGTAATGATATGGCCTATTTTTATGATTACATGAAACGAAGGGGGGTGTTTTAGGAATAGTGGATAGTGAATAATGAATAGTGGATAGTTGATAATGGATAATTGATAGTTGATAGTTGAAAGGTGAAAGTTGAGAGTGGGAGTCCCCGTCTGGTTTTTAACCAACGGGGGAAGGAATCGTGCCGGGCCGAAAAAATTAGCACATCAGCACATTATTATTCTCCCATATCTCGGAAACCGTTCAACCCATTCATCAGCTAATCAGCAAATTAGCACATCATCACATTGACATATTTGCATATTTTTGACTTATGGATCAACCAGCTACATATTGCCAAGCCATCAAGCGCATGGATGCAGGCAGCTTGCATATACTTTACCACGATACGGCTTATGGCTTTCCCATACACAACGACGACGAACTGTTTGGACGGTTATTGCTGGAGATTAACCAGGCAGGGCTGAGCTGGACAACCATCTTGAACAAGCAGGATAATTTCCGGAAGGCCTACCATGGCTTCTCCATTAAAAAAGTGGCCGCCTATGGCGAAGAAGATCGACTGCGGCTGTTGGCCGATGCGGGCATCATCCGCAACCGCTTAAAGGTGGAAGCGGCCATTGCCAATGCCCAATCCATCTTGCAATTGCAAAAAGAATACGGCTCTTTTAAACAGTGGATCGACCATCATCATCCGCTGGAAAAAGCAGACTGGGTAAAGCTATTTAAAAAAACTTTCCGCTTTACGGGCGGCGAAATTGTAAATGAGTTTTTAATGAGTACGGGTTACCTGCCCGGCGCCCACGAACCCGCCTGCCCCATTTATAAAAAAGTAATGCGGCAACAACCGGCTTGGGCCAGTACAGGCAAACAGCACAAAGCCAAATAAGCAAAATATGGGCGAAATCATCGGGTACCTCAAAGCATTTTATACGAAAACCTTTAACTGGCCCTACTTTTTATTGGTATTGCTGCTCATGGGTACCGTTATCTACCTCAACTATTGGCACCAACTGGAAAAAAAATATGCCGGTGGCGGCGATACTTGGCTCAGCGGTTTTGTGAGCTATTATCTTTTGTACCTCACACCCTTTGCCTTGGCTTTTTTGCTACAGGCTTTCTTTATAAAAGCAAACTATTGGGGCAACGCATGGTTTTGGGTGATTTTGCTACTGGCACCCGCCTTTTTTGCCTTTCGGGTAAATTTCAGTTTTCATGAAAGTTTCGTCAGCAGCCGTTGGGACTTGCCCGAAAGGGTGTTTTACAGCCGTTCCATCAGTTGGGTGCTGCGGGTATTGGTATTGTTGCTGCCCGTATTTGTCATCTGGTTCATAAAAGACAAGCAGCAACAACCCTTTTATGGCAGCGCACCCATGGGCCATATCAAGCCCTATCTATGGATGTTATTGATTATGGTGCCGTTGATAGCTCTGGCCAGTACACAAGCCGATTTTTTGCAAACCTACCCCAAAGCCAAAGTGCTGGCCGACATACCGTCCGACGGTTGGGTAGGAAAAATGCGCTACTTGGTGTACGAACTTTGTTATGGCTTTGATTTTGTGAGCATCGAATTTTTCTTCCGCGGCTTTTTGATACTGGCGCTGGTACGTATCTGCGGCCCCCACTGCATCATACCCGCAGCCTGTTTTTACTGCACCATCCACTTGGGCAAGCCCATCGCCGAAGCCATCAGCAGTTTTTGGGGAGGTTTGTTGTTGGGCATCATCAGTTACCATACCGGTAGCGTGTGGGGCGGTTTGGTAGTACATTTGGGTATTGCGTGGTTGATGGAACTGGGCGGCTGGCTAGGGATGCGGAGGTTACTGTGATTACTTTGATTGCTGTGATTGCCATGATTGTGGTGATTACCTGTATTACTGTGGTGCTACCCTCGGTCCATGGTCCATCGACCATAGTCCATGGACCACTGCTCTACCCTTGCTCTCCTCCAATCGGCCAACGACCCACGGTCAACGCTCTCCTGGCAACTGTCATCTGTCAACCGTCAACTCCTCCCCCCCCGGCCAACGACCCACGGTCAACGGCCAACGCCTCTGAACTGTCAACTGTCAACTGTCATCTGTCAACCTTTTCCCCCCAATCAATTACCTTTGCACACAAAAAGAAACAACCATGCTACAAACAGGGCTGATACGCCAAGACGCGGAATTTGTAAAAGAAAGGTTAAAAGTGAAGCATGTGGCCGACCTATCGGTGGTGGACAATATTTTGCAGATGGATGAGGAACTGCGCCGCCTGAAAACGGAAACGGAAAGCCTGCAAGCGGGCATGAACGCCGCTTCCAAGGAAATTGGCCAACTGATGGCACAGGGCAATAAAGAAGCCGCCGAGCAAAAGCGGGCCGAGGTAACGGCACAAAAAACTGGGATCCAAGAAAAAGGCCAGGCTTTGGCCGAATTGGAAAAGCGGCTGCATGACGAATTGGTAAAACTGCCCAACCTACCGCATAGTAGTGTGCCGTTGGGCAAAACCCCCGAAGAGAATGAAGTGGTGCGGGAAGGTGGTCAAAAGCCAAGCCTGCCCGAGGGTTCCGTACCGCACTGGGACCTGATTAAGCAATACGATTTGGTAGACTTTGAAACAGGTGCCAAAATTACCGGCAGCGGTTTTCCGCTGTACAAGGGCAAAGGTGCCCGGTTGCAGAGGGCCTTGGTGCAATACTTTTTGGATTACAATACGGCTGCAGGCTATATCGAATACCTGCCACCTCATTTGGTAAACGAGGCTTCGGCCTATGGCACGGGTTCATTGCCCGACAAAGAGGGGCAGATGTACCATGCTACCGAAGACAACCTGTACCTGATACCCACGGCGGAAGTACCGGTAACCAATATCTACCGTGATGAAATAGTAAAAGAAACCGACCTGCCCATCAAAATGACGGCTTACACGCCTTGCTTTAGGCGGGAGGCGGGCAGTTTTGGCAAGGATGTGCGTGGCCTGAACCGGGTACACCAGTTTGATAAAGTGGAGATTGTGCAATTGGTTGACCCAACCAAGAGCTATGAAACCTTGGAAGAAATGGTACTGCATGTAGAAAACCTGTTGCAGCAATTGCAACTGCCCTATCGCATTTTGCGGCTATGCGGTGGCGATATGAGCTTTGCCAGTGCCCTCACCTACGATTTTGAAGTGTACAGCGCTGCGCAGGAAAAATGGCTGGAGTGCAGCTCTGTCAGCAACTTTGAAACCTTCCAAACCAACCGCATGAAAATCCGGTATAAAGACGCTACGGGCAAAACGCAATTGGTGCATTCACTCAATGGTTCATCATTGGCCCTGCCACGCATCGTGGCCTGTATGCTGGAGAACAACCAAAGTGCCGAAGGTATCCAGTTGCCAGCGGTATTGCATTCTTATTTTGGCGATACGGCTATCCGATAGCCATTTTTATAATAGTTTTTAACGAAGACAATGGCCACAAGATTTTTACTTGTGGCCATTGTTGTATCAGGGGGCTGGCAAAAGTAAAAAGGACAGAGATATGCACCATTCACTAGTGCCAACAGCCATGACGGTATTGATTTGCCACAATTGTATCTTCTAACAAGGTGTTTTACCCATAAATTTTCTCCCATTATCAAAGGCAAACCGTATATTTATAATAAAAATTTACCATGTTACACGAACACAACATCTCCTTATCCAGTGAAGTAAGTAATGCAGGCACTTCATGCTCCGCCTGTAGCGGCAGGGGTACCTTTAGCTGCCCTTCTTGCGGCGGCTCCGGCTCCCATAGCTGCAGCTCTTGCGGCGGTAGCGGCTATATGGGTGGCGATAGTTCCAATGCTTCCTGCTCTTTTTGTGGGGGAGACGGCAAAAACAATTGCTCCAGTTGTAGTGGCTATGGTACCGTTAACTGTGGCCGCTGTAATGGCAGTGGTTGGGAGAGCTAGGCCGAAAGCCCGATACCATACTACCTTAACCATCGCTTAATCCAAGCCTGGCAACACCCTTTATTTGCTTTTACCGCAATACTGTCGTACTTTTGTGCCCATTCTCAGGTGGATTTGTTTATTGTTCAACCTGGTTTTTCTACAACAACTGAACTAATAAACGATACCCGACAGCCTCGGTCCGTGTCCCCACGAATCCGACAGGCTGAACGGTCTTCGTGAAAATTTCAGTTATAAAATTAATGGGATATGAAACCAACCATTCAACAATGCTTGGAACAGCGCATTTTGGTGATAGATGGGGCTATGGGCACCATGATACAGCGGCACAAGCTGCAAGAAGCCGATTACCGGGGCACCCGCTTTGCCGATTGGCATACGGATGTAAAGGGCAATAACGACCTGCTGAGCATCACCCAGCCGGATATCATCATCGGCATACACAAGCAATATTTGGAAGCCGGAGCCGATATCATCGAAACCAATACCTTTAGCAGTACCGTAATTGCGCAAGCTGATTATGATATGCAGGCCGTGGCTTATGAAATGAACGTGGCTTCGGCTCAATGCGCCCGCAAAGCTGCCGACGAATTTACCGCCGCCAATCCCGATAAGCCCCGTTTTGTGGCCGGTGCCATTGGCCCGCTCAACAAAACCTTATCGCTTTCGCCTGATGTTAACAACCCCGGCTACAGGGCTGTAACATTCGACGAAGTGGCCGATGCCTATTACGATCAAATCAAGGCCTTGGTAGAGGGCGGTGTTGACATCCTGCTGATTGAAACGATTTTTGATACCCTCAATGCTAAGGGAGCCATTTATGCCGCCAAAAAATTCTTTCGCCAAACGGGCCTGCCCGAACTGCCCATCATGATCAGCGGTACCATTACCGATGCCAGCGGACGTACGTTGAGCGGACAAACATTGGAAGCTTTTTATACCTCGGTGATGCATGCCAACCCCTTGAGCGTGGGCCTCAACTGTGCCTTGGGCGCTGCCGAAATGCGGCCCCATATTGAGGAGTTGAGCCAGATAGCGGCCTGCTATACATCGGCTTACCCCAATGCGGGCCTGCCCAACGCCATGGGCGAGTACGACGAAGCCCCGCACCAAACCGCCCACTTTATTGAGGATTGGGCCAAAGAGGGATTTGTGAATATTGTGGGTGGCTGCTGTGGCACTACCCCCGACCATATACAACACATTGCGCAGGAAGTGGCGGGTATCGCACCTAGGCAATTACCGATATTGGAAGACAGTTTGGCCTAAATAACTGCCCAATAATTTATAATGAATAATGAATAACGAATAATGGGTACAATAAAACCTTACTTGAGGCTGAGTGGACTGGAACCGTTGGTGGTACGCCCCGAAACGAATTTTGTAAACGTGGGCGAACGTACAAACGTAACCGGTAGTAAAAAATTTGCTAGGCTGATTATGGCCGAGCAATACGAAGAAGCGCTTTCTGTGGCACGCCAGCAAGTAGAAAATGGAGCGCAAATAATTGACGTAAACATGGACGATGCGCTGCTGGACGGCGAAAAAGCCATGGTCACTTTTTTGAACATGCTACAGAGCGAGCCCGATATTGCCCGCATCCCCATCATGATCGACTCTTCTAAATTTTCCATCATTGAAGCAGGGTTGAAATGCGTACAGGGCAAATGCATCGTGAACTCCATTTCCATGAAGGAAGGGGAGGAGAAGTTCATCGAGCAGGCATTTATCTGCCGCAGCTATGGTGCCGCCGTGATTGTAATGGCTTTTGATGAAAAAGGCCAAGCCGATACCATGCAACGCAAAGTGGAGATCAGCGAAAAGGCGTATAAGATTCTCACAGAGAAAGTAGGTTTTCCGCCGCAGGACATCATATTCGACTTGAACATATTTGCCATCGCCACAGGCTTGGAGGAGCATAATAACTACGGCGTGGATTTTATTGAAGCGACCCGTATCATAAAGCAAAAATATCCGCTGGTAAAAATCAGTGGCGGGGTGAGCAACCTCTCTTTTTCCTTCCGTGGCAACGAGCATGTACGGGAAGCCATGCACAGCGTATTTTTGTACCATGCCATCAAAGTGGGCATGGATATGGGTATTGTAAACGCCGGCCAGTTGGTGGTGTACGACCAAATTGAGCCACAATTGAAAGCGCTGTGCGAAGATGTAATACTGAACCGCAACAACGATAACAACGAGGCCACAGAAAAACTCATCGCTTTTGCCGAAACCGTAAAGGCCAAGGGCAAGGAAATTGTAAAAGACGAAACCTGGCGCACGGGAACCGTAGAAGAGCGCTTGTCCCATGCCTTGGTAAATGGCATAACCGATTATATTGATGCCGATACAGAGGAGGCCCGCTTGAAATATGCCCGTCCCTTGGATGTAATTGAAGGCCCCTTGATGGATGGCATGAACATCGTGGGCGACCTGTTTGGTGCCGGTAAAATGTTTTTGCCCCAAGTGGTAAAAAGTGCTAGGGTGATGAAGAAAAGTGTGGCGGTGCTTACGCCCTTTATCGAGCAAGAAAAAGAAGACCGTAAGCAGGCGCACTTGGCTGCTGGTACGGTAAATGAAGAAGCCGCCGGTGCCGCCAAAATATTATTGGCTACGGTAAAAGGTGATGTACATGATATTGGTAAAAACATTGTAGGTGTGGTATTGGGCTGTAATGGTTATGATATCATCGACTTGGGCGTAATGGTGCCTGCCGATAAAATACTGGAGACAGCGCAAAAGGAAAAAGTGGACATCATTGGCCTCAGTGGGTTGATTACGCCATCCTTGGATGAGATGGTGCATATTGCCCACGAAATGAAACGCCGTGGCATGGAGCAACCGCTGCTGATTGGTGGTGCTACAACCTCCCGTATGCACACGGCGGTAAAAATTGCCCCACAATATGAAAAAGGGGTGGTGCATGTGTTGGATGCCAGTCGTAGCGTAACCGTAGCAGGCAGTTTGTTGAGCAATGAACAAAAAACCGTTTTTCTGCAAGATATACGTGCCGAGTACAACCAACTGGCCAGCGATTTTGCCAATAAAAAAACGACCAAGCAGTATTTATCATTTGCCGAAGCGCAGCAAAATGTGGCCGCTATCAACTGGTCAACGTATCAACCAACGGCACCATCGTTTACTGGTTCCAAAACCTTCGACAATTATGATTTGGCCGAACTAGTGCCGTATATCGACTGGCAGCCCTTCTTTATTGCTTGGGAAATGCACGGCAAGTTCCCGGCGATACTGAGCGATGAAATTATCGGTACGGAAGCTACCAAATTGTACCATGATGCACAGCGCTTATTGCAGCAGGTGGTAGATGAAAAATGGTTGACGGCTAAGGCTGCCATCGGCTTTTGGCCTGCGGGCAAAACGGCGCCCGATACCGTGGCCCTGCATACCGGCGAAGAAACCGTGCATTTGGAGTTTTTGCGCCAGCAGGTGAAGAAAACAGCCGGGCAGCCCAATCTGTCTTTGGCTGATTTTATAGCCCCCGAAACCGAAAGCATACAAGACTACATGGGCGCCTTTAGCGTAACCATACAGGGCATTGAAGCCCATATCAAAAACTTTGAATCCCTGCACGACGATTACAATAAAATCATGCTGCAGGCCTTGGCCGACCGCTTGGCCGAAGCCTTTGCCGAGCTGATGCACCAGCGTACCCGCAAGGAGTTTTGGGGCTATGCCAAAGACGAACAATTGGCCAACGAAGAGCTGATAAAAGAAACCTACAGCGGCATCCGTCCTGCGCCGGGCTATCCTGCCTGCCCCGACCATACCGAAAAGTACAAACTCTTTCAACTGTTGGGCGGCGAAGCGGCTACAGGGATTCACCTCACTGAAAGTTTGGCCATGTACCCCGCTTCTTCGGTTTGCGGTTGGTACTTTGCCCATCCCGATAGTAAGTATTTTGGGGTTGGCAAAATAGAGCGTGACCAATTGCTCAATTATGCCGAGCGCAAGGGCATGGCTTTGGAAGTGGCGGAAAGATGGTTGAGGCCAGTGCTAGAGTAAGTCGTAGGCCATCTTTATTGATGCTATTGGCAGCTACGTGTTGATGGGCATAAACTGTAATGGGCGGGGTAGTGATTCTTTTACCCACCCGGACTATTATCCTTCCAGCCCCACAAATATCGGCATGCATAGGTGCGGTAAGGGCTCCATTTTTTGCTGATGCGTAGCATCTTTTCCTTCATGGTTTTTTTGTCGGCGGCATCCACCTTATACAGTTTGCATATCGCCTGCTGTATGCCTAGGTCATCCACCGCAAATACATCTTCCCGTCCCAGCGTAAACATCAGCACCATTTCCACCGTCCAACGGCCCACGCCCTTTATTTGGGTGAGCAGGGCAATCAGTTCCTCCTCGTTCATTTTGTACAATTGCGCATCGGTTATGTTATGCTCCATAAAAAATCGGCAGATGTTCTGCACATAATTCACTTTGGCATTGCTAAGGCCAATGCCCCGTAAGGTTTCAAACGGAATGGCCAATATATCCGCAGCACTGGGGTTGTCCGTGGCAAACAGGTTCATAAACCGCTGTTGAAACACATCGGCCACTTTGGTGCTGAGCTGCTGGCTCATGATACTATTGCAAAGATGCAGGTACACATGCTTGCGACGTTTCAACACATATTTGGGCTGCTGCGCAATAATGGTTGCCAGTTTCTTGTCTTTGGTTAAATGTGCGATGTGGGGCATACTTAATCGTTCAATGTTCTGTTGTTTGATTGTTTAAAGTTTTTTACTTTCTATCTACTCCCATTGTTCAAGGGTAAAACTCTTCTCCTGTTATCTAAACGAAAAAGCGCACTTTCCACTTTCAATTTTCAACTATCCACTAACCGACGCTCCAACTTACACCACCATCCTTTTCGTCTTTAATGGCAATGCCCAGTTCCTGCAATTGGTTGCGGATTTTATCGCTGGTTACAAAATCCTTTTTCTGCTTGGCTTCTTTGCGGATATCAATCAGCAATTGCATCACGCCCGACAGCTTGTTATTGTCGGCGGCTGTTTCGTTTTTAAGCCCAAATATTTCCTCGATGTACAAGGTAAACTGTTGTTGCATCAGGGCCAATGTGGCGCCAGCAATGGTATTGGGCATCAGTACACCATCCTTAAAGGAATTGATGACCGAGGTAAGCTCAAACATATTGGCAATCACTTTGGCGGTACTGAAATCATCGTCCATAAATTCCTCCAACTCCGCCAACTGCTTCCGCACTTTTTCATCCAATGCCGCATCGGTAGCTGCATGTGTGCCCGTAGCATCCATTTTAAGCAGGGCGGCATAGGCTTCCCACAAACGCTTGAAAGCTTTTTCACTGGCCAACAAGCCATCATTGCTAAAATCCAACGGACTGCGGTAGTGGCTCTGCAAAATAAAAAAGCGGATGGTCATGGGACTAAAAGCCTGCGACAGCAAAGGATGATCGCCACTGAACAATTCCGTGAGCTTGATGACATTGTTGTAGCTCTTGCCCATCTTTTTACCGTTGATGGTAATCATGTTGTTGTGCATCCAATAACGCACCGGCGCTTGGTGGTTGCAAATGGTACTTTGGGCAATCTCGCTTTCGTGGTGGGGAAACTGTAAGTCCATACCACCGCCGTGAATATCAAACTGCGGACCTAAATATTTAGTTGCCATGGCGCTGCACTCGATATGCCATCCGGGGAAACCTTCGCCCCAAGGGCTTTTCCAGCGCATGATGTGCTCGGGTGCGGCCGATTTCCACAAGGCAAAATCCGCCCGGTCACGCTTTTCCTCTTGCCCATCCAGTTCACGGGTCGTTTCCAGCAGCTCATCAATTACCCTGCCACTGAGCTTGCCATAATCATGACCAGCGGCATATTTTTTTACATCAAAGTAAACCGAGCCATTCACTTCATACGCATAACCCGCTTTGATGATTTCCTCAATCATGCCAATCTGCTCCACGATATGGCCCGTGGCCGTAGGCTCTATACTGGGTTCTACGCAATTGAATTGCAGCATGGCCCAATGGAATAGGTTGGTATATTTCTGTACCAGTTCCATCGGCTCCAGCCTTTCCAGCAAAGCTTTCTTGGAAATTTTATCTTCGGCCTCCCTGCCCTCTTCTTCAAAATGGCCGGCATCGGTGAGGTTGCGCACATAGCGTACTTTGTAGCCCTTTTGGCTCAGGTAGCGATACACTACATCAAAGGTAATATAAGGTCGGGCGTGGCCCAAGTGGCTCTCGCCGCTCACCGTGGGGCCGCACACATACATGCCCACATGGTTGGGCACTAAGGGCTTAAAATCTTCTTTGCTACGGGTATAGGAGTTATATATTTTCAATGCCATAATCAGTCAGTTTATTGCGAAAATTAAAAATAGTCTATTTTATTGTCCGCCTCGGCGAACCACCAGTTATGTTTTTGGTAAATGGGAATATCAGTAGCCCTAAGGGCAACAGCAGCAACAAAAGCGTGTATGTATGTGTAGCTTTAGCATGTTATGGTGCCAAAAGTACATATTTTTTGTAAATAAAATCAGTAGCGGTGTAATTCCTGCCCAATATTTTCCCGGGCCTGTGCCTCATAACGCTCGGCAAAAAAATCGGTTTTGAAGATGCGTTCCATCTGTAAAAAATGGTGCAGCACTTTTTGGCGGCCCTTATTGTATACGATGTCCGGGTAAAAAACATATTCCTTGCGAATGGCCGCCACATAGCGTTGGTACACGGTTGGCGGGCTTCCCAAAATGCTCAGGTCGGCATCGGTAAAATAGTTACAATCGTTGTTGCTGCTCACACCATGGTGCTGTGTGGCCAGTATCAATTCGCTGCATTGCTGTTGCAGGATAAGTGGCACACCCATCTTTGACAAATGCAAAATGGCCAGTTCCGCACTTTT
Organism: Chitinophaga pinensis; assembly: GCA_943373145.1. Lineage (GTDB taxonomy): Bacteria > Bacteroidota > Bacteroidia > Chitinophagales > Chitinophagaceae > Ferruginibacter > Ferruginibacter pinensis_H. The sequence goes on from CALSBI010000015.1 coordinate 48,704, forward strand.
TGTTTCATTGTTTTTCTTCAACACATTGTACACGGCATCATGATAAAAAACCGCAAATACCACAGTGTGATAATCCAATAATAGGTGCTTGGCAGCCTCCAACTCTTGCAGCAACGCTTCAATATGTTGCCAATTGTGGTAATACCTGCTTTTGCTATTGTATTTTTTATGCAACTGCTGCCAACATTTTTCAATCAATGCGGTATCATTGGTAAACTGTGAGCAAATCTGTATGTAAGTGGCTTGTAACAATGTTGTCTATTTAAGGGGCCAGTGCCAAATCAGCCATAATGGGAAAATGGTCGCTCATTTTTTTGGCGATACGGGTATATTGTAACACATCTATCCGTTTATCAACAAAAATGTTATCGATGCGCAAGGTGGGTGATATGCTACTAAAAGTGCGGCCCAGTCCGTTGCCTTTTAGCACAAAAGCATTGTTGAGCCCTTGCCCAATGGTACTATAGGCATAGGAATTGGGCAGGTCGTTAAAATCGCCGCAAACAATTACTTTATACGGGCTTTTGCTTATCTCGGCCCTGATGCGGTCGGCCTGTATGCCCCTTTCCACAAAACCCCGCTTGAGCTTTTCGATGATGGTTTTTGACTCTTTGAGGGCTGCTTCCTTATCGGCCAAACTGGGGTCGTTGATGTATTTGAGATTTTGATTGGTAAACTTGAGTGATTGCAGGTGAATGTTAAATATCCGCAAAGTATCGGCACCCTTCACCACATCGATGTATTGAAAAATAGAATTGTAATCGTAGGGTGGAAAACTAACTGTTTGCTTGTTGACGATAGGATATCGGGAAAGCATGATGATACCAAAATGATGGTAATCGTCAAAATCCAGTTTGCGGTTATAAGTATAGTAGTAGTGTTCAAACCCGGTGCGTTGCAAAATATCGGGTAAATAGTTGATGGCATTGGCAAAAGAGTCGGAGGCCACCACTTCTTGCATACAGGCAATATCGGGGCTATAGGTTTTAATGAACGATAGTATTTGCTGCTTGGTTTCGGGGTGTGTTTTGTGTTCCAATATGTCAAAATGCTCCACGTTCCAACTCATCACCCGCAGGCTGCCTTCTTTTTTGGCCAAGGCAAAATTGCCACTGTCGATGCGCAAGGGCAATATATGCCGCAGTGGGCCATAGGCAAGCAGTATGGCTACGATGGAGATAAGCGCCCACCGTGGCTTGGCAAAAAGCCAGAAAAAAGCAAAGCCCAGCAATACCAGTAGCAAGTAAAAAGCACCCAAGTTTAAGAAACCCAAAAACCACCAAGTAGCCGGATTAAACCATTTGCTATAACACCCAATAAGGAAGAAGATAGCCACGAAAACATTGACTATGATGAAGAATTTTTTTGTGAACCTACGAAATATGCTTTTGGGCATTCAGATAAAGGCTTGAATGGTTTTTATTAATATGACAATGCAAAAGCATTGATTTGCTAACGCTGCCATCTGCCCTTTTAATAAACCGATATATACAGCAGCACAGCGACAATAAAATTACAGCATATTTCTTTAACTGAGCCGTTTGAAATGTTAAATACTAAAGGTCTTCGTCTGCCGCTTTTTTGAGGATGTTCTTTTCCTCATCTGTTAAAAACTGGTAGCCTTTTTGATTGATCTTGTCCAAAATTTCATCCACCCGTTGTTGGGTAATATTGGTGGTTTTGTTATAAGGGCTGCGGTTGCCCGTATTGTAAAATGCCTGTTGCTTGGCCGGGGCATTAATTTTTTTGCTGGGATTGCCCAGTTCTTTTATCCAGTTGTAAAGTTTGTTCATCCATATGCTCCCATCATAGCCGCGGCGCAGCAGCGATACAAAGAGGATGCCGGCCAAGGCACCGCCCAAAGTGGCTAGGCCATTGGCGGAAGAGCGGTTGGCCAACCCTGCCACCACTACCAATAGGTAAATGGCGGTTAACACCCAAATGGGTATGCCTTTGCCCAGATGCCTTAAAATGCGATAGTCGGGCGCCAATACGGTGGCTGCTACGGCAACGGCAGTTACGGCAGCGCTGGCACCTATTAAAGTAGCAGCAGGCTGAAGGGGTTGCAAAAAAGGGAAAATGCTATGCGAAATGATGAAGAAAAGCCCGCCTGCTAAACCACCGTAGATGAAAATGGGTATCAATTTTTTATTGCCGGCAATATCCTGCAATATGTAACCAAAGGCCCAGAGCCATAGCATATTGCCCAGTAAGCCCAATACCTTTATATCGCCGAACATGTACGTGAGCAAGGTCCAAGGTTTGTATACCAATGCCCCGAAACTTGCCGGCAATTGAAAATACGGAAGTGCAGTGGTATCGAAGCCGGTGTTGCTGCCGGAAGAAAAATTAAAGACGACCCGTATAAATAAAATGATGATTGAGAACATCACATTCATGGCTACTAGCCACACCAAGGCATTGTCTGCCTGCCCCAGCAAAAACCGGTTACGGCTGCGCTGCTGTTTATACTCTTGGTACCTATCGGATTCACCCATACAAAAGAATTGTGGTGCAAAATTACGGCTAAACAGGGTTTGACTAGTAGAATGTTTTTTTATTGGTTCTGTTCCAAATAAGCACCAAGATGAAGCCCATAGCCAAGCCGCCCAAATGCGCCCAATGTGCAATACCCGACTGCAAAGGCCCAAATGCGCCAAACAAATCGAGGGCTGCCATAATCGGCACCATGTACTTGGCCTTGATTGGGATGGGAATGATAAACAAATACAGCTCTGTGTTGGGGAACAGATAGGCGAAAGCAGCAAAAAGCCCCATCACGGCTCCAGAGGCACCGAGGGATACGCCGTTTCTAACCAGTAGCATTTGTGCAAAAGCCGCAGCCAAACCACAGGCGAAGTAAAATATAAAAAAGCGCTTGGAGCCCCACACTTTTTCCAGCGTACTGCCAAACATGTATAAATTGAGCATGTTAAAAGCGATATGGCCGATACCTGCATGGGCAAACATATGGCTTACCAGTTGATAGGGCTTAAATCCATCGCTATCATACGGGAAAAGCACCAATTTATCCGTTAAAAAGGTTCCTTCCAGCGGCTTGTCAAACAACTGCTGCGCCACAAAAACCAATACGTTTAGGATAATCAGGTTGATGACCACCGGGCTGTTGCGCCCAAAAGAATTACCCGAGTTATAGTATGCCATATAATAAAATTACTTCAATTTGAGCAATGCCACGCACTCAATATGATGGGTATGTGGGAACATATCCACGGGCTGAATTTTTTCTACCCGGTACTTTTCGGCCAGTAGCCCAATATCCCTGGCCTGTGTGGCCACATTGCAACTTACATATACAATGGTGGGTGCGGCAATCTCCAATAATTTGCTCACCAACTTGTCGTGCATGCCCGCCCGGGGAGGGTCGGTAATCACCACATCGGGCCGGCCGTGGGTAGCAAAAAAATCATCCGTACAAATATTAATTACATCCCCAGCAAAGAAATGGGCGTGTTCAATTTGGTTCAACATGGCATTTTCCTTGGCATCGGCAATCGCTTCTGCAATCACTTCTACCCCAATGATTTTTTTGGCCTGTCCGCTTACAAAAATGCCGATGCTACCCGTGCCACAATAGAGGTCGTACACCGTTTCCTGCCCCGTCAGTCCCGCAAAATCACGGGTTACTTGGTACAGCTTTTCGGCCTGCTGGGTATTGGTTTGAAAAAATGATTTGGGACTGATTTTAAAGGAAAGGTCTTCCAGTTTTTCCACCACATAACCCTTACCATAAAACACCTGCGGCTCCAGATCGTAAATGCTATCGTTCCATTTGGTGTTTACGGTGTACAACAAGGTGGTTATCAGAGGAAAAGCCGCTTGTAGGTCCTGCATCAAGGGCTTGATTTTGTCCATATCGGCTTCGCCCACCACCACATTTACCAGTACTTCGCCCGTGTTGCAAATACGCAGCATCACATTGCGCATAAAGCCCACATGCTGCCGTACATCGTAAAAACTCCATTGCCTTGCCAGTGCATATTCTTTGATCCACAAGCGGATGGCATTGGTGGGTTCGGCTTGTAAGTAACACTCTTGTATGTCCACCACTTTATCAAATACGCCCTTGGCATGAAAACCCGCTGCACCGGCAAAATTGGCATCCACCGCTAGTGGTCCATCTCCCGCCGCATCCAGTTCTTCCCTAGGGATAAAGCGTTTGTTGGCAAAGGTGTATTCCATTTTATTGCGGTAATGGGTATGGCTGCTGGCCCCGATGATGGGCTGCACTTCGGGCAGTTCCACCTTGCCGATGCGCTTCAACTGCTGCTGCACCTGTTGTTGCTTGTAGGCCAATTGCTGGGTATAGGGCAGCATTTGCCAACGGCAGCCGCCACAGATACCGAAATGGCTGCAAAAAGCCTCCACCCGCTGGGGCGAATAGCTTTGGTAGCGCAGTACCACGCCCTCGGCCCAATCTTTTTTGTTTTTGGTGAGCAATACATCCACCACATCGCCCGGTACGGCATTTTCCACAAAAATTACTTTGCCCTCCAACTTGGCGATGGATTTGCCCTCGGCCGCATAATCGGTTACCGTAATGCCCTGTAACGTAACCCTTTTGTTCTTTCTGCCCATAGAGTGCAAAATTAGGGGTTAGTTGATTAGTTGACAGGTTTATTGGTTATGAGTTATGAATGATGAGTTATGAGTGACGAGTTACGAGTTGTTTTGGTTACGGGTTATTGCGACTTTCTGTCAACTGTCAGGCGTCATCTGTCAACGCTTCAACCTAATCAACCTACTCAACCTTTTGGCTCGGTTACGGCCAACGCTCTCCGGCCAACGACCCACGGTCAACGGTCATCGCCCTCCTGTCAACTGTCAACCGCCATCTGTCAACTTATTCAACCCCTCCTCCCATTCACAAACCCCAGCACAATGGCCAAGCAAGAAGGCAGGCTTTTCTTGAGCTGGTGCTCCCAAAACCGGATGACCGTGTAGCCCATCGCCTCCAATTGCGCCCCCACTTCCCGGTCACGCTGCATATTGCGTTCAATTTTGGGTATCCAAAAATCCCGGTTGGTCTTAATCGTGGCTCTTTTTTCCTTCCAGTTGTAACCGTGCCAAAACTCCCCATCGATAAAAATAGCCAGCTTGTATTTTTGGATGGCCACATCGGGCTTGCCCGGCAAGTGGCGGCAGTTTTTGCGGTAGCGGATACCCATATTCCACAAAGCCTTGCGGAACAGGATCTCGGGCTGCGTTTCCCTCCCCCGTACCTGCCCCATCATGCGGCTGCGCTGGGCGGTAGTGGCAAAACCGCTCTTGGCATCAAACCTCGGCACCTGTATTTTTTCCTCTTTTGGCATATCGGGATATGAATTTCGGTTAAATTTAGATACTGGGGGGTGGATACTTGATACTGGATACTTGGTGCTGGATACTGGATACAATACAGCTAGCCATGCCTACGGCCTGATGTCGGCCAAAAGCCTCCGCATCTAATATCCGCCTTCCATTATCCCCCTTCTAGCTTCCAGCATCCAGTATCCCCCACCATCCAGCATCCGCTCTCCAGCATCCAGTATCTTCCTCCACCATCCATTTTCCGCCCCTTTTCAATACATTTGCAATCAGTTATGACAGTACAAAAAAGGATTCTACTCGCAATGGTGCTTTTGGCCGGCACTGTGGCCATGGCGCAGGGTTATACCATTACCCTTAAAGTGCCGCAATACAAAACCGGTATCAGCTACCTCACTTACCGCATGGGCAAAAACCTCAATGTGGCCGATTCGGCTACCGTAAACAAAGGCGTGGCCGTGTTTAAGGGCAAACAAAAGCTGCCGGGCGGTATTTATGTAATCGTTTTTCCGGGCAAGCGCCTGAGCATGGATTTTTTGCTGGACAAAGCGCAGTTGATTACCATTACGGCCGATACCACCGATTTACTGCTCAAAACCAAGGTAACCGGTTCGCCAGAAAATGATTTGTATGTAAGCTACCAAAAATATGTGGCCGTTAAAGGCAAGCAATTGCAAGAAGCCAGGGTTGCCTACATGGCTGCTACCACCGCCAAGGATTCGGCTTTGCACGAGGCCAATTACAGTAGTTACAACAAAGAACTGAACGACTATCGTTTGAACCTGATGAAAACCAAGCCCAAGAGCATGATTGCCGTTTTGTTCAATGCCATGCAAGAGCCTTCGGACATGCCCATCAAAAAACCAATGAGCTCCAATGATTCGTTGATCAATTATAATTACTACAAAGCCCATTATTGGGATGGGGTGAGTTTTATGGACGACCGGGTGATACGCACACCCTTCTTTTTGCCCCGCTTGGAGCGTTACTACCGCGAAGTGTTGGTACAGGCTGCGGATACCATCATCAAAGATGCCGATTACAAGCTGTTACTGGCCCGTAGCAGCCCTGAAATGTATAAATTTTTGCTCAACTGGCTTACGGATGAATACATCAACCCCAAGTACATGGGACAGGATGCCGTTTTTGTGCACCTGTTTGAAAAATACCATGCACAAGGGGTGAGCAAGTGGCTGAACGAAAAGCAGATGCAGGCCATTAGCCGCCGGGCCTATATGTTGATGGCCAATTTGATTGGTGAAAAAGCGGCCAACTTGGAAATGATTGATAGCACAGGTAAACCTGCTGCCTTATACGATGTAAATGCCAACTTTACGGTGGTTTGCTTTTGGGACCCTACCTGCGGCCATTGCAAGGAGGAAATACCCAAAATCGACTCGGTGTACCGGGCATCTTGGCAGCAGCACGATGTAAAAATATATGCTGTGTTGACCGAAGATGTAAAGAAAGAATGGGTAAACTATATTCAAGAGCATCAACTGAACGGTTGGGTACACGTTTATCAAACCAAGGCCATGGCCGAAGCCAGCAATGCGGCTCAAAAGCCCGGCTTTAGGCAGTTGTACGATGTGGAGATTACGCCGAAGCTTTTTTTATTGGACAAGGACAAAAAAATTATCGCCAAAAACCTGGGCTGGCAGCAACTGCACGAGCTGCTACAGGTGAAATGGAAAAATTAAAAGCAATAACTGTTTATGAAACATTTTTATGCGGCATTGATTGCCCTCTTATTAATGCCCACGCTCTACGCACAAACCTTGTTTACCTATGGGCCCGATGCGGTGGGCAAGGATGAATTTTTAAGGGCCTTTAACAAAAACAAAAACCCGGACGAGGAAAAAGACAGGTCAACTGCGATAAAAGAATACCTGGAACTGTACATACGCTTTAAGCTAAAAGTAAAAGCGGCTACGGCCCTACGCTTGGATACCTTGGAAAACCTTAAAGCGGATGTATCCAATTTTCGCAACCAAGTACAAGAAAGCTACATGAATGATGAAAAAGGCGTGGCATCATTGGTGGCGGAGGCGTATGAGCGCAGCCAAAAAGACCTGCATGTGCTCCACTTTTTTGTGCCAGCCGATGCCAAAAATGTGGCCGATAACAGTGCGGTTACCATTGAAAATTTGTACAACGAGCTAAAGAGCGGCAAAACCGACTATTTGGATAAATCGGGTAAAGTGGTGGCCGACTATGGGGGTGCCCGTAGCCGCGACTTGGGCTTTATTACGGCTTTTCTGCTGCCCTACCAATACGAAAATATTATTTACGGATTACAGCCCGGTGGCGTAAGCAAACCCTTTCAGGGCAAAAACGGCTGGCATCTGTTTAAGGTTACCGAAGAAAGGAAGAGTGCTGGCAAATGGCGGATAGCGCAAATATTGTTGGCTTTTCCACCAGAAGGGGTGCCGTATGATAAAGCTACTTATGCGGCCAAGGCTGATTCCCTTTACAATGAATTGAAAAAAGGTGCCGATTTTGCTACCATGGCGAGGGAAGTAAGCCAAGATAAACTTACTTACCTGAATGGCGGCGAAATGCCCGAGTTTGGCACCGGTAAGTTTGAGGCCAGCTTTGAAACGGCTGTTTTTAAACTGAACAAAGATGGCGAAATAGCCAGGCCTTTTGCCACTGCGTTGGGCTACCACATTGTAAAGCGGCTGGGCCATACACCCACGCCCATGGGCAAAAGCGATGCAGGGTTGTTGTATGAAGTAAAACAGAAAGTATTGCAAAACGAACGGGTGAACAATGCCCGTGCACAGTTTGTAAAAGATGTAATAAAAAAAGTAGGCTACAAAAGGAACCCCGCCGTAACGGATGCTCAATTGTTTCGGTATGCCGATAGTATGACACCGCAGAAAACAGTGGCCGATACCAAAAAAACACCCATCAGCGGCAAAACCATTTTTACCGTGGGCAAAACTGCGGTAAAAGGATCCGATTGGCTGAATTTTGTGTACGACTACAAATCTTCTGAACTGTACAAGGCAGAGAAAAACAGTGAGTTGTTGGAAAAATATGCCGAAGCCACTTCATTGGAAAATTACAAAAAGAACCTAGAGCAGTACAACAATGAATTCAAATATCAAATGCTGGAGTTCAAGGAAGGCAATATGCTGTTTGAAATAATGGAGCGCAACGTGTGGAACCGTGCAGCCGCTGACAGCAATGGGTTGAAGAAACTGTACAACGGCAAAATGCAGCAGTATCTGTGGCCAGCCAGCGCCGACATCTTGATATTCAACTGCAACAATTTACAAACGGCCAAAAATGCCGCTGCCCAATTGCAGGCAGGTGTGCATTGGAAGGCCATCGCCGACTCGTCTGGTGCTACCATACAAGCCGACTCTGCCCGCTATGAGCAAATGCAGATACCGGTTGCTGAAGGTACCGCCATTGCCGCAGGACTTTTGTCGGAGCCCTTGGTAAACCCTACCGATGGGTCAGCCACTTTTGTAAAAGTTATCCGCACCCATCCCCAAGGCCAGCAACGTAGTTTTGAAGAAGCCAAGGGTTTGGTGATCAACGATTATCAAGCTTATTTGGAAGAGCAATGGGTAAACGAACTAAAGAAGAAATATCCCGTGAAGGTGAATGAGACGGTGTTTAAGGCAATACAGTAATAAATGGATAATTGATAATTGATAGTTGATAGTTACGGGTTGTTTTGGTTGCGAGTTACGGGTTTGTGTCAACTGTCATCTGTCAACCTGCCTGCAAAGTTCCTGACCCCACAAAACTCACCTCCAACAAAAAAGTTGAAAGCGGACAGCTTTTCACTCTCCGCTTTCAACTATCAATTATCAATTATCCACTACTTCATAAAACCCTTAATCATATCCAACAAACCACCACCGCCGCCTTGCTGCTGACGGGCTTGTTGCGCACCACCGGTAATGCTGCTGATGATATCGCTGAGGCCGCCACCGCCGCCGCTGTTGCCACCGCCGGTAAAGTTGCTCAGTATATTTTGGAAGTCGAAGCCACCACCACCACTTGTTGGTTGGGCCGCTGCGCCGCCGCCCGTCAAAGAGCCAATGATGCTATTGATGTCAAAGCTACTGTTGTTGGGGTCATTGGTACGGTTTACCAAGCCGCTGATTACATTGGGTATCAAGTTGGAAGCCACGCCATTCGCCTGATTGGCACCCAAGCCAAATTTGCTCATCAGCTTACCTGCAAAATGCCCAATCATCATATTAACAATCGGGTTTTTTAAAAAACCGCCACCGCCTTGCTGCTGTTGGCCGCCGCTAAAAAGCGACATTACATTTTCTAAACCACCACCGGCCAGCATGTTCTGCAAACCACCAGCTACCGTTTTTGTGGCTTCTGCCGTTACGGCATCGTTATGCTCATTGGGCACATCAGGGTTATTTACCACAGAGTCACCTGCATATTCCTTCACCAGGTTAAATAGATTTTCTAACATTGTTTTTGGTTTTTTTTTGAAAAAAAGCTGTTATCGCTATCAAGATAGTGAAAAAATGGCTTTGGTTGTACCGAGTAACTAAAAAATAACACAATCGCCTATTTAGGGTAGGGGTAACTGCAATGCTGCTGCAAAATAACCCGTTAAGGGGTAAGCGCTGCCAAGCATTTTACGGTAATTTTACACGCACACGGCTGCGTAAAGCATACGGCAACCTGCAAAAGCATTAATTTTACAACCATCAATGGCAGGGGCAATTACTTTTATTTTGGCAGATGACGACGAACTGTATCGGGAATATTCCCTTCGGCAGTTGAACGCCATTCCGGGTCTGCAATGCTTGGCCGTGTGCCAAAATGCCATGGAAACCCGGGAAACCTTGCAAACCAACACCCCCGATTTACTGGTGTTGGATGTGGAAATGCCCGGCCTTAGCGGGATACAACTCGCCAAAAGCCTCAAGCAACTGCCCATGGTGGTGTTCATCACCTCTCATCCGCATTATGCGGCCGAAGCCTTTGAGTTGGATGCGGTGGATTACTTGGTAAAACCGGTATCGCCCGAAAGGATGTTAAGGGCCATTGACAAAGTAAAGGCGCTGGCCGAAATAAAAGCCAATACAGGCCCCGGTGAGCCTTTTTCGCAAAAGGACAACGACAGTTTTTTTATCAAAGAAAAGAATGCCTATATCAGAATTGCTTATGCCGATTTACTGTATGTATCTTCGCTGGGCGATTTTGTAAACCTTTTTTTGCAGAACGGCGAAAAAAAAGTGGTGCTGGTAAGCATGAAAAGCTTAGAGCAACAACTGCCCACCACGCAGTTCCTACGCATATCCCGTACCCATATTGTAAACAAGCAAAAAGTGACGGCAGTAGAAGCAGATGCTGTACGCCTTGACAAAATACAGTTGCCTATTGGCAAATCTTTTACCGAAGCGGTTGTTAACAGCATTGTGGGCACCCAAGCCATTAAGCGATTTATCTAAATTGTATTTGCAACATGAGAAAATGGATTTTGCTGTTTGCAGCACTGCTTTTTTATACGGTTACTTATTGCCAGGCCACTAGGCAGGTGGATAGTTTGCTCAAAGCGTTGGACAACGAAACGGTGGATAGCAACCGGGTGCGCACACTGGCCCGTATTGGCAGCTATTATACCGATAACAATCCCAGCAAAGCCATTACCTATTTTGAGCAAGCCGCAGAATTGGCCCAAAAAATAAATGCCCCTTTACGCTTGGCCAATGCCCATTACGACTTGGGGTTTTGTTATTTGTTAAAAGGCGATTTCGACAAATCACTAAGCCATTATTTGCAAAGTGAAAAAATATATGTGCAACTGAACGATAAGCGCCGGTTGGGCAATGCTTATATGTCCATTGGTAATGTATTCTTCCAAAACAAAGATTTGGCCAAAGCCAATGCCTATTACAACCATGCTGAATCCATTATATTACAAACAAAGGACAGTGGCCAGTTATGCGCCCTGTATGGCGAGCGGGGCATCGTGTACGACCATTCGCAACAGTACGACTCTGCATTGGTGTACCTGTACAAAGCACTGCTGGTAGCTAGGTTGACTAATGATGCAGCAATGGTTGCCAATGGCTTATCCAATATTGGCCTTACTTTTAAGCATAAAAACAACCCAGCATTGGCCCTGCAGTATTTCGACTCTACGATGCGGATGTACGAGCAGGATGCTGAAACGCCCAAGGATTATATTGCGGCCCTCTACAACAATATCGGCGCAACACAGGCGCAGGCAGGCAATTATACCAATGCCCTTACTGCTTTTAACAAAAGTGTACAATTTGCCCACCAAGCAGGCACCCTCAGCATTGAAATGGAAAACTACCGCAACATGTCGGCGATGTATGCCGATATGAAAGATTACCGCCAGCAAAGCCTTTACTTGGGCAAGTACCACGATTTAAAAGATAGCCTGTTCAGCAGCGACAGCAAAAACCAATTGACCCAGTTGGAAGCGGATTATCAATTGGAAAAAAAGAACACCAGTTTGGCCAAGCAGGCTGCGGAAACCAACCGGCAAAAGGGTCAGCGCAACCTGTTTGTGATGATTGCAATCGGTGCTATCTTATTACTGGGTACCCTGGCTTTTTTTTACCGCCGTATCCGGCAGAGCAACCGCTTGTTGCAAGAGAAAAACACACAGATCCAACAACAAAAAGACGAGCTACAGGCATTGAACCATGTAAAGGACCGCTTGTTTTCTGTTATCAGCCACGATTTGCGCAATCCATTGGCTACGCTCAAAAGTTACCTTTCTTTAACTGCCGACCCTACGATGCCAACGGAACAGAAGGAAGGTTTCCGGCAAAAAACCATGCTGTCGGTTAGCCAAACCAGCCACCTGCTCGACAACTTGCTTACTTGGGCCAATATGCAGCTCAAAAATACCAAGGCCAGCATCACTTCCATCGACTTGGCCGATTGTGTGGAAGATGCAATTGGTGCAGTAGTGGCACAGGCGGCAGACAAAAACATACAGCTACAAAGGGATATCCAAGCGCCAAGGGCAATGGCCGAACACGGTATTGTAGAAATTGCCTTGCGCAACTTGGTAACCAATGCCGTAAAATTTAGTCACCCGGGCAGTACGGTCCTCATTCGTTCAGTGTCAGCAAACGATCAAGTGCTGCTTACTGTACAAGATGCCGGCATTGGCATGGATGAAACACAGTTGGCCACGCTACTCAACAGTAATGCCGAAAGCACCATGGGCACCAGTGGCGAAAAGGGCAGTGGGCTGGGCCTTTTTTTGGTAAAAGAACTACTGCAAAAGATAAATACTTCTTTAAGGATTGAAAGCGAGCCGGGCAAGGGCAGCCGCTTTACCATTGTACTCCCTGCTTAAATAATAGCATAAAAAAATCCCACAGGGTTAAAACTGTGGGATATGGATAAGGTTAAAGGTCAATTGTTTTTCTTATTGCTTTGCTGGCAATTTTTTACACAAAATTTTTGCTGTTATTTGATTGCCTATATGTCCGTTTACTAAAAACCGATATAAAAGTAAACGCTGATTACCCTTATTCCCTACATAATAGACGAGTAACACTATTTAATAGGTAAGTATGGGCTTTTGGTAGATGAACTGCTTACTCCCCTTGGCAACCGTGGTAGTTATTGCTGAGTCGACCACTCTCGAAGAGTGGTCGACTCAGCAACAAAAATCCCTGCAAGGAAGCACCGTGCAGGGATTTGTACAAAAAAATCAGTTATTTATTACAAACGCTTGATGCGTACATTGCGGTACCAAACGTTGTTGCCATGGTCTTGCAAAGCAATGCGGCCTTTTTTGTAAGTGCCAAAGCCGGGCATCTTGGAAAACTTGCTGCCGGCTACCATCTTTTTCCAAGCATCATCCCATAGTTGGGTAGTTACCACATTTTCGCCGTTTAAGAAAAACTCCAGCTTGCCGTTTACGCTTTTGATTTCGGCGAGGTTCCATTCCAGTGCAGGCTTTACGGTTTCCTTACTACAACTCATCAAATCGTACAGGTCGCCGGCCCTATGCTTGGGTATTTTGGCATCGGGGTGGCACTTGTTATCCAGCACCTGCATTTCTGGTCCTGTTTCCCAAGGGTATTTGTACTTTGTGGTATCTTCATTTACATAAAACATCATGCCGCTGTTGCCGCAGGTATCAATTTTCCACTCCAGTTTCAAATGAAAGTTTTCAAACTCTTCATCGCTTACAATATCGCCACCATTTTGCGCCTGCCAATCCTTTTTTTCCGAAACCGCCAAGCGCAGGCTTCCATCTTCTACCTTCCAAGCAGCACCCACTGGGGCACCACCGTATTTGTGCCAGCCCTTGGTACTGCTGCCATCAAACAACAGTTGCCATCCGTCTTTTTGTTCAGCTTCACTTAACATAGTAGTAGTATTGGTGGTGGCACTGTCCGGTTTTTTTGGTGTATCGGTAGTAGTGGTACTGCCCCCGTTATCGTTACAGGCTGTAACAGACAACAGGATGGCTGCTGCCAGTATTAATTTTTGCATGCTCATTTATTTTTTAAGTAATAGAATATAGTTCACAATCGCTTCGGCATCTGCTTGCGACATGGTTGGGTGGGCAGCCATGGGCTCTGTACCCCAAACGCCACTACCGCCTTTGATGATTTTTTCCGACAGCAGTTTTACGGCATCGGCTTGGAAAGCATACTTGTTGGCCACTTCGCGGTAAGAAGGTCCTTTGATTTTGTCCTCTACTTTGTGGCAGGTGGCGCAATCATATTTCACCAATACATCCAAACCCTTGTCGTAGGCCGGGTTTTGGCTGGGGTCGGCTGCATTGGCCGCAGTAGCCTCGCCTGTTTTTTTGTCATCCCCGCTACTGTTGCAGGCCAGCATTATCACCGCTATGGCCAGCCCAAAAAAAGTTCTTTTCATGCGTTTATATTTATTGTTTTTTAATTGCCGCATGTAATTCGCCTATGAACATTTCCGGTTGATATCAACTTTTGTTATGGCTCATTTCATGCTTTTTATTTTTGAAGTGTGTGAGTGTAAAATTAAGCAATGCCCAGTAAGCTGCGATTGAAATTTTCATCCGTGGCCTGGCCCGCAAAATCGTCAAAGGCTTTTTCGGTCACCCGTATGATATGGTTGCTGATAAAAGCCGCACCTTCCTTGGCCCCATCTTCGGGGTGCTTGAGGCAGCATTCCCATTCCATCACCGCCCAACCACTAAAGCCGTACTGCGTCAATTTGCTAAAAATACTTTTGAAATCCACTTGTCCGTCGCCGGGGCTGCGGTACCTCCCGGCCCTGTTGAGCCAGCTTTGATAACCGCCAAAAGTGCCCTGCTTGCCGGTGGCGTTAAATTCTGCATCTTTAACATGAAAGGCCTTGATGCGGGCATGGTAATGATCGATATAGGCCAGGTAATCCAATTGTTGCAGTACAAAGTGTGAGGGATCGTACAGCAGGCAGGCCCTTGCGTGGTTGTTCACTTTTTCCAAAAACATTTCGTAAGTGATACCATCAAACAAATCCTCGCCGGGATGTACTTCGTAACAAACGTCCACCCCATTTTCGTCAAATACATTCAATATCGGCAACCAGCGACGTGCCAGTTCTTTAAAGCCTTCTTCTACCAAACCCTCTGGCCGCTGTGGCCATGGGTGAAAGGTATGCCACAGCAGCGAACCGCTAAAAGTGGCATGGGCATTGAGCCCTAGGTTTTGCGAAGCCTTGGCCGCATACAACAATTGCTGCACGGCCCATTCCGTTCGGGCGGGCGGGTTTTTGCGCAGTGCTTCCGGCGCAAAAGCATCAAACAGATCGTTGTAGGCTGGATGCACTGCCACCAATTGCCCCTGCAAGTGAGAGGACAGCTCCGTAATTTCCAAGCCACATCCGTTGATGAGCCCTTTCAACTCGTCGCAATAAGTTTTGCTTTCGGCCGCTTTTTGCAAATCAATACAGCGGCTGTCCCAAGTAGGTATCTGCACGCCTTTGTACCCCAAGGAGGCCGCCCACTCACAAATACTTTTTAAATCATTGAACGGCGCTTTGTCGCCTAGGAATTGTGCCAGAAAAATAGCTGGCCCTTTTATTGTATTCATATATAATAATATCACTCCGCCGAAGGCGGATTATGCATTTGTATTAAAATCCAACCCTATAATAATATCATCCCTTCGGGATTGTGCTGAAATCCAACCATTTCTGTTCGCTTTGCAAACCTGCAATGTGTTATCCCTTCGGGATTGTGCTAAAATCCAACCATTTCTCTTCGCTTTGCGAGCCTTTTACTACAGTTTCCACAAAAGCCATGCCCCTGATGCCTTCTTCCACACCGGGGAAATCACGCCATTCGGCTGCGGCCTCACTGCCCTCCAGCCTTGATGTAACGGTGAGCCCAAAGTTGCGGTAAATATTGGCAAAAGCCTCTAGGTACCCTTCGGGGTGGCCCGATGGGGTGCGGCAGTTGTGGCTGGCAAAACTGCTGAGGTAGCCCGTGCCCGCCCTATAAATTTGTTTAGGGGCATCCAGCCATTTTACTTGTAAGGTATTGGCATCTTCCTGCTGCCATTCAATGCCGCCGGTTTCGCCGTACACCCGTATGCGCACATTGTTCTCTTCGCCTGCGGCAACTTGCGTGGCCACCAATATACCCGTGGCCCCATTGTTGAACTGTAGCAGTACGGCGCCATCATCGTCCAACAAACGGCCATCCACCACTTTGTTCAATGCAGCGCAAACCTTGGTTACGGCCAGGCCCGTAACATACTCTGCCAAATTAAAGGCATGGGTGCCGATATCGCCCATGCAACCCGCTATACCGCTGCGGGCAGGGTCGGTGCGCCAAGCGGCCTGCTTTTGGTTGCCGCCTTCCAAAAAAGTACTCAGCCAACCTTGTGGGTACTCTACCAGTACTTTTCTAATGGCACCCAATTGGCCGCTTGCGATGATATGCCGGGCCTCTTTTACCATGGGATAGCCTGTGTAGGTATGGGTGAGGCAAAACAAAGCACCGGTTTGGTGAATGATTTCTTTTAATTCCAGCGCTTCGGCCAAGGTAAAAGTAATCGGCTTGTCCAGTATTACATGAAAGCCATTTTCCATGGCCAACTTGGCGGGTTCAAAATGCAAATGGTTGGGTGTAACGATGCTCACCACTTGCATGCGTTCGTCGGGGGGCAAGCCTTTTTCTTTTTCAAACATTTCTTGATAGGTACCGTACACCCTGTTGTTATCGAGGCCCAGCGTTTCGCCGGTTGCTGTGGAAATAGCAGGATTGCTACTAAAAGCACCGCAAACGATTTCGTAAAGACCATCCATACGGGCGGCAATGCGATGAATGCCGCCAATGAAAGCGGTTTGGCCACCACCCACCATGCCCAACCTGATTTTTTTGCCCATCATATTTTATTATCTAACTGTATTGTTTTTTATACAAGTGTGTTAAAAGTAATAATAATATTCCTATATTTATCACTCTTTCAAACAATTACGATTCAACTAAACTGCTTGTTCATGAAGTTCAATATCCGTTTTCAACTGTCGGTGATGATGTTCCTGAATTTTTTTGTGTGGGGTATCTGGTTTGTAACCATGGGTACCTATTTAACCAAGGGGAATATTGGTGCTACGGGTGCTCAAACAGGCTTGGCCTACGGTACACAATGCTTGGGTGCCATTATCGCCCCCTTCATTGTAGGTATGATTGCCGACCGCTTTTTTGCCGCACAAAAAATATTGGGTGTGCTGCATTTGGTAGGGGCTGGCTTACTCTATTATGTGTCTAGCCAAACGGATTTTGCTTCTTTCTATAGCATCCTGCTTATTTACATGATTGTGTACATGCCCACGCTGGCCTTGGTGAATGCCATTGCGTTAAACCAAACCAGTAATGCAGAAAAGCAGTTTGCCAGTATAAGGGTTTGGGGTACCATTGGTTGGATTGCCGCAGGGCTTATTATCGGTTGGATGGCTTGGGAAACCAGCCCCGCCACCCTCAATGTTACGTTTAAGGTGGCTGCTGCTGTGGCTGCCGCCTTTGGTATCTATGCTTTCTTCTTACCCAATACACCGCCGCCCAAGGCCGGCAAAGATGTATCGGTAGCTGAAGTGTTGGGCCTAGATGCTTTGAAAATATTGAAAGATAAAAACTACCTCATCTTTTTCCTTGCCTCTATATTGATATGTATCCCCTTGGCTTTTTATTATGGGCAAACCAACCAGTTTTTGAACGAAGCGGGCATGGAAGGTGCCGCTGGTAAAATGACAATGGGGCAAATGAGTGAAACCCTGTTTTTATTTTTGATGCCCTTGTTCTTTGCACGTTTTGGCACCAAGCAAATGCTGTTGATTGGCATGCTTGCTTGGATAGTGCGCTATGCATTGTTTGCTTACGGCGATACGGGTAGCAATATTTGGATGCTGTATACAGGTATCATACTCCATGGCATCTGCTACGATTTCTTTTTTGTTACGGGGCAAATCTATACCGATCAAAAAGCAGGCGAAAGGGTGCGGTCTTCTGCCCAAGGGCTCATTACATTGGCTACTTACGGTTTAGGCATGTACATTGGCTTTTATTTGGCCGGCCAATATGTAGATAGTCATAAAATAGGCGAAACGGCGCATGACTGGAAAGCCATCTGGATTTTCCCTTGCCTTTTTGCTACTGGTGTGGCCCTGTTGTTCTTTGTATTTTTCAAAAATGATAAAAACAAAATAGCCGCTGCATGAAACGCCGCCAACTGATACAATCTTTAATGGCGGGCACGGCTGGCTTATTGGTAGCCAATAGCGCCGTGGCCGGACAAGCAGCCGATGTGGATGCACAAGGTGAAAACGCTCCGCTTAAGGGGCGCATCCGCCACTCGGTTTGCCGGTGGACATACGGCCATCTTTCATTGCCGGAACTTTGTGCAGCGGTTAAAAAAATCGGCTTTGCCGCCATTGATTTGATAGGCCCCAAGGAATGGGATGTTTTAAAAACCAATGGCATTGATTCTTCCATGTGCAACGGTGCCGAGATATCCCTTACCGAAGGCTGGAACAATCCCCAATACCACGCCACCCTTGTAAAAAACTATACCGACCATATAGATTGGGTAGCCAAAGCTGGCTATAAAAACTTAATTTGCTTTAGCGGCAACCGCAAGGGTATGGACGATGAAACAGGACTGAAAAACTGTGTGGCCGGATTGAAACAGATTATGGCCTTGGCCGAGCAAAAAGGAGTGGTGATACAAATGGAGCTGTTCAATAGCAAAGTGGATCATAAAGATTATATGGGCGACAAATCGGCCTGGGGCGTGGAACTGTGCAAACGGCTTGGCTCGCCCAACTTTAAGTTGTTGTACGATATTTATCACATGCAGATCAATGAGGGGGATATCATCCGAACGATAAAAGATAGCCATAGCTATTTTGGCCATTATCATACGGCGGGTGTGCCGGGCAGACATGAGATAGATGAATCGCAAGAACTGTATTATCCCGCAATCATGCAGGCCATTTTGGCAACGGGTTATACGGGTTATGTGGCGCAGGAGTTCATCCCCACGGGGGCCAATAGTGGCGATAAGATGAAGGCGTTGAAGAAGGCGGTGAAGCTGTGCGATGTTTGATTAGCTAATTAGCTGATGTGCTGATTAGCTGACGAATGGGCGAGGATGAATGTGCAAGTATGCAAATGATGTGGGTAAGGGTGTTATGAATAAGTGGAGTAGGATTTTGGGAATTAGCTGATTAGCTAATGTGCTGATTTGCTAATTTTTTCAACTCGTTGAAGAAGAAGCAATCGGTAGCAAACCAAAGGGGCGATAAACGGCCAACGGTAATCGGTCAACGGTCAACGTCCCAAAGGAGCTGCAACCGAAAGGAAGCAATCGGTAACAAACCAAAGGGCGGCCAACGGTCAACGCCCAAAAGAGCGGCAACAACCCAAAGAACGGTCAACGGCCAACGGTAATCGGCCAACGGCTCCAAAAAATCAAGCTAAAACGACGGTCAACTATAAATAACTTGCAAAAAAAACAAAAATGGCAGACAACACATTCGACGCAATTGTAATTGGCTCGGGCATCAGCGGTGGCTGGGCAGCCAAGGAGCTTACGGAAAAGGGCCTTAAAGTAATCATGCTGGAAAGGGGACGTGATATTGAACACGTTAAGGATTATGTGAATGCCAACAAAGATACCTGGGAGTTTCCCCACCGGGGCGGGCGTACACAGCAAATGGTTAACGACTATCCCGTGCTGAAAAGGGATTACCCGCTGAACGAAGTGGTGCTGGATTATTGGGCCAGTGATAAGGACAGTCCTTATACCGAAGTAAAGCGCTTCGATTGGTACAGGGGCTATCATGTGGGTGGCCGTTCGCTCATGTGGGGCAGGCAAAGCTATCGCTGGAACAAGTGGGATTTTGAAGCCAATGGTAAAGAGGGTGTGGCTGTTGATTGGCCCATCCGCTACGACGACTTGGCCCCTTGGTACAGTTATGTAGAAAAGTTTGCCGGCATCCAAGGTAGTAAAGAAGGGTTAGAAGTGTTGCCCGATGGCGAGTTTATGCCGCCGATGGATTTAAACTGTGCAGAAAAAGAAGTAAAGAAAAGGCTGGAAGCACATTATAAAAATGCCCGTAAAATGATCATTGGCCGCAGTGCCAATATTACACAGCCGCACAACGACCGCACCAATTGCCAATACCGCGACAGGTGCTGGCGGGGATGTCCTTTTGGGGCTTATTTCAGTACGCAATCGGCTACACTGCCGGCTGCCAAAAAAACGGGCAACCTTACCGTGCGCCCCTTTTCTATTGTCACCAAAATATTATACAACAAAGATACCAAGCGGGCAATCGGTGTGGAAATATTGGATGCCGAAACCAACAAAACTTACGAGTACAAAGCCAAAATTGTATTTGTATGTGCATCGGCGCTTAACAGTGCTTGGGTGTTGATGAACTCGGCCACCGATGTATGGCCCGACGGCTTGGGCAGCAGCAGCGGCGAACTGGGGCATAATGTAATGGACCACCACTTTAGAACAGGTGCCAGCGGCATGGTGGAAGGGTTTAGCGATAAATACGAATTTGGACGGCGGCCAACGGGTATCTATATACCAAGGTTCAGGAATATATATGATGATAAGCGAGACTACCTACGTGGCTTTGGCTACCAAGGTGGTGCAGGCCGTGGCCGTGGTGCAGATGTAGCCGAATTTACCATTGGTACAGCACTGAAGGAGGCCTTGAGCGTTCCGGCAGACCAATGGAGCATCAACTTTTTGGCCTTTGGCGAAATGTTGCCCCACCACGATAACAAGATAACACTGGACAAAACGAAGAAAGACAAATGGGGATTGCCCGTACTTTCTTTCGACGTGGAAATGAAGGAGAACGAACTGAAGATGCGCAAAGATATGATGGCCGATGCCAAGGAAATGTTGTTGGCTTCGGGGGTTAAGAATGTACAAACCTACGATGCGGGCTATCATGTGGGCATGGGTATTCACGAAATGGGCACGGCACGCATGGGCAGGGACCCTAAAACCTCGGTGCTCAACGGCAACAACCAAGTGTGGGATGCGCCCAACGTGTTTGTAACCGATGGTGCTTGCATGACCTCGGCCAGTTGCGTAAACCCGTCGCTTACCTATATGGCCCTTACCGCTAGGGCGGCAGATTTTGCCGTGAGCGAACTGAAAAAAGGCAATCTTTAATGCATTAACAATTATTAATTAAGTAAACGCACGATATGGAACGCAGAGAACTTTTAAAAATGATTGCGGTACTCACCGGTGGTGCCGTGGTAGGCGGAAACATGTTTTTAAGCAGTTGTACTTCCAACGATAAAGACGGTAGTACGGCAGCCAAACCCAAAGCAATTGTAGAGCCGCCCAAACCGCCGTTTTTGGCGGCAGCCGATATGGCTTTGCTGGATGAAGTAGGTGAAACCATCATCCCGGCCACCAATACCCCCGGCGCCAAAGCGGCCGCCATTGGCGCTTTTATGAGCACCATGGTGGGCGATTGTTATACCAAAGCACAGCAAGATGCTTTTGTAAAAGGTATGGCCACATTGAACGAGGTTTGCAAAAAGCAATACACCAAAACATTTATGGAGTGCGATGCCAAACAACGCCACGATTTGTTGGTGAGTTTGGAAAAAGAAGCCAAAACATTTAACAAAGCACTAGATACAAAGGAAAAACCACAGCGGGATGCAGCAGAAAAAGCGGGCACTGATTTTGTTGGTGAACCATTGCATTATTATACCATGATGAAGCAGTTGACCCTTTTGGGCTTCTTTACTTCTAAAACGGGCATGACGGAAACCCTGCGCCACGAAGCGGTGCCAGGCCGCTACGATGGTGCCATGGCTTACAACAAAGGGGATAAGGCTTGGGCGGAATAGCGAATAGTTAATAATGAATAGTTAATAGTTGAAAGTGGAGAGGGAGCGATTGCTTTAGTCTGCTCTATTTCAGGGTAAAAAATTCGTGTAATTCGTGTAATTATTCTAATTCGTGGTAAAAGTTTCAATCCATTGCTCGGGGTTTCAACCCCGAGGATAAATGATGAAATAATAAAATAAAAAAGATGACATACAATCGCAGAAAATTTTTGGTGCAAGGTGCTGGCCTTATTTCAGGCTTGGCATTGACTTCTTTTGCCCAAAGTCCATTGGTAAATACATTGGGCGGTTATGATGCCGATGCCATTGGCGCTTTTGGCCTGCAACTATGGTCGGTGCGGGACGATATGGCCAAAGACCCCAAGGGCACACTGAAGCAATTGGCCAGCTATGGCTACAAGCAAATTGAAAGCTTTGAGGGTAAGGACGGCATCTACTGGGGCATGACTGCCAAGCAGTTCAAAAAGTACATGGACAGCTTGGGCATGAAGTTGGTGAGCAGCCATTGCGATATCAGCAAAGACTTTGAACAAAAAGCCAATGATGCGGCGGCGATAGGGGTGAAGTATTTGATATGTCCTTGGAAGGGGCCACAAAAAAGCTTGGACGATTTTAAAAAGTTTGCCGATGAGTTCAATGCCTGTGGCGAAATTTGCCGCAAGGCGGGCATTCGGTTTGCTTATCACAACCACGACTATAGTTTTATTGAGCTAGAAGGCAAGCTGCCGCAAGACTTAATGATGGAAAACACCGATGCGGCCACGGTGGATTATGAAATGGATATGTACTGGGTGGTTACGGCCGGCCACGACCCCATTGAGTGGATGAAAAAATATCCCAACCGCTTTAGGGCCTGCCATATCAAGGATCGCACCCGCAATGTGGCCGCTGATCAAAAAGACGCCTCTTGTGTGTTGGGTAAAGGCAGCATTGATTATGCCAAAGTATTAAAAGCTGCGCAAAAACAAGGCATGCGCTATTTTATTGTAGAGCAAGAGAAGTTTGAGGGCACCACGCCCATGCAAGCGGTAAAAGCCAATGCCGGGTATATGAAGAAATTAAAAGTATAAGAGGGATTGACCCAATAACAATAAGACTGATTACGAGCGGCTGCTTCAACAATAAACGAGGCAGCCGTTTTCTTTTAATGCCATTATCCAATCTGGGATAGTGCCAATCGGGTTCCAACGCAAATCCAACCTTTCCAAGTTGGGTAAATGCTGCAATACGCTGGGTATCGCTGTAAGACGGTTGCCCCGCAGATCCAGTTTACGCAATTGTTGCAACGCTATAATATCATCAGGAATAGATGTAATATGGTTGTTGCGTAAGTGCAGCTCCGTTAATGCGGTATTGTGTACGGGTATTTGTGTAAGCATATTGTTTTCCAAATCCAATACCCGTAAAGTCTGCAACTGCTCAAAGCCCAGCGGCAAGGCAGTCAATTGATTATCTGCCAAATGCAGTTCCACCAGTTGGGTAAGCTGGGTAAAAGAATCGGGTAGGGCAGTGAGTTTGTTTTTTTCAGCTTTCAGTTCTAACAAGGCTATTAAGCCGCCAAAACTATTGGGCAGTTGTGCAATAGCATTGTCGCTGATATTCAAATAGGGTAGGCGTTGCAGCAAGCCGATGCTGTGTGGCAGTTCTGTAAGTTGGTTGTTGTGCAGGTACAAAAAAGTATCCAGTTGCGTCAGCAGCCCAATGGTTTCAGGGATGGCCGTAATTTGGTTATGTCCTAGGTCAATCATACGCAGCTTGGTCAACTGTCCCATTTTATCACTGATGCCTGTAAATTGATTGGCCGATAGGTTCAGTACCTGCAGGTCCGTTTGTTGCCACAGTGCTTCAGGTATTTTCGTAAGCTGATTGTTGAAGAGGGAGAGTTCCGTTAAGCCATCGGCCAATGACGGAAATTGGGTAAGCCCACTATTGTTCGCAATCAGTTTGTTTGGCATTTACTTTTATAAGCTTTTGTTGCAAGCTATTGTTTTTTTGGCAAAGGCAGCGAGCAGCCCAGTTACTTGCTTTGGGAAACATCTCTCACGCTAGTATCCTAACGCCTAAATCCTTATTTTTACCATACATGAAAAATTGGTCGGTCATTAAAAGGTATTGGCGCTCACAACTGCTGTTTCAGCGGGAGGAGGAATTTGCCGAAACTTATGCAGAAGTGGCATCGGGCAGTTCCTTCAGCGGCTTTAACCTATGGATATTGGGCTTTGCCATGGTGATTGCCTGTATTGGCCTCAACACCGATTCGTTGAGTGCTGTAATCGGTGCCATGTTGATATCACCTTTGATGGGTCCCATTGTGGGTTTTGCTTTTGGCCTTTCGCTGAACGATGCGGTGCTGAAAAAGAAAAGCATCCGCAATTGGTTTTGGATGACACTGATCAGCTTGGCGGCTTCCACCTTGTTTTTTCTTGTCAGCCCTTTTCACAACGATACGGTGGCACTGGCCTCTTTTAAAAAAGCCACCATCTTTGATATACTGCTGGCTTTCTTTGGCGGTATGGCAGGCTTTGTGGGTATCGTAAAAAAAGAAGGCACCAAAGTGATAGCCGGTGTTGCAGTGGCCACGGCCTGTATGCCGCCGCTGTGTACCGCAGGCTTTGGCATTGCGCATTGGGATTACAGTTTTTTTATCGGCGGTCTTTATTTTTACCTCATCAACTGCTTGTTTATTGGCTTGGCTACCTTTTTGCTCTCCCGTTTGGCGGGTTATCATTTGCCCAACGAAAGCCATGGACCACGTTTACAAGTACGGCATTGGCTTTGGACCTTATTTATTGTAATGATGCTGGTGCCCGGTGTGTGGATCGCTTGGCAAAAATGGCAAGAGCAGCGCAATCTTACCGTAAAGAAATTGAACGATAGCGAACGGATACAGCAACTGGAGCGGAAAGTACAAGCATTGGATTCGATGATACGGTTGACCGACAAAAAGCAATAATCCTTGGTTAGCGATTGTTAATATAGTGACAAATCAAGCAGTATAAAATTTGATGCGTTTATGCTGGGAAAAAAAGTATCAATGCATAAAGCTGTATAAACTACTGCTTATCAGGCCCTATCAAAAGCAGATTCCTTTTGAGTGAAAAACTATGTACGATAGGCTTGTTTATCCCTTAATCGCTACCATCGTCAATATCGTAGCCACACCGGTTGTTTCGCCAGTTTCGTCAATCATTTCAACCAACCATTTTACAATGCCTTTATCAATATCATCGCCCCGCTTAAAATCTTCGGGTTTTTCCACCACCCGTTTGTCGTTGGGCAGTTTTTCCTTGCAAGTAAAACGGATATGGATTTCTGCACCCGGATAAACCGGCTTGGTAAAACGCAGCTCATCAATACCATAATTCAATAGCACGGGGTTTTTATCGTAGCTATCCACAAACAAACCCGCTGCAATGCTCATGATAAAATAACCATGTGCTACCTGCTGCTCAAACATGGTACCCGTAAAGTCGGTGGTTTTGATATGGGCATAAAATTTATCACCGCTCAAGTCGGCAAAGCGGTCGATATCTTCACTGGTAATCACCCGCTTATCGGTAATCAACTGGTCGCCGATCTGCAATTCTTCAAAATACTTTTTAAAGGGATGCTTACCGGGGTCCTTGCCCACAGCATGGGGCTGATATACTTGGGTAATTTCGGTAATCATGGTGGGAGAGCCTTGCAGGGCCGTGCGTTGTAGGTAATGCTTTACCCCACGCAGACCGCCCATCTCTTCGCCACCACCTGCCCGGCCAGGGCCGCCATGTACCAATAACGGTAAGGGGGAGCCGTGGCCCGTATTTTCTTTGGCGCAATCACTGTTAAGCACCAATATGCGGCCATGGTGGGTGGCTGCCCCTATTACATATTGCTTAGCAATGACCGGACTGGCGGTAACGATGCTGGTAACCAAACTGCCCTTGCCCAACTTGCTCAGCGCAATGGCTTCCTCGGTGCCAGTATAGGGCATGATGGTGCTCACAGGGCCAAAAGCTTCCACTTCATGCACGGCGGTAGTAGTAAAGGGTTGGTCGTTCATCAGCAACAAAGGTGATATAAAGGCACCCGCTTTGGCATCGGCATCCAACAATTCCACACTGTCCAAACTGCCGTACACCAATTGAGACGAAGCCAATAGCTTTTGCACTTGCTCCTTCACTTCCCGTCGCTGCGTTTCGCCAGCCAAGCTGCCCATACGCACTTTTTCGTTCAACGGGTTGCCAATAACGGTTTGGGATAGGGCTGTACCAATGGCCTTCCACATATCTTCCATTTTGTTGGCCGGCACAAAGATGCGGCGGATGCCCGTGCAACGTTGGCCCGCCTTCAACGTCATTTCCCTGCGTACTTCTTTTACAAAAATGTCCCATTCCGGCATACCCGGTTCCACATCTGCCCCCAGCACAATACAGTTGAGGCTATCGGCTTCCATGGTAAAGGGCACATTCTCCCTCAATATTTGCGGATGGCTTTTCAGCAATAACCCGGTACTGGCCGATCCGGTAAAAGTTACCACATCTTGGCTGTTTACATGATCCAGCAAATCGCCCGCACTACCGCAAAGTAATTGCAGGGCGCCTTGCGGCAATATGCCCGAAGCGATGATTTCCCTAACCACTATTTCCGTCATGTAACTGGTAACGGTGGCCGGTTTAACAATCGCAGGCATGCCCGCCAGCAGGTTCACGGCAATTTTTTCCAACATACCCCATACGGGAAAATTGAATGCATTGATATGAACCGCTACCCCCTCTTTGGGTGTAAGGATATGCGTACCCATGAAAGTATTATTCTTGCCCAGCATATGGCTTTCACCGTCAATGCAAAAGGTTTCGTTGGACAAGCGGCGGCGCAACGAGGCATTGGCAAACAGGTTGCCGATACCGCCCTCAATATCCACCCAGCTATCGGCTTTGGTAGCACCGGTTTGGTAACTTACGGCATAAAATTTATCCAAGTGCTGGCGCAGGTGCAGGGCCAAGGCTTTGAGCATGTTGCCCCTTTCGTGAAAAGTCATTTTGCGCAGTGCCGGGTTGCCCGTGCGGCGGGCATAGTCCAAGGCAGCGCCCATGTCAACACCCTTGGTACTGGCGGTGGTAATGGGCTGCCCGGTTACGGCATTGTACAATACCTGTCCATCTCCTTCGCCAGTCATCCACTGGCCGCTTACGTAATTTTGTAATGGTTGCATAGCAATCTGTAGTTGGCGCAAAGCTAAGCATAGATACGTATTGAAAAGAAATCTGTATTTTTATCGCCCATTTGCCCAAAAAAGATGGGTATTGATCAAACTGAAAAAAAAGTGTATGTTTAAATTGTACTCCTTATTAATAGCCTTGTTGGTGGTTTTTTCAGCAACGGCTCAAAACGGCTATTGGACACTGGCGGCTTCTAATAACCTGCCCGTTCCGGCCAACGACCAACGGGCCGTGGTACCGGAGCAGTACGCTACTTATAAGTTATCGTTAAATGCGTTCAAAAGCGTCTTTGCCGCAGCCCCCATGGAGTTTACCATGGCTGCCGAAGCCAATCCATTGGTTATAGAACTGCCCATGCCCAATAAGCAGATGGCTAAATTCAAAGTATGGGAGTCGCCAGTAATGGCACCAGCGTTGGCTGCCCAGTTGCCCAATATCAAAACCTATACCGGGCAGGGTGTTGACGATCCTACCGCCACCATCAAAATCGATTTTACGCAACGGGGTTTCCACGCCATGGTACTATCGGGCAATGGCGATGTGTTTATCGACCCCTATTTTTTAAACAGCTTTGCGGATTATGTGACTTATTATAAAAAAGACTTTCATCCAGCCAACAAAGCAAGGTCTATTTGCGAGGGCGTAAGGCGCAACGGTACTCCCGCTGCTGCCCCAGCCGAGTATAGGGCAGGCAACGGCACCCAATTGCGGACCTACCGCTTGGCGGTGGCTTGTACGGCGGAGTACGCTGCTTTTTTTGGCGGCACAGTGGGCGCAACAGCATCGGCCATTGCCACTACGGTAAACCGGGTAAACGGCGTGTATGAAAAAGAAGTGTCGGTACGCTTGGTATTGATAGCCAATAACAACAACCTCATTTTTACCAATTTGGGTACCCAACCTTTTACGGGCAATGATGATGCTTTTACATTGATTGACGAAAGCCAAACGGTTATCGACAATACAATCGGTAGCGGCAATTATGATATTGGCCATACATTTAGTACCGGTGCAGGCGGATTGGCCGGTTTGGGTGTGGTATGTTTAAATGGGCAAAAAGGCAACGGGGTTACGGGCAGTGGTTTCCCTGTGGGCGATGCTTACGATATTGATTATGTGGCACATGAAGTAGGTCACCAGTTTGATGGCGACCACAGCTTTAATGGCAGTGTGGGGGCTTGCTCGGGCGGCAACCGCAACACCAGTACTGCATACGAAGTGGGCAGTGGTACTACCATTATGGCCTATGCGGGCATTTGCGGTTCGCAGGATGTGCAGCCCAATAGCGATGCTTTTTTCCATACCATTAGTTACGATCAAATTGTAGCGTTTACCAACACGGGTGGTGGCAATGGCTGTGCGGTTACTACCGCTACCGGCAATAACTTCCCTACCGTAAGTACGGGTACGGGCGGCTTTACCATACCCCAAGGCACACCCTTTACCCTTACCGGTTCGGCTACCGACCCCAATGGGGATGCGTTGACTTATTGCTGGGAACAATTTAATCTAGGCCCCGCCGGGTTGAATAATTTCTTAAGTACTTCGGGTCCCAATTTCCGCTCTTATCCACCGGTTACATCACCTACCCGCACATTTCCCCGCATACAGGATATCGTTAACAACGTTTCAACTTTTAGGGAAGTATTATATGAAAACAGTACCAACCGGACTTTTAACTTTAGGCTAACGGCTAGGGACAACAAAGCCGCCGGCGGCGGTGTACAGTATGCCCCATTATCTTTTGTGGTGAGCGGTACAGCGGGTCCATTTGCACTGGCAACCCCCAACGGCGGCAGCACTTATGCCGGTAACAGCTTACAAACAGTTGTTTGGGGCGTGGCGGGTAGCAATGCGGCACCGATTAACTGCGCCAATGTGCGGATTACACTTTCTACCGATGGAGGGTTTACATACCCCACCACCATTTTGGCCAGTACGCCGAATGATGGTACCGAAAACATCATCATGCCCAATATTTCAACCACTACCGCTAGGATTCGGGTAGAATGTGTGTTTGCCAACTATAGCTTTTTTGATATTTCCGATGCCAATTTTACCATTACATTTACCATTCCGGTTAACCTGATTGATTTTGGTGCAGTGGCACAGAAGTCAAAAGTGTTGGCCCAATGGAAAACGGCGCAGGAAATCAATAGCCACAGTTTTGTGGTAGAACGTTCTGCTGATGGCACCCATTTTGAAGCGGCCGGCACCATTGCTGCTGCGGGCAATTCATCTATTGCAAGGGCTTATGCTTTTACGGATAACAACCCTTACAATGGCCTTAACTATTATCGTTTGAAGATCATCGATAAAGATGGCAGCTTTAAATATTCACAAGTGGTTACGGTTAAGTTTGCCCAGGCCTTCGATTTGCAGTTGAGCCCCAACCCGGCCAACGACCAAGTGAAGATAGTGGGCAAGATGCTGAGCGGTAATTCGGTAGTACAGTTGTTCAATGGCAATGGCCAATTGGTGTTTAGCAGAACTTATGCCAATGCTAGCACCATCAACGATGCCATCAACCTGCAACAATATCCAGCTGGTGTTTACAGGGTAAAAATTACCAATGGCGAAAACACCATGAACAAAAAATTATTGGTGGTACATTGATAAAATAATTGCCAGAGAATAGAACCGGGGCTGATTGGCCCCGGTTTTTTTATTGTTTGATTAAAAAGCGATGGAAACTATTGTACTGTGCAAGACGGTATTTGTTTATCAATTCACACTCACAAAATCCGGCCGCTTAATAAAATTGGAATTGTATTTGAACCGGATATTGGTATTGAACTCGATGCGCCAGCCCTTCATGCCGTCGATGGTGCGGGGAAAAACATAGCCCCTCAACTCTACGGTTTCAAAAATAAGGCTCTCGTTGCGGGTACGTACCCCAGCGCCCACATTGCTGAAGAAGTCACCTTTGTTGAGGCTATTATTAGTAGGTACCAAAAAAGCCCCATCACCAAATACAAAAGGCGAAAAGCGGAAACCCAACAGTTTCCAGGTACTGTAAAAAGCCGATTCGCAGCGCAATACCGAACGGAAATCGGCTGTCATAGTACTATTGCTAAACTGGGGCAGGGCAAAACTACTGTTCAAAAACAGTGGCACGTTCAGCACGGGTCGTATCTGTTTGGCAACACTGGCACTGAGAAACCAACGATGGTACCAATGACCGCCCAAGTGCTTCAGCCGCGAAAAATGATCCACATTAAACAGCAGATCCATGTCTTCCATCCGCTTTTCATAAAAATAACCGCCCATCCTTAGGGTAAAACTGCTGTAAAACCCAGCCGAGTTAAAATAGTTCCGCTGTAAGTCGAGGCCCAAATACGGGCGGCCGCGGCCCTGCTTGTTTGTCCACCCGCCAATAACCGATCCGGTATAGCCCTCGGGTACATCTTCGCTACGGCCAAAGCCATACACAAAGCGGGTTTTATAAAACACCTGCTTAAAAATAGTTAAGGCACCCAAGGCCCCAGTTATATCAGCGTATTGGTAATTCTTTACATTTAAAAACTTGTTGGGCAATATAAAAAACTCATTGTGAAAAAGGCGCAGGGCCATAAACTTGCGCAAACGGGTAGCTGTGTTTTTTAGCAATAATCTTTTGGCGCCTATGTTATAACCCGCCCATACATCCGCATTGTAATAGCCATACCGGAAATCTTGCTTGTACATTGAATCCGCCAAGTAGGCATTTTGGGTTTTTCGGTAGGCCAGTTCAAAAGCGCCCGTCCAGCCAAAATAGGGCGATACCAAGGGCTTTTCTAAGCGGGAGTAAATGGCATTTTCTTCCCGCCGCCCACTGTTAAATGCAGGACTATAATTGATAAAGCCCGTGGTCCAGTTGATAAAACTACCACCGATGTTGCGGTTGATGAACTCGGCACCAAAAGCCGCAAGGGGGTTACGGTCGGCATCCCGAAAGCCCGCCACCGAAAACTCATTGCCCGAGCCACCGAGGTTTTCGTCGTACACACGCATGCTCATCCTTTTGGCACTGCTAACGTTGATGTCTGCACCAAGGCTAAACACATCTTTGGTAATTACGATGATATCCACCGAATCGCTGCCCTGCTCGGTAGGCAAAACCTGCAAACGGGCATCCTGTATAAACGGCAATTCCCGCAGGTAGCGTTCATTATCGGCCAGTAGATAGGGCACCAACGGATCACCCTCTTTAAAAAATAAGTTTTTCAGTATAACGGCATCCTTGGTGTTGTGGTGAAAAACATTGGCCAACCGTACACCAAAATTGTATTTGATACGGTTGGTATCGTAAAAGTTACGCTCAAAACCAAGGCTGGTCGTTAGTATATAGCGGATTGTCTTGTTTTTGAACTGTACAAAGGGCTCGTCGATTTTTAAAATAACCGCCGGTGGCTCGTTGGCGGTAATGCTGCGCCCCAA
The DNA here is from genome assembly GCA_943373145.1 of Chitinophaga pinensis. Taxonomy (GTDB): domain Bacteria; phylum Bacteroidota; class Bacteroidia; order Chitinophagales; family Chitinophagaceae; genus Ferruginibacter; species Ferruginibacter pinensis_H. The sequence goes on from CALSBI010000015.1 coordinate 80,015, forward strand.
TCTGCCCAGCAGCCCCTTCTTTTTGTTTAAAAAGAAAGTGTCGTTCTGGCCCATGGGCATCTCTTGCCCAGCAGCCCCCACAGCCAAGGCCATTAGTATAGCGGTAAAAAATATCCTACGGTAGTGGTTTAACATCGTAAATTATTGCCGTGAAATTACGGATAAATTTTATTGCAGTATGTAGGTTGTGTGGTGGCGCATTTCGAATCTTCGCTTTCAATATAATCGAGTTATTAGGGTTCTCAACCTCCGCTTCGGTACGGCCTCATAAAAAAGCCGTTAAGAAAATTGAACTTGAGGGCGCAAAAGAAAAACAGTTGTTACCGAAGCTTGGCAGCGGTATTGTCCCGTAAGTCCTACTGAAGCTTGGTTTTGTACAACAGCTTGAGCTTGTTTTTCTTTAGCCCGAGGGTTCAATTTTTAGGCTTTTTTATGCAGCCTTGATTTTTTGCTCCACTTTTGTATCAAGACAAAAGTGGAAAAAGCCGCCGCAAAAGGCAATTTCAAAGTAAGACAAGAGCGAAAATTTGAAACACACCTGTTGGATTGTTATAGTTGCTTTACAACATTTATGCTTTATTTTACACAGCGGCCATTGGCCCACATTTTACCAATGCCTTATAGGTAACGAAAAATAAAACGATACATGCCAATAAACAAAACTGGGGTAGCAAGTGGTAACGAACCGCCCATTATAAGTGGGGTAGGGCGTTGGCTGAGCGGCCGACCGATTGCCTTGGTGGCATACATCGCCCTCTGCGCCTTTGCCGTGTACAGTTGCATGTTTGGGTTTAGAAAAGCATACACCGTTGGCACTTACAACAACTTGGTTTTCTTGGGTATTTCGTACAAGGTTTGTTTGGTGATAGCCCAAGCCTTGGGTTATATGAGCAGCAAATTTTATGGTATTAGGTTCATTGCCGGGCTAGCGGCCGAGCGACGTGCGGGTTTTATACTGCTGTTTATCGGGTTGGCTTGGGCGGCTCTGCTGTTGTTTGCCATCGTTCCGCCACCTTACAACATTATCTGCATGTTTTTGAATGGATTCCCATTGGGCATGGTATTTGGCTTGGTGCTGGGTTTTGTAGAAGGCCGAAAAACTTCTGAAGTGATAGGGGCCGTACTGGCCACCAGTTTTATTTTTGCATCTGGCTTGGCCAAAACCATTGGCAAATGGCTACAACTCGATTGGCAACTCACCGATTGGTGGATGCCTTTTACCACCGGAGCGCTTTTTGTGCTGCCGCTACTGCTAAGCGTATGGCTGCTGCGCCAAGCGCCGCCACCTGCCCCGGCCGATATGGCCCATCGCAACAAGCGTTACCCCATGCAGGCTGCCGAGCGGCAACAATTCCTGCGGCAATTTGGCGGCTCATTGGTGGCCATTGTACTGGCTTATGTTGTATTTACCGTGGTGAGGGATTTTAGCGAAGACTTTGCAAATGAGCTGTGGAACGAAACGGGCTACCGCAACAAGGCGGGCATTTTTGCCAAAACGGGTACCATCATATCCATTGCAGTGCTGGCAGTGATCGGCAGTTTCTTTTTGATAAAAAACAATTACCGGGCTTTTAGGCTCAGTCATTTTGTAATGATGGGCGGCGTGCTGTTAGCCGCATCCGCCACCCTGGCCCACCAGTGGCAGCTCATCACGCCATTTGTGTGGATGTTGCTGGCAGTAGCGGGCATGTACCTGGCCTATATCCCTTTTAACTGTATCTTTTTTGAACGGCTGCTGGCTACCTATCGGGTAAAGGGCAACGTAAGTTTTGTAATGTACATAGCTGATGCATTTGCCTATTTGGGCACGGTAACCGTTTTGCTCATCAAAGAGTTTATACCCATTCACTACAGTTGGACGGGTTTCTTTTCCTTTCTTTTTTATACCGCTGGGATATTGGGTACGGTATTGATTGCGGTAAGCCTATTGATGCACCATCGGTTGTACAAGCGGCTACCCATACAAAAACCAACAGACAACCCTATCGGATAGGGCCGTCTGTTGGTCAATTTGTTTACCCATATTTTTTGCGCAGTGAATCCTTATTGAGGGGTTCCTGCATCTTTCCAGCTTTTGAGCAAAGCAATTTCTTCTGCAGAAAGGGCGGGCCTTTTAAAAGGCATAAAACCCCTTTCGGTGGGGGCCAGTTGTACCCGCAATATCATATCAGCGATGGCATTTTTTACCGCATCGTAATTGTCCAATGATGCTTTTCTGCCGCCATCTGCAGGTATATGGCAGGGCGTACATTTGGACTGCACCAAGGCTTTAACATTGCCTGCATAAGTAACTGCGGGGGCCTTGGGTGCTTCTGTTTTTCCGGGGGAGGCTTTTTTAGTACAAGAAAATACGACTACTGTACTCAGTACAACGCCGATTGTGATCAATTGCTTCATGTTGATTTATTAAGAGTTTAATACATTTTTCAAATCTACATTTTTATTTCGCAAATCAATCCCCCCTTCCAAAATTGATTTAAGATTGGCCATATAAAATGTCCAGCCGGTATTGCAGCCCAAATGGTAGTGGGCTTTTCCCTTTTCGTCAATGGGTATGTTTTCTTGCACCAGCTCGCAAATCGTTTCACCGCCTTCGTGGTAAATATTTACCTTACAAATCATATCCGTTGCCCCCGCCTGACCAAATGTAAAGGTTAGGCTATCTATTCCATTAGCGGCCAAAATTTCGCCATTTTCTTCCACCTCATCGGACCACCCATGCCAAAGCCAACGAAAGCTATCGCCCTTGGCCACCGGAGCGCTTCCATCCAATAATTCCCCCTGCGCATTTTTATAATTGCAGTTGCGGAGGAACCATTTTTCCATGCCATCTTTGGTGGCCCACATGAGGTAAATCTCAGCCATGGGAGCGGCAATGGTAATCCTTTTGTTAAAACTCGACCAGTTGAAATCCATATCATTAAATTTTATTGTGGAATGCTGTGGAAACCAATGCGGTTGCCTTCGGTGTCGATGATAACGGCCATATAGCCATAGTCGGGCGATATCATTGTTTTGGCTACTGCAATTTGCCCGCCAGCCGCTTCCACTTTGTCTAAAATAAGTTGCACATCGGGGTTGCCATTTAGGTAAATAAGTACGCCATCGGCGGCAGAAGGCTTGTGCACATTGCTATGTACCAAGGCCCCACTAATATGGTTCATCATATCGCTAACGGGGAACATGCGCATTTTTATATCTGGCATATCCATTACGTTCAGCTTTACATCAAACAGGGTTTCATAAAACCGTGTGGCCCTGTCCAAATCGGCAGTAGGTATTTCAAACCAACTGATTACACTCGAATAGTTCATGATTGATATTTTGAAGTAAAGAAAAGAAGTTTTTTAATAAAGATACCCTTGGGTTCCCTTTCTATGTAGAGGGCTCCGCCTTACAAGTGCTTTATATGAAGAGTAAGTGTATTATAATTTTGCTTTAGTTTCTTTCAGCCCCTTGCTTTGCAGATAGTCCAATAACTCTTTGGCATCTTCGCCGCCCTTTTGTGCATGGTGCAGCAAGGTAAGCCCATGTGGGCCCCGTGCTTGCAAATAAGCAGGGAATGTTTCAAGGTAAGGTTTTACTAAAGTGGTTTTGCCCAACATGGTTAGCACAAATAGGTTTACCCTGGCACCTTGTTCTATCAAAAAATTAGCAATGGCTTTGTTGCCCACATGCCCGGCACCTTCCAGCGCTGTTTCAAAGTCGCCATCGGCCCAGTCCCAAGCAGCATAACGCAAGGTGGGAAACTCCAACAGCAGTGATTTCACCTTATCAAAATTGCCATGTCCCGCCATTACAAATTCCTTTACTTTTTCGGCAGGCAAGGGGTCAGCCATTTTTTTATCATTGTTGGCCACCGGTTGGCTTTGTACAATATCTGGCAGGATGAGCGCACCGCCCAAGCCCATGGCCGTTTGCAGCAGAAATGTTTTACGGTTCATCTTATTTTTTAGTAAGATCGCTCAATAAAAAGGCAAATACAAACCGCTTATCAATTTGTTGGGGATACGGGCCGCTTTCTGCGATATTCCAAATCATATTCCGTTACCCAAGTAGTGCCATTGTCTTTTGAAATTTCGCCCCATTGCCGCACTTTGTTGGGCCCAAGGTCAAAAAAACGCAAGCGGCGTATGGCCATGCTGTCTTTTGAAAAATGAAAAGGCTGCGTTAAAAAACTAATGCGTTTGTTTTCAAACTTGCCTTGCAGGTAAGCGGTGCTGCCACCTATATTGTCCACCCAGGTTTGTTGCCATTGGCCCGTAGCCGCATTATAGTTATTAAAGCTTTTGCCCGTAAACGTAATGCCGCCCTGTTTGGAGGCGCTTGTCCATTCTTCCAGCACCACACAGCTATCCAGTATAATGCTTATTTTACTGTCGCCAGCTTTATTGCCTTTGGGGCCAAAAGCTTCCCATTCGCCCACCCAAAAATCAAATTGCCGGTAAACGGGGTTGCTGCCGCAGGGGCTTTTTTGCGCTTGCAGCGGAGCAATGGCTGCCAAAAACAGAAGGGTTGTGATACAAATTCTCATGCTGTTAATTTTTGTGCCAACAGGCTTGGGTAAGCCTGCTGCGCTGTTATATAATGGATTGCCCGCTTATTGGCTACTGGATAGGTTTCCATAAGTGGGACAATGAAACCTGCGGCCAAACGGGGTTAAAGTTAGTTTTTCTAACATACGAGCCGCTAAAATATCTACAAATGGCCCATTTATGTGTAAAAGCAGACTGCTATCGTATTTTTTCATTTGGCCAAGAATGTTTTGGATTTTCGCTTTAAATATAATGGAGTTCATAGAGTTCTCAACCTCCGCTTAGATACGGCCTCATAAAAAAGCCGCCTGTCCCGCCGATGGCGGGATTGAGAAAAAAATTGAACTTGAGGGCGCAAAAGAAAAACAGATGTTACTGAAGTCCGGCATTGCAATTGGCCTGTAAGTTGCACTAAAGCTAGGCGTTCTTCTACCACTTGAGCTTGTTTTTCTTTAGCCCGAGGGTTCAATTTTTAGGCTTTTTTATGCAGCCTTGATTTTTTGCTCCACTTTTGTATCAAGACAAAAGTGGAAAAAACCGCCATCGGAGGCCGTTTCGAGTAGGAATAAGAGTGAAAATTTGAAATATACCCATTTGGCCCTAATAGTTGTTAGCTTCAAATTTTGGGTTAACTTGCACGCTTAAAATAGTACGATTATATGGAATACAATAAGATTGTTTCGGTAAGTGGAATGGGCGGCCTTTTTGAATTGGTTTCTTCTCGGCAGGATGGCGCTGTAGTGCGTTCGCTGGAAGACAACAGCAGCAAGTTTGTGAGCAGCCGTATCCACAATTTTTCGCATTTGGAGAGTATTGAGATATATACGGTGAAAGACAATGTGAATTTGTCGGAAATATTTACGGCCATGAAAAACAGCGCCGAAGCCCGTCCCGACGAAAAGGCCGATGGCAAAGCGCTCAAAGCTTATTTTGAGAAAGTGTATCCCGATATGGCTTTCGACAGGGTATATGCCAGCGACATGAAAAAAATGGTGAAATGGCTATCGCTGTTGGATAAATACGATATCGAAATAAAACTGAGCAAGGCTACGGATGACGAAACCGGCGATGCTGAAAAGCCCGCTGAGCCTGTAGTGGAAAAAAAGAAAACCACCAAGGCCAAGGATAGCGGCGCCAAGGCGGCCACTACCAAAAGTGCCCCAGCCAAAAAAATAACGGCACCCCGCAAAATGGCCTAGGTTTGGCCCTTTGTATTTATTTACTTTTAAACTGCGCTACAATATGTACACGGCAGCTATTAGCAAAAAGCCCCGGCATTTTGTGCCGGATGATTTTACCGTTACCGCTTGGGAAAAGCTGGAACCCTATTACAAGGAACTGCTGGAACGCCCCATCGATACGGCAGCGGCTTTTGAGCAATGGCTAAAAGACAGCAGCGAACTGGAAGCGGTGGTAAGTGAAGATGTGTGCTGGCGGCAGATAAAAATGACCTGCGATACCGAGAACAAAGAGCTGGAAGCGCAGTTCAATTATTTTTATACTGAGCTGGATCCGCATTTGCAGCCCTACAACGATGCGCTTAACAAAAAACTGGTCAACCACCCCTTGGCAGCGGAACTGGATGCCGATACCTATTTCACTTTTTTGCGCAGCACCCGCAAAAGCATCGAGCTTTTTAAGGAAGAAAATGTGCCCCTCCAGGCCGAGCTCACCATGCTGCAGCAACAGTACGGCATGGTTACCGGTAAAATGACGGTGGAAGTGGAAGGCAAAGAATACACCTTGCAACAAGCGGCCAAATTTTTGCAAAACCATAACAGGGCGCTGCGGGAAGAAGTGTACCACAAAATGCAGCAACGCCGCTTGCAGGATAAGGATACGCTGAACGAACTGTATACCACCCTGATTACGAAGCGACACACAGTGGCCCAAAATGCGGGAATGGCCGATTACAGCGCATACCGCTTTAAAGAGCTGGGTCGCTTTGATTATGGCAAAGAAGATTGTTATCAGTTTCACCAAGCGGTAAAAGAGCATGTGTTGCCGCTGGTCAACAAAATATATGCAGCCAAAAAGCTGCAGTTGGGCCTGGATACCCTGCGCCCTTGGGATTTGGATGCCGAGCCAGTAGGTGTGGAGCCGTTGCGGCCCTTTGCCACCGGCGAAGAGTTGCTGAACAAAACCATCGCCTGCTTTAACGAATTGCGGCCCTTTTTTGGCGATTGCCTCAAGCGGATGCAACAAATGCAGCACTTGGATTTGGAAAGCCGCAAGGGCAAGGCTCCGGGCGGTTACAACTGTCCCTTGGCAGAAACGGGCGCCCCTTTTATTTTCATGAATGCGGCCGGACAAATGGGCGATGTAACCACGATGGTGCATGAAGGTGGCCATGCGGTACATTCCTTTTTGGCGCATCCGCTGGAACTGAACGGTTTTAAGGATTACCCCATGGAGATAGCCGAAGTGGCCAGCATGGCCATGGAGCTGTTCAGCATGGATCATTGGGAAGCCTTTTTTACCGACAAAGAGGAGTTACGCAGGGCCAAGGAACATCAATTGGAAAGGGTGATTACCATTTTCCCTTGGATAGCCATTATCGACAAGTTTCAACATTGGGTGTACGCACACCCCGCACATAGTTTGGAAGAGCGCACAGAGCAGTGGCTGCAGATCATTGGTGAGTTTAGGGATAATGTGGTTGATTATAGTGGATTGGAAGTTTATCGCAGCAACAGTTGGCAAAGGCAATTGCACTTGTTTGAAGTGCCGTTTTACTATATTGAATATGGCATTGCCCAGTTGGGTGCCATTGGTATGTGGATGCAGTACAAGCAAAACAAAGAGCAGGCGCTGGACAATTACTGCAAGGCGCTGGCACTAGGCGGTACCAAAACCTTACCGGCACTGTACGAAGCCGCAGGGCTGGCCTTCGATTTTTCACCGGCCCGCATCAAAGTGTTGATGGATTTTGTACAGGCAGAAATGGAGAAAATATAATACAACAACATGTCGGGTACCGCAAAAAAATACAGTTGGCACAAAATGGCCGACTCCGTTGCGGAGCTACCCTTTGGTAACAACCAGCTTTGCGAAATAACAGTTAACAATAAAACGATATGTTTGGCCCTCCACAACCAAACAGTGCAAGCCTGCGCCCACAAATGCCCCCATGCAGGCGGGACCATGGCCGATGGGTTTGTGGATGCCTTGGGCAATATTGTTTGCCCCTTGCACCGCTATAAGTTCAGCCTGCAAAATGGCCGCAATACCAGCGGTGAGGGCTATTATCTCAAAACCCATCCGGTAGAAGTGCGAGAAAACGGTGTTTTTATCGGGTTCGAAGAAAAAAAGGGGCTGTTTGGCTGGTAAAAAAGTGTCAATCAGTTTGTTGTAAAAGCAAAAATCCCTATTTTTGCTCTCCCAAATCACAATGGTTCGGGTAAATTCCTCAATAGCTCAGTTGGTTAGAGCATCTGACTGTTAATCAGAGGGTCTCAGGTTCAAGTCCTGATTGGGGAGCGAAAAAAGAAAGGTTTCAAGTAATTGAAACCTTTTTTATTTCCAAGGTTAGTTGATTTGGGTGTGATGCATTTAGATTTGCAGATAGTTCAAATAGTAATGGTGACAATATTGAAAACAATAAGATGTAAGAAAATATGGCAGAAAAAAATCAACATAACTACATTCTATTTTACACTTTTCCAGTTACCAAGGATACCTCAGCCACTGCAAAAGAGTAAATTTGTAAAATCAGGCCAATGACAATTAAACAAGAACTCTTACAGCAAATACACAGCATTATTGCTAGTTCAAAAGAAAGGGCAATACGTTCCGTAGATACCGAAAGGGTACTGATGTATTGGCAAATTGGCAAGGTAATTTTAGAAGAAGAGCAGGAGGGTAAGGAAAGGGCTGGCTATGGCGAGTTTTTGATAAAATCCCTTGCCCAAACCCTTGAGCCACAATATGGTACAGGGTTTTCATACAGGCAGCTAAACTTATTTCGCCAATTTTACCGCATTTTCCCAATTGTGAACGCACTGCGTTCACAATTCAGTTGGACACACTATCGTACCCTCATACGCATTGATAATCATGACAAAAGGGAGTTTTACATAGCCGAAGCAGCAAAGAACAACTGGACGGCCAGGCAACTGGAACGGCAGGTAAACAGTCAGTTGTTTGAGCGGCTATTACTAAGCAACGAGATAAAGGATGTGCTGGCAGTGGCAAGGGAAGAAAAACAGCCATCCGATGCAAAAGAGATTATTAAAGACCCTATGGTATTAGAGTTCCTGGGCTTAAAAAGAGAAGCCGCTTATTACGAAAAGGACTTAGAGACTGCCATCATTACCCACTTACAGGATTTTTTACTGGAGATAGGTAATGGCTTTTCCTTTGTAGCAAGGCAAAAACGCATACATATTGAAGGCGATGAATTTTCTATTGACCTTGTTTTCTACAACCGGCTGTTGCAATGCTTTGTAGTGTTTGAAATTAAGACCACCAAGCTCACTCATGAAGATATTGGACAGTTGCAGATGTACGTAAACTACTACGACCGGTTTGAAAAACAGGATTTTGAAAATCCCACCATCGGCATTTTATTATGTGCTGATAAAAACGATGCAGTAGTAAAAATCACTTTGCCGGAAAGTAACAAAACAATCATTGCCAGTAAATACCAGTTATATCTACCAACCGAACAGCAGTTGATAGATGAAGTGAAGAAGGAAATTGAAAAACTAGACCAAGATAAAAATAGTGACTGATGCAGCAGGAACTGACATTAATCCTGCTATGCTACACCAATTTATCTGATATTGAATATTTGTTTCAGGCATGATTGTATTCCCCAAAAATACAGCCCATCGGACTCACGCCGTCAGGTACGGCAAAGTCAATACCACAAAAAAAGAACAATTGCAATATGCCATATATCCGAAAACTGGAAAGTTTTCACCCCACTTTATACAATTTCCAATAATACCGCTCCACTTGCGCTCATGTTCTTCAATTATACCCTTTAAACGGTAAATGCTGCTCAAATTTTCTAATGACTGATGCAAGTGTTCCATAAAGCGGGGGAATAAGACAGTAAGGGGTTTCAGGCGATAAGGCTTGAAACCCTTTTTCATTTGCACAGGATTTACAAAATCCATCGGCATCCATCACCACCCCAACCACAGCATACCTACTGCACAAAGGATAATGGTGGCAGCACCCAATACATGCGCATACCGCTCCAGCCTTTTTAGGCGGCTAAAACCAAGCCCATAGTAGCCGAGCAACACCATGCCTAGCATGGTTACCAAGGTGCAAATGGTGTAAACGGCAATGAGCAGGGGCAATACCCACCAAGTGTTTTTGGCGGCGGGGAAAAATAGCAAGGGTATCATGGGTTCGCAGGGACCTAGCACAAAAATGAGGAAGATGACCCAAGGGGTTACTTTAAATCGTTGTTGTGGCATTGATGCGCCATCATGTTGGTGTTCATATACATAAAGGTTACCGTCTTGGGCGGCGTCAAAATGTTTATGGGGCCGATTGCGGTATTGGCGGTACAGCGCCCATAATAGGTATAAAACCCCAAAGCCCAATAAAGCCCAAGCCGCCAGCCCGCCCCTGAGTGCTTCCAACCCACTGATACGGCTAACCGACCAGCCCAGTGCGGCACCACCCAACCCCAGCAACACCGAGCTGGCAATATGGCCGAGGCCGCAAACCAAGGTCCAGCCAATGGTTTTGCCCAAACTCCAGTTGCCCGATTTGGATAGTACAATAAAAGGTAGATAATGGTCGGGCCCAGTAAGGGTGTGCAATAAGGCAATGGTAATAGCCGTAATAAAAAGGGTTTGTATCTCAGGGGGCATGGGCAACGGTTGAAGGGTTGAGCAATGGCAACAGTTGGTGGATACGTTGCAAGCAACAATAGAGTTGCTCGGCACCTTGCCCAAGCAGTCGTATGATGAGGCCGCTAATGGGTGCCCGACTAACGCCAAAGCTGATGTTTTTTTCTTCGCCCAGTAACGATAGTATTTGTGCTTGCAGGCTTTCAATATCAGCATCGGGCTGTAACCATACCATGCTGGCCTGATGGGTATAGCCTTCCATTTGGCCCATGGCCTGTACGGGCAATAAAGCGGGTTGCACCAATAGGTTTTCTTGCAGCACCAGTTGATTGTTCAGGAAAATTTGGGTGAGGCTATGGTACTTATTGAGTAAGAATTGTTCGCCATTGAGTTTGCGGCCGCAGGTAAGCACTTCTCCATAAACCAAACGGCAATGCTGGGAAAGGTGAAACTGATTGCGATTGGTAAAAACGGATGCTTCGTGCGGCACGGAGGGGTGCGGTAGGTAGCAAAAGGAAGCGCCAGTTTCCAACCGTACCTGCAATTGCTGTGTAGCACCCTGCTGCATGTGAAAAATGCGTTGGTAGGCTTGGGTATGCAGGTGCAGGGCACTGTTTTGCGACACCACTATCTCCATATCATACACGTCGCCATCCAAAATGCCGGGCGAAGCACTCATCAACATCAAGTGCAGCCAATGGCCCGCTTTGTCTTCGGTAATGTCCATTACTTTAAAGGGTGCTGAAAACTGCACCTGCTGCAGGTAAGTGCGGTGGCCATTGTGGGCGGCTGTTATGTGCAAGGTTGCTTTCATCGGTATAGATTGGGTTCGTTTACGGGTTCTAGCAAAGCATATTTTTGTATCCAACCCATCACATCATCCAAACCCGCTAAGCTCATCAAATTGGTAAATACAAAGGGGTTGCCTTTGCGCATGGTACGGGCATCGTTTTCCATTACTGTCAAGTTGGCTTTTACCAATGGTGCCAAATCTGTTTTGTTGATGACGAGCAAATCACTGCGGGTAATACCGGGTCCGCCCTTGCGGGGAATTTTGTCGCCGCCCGAAACATCGATCACAAAAATGGTAAGGTCGGCCAAGTCGGGACTGAATGTTGCCGAGAGGTTATCGCCGCCACTTTCGATGAAGAGCAATTGCATATCGGGGATGCGGGCGGCCATTTCGTCCACCGCTTCTAAGTTCATACTGGCATCTTCCCGAATGGCGGTATGGGGGCAGCCACCGGTTTCGACACCGATAATCCGCTCTGCCGGTAGCAAGGAGTTTTTGGTGAGGAAGGCGGCATCCTCCTTGGTATAAATATCATTGGTGATGACACCGATGCTGTATTGTTGGCTCATGGCCCTTGTTAGGCGTTCTATCAAGGCCGTTTTACCCGAACCCACTGGCCCAGCGATACCTATTTTGATGTATGTTCTTTGCATTGTGTACACTGATTTTTTACATTAATTTTTTTGATTACAGGATTGCCCTGATTTTTTCGTTGTCCGTTGACCGTTGTCCGCCGTTTGGGTTGTTACCTATTGCTTGTTCACCAACCCTTTGTACATCAGCTAATCATCCCCATGCGTACCGCTTGGCCGTAGGCATTAGCTAATCAGCACCCGTCCGAACGGCTTCGGCCGGCCGGGCATTAAACCGCTTCACCCCTTCATTTGCAAATTTGCATATTTGCACATCTGCACATTCTCCTAACTCATGTACAACCTCGAATACAACTGTTCATGCTGCATACAGCGTATGTCGAAACCCGGACAACTCAGGCCCAATAAATCTTCGTTGGGGTACAAGGATTGCTCGGCCCATTGTTGTAGTTGCGGCAATAGCTCAAACAAAAGCGCTTGTCCCTCTTGCTGGCCCAAGGGGATAAGTTTCACCGCATTGGTTACCAATCCCGCTGCGGCATTGTAATAAAAGCCATAGAGCGCCTCTTGTTGGGCGATACCAAAAATTTGCGCCATCAATCCCAATACCACACTATAGTTACCCAAATGTTTGCGCTCTTTTACCGCTTGGCTATAATTGTTTAACAAAGGATGTTGTACCAACGGCTCAAATATTTTTAGCAACCGCAAGCCCAGTTTTTTGCTTGCCTGTCTGATTTCAGCGGGCAGTTTGGTAGCCGTACCGGTTTCGTCCCAGTACAATAGCTTGGCTAAATCCTTGTTGGCGGCTGCTTGGTAAGCCAGTGATACTAGGGCCGCATCGGTATAATGCAGATTGCGGCCAATCATTTCAGTTATGAATTGTTGGGCCGTTTCTTTATTGTGTACCGTACCCTGCTGCACATAAGTCTCTAGTCCCGCCGAATGGGCAAAGCCCCCGATGGGCAGCATGGGATCGGCCAAATGAAGCAAGTGTAACAATGCGGGGTTGGTCATGCGCCTGTTAGTTTCATTATTTTGGTAAACAAAGAGCCTTGCCCACTGGTGCTATGCGGCATTACCGATGTACGGAGTGGATGAATGAGTTGCCGTTGCTGCTGTTGCACCACATAACCTTGGGCCGTAAGCAATTGGTACAAGGGTTGATCAAAGGGCATCAGCAAATCGGGCGCCTTATAAAAAAGCGGTAAATGCTTATTGCCTATCTCATAGCAGAGGGCCGCCATTGCTGCCATGTTTGCCGGTTGCAATACCAAGCAATCGCAGGGCAATATATCCACTGCAATAACGGTGGTGTCATCTGTCCATAACACATCGCCTTGTTGCAAACGATGGCTTTCTTGCAAAAACTTCAACGTCAATTGTCGCCCGCCCGCCGTACGTTTGTGCAGGATACGCTTGTTGGTTTCGTACCATTCCAAGGGCAGTTTATCAAGGATTTTGCCTGTTGTTGCAAAATTATCCCAATGTCCCAGTATTGTTTGTATCACCATCTTTGCATGCTTTAAAATAAAAAATACCGTTGCGCCAAAGGCAGCACGGCCATTGGCTCGCAGGTAACCGTTTGGCCATCCACCTTCACTGTATAGTTTTCGGGGTTTACATCAATTTGCGGTGTGGCATCATTGTGTATCATGTCTTTCTTACCAATATTTCGACAATTGCGTACCGGCAATAGCTTTTTTTGTAAACCATATTGTTGCACTTTGTTTTTATCCAACGATACCTGCGATACAAAACTGGCACAGGTATGGTGCAGGGCCTTGCCATGCGCTCCAAACATGTGGCGGTACAGTACCGGCTGCGGCGTGGGGATGGAGGCATTGGGGTCGCCCATGCGGCTGGCAATGATCATGCCGCCCTTGATGATCATTTCGGGTTTGGCACCAAAAAGGGCAGGCTTCCACAACACGATGTCAGCCATTTTGCCTATTTCCAAAGAACCTACGTAATCGCTGATCCCGTGGGCAATGGCGGGGTTGATGGTGTATTTACTGATGAATCTTTTGATGCGGAAGTTATCGTTACCACTACCTTTATCTTGGGGTAGGCTGCCCCGTTGTACCTTCATTTTGTGTGCAGTTTGCCAAGTACGGGTAATCACTTCCGCCACTCGCCCCATAGCCTGACTGTCGCTGCTCATCATACTAAAAACGCCCATATCGTGTAGAATGTCTTCGGCGGCAATGGTTTCGGGACGGATACGGCTATCGGCAAAAGCCACATCTTCCGGCACCGTTTTATCCAAGTGGTGGCAAACCATCAGCATATCCAAATGCTCGTCGATGGTATTGATGGTATAGGGCCTGGTGGGGTTGGTGGAAGAAGGTAACACATAGGGGTACATGGCCGCTTTGATGATATCGGGCGCATGGCCACCGCCTGCCCCTTCGGTATGAAAAGTATGGATCACCCGACCGTTGATGGCGGCGATGGTATCTTCCAAAAACCCCGATTCGTTGAGGGTGTCGGTATGGATGGCCACTTGCACATCCAAGCGATCGGCCACTTGCAAAGCCGCATCAATTACTGCAGGCGTGCTGCCCCAGTCTTCGTGTATCTTCAGGCCCAACGCCCCGGCTTCCACCTGTTCTTCCAGCGGTGCCAAGGTGGAACAGTTGCCCTTGCCAAAAAAACCCAGGTTCATGGGATAGGCTTCGGCGGCCTGCAACATCCGCTCCATGAACCAAGCACCCGGCGTAACCGTGGTGGCATTGGTGCCATCGGCTGGCCCAGTACCACCGCCGATCATGGTGGTGATGCCGCTAAAAAGAGCGTGGTCAATTTGTTGGGGACAAATAAAATGGATATGCGTGTCGATACCGCCTGCCGTAGCAATCAGCCCAGCGCCGCCATGCACTTCCGTACTGGCGCCAATCACCATACCGGGGGTAATGCCATCCATTGTATCGGGATTGCCCGCCTTGCCGATGCCCACAATATTACCATCCTTGATACCGATGTCGGCTTTTACAATGCCCCAATGGTCAATGACGATTACACTCGTAATCACAAAGTCCAGCACACCTTCACTGCGGGTAGCCGTGGCCGATTGCGCCATACCATCCCGGATGGTTTTGCCGCCGCCAAACTTGGCTTCGTCGCCATAAACGGTATGGTCTTTTTCTATTTGCAAAAAAAGTTCGGTATCACCCAGCCGTACTTTATCGCCCGTAGTGGGGCCGTACATGTTGGCGTATTTGATGCGGGGAATGTTCATGTTGTTTGATTGTTCAATGTTTTGTTGTTTGGTTGTTCGATTGTTCCATGTTTGCCGAAGGTTGGGTTGTTTTTGTTACGGGTTACGGGTTGTGATCTGGCCATTGGTTTTGTTGTGAAAGCCCACTATTTTTCGATGCCCGCCAAAATCCACCAGTTCCACGGTTTTTGCTTCGCCGGGTTCAAAGCGCACGGCGGTACCGGCAGCAATGTTGAGGCGCATACCCAATGCCGTGGGTCGCTCAAATTGTAGCTGGTTGTTCACTTCGTAAAAATGGTAGTGCGAGCCTATCTGTACCGGACGGTCGCCATGGTTCACCACGGTTACCGTGGCAGTGGCCCGGCCTACGTTACAGGCTATATCGCCTTTTGCCAATATATATTCTCCTGGAATCATACTAATTTTTTTAATGAAATAAAGAGGCCTATGGTATGGGGTTGTGTACCGTAACCAGTTTGGTGCCATCGGGAAAAGTGGCTTCAATTTGTATTTCGTGTATCATTTCGGGGATGCCCTCCATCACGTCGTTTCGGGTGAGGATGGTGGTGCCATACTGCATCAGTTGGGCCACGGTTTGTCCGTCGCGGGCCGCTTCTTGCAAATGACTGCTGATATAGGCAATGGCTTCGGGGTAATTGAGTTGCAGGCCCCGGGCCTTGCGTTTGGCGGCCAGTTCACCGGCCAAGAAGAGCAGCAGTTTTTCGGTTTCCCGAGGAGATAAGTGCATACTTTTTACTATTTAATTTTAAAAAGTAGCAAACAATCGAGTTGGAGCCGTTAAGGTAACATTTTTTTGGATACCAATGGTGCTGAAGTGAAGGCATTTTGACCCAAGGGGCGGCAGTATATTGATAAAGACCTAGGCTACGCCGAATATTGTTAACTAAACGACATTCAATAGACAACTACCCCTTAGCCCAATCCCACAGCACAATATGCCAATCGCTGCCGCCATAGTGCAGGGTGCCGATTATTTCAAAACCTGTTTTGATATGCGCTTTAATGGACCTTGGGTTCTTGTTATCAACATCGGTTATCAAATACGGGTAATTGGTTGACAGGGATGCTCGAAAGTGGGCGTAGAGTTGCTGCACAAGCCCTAGGCCCCTGTGCGTTTTGGCCACACACAATTGCCCCACCACCACATAGTCTACATCAGCCAATAGCTGCTCTTTGTAATGGTGGGCATCTATTTGAGAAAACAGGTCATCCAACAAGGCATGGTGACCACTAAGGGGCTTTGGTTACCGCCAACGCATAACCTACTACTGTATCCCCATCTTTGGCTACAATGGCCGGTTCTATGTCGTGCATCTGCTCTAAAAATTCAAGCGTATAGGAGGCGGTAAGAAAGCCTTCCTGCATCATTTCGGCTTCTGTTAAATTGGATTTTAAATTACTTGTCTGCAACGCTTTGATGCTCTTTATTTCTTCCTTGTCCGTAACCCTTTTGATGACCATTTGTCCTGCCATTTGAGCGATAAAAATATGGAATATAAGGGAGGTGGTGCGTCCTTGGTATTGTGCCCTTTGGTAAGGACGGTATGGCTATACTTGCCAAAAACCCTACCTTCGAGCCAAATTGATATACAAATCCTTTGCAGATGAACAAACTGGTATTGATTAGCATGATGGCTGCTATGCTCTTTTCGCAAAACCTATCGGCGCAAGAACAATCTTTTTATCACAAACCGGCCCCCGCGGCTAATGCGGCCCGTAGTACGGGCACCAGCGGTACTGGTGCCAATATAGATGTGATTTACCATAAAGTTTATTGGCGCATCAATCCTGACTCAACCAAGTACATCAAGGGCTGGGTGCAAACCAATTTTAAAACCATACAGGCTAGCGTATCTACGATCACCATGGATTTGAGGTCTGTTTTAACGGTGGATTCTGTGCGGTTCCGCAATGCCAGTTTGCCTGCGGGCAATATCACGCGGTCAGGCAATATCCTATCCATTGACCTTGGTGCCACATTGGGGAAAGATTTTATCGATTCTTTTACCATTTATTATAAGGGTGTGCCACCGGCAGTGTCGGGTGCGGCCCAAGGCTACCAAAGAAGTACCAGTAGCACAGCGGGCAATTTCATCACCACCTTATCAGAGTCGTATGAAGACCGGGATTGGTGGCCCTGTAAGGCAGATATGCAGGACAAGATTGATTCAATGGACATTATCGTAAATGTGCCATGGGCCTCACCCACGGCGGCGGATACCTTTTGGGTGGCTGCCAACGGTAAGCTTATCGACTCTACTATTAGCGGTACCAGTCGTACTTTTGTTTTTCAAAACCGTTATCCCATCGCTTCCTATTTGGTGGCGGTATCCGTGGCAAAATACAACCGCTATTATCGGGGCGTAGATGTAAATGGCACCAGTGTTCCTGTGGTGTACAACCTTTTCAGGGGCAAAACGTCTTACACCGCCATCCTTGCCGCCATGGATAATATGAACCCTTTATTGGCGGCGCTTAGCCAACGGGTAGGGGAGTATCCCTTTAAAAAAGAAAAGCATGGCTTTTATGATGGCCTGCTGGGGGCATCGGGGATGGAGCATCAAACTTTCTCGGGTATTGCCACTGGCTCACTTACCAGCAACCGAACCTTGGCGCATGAACTGGTACACCAATGGTTTGGCGACAATGTAACATTTGCTACTTGGAACGATTTGTGGTTGGCCGAAGGCTTTGCCCGCTATGGCGAGGCAATGGCGGGCGAACTGGTGCCTGCTACAGGCATTAACCCTTACACAACCCGTAGCGGTCTCAAAACCAATGCGCTCAACCTCAATGCCCAAAGTGCTTGGATACCCAACGGTAATGCCAGCACGTCCAACCTGATTTGGAATAGCAACTACGGTAGCACGGTGTACGAGCGTGGCGGCATGATTGTATCCATGTTGCGGTCGATATGTGGCGACACCAAGTTTTACGAAGCCCTTACCAATTACCAAACGGCGCTGGCCGGCAAAGCAGCTACCACCGATTCGCTCAAAAATCATTTTAATGGGGTATTGGGTGTTGATTTAACACCCTTCTTCAACGATTATGTAGGCGGCTCTGGTGCTGCCGTTAGTCCGGTGGGCGGCATCGGCAACCCCATTAATACCGTTAATTGGAACAGCCCCGCTGCCAATAAATTGGTGGTACAAATGGGTAGTCAAACCCAAAGCGCAGGCGCCAATGTGGCCTATTTTCGTGGGCCGGTGGTGTTGCATGTAACCGGGTCCGTTGCCGGGCAAGATACCACGATTACCGTTTTCGATTGGGGTAGCGGCAACCTCTCTTATGCAGGTAACGGGGTGAGCATACCTGTTACGGGCAATCGCTTGTCTTATTATCTTTCTTTCACTCCCACAGCGGTAGCATACGATGATAGTGCCCGTACCTTATCAACCGGTAGTACATTTAACGATACAGGGCTAGATGGTTATACTTGGTATGGCAATACCAATACAAACTGGAATACGGCCGGTAACTGGCGCTTGGGTGAAGTGCCGCCATCGGGTGCCGATATTACCATTGCCACAATGGGCAGCAATCAACCCATTTTGCCGGGCTCCATTGCAGTAGGGCCATTGAACATCCTCGGAAGCAATACAGTAATACTAAATGGCAACACACTTACGCTCAACAATACGGTAAGGGGTACGGGTAATTTTACCGGCTCGCCCACATCCAGTATCATTGTAGCAGGTGCTGCGGCTACACTCAACTTTAACCAAACGAATAATAATAGCCGATCACTTAACAATTTCACCTTAAACAGTCGAAGCAGTGCCGCCTTGGGTGCCGGTATATTGAATGTTTATGGAAACCTAACGGCAACGGGCACCAATTTGGATGTGAGAACAGCGTTGTTGAATTTGATTGATTGAGCTTTTTGAACACGGATGATACGGATTGCACGGATTACACGGATTTGTTATTTACCACGAATTGTGAAGGATTGCACCGATTACACGGATTAGGTATTTTTTACCACTAAGTATGGAGGATTGCACGGACCTGCCTGACGGCAGTCAGGTTACACAGATTCGCTATTTACCACGAATTGCGGAGGATTACGCTGATTACACGGATTCGTTGTTCATCATTCATCATTCCACATTCGCTATTCGTCACTCAACATTCATCATTCGTCACTCAACACTCGTCATTCCATTTATTCCAGCACCGTTTGCATAATGGATAATGTTTTCATTTGCCCAAACTCGCTGATATGCAGGGCATAAAAATCCTGATAGGCCATCAATAATTTTCGACGTAGTTCTTTGTTCAGCTTTAATGCAGTTAGTTCTTGGGGCTGCATCACCCGTAGCAACAGGGCCGTGGTTTGCGCTGCCATACCATCAATAAAATGCGGGTGCGAGGGCTCCTGCTCAACAAATTCACCTTCCCGCAGGTCGAAATAAACAATGTCCGTATCGGTAATGGCCGCACCATTGTACAGCGATGCCTGTGGCCGAAAGCCCAAGAAATGGCAAAAGTGCAAGCTGAAAAAAAGTGCAAAATTGGCCGTGATGGTTTTGTCTGCCATATCCAATTGCTGTAGGGCATCTTCGCAAAAATTGTACAGATCGGCATGCGCTTCCGGCTGTTTTAGGCATTTTTGCAACAGCTCCACCAAGTACAGCGCCACGCTGTTTTTAAGCACATTGTCCCATATATTTTGATACAGATATGCCCACTTGAACTCTTTGATGCGCTGGAGGTTTTTTTGTTGGTTGTGGTAAACCACCATATCCAAAATGGCCCCTGGCTGGAAAAAGGAAGCTTTACCGGCCGCTTTGCCACTGGTACGCACCCCATTTACCATATACGATTGTAGGCCGAAAAGCTCGGTAAGCATGGTGACCACGAAACTGGTTTCGCCATATTTAACCGCCCGTAAAACAATACCCTTGGTTTTGTGCGTCATAGCCAAAGGTAAATAATGTGCAAATATGCAATTGTGCAAATGTGCAAATGGCGGGGGCAGAGCCTGCCGGGCAAAGCAGAGCGTTACGCAACGTGAAAAGTACCCCGCCTTCAACCCACTACTAACTATTCACTATTCATTATTACCTATTCACTGTCCACTTTCCCCGCAAAATGCGTTTTCTTTGCACCGCATTTCTGCAATTGCTTAAATTAAACAAAGGTCATATGTGGCAACAGTTGGGTAAATTCGTTATTAAGCACAGGCTAGTACTATTATTCCTTTTAATGGCTGCCAGCGGCGTGATGGGCTATTACGCTACCCAAGTAAAACTGAGCTACGAGTTTTCCAAAGCCATTCCCGAAGACAACCCCAAATACCAAGAGTACGTTGAGTTTAGGCAAAAGTTTGGCGATGATGGCAACCTGTTGGTGATAGGTGTACAAACAGATAAACTCTTTACCCTGCCCGTTTTTAAGGCATACACGGCTTTGCAGCAAAAACTAAAAACATTGCCCAATGTGGAGGATGTGCTGAGTGTGCCCACTGCCGTAAACCTGCAAAAAGATGAAGAGACCCAAAAACTTATACCGGTAAGGATATTTGGCGATAGTGTGGCCACGCAAACAGCGTTGGATAGTGCTGCATCCGTTTTTGCTACACTGCCGTTTTATCAAACATTATTGTACAACCCAGCAACCAAGGCTTATTTAATGGGGGTACGCATCAACAAAGATTCGCTCAACGCACCGCGTAGAACGGTTATCATTAACAATATTACCCAGGCTACGGCCTTGTTTACCCAGCAAACGGGTGTGGAAGTGCACTTGAGCGGGCTGCCCTTGATACGTACCGTGGTGGCCGACCGCATACAAAAGGAAATGCGTTTCTTTTTGATTGGTTCCTTGGTATTGAGTGTGCTGATTTTGCTGGTGTTTTTCCGTTCTTTGAGCACTACGCTACTTTCCATGCTGGTAGTGATTTTGGGCGTTGTGTGGAGCTTGGGCGTATTGCAGCTTTGTGGCTATAAAATCACCCTGCTCACGGCATTGATACCGCCCTTGGTGGTGGTAATCGGCATCCCCAATTGCATTTACTTTATCAACAAGTATCATGTGGGCTATTTGCAGGGCGGCGATAAAAACAAGGCCTTGGTGGACATGGTGAGCAAAATGGGTGTGGTGACCCTTTTTTGCAATATTACAGCGGCCATCGGTTTTGCTGTATTTGCCCTTACCAAAAGTGCCATACTCAAAGAGTTTGGCATTGTGGCCGGTATCAGCATCATGATGATATTTGTGGTGTCGTTTATCCTGCTCCCGGCAGCACTGAGCTACCTGCCTGCACCCAATGCCCGCCAAACCCGTTATTTGCATAACCGGTTGATTACCAAATTCTTACAAAATGTGGAACGCTGGGTAATGGGTCATAAAAAATGGGTATATGGCGTATCCATCCTACTAGTATTGGTATCGGTAGCGGGCATTTTCCGCCTTAAAACCGTGGGCTTTATTGTAGATGATCTACCCAAAACCGACAAAATATATACCGATTTGAAGTTTTTTGAAAAGCATTTTAAAGGGGTAATGCCGCTGGAAATTGTGATCGATACCAAAAAACGCAACGGTTTGAGGGGTAGCCGGGCCTTGACGGTACTGGAAAAGACCGATTCGTTGGCCCAATATATTGCGGCACAAAAGGAGATGAACCGGCCATTGGGCGTGGCGGAGGGGCTAAAATTTGCCAAACAGGCCTTTTATGAAGGCGATACGGCCAGCTATCAATTCCCCGGAGCGTCGGATATGGTGTTTTTGGGCGACTACCTCAGCGCCAATAGGGGCGATAGCAGTGCCGGACAGGCAGGCAATAATTTTACCCGCCTGCTCAATACCTTTATAGATACATCCAAGCAGCGCACCCGCCTAAGCGTGACCATGGCCGATGTGGGTACCAAAGAACTGCCCCGCCTGCTGGACAGTGTGACCACCAGGGCCAACCAACTGTTTGATACGGCCCAATACAAGGTAAAACTCACCGGAACCAGCATCACTTTCCTCGAGGGGAGCCGTTTTATCATCAATGGCCTAAAAGAAAGCATCGGCTGGGCCTTTTTGTTGATTGCCCTGTGTATGCTGTATTTGTTCAAATCTTTTCGGATACTGCTTTGCTCCTTGCTGCCCAATGTGGTGCCGCTGGTGATTACGGCAGGTATCATGGGCTGGGCAGGTGTACCGCTCAAACCCTCTACGGTACTGGTTTTTAGCATCGCTTTGGGCATTGCCATCGACATTACCATCCGGTTTTTGGTCAACTATCGGCAGGAGCTGCCCAACCAGCAATACAATATCGAACAAACCATTGCCGTATCCATCAACCAAACGGGCCTGAGCATTGTGTACACCTCTTTGGTGTTGATTGCAGGCTTTGTAATTTTCTGTTTCAGCGGTTTTGGGGGCACACAGGCCCTGGGCTGGCTTACGTCGGCCACTTTGCTGGCAGCCACGCTTACCAACCTGCTTTTGCTGCCGGTTTTGCTGTTGGCGGGCAAAAAAAATGTCAGAAAATAGTCAAAATCTTATTGATAGCTGCTTTAGAGGGCCCCTTTTACGCTTTTTTTTTCATATTGAAGCAGCATTAAATGTTAAAAATTTGTCAAAGAAATTGAAATTTTGGTGCTTTCCGCCATATATTTGTCACTTAATAAAATTATGAGAATGAGAAAATTATCATTATTGCTAACTGCATTCCTGTTTTTTAGCGGGGCGTTGTTGGCTCAAAAAACCATTACCGGTACAGTAACCGATGAGTCGGGCAAGCCCATTGCTGATGTTTCGGTTACCGTAAAAGGAACGTCTACAGGTACTGTAACCAAAGCAAACGGTACCTATTCATTA
This sequence comes from Chitinophaga pinensis, assembly GCA_943373145.1. Lineage (GTDB taxonomy): Bacteria > Bacteroidota > Bacteroidia > Chitinophagales > Chitinophagaceae > Ferruginibacter > Ferruginibacter pinensis_H. The sequence goes on from CALSBI010000015.1 coordinate 102,808, forward strand.
AATCTCCCTGCCAATGCAAAACAAATTGTTTTTAGCGCCGTTGAGTACACCACTCAGACCATCAACGTAGGATCAAGGAACGTTTACTCTGTTACCTTGGTTGGCGTTGGCTCAAAAGATTTGGGCGATGTGGTAGTAACAGGTATCAAAAATATCAAAAAGGCCGACTTTAGCGGTGCTACTTCTAAAATTGCTGCTAGGCAAGTAGAAGATAGGCCCGTAGGTTCTTTTGACCAGTTGCTGCAAGGTAACGTGCCAGGTTTGTTGGCCGTAACAGGTAGCGGTCAACCTGGTAACAGTACCAACGTTACCATCAGGGGTAGCAGTTCTATCGCTGGCGGTAGCGCTCCACTATATATTGTGGACGGTATCCAAGTTGAATCAGGTGTATTCCAAGGTTTTAATCCCAATGACTTCGCCAGTGTGGAAGTATTGAAAGATGCGGGTGCAACTGCCCTGTATGGTTCAAGGGGTGCTTCTGGCGTTATCGTTGTTACTACCAAAAGGGGTAAGGCCGGTAAGCTGAAGTTGGGATATGGTGCTCAGTTTGGTGTAAAACAAAGGCCCGAATTTGCTTTCAAGCCCATGAATACAACTCAACTGTTGAAAGCACAAGAAGATTATGGTAAAATCGTTGGTGGTGCTACTACTCCTGCAGCAATGCCAGGCTGGTACTATTCTACTGCCAACCCTCGTTATGCCACATTAACCCCCGCACAAAAAGCTGCTGAGGCGCTTATATTGGACTCTATCAGCAAATTGAATGTTGATTGGAAAGATTACATTTTCCGTAACGCTCCTTTCAGCAACCACGAAATTACTTTGAGCGGCGGTACAGGTAAAACCGTTTTCTATTCTAGCTTGGGTTTGTACAACGAAAAAGGTACAACTGCACGTACAGATATGAAAAGGGTAACACTGCGTAACAATATCGACTTCTCTGATGACAAAGTGAATATTTCATTTACCTCTAACTTGGCTTATGTAAAAAGGAATTTCCAACAAAGTACCACTACCAACGGTTTGGGTAACCCATTCTTGATAGTGAACATCAATGCACCTTACGTAAAAATCTTTAAAGACAATGGCTATGATTATGAAGTAGGTACCAACCGCTATCATGATGGTGCCATTCAGTTGGATTTAACACGTTACGATCAAAACTATAACAACCAAATCAAAGCAGTACTGGGTACTACAGCTAGTTACAAGTTCACAAAAGACTTGTCTATTGCCACTACAGCCGGTATCGACTTTAGGGAAACCCAAGGCACCAACTATGGTAGCCAATTGGCTTTCACTAGGACGATTTCTACCAGTGCTACGGGTCGTGCAGGTTTTTTAACTGAATCATTGGCCAGGTTGTTTGTAGCCAACGTTCGTCCTTCAGTTAACTACAACAAAACATTTAAAGAAAAGCATAAAGTAGACGTTACTGTGTTTGGAGAATACATCAGGACACACTCTAAAACCTTTACTGCTACAGGCTATGGTATCGACCCACGTACCCCTGGTACACCGGCCGCTATCACACAAGGTAATGCTGTAAACTCATTGTTTGCCAACGTAGGCGGTGGTAAGTCAGAAAACTCACTGCTTTCTGCAGGTGGTATCCTTACTTATAGCTTCAATAGCAAATATGCTGCAACGTTAACTTACCGTTCAGATTTCTCTTCTAAATTGCCTAAGGATAATCAACAAGCCAATTTCTACTCCATCAGCGGTGTATGGAATATGCACAAAGAAGAATTCTTGAAAGGCAGCAGCTTTGTTAATAACCTGCGCTTGAGGGCTAGCTACGGTGGTGCCGGTAATGCTGAAAACTTCCCCTTCGGAGATTTCGGTTACCTAACTACTTATGGCAATGGCGCTTATGCCGGTTTGGTTACAATTGGTGTTAACAACTATGGTAACAACGATTTGAAATGGGAAACTACTTATACCCTGAATATCGGTACTGATTTCAGTTTGTGGAAAAATAGGATCTATGGTAGCTTGGAACTGTATGACAGGAGGACCAAAGACTTATTTGTACAAAAAAGGTTAACTGCTCCCGGTGCTGGTTTGGTATTCACCAACATCAATGCGGGTGAACTGCAAAACAAAGGTTTTGAGTGGGATGTTAGCGTAGACGTTATCAGGAAGCGTGACTTCACTTTCACTTTGCGTGCAAATGGTTCATACAATGCCAACAAAGTATTGAGCTTGGGTGGCGAACCTTCTTATGCAGTAGGTACTTCACAAATTACCGAAGGTTTGCCTTTGGGTAGCCACAACGAAGTAGGTTGGGCTGGTGTTGATGCCGCTACAGGTGCACCTTTGTACTACAAAAAAGATGGTACTATTACAAACGTATTCCCTACCAACGATAAAGTACAAACATGGGGTACTTTTGAAGCCCCTTGGAAAGGTGGTTTCGGCCCCAGCATCCGCTACAAAGGATTTGACTTCTCAGCATTGTTTAGCTGGCAGCGTGGCGCTTACAAAATGGACAACTTGGAGTATTTCGTAGAAAACCCCGTTGGTTTCTTGAGCGGTGGTTTCAACCAATCTAGCGATTTGAATTTCTGGAAACAACCAGGCGACATCGCTAGCACACCAAGTCCTCTTTACGGTACGCAATTCTCTTCTAAATTGATACATGATGCGTCATTCCTGAGGTTGAGGGACGTTCAGGTTTCTTACCGTTTGCCCCAGTCAGTTACCGAAAAGCTGAAATTCATTTCAAGCGCAAGATTCTATGTAACTGGTACCAACCTGTTTATTTGGACAAAATGGAGGGGTATGGATCCTGAAGCTGGTGTAGTAAACATCAACTTGAGCGAATTCCCCAACCCTCGTGGTATCACTGGTGGTATCGACATCACTTTCTAATTTTAAATTTATTATTAATATGAAGATTTCAAAATATATAGCTTACGCCGCTTTTGGGTTCGTTGCCTTAAGTGGTTGTTCTAAGCAGTTGGATCTAAAACCAACAGATACAATTAATGAGAGTAATGGCTACCGTACCATCGGCGATGCCCAATTGGGTGTAAACGGTGCCTATAGCCGCTACACGGCGCTCCTCAATGACTTTTTCCTGACTTCCTTATTGTCAGACGAGGCAAAATTAGGTGCTGATAACGCCGGTCAAGGTGCCCTTACTTATCGCTATCAGATCACGTCAGAGTCTGGCGACATCCAAGGTGGATATGCTGCCTACTATACCATGATCGACCAAATCAACAGGGTATTGGTAGCTTTACCCGTTGTTTCGGTAAATCCCAACAACGTGGTTTTTGAAGAAGAACGTAGGAAGCAATTAAAAGGTCAGTTATTGGCTTTAAGGGGCATTGCCCACTTTGGCTTGCTGAACAGTTTTAGCAAAAACTACAATCCTTCAGAAAAAGGTGTTCCCATTATGCTGGCTCCCGATCCTGCTGCCAAACCTGCCCACAATACTATGGGTGAGGTTATGACAAGGATTGAAACGGATTTGGCAGATGCATACGCCTTGTTGCCTGTAACAACAGCAGCTAACTTTACCGATACGGTAATGAACAGGCTGAACATTGATGCCTATCGTGCAAAAATTTCGCTTTACAAAGGCGACTTTACTGGTGCTGTTGGTTATGCTAATACCGTAATTGGCCAATTGGGTACTATTAATAAAGATTTGGTAACTGGTGCTGCTTTCAATAGCATTTGGACACAATCTACTTATCCTGTATTGCCCGAAGTACTGTTCCGTATTAGGAACGCTACGGGCGTAACACAAGGTAGCTTTTGGACTACAGGCGCCAATACCGTTTACGTAGCGCCCTCCGACAAACTAACCGCTTTGTATGCGGCCGCTGATATCCGCAAAGCCGCCTATATCGGATCTCTCCCAGCAGGTAGTGGCACTAAGCCTTATGTAAAAAAGCATGAGACTGTGATGGCTGCCGGTAATAGGGTAACCGATTTAAAAGCAATACGTTCAGCAGAAATATACTTGATACGTGCTGAAGCGTATGCTAGGCAAGCTGCTCCCAATTTGGCTGGTGGTACTGCTGATTTGAACTACCTACGTTCTAAGCGCATTACTGGGTATGTAAACGTGCCCAACTTTGTTACGGCTGCTGATTTGCTGACTGCGGTTCTTGAAGAGCGTTTTAAAGAGTTGTGTTTTGAAGGCTCTCGCTTTTTTGACCTGAAGCGCAATAACCTGCCAGTTTCAAGGGCTCTTACAGACGTTACTTCTACAGCTTGGCAAACACTGCCTGCTGGTGATAACTTCTTTACCATGCCTATTCCTTTGGCGGAATTGCAAGCCAACCCGAATGCTGTTCAGAATCCGGGATACTAAGACTTGGTTTTTTTTAAATAACAAAACAACAAAGTATGAAACAATTAAAAAATATATCTCTGGCTTCACTGGTAGTGTTGTTGGCGGTTACGGCTGGTTGCGATAAAACCAACCTGTACGACATCAAAATAGCAGAACCACAAGCCCACTTCGTTGGCGGTGCCAACCAAACCTATTCGGTTCTTGTAAACCCAGCCCCAGCGTATGTTGTAAGGGTGGGTACTACCGACGTTGCCAATGTTGATAGGACCATTACGATAAACGTAGCTTCTCCTACAGGGGCTGCAGCAGGTACCCAATACACCTTGGGTGGTGTAGGTGCTGGCAATACAGTTACCATCAAAGCAGGTAAAGCCATTGATAGCTTTACTGTAACGGCCAATTATGCTAGTTACACAGCTGGTAGGAAGGATACGCTGGTTTTCACAGTTGCCGAGCCTTCGGTAAAAGCGGCTGGATTCTTAAATTCAGTTACACTTGCCTTAAGGGGTCCTTGCTTTGAAGGTGATATCACTGCTGCCACTTTAACTGGCTTAAGAGGCAACTATTCCAACACAAGGGAAACATTTGGTGCAGGTGCCCCTTATGGACCATACCTAACTTCTATTCCCACTGCAACGTCGACTAGTTTAACGACTGCGACTATCGTGGTGAATAATATTTGGGACAATGGTTGGGGACCCATTACCTTCAATTTGGATTGGACCGATCCAGTTAATAGGACAGCTACAGTTGTTGCCCAGAATGCTATCTCAGGTAGCAATGCTGGCGACTTGAGCGCTACTTATGCTGGTCAAACGGTTGCCGTAAGGCCATTCGCTGGTCAACCAGGCACTTTCTCCGCTTGCAACTCAACCTTTACGTTGAGGATGCAATTGGGTGTAACAGGTGTAGGGTTCTTCGGTTCGCTGTACACGGTAAACATGGCTAGGTAATTAATTACTGTTAAGTCAACAAAATAAGCAAGCGGCTGTTACAAAAAGTAACAGCCGCTTTTGTTTTGCATAGGATAAATGAGTTTTGATGCAGGCAAAACCAGTTTTTATGTAATACCCAGTGGATCAAAAAAAAATGTCTTTAAATTTGGTTAGAGGCCAATATAGTGCTAGCAATGCATATTTGCAATTGAAGAATAGACGCTACAACAGGTGTGTGTTTTTACAAAAGCAAAAAGCAATCATGCATCAGCTTGTGCACGAAGGATGTAATTAAACTTGCTTGTAAACATACACATGCAGCGCTAGCGTACTGAAATAGATAACGAACTAAAAATGCGAAAACGGCTAAATATTAAATACTTCTAAGGATGGATGCCGATTGAAAAGCAGCTTTTTGTGTAAAAATATTGTCATGAAAGATAAGGGAAAACCTATCACATTATATTTGTAAGCTCTAAAAAAAACGCAAATGAGAAAACTAGGATTAACAGCATTGATTGTATGCCTGACGGTGTTACAATCCTTAGCACAAAACCGAACAGTTACTGGTAAAGTAATTGATGACAAAGGAACCCCCATTGCAAGGGCTACCATCTTGGTAAGAGGTACTCAATCGGGCGGTGCTACCAACGAAAATGGCACATTTTCTATTTCGGTACCAAATGATGCCAAATCAATTATCGTTTCATCGGTTAATTATGTAACCCAAGCAGTAGATATTGCTGGGAAATCGGATGTAACCGTAGTAATGCAATCAAGCAAAAACGAAAATCTACAAGAGGTAGTAGTTACGGCCTTGGGCATTGCCCGCGACAAAAGATCGTTGAGCTATGCCACGCAAACATTAAAAACCGATCAACTGGCCAACAAAGGCTCGGTTAATTTAGTGGAAGCCTTGCAGGGAAAAGTGGCTGGTGTAAACATTACCAATGCCAGTGGTGCTGCTGGGGCATCAGTTAATATCAACATCCGTGGTATTACTTCTTTCAATGGCAACAACCAGCCCTTGTTTGTAGTGGATGGTGTGCCTATCAGTAATGACGTGGATAGGACTGCTAATACTTTGTTCGACAACCAACCCGCCAACCGTGCGCTGGATTTGGATGTAAACAATATTGAATCAGTTAACATTTTGAAAGGCCCCGCTGCTTCGGTGCTGTACGGCTCTAGGGCTGCTGCTGGTGCCATTATTATTACTACTAAAAAAGGAAGCGGCAAAGGCGGTAAGGTAGAATTGATCCTCAATTCTTCTTATGCCATCCAAAATGCAATAGGCCTGCCCAAAGTTCAAAACGAATATGGCCAAGGTTTGGGCGGTGTGTACAATCCATTAAGCACCAGTTCTTGGGGCCCTCGCTTTGGTAGTACCCCCTCAGTGGCCAACGGGCTTATTGTAGGGGGTAATCCTGTAACAGGCTATCAAGCTTTTCCCGACAATATCTCTGACTTCTTTCAGCAAGGTGTCATCACCGATTTGGGCCTTCAAATCAATGCGGGTGATGCCAAGCAAAACTTCACAGCCTCCATTAGTAACAATACCAACCAAGGTATTTTGCTCAACAACGAAGTAAAACGTAGCAATATCAAATTTGGTGGCAATACGATTTTGCGTGATAAAATAAGTTTAGGGGGTTCAATCACTTATACCAATACTAAACAAGACGGTATTGTAGGTGGTAATGGTGGTAGCGCCTTGGGTGTACTGGCAGGTTTGGCAAGGAATATCGATCTTACTTCTTACAAAACCAATGGCACGTACAAAAACCCCAATGGCAGCAATAACTTTTTGATACCCAACGTAGAGAACCCTTACTTTGGTGCCTATGAAAACTTCACCAAAAGTGATGTATCTAGGTTCTTGGGTAATATTTCTGTTGGCTACGACTTGTTCAAATGGCTGAATATCAGCTATCGCTTGGGCTTGGATGCTTACACGGATAGGCGTAAAAATGTATATGCAGTTAGCGCTATCCGACAACCTGCAGGACAGATTGTGGAGAATACTGTTTTTCGCAGTGAGTTGAATGGCGATTTGATCATCTCGGCTAAGAAAAATGATTTGTTTGTAAAAGGACTCAATGTAAATGGTATATTGGGGCAGAACTTCAACCAACGTATTTTCCAAAATACTGTTTTGCAAGGCGATGGCTTGGCTTTCCCTGGATTTTACAATATCAGCAATGCCACCACGCTCACCAATGGCTCTGCCGAAACAAACAGTCTGCGTCGTTTGTTGGGCTATTATGCACAGGCATCTTTTGCTTACAAAAATTATTTGTTTTTGGAGTTAACAGGCAGGGTTGATAAATCATCTACATTGCCTAAAGAAAAATCAGCCTATTTCTACCCATCTATCAGTACTGGCTTTGTGTTTACAGATGCCTTCAATTTGCGCTCGAAAATATTGAGCTATGGTAAAATCAGGGCAAGTGTAGCCAAAGTGGGTAGGGATGCCGATCCATATTTGCTGCAAAATGTGTTTGTTAGCGGTGGTTATGGCAATAATGTGGCAGCTTTTAATTTCCCATTGGGTACTACTGCTGGCTTTGGTGCCAGTGCCCGTATTGCACCTATCGATCCTATTTCTCCAGAGTTTACCACCTCTACCGAAGTAGGCATTAATTTGGCTTTCTTAAAAAATAGGATTTCTATTGATGTTGCCTATTTTGACCAAGTGAGTAAGGACCAGATCATCAATGTTGCCTTGGCACCTTCAACTGGTTTTGGCAGCAAAACCATCAACGTAGGCGAAATGACCAACAAAGGGATTGAGGCTTTGATCAATGTTACCCCCATCAGTAAAAAAGATTTTAAATGGGATATCTCTTTCAACTACACCCGCATCAGAAACAAAGTAATATCTATTGCCCCTGGCATCACCAGTTTTGCTATCAATGGCAATGCCTTTACCGGTTCTATTCCATCTATTAAAGAAGGATTACCTTATGGTGTTATTTTGGGTGGTGTAATACCTCGTAATGCAGCAGGTGAACGATTGATTAACCCTGCTACGGGCTTGTACCAACCTACCATTGCTGGCGAGGTGTTGGCAGACCCCAACCCTGATTATTCATTGGGCTTTACCAATACCTTTACTTACAAAGGTATCTCGCTGAGCGCCACTTTCGACTTTACCAAAGGTGGTCAGATACTGTCATTTACATCTGGCATCTATAAAGCAAGGGGTGTATGGGACGAAACGGCTATCGACAGGGAACAGCCCCGTATTTTGCCCGGTGTTATAGAGTTCCCTGCTGGCAGCGGAACCTACATACCCAACAACATTCAAATACCAACACAGGCCTACTGGCAAACGCTGGGCGGCTTACAAAGTGAGTTCAATGTGTACGATGCCACGGTATTCCGGTTTAGGGAAGTATCATTGGGCTACGACTTACCTAAGAAAGTATTGGACAAGTTGCACTTAACCGGTGTTCGCTTCTCAGTATTTGGGAGGAACCTGTTTTATGTGGCACCCAATGCCATCATCGATCCTGCTGTAAATACGCAAGGTGCGGGCAATATCCGGGGCCTCGAGTTGCAGAGTGCACCCAATGCTAGAACCTTGGGCGCTAACTTAAAAATATCTTTATAAAACCGTTAAAAAAATTAGTATGAAGAAAATATCAATTTTAATATTAATAGCAGCGGCTTTCACAGCTTGTTCCAAAGATTATTTGGATGTGAACAGTACGCCCAATAACCCCACAACGGTTCCACCCAGTACCATTTTGCCCAATACCACTATTGGTATGGCTTTTGCCAACGCCAACGATTTGAACCGTGCGGCATCTGTACTGGTGCAACATACGGCTGGCGTGGCCAATCAGGTGGCCGCTTACGATGTGTTTGCATTGGACGGCGCATTTGATAACCAATGGAACTTTGAAATTTACAATGGCTGTATCAATAACCTACAAATTTTAATTGATCAGCACAGTGCTACCAGCCCTGCATACTCAGGTATTGCCAAAATAGAAATGGCCTATGTATTTTCTATAGCCACTGATTTATGGGGCGATATACCTTATTCGCAAGCAGGCCAAGGCTTGAAGTACGAAACGCCCCGCTTCGACAAAGTAGAGGATATTTACAAAGGCAATACTACGCTGGGTATTACCAGCCTGTTCGACTTGGTAAAAAGTGGCATTGCCGATTTGAATAAAACCTCCAATTTACTCAGGCCAAGTACTACCGACGATAGGATTTACGGTGGCGATTTGGCCAAATGGAAGCGGGCTGCCAATACCTTGTTAATGAAGTTTGCCCTCCAGATTAGCAATAAGGAACCAGCCTTGGCCAAATCAACCATCGAGTCGGTATTGGCCAGCCCCGATGGCTATATCAATGCGAATAATTTGGATTTCGAAGTACCTTTCGGTTCAAGCGTAGGTAACCGCAATCCTATTTTCGATTTCAACAATGTTAACCGCACTGGCGATATGATGTTAAGCAGGAGGTTACTCGATCTAGTTCGTCCTACCGCACCAACCCCCAATCCTGCCGATATGTTGAACGATACGGTTAGGTTGGCCAAGTTTTTTACCAAACCCAACAATACTTTTGTGGGCTTCGTCAACGGTAGCACTGCTGCGGCACCGGCCTTAGCCACCCGCTCCAAGTACAATACCTACCTGCTGGGTACTGTTGGTGGTGAAGCACCCATTAGGTTGCTCACCAACTTCCAGGCGCAATTCATTTTGGCAGAAGCGGTGCTGCGTTTTGGGGTAACTTCCTCCATTTCGGTCGACAGCTTTTACAGGGAGGGCATCAGGGCCTCTATGGCCAAAGTGGGCATGACCACTGCGGAGATTGCCAATTACTTTGCCACCAACCCAGCTGTGGTAAACCTCAGCGGCACTAACGACCAAAAATTGAAGCAGATTATCACGCAAAAGTATATTGCCTGGATTGGTAATGGCATAGAAGCGTATAACGATTATCGCAGAACCGGCTACCCTCAATTGGTATTGCCTTTAAATGCAATCGGCGATAATCCCAATGTTATTCCTACAAGGTTGCCTTACGCACCTGCTGAGTTGGCGAGGAACCCCAATGCGCCCAAGCCAAGGCCAAAAACAGATGTAAAGCTCTGGTGGGCCCTATAATCCAATTGTTAAAAGTCAAAATAGAAAATGATTATGCAACATAAAATAAAAAACCTATTATGTACGGTGGCCGTGGCCTTGGCACTTTTTTCCTGCAAAAAAGAAGAAGGACCTACCACAGATGTACGACCCAATATTTCGGTTACAGTACCTAATGCCATTGATTTTAGGCCCGAGCCTACGGTTAAAACCACATTGGCTACTACTGATAGTATTATTACCATTAAGCTGGCGGTTTCTTCCGGTACTATCAAAGAAGTGACCAAAGTTGCGGCCAGTACCACTTACTCACAAATACAAAGCACGGGTACTACCGGCTTTTATACCTTGGGTACAGTAGCTGGGCTTAATACATCGGAAGTAACGTTTACTACCACGCTCCGCCAATACTACACGGTACACCCCGTTGCGGGCGCCAACCCAGCCCCTGCGTTGAATACCGAATTGGCCAGGCGCTTTTACTTTTTGCTCACGTTAGCCGACAACAGCAAAATAGTAACCAACCCAGTTAGGGTATTGGTGCTGTAATGGTATAAACTGATATTAGCAAAGGGCTGCTCCTACAAGGGGCGGCCCTTTTTCATTGAGGTAACTGGCTAGAGCCCCCCAATTATAGACTATTTTAGCGCATGATATTTGAAGGTAGTCAAAATTTTTATTGATTATCAATTGGTTGTGAAGGTGTGATAAAAATAAAGCCCGATATTTTTTGGAAAATCAGTGTAAACCCAACACCTTTGCACTCCAATTTAAAAAACTGCTGGGATAGCGGCAGGTAACAAAAAAAGAAAAAGACAATGAGTAAATTACATTTCACGACCAAACATGCCAACGAGGCTACCGTTACGCACAACTGGTACGTTGTGGACGGTACTAATCAAACCGTAGGACGCATGTGTGCCAAGATTGCAGCAGTACTGCGTGGCAAAAACAAAGCTTATTACACGCCCCACGTTGATTGTGGCGACTACGTAATCGTTATTAACGCCAGTAAGGTAAAATTTACCGGTAATAAGCTGGAAGACAAAGTATATGACACTTTTAGCGGTTACCCCGGTGGCCGTAAAGAGGAAAGCGCCAAAAACCTGTTGGCACGCCGCCCAGAAGCCGTTATCGAAAGGGCTATCAAAGGCATGTTGCCCAAAAACAGGCTGGGTCGCAAAATGTACAAAAAGCTATTTGTATATGCAGGTGCCGAACATCAACAAGGTGCACAGCAACCCAAAGAATTGAAATTTTAATTAAAACAAGTACAGATTACCAAATAATATATAATGGAAAAGCAAAAAAATGCAGTTGGTCGTCGTAAAGAAGCTGTAACCCGTGTATTCATTACAAGGGGTGAAGGTAAGATTACCGTAAACGGCAAAGATTATAAACAATATTTTCCACTGGTTTACTTGCAAAATCAGGTAGAAAGCCCCCTGAAGGCTGCCGAAGCAACTGATAAGTACGATGTGGTGATCAATGCTACCGGTGGTGGCGTTAAAGGCCAAGCCGAAGCGGCTAAGTTGGGTATTGCCCGTGCCTTGCTGGAAGTAAATGCTGAATACCGCCCCGGTTTAAAAGCCGCCGGTATGCTGAAGCGTGACCCCCGTGGCGTTGAACGTAAGAAGCCAGGCCGCAAAAAAGCCAGAAGGAGCTACCAGTTCAGCAAGCGTTAATATCGCAGCATCGTTTATCATCTTTATTCAATTAAATACAATTATAAAATGGAAAATAACACTTCCTTACAACAGCAACTCCTTGAAGCAGGTGTACACTTCGGTCACTTAAAAAAGAAGTGGAATCCCAAGATGTTGCCATATATTTTCGCCGAAAAGAAAGGTATTCACATCATTGATTTGAACAAAACGGTAGAAGGTCTGCAGGAAACTGCAGCTGCCCTGAAATCGATTGCCCGCAGCGGTAAAAAAATCATGTTTGTGGCCACTAAAAAACAAGCCAAAGAAATCGTAACAGAATGTGCCCAAAGGGTAAACATGCCTTATGTTACCGAACGTTGGTTGGGTGGTATGCTTACCAATTTTAATACCGTTCGCAAGAGCGTTAAAAAAATGCAGAGCATCGAAAAAATGCTGTCTGACGGTAGCATCGAAACCCTTACTAAAAAAGAACGCCTTACACTTACCCGTGACAAGGAAAAGATGGAAAAGGTTTTGGGCGGTATCGCTCAAATCAGCCGTATCCCCGCTGCTTTGTTCATGGTGGATATCGGACACGAGCACATCGCACTGGCCGAAGCCAAGCGTTTGAACATCAGCACTTTCGGTATGGTGGATACCAACTGCGACCCCAACAAGGTTGACTTTGCGATCCCCTCTAACGATGATGCTACCAAATCTATCGCCATTGTAGTAAACTATCTTACTGCTGCTATCGCCGAAGGTTTGCAAGAGCGTCAAGCTGATAAAGACGATGACGATACCGATGCAGAAGAAAGCGCAGAAGCCAAAGCCGCCAAGTTTGAAGCGAGGGCTGATGGCGACGACGGAAGGGGCAGAAGGGGCGCTGGTGGTCCAGGCCGTGGCCCAGGTGCACCCGGTGGTGGCCCAACTAAGCGCCGTGTACCCGGTCCGGGTGCTGGTGGCAGAAGGCCCGCTGGCAAATAAGCCGCTCGGTACAAATCCTTATAGCTACTTTTTTGATGCCAATACAACTTGTTAAAGTGTAGGGCCAACAAGGTACGTATAGGATAGACGAAAAGTGTAATCATTTTATTTCAACACATTTCCCAAAAGGAAAAGTTAAAACATATTGATATGAGTGCTACGATAACCGCACAGGATATTAACAAATTGCGCCAAGCTACTGGCGCTGGTATGATGGATTGCCGCAAGGCATTAACAGAAAGCAATGGCGACTTTGAAGGTGCCATTGATTGGTTGCGCAAGCAAGGCCAAAAAGTGGCCGCCAAGCGTAGCGACAGGGAAGCCAAAGAAGGTGTGGTAATAGCCACTTCTTTCAACGGTAATCAAAGTGGTATTGTACTTTGCATTAGCTGCGAAACAGATTTTGTGAGCAAGAATGCCGAGTTTGTGGCTTTTGCACAAGGTATTGCCGATGCAGCAGTAGCCAACAACGTAAAGACTGCTGAAGAATTGAACGAAGTAGAAATCAACGGTGCTAAAGTGGCCGATATGATCAACGATAAGTTGGCTGCCATTGGCGAAAAAATCGCTATCAGCCGCTTTGATAGGGTAGATGCCCCTTATGTGGCTTCTTATATCCATGGTGCCAACCGCATGGGTGTTTTGGTAGGTATGAACGAAACTGCCGAAACTGCTGGTAAAGACGTGGCCATGCAAATTGCAGCCATGAACCCCATTGCTTTGGATGCCGAAGGTATTTCTGCTGATTTGTTGGCAAGGGAAAAAGATATTGCCATTGAGCAAATCAAAGCCGAGGGTAAACCCGCAGAAATGGCCGAGAAGATTGCTGCTGGCAAAATCAACAAATTTGTAAAAGAAAGTGCTTTGTTGAGCCAGGCATTTGTAAAGGATGGCAATGTATCGGTAGGTGATTATGTGAAGAGCGTAAGTCCTACTTTAAAAGTTACCGAATTTAAAAGGGTTGCCTTGGGTTAATCACCTTGCAACTAAAAAATACAACCCGGACGATATTTCGTTCGGGTTTTTTATTGTCTTGCAAAAACTACCTTTTTCAGAAAGGCCATCGTTTCTGCTTCCACATGCGCTACATCATGCGATAACACGGGAGAAGCCAGCACATGGTTGGCCGCAGCAGGAAAAGCCACTTTCTGTTTGGCGTTGGCCGGCGTACCCAATTGGTCAAACATTTGTAGCATGGCCGGAACACTTACTACTTTATCCTGCTCTGTTTCGTTGTTGTAATAATAACCCATAAACACAGGGCATTTTACCTTATTAAAAGTGCTAGGCACCATCGCATGGGTCAAAAAATTCTGGATGGCCAGCACCCCGTTCATATGATAGTACATATTCCAGTATTTATCATGCTCGGGGTTTTGCGGTTGTAGTTTACGGTAATAGCTGCCTGTAATCAGGCGGCCCAGCAACATCCCCCAAGGATTGTCTATTAGCTCGGCATTATCATCATAAATTTTAACGCAGGGCGAGTAAGTAACCAACGCCTTTATTTCCGGATGGGCGCTGGCCAAACGAAGGGCTAGGGCTGCACCAAAAGAAGTAGCCATCACAACCACCGTATCGCCCAGCTTTTGGGTAATGGCCAAAGCCTTTTCGGCCGAATTATACAGGTCATCGGCAGTAAGGGCCACCATGGTACTGTCGCCCAAGTTAACGCCATGTCCGGCCAGCCTCGCCAAATAAAGATTGGCATTGAACTGTTGGGCCACATGACGGTGAACGGGGTCGCCTTCTTCCTGCGAGGCACTAAAGCCATGGAGGTATAAAAAAGCAATGGCGGTTTTTTGTTTATGGGCAGTGTCGTACCATACAATCCTAGCCTCATTATCGGGCTTGATGCCCTTCTCAGCTTTTTCGGTGGCGGTAACAGCCTCATCAAGCACTTGCAGCGAATCGGCCATGCGGCCACTAAAGGCCAGCAATTGGGGGGCATCGGGCTTGGGACCCATGAAATACACGATGGTCAGCACCACCACTAGTACCAACAGAACCTTTAAAAACTTTTTCATTGCATGCAGTTTTGGCTTGCTAATATAGTATTTTAAAATCGGCAACACATTAATATTTAATTTTATGGCATGAACAATTATGATGCCTATTTCAAGGCCAACCAACATGCTTGGAACCAGCGTACGGGTGTGCACAAGGACTCTGCCTTTTATAACCTCGAAAGCTTTAAAAAAGGCAATACGGTATTGAACAAGATTGAATTGGAAGAGCTGGGTGATGTAAAGGGCAAAAGCCTGCTGCACCTGCAATGCCATTTCGGTATGGATACCCTCAACTGGCAACGTTTGGGTGCCCGTTGTACCGGTGTTGACCTGAGCGATGCAGCTATTGCTTTGGCCAGGGAAACGGCAGCCGAGCTAGGGTTGGATGCACAGTTTATTCATTGCAATGTATATGATTTGCCGATGCATTGCAAGGAACAGTTTGATATCGTATTCACCTCCTATGGTACCATCGGCTGGTTGCCCAGTATAGAGCAGTGGGCAGATATAGTGGATCGGTTTTTGGCACCGGGCGGCGTTTTTTATATCGTAGATTTTCATCCCGTACTTTGGATGATGGATGAAGACTTTACGTTTATCAAATATCCGTACTTCAACGCCCAAGTAATTGCCGAGGAAAACAGTGGCACTTACACAGATAGGGATGCCCCCATTAAAACCGAAGAGTATAGTTGGAACCATGCCATGGGCAGTATCATTACGGCTTTGGCCACCCGGGGCTTGCATATTGAATTTTTGCATGAGTTTAGCTATTCGCCCTACAATTGCTTTAATAAGTTGCAGCAAGGTGCCGACGGCATGTGGCGCATTGAGGGTATGGATGAAAAAATGCCGATGCTGTACAGTATCAAGGCTACAAAAAAGTCTATATTATAGACATTGGTTGTTTCATTGTAAGGCTTGTATATCCCCAAGCTGTAGCGTTATGCATATGGCGTGCCTGATACGCATAACCTAACACCAATAGTATTTTTTCAAGCCACTTAGTTTACGTTACTTTGCATCAAAATTTTTATATGTCGCTCAAGTATAAAAGGATTCTGCTCAAGCTTTCCGGTGAGGCCCTGATGGGCAAAAGTGTAGATGGCTATGAGCCACTCGACACCAAAATCATTGCGCAGTATGCTGCGGATGTAAAAGCCGTAGTGGAAGCAGGGGCAGAAGTAGCAATTGTAATTGGAGGTGGCAATATTTACCGTGGTATGAACGAAGCGGAAACCGGTATTGAAAGGGCCCATGGCGATTATATGGGCATGTTGGCCACGGTTATCAATGGTATGGCATTGCAAGCGGGCTTGGAAAAAGCAGGGGTGTACACCAGGTTGCAGAGCGCTATTAAAATGGAACAGATAGCAGAACCCTATATCCGCCGCAGGGCCATGCGCCATTTGGAAAAACAAAGGGTAGTGATTTTTGGTGCCGGAACAGGTAACCCTTATTTTACAACTGATACAGCCGGGTCTTTAAGGGCCATTGAAATAAAAGCCGATGTAATATTAAAAGGCACAAGGGTGGATGGCATCTATACAGCCGACCCAGAAAAAGACCCAACGGCAACACGCTATGAAACGATTAGCTATAACGACTGTATACAAAAAAACCTTAAGGTAATGGACATGACAGCCTTTACCCTTTGCATGGAAAATAAACTGCCCATCATTGTATTTGACATGAACACACGGGGAAATTTATTGCGTGTAGTGCAAGGAGAAAAGGTAGGCACGGTAGTTAGTTGAATTAATACGTAACCATATAACGGCAATTGCCTCAAACCCTTACTTAGTGTACTTTTCAGACAATTACTTAGTGTACTTTTTGGTACAAACTGCTTAGCTTTTTTGATACAAAACGAAAATGTACTAATCGCAAAATGATAAATAAACAGTAGTTTATTTGCAAATTCATTCAGCAAACACCCAATAAATCAGCGGCGTTTTTGAACATTCTCTAAATAAATTGATTGCTTACCCAATCCACTCTTTTTCATTTAACTTCATCATGTTAACAACCCATAGTGGTATTTTATAACATTAAAATTCAACAGATGAAAAAAATCAGTTTGAAGACCCTGAAAGAGGGTTTATCAAGGGATGAAATGCGTGCCTTAAAAGGTGGTGGTTGCGGTTCTGCTGCAGGTATACACTGTATACCAGGCAGCATCGTTTTTAATTGCGCTGCAGGCCTTACTTGCGTTCCTTACCAATGGTCACCTTGGTACTCGGCAGGTATCTGTCGCTAATGCGCAACGGCAAGACTACAAGGAACTGCCTTGAAAGGTGGTTAGAGGTCAAAGCCATTTGCTTTTTAAGTAGTTGCCCGAGCCTTCTAATCGTGTCAATAACATAAATGATGAGCCATTTTAAGGCAGTTTCTTTTATTTATCAATGTGCGGCAACCTTACAATGAGGTGTAAGTAATATGGTCACTTATATTTGATAACATATAAATTTAAAAATGAAAAAAATCAGTTTAAAAACCCTGAAAGAAGGGTTAACAAGAGATGAAATGCGTGCCTTAAAAGGTGGCGGTTGCGGTTCTGCTGCAGGTATACACTGTGTGCCGGGTAGCATCGTTTTTAACTGTGCCCCAGGCCTTACTTGCGTTCCTTACCAATGGTGGCCTGGGCAGAAGAATGCCGGCATTTGCAGGTAAAAACTTGTAGGGTAAGTTGAGGCTACCCTGCAAAAGGGAGCTGCCTTCTAGGAAAATCGGCCCAGTGCAATCGATCTGCGAAATTGTAAAAAGCATGGCCTTATGTGCAACAAGCTAATGTTTCAATAAGGTTATGTTTTATCACCGGATACCGAGTTTTAGGGGCGGCTCCTTTTATGCTAATACTGCTATCGTATGATGGCTGCCTTACATTTTTTACAAGATTTTTATCATTACTAATTGACTAGCGTATAAAACGCATCATTCAATAAAATTGCGCAAAGCCGATGCCGGACAATAACGCAGCCAAATCGGTTCACCAATACCTGCTGGCAGAAAATATTCAGATCGACTTGGAAGAATTTACCTTTCAGGCCAAAACACATCCGGATTACCCATCTGTGCTGGCTTATAGCGACACCTTACACTTTTTTGGCATTGGCAATAAAGCTGTTCGCTTGAGCAGTACCGACCTCGAAGCATTACCGCAACAGTTTATGGCATTGATGGTGGATTTTGATGAGCAGGAAATGTTGGCTTTTGTGCAAAGAAAGGGCAGTCGTTTTCAATATAGTAAAAACGGCAAATTGCTTCAACTAGATCATGCTCAATTTGAGCAAGAGTGGAAGGGCGTCATTTTGTTGGTAGAAGGGCAGGAAGAACCGCAGACAACTAAAAAAATTGCACAGCGTAAAAATGTGGCCTTACTCGTGCTGGGCCTCGTATTGTTGCTGATAGGACTTTTCGGGGCCAACGGTGTACCCTCAACGGCAATCATCTTATTGCTCATAACTGTTGCTGGGCTTTATCTGTCTGTTTTGGCAATCAATGCTGAACTGGGCCTGAATGAAGGTAGTCAACCGCTTTTTTGCACCAGTTTGCCCAAGGGCGATTGTAATGCGGTAATCGGTTCAGCCAAAGGGACCATTTTTAAGTGGGTGAAAATAAGCGATGCCTGTGTGGTGTTCTTTACTGCACAGTTATTGGCCTTACTATTTTTTTACACGGCCGGATGGCTAAATGTACTGTATGCCTATACAGTTATTACGTTAGTGGCTGCTTTACCACTTACATTTTATTCTAGCTATGTACAAATGGCCATTGAAAAAAAATGGTGTACGATTTGCCTTGCCATAACCGGGCTTTTGTACCTTCAAATGGGTATTGTTGGGCCTATTGTATTTAACGGCTTTCAATGGGGTAGCCCATGGCAAATATTTATCTTCCTTGCCTTTTATGTGATAACCCTTGGTGGTTGGCTCGGCATCAAAGCCTTGCTCAACAAACAAAAAGCACTTAAGCAGGCGTATAAAAAGGCCATTAGTTTTAAAAGGAATTACGAACTGTTCAGATACTCATTGTTACAAAGCAAATGGGTAGATGTCGAGCATGCGCAACAGGCCATTGTTTTAGGTAATACCCAGGCGGCAGTACAAATCACACTTGTTACCAATCCATTTTGTGGCTACTGTGCAGGGGCGCATAAGATTTTAATACAATTGTTGAAAAGCTATGGCGATCAGTTGTCTGTTGCCATACGGTTTAATTATACGGAGGCCTTGCATGCTGAGCAAAAACAACTGCATTTGGAACTGATAACGATTTACCGGGAAAAAGGGACTGCTGTTTTTACGGAAGCTTTGGGCCAGTGGTTTGTGCATAAGGATTATGCAAAATGGGCTGCCAGTTTTGCTAATACCAGCGTGCAAGACGAAGCGGCCATTACCCATTGGCTGCAACAGCAAACTGCCTGGAACCATGCACAGGGGCTGAATTTTACCCCAGCTTTTTTAATTGGTCCTTATCTTTATCCAATGGCTTACGAACGGGAAGATCTGTTGCATTTTATACCTGAATTAATTGAAGATGAAACACTTCCTTTTGCTAAACCATCCATTGAACAGTAGCACAGCACATGGAAATAAAAAAAATAGCCGTTATTACTTTTTTCTTTGGCGAACTGCCCTGGTATTTCCGTTTTTTTCAGCAATCCTGCGCCGCTAACCCTACGGTAGATTTTATTTTTTTTACCGATAACAAGCCCACCCAAGCTACCCCGCCCAATTTGCAGTTTCACTATTTTACATTGCCCGACTTTAACCGATTGGCTACCCAGCAATTGGGCTTTACCATCGACATACAGAAGGGGTACAAAGTTTGTGATTTGCGTCCGGCTTTTGGGGTGATTTTTAAAACTTATTTAACTGGTTACGATTGGTGGGGCTATACAGATATTGATATTATCTTTGGCCGTATCCGGGAGTTTATGACGGAGGAATTGTTGGATAACCATGATGTGATATCGGTAAAAGATGAATATCCCACTGGTTATTTTATGCTGCTGAAAAACTCGCCACAAGTAAATACGCTCTATACGTTAAGCAAGGATTATAAGACTGTTTTTACTGCACCGCATAATATGTTGTTTGAGGAATGCGGCGGTTATTATACCGAAGTATGCAATGGGATCAATATATTGGATACCGATTGCCCTTTTGAAACATTCTATCATGTGCTGGAAAAAGAAAAAGACCGCATCCGTTCTTTTTTTGATTATTTGGTAATGGAACGTACGCCCGGTTTGTTGAAATGGGATAAGGGTACTTTGGGCTATCGCAATGAGTTTGAAGTGCTTTTGTACCATTTGAGCGATTATAAGCTCAATGTTTTTTCCCGAAAAAAATATTGGACAACCTTGCCTCCAACTTACTTTATTGATGCGCATAATTTTAGAAAGCCTTCACCTTTGGGGAACTTGTTGCGCTGGTGGACCGACCGCTTCCATCCGGCTATGGTTAACCGTCTTCGGCAGTGGGATATGTGGTTGGCGGAACGGTGGTTCAGGAAGCCTATGAAGCAATTACGCAGTGGGGAGTATTACTACATGAAGGACAAGCTTACAGTAAAGTTCAATGGCAAAGGGCATAATGAAATTTATTATGCCGATATGCCAAAACCCTTTGTGTTGTTATCGTTGCTGTTTATCAAAAATCATTTTTTCAACCCTGATACACGCCGTGTTTATAGGGATGAGGGCCATAATTTTTCTGAAATTTTTAAAGATGGCAATCTGATTGTCTACACACATACAAAAGATATCGAATGAAGGTGATACAATCTTTTTGGTCGCAAAACCAAGCTGACATACTCAATAGCTGCTTTGGTTGGATGGCGCCACAGTATAATTGGCTGAGCTGGATTTTGAGCGCTAACCAACTGGCTAAGTATTATGATGTGGAACTGTACACCGATCAAAAGGGGTATGAAGTATTGATTGAAAAATTGCAACTGCCCTATACCAAAGTGCATGTGGTATTGGATGAACTCAATCATTACCATAAAGACTTATGGGCCATACCTAAAATAAAAGCATATAGCTTACAGCAAACACCTTTTTTACATGTGGATGGGGATGTATTTATTTGGGAGCCATTTCCGGAAAAACTGATGCAGGCGGGCTTGATTACGCAAAATTTGGAAAGCACTACCCTGTACTATAAAAATATGTGGGATGAAATAAAACCCAAATTGGAGTTTATCCCTACGGAAATGGATAAGTATGTGTACGGCATCAACAACTCGGCCTGTAATATGGGCATCATCGGGGGCCATGATATTGCTTTTTTTCAAACTTATACAACTACGGCTTTTGAATTTGTTGACCGCAATAAAGGGGTGTGGCATGATATCAATGGCTTTAACTTCAATATTTTTTATGAGCAGTTGTTGTTTCATGAACAAGCCATGATTCAAAATCGGAAAGTGGACTTTTTGATTGATGGCATTACCGAAGACAATAACTATGTTGGGTTTGGCGATTTTGACAAAGTGCCCCAACAAAAAACTTATCTGCATTTATTGGGCGTTTACAAAACCAATCGGCGCATAAGCAAAATGCTGGAAGCCTATGTTCTCAAAGAATATCCGCAATACGTGGAGCGTTTGGCTTCACTGTATCCCATGGCTTATCCTGCTTTTGCCCAAGGCCATACCTTTACTACAGCTCACAATCGGCAAGTAATGGAAAGGCTCATGCTGTCTATCCAAGCAAGCAATACAATATTGGTAGATAAAGATTTTATACTGGCTAGGGATTTTTTGGCATTAGAACAACCACAACTATTTGATGATTGGAGAACAACAGAACAGGATTGTATGTTGGTATGGTTGCCGGGCACCCGTGTGGCAGTTATTGACGAAGCGCAACAAAGCAAGGGTTTGTTGGTAGGTGAGTTGGATGGCTCCTTCTTGATGTCGGAAATGGATGAAGTAGATGAAATTATCATCAACGAATTGGCTAGTCCCAAAACCTACTTGCAATTGATGGAAGATTTAAAAGGCTATTTGGATGACGAGGCCATGGAAGAGTGGGATACTTTCCGTACGATGGTTACCAATCGGTTGCGTTATTTTATTACAGCCAAAGCCTTGTTGTTTTACCCGCTGTCATTTAATCAGCAAAATCCAGATACCCCGTAAAAATTACGTTGTTGGTAATAAAATAAAAAACCATATCCGTATAATGGGCCAGTATCGCCGTGTCGGTTTTGTCTGGCTCATCTTCCAGTAGCAAATCTATCAATGCCTGACCAGTAAAAGGACCTTCGCTAAAATAATACAGCAGTTGATTGCTATCGCCCATGGGATAAAGCGATGCCGTTGCGGCATCATGTTTTACATACAAATAAATGTATTGGCCTGGTTCAATCTCTTTCGTAGCTACTTCGTTTAGCCATTTCGGATACGCTGTAATATTGGGCACATCATATTCTAAGGCCAAAATGTGGGCTGCTTTTGAAAGTACAAAGGGCTGTTGTAAGAAAGCGGATTTATTTGCGGCAGTGGTAGCTGCCAATAATGCCTTGGCACGGGTAAAGGCCGGCAGCCGCTCTCCTTCATTGGGCAAAATAGCACCATGATGATGCAATTGATAGCGGGCATCCTCCGACATAAAGACCTGCTGTACCAATGCTTGCAGGGCCGGCATTCCAGCAAGGGTAGTGCTGTTGTTCAATGCATCCGATAATGCCTGGCTGCTGTTGACGATCAGCGGGCCTACAAACTGGTGTAAGACAGCCAAACTGCTGGGGAAAAATTCATCAAAATTGGGTTCCACTGGCGTAGGTGGCACAGGGGTTTTCGGCGCAAGTATATGTTCCAGTTTGTTATAGTAGTCAGGAAATTGATGGCGTAGGTGCAAGGCCACCATTTTACAATACAAAGGATTTTTTTTAGTGGCACCGAGCAAGTGGATATACGATTGATACTGCGGAACCAAGTTGAACAGCATCAACTCCGAAAAATCATGCTGCTCTCCGGGAAATAATAAACCGATTTTCCGTTGCTGTTCCAGTGTTAAATGATAAAAATAAAATTGATCTAAGGGGTTGAGTTTGCCCACACCTGTACCGGCCAACTGTACTTTGTTGTTGATATAAAAGCGCAGTAGATCTTTGCAGTAAGCATGTATGAAATTGATATCACTACCGCCAAATACGCCTGCATTCACCGTTTGTAAATTATTGGTGGCCCTATCAATCGCCGCAAGGGCAGGGAGCATCCAAAAATGTTGCGCTTCCAATATGTTCAACATATCGTTGTAGTACGCAAAATTATCTTCTAGGCTTTGGGCCAGCAAGGGAGCCTGCTCTACTGCTGCATCAAATTTTTTCCAGATGTACACATCACCATCGGCATGTATAAATGGCTCTTTTTGTAAACTGTAGGTATAAATTTTGGGAGCTGTCCACAATAGCGGCGGTAGGTGGTTCAACCTGTCCATCACCACATGCACTTTGGTATAGGGGAGCTGCAGGGTATCAATCAGCAAGGCTTTTCCTTCGGCATCCGTGTACAGTTCTACTTCATCATAAAATTGCCGAAAGCTCAAGCAGCTCAGTGCCCAGCTCATAAAATGATACTGCGGGGTGAGCCAGCCGCCTGTATGCCGATTTTCAATATGCCCTTCGTTTTGCCCTTGTGAGGGCTTACTCCAATATGATTGAATAATTTTCAATGTAGCTTACGTTTGGGTTGTAAGTTACGGAAGGCACCATTATATTTAAAAGAAAACTGGGCTTCGTTATTAAGAAGCCCAGTTAAATGAATACGATATAACGATGGTTATTTCAGCACTTCGGCCAACTTATCCAGCAAGGCCTGCTCCCGTAATCCGGTGGCAATGATTTTACCTTCGGGATCTACCAGCACATTATAAGGGATGCTATTGAAGCCATAAAGGCCTACCGCCGCAGTTTTCCATTTCTTTAGATCGCTGATATGGTTCCAAGCCAATCCATCGGCTTTGATGGCTTCCAACCAAGGGGCTTTATCATTATCCAACGAAACGCCCAACACGGTAAAGTTTTTGTCTTTAAACCGATTGTAGGCGGCCACTACATTGGGGTTTTCTGCCCGGCAAGGTCCGCACCAACTGGCCCAAAAATCCACCAGTACATATTTGCCTTTTAACGTACTCAGCGAAAAGGGTTTGTCGTTCACATCGGGCATGGTGAGCTCGGGCGCCACACTGCCCACAGCAGGGGCATCGGGTTGGGTTTGCGATTGTGCTTGGGCCTTTTGCTGTTGCATCAGCACCGAAAACTGTGCCGTAAGAACGCCCACAGCGGCATGATCCGCAAAACGCTTTTGTAATGCCATTACCGGTTTTTCCAATGTTTCGGGGTTCATGCCACGGCTATTGCTTAAGGCAAACATGGCCATCACAGGGTTGGTGGTACTATCAATAAAACCAATGATATATTGTTGTTGTTTTTTGGCCAACGCACTCATTTCATCTTGTGTAGCAGCGACGAGGCTATCGCTGTTCTTAGCCGTTTTAAGCGAAGTCAACTGTCCTTGTAATGCTTCAAAACTGGTTCTGTTATTTTCCAGTACAGTAATAAAACCTTTGAGCGTACTGTTGGCAGGTGTGTTAAAACTGGGGCCATTGAGGGAAACATCCTTGGTGTCGGCTGTAAAAGCAATAGTTGGCCTGTCGTTGATGAACCAAAACCCCATTGGGCTATTGGCTATGCGGATACGGTATAAGCCCTGCTCTTTGGCTGTCGCTTTAAGGGTAAAGACACCATTTTTAATAGCGGTGGAATCAACCACTTGTGGGTTCTTTTCGCTGAAGAACAACTCTTCCAAATATACCTGGCCATCGGGCGCATTTTTCAACTGCCCGTTTACGGTAAATGCACCTTTGTCTTGTTGATTGTTACAGGCCGCCAGTAAAGCGATACCTATTATCCATACTATCTTTTTCATCGTATCAATTGAGTTTTTGCAGCAACAGTTCGTTAACCATTTTAATATCGGCTTTGCCCTTGCTGCGTTTTTTTACTTCGCCGGTAAACAGCCCCAATAAACCCTTTTTACCCTTTTTGTATTCCTGTACTTTGTCGGGCATGGCATCCAACACCTCGTTTACCCACTGCTCAATGGCACCGGCATCGCTGCTTTGCAACAGGTTCAGTTCGGTGGCCAGTTCCAAGGGAGGGCGTTGCGGCTCTTGTACCAATGCAGGAAACAGTTTAGCAGCAGCCGTACTAAAATTCAGTTGTCCATCGGCTACCAATTGCACCAATTGGGCAATGCCCAGTGGCCCAATGGGAAAATCTTGCCAATCGGTATTGGTATCGTTGAGGTAAGATTTGATAGGGCCCTGCATCCAGTTAGCAACCGCCTTGTAGTGCTTGCTGTGCTGTGCCACGGCTTCAAAAAACTGCATCACTTCCTTATCGGTGCAGATGAATGCTGCATCGTAAGGCGTAAGCTGTTTATCGGTAATATATTGTAGCTCCAGCTCGGCAGGCAAAGCATCCATGTTATTTTTTACCTCGGCAATAAAAGCATCGCTGATGGCAAAGGGCGCTAAGTCCGGTTCTGGAAAATAGCGGTAATCGTCTGCGTCTTCCTTGGTGCGCATGGAATAAGTAGTGCCCTTCTCCGCATCAAAGCCACGGGTTTCTTGTACGATGGTGCCACCTGCCTCGGTAATAGCGATCAGCCTTTCTACTTCATGCTCAATGGCTTTTTTGATAAAGCGGATACTGTTGAGGTTTTTTATTTCCACCCTCGTGCCCAATGTGGTACTGCCCATGGGGCGGATGGACACGTTGGCATCACATCGCAGACTGCCTTCTTCCATATTGCCATCGCACACGCCCAACCAGCGTACCAGTTTGCGCAACTCGGCTACATAGGCGTAGGCTTCCTCGGGGCTGTGCAGGTCGGGTTCGCTCACAATTTCCAGCAGCGGCACACCGGCCCGGTTCAGGTCCACACAGGTATAGGCATCATCCAAGTCGTGTACGCTTTTGCCGGCATCCTCTTCAATGTGGATGCGGTTGAGGCGTATGTTGCGTTGGGTGCCATCCACAGTAATGGGCACCAGCCCGCCCTTGCATATTGGCGTGGTATGTTGCGATACTTGGTAGCCCTTGGGCAAGTCGGGGTAAAAATAATTTTTGCGGGCAAAATAGTTGTGCTGCTCTATTTCGCATTGCAGCGCCAAGCCCAGTTTGATGGCCAAGCTAATGGCCTGCTCATTCATTTTGGGAAGGGTGCCGGGGTGGGCGAGGGTAACGGGACTGATATGTGAATTGGGTGCCGCACCAAAAGCAGCACTGTCGCCACAGAACAACTTGCTTTGTGTAAGCAGTTGGGCATGTACTTCCAAGCCAATTACCGTTTGATATTTACTAGCTGCCATAGGCGGCAAAAATAC
This sequence comes from Chitinophaga pinensis, assembly GCA_943373145.1. Classification (GTDB taxonomy): domain Bacteria; phylum Bacteroidota; class Bacteroidia; order Chitinophagales; family Chitinophagaceae; genus Ferruginibacter; species Ferruginibacter pinensis_H. The sequence continues at coordinate 129,212 of CALSBI010000015.1, forward strand.
GGCAATTAATGCAAGCGGTATAGTATTGGGGTTGAGGGGTGCCTCAATGTGGTATGATGGTGTCAGCTATTGGGGGGATGCTGCTGTTGCTGCAACAGTTCCTTTATCTTTTCCAGTGCGGCCACATCTATTTGGTCTTTGGGGCGGTTAACAGCTAATTAGCCACCATTATATAGCTTACGGCATGTTGGTGCATGAGTCGCCAAAACTGCAAAAGGCTTTCATCTAACACATCCATCTATTAATCAATTTTTTGGTAGGTTGTTTTAGCATTTTTGAGCATAATGCCCCTACGCATCAGTTTAGTCATCAGCCTAAAGCGTTCGGTATGTGTCATTTTGAGGGCATCTTGCAACTGTGCTATTTCTTGGGGCTCCCATGTCCAAGGGGTGTTGGGCCCATCGTCGTTTACCATGGACAGGTTGTCTTCGGATTGTTTGTATTCCTTGGCCATACTGCAATTTACAGCTTTTTGGCAATTTTTGGCTAGCGTAATTACTTTGCCTTGGGGTAGATTTTCAACCCCATTCCCTGCTTTTGTTATCTGCCATTTTAAAGCTTTTACCATTAATTAAGCGGCACCCCTACCTTTGCCCCTTAAAATTGAGCCCTTGAGCCGTTTCAATGCCCTTACTGGATTTCGCTGTTTGGCTGCTTGCATGGTATTTGTGTACCACAATCGCAAGTATTGGCGGGAGCATTTGCACCCCGAGTTGATGCGGCTGTTCAATGAACTGCATATTGGCGTGGCCTTGTTTTTTGTGCTCAGTGGCTTTCTCATTGCTTATACATACAACGATGCGCCCCTGCGTTCGGGCAAGGCTTATGGCCGCTACCTACTGACACGTATGGCCCGTATTTTACCGCTGTATTGGCTGATATTGGGTGCTTATTATGTAGACCCCGGGTATAGTGATGGAAAAAGTAGTTGGCTGGTATGGAGCTTGGCGCATGGATTTTCGGAGCGGCTGAACTTGGAAGGGCTGGCGCAGGCCTGGTCACTGAATGTAGAAATGACATTTTATGTGCTGGCGCCGATGCTCTGTTGGCTACAGCGCAAGCACCTTATGTATTTGTTGGGCGGCTTGCTTTTATTGCTGGGCATTACTTGGGGTGCTGGCGAAATTTGGCACCGCCTCAATGGCAACCCCAAGCAATTCTTTTACCCCTTGGAATTTATCGCCACCAGTATTTTTCCCGGCCGCTGTACGGAGTTTTTGGCGGGGATGCTGTTGGCGGTGGCAGTGCGTAATCCCAAGGCTTGGTTGTTGAAATGGCCCTACAAAACTTTGTTCGGATTTGTAGGGATTTTGTTAACGGCCTACGGCATCGGTTTGTTTCAAAAAGACAGCTACAGCCATGGCAGTGAACACTGGGGCGGGATGCTGCTGGCCAAAACCTTGTTGCCTTTGTTTACCGTGCTGACATTGGCGGGGTTGATGTATGAGCGGACTTGGGTGCAACGGTTTTTCGGCAGCCGGGTATTGGTATTGTTGGGCAATGCTTCCTTTGCTTTTTATTTGGTGCATATCAGCTATGTTAACCTCAAACTAAAATCCTATTTTCTACTGCCCGACCGCAATTTTGTGGCTTTGTGGGCCATATCCATCATCTTGTATTTGTGTTTTGAAAAACCGATTTATGAGTTTTGTAGAAGGAGGCTGAAGAGGGTTGATGGGTTGAAAGGTTGATTAGTTGATTGGTTGAAGGGTTGATTGGTTGATTGGTTGAAACAATCCGGTCGCCCCGTTCGTGGATTATTAGGAGCTCCATTCGATCTGTAGCACCTTCAGAGGGCCACAGTCCGCCGGGCTAAGTTGCGGATACGCCCGATTCCATCCTCGTGGAATTTTTTCCAATCGACTGTTAATGAAAACTGTTTCAAAAGTTGAAGAGGCCTGCCAGACGGCAGTCAGGGCTTCGTCCGTTCCCGAAAGGCCTTAGCCAATTGGGTCGGTTCATCGGCCAATAATCTCTCCCACCCGTTGGTCAGAGACCCAGACGGGGGCAATCCGGTCCGCATCCGAATAAAAAAGCCCCCGCCATCCGCAGGGGCCTATAATCGATAACATAATGATCAATAATAAAACGCCATCCTATCCCAACCACTATTACAATGCAAAGGAATTAGCATATAAGCCAATTAGCTAATCAGCACATTAGTTTAATTCCTCACCGGCTTACCACCTTTCAACACACTCTGTATCCTTTCCAAAGTTTTCTTTTCGCCCGTCAGTTGTAAAAAGGCTTCCCTTTCCAAATCCAACAGGTATTGCTCACTTACAAGGGTAGGCTCGCTCAGGTCACCCCCGCACATTACATAAGCAAGTTTTTTGGCACACACAGCATCATGCTCGGTAGCATAGCCCGCTTGTACCATGCCGTGGATACCGGCATACAATGCACCCAAGGCAGATTTGCCCAACACTTTAATATCGTTGCGTTGTACGGGCATTACATAGCCACTATCATATAGCTCTATCACACTTTTTTTAGCTTCGGCAATGCGACGGCCTTGGTTCATCACTACTTCGTCTAACCCTTTGCGATAAACGCCCAAACCATACCCCTCATGCGCCGAGGTGGCCACTTTGGCCGTAGCAATATTCAAAAAGCGGTTTTTGAGTGTAATGGTTTCTGGTTCGTCTTCGTGCATTTCGTCGCTGGCACGCAGTACAAATTCTTTGGTACCGCCGCCACCGGGTATTACGCCGATGCCCACTTCCACCAAGCCGGTATAGGTTTCGGCTGCGGCGCAAACTTTATCGGAGTGGAGGCTCAGCTCGCAGGCGCCGCCCAGTGCCAGCCCATGGGGGGCCACCACTACAGGTATGCTGGAGTAACGGGCACGCATCATCGTATTTTGAAACATACGGATGGCCATCTCCATTTCATCGTACTCCTGCTCAATGGCTAGCATAAATATCATGCCCACATTGGCACCCGCACTAAAGTTGGTGCCTTCGTTGGCAATCACCAAGCCCTTGTATTTGTCTTCGGCCAAGGCAATGGATTTTTGTATCCCTTCCAGCACTTCGCCGCCAATGCTACCCATTTTGGTGTACCATTCCAGCCCCAGCACATCGTTGCCCAAGTGATAAGTACGGCAGGCACTGTTTTTCCAAACGGTTTCATTCTCAAAATGCTTCATTACAATAAAGGCTTCACCGCCGGGCATGGCTTTGTAACCCTTGCTTGCTACATCATAGTAATAACGCTTACCATTCTCTACTTTATAAAAAGAACTGATGCCCGCTGCCAGCATTTCCTCTACCCAAGGCGCTACGGCATAGCCAGCGGCTTTCATGGCTTCGGTGGTTTTGGCCACGCCCAGCACATCCCAGCTTTCAAAAGCGCCAATCTCCCAGCCAAAGCCTGCCATCATGCCATCGTCCACCCGGTACAGTTCGTCGCTGATTTCGGGTATGCGGTGGCTGATGTACGAAAATAAATTGTAGTGAAACTGGCGGTAAAATTCGCCCGCTTTATCTTGCCCCGCACACAATGCTTTGATACGGGTTTTAAGGTCGTCGATGGGCTTGGCCGTTTCCAGTGTGGCAAATTTGGGCTTTTGGCGGGGCCCATATTCCATGGTGGCTAAGTTGAGCGTCAAAATTTCTTTTTCGCCGCCAGCACCCTTTGTTTTTTTGAAGAACCCTTGTCCGGTTTTATCGCCCAGCCAATTGTTAGTTACCATGGTATCCAGCCAAGCGGGGATGGCAAACACGGCTTTGGCCTCGTCATTGGGGCAGTTATCCGCCACGCCCTTGGCCACTTTTACCAAGGTATCGATACCCACCACATCCGCCGTGCGGAAAGTGGCCGATTTGGGCCTGCCCACAATGGGACCAGTGAGGGCATCAATTTCGTCGATGTTCAGTTGTAATTTTTCCATGGCGTTCATAATGGCCATCATGCCAAAAACGCCCACCCGGTTGGCGATAAAGGCCGGGGTATCCTTGCAGAGCACTGTGGTTTTGCCCAAGTACAGGTCGCCGTACTGCATTAAAAAATCCACTACCGCCGGGTCGGTATGTGGCGTGGGGATGATTTCCAGCAGGCGCAGGTAGCGGGGCGGGTTGAAAAAGTGCGTACCGCAGAAATGCTTTTTAAAATCCTCGCTGCGGCCCTCGGCCATCATGTGTATGGGTATGCCCGATGTATTGGAAGTGATGAGGGTGCCGGGTTTGCGGTATTTTTCCACTTCGGTAAATACCTGCTGCTTGATGTCCAGCCGCTCCACCACTACTTCAATCACCCAATCGTAGCCCGCAATATCCTTCATATTGTCGGTAAAATTGCCCGTACTGATTTTTTTGATCACATCCTTATGGTAAACGGGCGAAGGGTTGCTTTTGAGGGCAGCGGCCAAGGCTTCGTTTACAATGCGGTTTTTTACGGCGGGGTGCTCCAGCGGCAGGTTTTTGGCCTTTTCGGCATCGTTCAGCTCTTTGGGGGCTATATCCAACAGCAATACCTGTAGGCCAATGCCCGCAAAATGACAGGCAATCCGGCTGCCCATAACGCCACTGCCCAAAACGGCTACTTTTTTGATGGTTCTATTTGACATATTGCAAAATTAGTTAGTTAAACAACTATTTTACGAAGATAAGGGAAATTGGGGAATTACGAATGGTGAATGACGAATGTAGAATGGCAAATTACGAATGATGCGGAAGGAGCGACGATTTTTCTATTCAACATGGATAATTGTACCGATTCCATATTCGTCATTCATCATTCCGCATTCGTCATTACCCACATCCGTGTAACCTGACTGCCGTCTAGGCAGGTTCGTGTAATCCATTCCATCCGTGTCCCTGTATTCGTAATTTGTATCCCCACTCTCAACTAATTCTCTATCTTTATTCAGATTAAAACTGCTGCTGCGTTTACGGCACAATGATGGAAGGGTACAGTTTAACATATTCTTTTTTGCTACAACTGGTAGGTGGTGCAGCCCTGGCTACCTGCTTTTATCACTTTATCGTCTATCTGTACCAAAAGGAAAAACTGTTTTTGTATTACTCCTTGTATTTATTTGTAACGGCGGGTTTTATCGCTTACCGCATCATCAACCAATATTTTTACAACAATACAGCCTCTCAGTTACGCTGGTATTATAGCACCGAAGAAGTATTGCAGTGCGCACATTATTATTTTTATTTTGTGTTTGGCATCATGGCCTTTCGGCATTACAAGGCCCTGCCCAATTATATGTGGCGGTACTGGAAGTATTTTTTAAGTTGGAGTTTACCCGTGTATGCGTTGACTTTTTTTTGTGTTTCCTTTTTTACGGAGCAAGACAAGTACCATGGCCTGCCCATGGTGCTGGGCGGCTTTTTCAGGTTGATACTGATGGTGAGCAGTACGGTGATGCAGGTCGCCTTTTTGTTCAATGCCATCAACAATATCCTGCGGCTCATCTTGTATGCAAGCATTGTGTATTTGATCTGCGGTATCCTAGCGCTAGTGTGCAATATCATGCATATTACCATATTGGGCATACCCGATATTGCTTGGATATTCGTGGGCATTTTTAGCGATATCCTGTTTTTTTCAGCCGCCATGGGTGCAAGGTTAAAAGGTATCGCCAAGGAACAACGGGAATCCTTGGTTAAAATACAGCAGCAGGAGATAGAGAAAATTGCGGCGGTATATGCTACGCAGGAAAAGGAACGTCGTCGCATCAGTCAGGAGTTGCACGATGATATTGGCAGCACCTTGAGCAGCATTGCCCTGATGAGTACCGTACTAAAAAACCGTATACCCGAAAGGCCGGATGCGGCCCTGTTGCTGGCTGCCAAAATGGAACATACCAGCCGCGAAATGATTGAAACGATGAGCGATATTGTGTGGAGTAATAACCCAGCCAATGATACCATCCAGCATTTGCACAACCGCTTGCAACAGTACTTGACCAATGCGTTTGAAAATAGGGAAACCTTGTGCAGTTTGTTCATCAACCGGCCCTCCAACGATCAGGCGATTGATATGCAATTGCGGCGGGAAATTTATCTCATCTGTAAGGAAATCATCAACAATGCATCCAAGTACAGCCATGCCCATCATTTTACGGTACGCATTGCTTTTGAAGAAACCCATATTGCCATTACGGCGGAGGATGATGGCGATGGCTTTGATACAGATTCGGTAAAGCCAGGCAATGGATTGAACAATATCCGGCAGCGGATAAAAAAATACGGTGGGCAAGTGCAGCTCACTACGGCCAAAGGTAATGGCACCCAATGGGCCATTTCCATCCCCTTGTAACCTTCACCACTTTATGGTATTGCACAAATTATTCACTATTATTACTTTTGATGAAACAGCAAGCAGTGAAAATTCTGATTTTTGAAGATAACCTTTTGATGCAGCAAAGCCTTTGCGAAGTACTGGAAGCAGTGGGTGGCATGGAGGTAGCGGGCACTTTTGAAAATGCCGCCGGTATCGATGCGTTGTACGAAAAACACCGCCCCGATTTGTTGATTATGGACATCGACATGCCCGATGTGAATGGTTTGCAAGGGCTACAGCAACTAAAAGAGGCTCATCCAGAGGCCAAAGTGTTGATTTTTACGGTGTTTGAAGACAACGATAATATCCTCAACGCCATCTGCTTGGGGGCCAACGGCTATATTTTAAAAAGCAGCAGTGCGGAAAAGATTATAGAAGCGGTAACCGATGTGGTCAATGGTGGCTCGCCCCTTACACCGGCCATTGCAGCCAAAATATTGCTGCACTTTCCCCGTCCGGCGGCACCGGCACCAGCGCCCGATGACGATATGAGCCAATTGAGCGAAAAGGAAAAAGAAGTATTGGAACTGTTGGTAAAGGGCTTTAGCTATAAAATGATAGCCGCCGAACTGAACAAGAGCATCGAAACCATCCGTACACAAATACGCAATATTTACCGTAAGTTGAATGTACACTCCAATGCCGAGGCCATTATTTATGCCATGAACAGCAAGCATGGTTGATGGGTGGTATGTTGATACCACCGAGGCAATGGCGGACGTATTTCAAATTTTTACTCTAGTCCCAATTTAAAGTTGCCTTTAGCGGCGGGTTTTTCCACTTTTGTCTTGATACAAAAGTGGAGCAAAAAATCAAGGCTGCATAAAAAAGCCTAAAAATTGAACCCTCGGGCTAAAGAAAAACAAGCTCAGTCCGTGGTGCAAAACCCAGCTTCAGTAGGACTTACGGGCCAATAGCATTGCCAAGCTTAGGTAACAATCGTTTTTCTTTTGCGCCCTCAGCTTCAATTTTCTTAACGGCTTTTTTATGAGGCCGTATCGAAGCGTAGGTTGGGAACCTCAATAAACTCAATTAGAATGGTAGAAAAATTTGAAATGCACCCATCAATGGCCTTATTAAAACTATCTGCTACCTTTGCGCCATGAGCGATAAACCGGCTGCAAAAAAAATATTCGACCTTTCTCTATTGAAGCGGGTATTCCGGTTTGCAGCACCTTACAAAAATAAATTTTATACCTCTTTGATATTGGCCGTGGTACTGGCGCTAATGTCGCCCTTGCGCCCCGCCCTGATACAATACACCATCAACGATGCCGTAGCGGGTCATTCCAAACTCAACTTTTGGGGTTCTATTCAAGGGGCCATCATTACCATTACCATCATCCAAATTGGTTTGCTGCTGATAGAAAGTGCCTGCCGCTTTTTCTTTACCTTTTTAACGGCTTCACTGGGGCAAAGTGTGGTAAAGGACATGCGGGTAACGGCTTATCGCAAAATATTGGGACTCAACTTAGCGCAGTTTGATAAAACGCCGATTGGCACCCTTACTACCCGTACCATCAACGATATTGAGTCGGTGAACGATATTTTTAGCGATGGCCTCATCCCCATCATTGCCGATTTGCTCAGCATCATTGCCGTACTGGCGTATATGTTTTCTACCGACCCTACCCTTACGCTCATCAGTTTGGCCCCCTTTCCCATCTTGATAGTGGCCACATACTTTTTTAAAGAAACGGTCAACAAATCGTTTATACAAGTGCGCAATGCCGTGGCCAGCCTCAATGCCTTTGTGCAAGAGCATATCACGGGTATGGCCGTGGTACAAGCATTTGCCGCCGAAAAGCGGGAAGCGGGCCATTTTAAAACCATTAACCAGCAGCACCGCAATGCCAATATCCGCAGCATTTTTGCCTATTCGGTTTTCTTTCCGGTGGTGGAATTGATACTGGCCCTTTCTACGGGCTTGTTGGTATGGTGGGCTGCCCAGCACGGTGCGGGCCATGCCACACCGGGTATCATCACTTCGTTTATTTTGTGCCTCAACCTATTGTTTAGGCCATTGCGGGTAATAGCCGATAAGTTCAACGTTTTGCAGATGGGCATGATTGCGGGGGAAAGGGTATTTAAGATGATGGACAACGCCGATACCACCCCTGAAGGCGGTAGCTATGCACCGGCACATATCAAAGGGGATGTGCAATTTAGCAATGTGCAATTTGCCTATACCGAAGGGCAGCCGGTGTTGAAAAATATCAGCTTTAGCATCCGGGCCGGCGAAACCCTGGCCTTGGTGGGCCATACGGGCAGCGGCAAAACCTCTATCATCAGCCTGCTCAACCGGTTGTACCATATACAAAGCGGTACGATTACCATCGATGGTGTAAACATCAACGATTACTCCATGGCCGCCCTGCGCAGCGGTATCGGTGTGGTGTTGCAGGATGTGTTTTTGTTCAGCGGATCGGTGCAGGACAATATTACCCTGCGCAACGAAGCCATCAGTCCCCAAGCGGTGGAAGAAGCCGCCAAGCTCATCGGCATCCACGATTTTATCATGCGATTGCCTGGTGGCTATCAATACAATGTAATGGAGCGTGGTGCCACCCTGTCACTGGGCCAACGCCAACTGCTTTCTTTTGTGCGCACTTTGCTGTACAACCCCGCCATTCTCATTTTGGATGAAGCCACTTCTTCTGTAGATACCGAAAGCGAACAACTGATACAAAACGCCATTGACAAGCTGATAGCAGACCGTACCTCCATTGTGATTGCCCACCGCCTCAGCACCATCCGCAAAGCCGATACCATCATGGTGCTGGACAAGGGCGAGATAAAAGAAATGGGCAGCCACGAAGCCCTCATGGCGCAGCAGGGTATGTATGCCCAATTGTATGCCATGCAGTTTGAGGCGAAGGAGGGGTAGGGAGCTACAAATTATCCTATCTTTATGGCGAACATTTACCCGGGCAGCCGTGGGAGAACGATTAACTTGCGCCTTCCCTTTAACAGCGATACTATGATAGAGAAAGAAATAAAACATATTGCTTATCGGCTAAAGCAATTGAAAGACAAAAACAATAAAGCTATTATCTTTTTGGGTGCAGGATGCTCCGTTAGTGCAGGCATACCTAGGGCTTCAGCCATTGTCATGGATGTGTTGGAAAAACACCAACTTAACCCAGACGTGGCAGACAAAGTAGGTAAAGACAGTATTAATTATGCCCAACTAATGGGGTGCCTACAACCACAGGAAAGAAAGGAGTTATTTGCAGAATATGTAAGCAAAGCCAATGTAAACGTAAGCCATATCTATTTGGCGCACCTGTTGCAAAATGGATATGTAGATTATATTGTTACCACCAATTTTGATAATCTGATGTTACGAGCACTGGCCCTGCACAATATTTTTCCCCCGGTATATGACTTGTCTAACCTTCAAGATCTTACTACTACCACGTTGGATACACAATCCATTATTTATTTGCATGGGCAGCACCATGGTATGTGGCAGTTGAACACGGAGGAAGAAATGAATCGGGTAGTCAAGGGGGAGGCTCGTACGGCTATTAATATTTTTAGCAAAATTGCAAACGGACGACCTTGGATTGTGATAGGGTACAGCGGAGAAGATTTTATTTTTGATGCGCTCGCCGCACAGGGACGCTTCGACAACAGCCTTTTTTGGGTGGGCTATAAGGATGATGAGCCTAGTGCAAGGGTACAAGAAAAATTGTTACGCAAGCCCAATACACAAACCTTTTGGATAAAGGGATATGATGCAGATAGTTTTTTTATTAAACTAAGTGCCGAACTGAATGAAGCACAACCTTTGGTATTTGACAAGCCTTTTTCGTTTTTGGAAGAAGTGTTGCAAAACATTAAGGAAATTGATGGTGACGAAACCTATAAAACAGCCAAGGAAAGGTTGGCACAGAGCAAACAATTGGTGGCAGATGCCATAGAGCGTTACGAAACTGTAGGTGCTGACAATGCTACTATGGATGACATAGCAATTGAAAAAGCACAGTTGAAAAAGGCATTGATTGATTGTTTATTGAACGATAAATACGATGAGCTTGCGGTATTAGAAGCTAAAGTTATAGAACTGGGTTATGATGATTTGTTGCCGGATGTGGCGGATGTTTATTACAACTGGGGTATCGATTTAGGCAAATTAGCAGACACCAAGAGCGGCGTTGAGGCCGAAGGGCTGTACCGGGAGGCTTTTGCAAAATTTGCCCGGACTGTGGAAATAAAGCATGATAAACATGAGGCATGGCTTGGTTGGGGCACTTATTTGGGCAAACTGGCGGGTATTAAGAGTGGCACCGAGGGAGAAGGGCTATACCGGGAGGCTTTTGCAAAATTTGCCCGGGCCGTGCAAATAAAGCCTGATTATCACGAGGCATTGTACAACTGGGGCAACGATTTGAGCAGCTTGGCCGGTACTAAGAACAGTCTTGAGACCGAAGGGCTGTACCGGGAAGCCTTTGTTAAATATGCCCGTGCCGTGGAGATAAAGCCGGACAAACATGAGGCATGGAACAACTGGGGCAGCTATTTGGGCAGCTTGGCCGATACTAAGGGCGGCCTTGAAGCTGAAGGTCTGTACTGGGAAGCCTTTGCAAAATTTGCCCGGTCAGTGGAAATAAAGCCGGACAAACATGGGGCATGGAACAACTGGGGCTGCTATTTGGGCAAACTGGCGGCTGCTAAGAGCGGTATCGAGGCCGAAGGCCTGTACCGGGAAGCTTTTGCCAAATATGCCCGTGCCGTGGAGATAAAGCCGGACACAAATGAAGTATGGTACAACTGGGGCTACGATTTAATGCAGCTATGGAATCATACTGGCAAGGCAGATAAATTGTTGTATAATGAGGCAGAAACCAAGCTGTCAAAATATATGCAAATGGGGGGTGGGTTTTACAATCTTGCTTGCCTTTACGCTCTTGGTTCTCAACCCGATAAAGCCTTCCCTTTATTAAGCCAATGTTTAGATAAAAAGGAAATCAGTTTTGGCCATGTAGCAAAAGACAAGGACTGGGATGGTTTACGAGATGCGCCAGAATATATTGCCTTGAAAGAAAAATATGGAGGTTAGCGCCAGCCCATAAAACCCACCCCTTTCAGCATGCTCCTTGTTAACGCAAATATTGAACGCATTGCCCTTGTCTGGTCTCTGACCAACAAGGTTTCAATGGCACAGGACACCTAAAGCTGTCCTGGGTTCCTTCCCCCATCCGTTGGTCGGGACCAGACGGAGGCATACAAAAAAAGCCACCCCTTTCGGAATGGCCTCGTTAAACTAAATAATCAGTTGATTAAAATGGATATTTACCCGCCGCAATCATCGCATCGGCAATGCGCCTGCGGGCATCTTTGGCATTAAAGGGCTGAGCCTTGGTAAACCGTTTGATACCCAGCAGCATCATGCGCTGCTCATCGCCACTGGCAAAGGAGTTGATCGCTTCCTTACCGGCTTTGTTCACCTTGTCCACCGCATCGTTGATGTAGCAGCGCACCAAGTCGATTTGCAAAGCCGCCGCTGCTTCACCTTGCTTATCGGCCAGCTTCATTACCCGCAGTAAAGCACTTTCGGCCACAAAGGTTTCAATGGCCATATCGGCAATATTCATCAATATTTCCTGCTCGTTGCTCAGCGCCATCATCAGCTTTTGCACTGCCGCACCGGCCGTCATCAATATCGCTTTTTTCATATTGGCAATCAGCTTGCGCTCTTCCGCAAAGGGGGCATCATCGCCACTGCCAAATTCAGGAATGCTCATTAGTTCTTTTTGCACCGCCATAGCAGGGCCCATCAAATCTAACTTGCCCTTCATGGCCCGCTTCAGCACCATGTCCACCGCCAACAAACGGTTGATTTCGTTGGTGCCTTCGTAAATGCGGTTGATGCGGCTATCCCGGTACACCCGGCTGATTTCGTATTCATCGCTAAAACCATTACCACCATGTATCTGCACGCCTTCATCGGCCACAAAGTCCAGCACTTCACTGCCCTGCACTTTTAAAATGGCGCACTCAATGGCATATTCTTCTGCTCCCCCCAGCAAGGCTTCGGCAAAAGGTTTGCCCGCTTGCTGCAGTTCGGTTTCCTTATCATCAATCCATTTGCTGGTGCGGTACAGGGCGCTTTCGCCTGCGTACAGGTCAATGGCCATTTGCGCCAGTTTGTGCTTGATGGCGCCAAAGCTGGCAATGGGCACTTTAAATTGCTCCCTCGTGTTGGCATAGTTTACGGTGGTGCTCAGTGCCATTTTAGCGCCGCCGAGTGCTGCTGCACAAAGTTTGAGCCTGCCAATGTTGAGGATATTAAAGGCAATGATATGGCCCTTGCCAATTTCGCCCAGCAGGTTTTCTACCGGTACTTTGCAATCTTGAAAATACAGTTGCACGGTAGAAGAACCTTTGATGCCCATCTTATGTTCTTCGGGCCCTTGGGTAAAGCCCTCGGTACCACGCTCTACAATAAAGGCAGAGAATTTGTCACCATCAATTTTGGCAAACACGGTATATACATTGGCAAAACCGCCATTGGTGATCCAGCATTTTTGTCCATTGAGGATATAGTGCTTCCCATCATCGCTCAGCTTGGCGGTGGTTTTAGCGCCCAGCGCATCACTACCGCTGTTGGGTTCAGTAAGGCCATAAGCACCTTTCCATTCGCCAGTAGCCAATTTGGGGATGTATTTTTGCTTTTGCTCCTCGGTACCAAAGTACAAAATGGGCAAGGTGCCGATACCCGTATGGGCCGCCACCGCCACGCTAAAAGAATAGCCGCCGCCCAAGCCCTCGTTCACCAAGGTAGACGTGATGAAATCCTTGCCCAGCCCACCCAATTCTTCGGGGATGCTGGCGCCCAAGAGGCCCTGCTCACCCGCTTTTTCCATCAAACTGGGCATCAGGCCCGGCTCCATTTTATCAATGGTACCGGCAATGGGCAACACTTCCGTTTGCAAAAATTGCAGACACATTTCCCTTACCATCAACTGCTCCTCGGTAAAATCCTCGGGCGTAAACGTGTCGAAAGGATTGCTTTCTTTAATCAGCCACTCGCCGCCCTTAAGTGATGCGGTTACTTTTGTTTCGCTGCTCATATATTTTAAGTTTAAAGTCTAAAGTTCAAAGTTCTTTTACGCAAAGTTGACGGTTGACAGGCCCGCAGTAAGTAAGTTTCAAGTTTAAAGCCTCAAGTTTTATACTCCTAACTTTCAACTCTCCACTTTCAACTTTCAACTATTTTAAGTTATCATAAACCTTCTGCAACGTCGCTTTCGCAATCTCCACATGTGCTGCCGGTACCCCGTCCAAGGCTTCGTTCAGGGTTTGGTTGGCCAGTTCCATCGTTTCTTCGTGCAATTGCTGGGCCGTGGCCGTGAGGTAAATCAGGTTGATGCGCCGATCTTCCTTGGAAGCCACCCTTTTTACCAGTTTCAGCTTCTCCAGGTTGTCCACCAAGCGGGTAATGCTCGGCTTGTCCCTAAAAGTGGCATCGCAGAGTTGCTGTTGGCTCTGGCCGTCCTGCTTCCACAGGTGATACAGCACACTCCATTGCTCAATGGTAATGTCCATTTTCCGCTGCTTAAAGTTCTTTTGCAGCCTTCTCGCTATCGCTGTACTGGCCTTACCCGTGATAAAGCTGTACAATTCTCCTTTTTTAAATTGGTTGTTGGGCATATAGTTGTTTAAACAACCATTCAAAGATAAAGTATATTTTTAAACCATAAAATTTATTTTTGTGCTACCGGCTGGAGAATCTGTCAGCAACATCGTTGTGTCACTCACTTGTACGGCATACCGCTAAGCGGCTTTTATGACCATATTGCTCATCATCACTATATTGTTGTTCGTGGCCTATGCTGCCCTGCTGGTGTATTATCGGCGGGCATGGGTTTCGAATGACGAATACAGGGACACGGATGGGGCAGATTACACCAATTACACGGATTGGGGTAATGACGAAGTAGGAGTGACGAATGACGCCATGCCTTCGGCTTGGTGGCGCTCTGCGCCAAATGACGAATACAGGGACACGGATGGGGCAGATTACACCAATTACACGGATGGGGGTAATGATGAAGTACGAATGAAGAATGACGAATTTGCTGACGCTCCCATTCAACATTCATCATTCATCATTCAACATTCAACATTCGTCATTCCGTTAACCGTCATCATCCCCGCCCGCAACGAAGAAGCTAATATAGGCCGTTGCCTGCAATCCATTGTTGACCAATCCTATCCGGCACACCTGCGCCAAATCATTGTGGCCGATGATTTTTCTACGGATGGCACGGCTGACATTGTACGGTCTTTTGAAGGACAGAACGTAAGCCTGTTGCGCTTGGCCGATCATGTTACCGACCGGCTCAACTCCTACAAAAAAAAGGCAATTGAACTGGCGGTGGGCCAGGCTAGCGGCACCTTAATCATTACCACCGATGCCGATTGCATCGTGCTGCCCGGTTGGTTGGCTACCTATGCGGCGTTTTATCAAGAACATAGTCCCGCTTTTATTGCGGCACCAGTTGCTATCAACTGCAACAACCGGCCCATAGAAATTTTCCAAGCCCTCGACTTTATGACTTTGCAGGGTATTACCGGTGCTTCGGTGTACAAAAAAATTCATACCATGTGCAATGGGGCCAACATGGCCTATGAGCGCAGTGCTTTTTACGAAGTGGGCGGCTTTACCGGCATCGACCATATTGCCAGTGGCGACGATATGCTGCTGATGCACAAAATTTATCAGCGCTACCCGGACCGGGTACTTTTTCTCAAAAGCAAAAACGCCATTGTGCAAACCGAACCCGTACATACCGTCAAGGAATTTTTAAACCAACGCATCCGCTGGGCCAGCAAGGCCGACAAGTACGAGGATAAACGGATTTTTTGGGTACTGGTATTGGTGTATTTGTTCAATGTGTTGATGCTGGCGCTTCCCATAGTGATATGTTTAATGAGTTACGGGTTACGGGCCGTAGGCGGCGAGCATGGCCTCGCTGTTACGGGTTCCCAATTCCCAATACCCAATACCCAATTCCAAATTCCACCCATTACAGTCTGGCTGTTATTATTGTGTTCCAAAACCATCATAGAGCTCTACTTCCTCTACCCCGTAGCGCAGTTTTTCAACAATACCAAGCTCCTTTGGTGGTTCCCCATCGCACAGCCCTTTCACATACTATACACGGTTATTGCGGGCTGGTTGGGCAAGTTTGGGAGTTATCATTGGAAGGGCAGGAAAGTGAGATAATGTGCTGATATGCTAATGGGATAATTTGCTAATGCCTTTAACTCGTTGTCTTCCTTGTAAATGGCGGCAGTAAAATATCCTTGCCAAATCAATCAGTAATTTCAAACTATCAATTATCCATTATCAACTATTCACTATTTGAAACTTCCGTATCTTTCAACCATGGCACAGCAGGAACTCAGTTTTGGTAAACAAACCTGGCGGCGGCTCCGTAAAAACCGGGGCGCATTGTTCGGCTTGATTGTCATTGCCCTAGCGGTGCTGCTCTGCTTGTTTTGTTATGCCGTAGCCCCCGACAACAGTCCCAATGCCGATTTGCAAACCGTGGAAATTGCGGCCAAAAAACCGGGCTACGTTCAACAATTTTTACAAATACCCGATACCAAGCCCAGTACTGGCAATTGGTTTACACAATTGGTAAGTGGCAAAACGCCCCAGTACCGCTTGTTACCCATCAAAGGATACCAAGTAAAAGGCGATTCGCTGCTGGTGAACAAGTATATAGACGAAGACACCAGTGTAGTGCAATATTATTCCATCAATCAATTAACGGGCAATCAACCCGCTGCTATCGAAAAGCAAATCATCACCAAAAAATTTTGGCTGGGCACGGATAAGTTTGGTCGGGATATTTTGAGCCGCTTACTCATCGGTACCAGGGTAAGCCTCGCCGTGGGGTTGATAGCGGTACTGATTTCACTTACGTTGGGCATTGTATTGGGTGCATTGGCAGGCTACTTTAGGGGCTGGGTAGATGAGGCCATAATGTGGCTCATCAATGTTACTTGGAGCATCCCTACTTTACTATTGGTATTTGCTTTTACGATGGCCATGGGCAAAGGCTTTTGGCAAATATTTGTGGCTGTAGGCCTTACCATGTGGGTGGGCGTGGCCCGCTTGATACGGGGGCAGGTAATGGCCATCAAAGAGTTGGAATACGTACAAGCCGCTAAGGCATTGGGCTTTACCAACCTGCGTATCATTGCCAAGCACATACTGCCCAATATATTAGGACCGGTAATGGTATTGGCAGCGGGCAATTTTGCCACGGCCATTATCGTGGAAGCAGGCCTTAGCTTTTTGGGCATTGGCGTACAACCACCGCAACCCAGTTGGGGCCTCATGATCAAGGAAAACTACAATTTCATCATTACGCACAACCCCATGCTAGCCTTGGTGCCGGGCTTTGCCATCATGCTGCTGGTATTGGCCTTTAACCTGCTGGGCAATGGGCTGAGGGATGCGTTTGATGTGAGAGAATAGCGACTGAATGACGAATGATGAATAGGAGCGTCAGCAAATTCGACATTCATCACTCGTAATTCGTCATTTGTATTTCCTCATTCAATTGCAGTAATCAGCGTCGAGCCATACTTGCTTTCTGTTTTAATAACTCCCACGCCCGGTGCATACCATTCTGTTACATCCGTTTTAAAGGGGATGCCCATACCGGCAATCTTGGAAATAATTTTTTGGTGGCTGGTAATTTTGAAGCATTCCCAAGTACCCGCTGGTGAAGTAATGGGTTCTTTACCGCCCACGCTCCGTTCGGTAATGATAATTTCAATCGATGCTGCCATGCCGCCCTCCATTGTATAATCCATTTGCATGTTGCCATCGGGTAGCTTATCGCCTTCTTTTATAGTAGCGGGATAGTCGATAAATTCACCCTTTGCTTTTACGGTGGCGTTATTCATCTGCTTCTGTTGCGCCTCTCCCATCATCAGCTTCATGCTCATTTGCAGGGAACCGCCACTGCACTGTACCTGGCTCTCACTTTTATTGATGGATTTCCCTTTGCCGGTAAAAAACTCGGTATTGAGTGTGGCCGTGGTTGTTTTGCCCACGTTTTTTACATTGCTCACCAGCCATACCTGCTTGCCATCTTCTTTGCCCTTGCGGTTATACACCGTCATTTCTACCCTTTTGTTGTTTTGGAGCAGTAGGTAGTTTTTACAATTTTGTGCTTGCGCAGGCAAACTGGCAATGACCAGCAATGCGATAGCGGCGATTATTTTTTGCATGAATTTTTTTAGCAAAAGTATCTCAACCCACTTGTAAACACAATACCATATTAGTGTTAAGGCCGATTTTATGGCAGACCACCTATTTCATTTGGTAAACCACCATTATATAAAACGGCGGCAGCATCAATCAACTAAGTCGCCAATGTTGCCACACAGCAGGCCAAAGGGCAACAAAACTAACCGTTTACCGTTTTAGCAAATACGCATTTGATGCTGTATATTTGATATTCAATTGATTGATTAACCAAAATCAGGCATGCTTCGTAAAGTAAAATAATCCTTTATGTCCCTTTTTACCCGACTTTTCTCTATTTTTTTACCATGCATCATCGGCTTGTCGGCTATGGCCCAGCCAACCGAGCCCACGCTGAGCTGTGCCACCCAAAAGGCCATGGACAAATGGTTGCAAAGTCCGCCCGCCCGCCAATTACACCAACAGATTGAGCAACAACTGGTACAATACCGGCAGGCCAATCCCACCACGGCAGGCAGGCCCAATGCCGTAGTTACCTTACCCGTTGTAGTACATATCGTACACAACAACGGCCCCGAAAATATTTCCGATGCGCAGGCCATTGCTGGCGTACAGTTCCTCAATCAAGCTTTTGCCAATACCGGTTTTTACAACCCCGCCGATGGGGTGGATTGCCAAATACAATTTTGTCTGGCCCGCCGCGACCCCAATGGCAATGCCACCACGGGCATTACCCGCAATGTGTCTCCCTTGACCAATATGGACATGAATACACAGGACATTGCCTTAAAAGACCTGAACCGCTGGAACCCGCTTTGTTATGTAAATATTTGGCTGGTAAAAGAAATTTGCAGCGGTGGCGGATGCGGGGTGGCCGGGTATGCCTATTTTCCTTCGGCCCATGGGCAAAACATGGACGGCATAGTGATGGAAGCCAATTATTTTGGCAGCTCGCCGGGCAACACAGGTGTTTTGATACACGAAATGGGCCACTATTTGGGCCTTTACCATACTTTTCAAGGGGCTTGCACCAACAACAACTGCCTTACCGATGGCGACAGGGTTTGCGATACACCGCCCGACCAATCTACCGCCAATGTGCCTTGCTCAGGCAGCGCCAACAGTTGCACTACAGATGCCCTGAGCGGCTTTACCAGCGACCAAAACGACTTGCACCGGGATTATATGGACTATGGCAACCCCAGTTGTTTTTCCATGTTTACCCAAGGCCAGTCGGATCGGATGAATTGGCATATTACAAATGTGCGCAGCAGCCTGCTCAATTGCCCCAGTTGCTTAGATCCTTGCCCTGCCCCCATTACGGCCAACTTTACCGACCCTGGTGCTACGGTTAATGCAGGCAGCTCTTTTACTTTTACCAATACCTCCGTAAATGCAACAAGTTATGAATGGTATGTAAACGGCACGCTGCAATCAACCGCCGTCAACTACAACTATACTTTTGTGGCAGTAGGCACTTATATCATCAAGCTGGTAGCCAAATCAACCAACCCACTATGCAGTCCCGCTGAAAAAACGGTTACGATACAAGCGGTATGCCCAGTAACGATAGGGTTTACCAAATCGGCGGCTACTGCCCCTTGCGGTACCAATATCAATTTTACCAATACCAGTGTTGGCGCAACGAGTTATGAGTGGTTGGTCAATGGTGTATCGCAAGCCACTACTACCAATTTTGCCTACACCAATACGGTAGCGGGCAAATATGTAATCAAACTCATTGCCCGAAACACCACTGGCAATTGCTTTAAAGAATTAATCGATACGGTAGAATATACTTGTCCGATAACCGTAACCATTACACCGCCAAACCCCAGTGTGTACATCAATACCACGGTTAACTTTACGGCCACCGCCCCGGGGGCCACTACTTTTCAATGGTTGGTAAACAATGTACCGGCCACCAACAATGCGTCGTACAGTTTTACCCCTTTTAATGCCGGCAACTATGTGGTTACATTAGTGGCGGGCAATGGTATCTGTTCGGTTTCCCAATCGGTTTTTTTAGTAGCGAAGGATACCTGCTTACGTACCATTTTTCAAAAACGGTTTGGCGGTAGCGGCAACGACTTGCTCACCGATACCAAGGCTACGGCCGATGGCGGCTTTGTGTACTGCGGCTATACCAACAGTTTTGGCGCAGGTGGCTACGATGGTATTGTGGTGAAAGTGGATGGCAACGGCAATATTCAATGGAGCAGGTTGGTGGGCAGCACGGGCAACGACCATTTGCAAAAAATTATTACCACCAGCGATGGCGGCTATTTGGCGGCAGGTTATACCAGCAGCTTTGGCGCTTTGAGCGTAGAGGGCTGGATGGTAAAGCTGAGTAATACGGGTGTGGTACAATGGGGCCGCAAGTACAGCAATGGCAACCCCAACGGCAGCAGCATTTGGGATGTTTGCCAAACTACCGATGGCGGCTTTGCTTTTGCTGGGGTACATGAATACACACCCGGCCTGGCGGATGCCATGGTGGGCAAAACAGATGCCAACGGTATTACGCAGTGGTGCAAATATTATAGCGGCACCAACACCGACCAAAGTTTTGGTGTACTGGAAGACAACGGTGTGCTGGTGGTGAGTGCTTTTAGCTACCTCAATACTTATTATGATGGTGTGTTTATGAAGTTGGACAGGAGCAATGGCAATGTGCTGAGCGCCACACAGTATGATATCGAAAGCCGTAGCAACTGGTTTATGGGCATCTACAAGCAAAACAACGACTACCTGATTGGCTGCAATAACAACGATAATTTTAGTAATACCGCCTATGCGCATATTTTGCTGCGCATTGATAACAACGGTTTGGTAAAACAGATTACCCGGGCCAATTCGGCTAACGATAAAAGTGGGGCCGATGTATTTACGCCCACGGCCGATGGTGGTTATTTGTTGGCGCAGAGCGAAAATAATGGAGGCGCCGACATTCACTTGCGGAAGAACACATCGCTGGGCAATTTGCAATGGCTAAAAAAGTATGGTTCGGTAGGTAGCAATGACATGTTGTACAGCCTGATACAAACCCCCGACCTCAGTTTTGCCGGCGGTGGTAGAACGGGTTCCGCAGTGGCCAGCGATTTTTACATCATAAAAACGGATGTGCAGGGCGAAAGCGGCAGCAGTTGCCCACCCGCAGCCACCGATGGCACCAATGCCACACCGGCCTATACCACCAATAGTTTTACGTGGCCCGAAATAGGCAATGTGGTTATCCCACAAAATAATTTGGTAAACGTAATTTCAAGCATACCTACCCTTGTTGACTCACAACTTTGTACGGGCACTACCTGCGTACCGCCAGTGGATACCTGCTTCAGCAGTTTTCAAAAAACCTACGGCGGTGCAGGTGATGAAATAGCTTATTGTACAAGAAAAGTACCGGGCAACAATGCCGGATACATTGTTTCGGGTTTTACCAACAGCTATGGCACCGGTGGTCAGGATGGTTATTTGTTGCGCCTTTCAACCACTGGCGAAGTCATTTGGGGCAAAGCCTACGGTGGCAGCGGAAACGATGTGCTGGAAGCGGTTGTTACCACAGCTACCGGCGGCTTTGTGGCAGTGGGCCGCACACAATCATTTGGTTATGTAACATCTGCCATCTATGTAGTGAATGTAGATGCCAACGGCAATTTGGTGTGGAGCCGCAGCTTTGGCAGCAATACCACCAATGGCGAAATCGCCCATTCCGTTACACAAACTTCCGACGGTGGTTTTGCAATTGTTGGTTCATACAATGCGGGGCCGGGACTTTCAGACCTAATGATACTGCGCTTGGATGGCAGTGGTAACCAGCTATGGGCCAAAATCTTCAACAGTGGCAGTACGGATGAGGGGATGGACATTGTTGAAGACAATGATACTTTGGTTGTGGCGGGCTACTACCGGGGCGGCAATTACCACGATGGTATTATCATGAAAGTGAACAAAGCCAATGGTAACCCTTATTGGATAAAAGCATACGATGTAAACAGCGACAACAATGGCTTTTACCGGTTGCAAAAAACACCCAATGGCTATTCGGTTATGACAAGCACCAGCAACGGCTTTACGTCTTTTGGTACCAAGCAAGTGCCGCTGCAACTGGATATTAACGGGAATCCCGGCTATACCCATCAACTAACAGGTGCACTCAATAAGCCGATTGACCGTTTGATTGCAACTTCCGATGGAAGCTATGTAAGTGCCAGCAGCGAAGGCATTAATAACGACGATATTTATTTTTATAAGGTCAATAACCAGCGGCAGTTGGTATGGAAAAAAAGGTTTAACAGGCCCGGCCACCAAAATGCTTACCACATCCTTGAGGATGGTAGCGGCATTGTGATGGCGGGCATCAGTAACAATACGCCCGGCACACCCACTGATATCCTGCTTATTAAAACAGGGGCCAACGGTAATACCCCCGGCTGCACTACCGATTCTACAGATGCTATTCTTAGTGTGCCCACGGTGGTGGCTGTTACTTATGCACCCACTATCAGCACCCCCAATATTCAGGGGGTCACGCCTTCCACGGTGGTGGTCAATACCACACCCATTGTAGCTACACCCTGCGCTTCGGCCGGCTGCGACAGCTTGGATATCCGTGGCAACACCACTACCTGTTTTTCGGGAGATACTTTATTGTACAAGGCCCTTCGCTCCGATGGCTGCACCCTGCCCGTTCAATGGATTGTGGATCCTGCGCAAGTAAAAGTGGTGGCTACTACAGACTCAACCATTAAGTTAACTTTTTTACAAACGGGCACCATCCGTTTGTTTGCCAACCTCTCAACCGGCTGCAAAGTAATTACCGATAGTTTGGTAGTAACCGTTGAAAACTGCCAAGACACCACCGTGTGCGGTGGTTATTTCAATAGTAATTATACAGCGCCCGTAGATGTTATTATCAACGATGTGCAGCGCTCGGCTGGCAGGGGCTTTGTGGCCGTGGGCTATCGTATCAATTCGGGTACAGGCAATGATGCCTACATCATGCGGGTAAACAATGCAGGTAAGCCGGTGTGGACAAGGTTTTTAAAAGGAAGTGGCGATGACCGGTATGTGAAATTAAGGGAAACTGCCAACGGCAATTTGGTAGCCATTGGATATACCAACTCGTATGGTATTGCGGCCAAAAGTTTGCTCATCAGCCGTTATAGCGCCAATGGCGATCTTTTGTGGAGCCGCATCGTAAACAGCAATATTATCACAGAGGAAAGTACAGGCGTAGGCGTGGAGGAAGCGCCGGGCGGCGATATTTTGTATTACGGTAAATTGAACAATGGGCCGGGCAATAGCATCTTGGTAGGCAGGATTACTGCTGCGGGTAATAATGTTTGGGTGCGGCGCATCATAACAGGTTCGCCCACTTATATACTCGACCCCAAGGCCGCTGCCCTGCACAATGATTCCTTGGTAATCAGCGGCAACCTCAATACGGGGCAGAACATTGGTTTTGTGATCAAGCAAAGCCTTACAACATTGGGGGTGGTGCGGGGCTATTTTATACAGCCCCCGGCTGCTGAACCGATACTGGTAAATGGATTGACCAAAACAGCATCAGGTTTTGATGTATCGCTGAGCAAAAGCGGTGTAGCCACTATACTCAACGTGAATGATAATATGGGTATCAGGCTGCAACGCACATTTAGCAATGCTTGGTTTAGTTCGCCCAATTATTATACGGCCCCTACGCCCGATAATGGGCATATCACCATGTCGTACCGCACCGATAACATTTTGGCCATCGCCAAAACGGATTCCATTGGCCAACTGGAATGGATACGCCGGGTAGATGAAGGGGTGGCGGTTAATTTGGCCAACCTGTTGGCCATACCGGGCGGCTATGTATGGGCAGGCACCAATCAGGCAAGTATTCTTAAGCAAGGCAAGATTGTAAAGATGGGTACCGATACGCATTTGGGTTTGTGTAATACCGACTACAGCATCAGTTCCACCCTTACTGACCCAGGTCTTACCGTGAGCCTCAATGGCGGTTGGGCATCCAATACATTTTTTACACCGGTGGTAGAAACCATTAGTCCTAACACGACTGGCGAGACAACACCTTATTTTACCGTATGCGGTCAAGTTACTTTGTGCGATACGTTAAAAATTGCTGGTGCCGACACTACTTGTAACCTCAGTGATACGCTTACTTATACAGCATTGCGCAATCCGCTCTGCCGCCTTCCGGTGCAATGGCAGGTAAATCCAATTGTTGGGCAAGTAATTGCAGCAACAGACAGCACCATTCGGATAAAATGGTTGCAAACCGGTAGCACGGTTATCTATGCTACCATACAAACAGAGTGCGGCTTGCTGAAAGATAGTTTGAACATCGTACTCACCAGTACAGCCGATTCGGTAAACCTCGGGCCCGATGTGCAGGTATGCGATGGCAGTACCCGTACCCTCCATGCAGGTACAGGCTTTAAAAGCTATACTTGGCAAGACGGTACGGCCGATTCAATTTATACGGCCACTTACCCCGGCACCTACCATGTAACCGTGGAAGATTTTTGCGGCAATTTTTACAGCGATACGGTAGTCATTACGTTGGCGCCAACGGTTCCCTTCGATTTGGGGCCTTATGTGATCCGGTGTAACAATGATACGGTTACCATTACGGCACCTGCTGGTTTCACGGGCTATAGCTGGGCACCCAATTATAACATTAGTAGTCAACAGGGGCAAACGGTAAATGTATGGCCTGCTGTGGATACGGTTTACACGGTGATAGCCACTTCATCGCCCGGCTGTTTGGTGCAAGACAGTATTCGGGTTACCGTAGCGCAATCGCCACCGATCAATTTAGGTAACGATTCTAGTTTCTGCCAAGGTGGTAGTTTGGTGCTGAATGCAGGACCGGGCTTTAACAGTTATGTGTGGAGCACCGGGGCAAGTTCGCCCACCATTACGGTCAATGCTGTGGGTACCTATTGGGTACGTGGTACTACGGTGAGCGGCTGCATTTCCACCGACACCTTACGGATATTGAATGTGTATGCCAACCCTTCGGTCTACTTGGGCAACGATACCAGCCTTTGCCAAGGCAGCAATTTGTTGCTCAATGCAGGTGCAGGGCAGTCGGGCTATTTGTGGAGTACCGGGGCCACATCGCCCACCATCACGGTGACTGCCGTGGGGCAATACTGGGTACAGGTTACAAATGCCAACAATTGTACGGCTAGGGATACCATTAACATATTGAACCTGTATCCACGGCCACCCATCAATTTGGGCAACGATACCAGTTTTTGCCAAGGCGGTAGTTTGGTGCTGAATGCAGGTGTGGGCTTTAACAGTTATGTATGGAGTACGGGTGCAACAACGGCTACGGTTACTGCCAATACGGTGGGCACTTATTGGGTGCGTGGCACTACGGTGAACGGTTGTATTTCAACCGACACCTTACGGATATTGAATGTGTATGCCAACCCCTCGGTCAACTTGGGCAACGATACCAGCCTTTGTCAAGGCAGCAGTTTGTTGCTCAAAGCAAGTGCTGGGCAGGCTGGCTATTTGTGGAGCACCGGGGCCATATCCCCCACCATCACGGTAAATGCTGTGGGTCAATATTGGGTACAGGTAACCAATGCCAACAATTGCCGAGCTAGGGATACACTAAACATATTAAATGTCCATCCACGCCCAGCAGTTAATATTGGTAATGACACCAGTTTTTGCCAAGGCGGTACTGTGGTGCTAAACGCTGCTGTGGGCTTTAGTAGCTATTTGTGGAACACCGGTGCGGTTGTGCCGAGCATTCCGGCCAATACGGCTGGTTGGTACTGGGTGCAGGTGAGCAATGGTTTTGGTTGCACCAACCGCGACAGTATGCAGATACTTGCCGTGTACCCCAACCCTGCCATTAGTTTGGGTAATGATACGGTGCTATGCGTGGGCGGTAATCTTACCCTTAGCCCTGGCAATAACTTTGCGGCTTATCTGTGGCAGAACGGATCAACGGGTAATAGTATAACGGTAAACGCAGTAGGTATTTATTGGGTGCAGGTAACCAACACCAATGGTTGCAGGGGTAGGGATAGTTTGGAAGTATTGCGCATATCGCCACTGCCCATCAATTTTGCACCGCCTACTACTGGTATGTGTATTTATGAGCCCGTTACGGTAAATGGTAGCGGTGGATATAGTAATTATATATGGAGTACGGGCACCTTGGGCAATAGTTTATTGGTAACGGCACCGGGCAACTACTGGCTACAGGTAACCAGTGCCGATGGCTGTACGGCTAGGGGAGATTTTTTGGTATTCGACAAAAATTGTAAGGTAGCGGTTTATTTCCCCAATGCATTTAGTCCCAATGGCGATGGCCGCAATGATACTTACCGCGCCGGTATATATGGATTCCTAGAGTCTTTTAGCATGGAAATTTACAACCGCTATGGCGAAAGGATCTACCGCAGTACCGACCCTTCAAAAGGTTGGGACGGTACCTATAAAGGCACTCCGCAAAACGTGGGTACCTATGTGTGGATGTGTACCTATAAGTTAAAAGATGTAGCTGCCGTTACGGAAAAGGGCAGTTTGGTGTTGGTGCGGTAGGGAGTTCTGTAATGAAAAGGAACTACTGCATTCATTCTAACTACATTTCCATTTCCGTTGTTAATAATCAGCAGGGATGTGATGTATTTTTATAGCGAATGAAAGCATTGCTATGCTAAGTGACCAATACTATTCCACTATATAGGCAATATTTGTACGACTGGTCATTTTAACGCCATTTTGATTCAAATATTCGGTAACAATCGGAATGCAATACTCACCTTTTTGTTGCCCCACTTGCAGGGAATAAATCCCAACGGCATGATCCGTAATGGGTATTTTTTTGCCATTGATATGTATGACGGGTTGTGCCTTGGTGGTGTAATTGCCAATGCCTGCTGTAATAGTAAGTTTTTCACCGGGTGCCAATATATGTTGGCTTTGCGAAATGAGGGGCATTGACATTTCCCAACCACAGCCCAAGATTGTGTTGGGCACTTGACGAAAGCAATACAAAATAAGCCGATTGGCCGTAAGGGCTACTTCTTTTTGCCAATAGTGCAACAGAGCCTTGGCTTCTTCATTCGTGAGAAAACTAAAATCCTGCCGTAGCATCTTTTTTACCTCTTCTTGAGGCATTGTTTGGTTAAACCCTTCATGCGGTATTACGGTATGCCGAAATTCTTGTAATAGCTGTTTATCAACACTCAGTGAAGTTTGCCTAAAACGGGCAAGTAGTTGGTACAAGTTATCGCTCCAAGGTCCTTTTGTAAACAAGTCGTAAGCCTGCCTTGTGTCCAGCAGGGTAATGATGTCATCAATTTCACGGATGGTTTCCTTAGCACAGGCATCGATTATCTTAGAAATAGGTTGCCAAATCTTTGCCCGCTCCGACGTCTGTAGCTCAAATGTTTTTTGTTCTAACCCACTGCATACAAAATCGGTTTGCTCATTGATGAATACCAGTTCTCTTTTTAGGCTACTATCCAGCTTGGCACATAATTGCCTTTGCTGCCGCTCCCTTGGCGATAGCCCTGAGCAAGATATACAGACACTAATTACAAGTATATACAAGCAAGCACAATAAGGCAGGGCCTTTGGTAAAAAATGGCGTTGGAGCATGAGCGTTGTTTGAGGGAAAGTAACGGATAAACGTGGGTATAAATTTCCTTCCAGATGTTAAAATTTTCACAAAAAAATGCTGCCGATATCGGCAGCATCGAAAAGGGTTTTATTGTCGCTGTCAGTTATCGTGCATACACACCATTGGGCGATACCACACTGGCCGGGCCGCCACTGATGCCCACAGGTGGTATAATGATGTTGATGGGTTCGCCATTTATCTTTAAGGTTACCTTGCTGCTCACAATCTCCACACCCTGTTGGTAAAAAGGCGGCATGGCAGCAGGTTCCCTATTAATGAGGTAGGGCGCACTAAAATCGCTCATTTCCAATTCAAAAGTATAATCGCCCACTACGCATTTGGCATAAGCGGAACTTTCAGTGATGGTAATGTCAAAGCTGGCATTCAATGTAGGGGCCGCTTCAAAAGGGGTGCCAGCAAAAATGTTGGGGCCAAAATAAGCGCCTACGGTAGCATCGGTGCTTACAAAACCCATGACGGCAGGCATGGCCGCTGGATCGGGTTGCCAAAAAATCATACCGCTGGGTGCATTGCCCACAGGCGTATTCACCATCCGTGCGATGTGTACGATTACATTGGGCATTTGCAGTTCGGGGGAAGTGACAGCCACCAAGTCAACGCCGCCTTCCCAACTCATCCATTTTGTTACATTGCTCATAAAAGGTTTTTTAATGTAGCACAAATCTAGCTACCTCAAAAAACTGTGCAATACCTTGTAGTGGGTATATTTAGCCACTTGCCAAAGTTTAGTGCATGCAGCCCATATATACATTGGTGGTTTTGGCATAGGCATCTTTATAAAACTTTTTGGCTTTTTTCAAGGCGGGTGCCGTGATGCTTTTATCGCCGCAAGCAGTGATGACCACATAATAGCCTTTTGCAAATCCTTCTATGGCATCAGAGTATTCAATGCTCACAAACTCATTGTCTTCATACCTGCCACGGGCTATATAGCAAGGATAACCGCCTTCATCCTCACAAGCTTTTTTGCTAAAGCTCAGGCCTGTGCCTTTGGCGGGAGATAGACCCCGCAAGTCGAGTTTCAGCGACAGTTTTTTGGCAGCTTCCGCAGCGGTTTTTTTAGCGGCTGCATAGCTTTTGGTTGACTGGATGATCACCATACCCTTTTTGGCATAAGGGGATTCCATTTGCGCACGGCCGCTGATAGCACAAAGGCTAATCAGTACACAAAGCATTGCTTGCTTCATAAAATGAAATTTATTTATAGGATTATGTATTTAGTTCACATACGCCTTTTCGGCCTCAGAAAAATAGCGTTAAGAAATTTGCGGTATGGAGCGTTAAGCGGCGAAAATGTTGATACTTGTAATAAAGTCTATGAGCGTATTGGCCAAATAGCGGCCTAGTGCCGATGCTTAGCTTTTTCGCCGTAGCGCAATACCGTAAATTTCAGCTATTTTTCTGCAGCCTTGAATTTTTTTGTTACTTTTTTGTTTCAAGACAAAAAAGTAAATAGAGACCATCGAAAGCTTGTCTTGATCTTGCGAGCTAAATACATAATCCTATTTATTTAATGTCGAAATCTACTACTATTTTTTCAGTGATGGGCCGGGCCTGGCAGGTAAGTATATAACCTTGCTCCACTTCTTCATGCTCCAGCCCATAATTTACCTGCATTTCCACCTCGCCTTGCAGCAGCTTGGCCTTGCAGGTGCAGCATACCCCGCCCTTGCAGGCAAAGGGTAGGTCGGCGCCCTGTTTCATGGCGGCATCCAAAATGCTATCGCTATCAAAACCCAATTCAAAATCAAAGGAACGGCCATCCAACTGTACCGTTACCTTGCTCTTGGGGCCGCTACTTTTGTTGTCTTGCCCAGTTTTTTCAGTGGCCGTTTTTTGGCCGGGGGGCGCAAATAATTCAAAATGTATTTTCTTACTGTCGATGCCTTGCGCCGATAAATAATCCTTTACACAAAAAACCATGCCCTCGGGCCCGCAGATAAACACTTCATCCATCGTAGCAAAGTCGATCAACTTGCCCAATGCCTGCATTTTTTCCGTATCAATCCGGCCAAAGCTTAGGGGCGCATCCGTTTTTTCGCGGGTCAGCACATTGATAAAATTAAAGCGTTGCAAATACTTGTTTTTTAAAGCCTCCAGTGCTTCAAAAAAAACAATGCTGGCCCGGCTGCGGTTGCCATATACCAAGGTGAACTGGCTATCCGGCTCGGTATGCAGGGTGGTTTTGATAATGGAGATGATGGGCGTGATGCCACTGCCTGCGGCAAAAGCCAAGTAGTTTTTTTTCTGCTGTGGGGCCAATGCGGTATTAAAGCGGCCCGTGGGGGGCAATACCTCCAGCACATCGCCTACTTGCAACTGCTCGTTGGCAAAGGTTGAAAACTGGCCCTGCTCCACTTTTTTAACCGCCACCCGCAATTCACCCTCAAAAGGGGCGCTGCAGATGGAGTAGGAGCGCCGGAGCTCGGCACCATTGATGGTCGTTTTTACGGTAATGTTTTGCCCCTGCTGAAACTGAAAGGCAGACTGCAATTCATTTGGTACATCAAAGGCAATGGATACGCAATCGTCTGTTTCCTTGGCAATTTCTTTTACCCGCAAAGCATGAAAATGTAGCATACACTATTGATTTTTTATGATGCCGTATAGTAGCAGTGCCACCATGTCTTCCTCCAGTTCTTTGGCGCTCACATTTCTTTTGTTGCGCTGCCAAAACTCCAGCCCCCGCAGGGCCGATAGGCAGGTAAGCACGGCCGTATAGGCATTGATTTTTTTTATTTCCTTTTTTTTGATGCCAGCTTCCACAAGGGCGATCAGCCGCTTTTCATATTGCCGGCGTTGCTGTAAAAACTCGGCCAGCAAAGGCTCGGGCAGGTATTTCCATTCGTGGTTGGCCACAAATACCTCGTAAAAATCTGCCAGTGTAAGGGTGATGTGAAAACGCAGTATCCGCTCTAGCTTTTGCACAGAACTCAACTGCGCCATCCCTTCCACTTCCGTTAAATGGTCGGTAAACCGTTGCGCTACTTTAAAACAAATTTCTTCCAGCAACTGGCTTTTAGAGCCGATATGGTTGTACAAACTCGGCGCTTCTATCCCTAGTTCATCGGCGAGGTTGCGCATGGAAGCGGCACCAAAGCCCTTGGTGGCAAACAATGCCGCCGCAGCCCGGAGAATGACCTCTTTTTTGGAGAAATTTTTTACTGATTTAATTTTTGCCACAGTGTAAAAATATAAAAAAACTAACACCTATTAGTTTTTTGTTTTGCCTAACATGCACGGATGCATTTCAAATTTTCGCTTTCAATACAATTGAGTTATTAGGGTTCTCAACCTCCGCTTCGGTACGGCCTCATAAAAAAGCCGTTAAGAAAATTGAACTTGAGGGCGCAAAAGAAAAACAGTTGTTACTGAAGCTGGGCATCGCTATTAGCCCGTAAGTCCTACTGAAGCGAGGTTTTATACCTCAGATTGAGCTTGTTTTTCTTTAGCCCGAGGGTTCAATTTTTAGGCTTTTTTATGCAGCCTTGATTTTTTGCTCCACTTTTGTATCAAGACAAAAGTGGAAAAACCTGAATATAAAAGCTGCACCAAAAACAAAAAGAGTTAAAAAATGCAGACTGCCAGCCGGTTATTGCAGCAATTTTGCGGCCGCCACGCTCGGGTAATTTGAAATGTACCCAATTCGGCTCTTTTACCATAATCCGCTACATATTTGCTAATTTTGCGCACACAAAATGTAAACTCATATGCAATTGCAGGCTGTTGATACTTTTGATACGCTGAGTGCCGAAGATTTTAAGCGGAACTATTACCAAACGATGAAACCGGTTATCATAAAAAGTTTGGCAAAAGAATGGCCGGCCTATCAAAAATGGAACTGGGATTTTTTTATCGACATCGTGGGGGATAAGGAAGTTGGAGTTTACAATAATATCAAAAGTGATGCCTATACACCTATTAATACAGCAGATGCCTATATGCCTTTTGGCGAATACCTTACCAAAGTGAAGCAAGGCCCCCTGGACCTGCGTATTTTCCTGTTCAATATCTTTCAACATGCCCCGCAGATCATCAACGATTTTAAGTGGCCCGACCAACTGATGAAGGGCTTTGTTAAAAAATACCCCATGTTGTTTGTGGGGGGGCAGGGCAGCATCACCCATATGCACTTTGATATCGACTTGAGCCATATCCTCCATACCCAGTTTATTGGGCGAAAAAGGGTGTTGCTTTTCCCATATGGAGAACAAGAAAAGCTGTACCGCAAACCTTGGGAAGTGCTGAGCATGGCCAATTATGCCAATTACCACGAGTCGTTCGACTATGAAAACTTCCCCGCCGTTAAGCTGGCCAAGGGCTATGAGGTAATTTTGGAACATGGAGATACCCTGTTTATGCCGGCGGGCTATTGGCACCATATGGAATACCTAGATGCAGGCTTTGCCATGAGCTTAAGGGCCATGCAGGCCAGCTTGGAGGGCAAACTACACGGTGTTTGGAACCTTTTTGGTATGCGGAGTATTGATACGCTGCTTAAAAAAACCGCCCCCAAATGGTGGTATAACATTAAAAAACAACAAGTTATGCGTAATGCGGCCCGGCAATTGTCCCACGCCGGGGCATAACCCAAAAAAAATTATGTATTTTTAATAAAATTACTACCTTTGTTGCCTACTCGGTTACAGCATACTCCTCTCATCTTATAGAAAGCCTCAACGCTAATGCGTGTTCTATACGCACCAATCTCGACATATATTATATTTAACTATAACTATAAAGTTATTTAACGCTTTTTCTTGTGGTTTCAGAGGTAAGCAAGGCCGGTGATTTTTATCACTGGCCATCTTTTTTTATGGCCGTAGCCGAAAATAAGCACTGTTTTTTTTCATTTTGATATGGCCCCTTTTGTCTAAGCTAATTGTATTTCACACCGTTCTATCTGCATTTCACTCCCCATTTTGCTGCTTTTACACCCTTGGCCCTGCCAATGATGGTTTTATGCTGTTGTATATCTTGAATAAAAACTAAAAACATGAAAATGAAATCATTATTTGCCATGCTGCTCAGCAGCACCTTACTTACAGGTACCATGGTTTGTTTTAGCAGTTGCGATAAGGACGATGATCCTATTGCCGAGCCCAACACCATTGTGAAAGTAGCTACCGATAACGGATTTACCACTTTGGTAAGTGCCGTACAAACAGCAGGACTGGAAGCCACCTTAAAAGGAACAGGTCCTTTTACCGTATTTGCCCCCTCCAACGCCGCTTTTAGTGCCATTACGGTACCCAGCGACCCCGCCGTGCTGAGGAACATTTTACTGTACCATACCCTGGGTGCCAAGGTAGAAGCCAGCCAAGTAAACGAAACTGCACTTACCTATGGCGTATTAACAGCCAATACCACCGACTCGGTATATGTTAAAAGGGTAGGTAGCAACGTGTTTATCAATGGCGTACAAGTGGCCACGGCCAATGTACAAGCCACGAATGGCGTGGTACATACGTTGGGCAGCGTATTGATTCCCCCATCTGGTAATATGGTGCAAGTGGCCCAAGGTGCCGTAGGTGCATTCGATTCGCTGGTGGTGGCTGTATTGTATGCTAGTTCCGCTGGTCCGGGTAGCGAAGATTTGGCCACGGCATTGAGCGGCATCAAAAATGCCACCCTGTTTGCCCCTACCAACCAAGCTTTTAGGGATTTGTTGGCCGCCCAATCACCTGCCCTTAGCCGCATCAGTCAGTTGCCCAAATCCCTGGTGGTAAGTGTGCTTAAAAACCACGTATTAGCCAGCCGCTTTTTCTCTACCGACATACCTGCTGGCAATACCACTTTGCCCGCCTTGGCAGGTACCATTACCTTGGGTGCTAGCGCTGGTGGGGTAACCATCAAAGGAGCCGGTGGTACTGCTGGCAACATCACCGGTGTGAATTTGGTGGCCAAAAATGGTTGTGTTATCCATACCATCAACAAGGTTTTGTTGCCATAAATTGCCCGTTTTGATCAATTCAATATCATAAATTGATTGCTGCCCCAACAATTGTTGGGGCAGCAATGTTAATGTTTGTAATATGTTCCGCAACAAATACAGGTACGCTTTTATTGCATTGCTGTCGGCTTATACGTATTTGAACACGGCCTTTTGCCAGATATACCACTATTTTGGCATTGCCATCGAGTGGTATTATTCGTTTGCGGTTATTTTGTTCATTACGTTGGCCACTTGGGAAGGTAGCCGACTGCTCGAAGGTTTTTTTATGAAATCCACGGCATCGGGCCGCGGCGAAAACCACCGTGGGCAGATCGCCTTCTTTTTTGCGGGTACGGCGGTGGCCGTGTTGTCGGCAGCGTTGGCGGTAGTAATCATGGGGGTTTGGATAATGGAGCAGCCCCTGGGTCAGCAAATCATCCCTTTAAAATTGACCGTTACCTACGCTACGTTGGCCAACCTGTTGTTTCATTTGGTAAATGCGGTGTATCATTATATCAACCGCTACAAAAGCAAGCAGTTAGAGGCTGAAGAGCTGAAGCGGATCAATGTGCAGGCGCAATTACAAGCGGTGAACAACCAGATCAATCCCCATTTTTTGTTCAACAACCTCAACGTGTTATCGGGTTTGGTGCTTACCGATCCGCAAGAGGCCAACCGTTTTACCGAGGCTTTTTCGCAAGTGTACCGTTACATCCTCAGTAGCACTGAAAAGGAGTTGGTGGCGGTAAAAGAAGAGTTGGATTTTATCCAGCCCTATCTATTCTTGCTGCAAAAGCGATTTCCCGGTGGCATTCAGGTAGCTATTGATGTAAGCGATAAGGCACGGAAATTGTACATCGTACCCGTGGCGCTGCAACTGTTGATTGAAAATGCCATTAAGCACAATGTGGCCACCAGCAACCGGCCCTTGCATATTGGTATCAGCGCCAATGGAAAGCAGGAGCTTACGGTAACCAATAACCTACAACCTAAAATAACCAAGGAACCCTCTTCCAGCATCGGGTTACAAAATATCAATAAAAGGTATGGCTTGTTATTTCACAAAGCAATTGACATCAGCCAATCGGAAAACAGCTTTGCGGTAACATTGCCCCTGATTGAAATACAAAATGGCACACGATGAATGTATTGATTATTGAAGATGAACAGGCGGCTGCAGAACGGTTGGTTTACCTGCTGCGGCAATATGACCCCACCATTACGGTTGCCGGGGTGGCGGAAAGCATTGAAGATGCCGTGAACTGGTTTAAAACCAAGGCCCTGCCCGATGTGGTATTGATGGATATCCATTTGGCAGATGGCTACAGCTTTGAGATTTTTAACCAAGTGGTGCTCAACCGTCCCGTTATTTTTACCACGGCCTATGATAATTACGCCATGGAAGCCTTCAAGTATTTTAGCGTGGATTATATATTAAAACCAGTTACCAGTGAGGCCCTGGCCCAAGCCATGAACAAATTGGCCCAGATGGCCATCAGTTTGCCCAGCAACCAATTGTATCGCCGCATGGGCCAAACCTTTGCACAACAGGTGGAAGCCAAAAAATACAAGGAACGTTTCTTGGCCAAAATTGGACAGCGCATCTACTTTGTGCAAGCCGCCGAAATAGCTTGGTTTGAGGCCGATAATAAACTGGTACACCTAGTGGATAAGCAGGGCAATAAATACTTGGTAGATTTTACCATGGAAGGCTTGGAACAACTGCTCAACCCCGATGATTTTGTGCGCATCAGCCGCAAATACATCATCCATCATGATGCGGTGGAACACATGAAACCTTATATGGGCAGCCGGATGCAAATCAGCCTCTGTGCCGGTAACCGCAAAGATACGGCTATCGTAAGCAGGGAAAGGGTACTGCAGTTAAAGGAATGGGCGTAATGGTTTGGGGAAAAATAAATGGTTCGTGGGCCACGAATCATGGCTACGAACATTGGTGCTATGATGGTTCGTGAGACACGAACCATGGCCACGGATGGTAAGTGCGGACACTTTCCACCATGGCATTAAAAGAAAAACTCGGCCTTATAGGGGTAACGTATCCGGTACATTTCCCGCACTTTGTTAAGGATGGTTTGGCGCAGGCCATCGATATTCCTTTTTTCAATGGCAGATACAAATACACAATTGCCCTTGGTTTCGTTTTCCCAACGCTCTTTTAGTTCGCTTAAAATCTGCTCTTTTATTTCGGGCTCCAACCACTGGTCAAACGTATTTTTTTCGTACAAGTCCATCTTGTTAAAAATGGTTACCACCGGCTTTTCGGCCGCACCCAGCTCGGCCAAGGTTTTGTTCACCACCAGCAACTGCTCCTCGTACTGGGCATGCGAAATATCCACTACATGCAGCAGCACATCGGCCTCTCGCACTTCATCCAAGGTACTTTTGAAGCTTTCTACCAAATGGTGGGGTAGTTTGCGTATAAACCCAACCGTATCGCTGAGCAAAAAAGGCGTATGTTCAAACACTACTTTACGGGTAGTGGTATCTAAAGTGGCAAACAACTTGTTTTCGGCAAATACATCGCTCTTGGCCAACAAGTTCATTAGCGTGGATTTGCCCACGTTGGTATAACCTACCAGCGCTACCCTGATAAACTCACCCCTGTCTTTCCGCTGGGTAAAGGCTTGCTTATCAAATTCAGACA
Source organism: Chitinophaga pinensis (assembly GCA_943373145.1). Classification (GTDB taxonomy): domain Bacteria; phylum Bacteroidota; class Bacteroidia; order Chitinophagales; family Chitinophagaceae; genus Ferruginibacter; species Ferruginibacter pinensis_H. The sequence continues at coordinate 165,033 of CALSBI010000015.1, forward strand.
ATCGCTTGCGCAAAAGACTGATCTTGTCTTTTACAATACGGCGATCGGTTTCTATTTCTGTTTCACCAGGGCCACGGGTACCTACGCCACCACCTTGCCTTTCCAAGTGCTTCCACATACCTTTTAAGCGGGGCAAAATGTACTGGTATTGCGCCAGTTCCACTTGGGTTTTGGCCTGTGCCGTTTTCGCCCTACGGGCAAATATGTCCAATATCAAATCACTGCGGTCAATGGTTTTGATGCCCAGCTCCTTCTCTATGTTGATGATTTGCGAACCCGTCAGTTCATCGTCAAAAATCACAATATGGATATTGCCCTTAAGCAGGGTATATTGTTTTATCTCCTCCAGCTTGCCCTTGCCTACAAATGTGCGGCTATCGGGGTGCGGCAGCTTTTGTGTAAAGCGCTTCACACTGTGGGCACCGGCCGTTTCAGCCAAAAAAGCCAACTCATCAAGGTATTCGTTCACCTGCTGCTCTGTTTGCTCTTTGTGTACCAAGCCTACGAGTATCGCATTCTCTTCTTCTCTTATTATGTTCTTTTTTTCTATCAATCCTATTTGTTTATAATGGTAATGTACTGCAAAAATAATCCCGAACAGCGCAATCGCAGCATATTTGTGCAGATTTGCCTGTTCGGGATTTCGATAGCCTGTAAAGGCAGTTATTAGTTACTGGCCAAGTTTTTTCCTTGAATCCACTTTTTCATCTCCTCGCAAGTCCTGAACTCTTCATCCAGCATGATATAGTAAGTGGGCACTTTGCCGGCAAACCATTTTTCCAGTGCCTCATTTTTCTTTTCTTCCAAAGCACGCTGTGCAATCCTGTTGTAATCGTCCCTCATGTTTTCCCGGTGTGGGTCACTGCGAGATTCGAGGTAAGCAATCCGGATGGCCTTGCGGCTACGCTCGTCCACAAATTCGGTGGGTTGAGAATACTGGCCGATGCTCAGGTTTTTCAGCAAAGCCACCATATTGGCATCCAACTCGTCGATGGGCAAATAGGTATCGCCCGCTTTAGACTGCAACATGCCGCCTGTAAATTTTTGCGTTTCGTCATTGCTGTACTTCGCTACCGCCTCGCCAAACTTGATGCCGCCGGTTATCAATAGGGCCCTTACCGAGTCCAATTTGTCCATAACTTCCTTTATTTCGGGGGCCGTTATTTGCGGTACCTTCAAAATATGACGTACTACGGCATCATCGCCTGCACGGCTAACCAATTGCAGGATATGATAACCAAAGCGGGTTTTGAATGGATTGGATATTTGCCCTTCTTTTAAGGTAAAGGCTTTGGCCAACCAAACAGGGTCAAGGTCTTTTTGGTTGCGGTTGATTTCGTATTCGCCGCCCTTGTCCTTACTGCCGGGGTCTTCGGTATAAATGGAAGCCAGGGTCCTAAAATCTTTTTTACCACTTTCTATCTGCTCCTTGTATTGCTTCAATTGCTCAATACAGTATTCTTCTGCCTCTCTGCTGGCCTTGGGATAAATGACTATTTGGCCTACCTGTACCTCACTTTCGTAATAGGCCAAGCTATCCTTGGGTATCTTGTCAAAATAGGCCCTCGTTTCGTTGGGCGTTATCTTAATATTCTCCACTATTTTATTACGCATGGCGCCCGCCAACTTTTGGTCGCGGAAGCTTTGCTTAAAATCCTCTTTGATTTGATAAATGGTTTTGCCAGCTATGCGTTCCAACTCGTCTTTTGAGCCATATACACTGATGAAATAGCGGATTTTATTGTCAATATCCGTTTCAATTTCCTCTTCCAGTACGGGGATAGAGTCTTTTTCGGCCTGTAGTACCAATGCTTTTAAGCCCATGGCCTGTTCCAGTGTTAAGCAGCGGGCATTGGGCGGCAGTTCCATCCCTTGGCGCTGCATATCGGTGAGGCTGTTGTCGATTTCGCTCTTCAATATCAGCTTATCGCCCACTACGGCCACCACCTTATCAGCCAAAACCTTGGCTGGTTGGGCCTTTGCGGCAAAAACACCGATACCCAGTAATATAAAAAGTACAATACGCTTCATCATTAAGTAATTAGTATACAAAAATACGCCACTAGGCGCTAGGAAATGGTGGGGGAAATAATTTTAACAAAATTTTAGCATTTCATTAGCGGCCACCGTACATCCCCAGGTTGTCGCCCAGGCCTTCCATCTCTTCGGCAATGCGCTTGAGTTCTTTGTTCAATTTGGCCATGCCGATTACGCCGCCCGACATACCCGAGTGGCCTTTCTGTACCCGTACAACCGTTTGCTCCCCTTGGGGTATAACAAATGTTTGGAATTTAAAATACTTTACAAAAGCGCCAAAAAGGATGCGCATTACATAGTTGCCATACTCATACAAACCGCTTTCGGGCGAACCCGATTTGAGCTTGTAATTGCGGCTCATGAAAAACTCATGCACCTTGTTGGCCAGGTCGGCAGGGCTGCCGCTAAAGGTAAGGGTGGCCACACCATCCGCTACCTGCTTGCTAATAAACTGATTTCCCATCGCAAAATAAATGAATGATTACAGTGTGCGCTTCACTTCCACTTCTTCAAAAGCTTCCACAATGTCGCCTACCCTAATATCGTTATAATTTTTAATGCTCAAGCCGCACTCCATATTGTTCATCACTTCCTTCACATCATCTTTATAGCGTTTCAGCGAAGCCAGTTCGGCTGATGCGCCTTCGCCTGTTGGATACACCACAATACCGTCGCGGATGATGCGAATACGGGCGTTGCGGGTAATTTTGCCATCCAGTACAAAACAACCGGCCACGGTAGCTTTGTCGAACTTGTAGGTTTCTTTTACCTCTACGTTGGCCAGTATTTTTTCTTCTACTGATGGTTCCAACATACCCTCCATAGCGCTCTTGATTTCTTCGATGGCGTTGTAAATGATAGAGTACAGTTTGATCTGTATGCTCTCGTTTTCGGCCAATCGGGCTGCTTGTGAAGAAGGGCGAACGTTAAAGCCAATGATGATGGCATCGGATGAAGCGGCCAAGTTCACATCACTTTCGGTAATGGCACCCACGGCCTTGTGTATCACTTTCACCACAATTTCCTGTGTGCTCAGTTTTTGCAAGGAGTCGCTCAGGGCTTCTACAGAGCCATCCACGTCGCCCTTGATGATAACATTGAGCTCCTTAAAGTTGCCCAATGCCAACCTACGGCCAATTTCATCGAGGGTAATATGTTTTTTGGCCCTCATGCCCTGCTCACGCAATATCTGGCCACGTTTGTAAGCCACTTCTTTGGCATCAGCTTCATCTTCGTACACCTTAAAGGTTTCACCCGCTTGTGGCGCACCGTTCAGGCCCAAAATGAGTACAGGGGTGGATGGCGGCGCTTCTTCAATGCGTTGGTTACGCTCGTTGTACATGGCTTTTACCTTGCCAAAATTTTGACCCGATACAATCATGTCGCCTTGGCGGAGGGTACCGTTTTGTACCAATATCGTAGCCACATAGCCACGGCCTTTGTCCAACGAAGCCTCGATAATGGTACCGGTGGCTTGGCGGTCGGGGTTGGCCTTGAGGTTCAGCATTTCTGCCTCCAGCAAAATCTTTTCCATCAGCAGGTCTACATTCAGGCCTTTTTTGGCACTCAGTTCCTGGCTTTGGAATTTGCCGCCCCAGTCTTCCACCAATATGTTCATGCCCGAAAGCTGTTCTTTGATTCTTTCGGGATTAGAGCCGTCTTTATCAATTTTGTTGATGGCGAATATCATGGGTACGCTGGCAGCCTGTGCGTGGGAGATGGCCTCCTTGGTTTGGGGCATCACCGCATCATCGGCCGCTACTACTATTACCGCAATATCGGTAACTTTTGCACCACGGGCACGCATGGCCGTAAAGGCTTCGTGACCGGGCGTATCCAAAAAGGTAATGTTGCGTCCATCGGGCAAGGTAACTTCATAAGCACCGATGTGCTGGGTAATACCGCCCGCCTCGCCGGCAATTACGTTGGTATTGCGGATATAATCGAGCAAGGAGGTTTTACCATGATCTACGTGGCCCATGATGGTAACGATGGGGGCCCTTGCCACTGGCTCTTCATCATCATATTCCATTTCTTCCTCATCCAGTTCGGCTTGGTCTTCCACACCGATAAATTCCACATCAAATCCAAATTCGCTGGCCACCAGTTCAATTACGTCGGCTTCCAAGCGTTGGTTGATGGATACCATGATACCGAGGTTCATACACTTGCTGATTACCTCGGCAAAGCTTACGTCCATCAGGTTGGCCAATTCGCTTACAGAGATAAACTCGGTAACCTGTAGTTTGTTGTCCTCCCCATTGGCGGCACCCATTTGCTCGGCCATTTCTTCCCTTTTGGCCCTGCGGTACTTGGCTTTGGAGCTTTTGCCACGGCCACTGGAACCGGCCAATTTGGCTTGGGTTTCCTGTATTTTCTTTTGGATTTCTTTTTGATCGATTTCCCTATCCGCTTGCTGACGCTGTCCGCCCCTTTGTGGGGTAAATCGGCCACCACCTTGGCGGTTACCGCCTTGCCCTACACGCTGTATGGGCAAATTAGGACGGCCCGGTGTGGGCGCTGTGCCACCTTGTTGCGTAGGGGCATTGCCTTTCTTTTCGATGGGGATGCGCTTGCGTTTGCGCTTTTCGTCGTTGTCTTTTTTGGGCCGGGTATCATTATCAACCGGCAACTGTATTTTACCCAAAATTTTGGGGCCTTCCAGTTTCTCGGCTTTGATATTTTCTATCACCGGTGGCGCCTCTTCTTCTACCACGGCAGGGGCTTCCGCTACAACGGGTGCCGGTTCGGGCTCAGTTACGGGGGCAACGGGTGCTTTGGCAACTGGCTCTGGTTTGGTAGGTTTTTTCTCCTCTTTCTTAACCACCTGCTTTTTGGGGCGGGTAGAAGAGTCGATGGCGTTGAGGTCTATCTTGTTGAGTATTTTGGGCCCTTCCAGTTCGGGGGCTTCAATTTTTGTAACGATGGGCTCTGGTTCAGCAATAGGCGCTGGCTCAGGCGTTGGCTCTACCACGGGCGGCTCAATCACAGGCATAGGCACCGGAACAATTTCCTCTACAGGCGCTGGGGGAGCTGGGGCGACTGGGGTGGGTAGCACCGCTTCGGCCCATTCTTCCTTGGGTGCAGGGGGGGCTATCACCGGTGCCGCTTCCACAACGGGCGCTGCCACGGGCTCCACTTTGGCAGGGGCGGCCGTGTCATTCTTTTTAAAA